>NZ_CP137573.1:5070171-6472757 GCF_033343995.1 Streptomyces sp. HUAS YS2 | reverse complement strand
CGGCGGCCGACCCGAAGTCGAAGCTGACGCCGGCCAAGCGGCGCGGGATCCTGGAGGCGGCGGAGTACCTGGACGTGGCACCGAAGGTGGTCCGGGTCGCCGGTGACGTGGCGCTGCCCGAGTTCGACCCGGCGCTGCCGACGGCGCCGGCCGATCCGGAGCTGCTCGAGGCACTGGTGGCCCGCTGGGGTCTGGGCGGTGCGGTCGGCCGGGTGCTGTCCACATTGCGGGCCTGAGGTGCTAACTTAGGCAAGCCTAAGTATCCGAAACAGGGAGACCGTCGTGGCAGAGCAGCCGGCACGGAAGGCACCGAAGGCCCACGAGGCCCGCGTGGTGCGTACGGAGCGGATCACTCCGCACATGGTGCGCATCGTGCTGGGTGGCGAGGGCCTGGCGGAGTTCGAGCTCGGCGAGCACACCGACCACTACATCAAGCTGCTGTTCGGCGCCGACGGCGTGACGTACCCGGAGCCGTTCGACATGGACCGCATCCGGGCGGAGTTCCCGCGCGAGCAGTGGCCGACCACGCGGACGTACACGGTGCGCGCCTGGGACCCGGAACACCGCGAGCTGACGGTCGACTTCGTGGTGCACGGCGACGAGGGTCTCGCCGGGCCGTGGGCGGCCCGCGCGACCGAGGGCGAGACCGTGCGGTTCCTCGGCCCGGGCGGCGGTTACGCGCCGGACACGGCGGCGGACTGGCACCTGTTGGCGGGCGACGAGAGCGCGCTCCCGGCGATCGCGGCGTCGCTGGAGCGACTGCCGGCCGGGGCGCGGGTGCACGCCTTCGTGGAGGTCGCCGACGCGGCGGAGGAGCAGAAGCTCGCCACCGCGGACGGCGTCGCGGTGACCTGGCTGCACCGCGGGGCGCGGCCGGTGGGCGAGGCCCTGGTCGAGGCGGTCAGGGACCTCCGGTTCCCGCCGGGGGACGTCCACGTCTTCGTCCACGGCGAGGCAGCCGCGGTGAAGGAGCTCCGCCGCCACCTGCGCCTGGACCGCGAGGTGCCGCGCGAGCGGCTCTCGATCTCGGGCTACTGGCGTCTGGGCAAGACGGACGAGGCGTGGCGCGCGATCAAGCGCGAGTGGAACGACCGGGTGGAGCAGGAGCAGGAGCGCGGCTGATTCCCGGTCGTGCGGCGTGACCGCGGGGCCCGAAGGGTGATCACCCTCCGGGCCCCGCGGTCTTTTCGGGCCGCGCGTTCGTTCCGGGCCGCGCGGTCGTTGCGGGCCGCGCGGTCGTTGCGGGCCGCGCGTACGTATGGCGCCTCGCGTACGTTGCGGGCCGCCCGGTCGTATCGGGCCCGCTTTCGGTCGGGCGCCGCTTTCGGTGGGGCGCCGCGGGCGGTTCGGAGGCCGCCTCGGGGCCGGGTCGTCACTCGGATGGGGCGGGGGCCTCGTCGGAATCGCCGTAGTAGCGGGCAGAGGCGTCGACGTGGGCGAGCCTGCGCAGCGCGCCGAAGACCGCGTCACCCAGGACCGTACCGATGACCACGGTCTCCACCAGCCGCTCCCGGCCGACCCGCCGGGCCACGTACCCCAGGTCCGCCCGGGCCACGTCCTCCGCCGCCCCCGCGTACACGTCGAGCAGGTCGACGAAGTCGGCGTGCCCGACCTCGTCCAGAGCCGCGAGCGCCACCGCGAGCGCGTCCGCCGCCGGGCTCCGGTCGTCGACCAGCCAGCCGCGCCGCCGGATCAGCTCGGTCACCTTCCCCCGCGCGGCGAGCACCTCCCCCGGCTCGTCCGCGTACCGGGGCACGACGCGGTCCGCCGCCGTGCCCAGCACCTTGTGCACCGGCCGGTCGGGGTCGTCGACGGCTTCGAGCACCTCCCTGATCGCGGCGACCGACAGGCCCCCGACGTCCAGCAGGGCCCGCACGAGCCGCAGCCTGCGCTCGTGTCCCTCGTCGTACGACGCCTGGTTGGGGCTGGTCAGCCGGCCCGCCGGCAGCAGCCCCTCCCGGACGTAGTACTTGATCGTCGGCACCGAGACTCCGGTCCTGCGGCTCAACTCTCCGATGCGCACGTTGCGTTCACCTTTCCGGCCTTGCCATTCCCGGACCCATCATAGATAGTTCCACTATCAGATAGCGGTAAGCGCCACTATCTATTCTGTCTCCGGGGGTGCTCCATGTCCACGTCCGCCTTCCTCGCCCGCCGCACGGCGGGCCTGCACCGGCCACTCATGTGGTTCGCGGCCGCCATGGCCGCGACCGCCGTCCTCACCGGGATCGGGATCTTCGCCGACGACCGCCTCCTGGACGGCGTACCGGTCTGGTCCAAGCCCTTCAAGTTCGCGGTCTCTTTCATCGCCTACTGCCCGACGCTCGCCTGGATGCTGTCGCTCCTCCCCCGCGGCCGGCGCGTCGGCTGGTGGGCCGGCACGGTCGTCGCCGTCACCTGCGCCGTCGAGATGGCGATCATCACCGGCCAGGCGGCGCGCGGGCGGCACAGCCACTACAACCGCACCACGCCCCTCGACGCCGCGCTGTTCGACGCCATGGCGGTCACCGTCGTGATCCTCTGGCTCGCCGCGCTCGTCATAGCCGTCCTGCTGCTGCGCGCCCGCATTCTCGACCGCGCCCAGGCCTGGGCCGTACGGATCGGCTCCCTGCTCGCCCTCGCCGGCGCGGCCATCGGTTTCGTGATGACGCAGGCCACCTCCGAGCAGGTCGCGGCCGGCGGGCGCGACGGGTCCCCGTACGTCGGCGCCCACAGCGTCGGCGTCCCCGACGGCGGTCCCGGGATGGCCGTCACCGGCTGGTCCACCACCGGCGGCGACCTGCGCATCGCGCACTTCTTCGGCATGCACGCGCTTCAGATCCTGCCGCTGCTTCTGCTCGTGCTGGCCGCTCTCGCCCCGCGCTTCGCCCGGCTCGGCGACCCCCGGGTCCGGCTCCGGCTCGTCCTCGTCGGATCCGGCGCGTACGCGGCCGTCTTCGCGCTCCTCACCTGGCAGGCCCTGCGCGGTCAGCCGCTGCTGCGGCCCGACGCGGTGACGCTGCTCGCCGGCGGGGCGGCCCTCGTTCTGACCGTCGGTGCGGCGGCCTGGGCGGTGCGGGCCGCGCCGCGCGGCAGCGGGGCCGGGACCGGGAGCGTGTCGTCGTCTGCAGCTGTCTCCGCCTCCGCCTCTACGCCCACCGCTGACAAGGAGTACGTGGCATGACCGGATTCCTCTTCGAACTGTCCTTCTGGCTGGCCGCTCCCGTCTGGCTGGTCATGATCTTCGCCCCGTCATGGCCGCCGACCTCCCGCATCGCCGCCTCACCTCTGACCGTCGTACCGGTCCTGCTCGTCTGGCTCACCCTCGCCGTCCCCGTCGCCCCCGAACTGTGGGCCGCGGTCAGCAGCCCCGACGTCGACGTCTTCCGGGACCTGGTGGCCACCTCGAACGGCGCGGGCGCCGTCTGGGCACAGGTCATCGCCTGGGACCTGCTGATCGGCCAGTGGATGTTCCTGGAGGCGCGCCGGCTCGGCATCTCGCCGCTCGTGATGGGGCCCTTGATGGTCCTGACGATCCTCCTCTCGCCGATCGGGCTGCCGGTCTTCCTCGTCGTCCGCGCGGTCGCCGGTGGAACCCCCGGCCACCGAACGGCCCGCCGCCAGAAGGCCGTTACGCTGCCCTGATGAACCGCATCGACAGTGCCGTGGGAGCCGTGCTCGGCTCCGCCGTGGGGGACGCGCTGGGCGCTCCCTTCGAGTTCGGGCTGCCGGGGGTGTTCCGGGAACGGTTCCCCGACGGCGTGGGCGAGATGTGCGGGGGCGGCGGCTGGGACCCGGGCGAGGCGACCGACGACACCCAGATGGCCGTCCTGGTCGGGGAGTCGCTCCTCGACCGGGGCGGGCTCGACCTGCCGGACGTCTTCGACCGGTTCCGGCGGTGGGCGGCCGCCGAGCCGAAGGACATCGGCCTGCAGACCGAGGCCGTGCTCGGCAGCGGCGACCCGTGGGACACCGCCGCGGCCCTGCACTTCCAGGTCAACGGACAGGCGGCGGGCAACGGTTCGCTGATGCGGGCGGCCACCTCCGCCGTGCACTTCGCCGCGGCCGGCCGCGAGGCCACGATGCAGGCGGCGCGCCGGATCGCCGCGCTGACGCACGGGGACGCGGCTGCCTGGGAGGGCACCGCGATCCTGCACGAGCTGGTGCGGGTCGCGCTGGACGGCGGGGACCCCCTGGCGGCGATCCCTGCGACGCTGGAGCACGTCGCCGCGGCTCACCGGGCACGCTGGGCCACGGCCCTGACGCCGGACTGGCACCCGGACCACGCGACCGAGTTCAACGGGGCCGTGTGGCCGTGCCTGGCCTCCGCCGTGTGGGCGCTGCGCACGTCGCCGTCCTTCGAGACCGCGCTGGCTGCGGCGGTCGACCTCGGCGGCGACACGGACACCGTCGCGGCGGTGACCGGCACGCTTGCGGGAGCCGTCCACGGTGCGACCGCGATTCCGGCCCGCTGGACCCAGCCGTTGCACGTGCCGCTGCCGGGGTTCTCTGGGCGGGTGCTGCGGGAGGCGGATCTGCGCGGGCTCGCCGTGGCGTTGGTGTCGGTCGTCTAGGGCGTCGTGCGCGTGCGGGGGGGCCGTTCGTGTCTAGCGGGAGCGGATCGTGGCCAGTACCTGCTTGTCCGGCTGGAGCGTCAGGCTCGGTACCGGGCGTATCTCGCCGGGGGCGACCTCCAGGCGGTAGCGGCGGGCTATGACGGCGAGGATCAGGACCGCCTCGACCATCGCGAATCTGGTGCCCAGGCAGACGCGGGGGCCGCCTCCGAAGGGGAACCAGGCGTACTCGGGGATCGTGTCGGGTTCGTTCCAGCGTTCCGGGCGGAACTCCTCCGGGTCCGGGTACCAGCGGGCGTCGCGGTGAGTGGCCCACTGGCTGCTCCATACCCGGGTGCCGGCTCGTACGGGCCTGCCGGCGAGGACCGCGCCTTCCTTGGCGATGCCGGTCAGCAGCCAGATCGTGGGGTAGAGGCGCAGCGTCTCCTGCACGATCGCCTGGGTGTAGGTGAGTCGGGCGTAGTCGTCGAAGCCCGGGTCCCGGTCGCCCAGGACCTGGTCCAGTTCCGTCGCCAGGGCCTCGTACACGTGAGGGTTGCGGGACAGGAGGTACCACGCCCAGACCAGGGTGCTGCTGGTGGTCTCGTGTCCGCCGATGTAGAGGGTGACGGTCTCGTCGCGGATCTCCTTGTCGGAGAGGGTCGCGCCTGTTTCGTCGCGGGCGGCGAGGAGTCGGCTGAGCAGGTCGGGGCGCTCGTCGCCGTCTTCCCGGTGGTGGGCGACGAGGCGGGCGACCTCGGCGTCTATGACGGCGGTGGCT
This sequence comes from Streptomyces sp. HUAS YS2, assembly GCF_033343995.1. NCBI lineage: Bacteria > Bacillati > Actinomycetota > Actinomycetes > Kitasatosporales > Streptomycetaceae > Streptomyces > Streptomyces solicathayae. The sequence continues at coordinate 6,467,444 of NZ_CP137573.1, read as the reverse complement.
CGTTTGATCCTTGCCCGGCCGGGTGTCGGCACCCAGTCGGGCAGGATCGCGCCGAGGCCGCTGAACTCGGCGCCGATCTCCTGCTGGGCGACGTCCATCGCCCGGCCGATCGCCTCCGCGTCCGCGGCCGTGTCCGCGCCGAAGATGGTGCGGACGGCGATGAGTTGGGTGAGAGCCGCCATCTCCCTTTTGATGTCGATCTGGTGGTCCGGGCTCCAGCGCTCGGCAAGGTCGACGGCGCATTCGGCCATGGTGGCGGCGTAGGAGCGGACTTGCTTGGGCCTGACCGAGGGCTGGACCAGGGAGCGCTTGCGGCGCCAGTCGGCGCCCTTCGCGACGACGACTCCGTTGCCGAGGAGGGTGCGGACGGCGATCCCGAGGTCGGGCTGGTCGAAGGTGCGCTCGACCTCGGTGAGGAGTTCGCCGACCTGTTCGGGGTGGGCGATGAAGAGCGAGGGCTTGGGACCGAACTGCCAGCTGACCAGGTCCCCCTGGGCACGCAGCTTCTCGAAGAAGGCCAGCGGGTCCTTGCCGAACTCCGGCAGGTTGCCGAGCCCGGGTACGCCGCGTGGTCCCGGCACGATCTTCTTTTCCTCGGCGGTCGGACCCGTCTGCGTGGTCAACTGCTTCCCCTCCCCGCGCTGTTGCCCCGGTGTGTGAGTCCATGCAAGCGGACCGGGCATCGTTGACGCCACCCCTGTGGATAACTCTCTGTGAACAACGCGCAGGGGCCCGTGGCGATGTGCCACGGGCCCCTGCGGGGGTGTTGCCGACTAGCCCACCGAGCTGTAGGCGACTACTCCCCTGAGCAGTGACTCGACCGCCTTGCGGGCGTTCTTGGCGACCGTGCTGTTCTCCTTGGGCGCCGCGGCCGCGATCTGGCCGAGCACGTCGATGACCTGCTTGCACCAGCGGACGAAGTCGCCGGCCGGCATCTCCGCCTCGCGCAGCACCTCGTCGAGGCTCTTGTCGGAGGCCCACTGGTAGGCCGCCCAGGCGAAGCCGAGGTCCGGCTCGCGCTGGCCGACGCCCTCCGCCTGGTTGATCTTGAACTCTTCCTCCAGGGCGTCCAGGCGGCCCCAGATGCGCACCATCTCGCCGAGCGCCGCCTTGGCGTTGCCCGTGGGGAGCTTGGGCGCCACCGCGTCGTCCGCCTGGCGGGCCTCGAAGACCAGCGCCGAGACACAGGCGGCGAGTTCCGCCGGGGTCAGCCCCTCCCACACGCCGTCGCGCAGGCATTCGCTGGCGAGGAGGTCGAGTTCGCCGTAGAGCCGGGCCAATCGCTTGCCGTGCTCGGTCACTTCGTTCCCGCGCAGGTAGTCGAGCTCCGTGAGCAGGGCGACGATGCGGTCGAAGGTGCGGGCGATGGTGTTGGTGCGGCCCTCGATGCGCCGCTCCAACTGCCTCGTGTCGCGCTGGAGGCGGTGGTAGCGCTCGGCCCAGCGGGCGTGGTCCTCGCGCTCGTCGCAGCCGTGGCAGGGGTGTGCCCGCAGTTCGGCGCGCAGGCGGGAGATCTCACGGTCGTCCGCGGCGGCCGCGCGCTGCTTGCGGTGCCGCTCGGGCTCGATGTGACCGGCCTTGGTGCGCAGTGCGGAGGCGAGGTCCCGGCGCGACTGCGGGGAGCGCGGGTTGAAGCTGCGCGGGATCCGCATGCGTTCGAGTGCCTCGACGGGGACCGGGAAGTCGATCGAGGCCAGGCGCTTGACCTGCCGTTCGGCGGTGAGGACCAGCGGGCGGGGCCCGTCGTGGTGCTCGAAGCCACGGTGGCCGTTGGTGCGGCCGGCCGGGATGCCCGGGTCGAGGACGAGCGCGAGCCCGGCGAACTTGCCGGTGGGGACGTGGATGACGTCCCCGGGCTTGAGCCGCTCCAGGGAGGCGGCGGCCTGGGCCCGGCGCTGCGCGGCCCCTTGCTTGGCCAGTTCGGTCTCGCGGTCCTTGAGGTCGCGGCGGAGCCGCGCGTACTCCTCGAAGTCGCCGAGGTGGCAGGTCATGCCCTCCCGGTAGCCCTCGAGTCCTTCCTCGTTCTTCTGGACCTGGCGCGAGATGCCGACGACCGACTTGTCGGCCTGGAACTGCGCGAAGGACGTCTCCAGGAGTTCGCGCGAGCGGTGCCGGCCGAACTGGTCGACCAGGTTGACCGCCATGTTGTACGAGGGCTTGAAGCTGGAGCGCAGCGGGTACGTGCGGGTGCCCGCGAGGCCGGCCAGGTGGCCCGGGTCCATGCCGCGCTGCCACAGGACCACGGCGTGGCCCTCGACGTCGATGCCGCGGCGCCCGGCGCGGCCGGTGAGCTGGGTGTACTCGCCGGGCGTGATGTCGGCGTGCTGCTCGCCGTTCCACTTGACGAGCTTCTCCAGGACCACGGAGCGGGCCGGCATGTTGATGCCGAGGGCGAGCGTCTCGGTGGCGAAGACCGCCTTGACGAGGCCGCGGACGAAGAGCTCCTCGACCACTTCCTTGAACGTGGGGAGCATGCCGGCGTGGTGCGCGGCGATGCCTCGTTCGAGGCCTTCGAGCCACTCGTAGTACCCGAGGACGTGCAGGTCCTCGGACGGGATGGAGGCCGTGCGCTCCTCGACGATCTCGCGGACCTTGAGGCGCGCCTCCTCGTCGTTGAGCCGGAGGCCCGCGTACAGGCACTGCTGGACGGCGGACTCGCAGCCGGCCCGGCTGAAGATGAACGTGATGGCGGGCAGCAGCCCCTCGGCGTCGAGGCGCTCGATGACCTCGGGCCGGCCGGGCGTCCAGATCCGGGAGCGCTGGCGGCGCTCGCGCTCGCGGTCCGCCTCGCGGATCATCTTGCCGCGCCGACGCTCGCGGGGGTTGTACGTGCGCGAGTTCTCGGTGCGGGCGAGCCGGAGCAGGTCGGGGTTGACCTCACGGCGGGCGGAGCCGCGGCCGCCGTGGTCGGTCTCCTCCTCGAAGAGGTCGTACATCCGGCGGCCGGCCAGGACGTGCTGCCACAACGGCACCGGCCGGCTCTCGGAGACGATGACCTCGGTGTCGCCACGGACGGTGTCCAGCCAGTCGCCGAACTCCTCGGCGTTGGAGACCGTCGCCGACAGTGACACCAGCGTCACCGACTCGGGGAGGTGGATGATCACTTCCTCCCAGACGGCGCCGCGGAAGCGGTCCGAGAGGTAGTGGACCTCGTCCATCACGACGTAGCCGAGGCCGCTGAGGGCCTGGGATCCCGCGTACAGCATGTTGCGCAGGACCTCGGTGGTCATGACGATGACGGGCGCGTCGCCGTTGACGCTGTTGTCGCCGGTGAGGAGGCCGACCTTCTCGGAGCCGTACCGCTTCACGAGGTCGGCGTACTTCTGGTTGGAGAGCGCCTTGATGGGCGTGGTGTAGAAGCACTTGCGCCCCTGGCGCAGCGCGAGGTGGACGGCGAACTCGCCGACGATGGTCTTGCCCGAGCCCGTGGGGGCCGCGACGAGCACGCCCTTGCCCGCCTCCAGGGCCTGGCATGCCTCGATCTGGAACGGGTCCAGGCCGAACTCGTACATCTCGCGGAAGGGTGCCAGCGCGGTGGCCTGCTCGGCGTTGCGCGCCTTGGCGGCGGCGTACGCCTCGGCTGGTGTGAGGTCCTCTGTCATCTTGTCTTCGAGCCTACCCGCCCCCTCTGACAGTGACGCGATCTTTATCGAGGGAGGGGGCGGGGGGCACGAGGACGGGCGCCCTGCGGGATCAGGTGATGTCGTCGTAGCCGTTCAGCCGCTGCGACCTGCCGCCGTCCGCCTCGCCGGTGGCCTGCTCGGGCAGGGCCCGGGCGGCGCCGACGGACTCGATCCGGCCGACGCTCTGGGGCGTGAGGTCGAGCTCGGAGGCCTCGTCGTCGTCGAGGTGCGCGTCGGGGTCCTCGCGGCGCTTGCGCTTGTCGTTGACGAGGGCGATGCCGACGGCGATGAAGTAGAGCGCGACGATGGGCCCGGAGAGGGCGATCATGCCGAGCGGGTCGGTCGACGGTGTGGCGACGGCGCCGAAGACGAAGGTGCCCATGATCATGCCGCGCCACCAGCCGGCCATGCGCTTGCCGGTGACGACGCCTGCGAAGTTGAGCATGATCAGCAGCACCGGCAGCTCGAAGGCGAGGCCGAAGATGAGCACCATCCTGGTGGTGAAGTCCAGGACGTCGTCGAGCGAGAGCAGGTTCGAGGCGACTTCGGGGGTGATGCTGATGAGGACCCGCACGCTGATCGGCATGATCAGGTACGCGGTGTAGACGCCGGCGGCGAAGAGGGGAACGGCGGTGGCGGCGAAGTAGTACGTGTACTTCTTCTCGCTCTTGTGCAGTCCCGGGGCGATGAACGCCCACAGCTGGTAGACCCAGACAGGGGTGGCGGCGACGAAGCCCGCGAGCATGATCACCTTCACCGTGGAGGTGAAGGGCGACAGCATGTTCTGGTAGGCGATGATGACGCACTTGCCGCCGGTGCTCTCGGACATCGGCGTACCGGGCGCACACTTCGGCACCGGCGAGGCGAGGAAATCCATCAGCTGCTGGCTGAAGAAGGCGGCCACGATCGAGCAGGCGACGATCGCGAGCATCGCCTTGCCGAGGCGGTTGCGCAGCTCACGCAGGTGCTCCGCGAGCGGCATCCGCCCCTCGGGGTCCTTGTCCTTCTTGGTGCGGGCAGGCTTGAGCAACCCACGTCCTCATCTCGTGCGGCAGGCCGCCGCAGGGCGGCCTTGGGGGTCGAGCGGCGTAGAGCGCGAGGGGTCAGCGCTGCGGGGTGTCGGTGGTCTCGCCGACCGGACGGGCCGTGGTGACGTCACCGGGGGCGGCCTTGATGGTGCGCGGCGCGGTGGCGTTCTGGTCGGCCGGCGGGTCGGCGGGGGCGGTCTGCTGGCCCTCCGACTTCATGGCCTTCGCCTCGCTCTTCAGGATGCGGGCCGACTTGCCCAGCGAACGGGCCATCTCGGGAAGCTTCTTGGCACCGAAGAGCAGCACGACGACGAGGAGGATCAGGCTGATCTCGAGGGGACCGATCTGACGGAACATAAGCGTGGTCTACCTTCTCACCGATGCGGCGTGGGCTGGGCTGGCGGCCGCTGCCCGGACTGGTGTCCGAACCCCTGACCGTCAGGCGATCGTAACGCGCGCGTGTGAACGCAGGGCAATCCTTGTGCGTACACGCGTTTGCGACCAGCACCTCTTCACCGTGGCCGCGTATCGCAGCGTACCCCGCGCGCCTTCGGACGAGGAGACCGCGTCAGCGCAATGCTCCGCCGGTCCGGGTCAGGTCCTCGGCGGCCCGCTCCAGGTCCTCGGCCGCCCGGTTGATCCGCTCTGTGGTGTGCGCCACTTGACGGCCGAGCCGCTGGGCCTCCAGGAAGACCTTGATGGCGAGCACGCCGAGGACGGCGATGCCGAGGAAGCCGAGGGCGACGGCGAGCATGGGCCAGAACATGGACCGAGCCTAGACGGTGGAGTGGAGGCGCAGCGTCCGCACGCCGCCGCCGGTGAGGAGCTCCACGATCCGCTCCCCGGCCGGCTTGCGGACCGCGCTGCCGCACTCGGGGCAGGTGAACGAGTAGAAGGTGGTGCGGCGGCTGCCGCCGATGGCGAGGCGCAGCGCGCCCGCGGCGAGCTCGAAGCGGGAGCGGCAGTCGGGGCAGGCGGCCTTGAAGAGCACCGGACCCACTGACACCGAAATACCGTTCAGCACGGACATCTCCCTCACCTTTCCCCACCGCCCGGACTCACGCCGCCGGCCGGCCCGGACCTCGTCATGTGCGTCCTCGTATGCGGCGGACACGTCGTGTACTGCGTTCGACGCGTCCCGGGTGTCACCCCGTCACCGCGTCAGGCCGTCTCGTACGCCGCCAGCGCCTCCGCCGCCGCGCTCCTCGCGCTGTCCGCGAGGTCCTGCGGCGCGACGATCCTCCCGTCGCTGCCCAGCCGCAGCGCGAGCCGGCGCAGCGAGGCCGGGGACGGGGTCCGCAGAGTGATCCGCAGGCCGCCGTCGGGCAGCTCCTCGGCCCGGTCGTGCGGGTAGTACTCGGCGACCCACCGGCCGCCGGGCCCGACCTCGACCACGACCTCCGGGTCCTCTGCGGACGGCTGCACCAGCCCCTCCGACAGGTCCCGCAGCTCGATCTCCGGCGGCGCGGACGCCTCTTCCAGGATCCGGATCTCGGCGACCCGGTCCAGCCGGAAGGTGCGGCGCGCCTCGGAGAGGTGGCACCACGCCTCCATGTACGTGTGCCCGACGGCGAACAGCCGGATCGGGTCGACCTCGCGCTCGGTGAGCTCGTCACGCGCGGGCGAGTAGTACCGCACCCACAGCCGGCGGCGCTCCGAGATGGCCCGGTCGACCTCCGCGAAGACGCCGCCCTCGGACTCGAAGGTCACCGAGAGCCGGGAGCTCGCCCCGGCCGCCTCACCGGCCGCCGCCTCCAGCTTCGCGGTGGCCCGCAGCAGCGCCTCGCGGTCGCCCTCGCGCAGCCCCGGCAGCGTGGCGACGGCCCGCGCGGCGACGAGCAGCGCGGTCGCCTCGTCGGCCGCGAGCCGCAGCGGCTCCGCCGCCTCGGCGCCGAGCGCGTTCGGGTTGCGCCACCAGATCCGGTCGCCGTCGGTGTCGATGTCGAGCAGGTCGCCGCCCCGGAAGCTGGTGCCGCACATGGGCAGCACGTCCAGGTCGGAGATCAGCTCGTCCTCGGTGATCCCGAAGGCGCGCGCGACGTCCGCGACGTGCGCGCCGGGGCGCTCGCGGAGGTAGGTGACGAGGGAGAGCATCCGCCTCGTCTGGTCGATGGCGTTGGCTGCCACGGTCGTTCCTCTTCCCCTCAGCCCTTGGCCACGGCGCGCAGCCGGTCCACGACGTCGGCCCGCAGGTCGGCGGGCTCCAGCACGACCACGTCCGGTCCGAACTCGACGAGCCAGGCGTCCAGGCCGTGCCCGTACGGGATCTCCAGCTCGTCCCAGCCCTCGCCGGCGTCCCGGACCGAGGTGGCGCGGGCGCGCAGCGGGTAGCCGCTGCCGGCCTTCAGCCGGATCCGGGCCGAGCGGGTGGCGGTCTCGCCGGCCCAGCTCTCCACGGTCTCGCGCACGGTGACCGCGTCCGGCACGGGCGCGGTGAAGGCGCCGGCCCGGGAGCGGACCTTGCCGGTGATGCGGGAGAGCCGGAACACGCGCTCGGCGCCGCGGTCGCGGTCCCAGCCCGCCAGGTACCAGTGGCCGCGCCAGCACTCCAGGGTCCAGGGCTCGACCTGGCGGGGCTCGGGGCGGGCGGCGGTGGCCTTGCGGTAGTCGAAGGTGACCGGTCGCCGGTCGCGGCAGGCGAGCATCAGCGGCTCGAACGCGGCCTCGTGGACGGGGATGCGCGGTTCGAGGGCGCTGTGCTGGGTGTCGTACGCGTCCTCCGCCTCGGGCATGCCCGCGGCGCGGAGCTTCTGCAGCGCACCGCTGGCGGCGCCGGCGAGGCGGGCCTGCGACCACACCTTGGCGGCGAGGCCGAGCGCGGCGGCCTCCTCGGCGTCCAGGGTGATGGGCGGCAGGCGGTTGGAGTCGCGGCGGGCCAGGTAGCCGGTCTCGCCGTCCAGGTTCTCGACGGTCTCGATGACCAGGCCGAGCTCCCGCAGATCATCCTTGTCCCGCTCGAACATGCGGTTGAAGGAGTCGTCCGTGCCGGCTTCCATATAGGCCTCGATGGAGCCGCGCAGCTCCCGCTTGCTCAGCGGGCGGCGGGTTCCCAGCAGGCACAGCGCCAGGTTCATCAACCGTTCGGCCTTGGCAATGGCCATCGACGCCCCGCACCTCTTCTGCCGGATCCACTTCTCGGACGTCCGACCGTACCGCCCCGGGGTGTCCGGACAAAAGCCGAGGGCCCCCGCCGTGGAGGCGGGGGCCCTCGGGAGACCGTCGCGGTCCGGGTCAGCGCTTGGTGACGCCGACGAGGTCGCAGACGAAGATCAGCGTCTCGCCCGGGGCGATCTTGCCACCGGCGCCACGGTCGCCGTAGGCGAGGTGCGCGGGGATGACCAGCTGGCGGCGGCCGCCGACCTTCATGCCCTGAACGCCCTGGTCCCAGCCGGCGATGACCTGACCGGCACCGAGGCTGAACGGCAGCGGGGTGCCACGGTTCCAGGAGGCGTCGAACTCCTCGCCGGAGTCGAAGGAGACACCGACGTAGTGGACCAGGACGTCGTCGCCGGCCTCGGCGACGGCGCCGTCGCCCTCCCAGATGTCCTTGATCTCAAGGTCCTTCGGCGGCTCGCCGCCCGGGAAGTCGACCTCGGGCTTCTCGATGCTCACTGCAGTGTGCTCCTCAAACTGATGAACTGCGCAACCGGGACAGTCTTACATCTTCGCCAGGATGTCCAAGGCGAAGACGAGGGTCGAGTTCTTCGGGATGCCCTGCTTCTCCTCGGCACCGAACGCCATCGACGGCGGCGCGACGATCAGGACCCGGCTGCCGACCTTCTTGCCGACGATGCCGTCCTTCAGGCCCTTCAGCGTCAGCTGCGGGAGCGGGAAGTTCGCGGTCTTGCCCAGGTCGTACGTGGAGTCGAACTTCTTCCCGGGCGGCGGCGCCCAGGTCAGCGCCACGTAGTTCACGACGACGGTGTCGTTCGCCGTCACGGCGGCGCCCTTGCCCTCGATCACGTAGTTCGAGACGAGCTTGGTCGGCGGGTCGGCCTTGGGGACGACGACCGTGGGGGCCTTGCCGTCGGTGTTCGTGCCGACCTTCGGCAGGTCCTTGTCGTCCTGCGCGACCACGGTGCCCGTGGCGGACTTCGGGATCGTCGTGGCCTTCAGGATGTCCACGACGAAGACGAGGGTGGCGTTCGGCTTGATGCTCGGCGGCGAACCCTGCGCCCCGTAGCCGAGCTCCGGCGGAATGCCGATCTCGACCCGGCTGCCGACCTTCTGGCCCTCCAGGCCCTGGTCCCAGCCCTTGATGACCTGACCGGCGCCGAGCGTCACGTCGAACGGCTGGCCACGGTCGAAGCTGTTGTCGAAGGGCTTGTCCGAGTCCCACGCCTGGCCCAGGTAGTTGACCTGGATCGCGTCGCCCTTCTTCGTGACCGGGCCCTTGCCCTCGCTGATCACGTTGACCTTGAGGTCCTTGGGCGGGTCCCCCTCGCCCTTGGCGAGAGTCGGCTTCTCCCCGAACTTCTCGCCCGCGGTGATGGCGGGCAGCCCGTTCTTCATCGAGGCGGAATCGGAGCCCTTGTCGTCGCTGCCGCACGCCGCTGTCGAGAGCAGCAGCAGCGGGACGACGAGTAGGCCGGCAAGTCGGCGCACGTGTTCCTCAGATCTCAGACGGCACAGTAGTTGCCCGACACTCTAGGGGGTGCCCCTGTGTGCCTGGTGGTGTGCCGAGGGCCCCGTACGAAAACGTACGGGGCCCGGACCGTCACGCCCAAGCGCGGTCCTACATTCCGGCGATCAGCTTTTCGACCCTGTCGTCGACGGAACGGAACGGGTCCTTGCACAGCACGGTGCGCTGCGCCTGATCGTTCAGCTTCAGGTGCACCCAGTCCACCGTGAAGTCCCGGCGCTGCTCCTGGGCACGGCGGATGAAGTCGCCGCGCAGCCGGGCCCGAGTGGTCTGCGGGGGCACCGACTTGCCCTCGAAGATCTTCAGGTCGTTGCAGATCCGGGCCGCCTGCCCCTTCCTCTCCAGCAGGTAGTAGAGCCCTCTGCGGCGGTGGATGTCGTGGTACGCGAGGTCTATCTGCGCGACCCGCGGATGCGACATCGTCATGTTGTTCTTGGCCCGGTACCGCTCGATGAGCTTGTACTTCATCACCCAGTCGATCTCGGTGCCGATCCGGTCCAGGTCCTCGGCCTCGATCGCGTCCAGCGTGCGGCCCCACAGCTCCAGGACCTGCGCGACCGTGCCGGTACGGATGCCCCGGCGGTCGACGAAGTCCGCGGCCTTCTCGTAGTACTCGCGCTGGACCTCGAGCGCGGACGCCTCCCGGCCGCTGGCGAGCCGCACCTTGCGCTGCCCCGTGATGTCGTGGCTGACCTCGCGGATCGCCCGGATCGGGTTCTCCAGGGTCAGGTCACGCATCACCGTGCCCGCCTCGATCATGCGCAGCACCAGGTCGGTCGCGCCGACCTTCAGCAGCATCGTGGTCTCGGACATGTTCGAGTCGCCGACGATGACATGGAGCCGGCGGTAGCGCTCCGCGTCCGCGTGCGGTTCGTCACGCGTGTTGATGATGGGCCGCGACCGGGTGGTCGCGGAACTGACGCCCTCCCAGATGTGCTCGGCACGCTGGGACACGCAGTACACGGCGCCCCGAGGCGTCTGCAGCACCTTGCCCGCGCCACAGATCAGCTGACGGGTCACCAGGAAGGGAATGAGGATGTCCGCGAGCCGGGAGAACTCGCCGTGCCGGGCCACGAGATAGTTCTCGTGGCAGCCGTACGAGTTTCCCGCCGAATCGGTGTTGTTCTTGAAGAGATAGACGTCGCCCGCGATTCCCTCCTCGTGCAGGCGGCGTTCTGCGTCGACGAGCAGGCCCTCGAGAATGCGCTCCCCGGCCTTGTCGTGCGTGACCAGCTCGGTCACGTTGTCACATTCGGGCGTTGCGTATTCCGGATGCGAACCCACGTCCAGGTACAGGCGGGCGCCGTTCCGCAGGAAGACATTGCTGCTGCGGCCCCATGACACGACACGGCGGAAGAGGTAGCGCGCCACTTCGTCAGGAGACAGTCGGCGCTGTCCCCTGAACGTGCACGTGACGCCGTACTCGTTCTCCAGCCCGAAAATGCGGCGGTCCATGACTGAACATTACGCCCGATGGCCTGAGCTGAAACCGGGTTCGACAGCCGCGTTCCGATCATTTTCCGATGAGTACGCGGAGTTGTCGGCGTGTCCGGCGTGTCGCACCGAACGTCCCGGCACCGCCAGCACCCGTGTGGTGGCCAGCAGAACGAGCAGCGCGGCGAACCCGCCGGCCGCCGCCACCGCGAAGCTCGCGGACGTCCCCGACAGTTCGACCGCCGGGCCGGCGACCGCCGTGCCCAGCGCCGCGCCCACGCCGAACGTGGTCACCAGCCACGAGAAGGCCTCGGTGACCGTGCCCCGCGGCGCGTGCCGATCCACCACGATGAACCCGCAGGCGAGCGCCGGCGCCAGGAAGACACCCGCCACACCCGACAGGACCGTCATCGCCACGACACCCGGAGTGAGGATCAGCGGCAGGTAGCCGAGCGCGAGCAGCGCCACGATCACCCGCAGCCGCCGCTCGGGGGCGCCCGCCCACTGCCGCGCGCCGTAGAACACCCCGCCGATCAGCGCGCCCAGACCCAGCGCCGCCATCAGCCAGCCGTACACCGACGAGTCGCCGTGGTCGTCCGCGTACGCCACCCCGGCGACCGTGATGGACCCCAGCGCGATGCCGACGAACAGGAACGAGCCCAGCAGCGCCAGCAGACCCGGCGAGCGCAGCGCACCCAGCCAGTGGGCCTCGCGCGGGGCGGAACGCCAGTCCCTGGACGGCTTCGACACCACCACCGAGAGCGCGCCGAGCACACCGAGCACGTTGACGACCACCAGTGCGGCGGCGGGCGACTGCAGCGCCACCAGCAGGGTCACCAGGAGCGGACCGACCGTGAACATGACCTCCTGGGCGACCGCGTCCAGGGCGTACGCCCGGTGCACCCGGTCCTCGCTGCCCAGCACGCTCGGCCACAGGGCCCGCAGCCCGCCCTCCAGCGGCGGCGTGAACAGGCCGGCGACGACCACCGCCGCGTAGGCCGGCGGGAGCGGGGCGATGCCCACGACGGCGAGCAGGACCATGCCCAGGGCGGAGACGACCGCGGCCGGGAGCTGGACCCGTGGCTGCCCCTTGAGGTCCACCAGCCGCCCCAGGAGCGGTTGGCCGACGGCGTTGGCCAGGCCGTACGCCGCCGCGAGACCGCCCGCGAGGCTGTAGCTGCCGCCCTCGGACCGGGCGAACAGCACGATCGCGACCGGCCCGGTGCCGTTCGGCAGCCTCCCGACGAGGGTGCCGGCGAGCAGCCGGGCCGCGTGGGGCGCCCGGAGGATGTCGAGATAGCCGCTGCCGCGGCCGGCCTCCGTGGCCATTGCTGCCTCCTGTTTCCCGGGCGTCCCCCGAGGTTTTACGTATAACGTCGTGGGTCATACGTATCATGTCCCCCGTACGCGGGTCCACCCCGCGCACCACCCCACACCCCGGGACCGGCCACAGCGGAGGCACGCGTGCAGACCTCGGACACCCCCGGCGCACACCGGCCCACCAGCCGCGACGTCGCACGGGCCGCCGGAGTCTCCCAGGCCACGGTCTCCCTCGTCCTCGGCGACAAATGGCGCGGACGCGTCTCCGAGCGCACCGCAGGACTCGTCCGCGACGCCGCCGCCGAACTCGGCTACCGACCCAACCTCGCGGCCCGCAACCTGCGCCTCGGCCACACCCGCACCGCGCTCCTCGTCGTCCCCGCACTCACCAACGAATTCTTCGCCCGCGTCTACACCGGCGCCGCGACCGTCGCCGCCCGCCACGGCTTCGGCGTCGTCCTCTACCCCTCCCCCGAAGGCGTCGGCCCCGCCAAAGACCCCTTCGCCTCCGCCCGCGCCGCACTCGACGGCGTCATCGCCTCCTCCATGGCCTCCGACGCCCTCACCGCCTTCCGCGGCACCGACCTCCCCCTCGTCATGCTCGACAGCGACCCCGCCGACACCGACATCGCCGCCCGGGTCAACCTCGACATCGCCGACGGCATGCGGCAGGTGACGGACCATCTCCTCGCCCTCGGCCACCGGCGGTTCCTCCACCTCGCCTCCGCCGTGCCCTCCTGGACCTTCGACGTCCGCGCCGCCGCCCTCGCCGACACCCTGCGCGACGCCGACGTCCGCACCGTCCGCGCCCCGCTCGACGTCGCCGGCGCCCGAGCCGCCACCGAACAGGCCCTCACCGCACCCGGCCCCCGCCCCACCGCCATCATCTGCGACGACGACATCCTCGCCGCCGGCGCCTGCAAAGCCGCACGACGCCTGGGACTGCGCGTCCCCGAAGACGTCTCCGTCACCGGCTTCGACGACCTCGCCCTCGCCACCGCCGTCGAACCCGAGCTGACCACCGTCCGACTGCCCGCCGAGCGCATCGGCGAACAAGGCATGGCGGCGCTCCTCGCCGTCCTCACCGGCGAACAACCCGCCCCCGGAGACATCCCCGTCACCCTCGTCCGCCGCGCCTCCTCCGGCCCTCCCCCGGCCTCCTGAGCCCCACCGCGCGCGGACGCCGACGGGCCCTGCCCCTCCGCCGCAGCGGAAGGGCAGGGCCCGTCGCGTCATGCCGTACCCGGGGACTACTCCTCGGAGTCACCCTCGGGAATGTCGTCCGACGGATCGTCCGTCTTCGTCACCGCCGCGTCGTCCGCCTCCAGCAGACGCGACAACTGCCGCCCGACGATCCGCTTGAACTTCCGCTGCTGCGGACGCGTACGGTCGAGGACCGCCACCTCCAGCCGCTCCGCGGGGATCTCCCGCTCACTGCCGTTGGTGTCCCGCGACAGCGCCTGCACCGCCAGCTTCAGCGCCTCCGCCAGCGACATGCCGTCCCGGTGCCGCTGGTCCAGGAAGCTGCTGATCTGCTCCGCGTTGCCGCCGACCGCGACCGAGCCGTGCTCGTCCACGATCGAACCGTCGTGCGGCAGCCGGTAGATCTGGTCCCCGTCGGGAGCCTCACCGACCTCGGCGACGACCAACTCCACCTCGTACGGCTTCTCGCCCGCGCTCGAGAAGATCGTGCCCAGCGTCTGCGCGTACACGTTCGCCAGACCCCGCGCGGTCACGTCGTCGCGGTCGTAGGTGTAACCCCGCAGATCGGCGTAGCGCACCCCGCCGATCCGCAGGTTCTCGTACTCGTTGTACTTGCCGGCGGCCGCGAAGCCGATCCGGTCGTAGATCTCGCTGAACTTGTGCAGCGCACGGGACGGATTCTCACCGACGAACACGATGCCGTCGGTGTACTGGAGGACGACCAGGCTGCGGCCGCGGGCGATGCCCTTGCGGGCGTACTCCGCCCGGTCGGCCATGGCCTGCTGGGGAGAGACGTAGAACGGAGTCGACACCGGCTACCCGTCCCTTTCTGTCAGTGGCGAAGGAGTCAGAGCAGGGCCGCGCGCGGGCCGTCGGGCTGTTCGAGACGGCGCTCCAGGATCGAGCGCGCGATCTCCGACGACTCGGTGTCGGAGACCCGGCGGAAGCCGTCCTCGGTGATCACGGTGACGATCGGATAGATCCGGCGGGCCACATCCGGACCACCGGTCGCCGAGTCGTCGTCCGCCGCGTCGTACAGCGCCTGCACGACCAGGGTCGTCGCCTGCTGCTCCGTCAGATCGTCGCGGTAGAGCTTCTTCATGGAACCCCGCGCGAACAGGGAACCGGAACCGGTGGCCGCGTAGCCGTGCTCCTCGGAGCGGCCGCCGGTGACGTCGTACGAGAAGATCCGGCCCCGCTCGCGGTCCAGGTCGTAGCCCGCGAACAGAGGCACCACGGCCAGGCCCTGCATGGCCATGCCGAGGTTGCTCCGGATCATCGTGGAGAGCCGGTTGGCCTTGCCCTCCAGGGAGAGCTGGGCGCCTTCGACCTTCTCGAAGTGCTCCAGCTCCAGCTGGAAGAGCTTCACCATCTCCACGGCGAGGCCGGCGGTGCCGGCGATGCCCACGGCCGAGTACTCGTCGGCCGGGAAGACCTTCTCGATGTCGCGCTGCGCGATCATGTTCCCCATCGTCGCCCGCCGGTCACCGGCGAGCACCACGCCGCCGGGGAAGGTGGTCGCGACGATGGTCGTGCCGTGCGGCGCCTCGACGATCCCGTCGGGCAGCTTCCGGTTCCCCGGGAGCAGGTCCGGCGAGTGCGCGGACAGGAAGTCCATGAACGAGGACGAGCCCGGCGTCAGGAAGGCAGCTGGTAGACGCCCGGTGCTACGAGTGTTGGCTTCCACGCGTGTCCCTCCAGATATGAGATGGCCCGACGAAGGGTGTCGGGATCGTCTCCCAACTTGCCGATGGCCGAATTGCAGTTGAAGCACAGTACGCCACGGACCCTACCCGTCTCGTGACAATGATCCACATGCACGGCGGGCGCAGCCAGACAGATCGAGCAGATGCCCATCTGCTCCTTGATCATCTCGTCGCGCTCGGCCTCGGTGATGCCGTACGCCCGCTTAAGGTGGTTAGCCCGCCCTTCGATCGCCCGGCACGCCTTGCATCGCGTCGACAAGCCATCCGATGCGGTCCTGTTGCGGTCCCACTCGGAATGGGGCTTGGTCTCGCCGCACCGCCGACAGTATTTGTGCCCGGCAGGCACTTCCACCCTCGGCCGCACGTTCTTTCCCTTGGCGATCTGCCTCTGCTGGTGATATTCGGCTGCGCACGGCCTGCAGTAACACTGCAGGCCGTCCTGCACGGCCTTGTTACTGGCGAAAGCCTCACGCGGCTTCGTCTCGCCACACCGACTGCACCGCTTGACGGCTTCCGACAACGCCCCCTCCTCGGTCATTTCACCTTCGAATCTAAGGTGAAATCACTCCCCACCTTTCTGAACGAAGGACCGCACGAAATCCTCGGCGTTCTCCTCGAGCACATCATCGATTTCGTCCAGTACCGAGTCGACGTCGTCGCTCAGCTTCTCCTGGCGTTCCTTGAGGTCGGAGCTCTCCTCCGTGGTGGTCTCCTCGACTTCCTCGGTGGAACGCGTCGCCTTCTGCTGTCCGCCGCCGGTGTCCTTGGTCGCCATTTCCCTCACCCCGCTCGAATCGGCCCGCTCGGTTGAGACTCTCAAGATCAGACCCTACAAGCCGGGTCCGACATCGGCCCCCGGTTCGTGCGACGTCTCGCGCAGCTTCCGGGGGTCACTTCCATGATTCCCTTTTCGGGGAGCTTTCAGCCGTGCTCAGGCCCTGCTCAGTTTCCGGAGAGGACGCGGACCAGTTCCTCCGCAGTGCGGCACCGGTCCAGGAGTTCCTTGACGTGGTTCCTGGTACCCCGGAGGGGTTCCAGGGTCGGGACTCGCTGGAGCGAGTCACGGCCGGGCAGGTCGAAGATCACCGAGTCCCAGGAGGCCGCGGCGACGTCGTCCGCGTACTGCTCCAGGCAGCGGCCGCGGAAGTACGCCCTGGTGTCCTCCGGAGGCTTCGCCTCGGCCCTCTCGACCGCGTCCTCGGTCAGGAGCCGCTTCATGCGCCCGCGGGCCACCAGACGGTTGTACAGGCCCTTCTCGGGGCGTACGTCGGCGTACTGGAGGTCGACGAGGTGCAGCCGGGCGGCGTCCCAGTCGAGGCCGTCACGCCGGCGGTAGCCCTCCATGAGCTCGCGCTTGGCGATCCAGTCCAGCTCGCCGGCCAGGCTCATGGGGTCGTTCTCCAGCCGGTTGAGCGTGTCCTCCCAGCGGACCAGGACGTCCTTGGTCTGCTCATCGGCGTCGGCTCCGTAGCGCTCCTCGACGTACTTCCTGGCCAGCTCGAAGTACTCCATCTGGAGCTGGACCGCGGTGAGTGTCCGGCCGCTGCGGAGCGTGATCAGGTGCTGGAGGCTCGGGTCGTGGGAGACCTGGTGGAGCGTGCGGACGGGCTGGTCCACGGCCAGGTCGACGTTGATGAAGGAGTCCTCGATCATCGACAGGACCAGGGCGGTCGTGCCGAGCTTGAGGTAGGTGGAGATCTCCGAGAGGTTCGCGTCGCCGATGATCACGTGCAGCCGGCGGTACTTCTCGGCGTCGGCGTGCGGTTCGTCCCGGGTGTTGATGATGGGGCGCTTCAGGGTGGTCTCGAGGCCGACCTCGACCTCGAAGTAGTCCGCGCGCTGGCTGATCTGGAAGCCGTTCTCGCGCCCGTCCTGGCCGATGCCGACGCGGCCGGCGCCGGTGACGACCTGGCGGGAGACGAAGAACGGGGTCAGGTGGCGCACGATGTCCGAGAACGGGGTCTCCCGTTTCATCAGGTAGTTCTCGTGCGTGCCGTAGGAGGCGCCCTTGTTGTCGGTGTTGTTCTTGTAGAGGTGGATCGGCTGGGCGCCGGGGAGCTGGGCGGCGCGTTCGGCGGCCTCCGCCATGATCCGTTCGCCGGCCTTGTCCCAGAGCACGGCGTCCCGGGGGTTGGTGACCTCGGGGGCGCTGTATTCGGGGTGTGCGTGGTCCACGTAGAGCCGGGCTCCGTTGGTGAGGATCACGTTGGCGAGGCCGATGTCCTCGTCGGTCAGCTGGCTGGAGTCGGCGGCCTCGCGGGCGAGGTCGAAGCCGCGGGCGTCCCGCAGCGGGTTCTCCTCCTCGAAATCCCAGCGGGCGCGGCGCGCCCGGTGCATCGCCGCCGCGTAGGCGTTGACGATCTGGGACGAGGTGAGCATGGCATTGGCGTTGGGGTGTCCGGGGACGGAGATCCCGTACTCCGTCTCGATGCCCATTACTCGCCGTACGGTCATGCGGCCCTCCTTGCCCGGCGGCGTTCCTGTCCGGGAACGGCGCAACAAGTACCGACGAGCCTAGAGCGACTCCGCGCCGGTGGGGAGATCGTTTCGTGTTTTGCTGGGGTGGAATGCGACGGCTGCGGATGTCCGTCTCCGGACATCCGCAGCCGGCCGGCGTTCTAGAGGTACTGACCGGTGTTGGCCACCGTGTCGATGGAGCGTCCGGTGTCCGCGCCCTGCTTTCCGGTGACGAGGGTGCGGATGAAGACGATCCGCTCGCCCTTCTTTCCGGAGATCCGGGCCCAGTCGTCGGGGTTGGTGGTGTTCGGGAGGTCCTCGTTCTCCTTGAACTCGTCCACGCATGCCTGGAGGAGGTGGGAGACCCGGAGGCCCTTCTGGTTGTGGTCGAGGAAGGCCTTGATGGCCATCTTCTTGGCCCGGTCGACGATGTTCTGGATCATCGCTCCGGAGTTGAAGTCCTTGAAGTAGAGGACTTCCTTGTCGCCGTTGGCGTACGTGACTTCGAGGAAGCGGTTTTCCTCGGATTCGGCGTACATCTGCTCCACGACCGACTGGATCATTCCGTTCGCGGCGGCTTCCTTCGAGCCGCCGTGTTCGGTGAGGTCGTCGGCGTGCAGGGGCAGGGAGGCGGTGAGGTACTTGGCGAAGATGTCCTTGGCGGCCTCGGCGTCCGGACGCTCGATCTTGATCTTCACGTCGAGCCGGCCGGGGCGCAGGATCGCGGGGTCGATCATGTCCTCGCGGTTGGAGGCGCCGATGACGATGACGTTCTCCAGGCCTTCCACGCCGTCGATCTCGGCGAGCAGCTGGGGGACGATGGTGTTCTCGACGTCCGAGCTGACTCCGGATCCGCGGGTGCGGAAGAGGGATTCCATCTCGTCGAAGAAGACGATGACGGGGGTGCCTTCGCTCGCCTTCTCGCGGGCACGCTGGAAGACGAGGCGGATGTGCCGCTCGGTCTCGCCGACGTACTTGTTGAGGAGTTCGGGGCCCTTGATGTTGAGGAAGTACGACTTTCCGGCGGGCTGGCCGGTGACTTCGGCGACCTTCTTGGCAAGGGAGTTGGCGACGGCCTTCGCGATCAGCGTCTTGCCGCAGCCGGGGGGCCCGTAGAGGAGGATTCCCTTGGGCGGGCGGAGCTCGTGCTCCTTGAAGAGGTCGGGGTAGAGGTAGGGGAGCTCGACGGCGTCCCGGATCATCTCGATCTGGCCGCCGAGGCCGCCGATCTTGTCGTAGTCGACGTCGGGGACCTCTTCGAGGACGAGTTCTTCGACCTCGCTCTTCGGGATGACCTCGTAGACGTAGCCGGAGCGGGGTTCGAGCAGGAGGGCGTCGCCGGGACGGATGGTGGCGTCCAGCAGGGTGTCCGCGAGCCGTACCACTCGTTCCTCGTCGGTGTGCCCGATGACCAGGGCTCGCTCGCCGTCCTCGAGGATCTCCTTGAGGGTGACGATGTCCCCGGCGCGCTCGAACTCCATGGCCTCGACCACGTTGAGCGCCTCGTTGAGCATGACTTCCTGGCCGCGCCGGAGCTCGTCGAGCTCGACGCTGGGGCTGACGTTCACCCGGAGCTTGCGGCCGCCGGTGAAGATGTCGCAGGTGCCGTCGTCGTTGGCCTGCAGGAAGACCCCGAAGCCGGCCGGGGGCTGTGCGAGCCGGTCGACTTCTTCCTTGAGGGCCACGATCTGGTCGCGGGCCTCACGGAGTGTGTTGGCGAGTCGCTCGTTCTGGGCGGACACGCCGGCCAGGTTTGTCTGCAGCTCGACGATCCGCTCTTCGAGAATCCTCGTGTGTCGCGGAGAGTCGGCGAGCTTGCGGCGCAGGACGGCGATTTCCTGCTCGAGATAGGCAACCTGGCCGGCGGGGTCTTCAGACCCCCGCCCCGGCCGGATGCCGCGGTTGATGTCGTCGTCGTGGGCTGCCACGGTCCTCACCTCCTCCAAGGGGAGCTGGACGCTTCCTGACCCTACCTGCGTGGGTGATGATTGAAACCCCTAGATCACAAAGACTGTCGGGGCGTGTCCGATCTTCACCCTTGCGCTTCCCCTCACGCCAGGGGAATACCCACCCATCAAACATCGGAAAGCGGGCGGTTGTATCGTCGTCGGTGGTCAACACCCGTCAGGGGTGGCCCGACTTACTTCAGAATGCTTCAGCGGACGCAGGAAACGGCAGGAGATATGACCGTGCAGCACGAGGCACAGTCCACGGGGGCCGCAGAGGCGCTGGAGGTCTGGATCGATCAGGACCTGTGCACCGGGGACGGGATCTGTGCGCAGTACGCGCCGGAGGTCTTCGAGCTGGACATCGACGGCCTGGCGTACGTGAAGAGTGCGGACGACGAGCTGCTTCAGGACGTGGGGGCGACGACCCCGGTGCCGTTGCCGCTCCTGCAGGACGTGGTGGACTCGGCGAAGGAGTGCCCGGGCGACTGCATCCATGTGCGGCGGGTCGCCGACGGCGTCGAGGTGTACGGCCCCGACGCCGAGTGACGCGTCAGACGCTCTGCGCTGCCGCGGCGGCGGAGGTGCGGACGAACGTGCCGCTCTCCCATCGCCATTCGGCGCTCTCCTTGAGGTCGGGGCAGCAGCCGGGGACGTCGGCGGACGAGTAGCCGAGGAGCGTGGCGGTGACGACGCCGTCACGGACGGCGAGCGTCTGCACGCTCTGCCGGCCGGCGGGCTCGACGAGGGTGGCGACGACGCGGGCGGCGCCGTCCTTGCCGCGGGTCAGGACGTAGATCCCGCTGGGCGGGGTGCCCGATCCGGCGTCGCAGTGGGCGACGGCGACCGTTTCGGGGTTGCCGTCGCCGTCGAGGTCTCCGGTGGTCTGTCTGGCCACCTTGCTGGGCCCTCCCCCGCACTCCAGGGGGTACGTGGCCTTCGTCGCGTCCGGTGCGGGCTGCGGGGCCGCCTGGGGTCCGCGCGCGCTGGTGGCGGTGGCGGCGTCGGGCTGGAGCAGTCCGGCCGCGGCGACGACGGCGGCCATCGCGGCGGCGGTGGCGAGCCAGTGCACGGGGCGGGCGTGGGTGTGCGCGAGGTCCGGGAGGGCGGCGGGCTGCACGCGAGGAGTCTCCTGTGGGGTGGTGCGGCGGGAGTGGCCAGCATCGTGCCACACGTCACAGGAGGGCGGAACAGGCGGGGTGCGCGGAGTGCGCGGGCGCCCCTGGGTGAACGTGGCGGCGCGGCCGTCGAGTTCCCGCCGTGGGGCGGCGAACTCGACGGCCGCGCCGTCACGTTGTGGGTGTTGGAGCTCCGGCCGCGGCGGCGGCCTCGGCGGGGGTGAGGCGTCAGCCCTTGTTGGGGCCTTCGTAGTCGTCGCCGTAGGCGCCCTTGGCGGGGCGGCGGCGGCGCATGGGCGGCTCGACGCCGTCCGCGAGGCGGCGGGCGGTGACGAGGAAGCCGGTGTGGCCGATCATCCGGTGGTCCGGGCGGACGGCCAGGCCCTCGACGTGCCAGTTGCGGATCATGGATTCCCAGGGCTGCGGCTCGGCGTAGCAGCCGAACTCGCGGATGGACTCCACGGTGCGCGCGAGCTGGGTCGTGGTCGCCACGTAGCAGCAGAGGATGCCGCCGGGGACGAGGGCCTTGGAGACGGCCTCCAGGCACTCCCACGGGGCGAGCATGTCGAGGATGACGCGGTCGACGTCGGTGTCGGACAGGTTGTCCTGGAGGTCGCCGACGGTGAGCTGCCAGGCGGGGTGCGGGCCGCCGAAGTAGCGCTCGACGTTGCCCTTGGCGATCTCCGCGAAGTCCTCACGGCGCTCGTAGGAGTGCAGCATGCCGCTGTCGCCGATGGCGCGGAGCAGGAAGCTGCTGAGCGATCCGGAGCCCACGCCCGCTTCGACGACGCGTGCGCCGGGGAAGATGTCGGCGAAGGCCAGGATCTGCCCCGCGTCCTTCGGGTAGACCACGGCGGCGCCGCGGGGCATGGACAGGACGTAGTCGGGGAGCAGGGGGCGCAGCGCGAGGTAGGCGACGTTTCCGGTGGTGCGGACAACGCTGCCCTCGGGGGCGCCGATCAGTTCGTCGTGCGGGAAAGAACCCTTGTGGGTGTGGAAGTTCTTTCCCTCTTCGAGCGTGAACGTGTAGTGACGGCCCTTGGGGTCGGTCAGCTGAACCTGGTCCCCGACCTTGAAGGGCCCGCGTCGGCGGGCGGCACCGGTCGGTTCGGACATGTGACCAGAGTACCGGGGTCAGGAGGAGGGTCTTGCCATGGCCCGGACGAAGGCCTTCTCGACGTCGGCGGTGGACAGGACGCCGTAGATCTCGCCGGTGTCCTCGACGACGAGGTACTCGGTGGCGGGGCTGGCGCGGAGGTGGTCGAGGAGGGGTTGTCCGGTGAGTTCGGCGGGGACCTTCATGCCGTCGGTGAGTTCCTGGGTGAGGGCACTCACGGCGACCCAGGGGCGGCGGTGCTGCGGGACGCCGGCGATGGAGGTCTCTCGGACGAGTCCGGTGGGGTTGCCCTGGCCGTCGACGACGACGAGGGCGCGGGCGCCGGCTTCGTTGGCGCGGCGCAGGGCCTCGGAGAGGGGGGTGGCGGGTTCGACGGGGATGGCGCGGCGGGTGAGGGTGCGGGCGCGCAGTTCGGGGAGGTGCTCGCGCAGGCGGGCCATGCGCAGGCTGTTGCCGGCGCCGGTCCAGATGATCGCGGCGAGGATCGCGGCGAGCAGGGCGTCGGTGAGGGTGTTGAGGCCGCTGATGTCGTCGGTGGAGTTGCCGAGCAGGCCGGTGCGGGTGAGCAGGGGCAGGCCGACGAGGACGGCGACGGCGAGGGCGCGGCCGATCCAGGCGGCGGCGACGGTGCCGCTCATGGCGTTGCCGGTGAGCTTCCATACGACGGCGCGGAGCATCCGGCCGCCGTCGAGGGGCAGGCCGGGCAGCAGGTTGAACGCGGCGACGATGAGGTTGGAGATCATCAGCCCGGCGAGCAGGACGCCGGGGACGGTGCCGGGTTCGACGGCGATCATCGCGAGGTAGAAGACGCCGGACAGGACGAGGGAGAGCAGCGGGCCGACGAAGGCGAGGACGAATTCGCGTCCGGGGGTCTCGGCCTCCTTCTCGATCTCGGAGACGCCGCCGAAGAACTGGAGCTGGATGCGGCGTACCGGGAGTTTGAAGCGGAGCGCGGCGATGGTGTGGGCGAGCTCGTGGACGAGGACCGAGGCGTAGAAGGCGACGGCGAAGAAGAGGGAGACCAGGTAGCGGGCGGCGCCGAGCTCGGGCAGGACGCGGTCGATCTGGTCGCCGAAGACCCAGGTGATGAGGGCGGCGACGACGAACCAGCTGGGAGCCACGTACACCGGCACGCCGAAGGGGCGGCCCATGAGGATGCCGCCTCCGGGTTCGTCGGTGCGCCGCGGCTTGCCGTCGCCCGGTCCCGGTCCCGTCGCGCCGGACTGCGGCCGGTCGTTCTCGCCGCTGGCGTCGTCCTGGTTCACGGGTTCCCTTCGCAGCCTGTGCGCGCTGCCGTGCGCGGTGCCTCGTCGTCGCGGCACTCTTCGATCATGCAGCGTGACGGGGTGTGGAGTCGATGGTATTCCGCCGGTGTCCGTGGCGGGCCGTAGGGTCTGGGGCATGAGTACCAGCGAGCAGCCGCCGGCGGGGCCCCGTCCGCCTTCGTCGCCCTCGTCGTTGTCGCCGTCGCGGGCGAGCGATTTCATGCAGTGTCCGCTGCTGTACCGGTTCCGGGTGATCGACCGGCTGCCGGAGAAGCCGAGTGAGGCGGCGACGCGGGGCACGCTGGTGCACGCGGTGCTCGAGCGGCTGTTCGACGCGCCGGCGGTGGAACGGACGGCGCCGCGGGCGAAGTCGCTGATCCCCGGGCAGTGGGACCGGCTGCTGGGGGCGAAGCCCGAGCTGGCGGAGCTGTTCGCGGAGGATCCGGAGGGCGAGCGGCTGGCGCGCTGGCTGGGTGAGGCGGAGCAGCTGGTCGAGCGGTGGTTCACGCTGGAGGATCCGACGCGTCTCGAGCCGGCGGAGCGCGAGCTGTTCGTGGAGACGGAGCTGGAGTCGGGGCTGCGGCTGCGCGGGGTGATCGACCGGGTCGACGTTGCGCCGACGGGCGAGGTGCGGATCGTCGACTACAAGACGGGGAAGGCGCCGCGGCCGGAGTACAGCGAGGGCGCGCTGTTCCAGATGAAGTTCTACGCGCTGGTGGTGTGGCGGCTGAAGCGGGTGGTGCCGCGGCGGCTGCAGCTGGTGTACCTGGGCAGTGGCGAGGTGCTGACGTACGACCCGGTGGAGGCGGATCTGCTGCGGGTGGAGCGGAAGCTGCTGGCGCTGTGGGAGGCGATCTCGCTGGCCACCCGGACGGGTGACTGGCGGCCGCGGCCGACGAAGCTGTGCGGGTGGTGTGATCACCAGGCGGTGTGTCCGGAGTTCGGCGGGACTCCCCCGGTGTATCCGCTGGAGATCGTTTCCGCGCGCCCGGCGGAGTCGGGTGTCGGCGGTCAGGGCAGAATGGACCCGGTCCAGCCCGCCCCGTAAAGGAGTTCTCGTGGCCATCCGCGTCCTACTGGTCGACGACCAGCCGCTGCTGCGCACCGGCTTCCGGATGATTCTGGAGGCGGAGCAGGATCTCGCGGTGGTCGGGGAGGCCGGGGACGGCCTGCAGGCGCTGGAGCAGGTCCGGGCGTTGCAGCCGGACGTGGTGCTGATGGACATCCGGATGCCGCGGATGGACGGGGTGGAGGCCACGCGTCAGATCACCGGCCCGGGCCGGGACGGTCCGGCGAAGGTGCTGGTGCTGACGACGTTCGATCTGGACGAGTACGTGGTGGAGGCGCTGCGTGCGGGCGCGAGCGGGTTCCTGCTGAAGGACGCGCCGGCGAACGAGCTGGTGCAGGCGATCCGGGTGGTCGCGGCGGGTGAGGCGATGCTGGCGCCGAGCATCACGCGGCGTCTCCTCGACAAGTACGCGGGGCATCTGCCGTCCGGTGAGGAGCAGGTGCCGGACACGCTGAACACGTTGACCGAGCGCGAGGTCGAGGTGTTGAAGCTGGTGGCGCGGGGGCTGTCGAACGCGGAGATCGCGGCGGACCTGTTCGTCAGCGAGACGACGGTGAAGACGCACGTGGGTCACGTGCTGACGAAGCTGGGGCTGCGGGACCGGGTGCAGGCCGCGGTGTACGCGTACGAGAGCGGTCTGGTGCGTCCGGGGGCGCAGTAGGCCCTTGGTGGAGTGACGACGGGGGACGGGCCCGGCGCTGGATGCGCCGGGCCCGTCGGTGTTCGCGGCCGCGCCTCGTGGGCGCGGGGCGGGTCAGGTCTTCTTGAGCTCCCAGAAGCGGAAGACGGTGGAGGCGTCCAGGGTCCACTCGAGACCGGTGATGTTCTCGGTGGCCACGGCGTACTGCTTGCCCTGCCAGAGCGGGAGGATGGGGAGTTCCTCGGCGACCAGGTCCTGGAGTTCGGCGAAGTCGGCCTCGGTGGCCATGCGGTCGGCGGCGGCGGAGGTCTTCGGGATGAGCGCGCCGGTGATGCGGGCGTTCTTGTAGTTGTTGCCGAGGACGTTGCCCTCGCCGAAGAACGGGCTGGTGAAGTTGTCCGGGTCCGGGTAGTCGGGCACCCAGCCCTTGACGTAGACGCCGTACTTGCCGGCCTCGATGTCCTTCTCGTACTGGTCGATCTCGACGGACTTCACGTCCGCCTGGAACAGGCCGCTGGCGTTGAGCTGCTTGGCGATCGCCTGGAACTCCTGGTCGGTGGCGGGGCCGTAGCGGCTCGGCGTGGACCAGAGGGTGAGCTCGACCTTGTTCCTGATGCCGGCGGAGCGGAGCGCGGCCTTGGCCTTGGCCGGGTCGGGGCGGCCGCCGTAGGTGTCGAAGAAGGCCGTGTTGTGGCCCGCGACACCGGCCGGGACGATCGAGTACAGCGGGGTGGCCGTGGACCGGTACACGTCCTCGACGAGGGCCTCGCGGTCGACGAGGTAGGCGATGGCCTTGCGGACGCCGAGCTTGCCGACGACCGGGTCCTTCAGGTTGAAGACGAGGTGCTGGACCTCGGCGCTGCTGCCCTCGACGACCTCGACGCCCTGGTCGGCGTTGGTCGCGGAGGTTTCGAGCGCGGCGATGTCGTCGGCGGCGAGGCCTCGGTAGGCGACGTCGACGTCGCCCTTGGTGAGGGCCTCGGAGAGGGCCTCGCGGTCGCCGCGGTACAGCTTGAGGGTGACGCCCTTGTTCTGTGTCTTGGCGCCGCCCCGGTAGTCGGGGTTGACGGAGAAGACGGCCTCGGTCTCGCTGACGGAGTCCAGCTTGTAGGGGCCGGAGCCGACGGCCTTGCCGTCGGTGCGCAGCGCGCCGGCCTCGTACGAGCGGTGGTCGACGATCGAGCCGGCACCGGAGGCGATCTTGCTGGGGAAGGTCGCGTCGGGGACCTTGAGCGTGAAGACGACGGTCTTCTCGTCGGGGGTCTCGATCTTGTCGATCGTGGACAGCAGCGGGCCGGGGCCGGACGGGTCGTCGATCTTGAGGGCGCGCTCGAAGGAGAACTTGACGTCCTCGGAGGTCAGCGGGTTGCCGTTGCTGAACTTCAGGCCGTCGCGCAGGGTGCAGCGGTAGACCTTGCTGCCGGCTTCGAAGGCGCACTTGTCGGCGGCCTCGGGCTCGGGTTCCGTGCCGCCCTTGGGGAAGGCGAGCAGGGACTGGAAGACGTTGTTGAACAGCAGCCAGGAGCCGGGGTCGTACCCGGCGGCGGGGTCGGTGGCCAGGAGTTCGTCCGACATGCCGACCCGGACGGTGTCACCCGCGCCGCCCACGCCGCCGCCCGTCTCCGTGCCGCAGCCGCTGAGCAGGGCGGCGGACAGGCCCGCCGCCAGCGGGGCGGTCAGCCACTTGTTGTGCTTCACAGAACCTTGCCTTCGTGATCTCTTGCCGGCCGGCCGCGCGCGGTCGCGCGGCCGGGTAACGCAGGGGGTCAGGCGGTGCCCCGACCGAGCTCCCAGAGCTGCAGGTCGGAGGAGGTGTTCAGCGCCCATTCGACGCCGGTCACGTCGTCGCGGGCGGCGACGTACTGCTTGCCCTGCCACAGCGGCAGGACGGGCACGTCACCGGCGACGATCTTCTGCATCTGCGCGAACGCGGGGGCCGCGGCGCTGCGGTCGGCCGCGCGGCGCGACTGCGGGATCAGCTGGTCACGGACGACCTTGCTGACGTAGGGGGTGTTGAGGAAGTTGTCGGCGTCGAGGAAGGGCGCGACGTAGTTGTCCGGGTCGGGGAAGTCGGGGAACCAGCCGAGTCCGTAGACGGGGTAGTCGCCGCGCTTCTGCGCCGGCCGGAACTTGGCCCACTCGGTGCCCTGGACGGTCACGGCGAACAGGCCGGTGGCGTTGAGCTGGTCCCGCAGCGCCGCGAACTCCTTGGCGGTGCTGTCGCCGTAGCGGTCGGTGGTGTAGTGCAGGGTCAGCTTGACCGGGGTGGTGATGCCGGCGTCGCTCAGGATCTCGGCGGCCTTGGCCTTGTTCGGCTCGCCGTACTTGTCGAAGAACGAGTTGGTGTGGGCGGCGATGCTGGACGGGATCAGCGAGTAGAGCGGCTGCGCGGTGGAGCCGTACACCTCGCCGGCGATCCGGCCGCGGTCGACGACGGCGGCCATGGCCTGCCGGACGGCCTTGTTCTTGACGCTCGGGTCGGTGGTGTTGAAGGCGAGGTAGCGGATCTCCAGGCCGGGGACCTCGATGAGTTCGATGCCGGCCTTGGGCTTCTCGGCGAGTTCCTTGATCTGCTGGGGGTCCATGGCGCGGGTGGCCATGTCGATGGTGTCGGCCTCCAGCGAGTCGCCCATCGCGGCGGCGCTCTCGAAGGAGCGCAGTTCGACCTTGTCGTTGCGGAGCTTGATGTCGCCCTTGTACTTCGGGTTCTTGGTGAAGACGGCCTTCGTGACCTGGTCGCCCTGCTGCTCGACCTGCAGGGTGTACGGGCCGGAGCCGTCGACGTCGAAGCCGTCGCGGAGCTTCTTGCCGTCGTACTTGTCCTTGCTGACGATGCCCGCGACGGGCGTCGAGAGCTTGTACGGGAAGGTCGCGTCGGGCGTCTTCAGGTGGAAGACGATCTCGTTCTCGCCGGTGGTCTCGATCTCGTCGATGCCGGCGAGGAGCGCGGAGGGGCCGTTGTCGGACTTGATGGCGAGCACGCGCTCGACGGAGAACTTGACGTCCTCGGCGGTGACCGGGGTGCCGTCGGCGAAGGTGAGGCCGTCGCGCAGTGTGCAGCGGTAGCGCTCGCTGGCCTTGTCGGTGAAGTCGCACCGGGAGGCGGCGTCGGGGACGGGCTCGCCGCCGCCGCGCGGGACGTGCATCAGGGTCTGCAGGGTCTGGCGGAGGATGTTCCAGGTGCCGGTGTCGTACGCGTACGCGGGGTCGAGGGGCGCGGGGGCGTCCTCGGTGGCGACGAACTGGTCCGTGGTGCCGACGACGATGTGCTTGTCGCCGCCGCCCACTCCGCCCACGGTGGTTCCGCAGCCGGCGAGTACGGGGGCGAGCATGCCGGCGACGGCCGGCAGCACCAAGGTCTTGCGGTTCACGGAAACGATCTCCTCATCCGGCACTGTGATTCAGCGGGTACGGACACTCCGCCGCTGCCGCCCGGTCGGGGCGGAGCGATCGGGCCGGGTTTCAGCGATCGTTCCTGCGGGCGCGGCGTCTGGGGTTTGCGCCGGCGCACACGATGGGTGCGGCGAAGTACGACCGAAAGATTAGTGCGCGGCGCGGGGCAGGCCGGACGGGGTGGTGGACGGCCGGTGACCGCTGAGTGATCACTGATGCGGTGCCGCCGATAACCATGCGCGGGAATGATTCACGCAAGGATCGACGAATCAGGACACATGGAGGCGCCGGAAGCGCATGTTCCGGGCATGGGGAGCAGAAAGGCCACCTACCCTTCAGTACGCTGCGTGACCAAGGTCACTCGGGCGACTTCAGGACAGGTGGCCGGAAGAGAGCGGGGCGTGATCACGGAGAACGCCCGGTACGGAGCCCTGCGTTCCCGTACGCGCGTTCACTCGGACACGGCGGGGAGCCCGGTCACGAGGGTGCGCAGGAACGGCACGTCGACCTCTTCGAGGGAGCGGACCACGACGCGCCCGCCGGCGGGCGCGATGGGGGCGACCGACGGCACGGCGACGACCCGGCAGCCGGCCGCCTCCGCGGAGGCCACGCCGGTGGCCGTGTCCTCGATGACCGCGCACAGCACGGGGTCGGCGCCGATGCCGCGCGCGGCGGTCAGGTACGGCTCGGGGTGCGGCTTGGTGCGGGTCACCTCGTCGCCGGCCACGGTGAGCGTGAACCGGTCGCGGCCGACCGAGGCGAGCACCCGGTCGATGATCCGGCGGTGCGAGGCGGAGACCAGGGCGGTCGGGATGTTGTGCCGGGCCAGTTCGGTCAGCAGCCGCTCGGCGCCCGGCATCAGCGGCACGCCTCGATCGATGCGCTGCTCGAACTTCTCGTTGAGCAGCACGGTCAGCTCGGCGAGGGTGATGTCCGCGCCGGTGGCCTCGATCAGGTAGCCCGCGCTGCGGCTCATCGGGCCGCCGACGACGATGTCGCGCCAGGACTCGTCCAGCCGGTGGCCGAGCGCGGCGAAGGCCTGGACCTCCGCGTCCCACCAGAACCCCTCGGTGTCGACGAGGGTGCCGTCCATGTCGAGGAAGACCGCCTGCAGGGCGGAGCCTTCACCGGTACGAATCAGGGACGCGGGGACCGTACTGGTCATCCGGCACACCTCCACGGAGGGACGAAGAGGCCGGTCACGCCCCCCGGTACGGGGAGGCGAGACCGGCCTGCACTGGACCGACCAGTGTACGTCGCGATCACGCGAGGTGCAGGTAATTGCTCCTCGGGCGGGTCACCGGGCGGCTCACCGGGCGTTGAAGTACTTCGCCTCCGGGTGGTGGATCACGATGGCGTCCGTGGACTGCTCCGGGTGCAGCTGGAACTCCTCGGAGAGGTGGACGCCGATCCGCTCGGGACGCAGCAGTTCGGCGATCTTCGCCCGGTCCTCCAGGTCGGGGCATGCCCCGTAGCCGAGCGAGAAACGCGCGCCGCGGTACTTGAGGTCGAACATGTCCTCGACGTTCGCCGGGTCCTCGCCGGCGAAGCCGAGCTCGGCGCGCACCCGGGCGTGCCAGTACTCGGCCAGCGCCTCGGCGAGCTGCACGGACAGGCCGTGCAGTTCGAGGTAGTCCCGGTAGGAGTCGGAGGCGAACAGCTCGGCGGTGGCCTCGCCGATCTTCGAGCCGACGGTGACGACCTGGAGGCCGACCACGTCGGTCTCGCCGGACTCCTCCGGGCGGAAGAAGTCGGCCAGGCAGAGGCGGCGGCCGCGGCGCTGCCGCGGGAAGGTGAAGCGGGTCCGCTCGTTGCCCTGCTCGTCCAGGATGATCAGGTCGTCGCCCTTGGAGACGCACGGGAAGTAGCCGTGGACGACGGCCGCCTCCAGGAGGTTGTCGGTGTGCAGCCGCTCCAGCAGGCCGCGCAGCCGCGGCCGACCCTCGGTCTCCACCAGCTCCTCGTACGTCGGCCCGTCGCCGGCGCGGGTCTGCTTGAGGCCCCACTGACCCTTGAACAGGGCGCCCTCGTCGAGCCAGCTCGCGTAGTCCTTGAGCGGGATGCCCTTGACGACCCGGGTGCCCCAGAACGGCGGGGTCGGCACGGGGTTGTCGACGGCGACGTCGGAGCGGCCGCCGGGCTCGGGCTCGGAGACCTCCAGGACGGTGTCCCGCTTGGCGACCCGGCGCTGCTTGAGCTCCGGGAGGGAGGCGCCGGGGACGCCGCGCTTGACGCCGATCAGGGCGTCCATCAGGCGCAGGCCCTCGAAGGCGTCGCGGGCGTAGCGGACTTCGCCCTCGTAGATCTCGTGCAGGTCCTGCTCGACGTAGGCGCGGGTCAGCGCGGCGCCGCCGAGGATGACGGGGTAGTCGGCGGACAGGCCCCGCTGGTTCAGCTCCTCCAGGTTCTCCTTCATGATCACCGTGGACTTGACCAGCAGGCCGGACATGCCGATGACGTCGGCCCTGTGCTCCTCGGCGGCGTCGAGGATGGCGGAGACGGGCTGCTTGATGCCCAGGTTCACCACGTTGTAGCCGTTGTTGGACAGGATGATGTCGACGAGGTTCTTGCCGATGTCGTGGACGTCGCCGCGCACGGTGGCCAGCACGATGGTGCCCTTGCCCTCCGCGTCGGACTTCTCCATGTGCGGCTCCAGGTAGGCGACCGCGGTCTTCATGACCTCGGCGGACTGGAGCACGAACGGCAGCTGCATCTGGCCGGAGCCGAACAGTTCGCCGACGACCTTCATGCCGTCGAGCAGCGTGTCGTTGACGATGTCGAGGGCGGGGCGGGTGGTGAGGGCCTCGTCGAGGTCGGCCTCCAGGCCGTTCTTCTCGCCGTCGATGATGCGGCGCTTCAGGCGCTCCTCCAGCGGCAGGGCGAGGAGCTCCTCGGCCTTGCCGGCCTTCATGGACTTGGTGGAGACGCCCTCGAAGAGGGCCATCAGCTTCTGCAGCGGGTCGTAGCCCTCGGAGCGCCGGTCGTAGATCAGGTCGAGCGCGGTGGTGACCTGCTCCTCGTCGAACCGGGCGATCGGCAGGATCTTGGAGGCGTGGACGATGGCGGAGTCCAGGCCGGCCTTGACGCACTCGTCCAGGAAGACGGAGTTCAGCAGGACGCGGGCGGCCGGGTTGAGGCCGAAGGAGATGTTGGACAGGCCGAGCGTGGTCTGGACGTCGGGGTGCCGCTTCTTCAGCTCGCGGATCGCCTCGATGGTGGCGATGCCGTCGCCGCGCGACTCCTCCTGGCCGGTGCAGATGGTGAAGGTCAGGGTGTCGATGAGGATGTCGGACTCGGCGATGCCCCAGTTGCCGGTGAGGTCGTCGATGATCCGCTCGGCGATGGCGACCTTGTTCTCGACGGTGCGGGCCTGGCCCTCCTCGTCGATGGTGAGCGCGATCAGGGCGGCGCCGTGCTGCTTGGCGAGCGCGGTGACCTTGGCGAAGCGGGACTCGGGGCCGTCGCCGTCCTCGTAGTTGACGGAGTTGATGACCGCGCGGCCGCCCAGCATCTCCAGGCCGGCCTCGATGACCGGGACCTCGGTGGAGTCCAGGACGATCGGGAGGGTGGAGGCGGTGGCGAAGCGGCCGGCCAGCTCTCGCATGTCGGCGACGCCGTCGCGGCCGACGTAGTCGACGCAGAGGTCGAGCATGTGCGCGCCCTCGCGGATCTGGTCGCGGGCCATCTCGACGCAGTCGTCCCAGCGGCCCTCGAGCATGGCCTCGCGGAACTTCTTGGAGCCGTTGGCGTTGGTGCGCTCGCCGATCGCCATGTACGAGGTGTCCTGGCGGAAGGCGACCGACTGGTACAGCGAGGCGGCCGCGGGCTCGGGACGCGGGTCACGGGCGGGCGGGACCTGCCCCTGGACGCGCTCCACGACGTGGCGCAGGTGCTCGGGGGTGGTGCCGCAGCAGCCGCCGACCAGGGAGAGCCCGTACTCGGCGACGAAGCTCTCGTGGGCGTCGGCCAGCTCGACGGGCGACAGCGGGTAGTGCGCGCCGTCCTTGGTGAGGACCGGCAGTCCGGCGTTCGGCATGCAGGAGAGCTGGACGCGGGCGTTGCGGGCGAGGTGGCGCAGGTGCTCGCTCATCTCGGCCGGGCCGGTGGCGCAGTTCATGCCGATCATGTCGATGCCGAGCGGCTCGAGGGCGGTCAGTGCCGCGCCGATCTCGGAGCCGAGCAGCATGGTGCCGGTGGTCTCCACGGTGACCGAGCAGATCAGCGGCACGGTGTAGCCGGCGGTGTCCATCGCCCGGTGGGCTGCGATGATGGCGGCCTTGGTCTGCAGCAGGTCCTGGGTGGTCTCCACCAGGAGCGCGTCGGCGCCGCCGGCGAGCAGGCCCTCGGCGTTCTGCTGGTAGGCGTCGCGGATGGTGCCGTACTGGACGTGGCCGAGGGTGGGCAGCTTGGTGCCGGGGCCCATCGAGCCGAGGACCCAGCGCTGCCGCCCGGTCTTCGCGGTGTACTCGTCGGCGACCTCGCGGGCGAGGCGGGCGCCGGCCTCGGACAGCTCCTCGACGCGGTGGGCGATGTCGTACTCGCCGAGCGCGGAGAAGTTGCAGTTGAAGGTGTTGGTGCCGACGCAGTCGGTGCCGACGGCGAAGTAGGCGTCGTGGACCGACCGGACGATGTCGGGGCGGGAGACGTTCAGGATCTCGTTGCAGCCCTCGAGGTCCTGGAAGTCCTCGAGCGTCGGGTCCTGGGCCTGGAGCATGGTGCCCATGGCTCCGTCGGACACCACCACACGAGTGGCGAGTGCCTCACGGAGGGCGGCGGCGCGGGTCCGGCTGTCAGCGGAAGGGGTCGGCGACGAGGCCATGGATGTGCTCCCTGGGATGCGACGGCTGTCGGCTTTGCACCCCCGGTGGAGGGCGCACGGGGCCAGCGTAACCGCGGACCTGCCGGGGTGGACACGGTGTCCCACTGGCCGGACGGCATCCTTTGTCCGGGGACTCCCGGTCGCGACCCTTCCTGGCGGACACTTGCATGAGTGACGCAAGGTCGACATCGACCGATAGTGTTCAGCATTGTCGAACAGCGTGATCAACAGCGATCCACGCGATCCAGGGCAGGGAGAAAGGGCCGGGCGATGGCGAAGAACATCCAGTCGCTTGAACGGGCGG
Source organism: Streptomyces sp. HUAS YS2 (assembly GCF_033343995.1). Taxonomy (NCBI): domain Bacteria; kingdom Bacillati; phylum Actinomycetota; class Actinomycetes; order Kitasatosporales; family Streptomycetaceae; genus Streptomyces; species Streptomyces solicathayae. Next base: position 6,434,360 of record NZ_CP137573.1, on the reverse strand, counting down.
CGGCGATGCTGCGACTGCTCGCGGGCGGCGAGCGCCGGCTCGGCCTGTCCGACATCGCCTCCTCCCTGGGCCTGGCCAAGGGCACCGCGCACGGCATCCTGCGCACCCTGCAGGCGGAGGGCTTCGTCGAGCAGGACGCGGCCTCCGGGCGGTACCAGCTGGGGGCGGAGCTGCTGCGCCTGGGCAACAGCTACCTGGACGTGCACGAGCTGCGGGCGCGGGCGCTGGTCTGGACGGACGACCTGGCCCGATCGAGCGGGGAGAGCGTCCATCTGGGTGTCCTGCACCAGCAGGGCGTGCTGATCGTGCACCACGTGTTCCGGCCGGACGACAGTCGCCAGGTCCTGGAGGTGGGGGCGATGCAGCCGCTGCACTCCACCGCCCTGGGCAAGGTCCTTTCGGCGTACGACCCGGTGGCGCACAGCGAGGTCCTGGAGACGGAGCTGAAGGCGTACACGGACCGGACGGTGACCGGCCTGGGCGACTTCGAGACGCTGCTGGACACGACCAGGGCCCGCGGCTGGGCCGCGGACGTGGAGGAGACCTGGGAGGGCGTGGCCTCCGTGGCGGCGCCGATCCACGACCGGCGGCGGATGCCGGTCGGCGCGGTGGCCATCACGGGCGCGGTGGAGCGGGTGTGCGACTCCGGCGAGCTGCGCTCCGAGCTGGTCGCGGCGGTGCGCGACTGCGCCCGCGCGGTCTCCCGCGACCTGGGGGCCGGCCGCTTCTGACCTGGTCAGCCCCGGCCGGGCACGCCTGGAACGCGGTGGTCCACAACCCCTCGAACCCGTCGGTAACGATCGCGTTATCGGCGGGTTTTTCGCTGCCCGAACTCTTGACGCGCTGTTAACCGGAGGGCAAAACTTCCGTTCGTCGGTCGGCATTGTCGAACACCTACCGGGATTGGCCGCTAGAGTGTGACGGTGCCGAGGGCCGACAACGCCCTCACCTGAGGGCGCGGACCACCGGAGGGACCCGGGGTTCGCCTTCCCCTGGACGAAGGACAAAGGAGTCGCGGGTGTCCAGCTCCGACATCTTCATCGGCGAGACCATCGGTACCGCCGTACTCATCCTGCTCGGCGGTGGCGTGGTCGCCGCCGTCGTGCTCAAGCGCTCGAAGGCACAGAACGCCGGCTGGCTGGCGATCACCTTCGGGTGGGGCTTCGCGGTCATGACCGCGGTCTACATGACCGGCACCCTCTCCGGCGCGCACCTCAACCCGGCGGTCACCGTCGGCATCGCGATCAAGGACAACGACTGGAGCAATGTTCCGGTCTACTTCGCCGGCCAGATGCTGGGCGCGATGCTCGGCGCCTTCCTGGTCTGGATCGCGTACTACGGGCAGTTCCAGGCCCACCTGACCGACCCCGAGATCGTGGGCGACCCGACGAAGAAGGCCGTGGAGGGCCCGCACGACAACGGCGGCGCCGGCCCGGTCCTGGGTGTCTTCTCCACCGGCCCCGAGGTCCGCGTCGTCTGGCAGAACCTGGCCACCGAGATCATCGGCACGGTCGTGCTGGTCCTCGCCGTGCTCACGCAGGGCCTCAACGACAGCGGCAAGGGCCTCGGCGTCATAGGCGCCCTGATCACCGCCTTCGTCGTGGTCTCCATCGGCCTCTCGCTCGGCGGCCCGACCGGGTACGCGATCAACCCCGCCCGTGACCTCGGTCCGCGCATCGTGCACGCCCTGCTCCCGCTGCCGAACAAGGGCGGCTCCGACTGGAGCTACGCCTGGATCCCGGTCGTCGGCCCCCTGGTGGGCGGCGCCATCGCCGCGGGTATCTACAACATCGCGTTCGCCTGAGCCGTCCTTCTTCCAGACCTTCCTTGGAGCACACCGTGACCGACGCACACACGACCGGCACCTCCTCCCACGGCCACGGCCCGTTCATCGCGGCCATCGACCAGGGCACCACCTCGTCCCGCTGCATCGTCTTCGACAAGGACGGCCGGATCGTCTCCGTCGACCAGAAGGAGCACGAGCAGATCTTCCCGAAGCCGGGCTGGGTGGAGCACGACGCCGCCGAGATCTGGAACAACGTCCAGGAAGTCGTGGCGGGCGCGCTCGACAAGGCCGGCATCACCGCCGCCGACGTGAAGGCCATCGGCATCACGAACCAGCGCGAGACCACCCTCCTGTGGGACAAGAACACCGGCGAGCCGGTGCACAACGCCCTCGTGTGGCAGGACACCCGCACCGACGCGCTCTGCAGGGAGCTCGGCCGCAACGTCGGGCAGGACCGTTTCCGCCGCGAGACCGGCCTGCCGCTCGCCTCGTACTTCTCCGGCCCCAAGGTCCGCTGGCTGCTCGACAACGTCGAGGGCCTGCGCGAGCGCGCCGAGCGCGGCGACATCCTCTTCGGCACCATGGACTCCTGGGTCATCTGGAACCTGACCGGCGGCGTCGACGGCGGCCGGCACGTCACCGACGTCACCAACGCCTCGCGCACCATGCTGATGAACCTGCACACCATGGAGTGGGACGAGAAGATCCTCTCCTCCATGGAGGTCCCGGCCTCGGTGCTGCCGGAGATCCGCTCCTCCGCCGAGGTGTACGGCACCGTCAAGGGCGGCGTCCTCGACGGCGTCCCGGTCGCCTCCGCGCTCGGCGACCAGCAGGCCGCCCTGTTCGGCCAGACGTGTTTCGCCGAGGGCGAGGCCAAGTCCACGTACGGCACCGGCACCTTCATGCTGATGAACACCGGTGACAAGATCATCAACTCCTACAGCGGCCTGCTGACCACGGTCGGCTACCAGATCGGCGAGCAGAAGCCGGTCTACGCGCTGGAGGGCTCGATCGCCGTCACCGGTTCGCTGGTCCAGTGGATGCGCGACCAGATGGGCCTGATCAACTCCGCCGCCGAGATCGAGACCCTGGCGTCCTCGGTCGAGGACAACGGCGGCGCGTACTTCGTGCCGGCCTTCTCCGGCCTGTTCGCCCCGTACTGGCGCTCCGACGCCCGCGGTGTGATCGCCGGCCTCACCCGGTACGTCACCAAGGCGCACATCGCGCGCGCCGTCCTGGAGGCCACCGCCTGGCAGACCCGCGAGATCACCGACGCCATGACGAAGGACTCCGGCGTCGAGCTGACCGCGCTGAAGGTCGACGGCGGCATGACCTCCAACAACCTGCTGATGCAGACCCTCTCGGACTTCCTGGACGCGCCGGTCGTGCGTCCGATGGTCGCCGAGACGACCTGCCTCGGCGCCGCCTACGCCGCCGGTCTGGCCGTCGGCTTCTGGCCGGACACCGACGCCCTGCGCGCCAACTGGCGCCGGGCCGCGGAATGGACCCCTCGCATGGACGCCGACAAGCGTGACAGCGAGTACAAGAGCTGGCTCAAGGCCGTCGAGCGGACCATGGGCTGGATCGAGGACGAGGAGTAATACGAGATGACCACCCTGCAGAGCGTCCCTGCCCTCGGGACGCACCCGGCTGCCGGCTCCCTGCCGAGCCGCGCCGAGACCCGGGAACAGCTTTCCAAGGCGACGTACGACCTCCTGGTGATCGGAGGCGGCATCCTGGGCATCTCCACCGCCTGGCACGCCGCGCAGTCGGGCCTGCGGGTGGCCCTGGTGGACGCCGGCGACTTCGCCGGCGCCACCTCCTCCGCCTCCTCCAAGCTGCTCCACGGCGGCCTGCGCTACCTGCAGACCGGCGCGGTGAAGCTGGTGGCGGAGAACCACTTCGAGCGGCGTGCGGTGTCCCGTCAGGTGGCGCCGCACCTCGCGAACCCCCTGACCTTCTACCTGCCCGTCTACAAGGGTGGCCCGCACGGCGCGGCCAAGCTGGGCGCCGGGGTGTTCGCGTACAGCGCTCTCTCCGCGTTCGGCGACGGCGTCGGCCACCTGCTGTCGCCGGCGAAGGCCGCACAGGACGTGCCGGAGCTGCGGACGGACAACCTCAAGGCCGTGGCCGTGTACGGCGACGACCAGATGAACGACTCGCGCATGGCGCTGATGACCGTGCGGGCCGCCGTGGCCGCCGGGGCGACCGTCATCAACCACGCCGAGGTCACCGGGCTGCGCTTCACCCGCGGCCGGGTCACCGGCGCGGAGCTGCGGGACCGGCTCTCCGGCGATGAGTTCGGCGTCGGTGCCCGTCTGGTGCTGAACGCGACCGGCCCGTGGGTGGACCACCTGCGCAAGATGGAGGACCCGAACGCGGCGCCGTCCATCCGGCTCTCCAAGGGCGCGCACCTGGTGCTCAAGCGCACCTCCCCCTGGAAGGCCGCGCTGGCGACCCCGATCGACAAGTACCGGATCACCTTCGCGCTCCCCTGGGAGGACATGCTCCTGCTCGGTACCACCGACGAGGAGTACGAGGGCGACCCGGCCGACGTCGCCGTCAACGAGAAGGACATAGCCCAGATCCTCGACGAGGCCGCGTTCTCCATCCGCGACCAGCAGCTGTCCCGGGATCTGATCACCTACTCCTTCGCGGGTCTGCGGGTGCTGCCGGGCGGTCCCGGCGACACCTCCAAGGCCAAGCGCGAGACGGTCGTGACCGAGGGCCGCGGCGGCATGCTGTCGGTGGCCGGCGGCAAGTGGACGACCTTCCGCCACATCGGCCGGACGATCATGAAGAAGCTGGAGTCGCTGCCCGGCCACCCGCTCGGCGAGGACTACGAGCCGGTCTCGGCGCTGCCCAAGCGGCTGCCGCTGCCCGGCATCGCCAACCCGAACGCGGTCGCGCACCGGCTGCTGGTGGACGGCCCGGCGCCCGGCCCGCGGATGTCCGCCGACACCGCCAAGCACCTGGCCACGCACTACGGTTCGCTCTCCTTCGACATCGCGCGGATGGCGAACGAGAACCCGGAGCTGGCCGAGCGCATCCACCCGGACGCCCCGGAGATCTGGGCGCAGGTGGCCTACGCCCGCGACCACGAATGGGCGGAGACGGCGGACGACGTGCTGCGCCGCCGGACGACCCTGACGATCCGTGGTCTGGCGACGGACGAGATCCGCGGCAAGGTCGAGGACCTGCTCCGCAAGTAACGGCCTGTGCGTAAGGGGCGGTCTCTTTCGAGGCCGCCCCTTACGCGCGCCGCGTGGCGCGAACCGGCCCCCGCGGCGCCCGTGTGCCGACCGGCGTTCGTGGGTAGTCGATCAAGACCGGGGGCGAACCCGGCCGCGTACGGGGGCTGCGGCCCGACCCCCGGAAAGCCGTAAGGTTGGTCCGTACGACAGGAACTTCGAAAAGGAGGCACTGGGTGATCGAGCTCGAGGGGGTTCCCGAGCTGATCGACCCGGTCATGGTGGCCGCGTTCGAGGGCTGGAACGACGCCGGCGACGCCGCCTCCACCGCGGTCGCCCATCTGGACCGGGAATGGAAGGGCGAGGTGTTCGCGGCGCTCGACGCCGAGGACTACTACGACTTCCAGGTCAACCGGCCCACGGTGTGGATGGACGGCGGCGTCCGGAAGATCACCTGGCCCACCACCCGGCTCTCCGTGGTCCGGGTCGGCGGCGAGAAGCCGCGCGACCTGGTGCTGGTCCGCGGTATCGAACCGTCCATGCGCTGGCGGTCGTTCTGCAACGAACTGCTGGGCTTCGCCCACGAACTCGGCGTGGAGATGGTGGTGATCCTCGGCGCACTGCTGGGCGACACCCCGCACACCCGGCCCGTCCCGGTCAGTGGGGTCACCTCCGACCCGGACCTGGCTCGCACGATGGACCTGGAGGAGACCCGGTACGAGGGCCCGACGGGCATCGTCGGCATCCTGCAGGAGGCGTGCACGCACGCCGGCGTCCCGGCGGTGAGCCTGTGGGCGGCCGTGCCGCACTACGTGTCGCAGCCACCCAACCCGAAGGCGACGCTGGCGCTGCTGAACCGCCTGGAGGACCTGATCGGGCTGCGCATCCCGCTGGGCGAACTGCCCGAGGACGCGCGGGCCTGGCAGCTGGGCGTGGACCAACTCGCCTCCGAGGACAGCGAGGTGGCGGAGTACGTCCAGACGCTGGAGGAGGCCCGGGACACCGCGGAGCTGCCGGAGGCGTCGGGCGAGGCCATCGCCCGCGAGTTCGAGCGCTATCTGCGGCGCCGCGAGCCGGGGCAGGGTCCCGGGGTGGCGACGGAGGGCGGCGACGCCTCGTACCTGCGGGACCCGGGCAGCGAGCGGACCAGGCCGCCGAAGCCGCAGCAGCCGGGACCGGAGGCCGTGCCGGGCACGGAACAGCCGGAATCGGGCGCGGAGTCGGAGGCGGGACCGGGCGCGGAGTCGGAGACAGGACCGACAGCGGAGTCGGACGCGGGACCCGCTGCGGACACCGCCGCGGGCACCGAGGCCGAAGGGTCCGAGGGATCCGAGCGGCCCGAGCGGTCCGACGGCGGGGACGGCAAGGGCTCGGAGGACTGAGCGGTACGGGAGGGGCGGCGCGGCCGCCCCTCCCTTCGCCGTTACGGCGCCTGCACGCGCGGCACCGACACCGCGTCGTAGTCCACCGCCGTCGGGTCCTCGTCCAGGCCGAAGCGGGCGTTGGGCAGGTAGATCCGGTCGCCCCAGACCGCCGCCGTGGTCGGCACCCGGAACCGGTCCGGGTCGGTGATCCGCGCGATCGCGGTGCCGCGCGTGCCGGCCGCGTCGAGCCGGACCACGTCGATCTGGTTCTTCTGCTGCTGCACGATGTACAGGTCGCGGCCGAGCAGCAGCAGTCCGTCGCCGGCCGGGATCCGCAGGTCGCCGAGGTCGACCGTGCGGGCGGTGCCGGTGCGCGCGTCGACCCGCATCAACGAGCCGCCGTCCTTGACGCAGTTGACCACCAGCAGCGCCCGCCCGTCGGGGGTCCGCTCGATGCCGTTGGCGGTGAAGTCGGCCCCCTGGACCCAGTCGCCGCCGAGCGGGACGGTGGTCACCTCGTGGCCGGGCTCGCCGGTCCGGTCGAGGGCCAGCCGGTAGAGCTGCGGCTGGAAGGAGTCGGTGAACCAGGCCGCGCCCGGGGTGAGCACGACGTCGTTGACCATGGTGGTGTCGGCGCCGAGCCCGGTGAAGTGGCGCAGCAGCGCGCCGGAGCGCGCGTCGACGACCCGGATCTCCCGGCTCCAGCCGCCGGCGAGGAAGAGCCGGCGCTCCGCCCGGTCGATCTTGAGGCCGACGGTGCTCTTCTCCGCGCCGAGCCCCTGGTGGACGATCCGGCCCTCGCCGGTGGCCAGCGCGACCCGGTAGACGGATCCGTCGCCGAGCGAGCCGAAGTACGCGTACGGGCTGTGCCCGATGGCCACCCCCTCCGGCTGGAAGCCGCGGGGCAGCGGGAACGCGGTGGGCCACGGCCCGCCCGCGCCTGCCGCGTGGGCCGGGCCCGAGGTGAGCGGGCCGGTGAGAGCCGCCGCGCCGAGGGCGGCGGCGGCTCCCAGGAATCCTCTGCGTGCGAGGTGATGCTGCACTGAGCGCCCTTTCGTACAAGTGATCCATTGACGCTCACAGCTCATCACAACGCCCGCTTCCCCCATGGCGGTTGGCCGAATCTCGCCCGTCTCGGGCTCATGTCAGCCGCAGGCGAACCGCGCCGCGGCCCAGTCGCCGTGGTCGCCGCTCTTGGATCCGTTGGTGTCGGTGATCCTCAGGTGGACGTGCCGGGCGCCGGTGAGGTCGACATCCACCGGGACGGTCGCGGAGGCCCCGGTGACCTTCGGCGAGGTCCAGAGCACCTTGCCGTCCGCCTCGACCGAAAACGCGACCTCGCCGTACCCGTTGATCTCGTCGTCGATGCCGACGTCGGCGGTCAGCCGGGTGCACCGGCCGCCGAGGTAGACCTCGATGTCGGAGTCGGCGTGCGCGCCGATGCCCTTGTCGTAGGTCTTCCCGGCCAGGGTGAGGGTCCGTCCGTCGCCCGCGGCGGACTCGCCGTTGGAGCGGTCGCGTTCGGGCGGGCCCCAGCCGTTCGTGGATCTCAGCCACACCAGGTCGCTCGCCCAGGCGTCCGCCGTGGGCGGTTCCGGCATCACCCCGACGGCGAACCGCTGGATCGCGACCCGGTCCAGCGAGGCGGCGCGGTAGCCGGCGCTCGCGGTGAGCGTGGACTCGCCGGGTCGTGCGCCCGGCGGCGGGGTCACCGTCACCTGGACGCGCCGGGTCGTGCCGGCCGGGAGCCGGTCGATCCGGGCGGCCGGGGTGACCTTCCAGCCCTCGGGGGCGGTCAGGCCGACCGCGACGCCGGTGGCGTCCCGGTCGCCCGCGGTGACGTCGACGGAGACGGTGCCGGGCACGCCGGCGCCCAGCTCCTGGCCGGCCGGCGCGGACACGGTGGCGGCGGCGCCGGGCACGGCCCCGCCGACGGCTGCGGTGTCGGTGAGCGTCAGCTCGAAGGGCCGGTCGGTGCGGAGCGCGGCCGTCTTGACCCGGACCACTCCCCCTCGGTCGGCGGCGTCGTACCACCAGCCCTGCGTGGCCGCCTCGAACGCGGCGCGGCTCGTGTGGCGGGGCAGGGCGGTGCCCTCCAGCGCGACCTTGGTCGGCGCGTCGCCGGTGTGCACGGTGAAGGCGTAGGGCCGGGAGGCCGCCTTGCCGGTGTAGGCGCCCTGGCTCGCGCCGATCCGTACGGTCACGTCGCCGGCGCCCCGGGCGGGCGCGGTGACGTCGGCGCGCTGGGTGGCGTACCGGCCGGCCTTGTGGGCGCGGGTGACGCCGTCGTCCTCGTAGAGCGTGAACGACGAATTCCCCTGCGGGTAGACGTCCCAGGCGAGCTGGGAGCCGGGGGTGCGGTCGGTGTACGAGCGGATGCCGCCGGGCCACATGGGCACGGTCGCCCCGGCGCGGACGAACAGCGGCAGGGTGTCGAGCGGGGCGCTGTAGCCGTCGAGGGTCTGCGGGCCCTCGTGGACGCGGCCGCTCCAGTAGTCGATCCAGGTGCCCTTGGGGAGGTAGATCCCGTCGCGCCGGACGTCGTCCTTGTAGACCGGTGCGACGAGGAAGTCCTCGCCGCTGAGGAACTCGTACTTGGCGGTGTCGGTCGCGGCCTTCGGGTCGTCGGGGTACTCGAGGACGAGCGGCCGGGCGAGACCGACACCGGTCTTCGTCGCCTCGTGGGCGTGGCTGTAGATGTACGGCAGCAGGGACTCGTGGAGCTTGAGGTAGCTGCGGTTGATCGTGGTGTACGGCTCGCCGTAGCGGAAGGGCTGCTTGTCGTTGGCGGCCCAGCCGTCCATGGTCATCGTGACCGGCAGGAAGGTCTTCCACTGCAGGTCACGGGTGTACGTCTTGGCGCTGCCTCCGAAGATGCCGTCGACGTCGCCGGTGGTGTACGCGAGTCCGGACATGGACGCGCCCGCGTAGGTGGGAATCTGCCAGCGGATGTACTCCCAGGTGCCGGACTGGTCCCCGGACCACTGGACGCCGCAGCGCTGGGCGCCGGACCAGCTCTCCGGGGCCCAGGTGAAGCCGCGGGCGTCGCTGTTCGCCTCGATGCCCGCGTGGGCGGCCTTGCAGCCGTCGAGGGCGAACTTGTAGCCCGCGCCGACCCAGGCGACGTCGAGCTTGGCGACCCGCTGGCCGGCCTTGACCTGGTCGGCGAGCTTGTCGAGGCCGTCCTCGGTCCACAGTCCGAGCTGCATGCCGCGCTGCTGCAGGCCCGTGGCTGCCTCGCCGAGGTTCTCGTAGCCGCAGCCGTAGCCGTCGTTGACGAGCATCCAGCCGTTGGGCATGTCGTTCTGCACGTAGCCGTCGGCGACCTTCAGGGCGTCGAGGGTGCGCCGCTCGCCCCGGTTGGCGTTGTGCAGGTAGCAGTCGGCGTCGCCGATCTCGAGGCCGTACACGGGCGGCATGAAGGGCTTGCCGGTGAGGTTCGTGTACTGGCCGATGACGTCCTTGACCGCGTCGGCGCCCTCGCCGGCGAAGTAGTAGGCGTCGAAGCGGCGTTCGCGCGCGGAGGTCGTGACGGGCTCGCCGAAGGCGTAGGTGTTGGGGGCGTAGGTGTTGCGGAAGACGCCGTATCCGGCGGAGGAGAGGTAGAACGGGACGGAGTTGGGGTGGCCGCCGTCGTTCCAGTTGTAGTCGACGCCCACTTCCACGGTCTTGCCGCGGTGCGAGGTGTTGCCGCGGCCGTTCTGCATGCCGGCGCCGTAGAACTGCTCGGTCGCGCCGCGGGCCAGGGTCTGGACGGTGCGGTCCTGGTTCCAGGTCAGGCCCTTGGTCTCGGACCAGAGCGCGGTGCCGTCGGCGCGGTACGCGGCGAAGCGCAGCGGCGACTTGTAGGCGCGCAGGGTGACCCGGTCGGTGCTGAGCTCGTACCGGTCGCCGCGGTCCGTCCAGCGGGTGGTGGGCGGCGCGCCCTGCGGCAGGACGATGTCCTGCCCGGTGGGGTCGGTGTACTTGCCGTCGGGGGCGAGTTCGATGCGGAAGGTCTCGTCGGTGACGAAGCTGACCCGGGCCTCGGCGGCGCCCGCGGTGAGCCGGTAGACCGGGCCGTCGGCGGTGAAGCCGGTGACGTCGCCGACGGTACTGTCGGCGGGCTCGGCGGACTGGGCGGTTCCCGGTCCCGCGAACACCGCGAGGAGGCTGAGCACCGCCCCACCGAGTGCAGCTCTCATGCGCATTGATGATTGCATGGAGCGTTTTTAGCGCAGCTGCAAGCACAGGACTAGAGGGCAAAACGGAACCGCCCTCGGACTTCGGGGAGAAGTCCGAGGGCGGTTACCGAAAGAGGCTGCGCGGATCTGCGCGAATCAGCTCGCTAGAGAGCCACACCGAGCAGGGCGTCGGCCGCGCGGGAGACGAGGCCGGGCGCGGACTCGTCCGTGCCGCCCTCGCTCTCCTGGAGCGCGGCCCAACGGTCGATCGCGGCGAGCGCGGCCGGCGCGTCCAGGTCGTCCGCGAGCGCCTCGCGGATCTCCTCGACGAGTGCGTCGGCCGAGGGGCCGTCGGGCCGGGAGACTGCGGCGCGCCAGCGGTCGAGGCGGGCCACGGCCGTGTCCAGGACGTCGTCGGTCCACTCCCAGTCGGCCCGGTAGTGGTGCGCGAGCAGGGACAGCCGGATCGCCGCCGGGTCGACCCCGGCGCGGCGCAGCGCGGAGACGAAGACCAGGTTGCCCTTGGACTTGGACATCTTCTCGCCGTGCAGGGCGACCATGCCGGCGTGCACGTACGCCTTGGCCATGGGGTACTCGCCGGTGAGCGTCTGGGCGTGCGAGGCGCCCATCTCGTGGTGCGGGAAGATCAGGTCGGAGCCGCCGCCCTGCACGTCGAAGCCCATGCCGAGGTGGTCGAGCGCGATGGCGACGCACTCGATGTGCCAGCCGGGGCGCCCGGCGCCGAGGCTGCCGCCGTCCCAGCTCGGCTCGCCCTCACGGGCGGCCATCCACAGCATCGGGTCGAGCGGGTTCTTCTTGCCGGGGCGGTCGGGGTCGCCGCCGCGCTCCGCGGCGAGGTGCCGCATGAGCTCGCTGTCGTAGTTCGACACCGAGCCGAAGTGCGGGTCGGCCTCGACGGAGAAGTAGATGTCGCCGTCCAGCTCGTAGGCCGCGCCGGCGTCGCGCAGCCGCTCGACCAGCGGCACGATCCCCGGTATCGCCTCGACGGCGCCGATGTAGTGCTGCGGCGGGAGCATCCGCAGCGCGGTCATGTCCTCGCGGAAGAGCGCGGTCTCGCGCTCGGCGAGGCCGACCCAGTCGACGTTGTCGCGGATCGCGCGCTCCAGGAGCGGGTCGTCGACGTCGGTGACGTTCTGGACGTAGTGGACCTGCCGCTTGGTGTCGAGCCACACGCGCTGAACGAGGTCGAACGCGTTGTAGGTCGCCGCGTGACCCATGTGGGTCGCGTCGTACGGCGTGATGCCGCAGACGTAGATACGGGCGACGGGGCCGGGGGCGAGGGTCACTCGTCCGCCGGTCGCGGTGTCGTGGATCCGGAGGTCGCGGCCCTTGCCGGGCAGGGCGGGGACCTCAGAAGCGGGCCAGGCATGCATGCCCCGAGCGTAACCGGACGGGTGTTCCGGATACGAACCGGATCCTGGATCTTGTCCGATCAGGCGTTCTTGCGGGATCGCGCGGGATGTGCCAGGGGAAAGGCAGGCGGGCCGGCAGCGGTACGTCCTCGTCAGACCGGTGGCCAGGGGATCGCGGGCCACTGGCCGGACGGCTCGGGGTGGCGTCCGGTGGTGCGCAGCAGGGCCACCCGGGCCCGGATCGCGTCGATCTCGGCGGGGGTGAGCAACTCCGCCAGGCGGGTGGCGAGCGGGGCGCCGGGGGCCAGCTCGCCGTCGAGGCGGGTGAGCACGCCGGCGGCTTCGACGGGCAGCGGCTCGCCGGCCCAGCCCCAGAGCAGGGTGCGGAGCTTGTCGTCCACGTGGAAGGTGACGCCGTGATCGATGCCGTAGATCCGGCCGTCCGGGGCGGGCAACAGGTGGCCGCCCTTGCGGTCGCCGTTGTTGATCACCGCGTCGAGGACGGCGAGGCGGCGCAGCTCGGGCGTGTCGGCGTGCACGAGCAGCGCGGTGCGGTCCTCGGCGACCTGGGCCGTTCCGACGGCCTTCCAGCCGTCCCCGGGCTCCTCCCGGTCGACGAGGCCGAGCAGTTCGGCGCCCTCGTCCGCGTCGATCCAGAGCTGGACCATGCCCTCGCCGTACGGGCCGTCGCGCAGCACCGTGGGCGGCACGAGGCCCCAGCCGGTGGCCTCGGAGACCGCGTACGCGGCGACCTCGCGCTGCGCCAGGGTGCCGTCGGGGAAGTCCCACAGCGGGCGCTCGCCGGCGACCGGCTTGTAGACGCAGACGGCCGTCTCGCCCTCGTGGGCGACGGAGCAGTACAGGACGGCGTTGGACGCCTCGCGGACCTGGCCCTCGACGGTCAGCTCGCCCTTGGTGAGGAGGTCGAGCACCGTCACGCCCCCCGGCGGTATCCGTTCTGGCGCGGGCATACGTGTCCTTCCGGGTCGAGCGGGAGGCTGCACAGCGGGCACGGCGGCCGGCCGGCGTTGACCACGTCGAGGGCCCGCTTGGCGAAGGCGCGGGCCTGGGCGCCGGTGAGCCGGACCCGCAGCATGGGCGGTCCGTTCTCCTCGTCCTGGAGCAGCCGTTCCTCGGCCTCGGCGAGGTCCTCCTCGGACTCGACGTCGAGTTCGACGAGGGCCTGCGCCTCGACGATCATCCGCTGTTCCTCGCCGTCCCAGGCCAGGGCCATGGTGCCGACCCGGAACTCCTCCTCCACGGGGCTGTCCAGCGGGGCGGTGTCGGCGACGTCCGGCGGGGCGACGGCAGGCACCGGGGCGTTGCCGCCGGTGCGCCGCACGACCTCGTCGAGGAGTTCGTCGATGCGTTCGGCCAGGGCCGCGACCTGCGTCTTCTCCAGGGCCACGCTGGTGACCCGGCCCGAGGCGGAGGCCTGCAGGAAGAACGAGCGGCGGCCAGGCAGCCCGACCGTGCCGGCCACGAAGCGCTCCGGTGGGTCGTAGAGGAACACCTGACGGGCCACGTGCCTGTCTCCCTTGGGTCTCGACGCCGGAACTCGTCAGTCCGACGGTGTGTCTCGGCGGTGGATCTCGGCGGCAATCGGGCTACGGGGCCCCCGGGTTGTCCCGGCGGCAGCCCTCCGGCCCGTCCACCCTACTGCGCGGAGCGATCACGGTGCGCCCGCGCCGCCGCCGACCTCGGCGGCGCCGGTGTTCCCGCCGCGGTCGTCGCCGGTGTCGCGGGGGGCGAGGCCGGCGAGGTCGCCGGTGTCACCGAGCCGCAGGACGAAGGGGCGCAGCCGGGTGTAGCGGATCACCGTGACCGAGCAGGGTTCGACGTGGATCCGCTGGAAGAGGTCGAGGTGCATGCCGAGCGCGTCGGCGACGACGGACTTGATGATGTCGCCGTGCGAGCACATCGCGTAGACGGCGTCCTCGCCGTGCTCGGCCTCGATCCGGGCGTTCCAGTCCCGTACGGCGTCGACGGCCCGCTGCTGCATGCCGCGCATCGACTCGCCGCCGGGGAAGGCCGCGGCGGAGGCGTGTGCCTGGACGACCGCCATGAGGGGTTCGTCGGCCAGTTCGGCGAGTTTGCGGCCGGACCAGTCGCCGTAGTCGCACTCGCTGATCCGCTCGTCGGTGTGCAGCGGCAGTCCGGGCCGGGCGTCCAGGAGCGGCCGGAGGGTCTCCCGGCAGCGCTGCAGCGGGCTGCTGACGGCGGCGGCGAGGGGCACCCCGGCCAGCCGTCCGGGCAGGGCGGCGGCCTGCGCGGCACCCCGCTCGTCGAGCCCGATCCCGGGCGTCCGCCCGGCGAGCACCCCGGCGGTGTTGGCGGTGGAACGTCCGTGCCGGACGAGGATCAGCGTGGCCATGGCGGCAAGGGTAAGTGGCGGCGGGGGTGCGTGGGGCGGACGGGCGGGGAAGAATACGCGGCGTGATCGTGGACAGTGCCATCTACCGGGGCGGGCGCCGTACGACGGGGCCGCTGGATCTCTCGGACGCGCTGGCGGAGTGCCGGGCGTCCGGGGACGCCTTCGTGTGGGTCGGTCTCTACGAGCCCACCGAGACCGAGTTCGACCACGTGGCGGACGAGTTCGCGCTGCATCCGCTGGCGGTCGAGGACGCGCTGAAGGCGCATCAGCGGCCGAAGCTGGAGGTGTACGACGACTCGCTGTTCATGGTGCTCAAGCCGGTGGGGTACGAGCCGGAGAGCGACCGGGTCGTCGCCGACGAGCTGATGATCTTCATCGGCAACTCGTTCGTGGTGACGGTCCGGCACGGCGAGAGCTCGCCGCTCGCCCAGGTCCGCCGCCATCTCGAGGCGATGCCGGAGGTCCTGCAGAAGGGGCCCACGGCGGTGCTGTACGCGATCAGCGACGCGGTCGTGGACCACTACATCGACGTGGCGGGCGAGCTCCAGGTCGACCTGGAGGAGCTGGAGACGGCGGTGTTCGCGCCGAGCGGCAACGGGCCGGGCGGGGACCCGAAGAGCACCGCCGCCCGGATCTACACGGCCAAGCGGCAGGTGCTCGAGTTCCGCCGGGCCAGCGGCCCGCTCACCGCGCCGGTCTCGCGGCTCGCGGCCGGCACGGTGCCGTTCGTGCACGAGGCGGCGCGGCCGTTCTTCCGGGACGTCAGCGACCATCTGGCCCGGGCCAACGAGCAGGTGGAGGGCCTGGACCGGCTGCTGTCGGACGTGCTGTCGGCGCATCTGGCGCAGATGGGCGTGCGGCAGAACGACGACATGCGCAAGATCTCCGCCTGGGCGGCCATGGCCGCGGTCCCCACCATGGTGGCGGGGATCTACGGCATGAACTTCGAGCACATGCCCGAGCTGGGCCGGGTGTGGGCCTACCCGGCGGTGATCCTGCT
Source organism: Streptomyces sp. HUAS YS2 (assembly GCF_033343995.1). Taxonomy (NCBI): domain Bacteria; kingdom Bacillati; phylum Actinomycetota; class Actinomycetes; order Kitasatosporales; family Streptomycetaceae; genus Streptomyces; species Streptomyces solicathayae. The sequence goes on along the minus strand of NZ_CP137573.1, from coordinate 6,419,109 downwards.
GATGACCGGGGTGGTGCTGGGCCTGCACCGCCTGTTCAAGCGGCGGGGCTGGCTGTAGCGGGCGCGGGGGCCGGCCGGTGCGGGGTTCCTGTCAGAACGCCGGCGCGGGGGTGGCCGGTCCGCCCAGTGCGTCGCGCCGCTCGGGCATCTTCAGGTCGACCATGCGCCGCCAGCCGGCGGCCCGCTCGTACGCGTACATGGCACGGATGCCTGCGGCGAGGACGGCCGACTTGGCCCCGGGCCAGTGCAGCAGCCGTCCCATGTGGGACATCACGGCGAGGCTGACGTCGCGGTACACCCCGATCTCGGTGAGGGCGGACTCGCGCAGGGTGCGCTGGATCAGCCGGCCGTGGCCGGCGTACGCCAGGCGCAGCAGCTCCTCGTGGCAGTAGGCGAGGTGGTTGTCCTCGTCGTTGCAGATCATCCTGATCGCCCGGCCGAGTTCGGGATGGTCGCCGAAGTGCTTGACCAGCATGTCCATCTGGTCGGCGGCGCGCTGCTCGGTGACCCGGCTGTGCGCGAGGTAGACGATGATGTCGCGCTCGGTCAGCGGCTCGTCGCGCTTGAGCTTCTCGTGGGCGAGGCCGATCCCGCGCTTCTCCAGAAGCATGGTGTAGTCGGTCTCGGGCGGTACGTCGACGGGCGGCAGGCCGCGCTTCTTGAGCAGCGCGTTGAAGATCCTGCCGTGCTTGTCCTCGTCGGCTCCGTGCCGGGTGATCTTCGGCGCCATGTCCCGCATGCCGGCGGGTACGAGCGCGGCGATCCGGCCGTTCTCCCAGCCGCCCTGGGCCTCGCCGCTCGCGGCGATGGAGCAGAAGAGCTGGAAGGAGTCGTCGTCGTCGATGATTTCCTGGAACAGGCTTCGGGCCGAGAGCATTGCTGCCACCTCCAGCGGGACGTCCGCACGCCGCACGCCCGCAGAGGAAAAGTCAAATGCGCCCGGCCGACGGCGGCAACACGAGGGCCGGGCGACTGGGCCGAACGACGGAATCGCCCGGGGCCGTAACCGGGGGGCGCGGTGGCGCGTTGTGCTGCGTGACGGCCGTGGCGGGGAAGACCCCCCGAGCCCCCACCACGGCCGCAGACCTCGCCCGGTTTCCCGGGTGCTTCCCGTTACGCCAGGCCGGCCCGCTCCAGCGCCTCGACGCCGGCGCGGAGGGCGGTCACCCGCTCTTCGAGGGTGAATCCGGCCGGGGACAGCGTCAGCGTGTTGACGCCGGCCTCGGCGTAGGCCGTCATCCGGTCCGCCACGGATGCCACGTCGCCGAGCAGGGCGGTCTGCTCGATGAGCCGCCGCGGTACGGCGGCGGCCGCACCGGCCTTGTCGCCGGCCAGGTACTTCTCCTGGATCTCGGCGGCCTCCTTCTCGTAGCCCATGCGCTGCGCGAGCTGGTTGTAGAAGTTCTGCTTGCGGCTGCCCATGCCGCCCACGTACAGGGCGGTGTACGGGCGGAACATGTCCGCGAGGGCGTCGACGTCCGGGCCGAGGGCGATCGGCAGCGTCGGGTGGACGTCGAAGCCCTCCATGGTCAGGCCCGCCTTCTCGCGGCCGGCGCGGATGTGGCTGATCGCCGTCTCCTCCAGGTGCTCGGCGGACGGGAAGATCAGCAGCGCGCCGTCGGCGATCTCGCCGGTCTGCTCCAGGTTCTTCGGGCCGATCGCGGCGATGTACAGCGGGATGTGCTCGCGCTGCGGGTGCACGGTGAGCTTGATCGGCTTGCCCGGGCCGTCGGGCAGCGGCAGCGTCCAGTGCTCGCCGGAGTAGCTGAGGCGCTCGCGGGTCATCGCCTTGCGGACGATCTCCACGTACTCGCGGGTGCGGGCGAGCGGTTTGTCGAACTTGACGCCGTACCAGCCCTCGGAGACCTGCGGGCCGGAGACGCCGAGGCCGAGGCGGAAGCGGCCGCCGGAGAGCGAGTCCAGGGTGGCCGCGGTCATCGCGGTCATCGCGGGCTGGCGGGCCGGGATCTGCATGATCGCGGAGCCGACGTCGATCCGGGAGGTCTGGGCGGCGACCCAGGAGAGCACGGTCGGGGCGTCCGACCCGTAGGCCTCGGCCGCCCAGCACACGTCGTAGCCGAGCCGGTCGGCCTCCTGCGCGACGGCGAGGTTGTCGCCGTCCATTCCGGCGCCCCAGTACCCGAGGTTGATGCCCAGTCGCATGCCCAAACACCCTCTTTACCGATCAGTAACGTCCCTGTGGCCCGGACTCTAGCGCGGCGGACGGGATCCGTCAGGGGCGGGTTGTCCACAGGCTCTCTCCGCGTGGTGCCCTGGCCAGTAATCTCGCGCTCATGGAGCAGAGGCATCTCGGCCGTACCGGCCTGCGCGTGTCCCGGATCGGGCTCGGCACCCTCACCTGGGGGCGGGACACCGGCGAGCATGACGCCGCCGACCAGCTGAAGGCGTTCTGGGAGGCCGGCGGGACGCTGGTCGACACGGCGGACGTGTACGGCGGCGGCGAGGCGGAGTACGTGCTCGGGCAGCTCGTCGGGGGGCTGGTGCCGCGCGGTGATCTGGTGATCGCCACGAAGGCGGGCAGCGTCGCCGACCCGGACCGGCGGTGCGACGGCTCCCGGGGGCACCTGCTCGCCGCCCTCGACGCCTCGCTGGCCCGGCTCGGCACGGACCACGTCGACCTCTGGCAGCTCCACGCGTACGACCCGTACACCCCGCTGGAGGAGTCGCTGCAGGCCCTGGACCTGGCGGTGAGCAGCGGGCGGGCGCGGTACGCGGGAGTGGCGGACTTCTGCGGCTGGCAACTGGCGAAAGCGGCGACCTGGCAGCTCGGCGGCGCGGGCACGCGGACCCGGCTGGCCGGGACGCAGATGGAGTACTCGCTGCTCCAGCGGGGCGTGGAGCGGGAGGTGCTGCCGGCGGCGCGGGACCTCGGCATAGGCCTGCTGCCGTCGTCGCCGCTGGGCCGCGGGGTGCTGACCGGCAAGTACCGGCACGGCACCCCGGCGGACTCGCGGGGCGGCTCGGAGACGATGGCGCCGTTCGTGGAGCCGTACCTGGACGAGACCGCGAGCCGGATCGTGGAGGCGGTCGCGACGGCGGCGGACGGCCTGGCGGCGACGCCGCTGCAGGTGGCGCTGGCGTGGGTGCGGGACCGGCCGGGCGTGACGGCCCCGATCGTCGGGGCGCGCGACGCGCAGCAGCTCAGCGAGGCGTTGTCGGTGGAGACCCTTAGTCTTCCTGACGAGATCTGCCGGGCCCTCGACGACGTGTCGGCGCCCGTGCACCGCTACCCGGACCACGACTGGAGCACCCTGTGACCGTCCCAGACCCCTCGCGCGGCGAGTCCGCCGAGGTCCCCCCGTCCGACGCCGCCGCGGAGGCGGAGGTGGAGGTTCAGGTGGATTCGGAGGTGGACGCCGAGGTGGACGCCCAGGCCGGTGAGACCGGTGAGGCCGGCCCTGTGGGGGACGGCTCCGAGGGGGGCGCGGACGGTGGCCCGGACGGCGGTGCGAAGCCCGCCCCGACCGAGGCGGAGGCCGAGCTCGCGGCGCAGCGCGAGGAGCGGGCCCGGATCGAGCGACGGAAGGCCGACAAGGACGGGCCTGTCGAGAGCGGGGCCAAGCTGAGCGGCAAGGCCGCGGATCTGCTCGCGGCCGTACGGGCCGTGGAGGCCGGCGAGAAGTCCGGCACCGCGTTCTACGAGAACCCGGCGCCCGCGCCCCGGCGGTCCGCGCCCGAGCCGGCCGCGCCGGTACGGCACCGGCAGCCCGAGGCGGTGCCCGCGCCGCCCTCCGCCGCGCCGGAGACGCTCGCGGCGGTGCGCGAGGTACTGGCCGCGGGCGGGGCGCCGAAGTCGCTCGCCGAGCGGGTCGCGGCGCTGCTCGGCGAGGGCGCGGCGGAGGCGCTGCGGGAGGACCCGTGGCAGCTGCTCGCGGTACCCGGCGTCCAGCCGGACCAGGCCGACGGCTTCGCCCGGGCGCTGCTCGGCGGTTCCGCGGGCCCCGGCGACGCCCGGCGGGCGACCGCCCTGGTGGGCTGGCTGCTGGAGCGGGCCGCGCTGCAGGGGCACACGGCCCTGGAGCTCGCCTCCGTCCGCGCCGCGCTCGCCGAGCGGGCCGTGCCCGACGCGGAGGAGGCGGTCCGGCAGGCCGTCGCCGAGGGCGCGGTGCTCGTCTTCCAGGAGGAGGAGCCGGAGGCGGAGGAGTCCGAGGACGGGGGCGCGGAGGAGTCCGAAGGTGCCGGTGGGGCCGCCGTGGAGCCCGCGCGGGACAGCGGGCCGCCGGTTCCGGTGCTGCTCGGCCTCGACCGGTACGCCCTCGCCGAGGAGAGCCTCGCCGACGGCCTGGCGCGGCTGGCCAAGACCGTCACGGCGGCCGACTGGGACGGCCCCGAGCTCGCCCGCGCCTGCGGGGCGCACGGCCTGGTGACGCACACCGGCGGCGAGGCCGCCCGGGCCGAACCGCTCGCGCTGGTCCTGGGCGCGCGGGAGCGAGGGCTGCGCGCCGCCCTCGCGGTCCACACGGAGAACGGCCGCCGCCGACTGGGCTCGGACGCCGGCGCGGTGACCGTCGCGGACCTGCTCTCCGGGGCCGCCGGTCTCGCCCGCGACGAGGACGGCGCGCTCGCACTGGACCTGCTGGCCGTCCTCGACGCCCCGCAGCTCGACGTGGAGACCGCCGCGATTCTGGTCGAGGCCCTGCCCGACGGCTGCCGGCTGCTGCTGAGCGGCGACCCGGGCGTGCTCGGCGCCGCCGGGGCGGGCCGGGTCTTCGGCGATGTGCTGGCCGCCCGGGTGTGCCCGCAGGTCGCCTCCCGTACACCCGACCCGGGCCCGCTCGGCGAGCTCGTCTCCGGCATCGGGATCGGTGAGCTCACGCAGGTCGAGGCCCCCGGCAAGGAGGTCGTGATCGTCCCGGTGCGGGACGCCGGCGAGGCGGTGCACCGTACGGTCCAGCTGGTCGCGGACTCGGTGCCGCGGGCCATCGGCGTCCCTGCCGAGGAGACCCAGGTGATCACCGTCGGGCACGGCGGCGCGGCGGGCACGCGCGCGCTGAACGCGGCGCTCAAGCAGCGGCTCAACCCGGGCCCCGGCCGCTTCGGCGGCTTCGACCCGGGCGACCGGGTGGCCCACTCCCCCGTGCCGGGGCGGACGGTGCCGGCCACGGTCGTCTCGGCCGACGCCGAGGGCCTGCACCTGGACCGCGACGGCGAGAAGGTCGTCGTACCGAAGGAGCGGGTGGAGGCGTCGGTGCGGCACGGCTGGGCGCTGACCGCGCACCAGGCGGCCGGGATGCGCTGGCCCGCGGTGGTCGCGGTGCTGCCCGGCGACGCGGCGCAGGGGCTCAGCCGGGCGTGGGTGTACACGGCCTTCGGCCGGGCCGAGCGGCATCTCTCCGTGGTGCACGGCGTGGACCAGGCGCTGCCGCGTGCGGTCGCGGAGGGCCTCGCCCCGGCGCCCACGACCCGGCTGCGGCCTCTCCTGGAGGCGCTGCTGGCCGCTCCCGAGGAGGAGTAGCCCGCGCATGGACGCGACGGAGGGGCGGGACACCGGGTGTCCCGCCCCTCCGTCGTCGCGGCGTGCGCTCAGGCGCGTGCGGCGTCCTCGTCCGGCAGCTCGTCGTCGAAGACCGCGCTGACGTCGAAGCGGCACACGATCCGCTCCGGGTCGGCCTGCTCGAAGGGGGCCTCCAGCCACTCCCCGGGGTCCGGCAGCTCCTCGGCGGCGGAGACCCACAGCGTGGAGTCGCCCTCCTCCAGGCCGAACTCCTTGTGCCGGGAGGCGATTTCGTCCGGTTCGTACTCGCCGAACAGCACGCCGAGCGCGGCGTGCGTGCTCGCGCCCACCACCGCGGCGCTCTCGGGCCCGTCCTCGTCCGCCTCCAGGTCCGCGATCCGCTGGGCCTGGGCGAGCAGCCGCTGCGGTTCCACCACGGCGTAGTCGCGTCTGATCAGCACGCTCAGCGCGTGCGGCTCCTCGGGGCCGGCGTACGGCGGCAGCGAGCCGTCGGCTCCGGGGATCTCGAAGGGGGTGACCTCGTCGTACCGGTCGTAGAGCCGCTCGTCGTAGGCCTCGGCCGCCGCGGCAAGGGCGTTGAACGCGTCGTAGACGGCCGGGTCGTCGTCGCCGGTGCGGTGTTCGACCGCCTCCAGGTGACGGTCCAGTGCGGCTTTGACCGCCTCGGCGGCGGCACGTACCTCGGCAGCGGTGGGCTGCGCAGCATCAGACATAGGACAGACGCTATCCGTACGGGGCCCGTGCCCGCACAATAGATGCGATGCCGGAATACGAATTTGTCGACGTGTACGTGCCGCGAGGCGTCTCCCGCAAGGAGGCCACACGGCTCCTGACCGACCATGCCGAGTACGGACACTGGGAGTTGGACCGGTTGAGCCTGCTCCGGGACGGCAGCCGCAGGGTGCGACTGCGCCGGCGCATCATCCGCCAGCTCCGCGCGACCTGGTGACACGGGCCTGGTGACACGGACCCGGTGAATGACACCCGGTGACAGGGAAGGGGCCCCGCCGTGCGGGGCCCCTCTGCGTCGTGCCGCCGTGACTAGGCGGACGCGCGGGCGCGGCGGTAGAGGATCGCGCCGCCGAGCAGCAGGCCGGCTCCGGCCGGGAGGATCAGACCCAGCGAACCGCCGGCACCGGTCTCCGCCAGCTCCTCGGAGCCACCCTTCGGCGGGGTGATCGTGTGCGTACCGGGAGTGTTCGGCCCGGTCGGCGTGCCCGGGTGACCGGGCTCACCCGGGTTGCTCGGCGTACCCGGGTTGCTGGGGTTGCCGGGGGTGCTGGGGTTGCCCGGGTTGTTCGGGTTGCCGGGGTGGCTGGGCTCCCCCGGGTGGCTCGGCGTGGACGGCTCGATGCCGTTCTCGCACTCGTTCCCGTACGCGGTGTTGCCCGCGCCGATCACGGTGACGCTGTTCCCGCAGGCGTTCACCGGCACGTCGACCGGCACCTGCACGTTGTTGCCGGAGCCCACGCCCGGGGAGCCGCTGGTGTGGCCGCCCGCGGACGAGCCGCCGCTGCCACCGCCCGTCTTCGAGACGTTGGCGCACTTGTTCCCGAACGCCGGGTTCAGCACCCCGATCACGTTGATCGTGTTCCCGCAGGCGTTCACCGGCACGTGCACCGGAACCTGGACGGAATTGCCGGACGCGACGCCCGGGGAATTCTTCGCGACGCCGTCCGCATTCGCGTCGGCGTGCGCCAAACCGCCGCCGAGGGCGAATACCCCGCCCGCGGCCACCACGGTCATCAGGCCCTTGCGCGTGACCTGTCGCATAGCTTGTCCTGCCTTTTCGGCTGGAAGCCGTATCGGCTTCTCGTAAGTCCCTCCGGGGCACCGTGCCCGGAGGCTGAATGCCCACCGGCCCCGGAGTGCATGGCACGCACTCCGGGGCCGGCGTGGCTCAGACCCCCAGGGGGTCGAGGCTCAACGTCAGGCGTTGACGCAGGTGTTGCCGAAGGTGGGGTTCAGCAGCCCGATCACGGAGACCGTGTTGCCGCACACGTTCACCGGGACGTGAACCGGCACCTGGACGACGTTGCCCGACAGAACGCCGGGGGAACCGATGGCGGCACCCTGGGCACCCGCGTCGGCAACGGCCATGCCCGCGCCCGCGAGAACGAGACCGCCGGTGGCAGCCGCAGCAGCGACGACCTTCTTGATCATTATTCCTCCTTGTTGGCAAGCGGCCCCACTTGACGCGGACCGCACCACCTGTAACGAGGGGGAGTTAATGGGGCTACGAGCCTATGAGCGCATTCACTCTTTCCGGTCAAAAGCAAACGCACGGACGAATCCGGTGCTCGAATTCGCCCGCGCGGTCAGGGAGGGGTCAGGACGCGTCGATGAAGCGGTCGAGCACCCGCACCCCGAACTTCAGCCCGTCCACCGGCACCCGCTCGTCGACGCCGTGGAACATCCCGGCGAAGTCCAGCTCAGGCGGGAGCTGGAGCGGCGCGAAGCCGAAGCAGCGGATCCCGAGGTCGTCGAAGGACTTCGCGTCGGTGCCGCCGGAGAGCATGTACGGGACCGCCCGGGCGATCGGGTCCTCGGCCCGCAGCGCCAGCTGCATGGCGTCCACCAGGTCCCCGTCGAAGCTGGTCTCCAGCGCCTTGTCGCCGTGCACGTCCTCGCGCTTCACGCGGGGCCCGAGGATCCGGTCGAGATCAGCGAGGAACTCCTCCTCGTACCCCGGCAGGAAGCGCCCGTCGACGTGCGCGGTGGCCTGCCCCGGGATCACGTTCACCTTGTAGCCGGCGCCGAGCATCGTGGGGGCGGCGGAGTTGCGCAGGGTGGCGCCGACCATCTTGGCGATGCCGCCGAGCTTGGCGAGGGTGGCGTCCATGTCCTCGGGGTCGAGCGGGGTGCCCAGCGCGTCCGAGAGCTCGTCCAGGAAGGACCGTACGGTCTTGGTGACCCGCACCGGCCACTGGTGGCGGCCGAGCCGGCCGACGGCCTCGCAGAGCTCGGTGATCGCGTTGTCGTTGTTGGTCATCGAGCCGTGCCCCGCGGTGCCCTCGACGGTGAGGCGCATCCAGTGCATGCCCTTCTGCGCCGTCTCCACCAGGTAGAGCCGCAGGTTCTCGTTGACCGTGAACGAGAAGCCGCCGACCTCGCCGATCGCCTCGGTGACGCCGTCGAAGAGGTCGGGGTGCTTGTCGACGAGGTGCCGGGCGCCGTACGTGCCGCCGGCCTCCTCGTCGGCGAGGAAGGCCAGCACGATGTCGCGCGGCGGCTTGCGGCCGCTGCGCAGCCGGTCGCGCACGACCGCGAGGGTCATCGCGTCCATGTCCTTCATGTCGACCGCGCCCCGCCCCCAGACACAACCGTCGGCGACCTCGCCCGAGAACGGGTGGTGGGTCCAGTCCGCCGCGTCGGCCGGCACGACGTCGGTGTGGCCGTGGATCAGCAGGGCCGGCCGGGACGGGTCCTCGCCCTCGATCCGGGCGACGGTGGAGGCCCGCCCCTTGTGCGACTCGATGATCTTCGGTTCGAGGCCGACCTCGGCCAGCTTCTCGGCGACGTACTCGGCCGCCACCCGCTCGCCCGGTCCGGAGTGGTCGCCGTAGTTGCTGGTGTCGATGCGGATCAGGTCGCGGCAGAGGTCGACGACCTCGTCCTCGCCGGTGACGCCCCGGGTCGTGTTCGACTCGCTCACGCTGCTTCCTCCCACTTCACTGCCCCATCACTGCCGGTGGTTCCCCCTCATCCTCCCGGAAGCCCGGCCGGAACGGGGGTGGTGATCGACCCCCTCGAATGTTTGCTATGGTTTTCCACGTCGGAACGGCCCAGGCCGAGAAGACAGACACCTTGTCCGGGTGGCGGAATGGCAGACGCGCTAGCTTGAGGTGCTAGTGCCCTTTATCGGGCGTGGGGGTTCAAGTCCCCCCTCGGACACCAGCGAAGGACCCCACGTCGTGGGGTCCTTCTTGCATGTGAGGGCGGTGGGACCGGTGAGACGGAGAACGAGGACCCCGGCCGCGCCGCTGCCCCAGCGGGACGGGATCGATCCGGTGCGGGTCAGGCTTCCGGAGGATCCGGACGGCGTCTGGGCGACCGTGGGTGGGCATCTGCTCGAGCGGTACGCGGGGGCCATCGGGGCCGGGCGCGTGGCGGCCATGCTTCGCGAGGGGCGGTTCGTCGGGGTCGACGGGGTCGCCGTGGACGGTGGCGAGCCGTATGCCGCCGGGCGGTATCTGTGGTTCCACCGGGAGTTTCCCGATGAGGAGCGGGTGCCGTTCGAGGTCGAGGTCGTGTACCGGGACGAGCGGATCGTCGTCGTCGACAAGCCGCACTTTCTGGCCACGATGCCGCGCGGGCGGCATGTGACCGAGACGGCGCTGGCCCGGCTGCGGCGCGATCTGGGACTGCCCGAGCTGCAGCCCGCGCACCGGCTCGACCGGCTGACGGCGGGGCTCGTGCTGTTCGTCGTACGGCCGGAGGACCGGGGGGCCTACCAGACGCTGTTCCGGGACCGGGCCGTGCGCAAGGCGTACGAGGCGGTGGCGCCGTACGACCCGGGGCTGGCGCTGCCGGCGACCGTGCGGAGCCGGATCGAGAAGGAGCGGGGTGTGCTCGCCGCGCGGGAGGTGCCGGGCGAGCCGAACGCCGAGAGCCGGGTCGAGCTCCTGGTCTCCCAGGGCGGTCTCGCCCGGTACCGGCTGGTGCCGGTGACCGGGCGGACCCATCAGCTGCGCGTGCACATGAACGCGCTCGGGCTGCCGATCCTGAACGATCCGCTGTACCCGGTGGTGCGGGAGGACGGGCCGGAGGACTTCGGGCGGCCGCTGCAACTGCTCGCGCGGTCGCTGGTGTTCACCGACCCGTTCTCGGGTGAGCCCAGGAGGTTCCTGAGCCGGCGGCCGCTCAATGGCCTCGGTTGATCCATTCCTCCAGGTGGGGCGCCTCGGCGCCGATCGTGGTCGAGTCGCCGTGGCCGGTGCGGACGACCGTCTCCGGCGGCAGGGTGAGGAGCTTCGCGCGGATCGAGTCGATGATCGTCGGGAAGTCCGAGAACGACCGGCCCGTCGCGCCGGGGCCGCCCTGGAAGAGGGTGTCGCCGGAGAAGACGGTGCCGAGGTCGGGGGCGTACAGGCAGACCGCGCCGGGGGCGTGACCGGGGGTGTGCAGGACCTTCAGGTCCGTGCCGGCGATGGTCAGGACCTGGCCGTCGGCGAGGTCGCCGTCCGGGCTGTGGTCGGGGTGGGTGCGCTTCCACAGCGGCTGGTCGTCGGGGTGCAGCAGGATCCGCGCGCCGGTGGCGGCGGCGAGCGCCGGGGCTGCGTCGATGTGGTCGTCGTGCGCGTGGGTGCAGACGATCGCGCGCAGGGTGCGGCCGTCGAGCGCGGCGAGGATGGCGTCGGCGTCGTGGGCGGCGTCGATGACGAGGGCCTCGGTGTCGTCGCCGACGATCCAGACGTTGTTGTCCACCTCCCAGGTGCCGCCGTCGAGGGAGAACGTGCCGGAGGTGACCAGGTGGTCGATGCGGGCGGTCATCAGAGGACCACCACCGAGCGCAGCACGTCGCCCTCGTGCATGCGGGCGAAGGCCTTCTCGACGTCGCCGAGTCCGATGGTCTCGGTGACGAACGCGGCGAGGTCGATGCGGCCCTGCTGGTGCAGGTCGATCAGCATCGGGAAGTCGCGGGACGGCAGACAGTCGCCGTACCAGGACGACTTCAGCGCGCCACCGCGGCCGAACACGTCGAGCAGCGGGAGTTCCAGCGTCATCTCGGGGGTCGGCACGCCGACGAGGACGACGGTGCCGGCGAGGTCGCGGGCGTAGAACGCCTGCTTGTACGTCTCCGGGCGGCCGACGGCCTCGATGACGACGTCCGCGCCGAAGCCGCCGGTGAGCTCGCGGATCGCCTCGACGGGGTCGGTGGAACGGGAGTTGACGGTGTGGGTGGCGCCCATGGTGCGGGCGGTCTCCAGCTTGCGGTCGTCGATGTCGACGGCGATGATCCGGGCCGCTCCGGCGAGCCGGGAGCCGACGATCGCCGCGTCGCCGACGCCGCCGCAGCCGATGACGGCGACGGTGTCGCCGCGGCCGACCTGGCCGGTGTTGATCGCCGCGCCGATGCCGGCCATGACGCCGCAGCCGAGGAGGCCGGCGACGGACGGGGCGACGGCGGGGTCGACCTTGGTGCACTGGCCGGCGGCGACCAGCGTCTTCTCGGCGAACGCGCCGATACCGAGGGCCGGGGAGAGCTCCGTGCCGTCGAGCAGGGTCATCTTCTGCTTCGCGTTGTGGGTGTCGAAGCAGTACCAGGGGCGGCCGCGCAGGCACGCCCGGCAGGCGCCGCACACGGCGCGCCAGTTGAGGATCACGAAGTCGCCGGGGGCGACGTCCGTGACGCCCTCGCCGACGGACTCGACGACGCCCGCCGCCTCGTGGCCGAGCAGGAAGGGGAACTCGTCGTTGATGGCGCCCTGCTTGTAGTGCAGGTCGGTGTGGCAGACGCCGCAGGCCTGGATCTTCACCACGGCCTCGCCGGGGCCCGGGTCGGGGATCACGATCGTCTCCACCCGTACGGGCTCGTTCCTGCCGGGGGCGACGACCCCCTGGACGTGCTGCGGCATCGTGAACTTCCCTTCCTCGGACAGGATCTTGTAAGGCTCTTGGGTATCACTGTCTCCTGACGGAGCGCGAGACCCCCGCAGGCCACGCCTGCGGGGGTCTCGTACTCCCGTGGGGGATCCGTGAGGGACGTCAGTCCTGGTGCGTCCCGGCGGCCTCGCGGACCCGGCGGCGGACCAGGAACCAGCCGCCGACCAGCGCGGCCGCGATGAGCGGCAGGCAGTTGACGGTGGTGCGGCCGACGCCGCCGTCCATCCACATCAGGACCACGACCGCGGCCAGGAAGCCGAGCGTGACGATCTGGGTGTACGGGGCCCAGGGCAGGTTGTAGCCGGGGCGGACGACCTTGCCCTCGTTGGCGCGGCGGTGGAACAGCAGCGAGCAGACCATGATCATCGCCCAGGTGCCGATGATGCCGATGGAGGCGAAGTTCAGCACCAGCTCGAAGGCCTCGCCGGGCATCACGAAGTTGAGGAAGACGCCGACGACGCCGAAGCCCGCGGTGAGCAGGATGCCGCCGTAGGGGACGCCGCCCTTGTTCATGACGCCGGTGAACTTCGGCGCGGAGCCGGCCAGCGACATGGAGCGCAGGATGCGGCCGGTGGAGTACAGGCCGGAGTTCAGGCTGGAGAGCGCGGCCGTCAGGACGACGAGGTTCATCACGCCGGCGGCGCCGGGGATGCCGAGCTTGTCGAAGACCGTGACGAACGGGCTCTGGTCGCCGGAGTAGGCGGTGTACGGGAGGATCAGCGCGAGCAGGATCACCGAGCCGACGTAGAACACGCCGACGCGCCACATGATCGAGTTGATCGCCTTGGGCATGATCTTCTCGGGGTTCTCGGTCTCGCCGGCGGCGACGCCGCACAGCTCGACGGAGGCGTAGGCGAAGACGACGCCCTGGATCAGCAGCAGCATCGGCATGACGCCGTTGGGGAAGATGCCGCCGTTGTCGGTGATGTTGCCGAGGCCCGGGGTGTGGCCGCCGACGTCGTGCGAGGTGACGACGAGGAAGATGCCGACGAGCATGAAGGCGACCAGCGCGGCGACCTTGATGATCGCGAACCAGAACTCCATCTCGCCGAAGTACTTCACCGAGATGAGGTTGGCGGTGAGGACGACCGCGAGGGCGATCAGGGCGAGGACCCACTGCGGGATGTCGCTGAACATGGCCCAGAAGTGGGCGTAGGTCGCGGCCGCGGTGATGTCGGCGACGGCGGTGGTCGACCAGTTCAGGAAGTACAGCCAGCCGGCCGTGTAGGCGCCCTTCTCGCCCATGAACTCGCGGGCGTAGGAGACGAAGGCGCCGGAGGAGGGCCGGTAGAGCACCAGCTCACCGAGGGCCCGCACCACGAAGAAGGCGAAGACGCCGCAGACCGCGTAGGCGATGAACAGGGAGGGACCGGCGTTCGCCATGCGACCGCCGGCGCCGAGGAAGAGGCCCGTTCCGATCGCGCCGCCGATGGCGATCATGTTGATGTGCCGGGACTTGAGGTCCTTGCGGTACCCGGCGTCGCCGGCGTCCACGTGGGGGGAGGCTTGAGACGCCGCCGGGGCCGCCGGCGTGGCGGTCAGCGGGTCGGCCGCAGTGGAGATGCGGTCACTCATGGAGTTGTTCGCCTTCGTGAGGGGGAGGGTCTGTGCGTACCCGGCCGCCCGACGGAGGTCGTCCCTCGGTGCGGCCAGCGCACATCGTCAGGGCAGACACGCCTCACTGACAGTGAGCAAACTCACTGAACGCCCATATTTGAGCGAGTTCTGAGGTTACGCAGAGGTAGCGAGAAGTCGTCGGCGCGCCTACGGAGCGAGGACGTCCAGTTCCTTGAGCGCCCCGACGGCGATCTCGCGGGTGAGTCGCTCGGCCCGTTCGGCGTCCTTCTCGCGTACGGCCTCGGCGACCTGGACGTGGAGGGTGACGGCGGCGGGGTCCGGGTCCTCGAACATCACGTGGTGGTGGGTGCGGCCGGTGAGGACCTCCGCGACGACGTCGCCGAGCCGGGCGAACATCTCGTTGCCGGAGGCGTTGAGCACGACGCGGTGGAAGGCGACGTCGTGCACCAGGTACGCCTCCAGCTGGCGCCCGCGCGAGGTGGCGACCATACCGAGGGCCTGCTCGGTGAGTTCGCGGCACTGCTCGGGGGTGGCGTGGAGAGCCGCGAGCCCTGCGGCGACGGGTTCGACCGCGGAGCGCAGCACGGTGAGCGAGCGGAGCTGGCGGGGCCGGTCGGCGCCGGCCAGCCGCCAGCGGATGACCTGGGGGTCGTACACGTTCCAGGCCTCGGTCGGCTGGACGATCACGCCGACCCGGCGGCGGGACTCGACGAGGTGCATGGACTCCAGGACGCGCACCACCTCGCGGATCACGGTCCGCGAGACGTCGAAGCGCTGGGCGAGCTCGTCGGTGCGGAGCACGCTGCCGGGCGGGTACTCACCGGCCGTGATGGCGAGGCCCAGTGTGGCCAGAACCTGCGGGTGGAGCCCCGGGGCCGGTGTCGTCATGGGGCTCAGCCTACGGTCGCGCGCGAGCCGGGAACAAAAAGTACGACTTTTATGTCACACACACTTGAATACGTCGTACCCAATGGGTTTCATGAGCGCGACGGAAATCTGTCGACGAAGACAGCGAAGAACGCGAGGCACCCCATGAGCACCACCTCTCGCACGATCCACCGGGTCGTCGTCGTGATGGGCGTCGCGGGCACCGGCAAGACCACCATCGGTCCGCTGGTGGCCGAAGCGCTCGGCGTCCCGTACGCCGAGGGCGACGACTTCCACCCCGAGGCCAACGTGGCCAAGATGTCGGCCGGCATCCCCCTGGACGACAGCGACCGCGCTCCCTGGCTCGACGCGATCGGGCGGTGGGCACACACCCGGGACGGGCTCGGCGGGGTGGTGAGCAGCTCCGCGCTGAAGCGGATCTACCGGGACCGGCTGCGGGCGGCCGCGCCCGGGGTGGTGTTCCTGCATCTGACCGGCGACCGGGCGCTGATCGAGGAGCGGATGGCGGCGCGCAAGGGGCACTTCATGCCGACCGCGCTGCTCGACTCCCAGTTCGCCGCCCTGCAGCCGCTGCAGGACGACGAGGCCGGTGTCGCCGTCGACGTCTCCGGTTCCCCCGAGGAGATCACCGAGCGGGCCGTCGCCGCGCTGCGCCGGCTCGTCGTCTGACCCCCGTCCCCACGCGCGCCGCCCGTCCCCCGGGGCGGCGCGCCCCTCCCCCTCCTCTCCCCTTCCTCCCTAAGGAACCCCGTGACCAGACTCAGCGTCGAGATGCTGGCAGCGGACGCGACCGAGCCGATCACCTCGGCCGGCAACGCCCAGCTCGGCATCGCCGTGCTCGCCGGCATCGCCGTCATCGTCCTGCTCATCACCAAGTTCAAGTTGCACGCCTTCCTGGCGCTGACCATCGGCTCGCTGGCGCTCGGCGCGTTCGCCGGGGCGCCGCTCGGGGCGACCATCGACTCGTTCACCACGGGTCTGGGCAAGACGGTGGCGAGCGTCGGCGTGCTGATCGCGCTCGGTGCGATCCTCGGCAAGCTGCTCGCCGACTCCGGCGGCGCGGACCAGATCGTCGACACGATCCTGGCCAGGTTCAGCGGCCGGGGCATGCCGTGGGCGATGGTGCTCATCGCCTCGGTGATCGGTCTGCCGCTGTTCTTCGAGGTCGGCATCGTGCTGTTGATCCCGGTGGTGCTGCTGGTGGCCAAGCGCGGCAACTACTCGCTCATGCGGATCGGCATCCCGGCCCTGGCCGGACTGTCGGTGATGCACGGTCTGATCCCGCCGCACCCCGGCCCGCTGGTCGCCATCGACGCGCTCGGCGCGAACCTCGGCGTCACGCTGGCCCTCGGCCTGCTGATCGCCATACCCACCGTGATCATCGCGGGTCCGCTGTTCTCCCGGTACGCCGCCCGCTGGGTCGACGTCCACGCTCCCGAGACCATGATCCCGCAGCGTCCGTCGGAGGACCTGGAGAAGCGCCCCGGCTTCGCCGCCACCGTCGCCACGGTGCTGCTGCCCGTCGTCCTGATGCTGGTCAAGGCGCTCGTCGACATCGTCGTGGACGACCCGGAGAACGCGGTCCAGAAGGTCACGGACGTCATCGGCGCACCGCTCATCGCGCTGCTGGCCGCCGTGATCCTGGGCATGTTCACCCTTGGCCGCGCGGCCGGTTTCACCAAGGAGCGGCTCTCCTCGACGGTCGAGAAGTCGCTCGCCCCGATCGCGGGCGTGCTGCTGATCGTCGGCGCAGGCGGCGGCTTCAAGCAGACCCTGATCGACATCGGCGTGGGCCAGATGATCCTGGAATTCTCCGAGAACTGGTCGATCCCCGCGCTGCTGCTCGCCTGGCTGATCGCGGTCGCGATCCGGCTCGCGACCGGCTCCGCCACGGTGGCGACGATCTCCGCCGCCGGCCTGGTGGCCCCGCTGGCCGAGGGCATGAGCACCACGGAGACGTCGCTGCTGGTGCTCGCCATCGGCGCGGGTTCGCTCTTCTTCAGCCATGTGAACGACGCCGGTTTCTGGCTGGTGAAGGAGTACTTCGGGCTGAGCGTGGGTCAGACGATCAAGACCTGGTCGGTGATGGAGACGATCATCTCGGTCGTGGGCATCGTCTTCGTGCTGCTGCTGTCGCTGGTGTTGTGACGCCCGTGACGCGCGTGACGTAGGGCGTCCACGCCGTAGCGGGAGGGCCGTGCGCGGTCGACATCTGTCGACCGCGCACGGCCCTTCGTGCGTCAGGTGATCGCGAGCGGGGTGTCCGGGGCGAGGGCCGCCGCGATGCGCTCGGCCACCTCCTCGGCCATGTTGCCCTCGGGCGCGTCCGCGGTCTTGGTGGCGGAGACCGCGATGGCCAGGCGGTCGGACGGCAGGTACGCCTGGATCGCCCCGTAGCCCGAGAACGACGGGTTCTGGACCACCCAGCCGTTGACCACGATGACGCCGAGACCGAAGTGCGCCTGCTCGGTCTGCTTCAGACAGATCGACGCGGGACAGGTGGCGGTCGGCGTGCCCAGGCCGACCGTGCCCGGGTTCAGCAGGGTGCGGTACGAGCGGGGCGAGAGCAGCTCGCCGCTGCCGATGGCCTGCGCCGAGCGGGCCAGGTCGCAGATGTGGGTCGTGATGACCGCGCCGGGCGCGGTGGTCCACGACGGGTTCCAGAAGGTGGACTCCTCGTAGATGCCCCGGTCCGAGGTGAACGCGTGCAGCGCCGGCGCCGGGATGTCGGGGGTGAAGTTGTTCTGCGTGTTGCGCATCCCCAGCGGGCCGGTGACCCGCTGCTTCATCAGCTCGTCGATCCGGGTGCCGGTGATCTTCTCCAGCGCCTCGGACAGGAGCAGGTAGTTGGCGTGGGAGTAGCTCCAGTTGGTGCCCGGCGCGTACCAGAACGGGTGGCTGTAGGGGTAGGCGAGCAGGTCCTGCGGGGTCCAGTGGCGGAACGGGTGCGCCGTCAGTTCGGTGAGGAACGCCGGGTCGGTGACGTAGTCGTGCAGCCCGGTGGTGTTGGTGGCCAGCATCCGCAGCGTGATGTTCTCGGCGTCGGGCACGTCGGGCAGCCAGCGCTCGACGGTGTCGTCGAGGCGCACCTTCCGCTCCTCGACCAGCTGGAGGAGCACCGTGCCGATGTGGGCGAAGGCCACGGAGCCGGCGCGGAAGTGCATGTCCGGTTCGGCCGGGACCCCCGTCATGGACTCGCCGAGCGCGTCGGTGAGGACTTCGCGCCCGTCGACGGTGACCTTCACTTCCACGGAGTTCAGCTTGAGCTCGTCCTTGGCCCTCTGGGTGATGTCGCGGACCTGACGGGCCTCGCCGTCGAGCGGGCCCCGGGTCCGCTCGCAGGCGCGTCCGCCGTGTCCGCCGGGCCCGCCGGGTCCTTCGACGGACGCGGGTGCGGCGGCGGAGGCGGTCTGGATCGTGGCGGCGAGGAGGGCGGCGCAGAGGAGCGCCGTACGGGCCCGCGCGCGGGCGCGCGGACGCGTACGGAAGGGGGTGGCTGTCATGGCACCGCACTATGGCCGCGACCCCCCGGCACCGCCGCTGAACACTCCGCACGCGGCGCGAGACACGCCCGAGTGGGGCACATCCGGCACGCCGCCCGGCGGAGCCGGCGCCGTCTGCCCGACCGGCTCGGCGCGGCGGCTACCCCACCGCCCGCGCCGCCGCCCGCCCGGCCGCGCGGCCCGAGAAGATGCAGCCACCGAGGAAGGTGCCCTCCAGGGAGCGGTAGCCGTGCACGCCTCCGCCGCCGAAGCCGGCCGCCTCGCCCGCCGCGTACACGCCCTCCAGGACCTCGCCGCCCTCCTTGAGCACCCGCGAGTCCAGGTCCGTCTCCAGGCCGCCGAGGGACTTGCGGGTGAGGATGTTGAGCCGCACGGCGATCAGCGGGCCGGCCGCGGGATCGAGGAGCCGGTGCGGGGCCGCGGTGCGGATGAGCTTGTCGCCGAGGTACCTGCGGGCCCCGCGGATCGCCGTGACCTGGAGGTCCTTGGTGAAGGGGTTGGCGATCTCGCGGTCCCTGGCGACGATCTCGCGGCGCAGCTCCGCCTCGTCGATGAGCGGCTCGTCGGTGAGCGCGTTCATGCCCCGGACGAGGGCGGACAGGTCGTTCTCGACGACGAAGTCGACGCCGTGGTCCATGAACGCCTGGACCGGGCCGGGGACGTCGGCGCGGGCACGGCCGAGCACGTCGCGGACGGACTTCCCGGTCAGGTCGGGGTTCTGCTCGGAGCCGGAGAGCGCGAACTCCTTGCCGATGATGCGCTTGTCGAGCACGAACCAGGTGTGGTCGTGGCCGGTGCGCATGATGTGCTCGAGGGTGCCGAGGGTGTCGAAGCCGGGGAAGAGAGGGACCGGGAGGCGCCGGCCGCGGGCGTCGAACCACAGGGACGACGGGCCAGGCAGGATGCGGATGCCGTGCCGGGCCCAGATGGGGTTCCAGTTCTCGATGCCCTCGGTGTAGTGCCACATCCGGTCGCGGTTGATGTGGTGGGCGCCGGCGTCCTCGGCGATGCCGAGCATCAGTCCGTCGACGTGCGCGGGGACGCCGGAGAGCATCCGGGCGGGCGGGGTGCCGAGCCGCTCGGGCCACTGCTTGCGCACCAGGTCGTGATTGCCGCCGATGCCGCCGGAGGTGACGATCACCGCCTGGGCGCGCAGCTCGAAGGAGCCGGTGACCTCGCGGCTGCTGGCGGTGCCGCGCTCCGCGTCGGAGGGCGCGAGGACGTCGCCGGTGACGGTGTCCACGCCGCCCGCGGTGCGGCCGAGGCCGGTCACCCGGTGCCGGAAGCGGAACGTCACCAGGCCTCGGGCGACGCCCTCGCGGACCCGTGACTCGAAGGGGGCGACGAGACCGGGGCCGGTGCCCCAGGTGATGTGGAAGCGGGGCACGGAGTTGCCGTGCCCGTTCGCGTCGTACCCGCCGCGCTCGGCCCAGCCGACCACGGGGAAGAAGCGCACTCCGCGGGCGTGCAGCCAGCTGCGCTTCTCGCCGGCCGCGAAGTCGACGTACGCCTCCGCCCAGCGGCGCGGCCAGTGGTCCTCGTCCCGGTCGAAGCCGGCGGTGCCGAACCAGTCCTGCAGGGCGAGCGCGTGGCTGTCCCTGATCCGCATCCGGCGCTGCTCGGGCGAGTCGACGAGGAACAGCCCGCCGAAGGACCAGTGGGCCTGGCCGCCCAGGGACTGTTCGGGCTCCTGGTCGAGCAGGATCACGCTCCGGCCGGCCTCGACCAGCTCCGCGGTGGCGACGAGGCCGGCGAGGCCCGCCCCGATGACGATCACATCAGCGTCGTACGACATGGACCGCATCTTGGATACAGCACTGTATCCAGTCAACCGTTCGGACCGGTGCACGTCACTCCCGCTTTCTAATGTTCGGCATTAGAATGGAGCGCATGGCAAGGACGTCGGGTCCCGAGACCCGGGAGAAACTGATCCGAGCGGCGGAGGAGATCTTCGCCGCCCAGGGGGTCCACGGCGGACAGCTGAGGGACGTCGTCGCACTGGCCGGCCAGGCCAATCCGTCGGCCGTGCAGTACCACTTCGGCTCGCGCGAGGGGCTCGTCGACGCCGTCATGGCGGGCCGCCAGCTCCGTACGAACGAAGTCCTCGCGCCGCTGCTCGACGCCGCGCCCGACGAGCTGCCCGCCCTGCTGACCACCCTGGTCACGGCCGAGGCGAGCGAGCTGCGCACCGCTCGCGGCCGGCGCTGTCTGCGGATCTCCGCCCAGCTCAGCCACGAGAGCGGGGTCCGCACCCGCACCCCTCATCCCACGCTGGACGGGACCCCCTACTGGCGGCTGTTCGAGCGGATCGAGGCCTGCCTGGCCGCACCGCCGGCCGCTCTGCCGGAGCCGCTGCGGCTCGAGCGCCTCGACCTGGCGCTCACCGTCGTCGGCGCGGCGATGGCCGACCGGGCCCGACAGTACCTCGACGGCGTCGAGCCGCTCACCGGCGAGGCGCTCTTCCTCGCGGACCTCGTCGCCACCACCAGCGCGCTTCTCCGGGCCGCACAGCCCCGGAGCGGCGAAGACACCGAGACGTCCCGAAAGGACATTCCATGAACGACCTCTCCGGCAAGACCGTCCTCATCACCGGCGGCGCCCGCGGCCTGGGCGCCGAGGCCGCCCGTCAGGCCGTCGCGGCCGGCGCGAACGTCGTGATCACCGACGTACTGGACGAGGAGGGCAAGGCGACCGCCGCCGAGCTCGGCGAGCGCGCCCGCTTCCTGCACCACGACGTGACCTCGGAGGAGGGCTGGGCGGAGGCCGTCGCGTACGCCGTCGCCGAGTTCGGCGGGCTGCACGGCCTGGTGAACAACGCCGGCATCGCGACCGGCGCCTTCCTGGAGACCGAGTCCGTCGAGACCTTCCGCCGCGTCCTCGACATCAACCTGACCGGTGTCTTCATCGGCATGAAGGCCGCGATCCCGGCGATGAAGGAGGCCGGCGGCGGCTCGATCGTCAACATATCCTCGGCCGCCGGCCTCATGGGCCTGGCGCTGACCGGCGGCTACGGCGCGTCCAAGTGGGGTGTACGCGGCCTGACCAAGATCGGGGCGGTCGAGCTGGGCACCGCGAAGATCCGCGTCAACTCCGTCCACCCGGGCATGACGTACACGCCGATGACGGCCTCGGTCGGCATCGAGAAGGGCGAGGGCAAGTACCCGAACACGCCCATGGGCCGGGTCGGCGAGGCGGACGAGATCGCCGGCGCGGTCGTCTTCCTGCTGTCCGACGCAGCCTCGTACGTGACGGGCGCGGAGCTGGCGGTGGACGGCGGCTGGACCACCGGCCCGACGGTGAAGTACGTCATGGGTCAGTGAGTGCGGGGCGGTGGGTGTCGTACCCCGGTGCCCACCGAAGACGGCAGTATGAGGACATGAGCGCCGCTGACGAAGTACTCGACATCGTCGACGAGAACGACGAGGTGATCGGACAGGCCCCACGCGGCGAGACGTACGCGGGGGGCCTGATCCATCGCTGTGCCTTCATCCTGGCCAGGGACGCCGAGGAGCGCGTGTTCGTGCACCGCCGGACGGCGACGAAGCTTGTCTTCCCCTCGCTGTACGACATGTTCGTCGGCGGGGTCGTCGGGGCGGGCGAGAGCTACGACGAGGCGGCTCTGCGCGAGGCGGAGGAGGAGCTGGGCGTCTCGGGCCTGCCGCAGCCCGTCCCGCTGTTCAAGTTCCTGTACCGCTCCCCCGAAGGCGTTCCGCGCTGGTGGTCGGCGGTGTACGAGGTGCGCTGCGAGCTGCCGGTGGACCCGCAGGTGGAGGAGGTGGCGTGGCACGCCTTCCTGACCGAGGAGGAGCTGGCCGCCCGGCTCGGGGAGTGGGAGTGGGTGCCGGACGGGCTGGCGGCTTACCAGCGGCTGTCCGCGTTCCGGGCGACCGGACATCCGGACATATAAAGTGCCCGCGTGAGCGACTTCGTGCAGAGCCTGCGCCTGTGGTTCTCGCCGCAGCGGATCCGGGAGGAGGGCGAGACCCCCGACTACCGCTTCTCGCTGGCGAACGAGCGGACCTTCCTGGCCTGGCTCCGGACCGGCCTGGCGCTGGTCGGCGGCGGTTTCGCGGTCGACCAGTTCCTGCCCGACCTGCGCTGGGGCGTACGGGTGGGGCTCGCGCTGGCGCTGCTCGGCGCGGGCGTGCTGTGCTCGCTGCGGGCGGTGAACCACTGGGTGCGCTGCGAGCGTGCGATGCGGCGCGGGGAGGACCTGCCGGTGTCGCGGTTCCCGACGGTACTGAGCCTCACGGTGGCCGTGGTGGCGGTGGCGATGGTGGTGGTCGTGCTGTTCGGCTGGGCGGGCCGGTGACCCAGGGCCGCGATCCGGGACTGCAGCCGGAGCGGACGCGGCTGGCGTGGCGGCGCACGACCCTGTCGGCGACGGTGGTGGCGGTGTTCGCCGCGAAGCAGGCGATCCACGACGAGGTGACGGCGGCCGGCCTGTTCGGCGCGGCGCTGTCGGTACTGGTATGGCTGGGGTTCCTCGCGGTCGCGCACCGCCGGATCCAGGCCCTGGGCGCCGCGCGCCCCGAGACCCTGTCGCACCGGGCCGCCCTGCTGGCGGCGGGCGCGACGATCGCGCTGGCCGCCTTCGGGGTGGCCGTGGTGGTGTGACGGCCGGACGATCCGGGCCGCCCCGCTCGACGGTCGCCCGGACCCGGCCGGCGTGCGGCCTAGTCCGCCTCGCCCGGGTCCGTCCACGGGACGGTGACCACGACCTTGCCGTTCAGGCCGCCCTCGGTGTGGGCGCGGTGGGCCTCGGCCGTCTCCTCCAGGGGGTACGTCCGGGCCACCCGGACCGTGAGCGCGCCCTCCTCGGCCAGGCGGGCCAGGGCGGCCAGGTCCTCGGCGTCGGGGCGCACCCAGACGTACCGGCCGCCGAGGCCGATCACCTCGCCGTCCGCGATCGAGACGAGACGGCCCTCGGGGGCGAGGACGTCGAGGGTCTGCTTGAGGAACGTGCCGCCGATGGTGTCGAGGGCCGCGTCCACGCCGTCCGGCGCCAGCGCGCGGACCTGGTCGACGAAGGACGACTCGTCGTAGACGACCGGCTCGGCGCCCAGCTCGCGGATCCGGTCCTGGCCCGGCTCGCGGGCCGCGCCGATCACCCGTGCGCCGAGATGCCGGGCGATCTGAACGGCGGCGGAACCGACCCCGCCCGCCGCCGCGTGCACGAGCACGGTCTCGTCCGCGCGGACCCGCAGGGCCCGGTGCAGTGCCTGGTACGCGGTGAGCCCGGCCAGCGGCAGCGCGGCGGACTCCTCGAAGCTCATGTTGCGCGGTTTGCGGGCCAGGGTGCGCACCGGCGCGGCAACGTACTCGGCGAAGGTGCCCCGGGACAGGAAGTCCTCGCGGACGTAGCCCATGACCTCGTCGCCGACCGCGAACTCGGTGACCGAGACGCCGGGCTGGACGACGACCCCGGACACGTCCCAGCCCGGGATCACGGGGAAGACAGCGTCCAGCATCCCGTCCAGGTGGCCGGCCTGGGCCTTCCGGTCGACCGGGTTGACCGCCGCCGCGCGCACCTTGACGAGCACCCCGTCGGGCCCGATCTTGGGCTGCGGCCGGTCGCCGTACTCCAGCACCTCGGGACCGCCGTACCGGCTGTAGCTGATCGCCTTCATACCCCGAACCATCGGGGCGCTCCCCAGCCGCCGCAAGCGGGACTCCCCCGGGCGGGCGTCAGCCGCCGAGCGCCGCCGGCGGCGGCAGCATGGTGCGCGGGTCCCGGCCGGCGTGCCAGAAGCCGATGAGGAACGCGGTGGTCGCCTCCAGCAGATCGGCGCGGGCCAGCGGACCGGCGACCAGCGGATCGCAGCCCATGTCCTTCGCCAGCCCGGCGACGGCGGCGAGGGCGTCCGCGTCGTCCCCGCAGAGCGGGACGGTCAGCGGACCGTCGGCGAAGACCGGCGGGGTGCGGCTCCACACCGTCGGGGTGACGTGGTTGAACGCCTTCACCACCCGGGCTCCGGTGGCCGCGGCGATGCGCCGGGCCGCGCCCGGGCCGGGGCCGGTGGTGAGCAGCAGGCCGGGGCCGATGGCGTTGGTGCAGTCGATCAGGATCCGGTCGCCCAGGTCGCCGGCGCCCCCGAGCACGTCGAGCACGGTGTCGTGCGGGAGGGCGAGCAGGACGGCCTCGCCGAACCGGGCCGCCTCCTTGAGAGTGCCGGCGCGGGCGCCGATCCGCCCGGCGAGGGCGGCGGCCCGCTCGGCGCTCCGGCCGCCGACGAGGATCTCGTGTCCGGCCCGGGCCCACTGGCCGCCGAGTGCCTCCGCCATGTTGCCGGTGCCGAGTATTCCTATGCGCATGTCCGCTCCCTGTGATGTGTGATGACCTGGGTGGTCCGGGACGGCACGGGTGCTCCCGGGTGATGCGAACGACGTTAGGAAAAGCCATGGTTACCGGATGGTGCGTGAGCGGGCGGTGCGGCCGATGACCGACCGGTTACTGGCCGACTGCCGGGCCCGGCTCGGGTTCGACCTGCTGGCGAACACCTGGAATCCGGTGCTCCTGTACGCCCTCGCTGAGGGGCCGCGCCGCCCGGGCGAACTGCGGGCGGAGATCGGCGGGATCAGCGCCAAGGTGCTCACCGAGACGCTGCGCCGGCTGAGCGGGTACGGACTGGTGGAGCGGCGTGCGTACGACGGGTCACAGCGCGTCGAGTACGCGCTGACCGCGCTGGGGCGGACGCTGCTCGGCCCGATCGAGGCGCTCGGGCGATGGTCCGCGGAGCACGGCGACGCGTTCGTCACGGCACAGGGCTGGGACGAGGACGACTCGGGCATTTCGGACTAGCCTGAGGAGGTCACCACTCCCCTCACAGAGGCGACGTCATGACCCTCCTCCACCACGAGCACCCCACCCACGCGCACACCCACGGGCCGACGTGCGGGCACACCGCCGTCGAGCACGGGGACCACCTCGACTACGCCCACGACGGGCACCTGCACCGCGAGCACTCCGGCCACTGGGACGAGTGCGAGCCCGTGAACCACGTCCAGCACACACACCCGGACCACACACACGGGCCGGAGTGCGGCCACACCGCCGTCACGCACGGCGACCACCTCGACTACATGCACGACGGACACCGGCACGCGGCGCACGGCAACCACTGGGACGACCACTGAGCCGAGCGGTGCCCCCGGGCGCGCGCCCGGCTTTCCCCCGCGGCGGTCCGACTGGCAGGCTTTCGCCGAACCGTCGAGCCCGCCGGGGGGATTCTCATGGCCGCGACCGATCCTTACACCGTCCGACTCGCCCCGGGAGTGCACGCGTTCGTGCAGCCCGACGGCGGCTGGTGCCTCAACAACGCGGGCATCCTCGGCGACGCCGGGGAGAGCCTCCTGGTGGACACGGCGGCGACCGAGCGCCGCGCGCTGCTGCTGCGGGACGCGGTGCTCGGCGCGGGACTTCCGCTGCCCCGCACGATCGTCAACACCCATCACCACGGCGACCACACCTACGGCAACGGGGTGTTCACGCCGGCCGCGCGGGTCGTCGGGCACGACTCCTGCCGGACCGAGCAGCTCGCCGCCGGACGGCAGCTCCATCTGCTGTGGCCGCAGACCGACTTCGGCGAGATCCGGATCACGCCGCCCTCCCTCACGTACAGCGAGCGGCTGACCCTGCACGTCGGCGGGCTCGAGGTCCGGCTGGTGCACCCGGGCGTCGCGCACACCACCGGCGACTCCGTCGTCCATCTCCCGGAGCAGGGCGTGGTGTTCACCGGCGACCTGATCTTCCACGGCGGGACGCCGTTCGTGCCGATGGGGTCGGTCGCCGGTTCGCTGCGCGCCCTGGAGATGCTGCGCTCGCTGGACGCGGAGCGGGTGGTGCCGGGGCACGGGCCGGTGACGGACCCGTCCGCGTACGACGCGACGGAGCGCTATCTGCGCTGGGTCGCCGAGCTGGCCCGCGAGGGGCACACCAGGGGCGCGAGCCCGCTGGAGGCCGCGCGCACGGCCGACCTCGGCGAGTTCGCGGCCTGGCGGGAGAGCGAGCGGCTGGTGGCCAACCTGCACCGGGCGTACGCCGAGCTGGACGGGCTGCCGCCCGGCTCGCCGCTCGACCCGGCGGCGGTCTTCGGCGACATGGCGGCGATGAACGGCGGCGTGCCGGTCGCCTGCCACGCCTGAGGCCCGCCCGGGGGCCGGAATCAGGGGGCTGTCGGGCCGGCCCGACAGCCCCCTGTCCGGCGTTCCGGCGGGACCCCTCTGGACTACATACCGACTGGTCGGTCATGATGGCGGCGACCGGTCTGCCACTCCCGTCCCGGAGGTACGCACCATGAGCTCCAGTCCCCCACCAGGCCTCGACCCCGAGCGGCTGCGCGGCTTCCTCGACCGCGAGCGGCCCGGTCTGGTGAGCGGACCGCTCCGCGCCCGGCTCATCGAGGGCGGCCGCTCCAATCTCACGTACGTCGTCACCGACGGCGCCGGCCGGTGGGTGGTGCGCCGCCCGCCGCTCGGCCACGTCCTGGCCACCGCGCACGACATGAAGCGCGAGCACCGGGTGATCAGCGCGCTGCACCCGACCGGCGTGCCCGTCCCGGAGCCGGTGCTGCTCTGCGAGGACGAGTCGGTGCTCGGATCGCCGTTCTACGTCATGGAGTTCGTGGCCGGCACCCTGTACCGCTCGGCGGAGCAGCTCGCCCCGCTCGGCCCGGAGCGCACCCGCGCCGCCGTCCTCGGCCTCGTCGACACGCTGGTCGACCTGCACGCCGTCGACCCCGCCGCCGTCGGCCTCGGCGACTTCGGCCGCCCCGAAGGCTTCCTCGACCGCCAGCTGCGCCGCTGGGGCAAGCAGCTGGACGCCTCTCGCAACCGCGAGCTGCCCGGCATCGACGAACTGCACGCCGCCCTCGGCCGCGCGCTGCCGGTCTCCCCCGCGCCGACGGTCGTGCACGGCGACTACCGGCTGGACAACGTGCTGATCGGCGAGGACGACCGGATCAAGGCCGTCCTGGACTGGGAGATGTCCACCCTCGGCGACCCGCTGACCGATCTCGGCCTGCTCGTGATGTACAGCGCGAAGCTGGACCTGCCCGACTCGCCCGTCAGCACCACGGCCGGCGCCGCCGGGCACCCCGACCCGGCCGAGCTGATCGAGCGGTACGCAGCCCGCTCGGGCCGCGACACCTCCGGCCTCTCCTGGTACACGGCCTTCGCGTGGTTCAAGCTCGCCGTGATCCTCGAGGGCATCCACTACCGCTACACCCTCGGGCAGACCGTCGGCGCCGGCTTCGACCGGATCGGCGACCTGGTCCCCGTCTTCATCGAGCACGGCCTCACCACCCTCCAGGAAGGCTGACCCCGCATGGACTTCGCATTCGACGCCCGGACCGAGGAACTGCGGGCGAAACTGCTGGCCTTCATGGACGAGTTCGTCTACCCGGCCGAGGAGGTCGCGCACGAGCAGCGGGCCCGGCTCGCCTCGCCGTGGGACACCCCGCAGGTCGTGGAGGACCTGAAGGCCGAGGCCCGGCGGCAGGGCCTGTGGAACCTCTTCCTTCCGGACAGCGCGTACGGCGCGGGGCTCACCAACCTCCAGTACGCGCCGCTGGCCGAGATCACCGGCCGCAGCCCGCAGTTGGCGCCGACCGCACTGAACTGCGCGGCCCCGGACACCGGAAACATGGAGGTGCTGGCCCTCTTCGGCGACGAGGCGCAGCGCAAGCAGTGGCTGGAGCCGCTGCTCGCCGGGGAGATCCGGTCCGCGTTCGCCATGACGGAGCCGGAGGTGGCCTCCTCGGACGCCACCAACATCGAGACCCGGATCACGCGCGACGGCGACGACTACGTCATCAACGGCCGCAAGTGGTACATCTCCGGGGCGATGAACCCGGACTGCAGGATCTTCATCGTCATGGGCAAGACCGACCCGGACGGCCCGGACATCCGCCGCCAGCAGTCGATGATCCTCGTCCCCCGGGACACCCCGGGCCTGGACGTGCGGCGCGCGATGCAGGTGTACGGGTACGAGGACCACTCCCACGGCGGCCACGCCGAGGTGGTCTTCGAGGACGTCCGGGTGCCCGCCGCGAACCTGATCGGCGAGGAGGGCGGCGGCTTCGGCATCGCCCAGGCCCGGCTCGGCCCGGGCCGGATCCACCACTGCATGCGGCTGATCGGCATGGCCGAGCGGGCCGTGGAGCTGATGTGCCGCCGCGCGGTCTCCCGCAACGCCTTCGGCAAGGCGCTCGCCCAGCAGGGCGTGGTGCAGAACTGGATCGCGGACGCACGGGTGACGATCGAGCAGCTGCGGCTGCTGGTCCTGAAGACCGCCTGGCTGATGGACACCGTCGGCAACCGGGGCGCGCACACGGAGATCCAGGCCATCAAGATCGCCACCCCGCGCGCGGTGGTGGACATCATCGACAAGGCGGTCCAGCTGCACGGCGCGGGCGGCGTCTCGCAGGACTTCCCGCTGGCCGAACTCTGGGCCGGGGCGCGGACGCTGAAGCTGGCGGACGGTCCGGACGAGGTGCACCAGCGGTCGCTGGCGCGTCAGGAGCTGAAGAAGTACCGCTGAGCCCCCGCCTGCCCGGCCGCATGATCCGCCTGCCCGACCGCATGTTCCGCGTGCCCGACCGCCCGATCCGGGTGGCCGGGCACGCCGCTACGGGCGCAGCGCCCGGAGCAGCAGGTCGGCCAGGTGGTCGGCGACCTGCTGCGGAGTGAGCGGACCGTCGGGGCGGTACCAGGTGGACAGGTGGTGCACCGAGCCGAAGTGGTAGTCGACCACCAGGTCGGCCGGGGTCGCGGAGGAGAACACCCCGCTCTGCTGGCCCTCCTCGATCAGCGCCCGGAACCGCTCGTGGTAGCGCCGGCGCTCGGACCGCACCTGCTTGTTCTTCTCCGGGCTCAGGTGGTGCATCGAGCGGAAGAAGATCGAGGCGTCGTCGAGGTTCTCGATGGTGGTGACCACCACGTCGGCCGCGGCGCCCCGCAGCCGCTTCTCGATCGGCTCGTCGGCGTCGGCGAAGGCGTCGAGGCGCTCCTGCTGGAGGCGCAGTACCCGCGCGTAGACCTCCTGGAGCAGGTCCTCCTTGGAGCCGAAGTAGTGGTACAGCGCGCCCTTGGTGACGCCGGCCGCCTCGACGATCTCCTGTACGGAGGTCCGGTCGTACCCCTGCTCGGCGAAGAGCCGGGTGGCGGCGGCCAGCAGCCTCTGCGGGACGGGCGTACCGCTCCCGTCCGTCGTCCTGGCCATGTGCCGCCACCTTTCTCTCGTGATCCGTGTCCTGCTTGCGACGCTACTTCCGGGAACGCAGTTCCCTTCTGAGGATCTTCCCACTTGTCGTCTTGGGCAGCTCCGCCAGGATCTCGACCTCGCGTGGGTACTTGTACGCCGCCAGCCGCTCCTCGCAGTACGCGGAGAGCTCGGCGGGCCCGGCGGCGGCGCCGGGGCGCAGGCTGACGTACGCCTTCACCGACTCGCCCCGGTAGGCGTCGGGGACGCCCACGACCGCGGCCTCGCGGACGGCCGGGTGGGTGTAGAGCACGTCCTCGACCTCGCGGGGCCAGACCTTGAACCCGGAGGCGTTGATCATGTCCTTCTTGCGGTCGACGACGTACAGCCAGCCCTCGGGGTCCATGAAGCCGATGTCTCCGGTGCGCAGTTCGCCGTCCGGGAAGGTCTGCGCGGTGGCCTCGGGGAGCCGCCAGTACCCGGGCACGACCTGCGGTCCGCGCACGGCTATCTCGCCCTGCGTGCCGAACGGGACCTCGCGGCCCTCCTCGTCGAGGATCCGGACGAGCGTGTCGGGTCCCGGCACGCCGACGGAGAGGGTGCCGGAGGCCGGGTCGACCGGGGCGTCCTTCTCCGGGGGGACGGCGGCGCAGGGGGCGGTGCACTCGGTCAGGCCGTAGCCGTTGCGGATGTACGGGCCGAAGCCGGCCCGGAACCGCTCCACCAGGGCGGGCGGCACGGGGGCCCCGCCCGAGGAGATCACCAGGAAGGAGGCGAAGTGGTCGCGGGTGACGCCGGGATGGGCGGCGAGCGCCATGAACGCGGTGGACGGGCCGACGGTGTACGCCGGGCGGTGCTCCAGGAAGGCGTCGAGGACGACCCCGGCGTCGAAGCGGTACGCGAGGGCGAGGGTGCCCGCGTTGGCGAAGCAGGCGCCGAGCTCGCAGACCATGCCGGTGATGTGGAAGAGCGGGGCGAGCGCGAAGTACGTGCCACCGGGCGGGACGGGGTGGCCGGTGCGCTGGCGCTCCGCGTTGTGGACGATGCCCCGGTGCAGGTTCATGGCGCCCTTGGGGGTGCCGCTGGTGCCGGAGGTGTAGCTGATCAGGGCGATGTCGTCGGTGCCGGGCGTGCGGTCCTCGGGGGCCGGGTGGCCGGCGCGGGCGACGGTGAGCAGGTCGTCCGCCTCGTCGGCCGGGACGGGGGCGGGCTCGAAGCCGAGGACCCGCGGGTCGTCGCGGGTCTGCAGCTCGCGCTCGCAGGCGGTCAGGACGATGCGGACCGGGGAGGCGGCGGCGGTCTCCCGCAGGTAGGCGTGCCAGGTCCGGTCGGCGCAGACGAGGGCGGTGGCGCCGGAGTCGTCCAGGACGTGCGCCACCTCGGCGGACTTGTACATCGGGTTGAGCGGGACGACCGTCGCACCGGCCTTCCACGCGCCGAGCAGCGCGAGCACGAAGTGCGGGCTGTTCTGGAGCATGACCGCCACCCGGTCGCCGCGGCCGAGGCCGCGGGCGGCGAGGTGTCCGGCGACGGAGTCGGAGAGCGCGTCGGTCTCGCGGTAGCTCAGCCGGCCGTCGAAGTAGGCGAGGGCGGCGCGGTCGGGGTGGGCGGCCGCGGCGGCCCGGAAGGCGTGCAGGACGGTCGGCGGCGGGGTGACGGGCGCGCGCTGGGCGTCGGTGAGCTGTGCCAGCCACGGCATGGCCGCGTAGACCGATTCGACGCCTTCCCTGGAGTCCGTCACGCGCCCGCTCCTTCCCACTTCCGCTGGATGTGGTTCATGTTGCCGAGCCAGCGTTCGGGGTCGGCGGCCCGGGCGCGGTAGTAGTCGGCGACCTCGGGGTGCGGCAGGATCAGGAAGCGGTCGGCCTCGATGCCCTCGAACAGGGCGTCGGCGACGTCCTCGGGCTCGATGGCGGTGGGTGCGAGGACGAGTTCGCCGGCCGATCCGGCGGCGGTCAGCATGTCGGTGCGCACGCCCTGCGGGCAGATCGCGTGGACCTTGATCCCGCGGTGCCGGTAGGTGAGCGAGAGCCATTCGGCGAAGGCGTACGCGCCGTGCTTCGAGACGCTGTACGGGGCCGCGCCGACCATGGTGAGCAGCCCGGCGGCGGAGACGGTGGAGACGAAGCGTCCGCTGCCGCGCTCCAGCCAGTCGGGGAGCAGCGCGCGGGCGGCGCGGACGTGGGCCATGACGTTGACGTCCCAGGCGGCGGCCCAGACCTCCTCGTCGGCGAAGGCGTCGCCGGGCGAGGCGAGCCCGGCGTTGGCGCACCACACGTCGACCCTGCCGCCGAGCGCCTCGCGGGCCTCCTCGACGATCGCGGAGGCGTCGCCGGGGACGGCGGTGGCGCCGATCTCGTCGGCGACCGCCTTGGTGCGGCCGGGGTCGAGGTCGTTGACGACGACCCGCGCGCCCTCGGCGGCGAACCGGCGGGCCAGCGCGGCACCGATCCCGCCGCCCGCGCCCGTGACGACCACTCCCGCTCCCTGCACCGAGCTCATCGATACCCGCCTCTCCGTTGCGACCGTGCGACCGTGGGACCGCGCGAGCAGACTAACCAGTCGGTATGTAGCGAGGGAAGTCCCCGTGCGCACGCCTCGTTCCCCCGCCGCCGACTCCGCGCTAGCGTGCGTGGCCATGTCAGGAAAGGCGATCAAGGAGGTATCCGCATGAGCCTGTCCAGACGGGGCCTGCTGGCCGGCGGCGGCGCGCTGGGCGCGGTCGCGGTCACCGGCGGGCCGGCGCGCGCCCAGGACGAGCGGCGCGGGCGGGTGCGCACCGGCTTCGAGCGGCTGGCCGCCGACGGTTTCGCGGCGCTGTCCGGACAGAAGGTCGGCGTCGTCACCAACCCCACCGGCGTCAGCCCCGACGCCCGGCACATCGTCGACGTGATGCACGCCGACGACCGGGTGAACCTGGTCGCGGTGTTCGGGCCGGAGCACGGCTTCCGGGGCACGGCGCAGGCCGGCGGCTCGGAGGGGCGCTACGACGACCCGGCGACCGGGCTGCCGGTGTACGACACGTACCTGAAGAGCGGTCAGCCACTGGCGGACGTCTTCACCGCCTCGGGCGTGGACACCGTGGTCTTCGACATCCAGGACGTGGGCTCGCGCTTCTACACCTACATCTGGACGATGTACGACTGCATGGTCGCGGCCGCGCTGGCGGGCAAGCGGTTCGTGGTCCTCGACCGGCCCAACCCGGTGACCGGGCGGGCGGCGCTCGGTCCGGTCCTGGACCGGGCGTTCGCGACCTTCGTGGGCCGCGAGCCGATCGCGCAGGCGCACGGAATGACGGTGGCGGAGCTGGCGCTGCTGTTCAACGCGGAGTTCCTGGCGCGGCCGGTGGCGCTGGAGACGGTACGGATGACGGGCTGGCGGCGGTCGGAGTTCTTCGACGCGACCGGGCTGCCGTGGGTGCCGCCGAGCCCCAACATGCCGACGCCCGACACGGCCCTGGTGTACTCCGGGACCTGCCTGTTCGAGGGCACCAACCTGTCCGAGGGCCGGGGCACGACCCGGCCGTTCGAGCTGCTCGGTGCGGAGGGCGTGGACCGGCGCTGGGCCGAGGCGGCGAACGCGCTGGAGCTGCCGGGCGTCCGGTTCCGGGAGGCCTACTTCGCGCCGACGTTCTCCAAGTTCCAGGGGAAGACGGTCGGCGGGGTGCAGCTGCACGTGCACGACCGGGCGGCGTTCGACCCGGTGCGGACCGGCGTCGCGCTGCTGGTGACGGCGAAGCGGTCGTGGAGCGGCTTCGCCTGGCGGCCGGACAACTGGATCGACAAGCTGACCGGTTCGACCCGGGTGCGCACCCTGGTCGACGCGGGCGCGGAGCCGGACGAGGTCGTGGCGGCCTGGGACGCCGACCTGGCGGCCTTCCGGTCGGTGCGCGAGGGGTACCTGCTGTACAGGTAAGCGGCTGCGGCAGGTCTGGTCGTCCCTCCGGTTCCGCAGGATGCTGCCAGGGCAGCGGTCCTCGACGCGGAGGGACAGGCCCATGAGTGTGCAGCCGTACCTGGAGGTCGTGTTCGACAAGGACGGCGACGGCGCGGCGGGGCAGCGCGAGGTCCTCGCCCGGCTCGGGGTCACCGACCTGGTGCTGTTCGCGCACGGCTGGAACAGCTCACGGTCCGTGGCCTCCCGGCTGTACGGGGCGTTCCTGGCGCCCTTCCCCGGACTGGTGGGCGCCGGGGCGCGGGTCGGTTACGCGGGCGTGTTCTGGCCGTCGATGATGTTCACGGACGAACCGATCCCGGACTTCGAGGGCCTGACCGCGCAGTTCCCGGGCAAGGAGGGCGCGGTCGGGCGGCTCGGCGCGCTGCTGACAGAACGGCCCTCGGACGAGGGGGCGTTCGCGGAGTTCGGGGCGCTGCTGCGGGACCTCACGGACGTCGGCCGGGCGGGCGCGGTGCCGGACGGCGGGGCCGAGGAGGGCGTGCCGGAGTTCCTGACCGGGGACCCGGTCGAGGTGTACGGGATGTTCGCCGAGGCGCTGGAGTCCCTGACGGACGGGGGCGGGCCGGCGCTGTTCGGCGGCGGGCTCGGCCGGCTGTGGAAGGGCGCCGAGGAGGCGCTGCGCCAGGCCACGTACTACACGATGAAGCGGCGGGCCGGGAAGGTCGGCGAGCGGGGCCTCGGGCCGCTGCTCGGGGAACTCGCCAGGACGACCCCCGCCCTGCGGGTGCATCTCGTCGGCCACAGCATGGGCGCCCGGCTGGTCTCCTTCGCGCTGCGCGGACTGCCCTCCGGGACCCGGAACGTGAAGTCCGTGACGCTCCTCCAAGGGGCCTTCTCCCACTACGCGTTCGCGTCGAGCCTGCCGCACGACCGGGACGCCTCCGGCGCCCTGCGGGACATGCAGCGGCGGGTGGACGGACCCGTGGTCGCCTGTTACTCGCGGCACGACTCGGCGCTCGGGGTCATCTACCCGCTGGCCTCGCGGCTGGCCCGCGACGACTCGCAGGTGGTGGGCCTGGACCGGCGCTGGTGGGCGATCGGGCACGACGGCATCCAGGCGGTGCCGGGCACCCGGTCCCTGACGCTGGACGAGGCGCTGCGGTCCGGGGTCCCGGGGTCCGGGTGCGTCAACGTGGACGCGGCGTCGGTGGTGCGGACCGGCGGGCCGCCGTCGGGCGCGCACAGTGACATCTGCCATCCGGAGCTGGCCCGGGTGGTGGTGTCGGCGGGCCGCTTCGGGCGCTGAACGAGGGCGCGGAGGCGGACGTTCCGCCGCATTCCCACCCGTCGCTTCCACGCCATTGATGGCTCCCATCGGAATTTCGATGGAACACGGAAGGCCACTCGTTCGTCCCTCTCATGACGCCGAAGCACCAGCGACGGAGGTGGCGGAGCGATGGCCGGTTTCCGGAGTCTCGCCAGACAGGTACGTGATCCGGGGTGCGATCCCGCGCTGCGGAGGTACTCGCTGCGCAAGTGCCTGGAGCGGTTCGCGCCGTACGGGCACCGGGCGACCTGGGCGCATCTGTGCCGCAGGCACGGGTTCGGGCAGGAGGACCGGGACCCCGATCCGGGGCGGCTGGTGGCCGCGCTCGACGAGCTGGAGGAGGCGCGGGCGGTG
Source organism: Streptomyces sp. HUAS YS2 (assembly GCF_033343995.1). Lineage (NCBI taxonomy): Bacteria > Bacillati > Actinomycetota > Actinomycetes > Kitasatosporales > Streptomycetaceae > Streptomyces > Streptomyces solicathayae. The sequence continues at coordinate 6,384,280 of NZ_CP137573.1, read as the reverse complement.
TGGCTCGCGTACGAGGCGGAGTTCGCCGCACGGCGGCGCCGCGAGAAGCACGGCGGACTGCGCCGGCCCGGCTCGGTGGACGACTGGCACCGCCGTACGTGGGGCGGCAACGGGGTCGCGCGGTGCGACGATCCGGCCGTACATCCGTCGGAACCGCTGGCCGAGGTGTTGCGCCGGCTCATATCCGCGCTGCGGGCCGCGCCGGGCGCGCACTGCCCGGTCTGCGCGGGGACACGGATCGAGCGGCGGCCCGAGCCGGTGTGCGGGACGTGCGGGGTGACGCTGCCGGCGGCGGTCCTGACGCCGGGGGCGGGGCACGCGCGCCTGGTGTCGGCGGCGTGACGCAGGGAGCGGTGATGCGGGGAACCGTGAGCCGTTATGCGGTGAGCCGTGTCGCGGTGAGCCCGTGAGCCGTTATGCGGTGAGCCGTGTCGCGGTGAGCCCGTGAGCCGATGATTCAGGTCTGTCTCAACGGGAGCCGGGGCCCCGGGGACGCGGCGGCGGTGCCGATGTCGCCCGGGGCGATGGCCGCGTCGGCGGCCGCTGCGGTCGCCGCCGGGGCCGCGGACGTCCATGTCCACCCGAAGACGCCGTGCGGCAGGGACACGCTCTCGCCGCGCGTCCTCGCACAGGTGCTCCCGGCGATCCGGTCGGCGGTCTCCGTGCCGCTGGGCGTGACGACGGGCGCCTGGGCGGAGCCGGACCCGGTGCGGCGGGTGGAACGCGTCCGCGCCTGGACGGTGCTGCCCGACCACGCCTCGGTGAACTGGCACGAACCGGGTGCGGAGGAATTGGCCGCGGCGCTGCTCGACCGCGGGGTGGCGGTGGAGGCGGGCCTGTGGTCGGGCACGGACGGCCCGTCCCGGTTCCTGCGCTCCCCGCTGGCGCCGCACGTCCTGCGGGTGCTGGCCGAGGTGACGGACCGTGATCCGGCAACGGCCGTCGGGACGGCGCGCGCCCTGCTCTCGGAACTGGGAACGGCGCACGGCCGGCCGGTCCTGCTGCACGGCGAGGAGGGGGCCGCCTGGCCGGTGCTCGACCTGGCCCTGGCGTCCGGCCTGGACACGCGGATCGGCCTGGAGGACACCCTCGTCCTGCCGGACGGGACGCCGGCCCGGTCCAACGCCGAACTCGTAGCGGAGGCAGGGGCCCGCGCCCGGGACGCCGCGCGACGCTAACAGAAGCGAAAACCCGTGGCCCAGGGGTTTTCCGGCTCGGCAGAGTGCCACCGATGACGCAGAAACCCGAGCACCCGGAGCCCTGACATGTCCACCCTGCGCGTGACCGCCGAAGTCCTGGCCGTACACCCCCATCCCAACGCCGACGCACTGGAGCTGGCCCAGGTGGGCCTCTACCGCGCCGTCGTGGCCAAGGGGGCCTACCGGACCGGTGACGTCGCCGTCTACATCCCCGAACAGGCCGTTCTCCCGGCCGGGTTGATCGAGGAGCTGGGGCTCACCGGGCGACTCGCGGGCAGGGCGTCGGACCGGGTGAAGGCGGTCCGGCTGCGCGGCGAGCTGTCCCAGGGGATCGTGTGCCGGCCGAAAGCGCTGGCGGACGTGGACCTGGTGGCGGCAGCGACCGAGGGCCGGGACTTCGCGGAGCGGCTCGGGATCAGCAAGTGGGCGCCGCCGATCCCGACGACGATGGACGGCGACGTGGAGCAGGCGCCGGACCTGCTGCCGTGGACGGACATCGAGAACATCCAGCGGTATCCGGACATCTTCGAGCCGGGTGAGCCGGTGGTGCTGACGGAGAAGCTGCACGGCACGGCCTGCCTGGTGACGTACTTCGCCGAGGACGGCCGCGTCCAGGTCTCCTCCAAGGGCTTCGGCGCGAAGGGCCTGGCCCTGAAGGAGGACCCGCGCAACCTGTACTGGCGGGCGGTGCTCGGACACGGCGTCCCGGCGGTCGCGGCGGCGCTGGCCGAGCGCCTCGGCGCGCGCCGGGTCGGCGTCTTCGGCGAGGTGTACGGCGCGGGTGTGCAGGACCTGGCGTACGGGGCGAACTCCCGTACCGAGGAAGGCGTCGGCTACGCGGTCTTCGACGTGTCCGCCGAGATCGACGGCGCGGTCGTCTGGCTCGACCCGGCGCAGGTCCTGCAGGACGGCGAACTGCCCCTCGTACCACGGCTGTACACCGGACCGTACGACGTCGAGCGGGTGCTCGAGCTGTCCAGCGGCCGGGAGACGGTGTCCGGGAAGGAACTGCATCTTCGGGAGGGCGTCGTGATCCGGTCCGCGACCGGGCGGTACAGCCCGGTCGTCGGCGGCCGGGCGATCGCCAAGTCCGTGAGCCCGGCCTACCTGACCCGCAAGGGCGGCACCGAGTACGAGTAGGCCGGCGGCGAAGCCGGTGGGGACCCGCGCGGGGGGCGGGTCCCCACCACCCGACGTTCCGGCCGGTCCGCCCGGCGTTCGGCCGGGGCGCGTCGCGCACGGGCCGTGTCCGTCGGCCCCGCCCGTCACTGCGCCGGCTTGCGCTCCGCGAACAGCCGCGAGCCCGTCAGCCCCTCTCCGACCACGTCGTCGGGGTTGGACAGCACACAGGTCTCGAGCGACAGACATCCGCAGCCGATGCAGTCGGTCAGGTGGTCACGGAGCCGGCCGAGCTGCTTGATCCGCTCGTCGAGTTCGGACCGCCACGTCTCGGAGAGCCGCGCCCAGTCCTCGCGGGTCGGCGTGCGCTCCTCGGGCAGTTCGGCGAGTGCCTCGCGGATGGTGGCGAGCGGGATTCCGACCCGTTGCGCGGCCCTCACGAAGGCGACCCGGCGCAGTGCGTCGCGCCCGAAGCGGCGCTGGTTGCCCGTCGTCCGGCGGCTGCTGATCAGGCCCTTGGACTCGTAGAAGTGGAGGGCGGACACCGCCGCCCCGCTGCGCGCGGACAGCTGACCGACCGTGAGCTCGTGGATCTTCTCTGGAATCTGCGGCACTCCCCGAACCCTACTGTCCCGCCATTGACAGGAGCCCGCGCACCCCACATGCTAAGCAGTCGCTTAGTTTTCATCGTGAGAGGGAGCAGGGACATGGCCGAGCCGAGGATCTTCACCTCCGCCGAGGAGCTGCGCGCCGGGGTGGGCGAGCAGCTGGGGTACAGCGACTGGCTGGAGATCGAGCAGAAGCGGATCGACCTCTTCGCCGACGCCACCGGGGACCACCAGTGGATCCACGTGGACCCGGAGCGCGCCGCGGCGGGCCCGTTCGGGAGGACGATCGCGCACGGCTACCTGACGCTCTCCCTGCTGCCCACCCTCGTCCCGCAGATCATGCGGGTGGAGGGCATGAAGATGGGCCTCAACTACGGCACCAACAAGGTCCGGTTCCCCGCCCCCGTGCCGGTCGGCTCGCGGCTGCGCGCCTCCGCCGTGCTCACCGAGGTCACGGAGGCCGGTGGCGGCGTGCAGGTCACCGCGACCGTGACGGTCGAGCGCGAGGGCGGCGACAAGCCGGTCTGCGTCGCCGAGTCGGTGTCCCGCTACTACTTCTGACCCGCTTCCCGGCTACTTCCGCGCACCCACCATGCGCAGGACGAGGTCGGCGTAGAGCGCGCCGACCTCGTCCGCCGTGTGGCGGCCCTGGGTGTTGAACCAGCGGGACACGTCGATGCACAGGGACAGGATGGCGACGGTGGTGCCGGGCACGTCGGACGCGTTGAACTCGCCCGCCGCGACGCCCTCCTCGATGACCCGCCGCACCGCCGCCTCGCTCTTGCGCCGCAGGTCCACGATCTCGGTGCGGTGCTCGGGGGCGAGCGCGTCCAGCTCGTACTGGACGACGCGCGCGGTGGTGTGCCGCTCGGCGTGCCAGCGGACGAAGGAGCGGACCGCGGCGGCGAGCCGCTCGGCGGCGGTGCCGGGTCCGGCGGCCGCTTCCTCCAGGATCTCCAGGGCCCTGTCGTGGCCGATCCGGCTGATCCGGTGGAGGAGCTCCTCCTTGGTCTTGTAGTGGATGTAGAGCGCGGCCGGGCTCATACCGGCCCGCCCGGCGATGTCCCGGGTCGTGGTGGCGTGATAGCCGCGCTCGGCGAACGCCTCGACCGCCGCCACCAGCAGCTTCCGGGCAGCCTCGGGGGTGACCTCACCCCACGGCTTGTCCTCGCCGAGGACCGTCTCCTCCGCCGCGGTCATGGTTCGCCCTTTCTCCGGCCGTCAGGACGAACACCATACAACGAACCTGAGCAAGCGCTTAGAGCTTCTGGAAAGGGTCGTGATCGGCGAGCAGCTTCTCCAGGCGCGCCTGGTCCACCCTGCTGACGATCTGACCGGCCTCCTGCCGGTCGCGGACCACCTTGGAGAGCGTGAAGGCCGAGGTGGTCAGGTACAGGACCGCGATCCCGAGGAAGGCCCGCACCCAGACGTCCGCGTCGAGGTTCAGGATGCCGAGGCCCACGGCGCCCAGGGCGATCCCGAAGGAGATCACGGCCTGCATGTAGTAGGCGGCGGTGTTCTGCTGCTTGATCGGTGTGTCGCTCATGACCGACAGGATCGGGCGGATGTGCCCCGTGCCACATCCGCCCGGGTACTCAGGCGCGTACTCAGAACGCCAGGCTCTCAGAAGGCGGAGACCCCCGTCAGCGCGCGGCCGATGATCAGCTTCTGGATCTGGCTCGTGCCCTCGTACAGGGTCATCACGCGGGCGTCGCGCAGCAGCTTCCCGACCGGGTACTCGTCGATGTAGCCGTAGCCGCCGAAAACCTGGAGGGCGTTGTTGGCACAGCGCACGGCGGCCTCGGAGGCGTACAGCTTCGCCTTGGAGGCGGCGGTGGCGAACTCCTCGCCGCGGTCGATCAGGTCGGCGACCCGCCAGGTCAGCAGCCGGGCGGCGTCCACGTCCACGGCGATGTCGCTGATCAGCTCCTGCACCAGCTGGTACGAGGCGATGGACTTGCCGAACTGCTCGCGCTCCCCCGCGTACCGCACCGCCGCGTCGAGCGCGGCCTGGGCGATGCCGACGCAGCCCGCCGCGACCGACATCCGCCCCTTGGCCAGCGCCGACATGGCCACCGCGAAGCCCCGGCCCTCGGGACCGAGCATGGCGGAGGCGGGCACGCGTACGTCCTGAAGGACCAGCTCGGCGGTGGCCTGGCCGCGCAGACCGAGCTTGCCGTGGATCGCGCGGCGGGTGAGGCCCGCGCTGTCGGCCGGGACGAGGAAGGCGGAGACGCCCTTGTGGCCGGGGGTGTCGTTCGTCCGGGCGAAGAGCAGCACGATGTCGGCCCACGTGCCGTTGGTGATGAAGGTCTTCGAGCCGTTGATCACGTACGCGTCGCCGTCGCGGACCGCGCGGGTCGCGAGGTTGCCGGCGTCGGAGCCGGTGCCCGGCTCGGTCAGTCCGAAGCAGCCGACCGCGTCGCCGGCGGTCAGCCGGGGCAGCCAGGCGCGCTTCTGCTCCTCGTCCCCCCAGGCGGCGACGGTCTTGGCGACCAGTCCGAGCGAGACGGAGACGATGCCGCGCACGGACGAGTCGCCGCGCCCCAGCTCCTCGGTGACCAGGCAGTACGCGAGGTGGTCGCCGCCGGAGCCGCCGTACTCCTCGGGGATCGTCAGACCGAGGAAGCCGACGGCGCCGAGCTTCTTCACGATCGCCCGGTCCACCTCCTCGGCCCGGTCCCAGGCGGTCGCGTACGGGGTGACCTCGCGCGCGACGAAATCCGCGGCGAGCTGCCGTGCGGCCTCCTGCTCCTCGCTCAGCTCCAGGTTCATGCGTCACCCCTCGGTCACCCGCGGCACTGCCCGTACCGGGTTTAATTACCACTGCTAATTTTAAAGTGCACGCCTACTATGTGCGCCATGGCCCGACCGCGCAAGCCCCTCCTCAGCAGAGACCGGATCGTCGAGACGGCGGGAGCGCTCGTGGACGCCGAGGGCCTCGCCGCCCTCTCCACCCGGCGGCTCGCGGCCGAACTGGGCGTCAGCGGCCCCTCGCTGTACAACCACTTCCGCACGAAGGACGAGATCCTCGACGCGGTCGCCGACGCGGTCAGCGCGAAGATCGACCTGTCGATGTTCGACGAGACCGACGGCCGGGACTGGCGCACCGCCCTGCACGACTGGGCGGTCTCCTACCGGGCCGCCCTCGCCGACCACCCGCACGTCGTCCCGCTGCTCGCCCATGGCCCGGGCCGCCGCCCGGCCGGCCTCAAGGTCGCCGACGCGGTGTTCGGCGGGATGGTCCGGGCCGGCTGGCCTGCCGCCCAGGCGACGTACATCGGCGCGCTGATGCGGTACTTCATCACCGGCTCGGCGCTGGGCTCGTTCGCGCGCGGCTTCGTCGACGACGAGGCCGCGTACGACCCCGCCGACTATCCTCACCTGGGCCAGGCTCACCTCCTGGCGGAGCGTCAGGAGAAGGTCGACGAGGGTGCGTTCGAGACGGGACTGCGGGCTCTGCTCGACGGGCTGGCGCTGCAGTACGAGACGGGGGTACGGGGACAGTGGACGGCGCGGAGCTCATAGCGGCGGTACGGGACGGGGACACGGAGGCGATCCGGCGGCTGACCGACGCGGGCACGGACCCGGACACGGCGACGGAGGACGGACTTCCGGTGCTCTGCACGGCGATCGCGTCGTACTCCGTGGAGGTCGCGGAAGCGCTGACGGAGGGCGGCGCGGACCCGGACCGGCCGCTGCCGGACGGGACGACACCGCTGCTGCGCGCGATCGAGGCGGGTTCGCCGGCGGTGTTCGAGGCGGTACAGGGGGACGACCTCGGACTGCGGCTCCGGGGGCCCGCGGGAGAGCGGGCCCTCGCGACCGCGCGGAGCTGGTACGAACGGTCCCGGACGGCGGCGGGTGAGCGGACCCGGGTGCCGGACGACGAGTACCACCACGTCGACGAACTCGTCCTGGACGGACGCCGGGTACGCGCCGGCCACGGCGCGATCCTGACCGACCTGGAGTGGGCGCTGCGCCTCCTGACGCCGGTGGACGAGCTGGTGGACCGGGCCGTGCGGTGTCCCGAGCCGGATCACGTCGACTGGAGCGCCGTCGCCTGGGTCCTCTCCCAGCGCCGGAGCCCGCAAACCCGGTCGGCCGTCGTCGCGTACCGGCGGCACCCCGATCCCGCGCACCGGCGGTTCGTGCTCGACGTCCTCCGGTTCGGCGCGCTGTCCGGCCGCAGCGCGCGGAACTCGTACGAGAGGGAGAACGCCGAACTCCTTGCGGACTGGTCGGCGGAGGAGACCGATGCGGGCGTGCTCGCCGCGGTCCTGAGCGTCTTCACGGATCACGAACACCCTGCCATGGAGGCCGTCGGACTCCGCCACGCAGGCCATCCCGATCCCCGCGTACGCGCGGAGGTGCCGTTCGCCCTGTGCACGTGGGGCAGTCCGCTCACACCCGTCGCCCGGGAGACCCTCCTGGCCCTCGTCCGGGATCCCGACGCCCGCGTCCGCGCCTGCGCCTGCCACGTCCTCGGCGACTGGTACGACCACACCGCCGAGGTCAGGGAAGCGCTGCTGTCCCTGCTCCGGGACCCGGAGGTGCGTGGAAGGGCCGCGACCGGGCTCGCCGCGTGCGGGGACGGCACGCCCGCCGTCGCGGACGCGCTGTACGCGCTCCTCGACGAGGAGGACCTGCTGCTCCGCCTGGAGGTCGCGTACGGCCTCGCCAAGCGGAACGACCCGCGGACGGAGGAGGCGTACCGGCGAGTCGGGCCGACCGGACCGGGCTTCGAGGACGACCACCGGCTGGGCGAGCACTTCTGGTACCGCGAGCGGCAGCGAAACGCTTCGGCCGACGCCGAACGGTGAACGCGGCATCCTGGGGGCATGGCCTCTCGTGACCTCGCCGCCCTCGCCTCGCTCTTCGCCGACGAGACCCGCGCCGCGTTCTGTCTCGCCCTGCTCGACGGACGGGCCTGGACGGCCGGTGAGCTGGCGCGGCACGCCGGAGTGGCGGCGTCGACGGCCAGCGAGCATCTGGGGAAGCTGATCTCCGGCGGGGTCCTCGCGGAGGAACGGCAGGGGCGGCACCGGTACGTGCGGCTCGCCGGGCCCGGGATCGCCCAACTCGTCGAGGACCTGGCCGCGGCCGCGGCCCCCGCCGCGCCGGAGCCGCCGCGTTCGCTGCGGGCCGCGAGCGCCGGGCGGGCGCTGGCCCGGGGGCGTACCTGCTACGACCATCTCGCCGGACGGCTGGGCATCGTGGTCACCGACGCGATGACGGAGCGCGGACTGCTGCGCCAGGACACCGGGTTCGCGCTCACCGACCGGGGCGTGGCCTGGTTCGGCGAGCTGGGGATCGCGCTGGAGACGAAGGGGCGGCGGCCCATGGCCCGGGGCTGTCTCGACTGGACAGAGCGCCGCCCGCATCTCGCGGGGACCGCGGGCGCAGCGCTCTGCCGGCACGCGCTCGACGCCGGATGGTGCGTACGGATCGGGTCGGAGCGCGCGGTGAAGGTCACCGCCGAGGGCGAGCGCGCCCTGTACGAGACGCTCGGCGTCGAACCGGCCGCCCTGCGCTGAGCGGCGTCACGCCCCGAGCAGGCGCCGGGCCAGTCCGGCGAGCGACTCCTCGATCCGCTCGTGCGAGAGGCCGCGTTCGAAGCGCTGGAAGCGGTAGAGCTCGGGGGCCAGCGGGCTGAGCACGATGTCGATCAGCGCGTCCGGGTCGGCCGCCCCGGCGTCGACGAGCAGCGTACGGACGTGCACGCGCCAGAACCCGTACGCGCCGGTCTCGAACCTGGCCTGTCCGGTCTCCGCGCCCAGCGCCAGCGGCAGGTGGTGCCGCAGCAGGTCGAGCATGCCCGCGTAGAAGGCGGCGAGCCGCTCGGCGGGCGGCGCGCCCGGGCCCAACGGGGGCGGACCGTAGACGAGTTGCTGCTGGAGCCGGCGGTCGTGCTCGTCGAGGAGGGCGACGGCGATCGAGGACGGGTCGGGAAAGCTGCGGTAGAGGGTGGCCCGGCCCACGCCGGCCGCCTTGGCGACCGCGTCCATGGTGACCGTCCCCGGGTCGCGCTCGGCGAAGAGCCGCTCGGCGGCGGCCAGGATCTGCTCGCGGTTGCGCACCGCGTCCGCCCGCCGGCGCGGCCCGGCCGCCCGGCCGTGCTGCCCGTCCCCGCCCGTGTCGCCCATGGCGCCTGCCTCCTCGCTCATACCCCGACCTTACTTCCCCCACCCGAATAAGTGGACACCTTGTCCATTTGGCTCGGGCGTGGCAGGCTAAACGGACACAGCGTCCACTTATCTATGGCGCGGGCCTCGCCATGCCTGCGCCAGGGGGGATTCAGATGCACACCGCACTCCTCGCGGTCGCCCTGCTCGTCGGCTGCCTCCTGGCCGTCCAGGCCTCGGCGAACCTCCAGCTCAACAAGGCCGTCGGCACCCCGTACGGCGCCTCCACGCTCCAACTCGGCCTCGCGACCGGGCTGCTCGCGGTGCTCGCGGCCGCGGCAGGTGCGCTCGGCGCGCTAGGTCGGCTGCCCGACGTCGACGGGTGGATGCTGCTCGGCGGGCTCGCCAGCCCGCTGTACATCACCAGCGGCATCCTGCTGTTCCCCCGGCTCGGCGCTCTCGCGGCCGTGGGCCTCTTCGTCACCGGCCAGATGTTCGCCTCGCTCGCGCTCGACCTCTTCGGCCTGATCGGCCTGGAGCGGCGCGCCCCCAGCGCCGGAGTCGTGCTCGGCGCACTCGCGGTGCTCGCCGGGATCGTGGTGATCATCCGTGCCCAGCGGGCCGCCGGACCCACCGGCGCCGGTACCGGTCTCTCCCGGGCCGGCCGGATCGGCTGGCCCGCCCTCGGCATCGTCGCGGGCGCCGCGCTCCCGGTGCAGGGTGCCGTCAACGCCCGGCTGCGGGCCCGGCTGGAGGAGCCGCTGGCGGTGGCCGTGGTCAGCTTCACCGTGGCCACCTTCGCGATCGCCGTGGTCCTGCTCGTCCTGTACGCGACCCGGCGCACGCCGAAGCCGCAGGTCGCGCCGCTGAAGAAGATGCCGTGGTGGGGCTGGCTCGGCGGGGCCTGCGCCGCCGCCTACGTCACCGGCACCTTCCTGCTGATCCCGGAGATCGGCGCGGCCGTCACCGTCGCGCTCACCGTGACGGGGCAGCAACTGACGTCCGCGCTCATCGACCAGCGCGGCCTGTTCCGCCTGCCCCGGCGGGCCCTCAGCGGCCCCCGCGCGACCGGCCTCGGGCTGCTGCTCGCCGGTTCGCTCGCCATCCAGCTCGCCTGAACCCCATCGCACCTCACGACACCCATGGAGGGACTCATGTCCGCCACGACCACGACCCCGCCCGCCGGAGTCATCACCGTCTACTCCGACATCTGGTGCTCCTTCGCGCACATCGCCGTCCACCGGCTGCACGCCACCCGCGCCCGGCTGGGCCTGGAGGAGCGGGTCCGGTTCGATCTGCGGGCCTTCCCGCTGGAGCTGCTGAACGACGCGCCGAGCCCGCGGCCCGGCACGGACAGCGAGGTGGCCCGCATGGCGAGCCTGGAGCCCGCCGCGGGCTGGCAGCTGTGGCAGGCCAAGGACTGGCTGTACCCCTCGACGACGCTGCCGGCGCTGGAGGCGGTGCTCGCCGCCAAGGAGCAGAGCCTGCACGCCTCGGAGCAGCTCGACCTCGGTCTGCGGCGGGCGTTCTGGGCCGAGTCCCGGTGCGTCAGCAACCGGAAGGTGATCCTCGACGTGGCCGCCGCCACCGGCGCGGTCGACGTCCGGGCGCTCGCCGACGCGCTGGACGACGGCCGGGCCCGCGCGGAACTCTCGTCCCACGCGCGCCTGTCCGCCACCGACGCGATCACCTGCAGCCCGCACCTGTTCCTGCCGGACGGCTCGGACCACGCCAACCCGGGCGTCGACGTGGGCTGGGAGGGCGCGTACGGGGTCGGCTGGCCGGTGATCAAGGGCGACGACCCGAAGGTCTACGAGGACCTCCTGCTGCGGGCCGCCGCTCAGGCCGACTGACTACGGGAAGACGACCAGGGCCCGGCCGCCCCTGCCCGCGATCATGTTGTCGAAGGCGCCCGGGATGCCGTCCAGGGTGATGCGCTCGGTGACCAGGGCGCTCAGGTCGAGGCGGCCGGCCCGGATGTGCTCGGCGAGGACCGGCAGGTCCCGGGCCGGGTCGGAGTTGCCGTACACGCAGCCGGAGAGCGTGCGGCCCCAGTGGAACAGCTCCAGGGCGTTGAAGGTGACCTGCTGGTCCTTGCCGCCGATGCCGACGACCGTGGTGCGTCCGCCGCGCCGGGTGGAGTCCCAGGCGGTACGGATGGTGGCCGCGCGGCCGACGCACTCGACGGCCACGTCGGCGCCGTGGCCGCCGGTCAGCTTCCGGATCTCGCGGGCGGTGGTGTCGGAGGCGACCACGTACTCGGTCGCCCCGGCCGCCCGGGCCAGCGACTCCTTCTCCGGCGAGACGTCGACCGCGACGATCGGGCCGGCGCCCGCGATCCGGGCGGCCTGCAGGGTGGCCAGTCCCACGCCGCCGACGCCGAAGACCACCACCGACTCCCCCGCCCGGACCCGGGCGGAGTGGTGCACGGCGCCCCAGCCGGTGAGGACGGCGCAGCCGAGCAGGGCGGCGTCCTCCAGCGGGACGCCGTCCGGGACGGGCAGCACGCAGTTGGCGGCGACCACGGTCTCCTCGGCGAAGGCCGCCACGTTGAGGCCTGGGTGCAGTTCGGTGCCGTCGTCGGCGACGGCGTACACGCTCCCGGCGCCGGTCAGCGCGTCGGCACAGAGCCAGACCTCGCCGATCGAGCAGTGGTGGCAGGCCCCGCAGGACGGGGCCCAGTTGAGGACGACGCCGTCGCCGGGCGCGACATGGGTGACGCCCTCGCCGACGGAGACGACCGTGCCGGCCCCCTCGTGCCCGAGGACCGCGGGGACGGGCACCCGCATCGTGCCGTCGGTCAGTGACAGATCGGAGTGGCAGACCCCGGCGGCGGCCAGGCGGACCCTGACCCGGCCGGGGCCGGGCTCGGGCAGTTCGACGCCGGTGATCTCCAGCGGAGCACCTACGGCGGGCAGGACGGCGGCGCGGATCACGCGTGGTCTCCTTCGGCTCTCAGAACTGCAGGGACTTGGTCTGGAGGTACTCCGCCAGACCGTGCGTGCCGAGTTCGCGGCCCACACCGGACTGCTTGTAACCGCCGAACGGCGCCAGCGGGTTGAACCGGCCGCCGTTGATGTCGACCTGGCCGGTGTCCATGCGACGGGCGAAGGCGACGGCCTCGTTCCGCTCGCCCCAGACCGCGCCGCCGAGCCCGTACACGGTGCCGTTGGCGAGGGCGAGGGCCTCCTCCTCGCCCTCGTACCGCAGGATCGAGACGACCGGGCCGAAGATCTCCTCCTGCGCGATGGTCATCTCGGGCGTGACGTCGGCGAACACGGTGGGGGCCACGTAGTAGCCGGTCTCGAGCGGGGCCTCGGGGCCGCCCGCGACGAGCCGCGCGCCCTCCGCGATCCCCTGCTCGATGTAACCCCGCACCCGGGCCTGCTGCACGGCGCTGACCAGCGGACCGATGCGCTCGCCGGGAACGTACTTGGCGACCGCCTCGGCGGCCAGTTCCACCGCCTCCTCGTACCGCTCGGCGGGGACGAGCATCCGGGTCCAGGCGCTGCACGTCTGGCCGGAGTTGGACATGACGTTGGCGATGCCGACCGAGACCGCCTTGGCCAGGTCGGCGCTCGGCAGGATCACATTGGCGGACTTGCCGCCGAGTTCGAGGGCGACCCGCTTGACCGCGCCGCCCGCGAGGGCGCCGATCCGCCGGCCGACGGCGGTCGAGCCGGTGAAGGAGACCAGGTCGACGTCCGCGTGCTCGGCGAGCGCCTGGCCGGCGACCGGGCCGAGGCCCGTGACCAGGTTGAAGACCCCGGCCGGGAACCCGGCGGCATCCACGGCCTCGGCGAACAGCTGGGCGGTCAGCGGGGTGTCCTCGGCCGGCTTGAGCACGAGGGTGCAGCCGGCGGCGAGGGCCGGGGCGACCTTGGCGACGATCTGGTGGAGCGGGTAGTTCCAGGGCGTGATCGCACCGACCACGCCGACCGGCTCGGCGTACACGACGGAATTGCCGATCTCCTCCACGAAGGAGTGCGTGGCGGCCAGCTCGGCGTACGAGGCGGCGACGGCGATGGGCAGTTCGGTGTGCACGGCGGACGCGAGCTTCGCCGGGGCGCCGAGCTCGGCGGTGACCGTGGCGGCTATGTCCTCGGCGCGCTCCCGCAGGCCGTCGCGGAGCGCGCCCAGGAGGGCGGCCCGCTCGGCGGGCCGGGTGGCCGCCCAGCCGGGGAGCGCGGCGCGGGCGGCCCGTACCGCGGCGTCGACGTCCTCGGCGGTGCCGGCCGGAACGTGGCCGATGACCTGCTCGTCGGCGGGGTTGAGGACGGCGATGCTCTCGGTGGAGGCGGCGGGACGCCATTCCCCGCCGATGTACAGGGCGTCGTGGGCCTTCATCCGCTGCTCTCCTTCGTCACGTCCGTTCTCGACCCCGCCAAACTAGCGCTGATAGTTTTCGGGCGCCAGAGGCTCCGGACGTGCCCCAGGTCTCAGAAGTCGGCCCGGGTCGGCTCGTCGAGCCTGCCCACGGACTCCTGTGTGTAGGCCTTCTTGTACGCCTCCCTGACCTGCTCGATCCCGGGATCACGGAGCTTCGCCTCGACCGCCGGGTACAGCAGGATCAACTCGTAACTGCGCTCCCTTTCGATCGTGCCGCTCTGGTCCCGCCACTGTCCACGGCCCTCCTGCACCGTGAGGCCGTCGGGGAAACGGGGCGTCACCTCCCTGTCGACGAAGGCCATGAACTGCGCGTCGGTGACGGCCGGACCGCCGTCGGGGCGCTCGGTGCCGAACAGCAGCCGGGTCTCGCGGTACGCCTCGCCCCGGAGCGCGGGGGCGGCGGAGGTGGCGGCCGAGCCCGGTGCGCTCGGAGCGGCCGGCTCCGAGCCGAGCGTGGCGTACGCGGCGGGGGCGCCGCCCAGCAGAAGCAGACCGGCGACGCCGAGGGCGAGGCGGGTGCGGGTGCGGGTGCGGGCGGGTGACGGGGTGTGAGCCATGGGGGGTTCCTTCTTGTCACACGGTGATCACGGAGCGTCGCCCACTCTCGCAGTCGTACGCCGCGGGCCCGGACAGAACCGCCGCCCCTGCGCCGGCAATTCCCCAGTAACGGCCACCTCCTGGCGTCCGCGCCCCCTTCACTTCTCGCGGGTGACGTCGGTGAGCCGGCCGCGGACGTCGATGCCGGAGCCGCCGTCGACGGCGATCACCCGCACCCGCGCCGTGGCGCGGTCGGCGGCCTCGTCGCGCGGCACGGCCCCTGCGGTGTGGGCGCGTACCTCCTCGACGGTGAACACGGCGGTGAGGCCGTCGGCGCGGGTGACGCGGACGGTGTTGCCGCGCTGGAGCGCGCCGAGGCCGTGCAGGACGCCGGGCCCGTGGGCGGCTCCGCCCCGGCCGACGATGACGGCGGTGCCCCGTTCGCCGGGGCTGGGGCCGTTCGCGTGCCAGGCGACGGCCTCGGGGTCGTCGAGCGCGGGCGCGGCCGGTACGGCGGTGCCGGCGAGCGGCAGGGCGACGACCGGCGCCTCGACCGTGATGCCGGGCAGCGCGAGCAGGGTGGCGCGGGCGCGGGCGAGCGGGGCGGGCGGGCGCTCGGCGGCCGTGTCGTAGCCGGGCTTGTGGTCGACCCGGGCGGCCGCGACCGGGGCGGCGGAGTCGCCGGAGTCCTCGACGAGGGACCAGCAGCCGAGGCCGGTGACGAGGACGGCGGCGAGTCCCGCGGTACGGGTGAGCCGCTTCAGGCGGCGGCGCTCCCGCGCGGGCCGGGGGTTACGCGGGCTCATCGTCGCGACGGCGGCTGCGGTGGGCGAGGACGAGTCCGGCGCCGCCGGCGAGCAGGGCGGCGAGGCCCGAGCCGACGCCGAAGACGGTGCTGTCTCCGTCGGCCCGTTCGTCGTCGGCGGAGGTGACTTGAGCCCCTTCCGCCCGGATGCCCTCGTAGGGTGCGGGCGCGGCCGCGGCGCGGGCGTGCGGAGGGGCGGCGTTGCCGTTCTTCGCGTCTTCGCCCGCCGCGTCGGGCGGGCAGGAGACCGTGAACGCCTTGTGCGTACCGACGCCCTCGGCGCCCTGGCGGGCCCAGCCGAGCCGGTAGGTCCCGGCGGGGAGCGCGAGCCGACTGGTCTGGCCGCTGCCGCCGGTGAGGCTGATGCGGCCGGCGACGCTGTGGCCGTCGGCCTCGTGTGGCTGCGGGGCGATCGTCCAGGACACGGCGTCGAGGGCACCGAAGCCGGTGGCCGCGAGATAGAAGGCGCAGACCGTGGGATCGGTGCGCGGATCGTCGAAGGGCGTGCCGATCTGGTGGATCCGCACGTCGCCGCCCTCTCCCGGGGCGGGGCCGGGGGCCGCGGCGGCGGGAACGGGGGCGGCCGTGAGGGCGGCGAGGGCGGCGCCGGCGGTGAGCGCGCCGGCGGACAGCAGGGGACGGACGGACATGCGGATTTCCTCCAGCCGTGGGGACGTCGGATGGATCAACCGGTGATCTGACTATCCGTCAAAGAAAGACTACGGAGGGTGGCCGCAACGCGTGCCACCCTCCGTAGTCCGCCCGTTCGGCCGATGGCCGCGGCGGCGGGGTCAGATGATGCCGAAGAGGATCCCCGCGGCCAGCACCACCAGCGAGGTCAGCGCCGCCCACTTCACGGTGAACCTGGTGTGGTCGCCGAACTCGACCTTCGCCATGCCCACCAGGACGTACACGGCGGGGACGA
Organism: Streptomyces sp. HUAS YS2; assembly: GCF_033343995.1. Lineage (NCBI taxonomy): Bacteria > Bacillati > Actinomycetota > Actinomycetes > Kitasatosporales > Streptomycetaceae > Streptomyces > Streptomyces solicathayae. The sequence continues at coordinate 6,368,573 of NZ_CP137573.1, read as the reverse complement.
GTGGGCTCGACATGTGCAGCGCCTGGCCGACGAGGGAGGCCCGGGCGATCTCCAGCGGCGAGACGCCGTGCGCGGCGCCGGCCTCGGCCAGGACCGGCAGCACGCCGAAGTAGAAGCCGTCGTTCGACATGAAGTAGGTGAGCGGGAGGCTCAGCACACCGGTGACCAGGGCCATGTGCGGGCCCATGCCTTCGGGAATGGTGCCGACGAGCCAGTCGGCCATGTGCTCGACCATGCCGGTACCGGTGAGGACGCCGGTGAAGACCGCGGCGGCGAAGACCATGCCGGAGACGTTCAGGACGTTGTCCGCGTGGGCGGCGATCCGCGCCTTCTGGTCGGCGACGGTCGGGAAGTTGACGGTCAGGGCGAGGGCCGCGCCGATCAGGAAGAGCACCGGGATCGGCATGAGCTCCAGGATCATCGCCGCGAGCAGGGCGACGGTGAGGCCGGCGTTGAACCAGTACAGCTTGGGACGCAGGGTGGGGCGGTTCGGGTCGAGACCCTGGAAGCCCTCGCCGTGGCTGTCGGCCTTGGGGGCGTCGGGGGCGTTGGGGGCGCCGGGGGCGTCGGGGAGGCTGCCGGCGCCGGCCGCGCTGCCCTTCGCGCCGGTCTTGACGCCGTCGGACGCGCCGCCGCCCGCCTTCACCAGCACCGTCTCGGCCTCCGGGGTGAGGGCCTCGTCAAGCGTGAGGTGGCCGATGCGCTTGCGCTCGCGGCGGCCCAGGACGTACGCGAGGGCGAAGACGAAGAGCAGACCGACACCGAGCGCCGGGATCATCGGGACGAAGATGTCCGCCGCGTCCAGCTTGAGCGCCGTGGCCGCGCGGGCGGTGGGCCCGCCCCACGGGAGCGTGTTCATGACGCCGTTCGCGGTCGCGGCGACGCCGGTCATGACCACCAGGCTCATGCCGAGCCGCTTGTACAGCGGATACATCGCCGAGACGGTGATCATGAAGGTCGTCGAGCCGTCGCCGTCCAGCGAGACGATCGCGGCGAGCACCGCCGTGCCGACGACCACCCGCACCGGGTCGGCCTTGCAGAAGCGCAGGATGCCTCGCACGATCGGGTCGAAGAGCCCGACGTCGATCATCACGCCGAAGTAGACGATCGCGAACATCAGCATGGCCGCGGTGGGCGCGAGCTTGCCGACGCCCTCGATGACGTAGTCACCGAGCTGCGCGCCCTGTCCGACGAGGACGCAGAAGAGCGCGGGAATGAGGACGAGCGCCGCGATCGGCGACATCTTCTTCATCATGATCAGGACCAGGAAAGTCGCGATCATGCCGAAACCGAGGACGGTCAGCATGGAGGACACCTCACGTTCACCCTTGAACCCCGCCAGAGCGGCGGTGCGGACGACGGTAGGTGCCCCGTTCTGCCGTTAACAAGACGTTGACGCGTGAGCAATAAGAGCAAAACCCCAGGTCACAGCTGTGGTGCTAGCCGGCGTCGGGCGAGGGGAGCGCGGCCGGGGCGGGGCGGTCGAGCACCGGTCCGAGGTAGGCGTGCAGCAGGTTCCGGGTCTCGGCGATCAGCGCCGGGTCGCCGGACGGGTCGGCGCGGAAGGCGAGTTGGAGCAGGGCGTCGGTGGCCTCGACGCCGACCAGGACCTGGCGGCGCAGTGTCGCGTCGGCGCTCCGGCCGAGGTGGGCGGCGAGCAGGTCGCAGATGCGGTCGGCGACCATGTGGTTGGGGTCGTCGGGGACCACGTGGCCGGGTTCGTCGCCACCCGCCTCGCCGGGGGCCGGAACGCCGAAGTCGACCCGCGCGAAGCCGGGGACGGTGCGCTTCATCGCGATGTACTCGTCGAGGACGGTGTCGATCGCGTCGTACGGGGTGGCCGGCGGCCGGGCGACGAGGCGGGCGGTGATCCGCTCGGCGTAACTGTCCAGGTTGCGGTGGGCCAACGCGGCGGCCATGGCCCGCTTGTTGCTGAAGAAGCGGTAGACGGACCCGATCGGGACACCGGCACGCTGCGCGACGGCGCGGGTGCTCAGCTGCTCGTACCCCGTCTCGTCGAGGAGTTCGGCGCAGGCGTCGAGGATCCGGGCGAGCCGTTCGGCGCTGCGTTGCTGCACGGGGGCGCGGCGGAGCGGCTGCGGGGCGGGCTGAGCTGCGGGTCGGCGGGGGGAAGTCGGCTGGGGCACGGGGTCCATGATGCCGTTCCGGTCGGGGTCAGGCGATGAGCAGGCCGATGCCGCCGAGGGTGTACGCGATCATCAGCACGAACAGCGGGAGCTGGCCGGCGACGGCCCGGTCGGGCGGGAAGAGCCGCACGGAGCGGTCGTGGGCGGCGACGACACCCAGGACGTGGCCGGTGACGATCGCGGCGACCTGGAGGGCGGCGAGGCCGCCGGGGGTCAGCGGTGGGGCGGGTGCGGGGGCGTTGTCAGTGCCGAGTGCCACCATGACTGTGCGTGGCCCTTCGGTGACGAAGAGCGAGAAGTAGTGCGCGACGAGATAGCCGAGCGCGATCGGCAGGAGGGAGTGGGCGAATGCGGTGAGGGGGTGGGAGAGGGCGCGGTTCAGCAGGCGCAGGGCTCCGGCGCAGAGGCAGTACAGCGCGGCGACCAGGGCGACGGCGGCAAGCAGCCCGAGGGTCGCGGTGGGGGTGGGGCCGAGCGACGAGGTCTGGACGGTGGTGATCCAGCGCGGGGAGTCGGAGAAGCCGTCGTACGCGGTGGATCCGAGGAGGACGCAGACGGCGGCGACGAGCCCCGGGGCGGGCGGGGTCGCGTCGAGGCCGTGGAGGGGGTTGCGCAGGACGAGTCGGCCGTCGGCGCGGCGGCCGAACGGGGAGAGCCGGGCGAGCAGGCCCGAATAGACCTCGAAGGGGTCGGCGCGGGCGTACCACTCGGGGCCGTACCGGGCGGCGCCGAGCAGCTGGACGGCGGTGTGGGCGGCGAGGAAGAGAAGGAGGGCGGTGGCGGACGCGGGGTCGGGGGCGACGAGTTCGAGCCAGGTGAAGACGAAGAGGCCGGCGGCGGCCGGCCGGATGCCGAGGCGTGTGGAGAGCGGTCGGCGACGCGAAGGGAGGAGGAGCGAGGGGACGAGGCGCGAGGCGAGGGAGTACAGGGCGCGCATCGGGTTGCACAGGCGGCCGACCGGGCCGAACAGGAGGGAGGCGGGGGCCAGACCGACCCACAGGAGGACGTAGACGGCACCGGGAGCGGGGTTCTCCTGGGCGTCGTCCGGACCGAGGAGGAGCCACAGGACGACGGCGAGCAGGCCGGCGGCCCCGAGCGCCCGCAGGGCGGTGCGGGTGGGCCGGGCGTCGGCGAGGCGCTGGAGTGCACCGGGCAGGGCAAGGCCGGAGCGGTCGCCGCGGAAGCGGGAGTCGGACCAGAGCAGGCCGAGGGCCAGGAAGGAGACGAGCAGGGCCGTGAAGGCGCCGGCGTAGGCGTAGAAGGGAGAGATCGGCAGGTCGTGCTGGGAGCCGACGCCGTGGGCGAGCAGGCTCACCGGACCACCAGCTGGGTCAGCACCAGCCCCGACTCGTGGGTCTCGACCTCGAAGAGACCGGTGCGGTCGGCGGTGAAGGTGAGCGTGGCGGGCCGGCCGGCGGCAAGCGGGAGTTCGCGGTCGTAGCCGTGGACGTGGAGGGTGTCGGCACGGTCGCTGGTGACGCGGAGGGTGACGCGGTCGCCCTTCTTCAACTCGACGCGGGAGGGGGGTGGTTGGACGGAGCGGCCGGTGATGGTGAGGGTGACGGTGCGGCCCTGGTCCGCGGTCGGGGTCGGTGTCGGCGTCACGGCGGGAGCGGACGGGGACGGGGCGCCCGGTCCGAGGGGGACGACGGCCTCGACGGGGCGGCCGGCGACGGCCCACACCGTGTGGTCGTCGGCGTGCAGGCGGACGGTGACACTGCGCGCCCCGGGCGGCACGTACGCCCAGGGGCCGTAGAGCCGCGCGATCTCCTTGCCGTCGACGAGGAGGTGAGCGTGCCCACGGCCGGGCACGGCGCCGCCGCCGGCGCTCTCGGGCGTGAACCGGAAACGGGTGACGTCGAGCCGGAGGTTCCAGCCGCCCTCGCTGTCGGGCCGCGCCTCGGCCCGCACGGCGGGCGCCCGGGCGGCCGGGACCTCGCGGAGCCGGTGCCCGGTGCCGTCCTGGGCGGTGAGCAGGGTGCCCGTGGTGCCGGTGGCCTCCTCGTGGCTGGTGCCCGGCTTGTGGTGCGTGGTCGGCCGCCCGCCGCACCCGGCGGCCAGCAGGGCCACGAGGGCGAGGCTCACCGCGGCGGCGCCCCGTGTGCGTACGGGCCGGGTCACGAGGCGGCCTCGTCCGCGTCGGGCCGCGAGCCCTGCTGCGTCACGCCGCCCTGCGCCGTCGCCCCGCCCTGCGCCGGCGCCTCCGCCGGCTCCGTGCCCTCGGACTCCGGGTCCGTGCTCTTCGGCTCCCTCGCCTCGGTCGGGTCCGCGGCCGTCGGGCGGGTGGCGGCGGTCAGGGCCCAGAGGACCCAGACGACGGCGAGGACGGCGCGTGTCCAGGCAGGGCTGACCGGGGTGCCGGGGATCATCAGGACCGCCTTGTCGAAGGCGTCCAGGAGGGTCAGCGCGCCCAGGGCGACGGTGGTCCAGCCGAAGGCGGGGCGGTCGGCGCGCAGCCGGAGGCCGATGACCGTCCACCAGGCACCGGTGAGCAGCAGCGCGAGGGCGGGCACGGGGCCGGCGGCCAGGTCGCGGGTCGAGCCGGCCACGTCGAGGGCGAGCCCCGCCAGGCCCGCCAGGGTCGCGATCGCGGCGACGCGGTCGCCGCGCAGCCTGCGCCGCCAGAGGGCCAGGCCGACCAGCGCCAGGACGGCGGCGCAGCCGAGCGCGATCTGGGTCTCCACCCGCTGGATGCCGCGCGAGCCGTACCAGTCGCAGCCGGCCGGCAGCCGGCGGGCCTGCACGTTGTAGTCGGCGCAGACCAGCAGGTGGGCCAGCTTGGCGGGTTCGCCGACGAGCCGGTCACTGTTCCCGGACACCTCGCCGAGCCGCTTCCCGCACTCGGGCAGCGCGAGCGGCGTGGAGCCCGACGTGTCGCCCTGCCAGCAGTTGCCGCCGCCCTGCCCGTCCCACCAGACGTCGATGCGGTTGGGCCGGGAGGCACCGGACCTGTCGACGCCGAGCCGGTTGCCGGCGTAGCGGTTGTGGTGGGAGGTGTCCGCCTGCTTGCCCCAGGCGGACTCGCCCCGGATGAAGGCGGGTACGGCGCTCAGGAAGAAGCCCGCGTTCCGGTGCCCGTACACCCAGTTGTTCTCGTACCGGTTCCAGTTGCCGCCCGCGGTGATGATGCCGGTGCCGGGCGGCATGGAGATCTGCGGGCAGACGACGCCCTGCTCGTAGCCGCGCTCGACGGGCGCCTTGGCGCAGGTGCCGTCGGCGACGTACCGGTAGTAGTTCGCGTTGTTGTCGTGGATCAGGTTGCGCTCGAACCGGGCGTGGTTCTGCGGGAGTCCGGGGTGCCCGGGGAAGGCGGAGTCCATCGACGCGCCGCCCATGTTGTGGTCGAACTCGTTGTCGTGGACGTAGACGGAGTCGCCGGCGGTGCCCGAGTAGCCGACCATGTTGTGGTGGCTGCGGCAGCCGGTGATCTCGATGGAGTACCGCGGGACGTCGTAGCCGCGCCCGTTGTTCACGTCGGAGGCGGAGCCGGGGTAGATGCCGGAGTCGCCGTTGCCGTACGACTCGCAGTTCTTGTAGAGCCCGTGGTCCGAGGCGAAGGTCAGGAAGCCGTACTCGTCGTTCCAGCGGGTGAGCACGTCGTCGATGACGAAGCCGTCGGCGGCGAGCACGTACAGCGAGTTGAACGTGGTTCGCTGCGCGGTGAAGTTGCGGAAGTAGATGCCGTCCGAGCCGTCCGCCCGGATCGCGTTGAGCTTGGCGTACTTGGCGTCGAAGACGACGTCGAGGCGTGACGCCCCGGTCCCCTCGATCTGCAGGTTCTTCTTGCCGAGGATCGCGACCAGGTTCTGGTTGTGCGGGCACTGCTTCTGCTGCTCGTAGCTGAGGATCTGGTAGCCGAGCGAGGACTTCGGCGCCTTCATGCTCGCGCAGGCGCCGGTGGGCGCGGGCAGCGAGGGCTCCTCCTCGTACAGGCCCGGCAGGACGGCGATGGTCATGCCGGGCCGGTTCACGGCGTCGACCGCCTGCTGGAGGTGGCGGTAACCGCTGCGCGCGCACCGCTCGTACAGGGCGAGGTTGCGCGCCTTCAGCGGGGCCGGGAAGCCGGCGATCCGGCGTTCGAAGGCGGGCCGGTCCGTCTTGCAGACCAGCAGATCGGGCTCCTCGGTGCGCAGCGTGGGCACGCTGCCGGAGCCGTCGGGGAAGGTGACGGGCCGCTCCTCGTGGGCCTGGGCGACGGGCGCGGCGGCGAGCGAGAGGGCCAGGGCGGCGACAAGGGCGGCCGGCACGGCGAGGAGCCGGCGGATCCGCGGGGAGCGCGACATGGGCGTGAGAGTAGAGCATTGTTCATCTTTTGGAACCCCTCATGCACGGGATTCGTCCAAGGCCCGCCCCGTTGACGTGGAGGGCGCGGAATCCTACGGTCATACAGAGGAATGCAGGATTGCGTTTTCCAGACCAGGAGCGGGCATGACAGGCACGGCCGGCACGGCGCACACGGAGCAGGCACGCAAGACGGCGGAGGGACTGGCGTACTCCCTCGGATTCGGCAACGAGCACAGCTCGGAGGCCGTGCCGGGCGCGCTCCCGCCGCGTGGCAACTCGCCGCAGCGGGCCCCGCTGGGCCTGTACGCGGAGCAGCTCAGCGGCAGCGCGTTCACCGAGCCCCGGGCGCACAACCGCCGCTCGTGGCTGTACCGGATCCGCCCCTCGGCCGCGCACCCGGCGTTCACCCGGACCGACAACGGCGCGCTCCGCAGCGCACCGTTCACCGAGACCGTCCCCGACCCCAACCGGCTCCGCTGGAACCCGCTGCCCGCCCCGGCGCCCGGCACCGACTGGCTCGCGGGCCTGTGGACCCTCGGCGGCAACGGCGACGCGACGCAGCGCACCGGCATGGCGGTGCACCTGTACCACGCCAACGCCCCCATGGAGCGGGTCTTCAGCAACGCGGACGGCGAGCTGCTGATCGTCCCCGAGCAGGGCGGCCTGCTGGTCCGCACCGAGCTGGGCCTGCTGTCCGCCGGCCCCGGCGAGGTCGTGCTCATCCCGCGCGGCGTCCGCTTCCGCGTCGAGCTGCTCGACGACGACAGCGCCCGCGGGTACGTCTGCGAGAACTACGGGCAGCCGTTCCAGCTGCCCGACCTCGGCCCGATCGGCGCCAACGGCCTGGCGCACGCCCGGCACTTCCGCGCCCCGGTCGCCGCCTACGAGGACACCGAGGGCCCGGTCGAGGTGGTGAACAAGTACTGCGGCAACCTGTGGTCCGCGACGTACGACCACTCCCCGCTGGACGTCGTCGCGTGGTTCGGCAACCACACCCCGTACGTGTACGACCTGCGGCTCTTCAACGTCATCGGGACGATCTCGTACGACCACCCGGACCCGTCGATCTTCACGGTGCTCACCTCGCCGTCCGACACCCCCGGGCTCGCGGGCGTGGACTTCGTGGTGTTCGCGCCCCGCTGGCTGGTCGGCGAGGACACCTTCCGGCCGCCGTACTTCCACCGGAACGTGATGAGCGAGTACATGGGCCTGATCGAGGGCGCGTACGACGCCAAGGCCGAGGGCTTCGTACCGGGCGGCGGCTCGCTGCACAACATGATGTCCGCGCACGGACCCGACCGGGACACCTTCGAGAAGGCGAGCGCCGCCGAGCTGAAGCCGCAGAAGATCGACGACGGTCTGGCCTTCATGTTCGAGACGCGCTGGCCGGTGACGGCGACCGCGCAGGCAGCGAACGCCGACCATCTGCAGAGCGGCTACGACGGCGTATGGCAGGGTCTTGAACGCCACTTCCGGCCGTAGTGTCTCGTAGTCGTCGTTCGGAGTCCGCCGTGACCGCCTTCGCCCCCGACTCGCTGGTCCTGAACCGCAAGCTCCCGCTGTGGTACCAGGTCTCGCAGTCGCTCCGCGCCTCGATACTCGGCCGCACGCCCGACGCGTCGCTGCGGCTGCCGACCGAGGAGCAGCTCGCCACCCACTACGGCGTGAGCGTGCTGACGATGCGGCAGGCCCTGAAGGAGCTCGAGGAGGAGGGCCTGATCAGCCGGCACCGGCGGCGCGGCACCTTCATCGAGCCGGGGGCGCGGCGCAGTGCGCCGCGCCGCCTGCTCGGCTCGATCGACGCGATCGTGGCGCAGCAGTCCGGCGAGCGGACGACGGTCCTGGGGCACGGCGCCACGCCCGTCCCCGGCGAGCTCGCCGAGCACTTCCCGGGCGTGGCGGAGGTCGTCGCGTACCGGCGGCTGCGCCGCGACGGGGAGACCGGCGAGCCGACCAACTGGGCGGAGAACGCGGTGCGGCCCGATGTCGCCGCGAAGCTGGACCCGGCGGATCTGGAGCGCTGGCCGATGACGAAGGTGCTGCGGGACGTGGTGGGGGTGCGCATCAGCCGGATCACGGACACCGTCGAGGCACGGCTCGCCGACCCCGAGACGGCGTCCCTCCTGGAGGTGCCGCTGCTCTCGCCGATCCTGCACTACACGGGCGTGACGTACGACGAGGACGGCCGGGTCGTGGACGTCGCCCGCATCCGCTACCGGGGCGACCGGTTCTCCTTCACGGTGACCGTCGAGGCGCAGTGACGCCGGTCAGCTCTCGCTGACGTCCGCCCCACGCTCGCCCTCGGCCTGGGAGGGGGTGGTCCGCGCGGTCTGCGGGTGGTGCACCTGCTCCTTCTGCTGGGCGTCCATGTCCTCCTCGAGCCGTTCGCCTTCGGCCTGCGAGGGAGTGGTGTAGTCGTACTGGCTGTACTTCATCTCCGACCTCCCGGGTCGGTCCATAGCCCCACAGAAGGAGCGTAGTCCCTCTGTGGCCCGAAGGACCGGCTGACTAGCATCTGCGGCGTGACCCAGAGCCCGAACCCGAGCCCGAACCCGAACTCGAGCCCGAGTCCGCGCGCGAGCGGGAGCGGGAGCCCCGCCGGCGAAGCGCCCCTGCTCGACGACCTCATGCCCTGGTCCGTGGCGCCGCTGCGGCTCGGCAGGAGCTGGATCGTGGCGCCGGACGTCCGGACGCTGCGGGCCCGCTGGGACCGGCTGGTCGGCGCCGAGGGGGACGAGCGGGCGGCGCTGTTCCGGCCCAGCCGGGCCCGGACGCCGTCGACGTCGGTGGCCGCGCTGCCCGGGCAGCGGACCGGTACCGTGCGGTTCTCCCGGGAGACCGGCCGCTGCCCGGAGCCGGTGCGGATCGCGCACGGCCCGTTCGACGAGCAGTGGCTGCTGCCGGACCACCGACTGATCGACACCGGCCGCCCCGAGCTGTGGCGGGTCGCCGACGAGCGACAGCTCTTCGCGGTCGAGCAGGGGTACGTGCCGGGGGCCGCCGGACCCGCGCTCCTGGTCACCGCGGTCCTGCCGGACGGCCGCTCCCCCGCGGGCCGGCCGGGCCGGATCCGGCCGCTGTTCCGCCGCCCCGGTGGCGAGGAACCGAACGTCGCGCCCGGCCTGCTGCCCTTCCTGAGCGAGCGGTACGGGCACGACGTCACCGCGGCCGACCTGCTGGCCTGGGCCGTGGCCGCCGCCCGCCCCTCCCCCGCCGGCTGCCGCGTCCCGCTGCCCGCGGACCCGGCCCGATGGGCGGCCGGCACGGCGCTCGGCCGGCGGCTGACCGGCATCCAGCTGCGCGGCGCCCGGGGCGGCGAGCGGCCCCGGCTGCCGGGCGGGCGGCGGCCCTACGTCCGGGCGCCGGTCCCGGCGCGGCCGGGCCCGCCGGAGTACGACCCGGCCGACGAGACACTGGCGCTGGGCGACGGCCGCATCTCGCCGGTGCCGGCCGAGGCGTGGGAGTTCCGCGTCGGCGGCGTACGGATGCTGGAGCAGTGGTGCGCGCACCGGACCGCGCCCGCCGAGCCGGGCACCCTGGAGGCGATCGGGCCGGCCGGCTGGCCCCAGGAGTGGACCTCGGAGCTGCTCGAACTGATCACGGTGCTGGCCCTGCTCGGCCAGAGCGAGCCCGAACGCGCCGCGCTCGACGACGCACTCGACGGCGGCGAGGAGCTGACGCGCGAGGTTCTGCGGGAGGCCGGCGTCCTGCCCGTCCCGGACGGGCCCCGGCGCCCGGCGTCCGTGCTGGACCATCAGGAGGAGGGCCCGGAGGGCCAGTTCGCGCTGCTGTGACCGCGCCGGACGGACCCTAGGGCGTGACGAAGGAGTCGAGGACCCGGCGCAGCGTCCGGCTGAAGACCTCCTCGGCGTCGAGGGGTTCGACCCCGGACTCCGCGAACACGGCCGCCAGTCTGGGGAATTGACCGCCCGCGAGCTGCCGCATCAGGTACGCGCCGCGTACGGCCTGCTCCTGCTCCTCCGACCAGGGCAGTCCGCGGGCGCGTTCGGCGAGGGCGATCTCGTTGGCGACGACGGTCATCACCGTGCCGTTCACCGTCGCGATCAGCTCCATCTTGACGCCGCCGGGCAGGTCGAGGTCCTTCAGGCACTCCAGGCAGTGCTCCAGGAAGCGCAGGGCGTTGGGGCCGAAGGCGTAGCCGGTGGTCATCAGGCGGATCACCCACGGGTGGCGGTGCAGGATCCCCCGGGCCTCGCGGGCCACGTGCAGCATGTCCGCGCGCCAGTCACCGCTCGGGCCGCGGGAGAGGTCGTACTCGCCGCTGGCCGCGTCGACCATCAGCTCGTACAGGTCCTCCTTGCGCGGGACGTAGTTGTACAGCGACATGGTGCCGCAGCCGATCTCGGCCGCCACCCGCCGCATCGAGACCGCGTCCATGCCGTCGGCGTCGGCGACGCGCACCGCGGCCGCCACGATGTCGGCCCGGCTGTACGCCGGTTTCGGACCGCGGCCCGTGCGCTCGGGGCGCGCCCAGATCACTTCGGGTTCGGCCGCTCGGCCCGCCATGGATCATCACCTCGCCCCCCATCGTAGTTACGTACAGCGTACGTAGTGCGGTACGGTCATGCCATGACTACTACGTACGCTGTACTGAGTGAGGGTCTACGGAAGCGCTACGGGGACGTCCATGCCCTGCGCGGACTCGATCTGGCGGTCCCCGAGGGCACGGTCTGCGGCGTCCTCGGCCCCAACGGCGCCGGCAAGACCACCGCCGTCAAGGTCCTCACCACCCTCGCCGCGCCCGACTCCGGCAGCGCCCGCGTCGCCGGCCACGACGTGGTCCGCGACCCGGCGGAGGTCCGTCGCCGGATCTCCGTCACCGGCCAGTACGCCTCCGTCGACGGCGACCTGACCGGTGCCGAGAACCTCCGGCTGTTCGCGAAGCTGCTGCGCGCCCCGCGCTCCCGCGCCGACGAACTCCTGGAGCGGTTCGGCCTCACCGGGGCCGCCGACCGTCCCGCCCGCACCTACTCGGGCGGCATGCGCCGCCGGCTCGATCTCGCCGCGAGCCTGATCGTGCCGCCGCAGGTCCTCTTCCTGGACGAGCCCACCACCGGGCTCGACCCGCACAGCCGCAACGACATCTGGGACGCCGTACGGGGGTTGGCGTCCCAGGGGACCACCGTGCTGCTCACCACGCAGTACCTGGAGGAGGCCGACCAGCTCGCGGACGACATCGTGCTCGTCGACGAGGGCCGGGCCGCGCACCGCGGCACACCCGCCGAACTCAAGGCGCGGATCGGCAACTACGCGGAGGTGGTGGTCGCCGCCCCCGCGCTCCTGGAGGCCGCCGCGGCCGTGCTCGACCAGCTCACCGGCTCGGCCCCGGCGCTCGACGCCGAGCGCCGCACGGTCGGCGCGGTGAGCCTCGACGGCACGCTGACGCTGCCCCGGATCGTCCGCGAGATCGACGCGGCCGGGGTGCACATCGTCGACGCGTCGCTGCGCCCGCCCACCCTCGACGAGGTGTTCCTGCGCCTCACCGACCGCACCACCCCCGCCGACCACGAGGAGCTGATCGCATGAGCGCGCTCGTCCACGACGGGACCGCGGTCCTCGGCCGGCACCTCCAGCGCATCAGACACGCGCCGGCGATGACGCTGATGACCCAGACGATGCCGCTCGTCTTCCTGCTCTTCTTCGGCTACGTCTTCGGCACCGCGCTCGCCATGCCGGGCGCCGAGTACCGCGCCTATCTGGTGCCCGGCCTGCTGGTCGCGACGGCCGCCGGCGGGCTGATGACCGGCATGTTCCAGGCCGCCCAGGACTCGCACCGGGGCGTGATGGACCGGTTCCGGACGATGCCGGTGAGCCGGGCAGCCGTGCCGCTGGGGCAGGCCCTCGCCGACCTGGTCACCAGCGCCCTCGGCATGGTCCCGATGATCCTCGTCGGCCTCGCGATGGGCTGGCGGATCGAGGGCACGGCCCTGGACGCCCTGGCCGCCTTCGGGCTCCTGCTGCTGTTCCGCTTCGCCATGACCTGGGTGGGCATCCTGCTCGGCCTCGCTTCCCGGAGCGAGGAGGCGGCCGGCCAACTGGGCAGCGCCACCTTCATGCTGCCGCTGCTGTCGAACGCGTACATCCCGACCGACGGCATGCCGGGCTGGCTCCGCACGGTCGCCGAGTGGAACCCGATCTCCGCGGTGACCACGGCGGTGCGGGAGCTGTTCGGCAACGCGGCCGTCCCGGCGGACGCGGCCTGGCCGGTGGCGCACCCGGTTGCCGGGGCGCTGCTGTGGTCGCTCGCCCTGATCGCGCTGTGCGGGCCGGCGGCGGTCCGCCGGTACGCGGCGGTGTGACGAGTCCACAGGTGACAAGCGGGTCGCGGGCGCGATAGGCACACAGGATGAGCACCAGCACCCAGCCGCTCCCGCTGGACGGGATCACCGTCGTCGCCGTGGAGCAGGCCGTCGCCGCGCCGTTCGCCACCCGGCAGCTCGCCGACCTCGGCGCCCGGGTGGTCAAGATCGAGCGTCCGGACGGCGGCGACTTCGCCCGCGGGTACGACACGGCGGCGGCCGGGCTCGCCTCCCACTTCGTGTGGTGCAACCGCGGCAAGGAGTCGGTCGCGGTGGATCTGAAGGACCCGCGGGGCATCGCCCTGGTCCGCCGGCTGATCGCGGACGCGGACGTCTTCGTGCAGAACCTCGCGCAGGGCGCGGCGGCCCGGCTCGGCCTCGACGCGGCCACGCTGTGCGGCCTGCATCCGCGGCTGGTCGCGGTCGACATCTCGGGATACGGGGCGGACGGGCCGTACGCGCACAAGCGGGCCTACGACATGCTCGTGCAGTGCGAGGCCGGCCTGGTGTCGGTGACCGGGACGGCGGAGCATCCGGTGAAGGCGGGCATCCCCGCGGCCGACATCGCGGCGGGGATGTACGCCTTCTCGGGCGTTCTGGCCGCGCTGGTGCGCCGGGGCACGACCGGCCGCGGCGGCCCGGTGGAGGTGTCGATGCTCGACGCGCTCGCCGAGTGGATGGGACACCCGCTGCACCACGGGATGCACGGAGGCGCGGCACCGGCGCGCACGGGGCTCGCGCACGCCGTGATCGCGCCGTACGACGCCTATCCGACGGCGGACGGGAGCCTGGTGCTGCTGTCGGTGCAGAACGACCGGGAATGGCGCCGGCTGGCCGAAAAGGTGCTGGAGCGGCCGGAGCTCGCGGACGATCCGGAGTTCGCCACGAACCGGGCCCGGGTGGCCCGGCGGGCGGACACGGACGCGGCGGTCGCCGCGGCGCTGGCGCCGCTGCCGGCGGCGGAGGCGGTGGCCCGGCTGGAGGCGGCGGGGATCGCCTGCGCGCGGCTCAACTCCGTGGCGGACCTCGCTGACCATCCGCAGCTGGCGGCGCGGGACCGCTGGCGCGCGGTGGACTCGGCGGTGGGGCCGCTGCGGGCGATGCTGCCGCCGATCGTCTTCCCGGACGGGCCGGAGCCGGCGATGGGCGCGATCCCGGCCCTGGGCGAGCACACGGAGCGGGTGCTCGCCGGGCTCGGCGTCGACGGGACGGAGTGCGCGGAGCTGCGGAAGGCGGGCGTGATCGCCTGAAGTCCGGGCGCCGGCGTCCTCGGGGCGGGCAGCACGAAGCCCGGACGGGTGGGGAACACGTCCGGGCCGTGGCGACGACGGTCGGCCGGGTGAGCGGGAGGGTGCGCCGGGCAGGCGGGCCCGGCCGACCGGTGGTGGCTAGTGCCGGCTGCCGAAGAGCGAGCGGCGCAGGCGGCGCAGGGGTGCGAAGAGCGAGACGCGGGCACTGCGGCTGCGGTGGCCGTGCACGCGGGTCGCGGGCTCACGCGCCGTCAGTTCGCGCATGAGCAGCGTGGCCTCGGCGGCCTCGCGCTGCGGTATGGCGGGTCCGCCGAGCACCGCGAGATGGCGGTCGAGACGCGAACTGGTCGCGCTGCTCCCGCAGGTGATCGCAGGCACGCGCGGCCTGCTTCGCATCGTTATCTGTTCCATGTCACTCCCCACCCGTACGAGGGCACCCGGCCCGGGCAGATTAACCCTATCGCCCCGCACTGACACTCGTGTATCCCGCCCGCAGGATTCACCGCACTCGAAAGGGGGTTGACGGTCACTGTCCGAATCCATCTGATTCCAGGGCGAGTTGGACAGCGATCGAACACCTGCCGAACCGTCATGAACCATCCTGCACACAAGGGCGTCACCAGCGGACATCTGACGGTGTGTGATCTCCACCACCAAGATCGTTGGTGTCCGAGGTGGGGGCAGAAGACCGTTCCTGAGCTAACTTGGAAGGGTTTCTGCCGTGATGCCGTGTCGGCGCGGACCGACGGAGGGGGACCCATGAGCGGAGCGTCGCCGGAGGGCGATCGGCTGATCGCGGGCCGGTACCGACTCCTCGGCGCCCTCGGCGAGGGCGGCATGGGCGTCGTCTGGCGGGCCCGCGACGAGGTGCTCGGCCGCGAGGTGGCGGTGAAGGAGGTCCGGGCCCCGGCCGGACTCGCCGCCGACGACGTGCGCCGCCTGTACGCCCGGCTGGAGCGGGAGGCGTGGGCGGCCGCCCGGATCCCGCACCGCAACGTCGTCACGGTCTACGACGTCGTGACCGAGGACGGCCGGCCGTGGATCGTGATGGAACTGGTCCGCGGCCTCTCGCTCTCGGAGGCGCTGGACGCGGAGGGGCCGATGCCGCCGCAGCGGGCCGCCCGCATCGGGGCGGAGGTGCTGCAGGCACTGCGGGCCGCCCACGAGGCCGGTGTGCTGCACCGCGACGTGAAGCCGGGCAACGTCCTGCTCGCCAACGACGGCCGGGTGGTGCTCACGGACTTCGGCATCGCGCTCGTGGAGGGCAGCTCGAACCTCACCATGACCGGCGAACTGGTCGGCTCCCCCGAATTCCTCGCCCCCGAGCGGGCGTTGGGGCGGGCCACCGGACCGGCGTCGGACCTGTGGTCGCTCGGCGTGCTGCTGTACGCGGCGGTCGAGGGCAACTCCCCGTTCCGGCAGGACACTCCGCTCAGCACGCTGCGCGCGGTGGTGGACGAGGAACTGCCGCCGCCCCGGCGGGCGGGCGCGCTGACGCCGGTGATCGAGGGACTGCTGCGCAAGGAGCCCGACGAGCGGCTGTCGGCGCGGGAGGCTGCCGAGCAGCTGCGGGTGATCGGCGCGGGCGGAGCGCCGCGTACGGGGCCGATCGCGTCGGGCCAGGACACGACGACGGTCATGGCGGGGACCCGAGCGGACGGCAACATCGGCCCGACGCGGGCGGGGCCCCCGCAGCCTCCCCCGCCCGGCGGGCCGGACACGCCGACGCCGGCCGGCGAGGGCCCAGGACGGCCGCGGCGCGCGGTGGCGACGCTGGCCGCCGGGATCGCCGTCCTGCTGCTGGCCGTGGGCGGGCTGACGTACACGCTGCTGCGCGAGGACGACCCCGGTGGCACGGGCGGTACCACGGCCGGGAGCGACGACGGCGGTACGTCCGCCGGCACCGCCACGGCGGGCGGCGGCACCTCCGCGCCGCCGACCACGCCGCCCGCCACGACTCCGCCGGCAACCACACCGCCCGCGACCGGGCACGGCACGACCGCGCCGCCGAAGCAGACGGTGACCGCGTGGGCGAAGGCGGTGCGCGGGAGTTACAGCGGGACCTGCCCGGCGCCGGCGGCGGAGGCACCGGCGTTCACCGCGACGATCGGCGTGGGGAACCTCCCGGCGACCGTGGAGTACCGCTGGGCCACGGAGAGCGGCACGAGCTCGGCCGGCGGCTGGAAGACCCTGGAGTTCGCGGCGGACGGCGCGAAACAGCGGCAGGTGGAGCACACGGAGCTGACGTACGAGGCGGGCGGGACGCGCCACGACCGGATCCGGGTGGAGGTCCGGAACCCGGTCGAGGTGCGCTCGAACTGGGTGGCGTTCTCGGTGACCTGCGAGGAGGCGACCCCGACGGGCGGGGCCACCTACCCGACGGGATCGGTCACGCCACGTTTCTGAAGCTGGGCAGGTAGCCGCCGGACTGGCCGGAGGCGGTGGGGTGGTAGGACTCGCCGATGTTGAGCCAGTTGACGCTGTGCAGCCACGCCGAGCCGGAGCAGATCTCGTGCCCGGTGAAGGCCGGGACGACGCTCGCGAAGGTGAAGCCGTGGTCGGCGGCGCGCTTCGCGGTGGCGGCGTTGAGGTAGTCCGAGCCGCTGTTGATGGCGGCGCGCTCGTTCTCGCTCAGCCCGGCGATGCAACTGCCGCCGAGCTTGTAGAAGCGGGGGTAGCCGAGAACGACGACGCGGGCCGACGGCGCCTTGTTCCGGATCGCGTTGTACACCGCGTCCAGCTTGCCGGGCAGGGTGGTGTCGACATAGCTCTTGGCTTGATTCACGCGGCTGATGCAGGTGGCTTCGGACTGGAGCACACAGGTGGTCATGACGTCGGCGAAGCCGGCGTCATTTCCCCCGATCGTGACGGAGACCAGGTCGGTGGCGGCGGACAGGGGGCCGAGCTGATTGGCCGTGACATCACCCGTACGAGCGCCCGAGCAGGCGGTGAAGGCGAACGAGGAGGGTGAGTTCGCGGCAGCCCACAGGACCGGATAGGCCTTCGTGGACCGCTTGCAGGAACCGCTGGCGCTGTCGTAGCTCCCGGCACCCACGCCGGAGGAGTACGAGTCGCCCAGGGCCACGTAGTCGAGCGCGGCGCTCTCCGCGGCCTGCGCCGCCCCCGCCCCGGTGAGGGCGAGGACGGCGCCGAGGAGCAACGAGGAGGAGAATGCCGCGAATCGGGACAGTTTCATAGGACCTCCCTTTAGCAGGATCTCTGCCTACTCCGTGGTAGCACCGCGCGTAGATCTCTGGAAGTGTCCATGCCAAGAACATCTACGGAGGGTTCCGTGACGACTCGTCACGACCCTCGAGATCCGGCCAGTCGAGCGTTCGCACGCAACTGATTCGAAATCAGTTCACCCAGGCGCTGCGGGCCACACGGATCGTCCCGTTCAAAACACCGTGCACCCAATGCCCGATTGCCGGATCATGGGCGCCATGCCCGACACCCCCGCGGAACCGCACCGCGTGCTGCCGATCCGGCTCACCGTCGACGACAGCGACTCCCCGTCCGACGTCGTCGACGCGCTCTTCCTCGGCCGGTTCGCCACCGGCGAGCAGCCGCACGCGCACAGCACCA
Source organism: Streptomyces sp. HUAS YS2 (assembly GCF_033343995.1). Taxonomy (NCBI): domain Bacteria; kingdom Bacillati; phylum Actinomycetota; class Actinomycetes; order Kitasatosporales; family Streptomycetaceae; genus Streptomyces; species Streptomyces solicathayae. Next base: position 6,350,987 of record NZ_CP137573.1, on the reverse strand, counting down.
CGCTGGACCGGGTCAAGCCCGGGGCGACCCTGCTGCCCGCCGGCGCGAAGGTGCTGCGGGCCGCCAAGGACGACGACCGCAGCGCCCTGCTCGCCGAGGGCGAGGGCTGGACGCTGCTGGTGTCGCGGTGGAACCGCGGCGCCGACGTCACCGTCACGGCGACCGGGCCGGAGCTGGCCGAGCGCGTCCTGAAGGACGCCACGGACGGCGCCAAGGACGAGCCGGAACCCCAGCCGGAGAACGTGACGATGGGGTTCTGGTACGTGTCGCCCCGGCGCGGCCCGCACCGTACGACCCGGCAGATCACCGCCGGCACCTGGGACGAGGTCCGCCCCAACTACACCGCGCCGGTGGCCGAGGCGATGGACCGGCTGATGAAGGTCACGCCCGAGGACATCGCGGGCCGACTGCTGCTGCTCCACGGCCCGCCCGGCACCGGCAAGACCTCCGCGCTGCGCACTCTGGCCCGGTCGTGGCGGGACTGGTGCCAGGTGGACTGCGTGCTCGACCCGGAGCGGCTGTTCAACGACGTCGGCTACCTGATGGACATCGCGATCGGCGAGGACGAGGGCACCGCGAAGGGCCGCTGGCGACTGCTGCTCCTCGAGGACTGCGACGAGCTGATCCGCGGCGAGGCCAAGCACACCGCGGGCCAGGCCCTGTCCCGGCTGCTCAACCTGACGGACGGTCTGCTCGGGCAGGGCCGGAACGTGCTGGTGGGGGTCACCACGAACGAGGACCTGGAGCGGCTGCACCCGGCGGTCGTCCGGCCCGGCCGCTGCCTGGCCCGGATCGAGGTGGGCGCGCTGACCCGCGGCGAGGCGGTCCGCTGGCTCGGCCGGGAGGACGGCGTGGGCCGCGACGGCGCGACGCTCGCCGAGCTGTACGCGCTGCGCCGCGGCGCGCAGACCCCCTCCGTCCCGGAGTCCCGTACGGCGGACGCGGGCCTGTACCTGTAAGCCCCGGGTAGGGCGTCAGGCCTCGTACGCGGCCCGCAGGCCTTCCTCGACCGCCGCTCGGGCGTCCTCCCGGGTCGCACCCAGCCGGTGCGCCTCCTGGGCGAACGCCGCGGCGGCCGCCGCCAGGCGCCGGGTCGCGGCATCGCCCGCCGCCGCGACGAAGGTGCCGTGCCGGCCTCGGGTCTCGATCACGCCGTCCGCCTCCAGCGCCTTGTACGCCTTGGCGACGGTGTTGGCCGCGAGGCCCAGCTGCTCGGCCAGGCCGCGTACCGTCGGGAGCTTGTAGCCGACCGGCAGCACCCCGGAGCGCGCCTGTTCCGAGATGCCGGAACGCAGTTGTTCGTACGGGGCGGTCGACGAGTCCGTGTCCACGGAGATCTTCAGGGTCACGGACGGATTGTCGCAGGCCGGCCACCACGAGCGGCGGAAAATGGGAGGCGGCTCCGGCGGGCCCGCGCGTAGCGTGCGACACCATGACTGTGATCGTCCGTGACGTCCGGCCGGAGGACGCCGAGGGCTTCGCCCGCGTGCGCCGCGCCGCCCTCCCCTTCATGCTCGCCACCCCCGAGCAGGTCGCCTTCGACTGGGCGCACGCCCACCCCGACGCCCGCTACCGGCCGCTCGTCGCCGAGGCGGACGGCGAGATCATCGGCTCCGCCCAGGTCGGGCTCGCGTACGACAGCCCCCAGGAGAACGCCGGTTACGCCAACGTGTACGTGCATCCGGAGAGGCGGGGGCGGGGCGCCGGGACGCTGCTGGCCCGGGCCTCGGAGGAGTACCTGGTGGAGCAGGGGGCGAAGGACCTGTACACCTGGATCCTGGACGAGCCGGGCAACCGGGCCTTCGCCGAGCGGCACGGGTACGCGTCCAGGCGCTCGGCGCACTTCCTCCGCCTCGACCTGGCCTCCGCACCGCTGCCGCCGCTCCAGGAGCCGCCCGCCGGTGTCGAGCTGCGGCCGGCCGCCGCGTTCGCGGGTGACCCCCGGCCGCTGTTCGAGCTGGACGCGCTGACCACCGCCGACGAGCCGGGCGACGTGGGCACCGAACTCGCCGACTACGACCACTGGCTGGCGACGACCTGGCGCCACCCGCTGTTCGACGCCGAGCTGACCACCGTGGCCGTGGTCGACGGCGTGCCCGCCGCGTTCAGCGCCGCGCGGACCGACGGCACGGGCCGGTACGGCACGGGCATGACCGGCACCGCGCCCGCCTTCCGCGGCCGGGGCCTCGCGAAGCTCGCCAAGAACGACTCGCTGCACCGGGCCCGCGTGGCCGGCTGCACGGAGGCGTTCACCGGCAACGACACCGGCAACGGCCCGATGCTGGCGATCAACAAGTGGTTCGGTTACGAGATCTGCGCAACGGAGGTCAGGTATGTCCGCCGCGTCGGCTGACGTCGAGGTCGAGGTCGAGATCGTTCTGGTGAAGGCGGGCCGGACGAAGATCCGTTACCCGGCGGAGGTGGTCGCCGACGACGGCGTCCGGCTCAGCGTCCGCGCGCCCTGGGCCGCCGACGGGGTCCGTGACTTCGGGTTCGTCCGGTTCGAGCCGGGCGACGTGTTCACCGAGCACTACTGGCGGGACCGCTGGTACGCGGTGAAGGAGGTCCGGTCCGGCGACGGCACGCTCAAGGGCTGGTACTGCGACGTCACCCGGCCCGCCGCCGTGGACGCCGGGCAGGTCGTGGTCGAGGACCTCGACCTGGACCTGTGGGTGTCCGCGGACGGCGGCGAGGTGCTGCGGCTCGACGAGGACGAGTTCGCGGCGAGCGGCCTGGCCGGCGCCGACCCGGAGGCGGCCGCGTGCGCCGTCGCGGCGCTCGACGAGCTGGAGGCCCTGGGCCGCGACGGCCTGCTTGACCTGCTCCGCTAGCCGAGTGTGACGGCTGCGTCCCGCAGCGCCCGGAACTCGGGCAGCGGGATGCCGATCGCGTCCGTCGTGAGCTGCATCAGGGTGGCCTGCACCCGGGCGTCACCCGGCCGGTAGGCGGGGTCCCGGACGACCGAGGAGTTGCTCCAGGTGTGCACCCGGCCGTCGCAGACGGCCCGGGTGCCACCGATCCCCTGCGACCGCTCGTCCTGGACCAGGGTGCTGCTCACGAACACCGGGCCCGCGCTGTCGTCGAGGCACCGGTACGTGCCGAACAGCGTCACCGTGCCGTCGGCGGCCAGGGCGCCGGTGCTGTCGACGGAAACGCCGTCCGCGGGGGCCGTGGGAACCGCGTGGGCGGTCGAGGCGGCGGCGAGCAGGAGCGCAGCGGCGACGGTGCCGAGGACGAGACGAGCGCGCATGGAGGAGGGGTCCCTTCGGGATGGGGCGCCGGGGGTGGCGCCGCCCGCCAGGGATACCGGACCGCGCCGCCGATCCGCCCGAACCTCACTCCATCGGTGGCGCGTTGAGGATCTTCCGGTAGTGAATACGGTCGTACCGTCCTTCTTCGAGCCGCCGCTCCACGACCTCGTACCCGTACCGCTCGTACAGCTTCTGGTTCTCCCACATCATCGCGTTGGTGAGCAGCCGGACCTCGGGGGTGCCGAGGGCCCGGGCGTGCGTCTCCACCCAGTCGAGCAGGACCCGGCCGAGGCCGGTGCCCTGGGCGTCGGGATGCACGGCGACGGTGTCCAGGTAGAGGTGATCGGCCTCGGGGAACAGCACGACGAGCCCGGTCACCGGCTCGCCGCAGACGAAGACCCGGCCCGCGGCGACGTTCGCCGCGTGGTCCGCCCGCATCGGGGCCGGCACGAGGCCGATCCGGTCGATGTAGTGGGTGAAGGCCGCGTCGATCACGGCCTTCACGGCGGGTACGTCGGCGGCCGTCGCGGGCCGGGGTGCGTCGTGCGTCGTACGGTCGGTCATGCCGCCACGGTACGGCGGCGGTTGATCACCTTCCTCACCAGGGGCCAGGCGAGCAGGAGCAGGATCACGGCGTACACGGTGACCGCGAAGGGCGTGTTCACCAGGCCGGTGAGCGAGCCGTCGCTGATCTGCAGGGCGCGGCGCAGTTGCTGTTCGGCGGCCGGGCCGAGGATCACGCCGATGACGGCGGGCAGCACGGGCAGTCCGTACCGGCGCATGCCGAACCCGATCAGGCCGATGACCAGCAGGACGACGAGGTCGAACGCCTCGCCGCCGACCGCGTACGCGCCGACCGCGGCGAAGAACAGGATGCCGGCGTACAAGTACGGGCGCGGGATGCGCAGCAGCTTCGCCCAGACCGGGGCGAGCGGCAGATTGAGCGCGAGCAGCAGCACCATGCCGACGAACAGCGAGGCGATCAGGCCCCACACCAGCTCTGGTTCGCGCTCGAAGAGCAGCGGGCCGGGCTGGATGCCGTACTGCTGGAAGGCGGCGAGCATGACGGCGGCGACGGCCGTGGTGGGCAGGCCGAGGGTGAGCATGGAGACGAGCGTGCCGGCCGCGGAGGCGGAGGCGGCGGACTCGGGTCCGGCGACGCCCTCGATGGCGCCGCGGCCGAACTCGTCCTTGTGCTTCGACAACCGCTTCTCGGTGACGTACGACAGGAAGGTGGGGATCTCCGCACCGCCGGCCGGGATCGCGCCGAACGGGAAGCCGATCACGGGCCCGCGCAGCCAGGACTTCCAGGTGCGCCTCACGTCGTCCTTCCCCAGCCACGGGCGGCCGACCGGGATGGCCTCGCCGGCGGTGCGGCGCAGGTGGGCGGCGACCCACAGGGCTTCGCCGATGGCGAACAGGCCGACCGCGACGATGACGACGTCGATGCCGTCGGCGAGCTGGAGCGAGCCGAAGGTGAGCCGCTGCTGGCCGGTCATCTGGTCGAGGCCGACCAGGCCGAGGGTGAGTCCGATGAGGAGCGAGGCCAGGCCGCGGATCCGGGAGGAGCCGAGGACGGAGGTCACGGCGATGAACGCGAGGACCATGAGAGCGAGGTAGTCGGGGGCGCCGATGTCGACGGCGAGCTTCGCGACCGTGGGCGCGAGGACGACCAGCAGCATCGTGCCGATCATGCCGCCGGCGAAGTGGCCGACGGCCGCGGCGGCGAGCGCCTGCGCGCCGCGCCCGCCCTTGGCCATCGGATTGCCCTCGATGGCGGCGACCACCGCGGCGCTCTCGCCAGGGGTGTTGAGCAGGATGGACGTGGTGGAGCCGCCGAACATTGCGCCGTAGTAGATGCCGGCGAACATGATGAACGCGCCGGTCGGTTCGAGTCCGTACGTGACGGGCAGCAGCAGCGCGACCGCCATGGCGGGTCCGATGCCGGGCAGGACGCCGATGGCGGTGCCGAGGAGCACGCCGATGGCGGCCCACAGCAGGTTCATCGGGGTGAGCGCCGTGCCGAATCCGTCGATCAGGGAGTTCAGGGAATCCATGGGTCAGAGCACCCCCATCAGCGGGCCGCCGGGCAGCGGGACTCCGAGCAGGTTGTTGAAGACGACGTAGGTGACCAGCGCGAGGGCCGCCGCGATGAGCGGGTCGCGGTGCAGGTGGCGGCTGCCGAGGGCGTACGCGGCGCCCCAGAAGAGCAGCGCGCCGGAGACGGGGAAGCCGAGCGGACCGATGAGGACGGCGAAGCCGAGGAAGACGCCGGCGAGGAGCAGGACGGTGCGCCGGTCGCTCGGCTCGGACAGGTCGACGTCCTCGCCGCCCTCGGACTCGCCGCGGCCGCCGCGGAGCACGTCCACGGCGAGCAGCACGGCGACGACGAGGAGTCCGGCGCCGACGACCAGCGGGACGGTCTTCGGGCCGACGGGGCCGCGCTGGGCGATGTCGACGCTCATGGTGAGGGCGTCGGTGAGGACGAGGCCGCCGAGGAGCAGCAGGATGAGACTCACCCCGAGTTCGGAGTGCTCGCGCAGCCAGGAGGACCGTCCGGGGGTGGTCGTCGTGGGCGTGTCGGAGGTCGTGGTCACAGTCCCAGCTCCTTCAGTACGGAGCCGACGCGCTCGTCCTGCTCGGTGAGGAAGTCGCCGAACTCGTCGCCGGTCATGAAGGCGTCGTTCCAGTTGTTCTTCTTGAGCGACTGCTTCCACTCCGGGGAGTCGTGCAGCCGGGTGACCAGGCCGACGAGCTTCTGCCGCTCGGCGTCGGTCAGTCCGGGCGGGGCGACGATGCCACGCCAGTTGATGAACTCGGTGTCGAGTCCGGCCTCGCGCAGGGTGGGCGCGTCGAGGCCGGGGATCCGCTCGGCGCCGGTCACGGCGAGCAGGCGGAGTTCGCCGGACTCGATCTGGTCGAGGTACTCGCCGACACCGGAGACGCCGAAGGCGACCTTGTTGCCGAGGATGGAGGCGAGGAGTTCGCCGCCGCCGTCGAAGGGCACGTAGTTGACGCTCTTCGGGGCGATGCCGGCGGCCTGGGCCATCAGCATCGGGGCGAGGTGGTCGGGGCCGCCGGGCGAGGAGCCGCCGCCGACGGGCAGCTTGCCGGGGTCCTTCTTCCAGGCGGCGAGAAGGTCCTGAACGGTCTTGTACGGGGAGTTCTTGCTCACCACGACGATGTCCTGCTCCATGGTGAGCCGGGCGATCGGGGTGGTGTCGGCGAGGGTCTTCGGGGTCTTGTTGGTGTGGACGGCGCCGACGACGCCGAGTCCCATGGACATCGCGAGCCGGCCGTTGCCGTGCTCGCCGACCAGCCGGGTCAGGCCGACGGTGCCGCCGGCGCCGGGCAGGTTGAAGACCTCGATGTCGCTGGTGAGCCCGGCCTCCTCGGCGTTCTTGGCCGCGGTGCGGGCGGTGATGTCGTAGCCGCCGCCGGGGGTGTTCGGGACCATGACGCGCAGGCCCGGTATCCGGGTGCCGGTGTCGGAGCCGCTGCCTGCGGACAGCAGCGGCGGCCCCACCAGCACCAGCAGCGCGGCCCCGAACAGGGCGAGGGGAGTGCGCAGACGCACGTGTGCCGCCTCTCGGTTGGGGATGTGAAGTGGCCCACATGTTGCCCGCGCGTTAAGAAGCTGTCTCTCTTCCGCAATCAACGGACGTTGTGGTCCTTGTGGTCGCGACCTAGCGTGTCCGCGTGACGAACGTGCTGGTGGTGGACGACGACTTCATGGTCGCGAAGCTGCACGCCCGGTATGTCTCGGCCGTGGAGGGTTTCTCCGTCGTCGGGGTCGCCCACAACGGCACGGACGCGCTGCGCGCGGCGCGGGCGCTGCGCCCGGACCTCGTCCTGCTCGACATCTTCCTGCCCGACATGGACGGCATCGACGTCCTGCGGGAGCTGCGTGCGGCCGGTCTCGGCATGGACGCCCTGTTCATCACGGCGGCGCGGGACGCGGGCACGGTCCGCTCGGCGCTGCGGGCGGGCGCGCTGCACTACCTGATCAAGCCGTTCAACCAGGCCGCGCTGCGCGAGCAGCTGCTGCACGTGGCCTCGCTGCGGGCCCGCCTGGACGGGCTCGAGGAGGCCCGCCAGGAGGACGTGGACCAGATCTTCGGCACCCGCCCGCCGGGCTCCCGGGAACTCCCCAAGGGCCTCGCCGCGCACACTGCGGACCTGGTGGAGGGCATCCTCCGCGCCCACCCGGAGGGCCTGTCGGCCACGGAGTGCGCGGAGGCGGGTTCGTTGTCCCGGGTGAGCGCCCGCCGCTACCTGGAGTACTTCGCGGAGACGGGCCGCGCGGAGGTCACCCTCAAGTACGGCGGCACGGGCCGCCCGGAACGCCGGTACCGGAGCTCCGGGCGGGGCCGCTAGCGGCCGAGCGGGTACGCGGCGAGTTCGCGGATGTCGTCGGGCAGCGACGTGTCGGCGGCGAGCCGCGTCAGCGCGGCGCGGCTCGCCGGGAGATCGACGGTGCCGCGCAGCGCGGAGACAGCCTGTTCGGCGGCCAGGCCCCGAAGGGCGTACTGCTCGGCGAGTTCCGGGAACCACGGGGTGAGCGAGTCGAGGTCGTCGACCATGAGCCCGCACCACTCCAGGGCCTTCTCGACGATCCACCCGGTGATCCGGCGGACCCAGACCTCCTGGAAGTCCGTGGTGTCCAGCCCCCGCCGGGCACACTCCGCCTCGGCGGCGGCCATCTGCCCGGCGGTCACGTGGACGCCGTCGACGTGGTCGTACAGCACCGGCCAGACGAGCACCCAGTCGGGCACCTCTTCGTCGTCGGCGTAGAACTTCTCGTCGGCGTGCCCGAGGAAGGGCGGTTCGGGCACCGCGAGCGGCGCCGCCGGCAGCGCCGCTTCCAGTACGCCGCGGGCGAGCGCGAGCAGCTCGGCGTTCTCGTCGGAGGGCCACGCTCCCCACCCGAAGGGCGAGGCGCGCAGCGCTTCCGGCAGCAGCGGGGTGTCGTTCGCGCTCACTTGACTCCCAGGTAGTCCATCGCGCTCTTCGGGTCGTTCATCTTGCCCGAGTCGAGCGCCGCCCGCTTCTCCGCGTCGGACTTGGCGTTCCACGCGTCGTTCATGGACTTCATCTGCTGCGGGGTGAAGTCCTGACCGGCGATGCGGACGCCGAGGCCGTTGTCCGCGAAGGTCTGGGCCGGGGTGCCCGGAGGAGTGGTGCCGTCCTTGCCCTTCTGGTAGCCGTCGAAGATCTTGTGCCAGTCCTTCTGCTGCTCGATCTCGTACCGGGCCACCCGCGGCGGGTTCGCGCCGTCCGCCTTGGCCCAGTCGGCGAGGTTCTTCGCCTGGGCCGGGATGGTCGCCTTGGTGGCCGCGTTCGCGGTGTTCTTGACCTCGACGGCGTTGACGTTGCCGTCCTTGCCCCGGTACAGGACGTCGACGTCGTCGACGGCGCTGACGTCGACCTTCGTGCCGTCGCCCAGGTCCACGGACTGGCGGCCCTTCTTGGCGCCGACCGCGCCGTACACCTTGGTGCCGGGCGCCGCCTCGGCCACGGACCGCTGGGCGGCCCTGACCTCGGCCATGGCCTCGGCCAGCTGGTGCCGGTCGGTCGCCTTGAGGACGGTCGAGGCGAGGGAGCCCCGGGTCTGGTTGTCGATGGCCTTGTTCTTCAGCATCGCGTCCAGGTCGTTCAGCGCGGAGGCCAGTTCCTCCTTGCTGTACTCGCCCTTCCTGTAGTCCGGGTCGTCCTTGGCCCTCTTGACCAGGTTGTCGATGCCCTTCTCGTTCAGCTGGAAGCGGTCCTCCTTGGGCGTCTTCTGCTTGTCGCGGGCGTCGAGGATCGTCTGCTTGACCTTGTCCGCCGAGGCGTCGAGGTCCGCCGCGTCGGCGATGTTGTCGGCCTCATCGGCCTGCTTCTGGGCCTCGCGGGCGTTGTCCGCCGCCTCGCCCTCACACCGCTCGGGACCCTGCGCGAAGACCACCGGGACCGCGGCCGGCGGGGCCGCGACTACGCCGGTGCCGTTGCCGGGGACGCCGAAGGGCCGTGGTGTGCCGCCGCCGTACGGGACGCGCCGGGCACCGCCGAGGGCCAGGGTGCAGGACCCCGCCTCCTCGACCTTCTTCTTCGCGTCGTCAGCGGCGTCCTGCGCCTCCTTCGCGGCGTCCCGGGCGCCCTTGGTATCGCCCGCCGCCGCGGCCTTGCGCGCCTTGCCCGTCGCGTCCTTGGCCTTGTCGACGACCTCGGTGATCTTGTTCACGACCTTGCCGAGGCGGCCGAGCTTGCCCAGCTTCGCCGCGGCCTTGGCCTCGCCGTAGCCGGGGATGAAGAGCGAGCCGACGTTCCAGATGACGTTGGTCGCCGCCTGGGTCTTCTCGCCGTTGTTCCACTTGTCGCGGACCTCGTCGCCGATGAACATGTCGTCCAGCGGCTTCTTGACGACGTCGACGGCGCCGCCGCCCCAGTCGCCCAGGGCGCCGAGGTAGTCGCCCTTGTCCCACTTGCTGCCGGCGTCCTTGGTGCTCTCGTTCCAGGTGTCACCGAGCAGGCTGCCGTAGTCGCCGAGCCCCGAGATGCTGTCGATCGGGTGGATGATCGTGTTCCAGGTGTCGGTCAGATCGCCCCAGATGCCGTCGACGAAGAGACCCTCGACGACCTGGCCGCCGTAGTCGGCGGAGCAGCCCCAGAAGCCGGAGCAGTCGTTGTTCTCGCCGCCCTTGTCGTCGCCCTCGTCGTCCTTCTTCGGGCCGTCGCCGATCTGCTCGTAGGGGTCGGTGGGATCGCCGCCCTCGTCGTCGCCCTCGGACGCGCCGGGCAGGTCGGTGCCGGGTCCGTCCTGGGTGTTGCCGCCCGTGTCCCCGCCGGTGGCGCCGTCCGCGCCGCCGTCGCCGGTTCCCCCGTCCGCGCCGCCGTCCGCACCCCCGGACGCGCCGCCGTTCTCGCCCTTGCCCGCCTGGGTCGTCTCGTCGCCGCCGCCGTCGGCGGGGCAGGACTGACCGACCACCTCGCAGACGGACTCCTTGAACTCGCCGGCCATCCGCCCGCCGGTGTTCGTCATCAGCAGGGCCGTGACGATCGCCACGACCAGGATGATCATGCCGGTGTACTCGAGCGCGGACTGACCGCGGTCCCGGCGCCAGGTGATCATGTGCGCCAGGGAGAACGCCTGCTCCTCGCTCCGCTCGGACACGTCCGAGTCGAACCACTCCCTGGTGTCCCGCACGCACAGGAACGCCAGGATGACGACGGGCAGCAGGAGTTGGGTGAAGCCCTGGATCGAACCGGTGCGCAGGTTCCCCAACGCGCCCATCATCAGCCAGATCTGAACGGCTATCAGACCCCAGCGGAGCTTGTTCCCGCCCGTCCCCGCCCGCCGCACCAGCACCCATCCGGTGATGCCGGGCGCCGCCGCGTACAGCAGCACGCCGAGCACCAGGCCGTCGAACGCGCCGACTTGGACGGCGGACAGCATCAGGCCGAGGCCGCCGAAGATCGTCGCCCCGAACAGGACGTACACCAGCCAGCGGGCCACCACCAGTGGCGTCGGCATGGTGCGTCGTGCGGAACCGCCCGCTCCGGCGAGGCCGGCGGCGTCAACGTAAAAGGACATAGGTCAGTCCACCCCCCGGCGACCGAGAATAGGTCATGTGCACGACCAACGCGTGACACCCCCGTCCCGACTCTGTCCCGGACCTGTTCCTTAAGGCGGCGCTTACCCCCGCCTTAACGCCGCCCTAAAGATCGGTCCGGGGCCGTTCCGGCGGCGGATTCCGGGGTTTCGTAGGGGCCGAGCCACCGGCTCCACACCCTCGAACCGCCTCCAAGGAGACCGCCGCCATGACCGCTCGCCGCAAGGCCGCCGCCGGATCCCTCGCCCTCGGGCTCGCCACGCTCGCGCTCGCCGGACCGGCCGCGTTCCCGGCCGCCGCGCACGGGTCGATGACGGACCCGGTGAGCCGGGTGTCGGCCTGTTACGCGGAGGGGCCGGAGAGCCCGAAGTCGGCCGCGTGCAAGGCGGCCGTCGCGGCGAGCGGGACGCAGGCGTTCTACGACTGGAACGCGGTGAACATCGCCAACGCCGCCGGCAAGCACCGCGAGCTGATCCCGGACGGCAAGCTCTGCAGCGCGGGCAACGACAAGTACCGCGGCCTCGACCTGGCCCGCGGCGACTGGCCGGCCAGCCGGCTGAAGGCCGGGAAGCACACCTTCCGCTACAAGGGGACCGCCCCGCACCGCGGTTCCTTCGCCCTGTACGTCACCAGGGACGGGTACGACCCCACGAAGCCGCTGAAGTGGTCGGACCTGGAGGACAAGCCGTTCGCCACGGTCACCGACCCGCGGATGGAGAACGGCGACTACGTCTTCCAGGGCGACGTCCCGAAGAAGTCGGGCCGCCACCTCGTCTACTCGATCTGGCAGCGCTCGGACTCCCCCGAGGCCTTCTACACCTGCTCCGACGTGGTGTTCGGGAAGGACAGCGGTACGACCGCGCCCGCGCCCAGCGCCCCCTCCGACGAGCAGATCGACGAAGGCGCGGGCAAGTCCTCCGTCGAGCACGGCGGCCACGGCGACGACGACGCCCACACCGGCGCCGCTTCGAGCACGGCCCCGACCGCCGCCGCTCCGACCCCCGCCGCCCCCAACGCGCCCGCCCCGGCGGGCGAGGCCGCCGGGGCGGACGAGAAGCTCGCCGCGACCGGTGGCGACGCCGCGACCCCGTACCTCGCGGTCGGCGGCGCCGCCGTGCTCGCGCTAGGCGCGACCGTGCTGTTCGCGACGACCCGCCGGACGCGCCGGACGAACTAACCGATCACCGACGCGCAGGTGGTCGGCGTCGCGCGGGCCGGGTCGAGGGCGTTGGCGACCTCGTGGAAGGTGATCCGGTCCACCGTCCCGATCGCCACGTGCTCGGACAGGTCCAGCGCGCACTTGTCCTGGATCAGGACGTTGGTGACGTGCTCACCGGACAGGAACTGCGAGCGGTACGGGGTGACCACCTCGTCGTACCGGCTGGCGATCACCGTGTACGTGACGCCGGGCACGGTGTCCCCGCCCTCGTTCAGCTTCGTGAGGAACGGCGAGCCCGCCACCTGGTCGGCGAGGCCCGGGGTGTGCGCGCTGATCAGGTCGGCGGCGCCGGGGAAGTACGGCAGCAGCCTGGTGAGGCCGAGGAGCGTGGTGCCGTGGTTGTCGGGGGCGATCCCGACGAGCGCGTTCACCTTCTCGGCCCCGCCGAGGAACTTCAGGTAGTGACGGGGCATCATGCCGCCCTGCGAGTGGCCGACCAGGTCGACCTCGCCGGCGCCGGTGGCGGCCAGGACCCGGTCCACGTACGCGTCGAGCTGTTCGGCCGACTTGTCGATGGGCCCGAGCCCGTGGAAGAAGGGCACGTTCGGCAGCTGCCCGTAGTCGAGGGAGAAGACGCAGTACCCGCGGTTGACGAGGTAGGGGGCGAGGACGAGCCAGTTGTCGACCGAGTTCCCGAGGGTGCCGTGGACCAGGACGACGGGGCGGGGGTGGGCCGACGAGGGCTTGCAGGAGAAGTCGTTCCAGCCTCGGCTGGGGGCGGTGTCGGCCTGGGCGGCCGCCGTGGGGGCGAGCGTCGCGGCGACGGCGAGAAGGAGCACGGAAAGTGCTCTGAGCACGTGTTTCCAGGGCAGCATCGATCGATCTCCTTGCGGCTCAAGGGAAATCAGGAACGAACGACGGCAGGAGCCCTGCGGCCCGGACCACAAGTGGGGATGCTCTGCTCATGCCAAGCTACGCACGGGTAGCGTCGACTGGGAAGTTACGCGTCGGTAAAAAGTGACTTCTCGTCAATAAGGAGTGATCGGCCGGCCGTCAGAGCCATCGCCCCGGGCTGACAGGCTGCGCCGGCTCGCCTGTCAGGCCGCGTCGGCCCCCGGCTTCCGCCGCGCCAGCGAGCCCGGCAGAACCGCCCGCGGCCCGTACTTCGCCCGCGCCCGGTCGGCCACCGCCTCGATCCGCCGGACCTTCTCGTCCACCGGGTCGAAGGTCAGCTGGTGCGCCGCCCCCTCCGCCGGCCCGAGCCCCTCCGCGCGCAGCGCGATGCCCCGCACCCGGGCCCGCTGCAGGCCGAACGACGCCAGCACCGCGTACGCCGCGTCCGTGAGGGCCGCCGTGTGCGCGGTCGGCTCGCGCAGGGTGCGCGTCCGGCTCGTCACCGTCCGGTCCGCGTACCGCACGGTCACCACGAGCGCCCGGCAGACCTGGTGCTCCGCCCGCATCCGGGCGCCCAGCTCCTCGGTCAGCGCGAGCACCGCCCTGCGGTGTTCGGCCGGGTCCAACTCGTCGCGGGAGAAGGTACGTTCGGCCGCCGTCGAGCGCGCGGCCGCGTTCGGTACGACGGCGCTGCGGTCGATCCCCCGGGCCCGCTCCCACAGTTCGCGCCCGGTGCGCGCGCCGACCAGCCGCTGGAGCACGGCGAGCGGGGCGTCGGCGACCCGGCCGACGGTGTCGAGTCCGTAGCCGCACAGGGTACGGGCGGTGGTGCGGCCGACCCCGTCGAGCGCGGCGACCGGGCGGTCGCGCAGGAAGGCGGCCGTGTCCTCGACGAGCAGGGTGGTGCCGGGCCGGGCCTCGCGGGCGGCCGTGCGGGCCGCCATCGGGGTGGGGCCGACACCGATGACGCACTCCATGCCGTACAGGGCGAGCGCCCTCACCCGCACCACCGAGGCGAGTTCGGCCGCGGTCCAGCCGAAGTAGCGCAGCGCGCCGCGCACGTCGGCGAGCGCCTCGCCGGGCGGCACCGCCTGCACGATCGGGGTGAACTCGCTCAACAGCCGCACCAGGCGGGGAAGTTCCGCGTCGGTGGCGTCGGTTCGGAGCCGTACGCAGAGGATCATCCCGCGCTCCCCGGACTCGAGTGCCACAGCTTCTTCGGCGGCGTCGCCGCGCCCTCGCCGGCCGGCCTGAGGTCGGCCCACGGGTTCATCTCGTACCCGGTGGACATCCGGATCCGGCGTCCGTCGTCGGCCCGCTCCCCGTCCTCGGCCGCCGGCTGCTGCGGCTCCGCCAGCCGCGCCGCCACCGCGTCGAGGCCGCCCTCGCGGCGCAGTTCGACCAGTTCCGCGAGGTCCCAGGCCGCCGCGCCGACCACGCTGACGCTGCGCGGCCCGCGCCGCTGCACGACGCCCCGGACGAGCAGCAGCCAGGAGTGGAACACGGTGTGGGCGCAGGCGTCGTGGGAGTCGTCGAAGAAGGCGAGGTCGACCAGGCCGGTGCCGTCGTCCAGGGTGGAGAAGATCACCCGCTTGCCGGACCGGATCGGCGGGGTCTGGGTGGCCGCCTTGGCGCCCGCGACCAGCACGGTACGGCCGTGTGCGGCGGCCCGCAGCTGCTGGGCGGAGACCACGCCGAGTTCGCGCAGGAAGCCGTGGTGGTCGCTCATGAGGTGGCGCGAGGCGTCCATGCCGAGCACGCCCAGCTCGGCGCTGAGCCGCTCCGACTCGTCGAGGTCCGGCAGGCCGACGGGGGCGGTCTTCCGGCCGTGCGCGAGCGGGAGCTGACCGCCGTAGGAGGCCGCGCCGCGCTGGACGCGGTGGAGTTCGGAGAGGTGCAGCAGCAGGTCACGGCGGTTGGCCCCGAACGCGTCCAACGCCCCCACCTGTGCGAGGCGTTCGGCGATCGGGCGGCGCGGCCGGGCCCGCTCCCAGAAGTCGAGCAGGGAGGCGTACGGCTGGCCGGCCTCGATCCGGACGGTCTCCGCCTCGCTGATGCCGTGCACGTCGCAGAGCGCGAGCCGCAGCCCCCACCGCTCCGGCCCACCCTCACCACCGGACACCAGTTCGATTCTGTGTGCGGCCCCGGACCGGTTCACGTCCAACGGCAGCACCGGCACCCCGCGCCGCCGTGCGTCCGCGAGCAGCAGCCGCTTCGGGTACATGCCGGGGTCGTGGGTGAGCAGCCCGGCGTAGAAGGCCGCCGGGTGGTGCGCCTTGAGCCAGGCGGACTGGTACGTGGGGACGGCGAAGGCGACGGCGTGCGCCTTGCAGAAGCCGTACGAGCCGAAGGCCTCGACGATCTCCCAGGTGTGGGCGATGACCTCGTAGTCGTAGCCGCGCCGCTCGGCCTGCTGGGCGAACCAGACCTTGATCCGGGCCTGCGACTCGGGGTGGGAGAGCCCGCGCCGCACCTGGTCGGCCTCGTCCCGGCCGCAGCCGGTCATGATGCTGACGATGCGGATGATCTGCTCGTGGAAGACGACCACGCCGTAGGTCTCCCTCAGCGCCTCCTCCAGGTCGGGGTGCGGGTAGCGGGCGGGCGTCCGGCCGTGCCGGGCCTCGATGAAGGGGCGCACCATGTCGGCGGCGACCGGTCCCGGCCGGAAGAGCGAGATGTCGACGACGAGGTCGTGGAAGGTCGCCGGCTGGAGCCTGCCGACCAGGTCCCGCTGGCCGGGCGACTCGATCTGGAAGCAGCCGAGCGTCTCGGCGGACCGGATGAGCCGGTACGTCGCGGGGTCGCCCGGCGGGATCGCGTCGATGTCGACGCGTTCGCCGGCGGCCCGTTCGATCTCGGCGACGGCGTGCGCCATCGCGGACTGCATCCGCACGCCGAGCACGTCCAGCTTGAGCAGCCCGAGGTCCTCCACGTCCTCCTTGTCGAACTGGGACATCGGGAACCCCTCGCCGCTGGTGGGCATCACGGGGGTACGGGTGAGCAGCGAGGCGTCCGAGAGCAGCACCCCACAGGGGTGCATGGCGATGCCGCGGGGCAGCGCGTCGAGCCCCTCGACGAGCTCCCAGAGCTTGCCGTAGCGCTGCTTCTCGCCCGCGAGCGCGCGCAGTTCGGGCAGTTCGTCGAGGGCGGCGAGGGCGTCCCGGGCCCGGATGTGCGGGAAGGACTTGGCGATCCGGTCGATGTCGGCCGGGTCCATCGACAGGGCGGCGCCCACGTCCCGTACGGCGTGACGCACCCGGTAGGTCTCCGGCATGGAGACGGTGGCGACACGCTCGGCGCCGAACCGGTCGATGATCGCGCGGTAGACCTCCAGGCGGCGGGCGGACTCGACGTCGACGTCGATGTCCGGCAGCGCGGTGCGGCGTTTGGACAGGAAGCGCTCCATCAGCAGGCCGTGCTCGACCGGGTCGGCGTGCGCGATGCCGAGGAGGTGGTTGACGAGGGAGCCGGCGCCGGAGCCGCGGGCGGCCACCCGGATGCCCATCCCCCGGACGTCGTCCACGACTTGAGCGACCGTCAGGAAGTAGGTGGCGAAGCCGTGGTGGGCGATGATGTCCAGCTCTCGGTGCATCCGGTCCCAGTACGCGCGGCGGCCCTCGTAGCCGCGTCGCACCATTCCGGCGGCGGCCCGGGAGGCCAGGACGCGCTGCGCGGTGCGGTCCGCGGCGCCGACGAGGTACGGCTCGGGGAAGTGCGCGGAGCCCATGCCGAGGTCGTCCTCGGGGTCGACGAGGCAGTCCGCGGCGGTCTCCTCGGTGGCGGCGAGCAGCCGGTGCGCGGCCTCGCGACGGAAGCCGGCCGCCTCGGCGACCCGCTCGGCGATCCGGTGCATGGCGTCGGCGTCCTTGAGCCAGCGTTCGCCGCTGTCGAGGCCGCCGAGTGCGGTGACGGGGACGAGCCGGCGGGCCGCGTCGAGGACGTCGGCGACCGGCCCCTGGCCGGGGTCGGCGTACCGGACGGCGTTGCTGAGCACGGCCCGTACGCCCTGGTCGGCGGCGAGGCCGAGGGTACGGGCGGCCTGGCGCAGCGAGCCGGGGCCGGTGCCGTCGCGGCCGTGGTGGACGACCTCCAGGCGCAGCGCGTCGCCGTACCGCTCCAGCCAGGGGGCGAGCAGCCGGGCGGCCCGGTCGGGGCGGCCGGCCGCGAGGGCGCGGCCGACCTCGGAGTCGGGCCCGAGCAGGACGGTCAGCCCGTCGCCGTGGTTGGCGTCCCAGGACAGCAGCGGCCCGGGGCCGCCGGCGGAGCGGGGTGCGGCGGCGGTGGCGCGGGCGGCGCCACCGTCGCCCGCCGGTACCGGCCCGGTCCCCGCGTGGGCGGCCGTGACCAGGCGGCAGAGGTCGGCCCAGCCGGTGCGGGAGCGGGCGAGGAAGACGGCGCGGGGCGCGGACTCGTCGAGGAAGGCCCCGCCGCGCACGGGAACGCGCCGCGCCGAGGTCTGCCGCGCTCCGGGTTCCGGCCGGCCCGGCGCCGCGTCGGCCGCCCCGCCGACCGCCAGGTCGGTGCCGAACAGCGGACGGACGCCCGCCGCCTCGCACGCCTTGACGAACCGGACCGTGCCGGCGAGCGAGTCGCGGTCGGTCAGGGCGAGCGCGTCCATGCCCCGCTCGGCGGCGCGCTCGGCCAGCCGGTCGGGGTGCGAGGCCCCGTAGCGCAGGGAGAAGCCCGACACGGTGCGCAGATGCGTGAAACCGGGCACCCGCACCTCCTGATCGATCCGTTCATCACCTCCCCTCCTCCACCATAGACCAAAGTTCGAACGCATGTGCGAGATGCGACGGCGGGTCCGTTCGCTCCGCCATTCGGCCCCGCCCCGCCTGCACGGACCCCGGCGGCCCCGGAGCGTGGAGGGCATGAGTTTCGTCGACGAGGTGAAGAACGCCGTGTCCCCCCGGGCCGCCCTGCTGGTCCTCGGGGTGCTCGCGCTGCAGCTGCTGTTCATAACGTCCTACGTGGGCGCCCTGCATCATCCGAAGCCGAAGGACATCCCGGTCGCCGTGGTCGCCCCCGACCAGCTCGCCGCGCCGCTCGCCGACCGCCTCGACCGGCTGCCCGGCTCCCCGCTGGACCCGCGCACGCTCGCCGACGAGCGGGTCGCCCGCGACCAGATGCTGAACCGGGACATCGACGCCGCGCTCGTGGTGGACCCGCGCTCCACCACCGACACCCTCATGATCGCGTCGGGTCAGGGCACCTCCGAGACCCAGGCGATCACCCGGATCTTCGAGGAGGTCGCCAAGGAGCAGCAGCGCACCCTGCGGCTCGACGACGTGGCGCCCGTCTCGAACCAGGACGCCGGCGGCCTGTCCTCGTTCTACCTGGTCGTCGGCTGGTGCGTGGGCGGCTACCTGTGCGCCGCGGTGCTGGCGATCAGCGCCGGCGCCCGGCCCGCCAACCGGGAGCGCGCCGCGATCCGGCTGCTGGTCATGGCGGCGTACGCGATCGTCACCGGCCTGCTGGGCGCCCTGATCGTCGGCCCGATCCTGGGCGCGCTGCCCGGCAGCGTGCCCTCCCTGTGGGGGCTCGGCGCGCTCACCGTCTTCGCGGTCGGCGCCGCCACCCTCGCCCTCCAGGCGGTCTTCGGCATCGTCGGCATCGGCCTGGCGATCCTGTTCGTCGTGATCGCCGGCAACCCGAGCGCGGGCGGCGCCTACCCGCTCCCGCTGCTCCCCGACTTCTGGCGGACCATCGGCCCGGGCCTCCCGCCCGGCTCGGCGACCTGGGTGGCCCGCTCCATCGCGTACTTCCGCGGCAACGCGGTCGCCACCCCGCTGTTCGTGCTCACGCTGTGGGCCGGTGCGGGCGCCGTCATCACGCTGGTCTTCTCGTCCCTACGCCGCAAGGACGAGATCGACGCCCTGGTACGCAACGGCCCGGCGCTCTCGGCCGCGCCCCCCAATGCTCCCGAACGCGCCTCGTACATCCGCGCGGAGAGGCGGTTCGAGGGATGATCAGTACCCCGAGCGGGAATGGGGGAGGTCGGTTCCTGTAGAGGCGTGCACGACTGAGGAGGCGGCGGGTTGCGAGGGCGAATGCGCGTGTCGGACGGTCGCCATCTGATGGTGGAACGGCTCGGGGACCCGCAGGGCAGTCCGGTGTTCCTGCTCCACGGCACCCCGGGAAGCCGGCTCGGTCCGGCGCCGCGCGGCATGGTGCTGTACCAGCGCGGGATGCAGCTGATCGCGTACGACCGCCCCGGGTACGGGGGGTCGGACCGGCTGGAGGGGCGCAGCGTCGGTGACGTGGTCCACGACGTGACGGCGATCGCCGACGAGCTCGGCCTGGAGCGGTTCGCGGTGGTCGGCCGTTCCGGCGGCGCCCCGCACGCCCTGGCCTGCGCGGCGCTGATCCCGGAGCGGGTGACCCGGACCGCCGCACTGGTGGCACTGGCCCCGAAGGACGCGGACGGGCTCGACTGGTTCGAGGGCATGGCCGCCTCCAACGTCCGGGAGTACACCAAAGCCTCCCAGGACCCGGGCGGGGTGGCCGCCCGGCTCACCCCGCGCGCCGACGAGATCCGCAAGGACCCGATACGGCTCCTCGACGACCTTCGCCGGGAGCTCACCGAACCGGACCGGATGGTCGTCTCCGACGCCGGCGTCCGCTCCATGCTGCTGCGCAACTACCAGGAGGCGCTGCGGACCTCGGCGTACGGCTGGATCGACGACGCGCTCGCCTTCTGCAGTCCCTGGGGCTTCGACCCGGCGGACATCCCGGGCGAGGTGATGCTCTGGCACGGCGAGCAGGACGTGTTCTCGCCGGTGGGCCACTCCCGCTGGCTCGCCGAGCGCATCCCGGGGGCCACGGCGGTCCTGGAACCGGCCGCCGCCCACTTCGACGCCCTGCACGCGCTGCCCCGGGTGCTCACCTGGCTCCTGGAGCGGTGAACCCCGCGGCGAACCGCCGCCCGTGAACGGTGGACCGGGGCTCCCGGCCGGACATCCGGCCGGGAGCCCCGTCCGTCACATCGCCAGCGGCTCCAGGTCGCGGTGCGCCCGCCGCTCCTCGCGCGCCACCCGGGTGAGCGAGTGCTCCTCACCCAGCTGCCGCGCCAGCTCGTCCGCGGTCTCGTTGCGCAGCCGCGCCGCCTCGTCCTTGCGGCCGAGCGCCCCCAGGGTCACCGCCATGTTGGAGGAGACCGCCAGCACCTCGGGGTGCAGCGAGCCGAGCGCCTCGCGGAGCCCGGCCACGGCACGCCGCTCGATCTCCAGGGTCTGGTCCAGCTCCCCGAGGTCCGCCTTGGCGTTGGCGAGGTTGACCGTGCAGAACAGGACGTGCGGATGCTGCTCGCCGAGCACCTCGCTCAGCGTGCGCAGCGCGCTCTGCAGCAGCTGCTCGGCGATCTCCGGGGCCCCGCAGCCCCACTGGTAGATGCCGAGGTTGTTGACCGCGGCCAGGGTGTACGGGTGCCGCTCCCCCGGCACCTTCATGTACTGGTCCACGACCTCCTGCGCCATGTCGCGGGCCGCGACCGGCTCGCCGGACGCGAACAGGTCGGCGGCCAGGTTCAGGTCGCAGGCGAGGGTGTCCGGGTTGGCCTGGGTGTACTTCTCCCGGTACCGGGTGCGGGTGGCCGTGGTCAGCCGGCGGGCGTCCTCGACCTGGTCGGCCCGGCGCAGCGACACCGCGAGCGACTTGGCGGCCGCCAGGGTGCCGGGGAACGTCCGGCCCAGGGTCTCCTTGTAGACGTCGTAGGTGCGGCTGAGCAGGTTGACCGAGTCCTCGTAGCGGCCGACCTCGCGCAGGTCGCGGGCGAGCGAGGTGGCCGAGGAGAGGGTGTACGGGTGCTCGGCGCCGAGCACCTCGGAGCGCCGGTCGAACACCTCCTGGTCGATCTCGCGGGCCCGGGCGTACTGCCCGACCATGCGCAGGTTGAGCGCCAGGTTGTTGGCCGCGGCCAGCGTCCTCGGGTGGGAGTCGTGGAAGATCTCGCTGAAGCCCTCGTGCGCCTCGGTGGCCAGTTCCATCGCCCTGCCGTACTGGCCGAGCGCGCCGAGGTCCATGGCGAGACCACTGGTGGTCATGTACGTGTGCGGGTGCGAGTCGCCCAGCACGGTCCGCTGCCGCAGCAGCGTCTCCTCGCCCAGCTCCCGCGCCTCCACGAAACGGCCCTGCGTACGCAGGATGTTGGAGAGGTGGAAGCGCAGGTAGAGGTACTGGAGGTCGTCGTTGCCGAGCATGTCCCGCCAGGCCTCGCGCAGATCGCTGGCGAGCGCGAACGCGGTCCGCACGTCACCGCGCTTCCACAGGTAGCGGACGCGGTCGATGAGCAGCCGCCGGGTCTCCGAGTCCTTGCAGTAGCGGGCCTCGGACGGGCCGAGGTGCGGCCAGATGTTGTTGAACCGCGGCCAGGTGTCCGGGTTGTCGATCGGCTCGTCGTCGTCCGGCCGGGCGCCGGCGAGGATGCGGTGCACGGCGTGCCGGGCGTCCCGCTGCTCCTCCTCGCTGAGCTGGGACCGGATCACGGCCTGGACGAGGCGGTGCACCTGGATGGAGTTGGAGACCTGGTCGACCTTGGCGAGGGCGAACCGGCCGATCTCCCGGATCACCCGGCCGAGGACCAGCTTCTCCTGCAGGGAGGGGTCGTAGGGCTTGAGGGCCTCGATCATCTCCTTGCTGTAGAGCAGGTTGGCGTGGATCGGCTCGGGCGCGAAGAAGGCGCAGAGCTGGAGCAGCCGGACGGCCGCGGGCGAGCGCTGCTTGAGCCGCTCGATGGAGACGTTCCAGGTGGCGGCGACCGGTTCGGGGTAACCGACGGGCTGGTTGAGGGCGAGGGCGCGGGGCGCCTGCTGCTCCAGTTGCTCCAGGTAGGAGGAGACCGGGGTGGCGGTCTCCGCGATCCAGGCCGCGGCCTGTTCGACGGCGAGCGGCAGGTCGCCGACCGCGCCCGCGACCCGGTCGGCGTCGTCGGCGCTGAGTCCGGGCGCGCGCCGCCTCAGGTGCTCGACGGACTCCTCGCGCAGGAAGACGTCGACGGGCAGCGCGTTGCCGTGCTGGCTCCAGCTCTGGTTGCGGGAGGTGACCAGGATGTGGCCGCCGGTCGGGAAGTACCGGGTGAGCTGGTCGGGGTCGTCGGCGTTGTCGAAGACCAGCAGCCAGCGGTTGGACGGCACGCCGCGACGCAGCAGGTCGATGGCCTCCTGGGAGGCGGCGGCCATGTCGTCGCCGCCCTGGGCGCCGAGCCGGCCGGCGAGTTCGGCGAGGCCGGCCACGACGTCGTCGGTCTGCTCGGCGGAGATCCACCAGACCAGGTCGTAGTCCGCCATGAACCGGTGCACGTACTCCAGGGCCACCTGGGTCTTGCCGACGCCGCCGAGGCCGTACAGGGTCTGCGGCTGCGGCAGCACGACGGCCATGCCGGCGCCGAGCTGGTCGCGCATCCGCTCCAGGACGACGGAGCGGCCGGTGAAGCCGGAGTTCCGGGGCGGCGCGTTCCAGATCTTGGGGACGGTGCCGGGGAACCGCGGTCCGGGCGCGACGCCGTCGGGCAGGTTGACGGGCCGCTCCAGGGCCCGCAGCAGGGCGCTGGTGGCGTGGGACTCGTCGAGCCGGTACAGGTCGACCGGGTTGCGGTCGATGTACGGGGTGGAGAGCCGGACGTCGCCGACCCTGAGCGGCAGCAGGTGGCGGCGGCTTCCGGCCGAGTCCTCGGCCGCGGCGCGCTGCCACACCTCCATGGCGCGGGTGGACTTGAGGTAGGCGCTGGACAGCAACACGACGGTGCGGGCGGCGTGTTCGGTGGAGTGGGCGTCGTCCGGCCCGGGTTCGGCGGAGACGTCGCGCGGGACCACGCGGAAGCCGGCCCGGGTGAGCACGGACTCGATCCAGTCGGCCCACATGCGGTTCTCGGCCACGTACGACAGGAACAGGTCGGCGGGCAGCGCGGGCCGGCGCCGGGTGAAGGCGTCCCGGATCCGCAGCCGCGGTTCCTCGGCGACCGGCGGCATGCCGGTGATCTCGCCCTCGGTGACGACGGCGGTGAGCCGTTCGAACGCGGAGAGCAGGGACGTGGTGAGTCCGGCCTCGTCGCCGAACGCAGCGAGGGTCTCCTCGTAGGCGTAGTAGGGGCGGTACGGGATCTCCACCGAGCCCCAGTAGGCGGTGAGGTCGTCGCCGGTGAGGTCGCTGGGGAAGCCGTCGAACTTGAGCCGCGCGAGGGCGCGTCCGGCGTCGGCCTTCTCCTTCTCGCCCTCGTCGATCCGCATCGGCACCGGGTAGATCTTGATGCCCCGGCCGCGGTACTGCTCGTGGATCTGCCGGGCTATGGAGGCGGCACCGTCGATGGACTGGTCGCTGAGCGTGAAGCAGTCGACCAGGACGTCGGGCAGGTGGACGGTGCAGATGTCGGCGATGTCGCTGAGGCCGGTACGGCTGTCGATGAGGACGTAGTCGTAGTTGGCCTTCATGTCCTCGCGGAGGGCGTCGAAGAAGTGCCCGCCGCCGAGCCGGTTGTAGAAGTCGTCCCAGTCGAAGGTGGAGGCGGTCGCCGAGTACTCGCGGTTCTGCTTGCCCGCGGAGACGAAGTCGAGGGTGCCGCCGGCCGGGAACTCCCAGCCGAGCGCCTCGGGCCGCAGCGAGACCGCGTGCGGCTGGATCCGGGCGTACTCCTGGTGCCAGTCGTCCGGGCGCTCGACGGGGCTGGTGGCGGCCCAGGCGTACTCGGTGATCATGTCGATGACACCGGTGGTGGCGCCCAGGGTGGCCGGGTCGAGGAACGGGTGGAAGAAGCGGTGCAGACCCGGCGCCTCCAGGTCCCAGTCGACGGCCAGCACCCGCTTTCCGTTGGCGGCGAGTATCCAGGCGGTGTTGGCCATGGCCATGGTGCGGCCTGTACCGCCCTTGTACGAGTAGAACGTGACGATGCGTCCGTCACGGCTGGCTGTCATCCGGGTCCTCCGCATCGGGCGCTGGAAGCGTGTCGGGGGTGTACTGGGTGATCGCGTAGTCGTTGGGCATCGGGCCACGCAGCCGGGGGCGTTCGGTGTGCCGGCCACCGGCGGGCGGGTAGACGGTGGCATGCCTGAGGTACTGCTGGGCGGCCGTCTCGACGACCTGGGGGAGGAGTTGGCTGAAGACCTCCATGCTGGGCACACCGCGGGCGGCGGCCCGGCCGGCGGCCCGGCCCTGGCCCATCTTGACGGGCATGGTGCGGGCCAGGATCTCGGTCAGTTCGGCCTCCTCCTCCATGCTCTGCCGGTCCAGCCGGTTCCAGGGGACGATCACGCTCACCCAGGGACGGTGCTCGCTGTCGAAGGCGGCGAGCCGCTCCCGTCTGCTCTCGTCCTTCAGCGCCCAGCGGTCGACGATCAGGATCTCGGGGCGGGTCGGTGGCTGTTTGGCGTCCAGGATGCCGCTGTCCAGGTCGAACGAGCTGAGTCTGACCTGGTAGTTGAGGGATCGGACGAGGTCCTCGGCGACGTAGGCGAGGGGCCTGGCGGCGTCGGGGTAGTAGGGGTTCCAGTCGTGCGAGGACTCCCCGTAGTAGTCGGCCGAGCGGCCGTGGGGCAGGTCGTGGCGGGTGGGGGCGGCGATGGTCACCTGGATGGGCCGGGGGCCGCCGCTGCCCTTGGCCCCGAAGGCGCTGGGGGCCTGACGGTAGTCGAGCGGCCGGGTGGGCGCCACGGCCGCGGAGTCCGCCACCGAGACGATGCGTTTGGCGAGTTCGTAGACGGCACGTTCGTACTCCTCCGCGAACACCCGGAGTTTGATGAGCCCGTAGAGCCCGTCGGTGAAGTAGCGGTCCCCGAACGCCCGGTGGTTGAACTGCAACCGTTCGGCGGGGCCCGGTAGTTGCTCGGGCGGTACGGGCACCCAGAGTGCGGGCACGATCGCCTCGGCCGGTTTGTTGTGCTTGGCGTGGTGGGTGATCGTCCGCTGTTCGAAGGCGAACCACTCCTTGCCGCACATCTCGCTGGCGAAGTAGCGGGGCGAGAACAGCGGGACGAAGACCCGGCACGTGGCCAGGACCTCACCCAGCCGCTCCGACCAGCCCTCGCCGGAGCGTATCTCCCGGTCCATGAAGCCCGCGGGGGCTCCGGCCGGGAGATCCGTCATGGCCATCACATGGCCGCACAGATCGCGGAAGAGTCTCTCGACCCACATGTCCGGGTCCTGGCCACCCGGTCCGTACCTCGGCGTATGCGCGTAACTCAAGAAGAAGTACGGGCGATGGTCCGCCGCTCGCTGTTGCGATGACGCTTGCACACGACCCCCGTCCTGTGTGGCCCACACCCACGATTCGGAAAGGACGTGAGCGAATTAATCATTCCGGAGCAGACCTTGGTCCATCCCCATGACGTTCAGTCAATCAGCGCCGCTTTTCAGTCATCCATAGCACCGCATGGTCGACCGCATCCCTCAACGAGAACAGCCTTGCGAACGTTCCCCCCAGTTGCCCGATGTGCGCCAGCTGCCAGGGGAAGGAACCGCCGACCGCCGCGAAATCGCTGTCGTCGAGTTCGGCGTCCCGGTACTCCGTCCATTGCGGCCCGTCCGCCCCCCGGACCACACAGCGATACGTCCGCTCCGGCGCCCCCGTGCGGTATTCGGCGAGGTGGAACGCGGTGCAGACGGAGAAATCCACGTTGATCATCAGAACCCGCGCATCGGCCCGGTAGAGCGCGCCGAGCGGCGATTCCTCTCCGAGGTGGCTGTGCAGCGGATGCCCGGCCATCAGCGCCTCGGCGTCCCGGCCGACCGCCGCGAACGAGGTCTGCGGATGGGCGCTGCGCACGGCCCCGGGAGCCGTGCGCACCGACTCGGCCAGCCGGCCCATCCCCGGGCAGGGGGTGCGCAGTGGGTCGAAGGCCGGCATCTCCGCCCGGACGGCCGCCGCCTGCCCGGGTGTCAGCCCCGCCACCCGGGCCCGGTAGTGCGGCGAGGTGTCGGAGTTCTCCGGGGTGAACGCCGGGACGACCAGGGTGCCCTCGGGCCCCAGCGCCCTCCGCAGCGCCTCGCGCACGATGTCCGCCTCCAGCCCCGTCCGGGACAGGGAGGCGTGCACCAGCAGTGTCGTGCCCCGCCCGATCCCTAATCGGGCGAGATCGGCGACGATCCGTTCCGCGGGCCCGCCCCGGGGCCCTCCGGCCGCGTCAGTCACGGCTCATCTCCTCGCGCAGTCCGGCCAGCAGCGCCCTGCCGCTGACGGTCGTCTCGGCGGCGCGCTCCAGGGTGTCGAGCGCCCGCGCCGCGTGCTCGGCGTGCCGTGCGTCGCCGGGCTCGTACCCGGCGAGCCCCACCCGCTCGTACGCCCCGGCGAGCAGCCGGGAGTACGGGACCGGCGTGTCCTGCCAGGGCGCGGGGTGGCTCCACACGCCGTCCTGCGCGTGGAGGTCCGCCACTTCGAGGAGTGCCCGCAGCCTGGCCCGCCGGAACCCGACGAGCACTGCCCTGGCCAGATCCGGCACGGTGCCGCGCAGCGGGAGCCCGAGGGCGCCGTACCCGTGCCGGCCGACGGACGGCTCGGTTCCGGCCAACGGGGTGAGGGTGTGCAGCGCGGCGGCGGCCTCCTCGGCCTGGCCGGGCACCCGCTCACGCAGCAGCGCCCAGGCGCGCGCCAGCCGGCCGCTCCACCGGGCGGCCTCCTCCAGGGAGAGCCGGTGGTGCGCGGGCGCGCCGAAGCAGTCCCGGTACGGGTCGAGGTCGTCGATCGCCGCGTCCGGGGCCCCGTCCCGGCCGAGGCTGCGCACCGGCCGCCATTCGGGACCGGTCTCGTCGAGCCGGACGATCCGGCGCTCGACGCCTTCCACCACGACGAGGAAGCCCTTCTCGGCCACCCGCACCTCGGCCTCGCCGCGGGCGGGGGCGCCGGTCAGGTCGAGTTCGCCGAGCGTCGGCAGGATCAGGGCGCCGTTCTCGTAGCCGACCCGGACCGGCAGCTCCACGCCCCCGCGCACGGCCGCGGCGGCCACGTACCGGGCCAGCCGCAGCGCCGTCGCGGGCGCGTCGGGGCGGTCCGCGCGCAGGGCGTGCAGGGCGTCCAGGAGCCAGCCGCGGGTGTACGGGTGCACCAGGATCTCGTCGAGGCCGTCCGAGCGCGCCTCGACGGCGCAGGCGAGCTCCCAGGCCTCCGCCCAGGGCTCGCCGCCCCGGCCGTCGAGCGCGTGGTGGAGTTCGGCGAGCAGGCCGCGGTCGAGCTCGTACTGCTCGACGGGGAGCGCAGCGGGTCCGGCGACGGCCGGGGCGACCAGCGCCGGGGCGGCGCGCTCCTCGATCCCGCGGACCAGCGCCTCCAGGTCGGCGCAGTACACGGAGGGGTTGGCGAACGGGTCCCGGCCGGTGTCGTCGGGCCGGTAGCGGTGGGTGTAGAGCCCGCCGCCGCAGGAACGGACCACCGGGCAGGAGCGGCAGGTGTCGGCGACGCCGGCCAGGCCGAGCTGGCGGGCCCGTACGCCGGGGTGGGCGGCGACCTCGTCGAGGGAGTGGGTGAAGACGTCGAAGCCGGTGGCGGCGGCGCCGTCGTAGGCGCTCTTGAGCGAGTCGACCTGCTCCAGTGTGCCGTCGGTCTCGACCACGACGAGGTCGGTGGGGGCCAGGCCCAGCGACTCGGTCAGGCTGGGGCCGCCGGCGAGGGTGGAGAGCACCGACTCGAAGAACCGGACGGGGACCGGCCGGCCCTGCGCGTCCCAGCGGTCGAAGACGGTGAGCAGCCAGTCGGCGTACGCGGTGGGCGAGCCCTCGGGGCGCGGCGGCGGGTGCTCCCAGGTGGCGTGCGGCAGCAGGAAGTCGATCCGGGGCGGGTCGAGTTCGAGCAGGGCGTCGTACACGGCGACGGGGTCGTTCGCGATGTCGATGGTGCACAGCAGGCCGAGGTCGAGGTGCCGGTAGCGGTCCTGGTGCAGGAGCTCGACGGCCCGGAGGACCTTGGCGTGGCTGCTGCGGCCGTCGGCGTAGCGCCGGTGCCGGTCGTTGGCGGCCTTGTCGCCGTCGAGGGAGATGCCGACCCGCACGCCGAACTCGTCGAAGATGTCCAGATGGCGGGGGCTGAGCTGGATCCCGTTGGTGTGGATCCGCAGGTCGAGCGAGGTGACGGGGGCGACGGTCCGGGTGAGTTCCGCACAGACCGCGCGCAGTCGCGCGGGTCCCGCCAGCAGTGGCTCCCCTCCGTGCAGGATGACCGACACGGAGGTCAGAGCATGTTTCTCGGCATGCTCCGCCAGTCGCAGAGCAGTCCGGGCGACCGCTTGTTCAGAGATCACCCTGGGTCGGGCTCGCCAGCTCTGATCAGCGTGTTCATAGATGTAGCAGTGATCACATGCGAGATCACAACGACTGTGGATCTTGAGAACTACTTCCTGGAAAGGAACCAGGGGTTCGGTCATTCCGCCAGTCTAGAGGGCGGAATTGAAGCTCGATGCACGCTCGGCACGGTCCGCGGTCAGCGGCAGAAGACGACCGATCTTCTTCGCGGTGGCGGCTTCCCGAACGTCGATCTCGGCGAGGGGCACCCGGTTCTTCTTCGCGGCAGCGAAGGTGACAGAGGTCTGAAGGCTCACGACGGCCGTCCTAGATCATCAATGTGCTCATTGCTGAGGCTGGCACCATTGCGGTGCGTGCGCGCACGACTTTACCCTCATGACCACCTGCGGCAAATCAGCGTGCGGCGAGGAAATCTGAACGTCACTTTCGTTCACCTGACCGTACGGAACCGGCCATTACTTCGAAAGAGTGAAGCCACAACCGCAAAGACGGGGGTACGTATGAGCGGGCTCGGCGGTCCTCTCCAGAGCATGGTCTTCCGCAACGCAGATCTGCCGGCGCTCTTCCACCGGACCGACGAGATCGCGGTGACGCGGCAGCGCGAGGCCACCACCGACACGCGGCTCCAGCTGCTTCTTCTCGTCCTGGGTGCCTCCTTCGCCCTCGCTCCGTACCGACTCGCCAGCGCCTTCAGCGCGTTGACCTACGCCGGCGTACTGGCGGTGACCTACCGGGCGTCCCGCAGGCGCGCAAAGTCGCACTGGCAACTGAACCGCTCCGCAGCCGAGTTCATCAAGTCGACCTGCTGGCGGTATGCCGTCCACGGTACCCCCTACGACGCCAACTCACCTGATCCTGATGGGGAGTTCACGGCTCGACTGGAGGACGGGCTGACCGAGCTGCGCAAGGTCGGCTGGCAGGACCCCCGGGAACAGGAGTCCGGGGCGGGCGCCGAACTCATCACCGGACCCATGCGGATGCTCCGCGAGAAACCGTTCAGTGTACGCAAGGAGACGTACGTCCGCGACCGGCTGATCGAGCAGCGGAACTGGTACCACCGGCGGACGGTGGTGTCACGGCGGGCCACCACGTTCTGGTCGGCGACCATCGCCCTGCTCACCCTGCTGGCGCTGTTCTTCGGCGTGCTGCACACCCTCGCCGTCGCCGAGAGCTTCGACCCGGCCGGCGTGCTGTCGGCCGCCGCGGCGGCCTGTGTGGCCTGGGGCGAGGTGCGCCGGCACCAGCCGCTGATAGCGGCCCACTCGCTCGTCGAGGAGGACCTGGCCACCATCCAGACGGCGATGCAGACCACGGTCGACGAGGCGCGCTGGCCGGCCGCGGTCTACGAGGCGGAGCGCGTGGTCTCTCCCCAGCACACCGACTGGCTCGTGCGACACCGCAGTTGACGGACCGTCGGGTCAGCCGCGGCGGACGCCCTCGCGCCAGATCACGGTGACCGGTCGGCCCCGCTCCCGTGCGTACCGCACGATGTCGCCGGTGCCGCCGAGCCCGCGGGCCGGCTCGCCGTCCCAGACCGCGAGCAGCGCGTCGCAGTGGTCGGCGATGTAGGCGCCGGCGGCGAAGTAGGCCTCGTCCGTGGAGTGCGCGAAGGCCATCCGCACCTCGCGCGTGGCCCGCTGCCGCAGGACCTGGTAGCGGGCCAGTTCGCCGGGCTCCTCGAAGGCCTCCTCGTAGTCCCCGCTGGGGATGACCACGGTCAGTTCGGCCCCGCAGTCCAGGGCGATGCCGGCGAACAGCTGATCCGCCCCGGCGGCCAGGCTGGAGTACGCCTCCAGGCCGCCGCCGAAGCCGCACAGCGCGGCCGTGAGCTCCTCTTCGAGAGCGGCCTTCACATGGGGGTAGGCCGCCTCGGGAATGTCTCTGTGGCCGGTCACTCCGATGCGCTTCACTGACTAGCAACCCCCCGTCACCCGGTGCCCGACCGTCCCCACATCCTCCCAGACGTGTGCGAAAGGTCGAGCCCCCGCCCGGAATTCCGGACGGGGGCTCATTGGAGTGAGGGAGTGTCAGTAGACGCTCACTCCGTACGCGCTGAGCGCCTCGGTGACGGGCTGGAAGAAGGTGGTGCCGCCGGTGCTGCAGTTGCCGCTGCCGCCTGAGGTCAGGCCGATGGCGCGGCTGCCCGAGTAGAGCGGGCCGCCGGAGTCGCCGGGCTCGGCACAGACGTTGGTGCGGATCATCCCGTAGACGATGTCCCCGCCGCCGTAGTTGACCGTGGCGTTGAGGCCGGTGACGGACCCGCCGTGGGTGCCGGTGGTGGAGCCGCGGCGGGTGACGGACATGCCGACGGTGGCGTTGGCCGCGCTGGTGATGTCCTGGGAGCCGACGGTGCCGGACTTGGTGACCGTCGAGTTGGTGTACCGGACGATGCCGTAGTCGTTGGTCGGGAAGCTGGAGCCCGCGGTGGAGCCGAGGACCGTGGTCCGGCCGGAGTTGGACCACCAGGTGCCCGCGCCGTCGGTGCAGTGACCGGCGGTCAGGAAGTAGTAGTTGCCCGCGCTGTCCCGGACGTTGAAGCCGAGGGAGCAGCGCCAGCCGGACGCGTAGATCGCGTCGCCGCCGGAGATCAGCTTGGTGAACTTGCCCGGGGTCCGCTCGACGCGTATCGCGCCGGCGTTCGTCCCGGCCTCGCGCTTGATCTTGGCGATCTCCGCCTTGGAGACGGTGGAGTCGGCGGTGACGACGAGGGCTCCGGTGGCCTGGTCGACGTGCCAGGCGGTGCCGGGGACGTCGGCCTTGAGGACGGCGTCGCCGGCGGCGGAGAGCTGGGAGGCGCTGAACGTTCCGGCGGAGTCCGCGTTCGCGGTGGGGACGGCGAGCACGGCTGCGGCGGCGACGAGACCGGTGGTGACGGCGAGGAGGCGGGTCCGTCTCGTGGCTCCGCTGCGGGGGGTGGTGCGCTTGATCCTCACTTCTCGTTCCTCCAGAGGGGAATCGGGGGCCCGCCGTGGGGTGTCGGGCCCGTGAGGCGCGGCCAGGGGCCGGCGCTGTGGGGGAGTCTCGATCCGCCCGGGGCGGCGCCGCAAGGGCGCCTTTCGGCCGTACAGCCCTCAACTACCGGGCGGATCGGGCGAGTTGTCGCGACAGCGATCAGTAGAGGCTGACGTTGTACTTGGAGAGGGCCTCGGTCACCGGCTGGTAGAAGGTGGTGCCGCCGGAGCTGCAGTTGCCGCTGCCGCCCGAGGTGATGCCCAGGGCCTTGGTGCCGTCGTACAGCGGGCCGCCGGAGTCGCCGGGCTCGGCACAGACATTGGTCTGGATCATGCCGCGCACGGTGCCGCCGCCGGAGTACCGCACGGTGACGTTCAGGGCCGTGACGGTGCCGCCATGGGTGCCGGTGGTGGAGCCGGTGCGCTTGACGGACTCGCCGACGTAGGCGTTGGCTGCGGTGAAGCCGCCGGTGTGGCTCAGGGACGCGTTGTCGTAGCGGACCAGGGCGTAGTCGTTGCCCGGGAAGCTGGAGCCGACGGTGGCGCCGATGAGGGTGGTCTGGGCGGAGCTGGTGTACCACGTGTTCGCCACGTCGCCGCAGTGGCCTGCGGTGACGAAGTAGTAGGTGCTGCCGCTGCGGGCGTTGAAGCCCAGCGAACAGCGGTAGCCGCCGCCGTAGATGGCGTCGCCGGCGGCGAGCAGCGGGGTGAAGACGCCGGGAGAGCGCCGGACGTCGAGGGCGCCGGCGTCCGCGCCCGCCGAGCGTCTGATCTTCGCGATCTCGGCGTCGGAGACGGTGGAGTCGGCGGTGACGACGACCCGGCCCGATGCACGGTCGACATACCAGGCGGTGCCGTCGACGTCCGCCCCGAGTACGGCGGCGTCGGCGCGGGCGAGCTGGGCGGCCCCTGCGGCGGCGGGGGCGGGCGCCGCCTGGGCGCCGGGGAGTGCGAGAGCGGTGGTGGCCGCGAGACCCGCCGCGACGGCGAGCAGACGGGTGCGCTTGATCCTCACTGATCTCCTCCTGGAAAAAGTGGAGGGGCCCGGGGGTGGCGGGCCCGTGAGGCGCCATCAGGTGATGTGTCCCTGACATGCACCGCCAGCGATAGTGGCCTCACCGGGCGCGGCGCACAAGACCGCGGGACGTACGGGGCCACGGCGACGGACGGGACGGCAGTTCCCCGGCCACCCCGATTCCCACCGCCGACCTGCGGATCAGCCGGTCAGCACCTGCCGCTCCCCCGCCGGGACCGGAACCGGCAGCGTGTTTCCGGGCGGCGGGAACGGGCAGATGAAGTGGTCGGCGAACGCGCACGGCGGGAGCAGGGCGCGGTTGAAGTCGACCGTCACCGAGCCGTCGGCCGCCGGGGCGGCCGGGCGCAGGAACCGGAAGCGGTAACTGTCTTTCCCACTGGTGTCGTCCGCGAAGACCGCCCACAGCGAGCCGTCGTCCTCGACCGCGACCTGGAGGCTCTGCGCCGCTCCTCCGATCGCGAAGACGATCTCCCCGGCCAGTCCGAGCCCGCGCTCGCGCCCGTCGGCGTTCTCCACCCGGATGCTGTGCGCCTCCTCGTACGACCGGTAGACGCCCGGCAGCACCCAACCCGCGTCGTACGGGGTCGCCTCGATGCCCCGGTAGGCGCGCCGCGCCGAGGACTCGGGGTCGAAGTCGCGTACCGCCCACAGCCCTTCGCGGCGCAGCACCACGAGACGGCGGCCGGCCGACTCGACCCGGGACTCCGGGATGGGCCCGTGGTCGGCGGTGAGCCGGACCGTACCGATCAGGGGCGCGCCGTCGACGGTGATCGCGTCCTCCGCGCCGGCCGTGAGGACCACCTCGTCACCGTCCTCGCGCCACTCCCCCGGAACGGCCGGAATTCGACCCTCCGGGTTGTCGGCGAGCCAGTACGTGCCGGTGAGGGAGAGCGGA
The DNA here is from genome assembly GCF_033343995.1 of Streptomyces sp. HUAS YS2. Classification (NCBI taxonomy): domain Bacteria; kingdom Bacillati; phylum Actinomycetota; class Actinomycetes; order Kitasatosporales; family Streptomycetaceae; genus Streptomyces; species Streptomyces solicathayae. The sequence continues at coordinate 6,317,993 of NZ_CP137573.1, read as the reverse complement.
CCGTGGGGTTCGGCGACCGCGGCAGAACGCCGCTCGTGCCAGTGCTGCCAGTCCTTCTGCGGATCGGTGCTCATGGGGTCACCTTCGCATACGGACCCGCGCGGCCCTGGGTCGCCCGAGGCCCCCGGTCGGCTGAGATCGCCTCAGCAGCCGCAGTCGCAGCCGCAGTCGCAGCCGTCGCAGCAGCCGCCGTCGCCGCCGCTCTCTCCGCAGCAGTTGCAGCAGTCCCCGCAGCCGCTGCAGTCGCAGTTCCCGCAGTCGCAATCGTTGCAGAGGCCCTCCTTGCGCTGCCGGTCCCAGGGGTCCTCGTACGTCCCGCAGCACATCTGGCAGGTGCAGGCCAGCGCCATCCACATCGCGCAGCCGGCTATGAGCCCGCGCCGGCCCCGGTTCGGCGGCTCGGGCGGCAGCGGCCCGCCGGGGCCACCGGGGCCACCCGGACCGGGCGCGTACGGGTTGCCGGGCACGGGGCCGTACGGGCCGGGCGCGTACGGCCCGGGCTGGTGCGGGCCCGGCTGGTACGGCCCCGGCTGGTGCGCGCCGGACACGCCGTGCGCGCAGGTGGTCGTACCGAAGGCCCGGTCGATCGAGCGGCCCAGCTCGTGCGCGAGCAGCACATGCGCCAGCCTGCCGTCGACGAACTCCGCGTCGCGCAGCGCCAGACGGATGCCGTGCAGCGCGTCGTCCGCGAGCCGGCGGGCCTCCTCGAGGGAGGTCCCGGTGGCGGTCAGCGGGTTCCAGGCACCGGCGGCCTCGTCCGCGGTCCGGTCCTCGACGGCGTCGAGGAGGTGCGCCAGCCGGCCGAAGAGCCGGCCGGCCTCGGCCAACGGCTCGGCGTTGCCCGGCCTGCCGGCCAGCACCGCGGTGTGGGCGAAGGCGGCGGCGGTCGCGGTCTCCGTGGGCTCGGTGACGGTGAGCAGGGAGGTGCCCGGACCGGCCAGCGCCTCGATCCCGGTCTGCCGGTCCACCGCGTCGACCAGGACCGCAGTGTCGAAGCCGAGGTCCCGGCCGGCCCGCGCCCCTGCGCGGTCCCAGGAGCGGGCGACCCGGCGGGCGGCCGCGGCCACCGGACGGCGGGCCAACAGCCCGTCCCGGTCGGCGACGTGGTCCCGTACCTTCGCCGAGGCCAGCACCAGGGAGACCGCCGCGGCGAGGCGGGCCCCCTCCCCCATCGCGACCGGTGCGGTGCGCATCGCGCGCAGCGGACAGGGTCCGGCGACGCGCCGGTCGGCGGTGGTGACCCCCGCCTGAGCCTCCGTCAGGACCGAGACGATCAGGCCGTCATAGTTGGTGGCGACCCGCGCGAACTGTCCGTGGTCGGCCCGAAGAGCCAGGCACAGGCCGCAGAGATGGGCCATCCACTCCGTCCTGAGCCCGTCGGTGAGACGGTGCGCGCAGGGCCTGACGATTCCGAACAACGATTCCCCCGAGCTTCGAGCGCCAGTGCGGCGGGCATCGTATCGAGCCACCGCCGTTCACCCGTACGTCCCCCTGATCACCCGTCCGGCCCGGCCGGGCCCGACTTTCCTATTTTGTGCGGTACGCGACACGTACGAGGCTCCGTCAGGCGCCCTATAAGGGAAGAACCTTGACGTATCGCCATATCTTCTGCACCAGTCCCGTCACGAATCCCCTGCGCGGTGCCTATCCACTTGGCGCACGATCCGCATCATGGACGACCATAGGGATGCGGAACCACAAGTGACCGCGCTGAAAGGAGGCGTCCATGGGATCGGTGCGCAAGGCGAGTGCATGGCTGGGTCTCGTCGAGGACAGCGACGAGCGTTACTACGACGACGAGTACGCCGAGGGAGCCGAGAGCGGCGACGCCTGGGTGACGGACCCGCGGGTGCGGGTGGCCTCCGACTCGGCGCAGGAGCAGGGCCGGCGGATCGCCACCGTCTCGCCTGACGGCTTCCGCGACGCCCGGGGCATCGGCGAGCTGTTCCGCGACGGCGTCCCGGTGATCGTGAACCTGACGTCGATGGAGTCGTCCGACGCCAAGCGCGTGGTGGACTTCGCGGCGGGCCTCGCCTTCGGCCTGCGCGGCTCCATCGAGCGGGTGGCGACCCGGGTGTTCCTGCTGACCCCCGCGGACACCCAGATCGTCAGCGGTGACCCGGCGGGTCGTGCGCAGGACGGTTTCTTCAATCAGAGCTAGGTCCGGAGTGGCTCCGGCCAGGGGTCCGGGGGTTGTCCCCCGGGAAAGCACAGCAACCAGAGCTGAGGGCCGGCGCCGCGGCACCGATCAGTGCGCCGCCCGGCCGGACCCGGCCGGCTCGGCCGGTTCCCGCCGGTGCGGCAGCCGCGCCCCGACCGGCCCGGCGTCCTGCCCTCCGAGCGGCCCGGCGTCCGGTTCGCCGACCGGCCCCGCGACGGCTTCGGCGTCCTTCGGCTCGTCCGCGCACGCGTCCGCGTGATCGTCCGGCAGCTCCGCCGGGCACTCCATCACCCGGGGCAGCCGCAGCGCCATCAGCGCCCCGGCCAGCAGCAGACCGGCGCTCACCACGAGCGTGACGTGCAGGCCCGTGACGAAGGAGTGCCGGGCCGCGTCGTGCAGCGCCGCGCCGGCCGCGCCGCCGAGCTGATCGGCGACCCGGTACGCCTCGCCGAGCGAGTTCGCCGCGGCCTCGGACGCCGCGGCCGGCACGCCGGGGACGTCGTGGAGACCGGGCGCGTACGCGGCGTTCATGACGCTGCCGAGCAGCGCGATGCCCATGCCCGCGCCGAGCTGGTACGAGGTCTCGCCGATCGCCGCCGCGCCGCCCGCGCTCTCCGGCGGGGCCTCGCTGAGCATCGACTCGTACGCGCCGAAGAGCGTGGTCTGCAGGCCGAAGCCGAGCAGCACGAAGCCGACGGTGAGCAGCACGGGCCGGTCGTGCTGGCCCATGAGGACCAGCAGCAGCACCGCGGAGGCGGTGAGCACGAAGCCCCAGCCGACCATCCGGCGCGGGCCGATCCGGTGCAGCGTGGACGAGCCGGTGGCCCCGGCGGCCATCGCGGCGAAGGTGAGCGGCAGCAGCCGCAGCCCGGTCTCCAGCGGGCTCAGCCCCAGCACCAGCTGGAGGTACTGGACGGCGATCAGCTGGAGGCCGACCAGCGCCAGCATCGCCAGCACGACGCAGCCGACGGACGTGGTGAACGCCGGGCGGCGGAACAGCCGCATGTCGATCAGCGGATGCGGGCGGCGTTTCTGCCGCCGTACGAAGAGCATCAGCAGCGCGGCGCCGAGCAGCAGCGGGGCCAGCGTGGCCGGGGCGAGCAGGGCCTCGCCCACACCGGCGCGCTTGACGCCGAGCACGACACCGAGCACGCCGACCGCGGCCATCAGCGCGCCGAGGACGTCCCAGGGGCCGTCGGCGCGGCCCCTGGACTCCGGCAGCAGCAGGCGGCCGAGCGGCAGGATCACCGCCATCAGCGGGATGTTGATCAGGAAGACCGAGCCCCACCAGAAGTGCTCGACCAGGAAGCCGCCGAGGACGGGTCCGGTGGCCGCGCCGACGGCGGCGACGGCGGTCCAGATGCCGATGGCGGTGGCCCGCTCGCGCCGGTCGGGGAAGACCGCCCGGAGGATCGAGAGGGTGGCGGGCATGATCATCGCGCCGCCGACACCGAGCAGCACCCGGGCGGCGATCAGTACCTCGGGGCCGGTCGCCAGGGCGGCCAGGGCGGAGGCGGCGCCGAACAGTCCGTAACCGAGCAGCAGCACCCGCCGCCGTCCGATCCGGTCGCCGAGGGTGCCGAAGAGGATCAGCAGCGCGGCGCAGACGAGCGGGTAGGCGTCGACGACCCAGAGCAGCTGGGTGGAACTGGGCCGGAGGTCGGCGGTGAGGGAGGGGACGGCGACGTGCAGCACGGTCGCGTCCAGCGCGACGAGCAGCAGGCTGACGCAGAGGACGACGAGGACGACCCAGCGGTTGGTGCCGCCTCCGGCGGCACGCGGTCGTGTTCCGGCCGTGATCGTCCGCGCCATGTACGTACCTCCCAGTGGTTCCTCACGTTCGGCGGGCGCCGGCCCCTGAGGGCGGCCCGGCATCGGCACGCGAGTGAGTCGTCAGCGTACGCGAGTTCGGAGGCCGGGCGCGTGGCGCAGCTCTCACCCGTCCGGCCGGTGGGTGTGGCGTACGCCACTGGGCCGGTCCGGCGTGCCGGATGGAATTCCCTGCCGCCGACCGGGTGAAGTATTTCGTCGACACCGGTCTCGACAGACAAACAGACTTACGGAATCGACCGGCTCGGCAATAGGGCACAAGGTCACCGGGATTTCCCGGGACGACGAGAAGACGGCCGGAAGACGACGGGAATTGGAGCCGGGAATGAGACCGACTCCACATCACATGGTCATCACGAACAGCCCGGATCGGCCGGGTCGCGCACTCACTCCCTGTAACGTCGATTGGGTGCGTACCGACATCTTTGCCCGGCTGGACCGGGAGCCGGAACCGCCGAAGATAGAGATCCCGCGGATGACCCGGACCCGTCTCGCCCTCTTCGGCGGGACGCTGGCGTTCTATCTCGCGATCGTGGTCGCCGTGCTGCTGTCCACCTGGCTGGTGCTGCTCGACTGGAAGATCATGCTCTTCCGGCCCTACCAGCAATGGCCCGAGCTGCACGCGTTCCTCGACTACTACGTCGTGCTCGGCCAGCGCGGCCCGACCGCGGTGATGGTCGCCGCCTGGCTGGGCTGGCGCTCCTGGAGACAGCACACGCTGCGCCCGCTGCTCGCGCTCGGCGCCGCGCTGCTCCTGCTCAACGTGACGGTCGGCTCCGTGAAGCTCGGCCTGGGCCGCCTCGGCCCCCACTACGCGACGCAGATCGGCTCCGCCGAGCTCTTCGCGGGCGGCGATATATTTCCGTCCGGCCACACCGCGAACGCGGTGGTGACCTGGGGCATCCTGGCCTACCTGGCCACCACCCCGCGGGCCCGGCGCTACCTGTCGGCGCTGTCCGCGGTGGTCGCCCTGGGCGTCGGTCTGACCACGGTCTATCTCGGTACGCACTGGCTGAGCGACGTCCTGCTCGGCTGGGCCGCCGGCCTGGTGATCCTCCTGGCGCTGCCCTGGTGCGAGCCGGTCATCGCCCGTGCCGAGGCGTACATCCTCGGGCTGCGCGAGCAGCTGCGGGCCCGCCGCCGTCTGGTGCCCTCGCTTCCGGTCGCGGCCGGAGGCCCCCGACCGTCGCTGTTCCCGCAGCGTCCGGCGGGTGTCGCGGGCGGCGAGCACGAGGCGCACGAGGGTCCGGTGCGCGAGCCGGTCGGGGCCGGCAGCGGCCGGTCCGGCGCGACGCGCGGCACCGGCGCGGGTACGGGCCAGCTGGCTCCGTCCGCGCGCTCGCACGCCCATCCGCACGGCCACCCGCACCCGCACGCGGTGCGGTCGGACCGGACGCCGGTCACCCCTGCCGGCAGCCGCCGGCCGCCGCGGTCGCGTCCGGCGACGGGCGGCTGACCGCCCGGAACGACGCGCGGGGGCGGTACGCACAGGCCATCCCCCGCCATGGCGAAGGCCCCGGCTCAGGCCGGGGCCTTCGTCGTACCACGGGAGCGGTTCAGCCGAGCCAGCAGCGCAGGACGGTGTTCTCGTTCTCGTCCACCTCGAAATTGATGCGGCTCGGCATGTACTCCATGGTGATGATCGAGCCGGGCGCGACGGAGCGGACCGTGGTCCATCCGCGGCTTCTCGCGAGCTGTTCCGCGCCGTTCGCGTCGAGGCCCACATAGGCCTCCGGAGCGTCTTCGGGCGGTACGGGAGAGGTCGGTATCGGTGCCATGCCACTCACGTTAGGCGGCCTCGGACGGTGACGGAAGCAGGGCGTCCAAGAGATCTCCCAGCACGCCCACGTGCCACACCTGTCACACTTCTGTCACAGCTCGCCAACGTGCGTTTAGTGCGAACACCGTCACTCGTACGGGGAGTTTCCCACCGGTTCCCAGGTAATTCCGCCCTCCTTCCGGGACAAGTCTCACAGGGTTGCGCTAATTGCCGGAACCGGCGCCTCCGGAGAAATACCGGCCGTCCGTGTCCACCCGGCATTCACGTCTCCCGCGCAGGACGCACACGATTCGCGGACGGACCACCGGAGGCAACCCATGGGGACGGACACGGCGGCGGCTGGCGTCGAGGAGCCGCCGGCCCGGCAGCGCGCGCCCCGGCGGCGGGGCCGGGCGCTGGTGGGCTGGCTGACCACAACCGACCACAAGCGGATCGGTCACCTCTACCTCGTCACGTCGTTCGCGTTCTTCCTGCTGGCCGGTCTCCTGGCGCTGCTGATGCGCGCCGAGCTTGCCCGCCCGGGCCTCCAGCTGATCGACAACGACCAGTTCAACCAGGCCTTCACCCTGCACGGCACGATCATGCTGCTGCTGTTCGCGACGCCGACCTTCGCAGGCTTCGCCAATGAGCTGGTGCCGCTGCAGATCGGAGCGCCCGACGTGGCCTTCCCGCGGCTGAACATGTTCTCGTACTGGCTGTTCCTCTTCGGCGGCCTGATGGTGATCAGCGCCCTGCTCGTACCGGGCGGCGCGCCAGGATTCGGGTGGACGGCGTACGCACCGCTCAACGGTCTGACGCGGACCCCAGGCGTCGGCGCCGACCTGTGGATCATGGGTCTGGCGCTCTCCGGTTTCGGCACGATCCTCGCGTCGGTGAACTTCCTGGCGACGATCATCGGCATGCGAGCCCCGGGGATGACGATGTTCCGGATGCCGATCTTCACCTGGAACGTGCTGTTCACGACCATCCTGGTGCTGATGGCCTTCCCTGTCCTCGCCGCCGCGCTGCTGGTGCTCGAGTCGGACCGGCGGCTCGGCTCGGTGGTGTTCCACGCCGAGTTCGGCGGGGCGCTGCTCTGGCAGCACCTCTTCTGGTTCTTCGGCCATCCCGAGGTCTACATCATCGCGCTGCCGTTCTTCGGCATCGTCACGGAGATCCTGCCGGTCTTCTCCCGCAAGCCGGTCTTCGGCTACATCACGCTGATCGGCGCGACCATGGCGATCACCGGTCTGTCGGTGGTGGTGTGGGCGCACCACATGTTCGCGACGGGCGCGGTGCTGCTGCCGTTCTTCTCGCTGCTCTCGTTCCTGATCGCGGTGCCGACCGGGGTGAAGTTCTTCAACTGGACCGGGACGATGCTGAAGGGCTCGCTGAGCTTCGAGACGCCCATGCTGTGGGCGATCGGCTTCCTGGTGTCGTTCCTGTTCGGCGGGCTGACCGGGGTGATCCTCGCGTCGCCCCCGATGGACTTCCAGGTCACCGACTCGTACTTCGTGGTGGCGCACTTCCACTACACCGTCTTCGGCACGGTCGTCTTCGCGACCTTCGCCGGCTTCTACTTCTGGTGGCCCAAGTTCACCGGCCGGATGCTCGACGAGCAGCTGGGCCGGATCCACTTCTGGACGCTGTTCGTCGGCTTCCACCTCACGTTCCTGGTGCAGCACTGGCTCGGCGCGGAGGGCATGCCGCGGCGGTACGCCGACTACCTGGCGGCCGACGGCTTCACGACGCTGAACACCGTCTCGACCATCGGCGCGCTGCTGCTCGGCTCGTCCACCCTGCCGTTCCTCTACAACGTCTGGAAGACGCAGCGGTACGGCAAGAAGGTGGACGTCGACGACCCGTGGGGCTACGGTCGCTCGCTGGAGTGGGCGACCTCCTGCCCGCCGCCCCGGCACAACTTCACCTCGGTGCCCCGGATCCGGTCCGAGAGCCCGGCGTTCGACCTGCACCACCCGGAGTTCGCGGCCTTCGAGGAGGCCCGGATCAGCGAGCCTGCGGGTCGCCGGGCGCCGGGACGGCCGTCGGAGCCGTCCGGTCCAGGGCACGGGACAGACGGTCCCTGAGGGCGCGGATCCGGTCGTCGAGTTCGGGAGGGTCCACCACCTCGAACTCGAAGCCCATCATCATCACGTGGATCACCAGGACGTCCAGGCCGTGCGCACCGGCGCGCAGCAGGCAGCGGTCCGGCCCGTCCGCCTCCAGGACGCCGTCCATCGGCCCGACGACCCGCGCGGCCTCGGCGAGCGGCACAAGGAGCCGGACGACCCCCTCCGCTGCGTACGCGGCGCCGGACACGCCCTTCGCGACGTAGGCGGCCAGGTCGTCGGCGGGCGGCTCGCGCGGCGGGAACCGGGGGCCGTGCGGTGGCTTGGGGGTGATCCGGTCGGCCCGGAAGGTCCGCCAGGCCAAACGGTCCACGTCCCACGCGACCAGGTACCAACGCCGCTCGGTGCAGACCAGGCGGTGCGGTTCGACGGTGCGGCGGGTGGCGGCGCCGCTGTGGTCGCGGTACTCGAAGCGGAGCCGCTCGGCGTCCCGGCAGGCATTGGCCAGCTCGGTGAGGACAGAGGGGTCCAGCGAGCCGGACGGGGTGCGCAGCATCGGCACGGTGAAGGCGTTGAGCGCGCTGACCCGCCGCCGCAGCCGCCCGGGCAGCACCTGCTCCAGCTTGGCCAGGGCGCGTACGGAGGTCTCGCCGATGCCTTCGATGCCCTGCCCGGCGGCCGTGCGCAGCCCCACCGCGACGGCCACGGCCTCCTCGTCGTCGAGCAGCAGCGGCGGAAGCTCGGCCCCGGCGCCGAGCCGGTACCCGCCGCCGGTCCCGGGGCTGGCGTCGACGGGGTAGCCGAGTTCGCGCAGCCGGTCGACGTCCCGGCGCACGGTCCGCGCGGTCACCCCGAGCCGGTCGGCCAGGACGGCCCCGGACCATTCCCGGTGTGTCTGGAGCAGCGAGAGCAGGCGCAGCAGGCGCGCCGAGGTTTCCAGCATGCGCCCGAGTCTGCCAGCGATCGCGGACAGCTACGGTCCGCGATCGGAAGGGGAACCCGGAGCGGAACCGGGGCCCGGACCGGAGCGGACCGAGACCAGGACCGGGGCCCGGACCGGGGCCTAGCGCTTGCCGCGCAGGATGTCCGCCGCCCTGTAGCGGACCCCGTAGGCCGCGTCGAGGAGCGTGCCGCGGAGCTGTTGGAAGGCGTCGCGGGCACGGTTGCGCGGGCGGCCGGTGCCGCCACGGGCGACCAGTTCCGTCCACAGGCTCTCGTGCAGCGCGGCGATCCGGACCGGGTCGAAGCGCTCGGCTGCCGTGCGGGCAGCCCGCGCGGTCGTCGCCCGCAGCTCGTCGTCCTCGATCAGCTCCAGGAGCGCTGCGGCTACCGCGTCCACGTCCCCCACCGGGACGAGCCGACCGTCCACGCCGTCCTCGATGATCTCGCGCGGCCCGTGCGGGCAGTCCGTGGCGACGACCGGCAGCCCGCACCGCATCGCCTCGACGATGGTCATCCCGAAGGACTCCAGGCGGGAGGTCACCGCCGCGATCGAGCCCTTCGCCCACTCCGGCTCCATCGGGTTGGCGGTGCCCATGAAGGTCACGTTCCCGCCGATCCCGTGCTCCGTGACCTGCTTCTCCAGCGCGCCGCGCTCGTTGCCGGTGGCGTCCCCGGTGCCGTAGATCCGCAGCTGCCAGTCGGGCCGGGCGGCGACGACCTTGGCGAAGGCGTCGACCAGCACGTCGTACCGCTTCACCTTCGTCAGGCGGCCCGCCGCGACGACCACCTTCGACGCCGGGTCGGCGGGCGGCACCGACGGCGCGGGCACGCTGTTGGGCACCGCGTCGATCCGCACCCCGGGCAGCTTCAGCCGCGTCCGGTACGAGCGGGCGTCCGCCTCGGTGACCGTGGTGACCGCGTCGAGCAGCACGTACCGGTGCCCGATCTCGCGCCGCAGGCGGTAGCCGTGGCTGTCCAGGGTCAGGTGCTCCTGCCCGACCCGGACCGGGCCGCGCCGGGTCTGCCGGGCGATGTGGACGTTCAGACCGGGCCGGGTGCCGACGACCACGTCGGCCTCGAGGTTCCTCAGGTGCGCGGCGATCCGCTCGTCGGTGAGCCGGCTGTACTGCTTCCAACGGCCGTCGCCGCGCGGGAAGACACGGGCCGGCTTCGCGTAGTCGGGGTGGTTCCCGTCGTACTCCGGGCTGTTCTTCCGCAGGTCCACCAGGTGGCGCATCGTCACTCCGGCGGGGGCGCCCAGCATCGGCTCGTCGCGGTGCCGGAAGACGGAGACGATCTCGACCTCATGACGCTCCGCCAGCACCCGGGCGAGGTTGAACGTCGTACGGATCGTGCCGCCGATGCCGTAGGCGTTGTGCAGCAGAAAGGAAATGCGCATGGCGCTGACGCGCCTCCCCCGTTGAGACGTCAGTTGCAAAAGTGGGTCTCCACGGGACTGTACTGCCCCGGCTCGGAGGGCATCACGGCCGGTAGGGGATCTGCGGCACGGACGCACAGTTGGTCGTCATGTCCCCACCCTGCGTCACCCAGCCGTGGTTGTCCTGCCACCGCGCGACGGACATACACGTGTCCCGGGTCTTCGGCGGTTCGGCCAGGTGCTCGAAACGGACCGGCAGCAGGAGCCCGTCCGCGGTGTACGGCTCCGGCCGGTTCAGGAAGCGCTCGACGCAGGCCCGGGTGAGGTCCGCGCCGCAGGACTTCGCGGCGTCGGTGAACCACATCGCGGCCGCCCAGCCCTCCAACTGCCACTGGGCGAGCGGCCGGCCCTTCAGGGTGCCCCGGATGCCCTCGCGGAACGCCCGGACGGCCGGCTGGTCCGTGTCCTCGTAGTTGCGGCTGGAGCCCGTCACCCACAACGCGTTGCGGCAGACGGGGGACTTCGCGTACTCCTCGGGCACGGCCGCGTTCCAGTTCTGCACATTGGTCACCTTGGCGGTCACCTCGACCCGGGCCTCGTCCATCGCCTCGCACAGCCGGGCGTTGCCGTGGCTGTCCAGCGCGTCGAAGACCAGATCGGCGTGCTGGGCGCGCAGATCGGCGGCGACGGCCCGGTAGTTGGGCAGCGCGAAGTCGACCTGCTCGGTGACCACCTTGTACCCCTCGGTGCGCAGCCCCTCGACGATCAGCCGGGCGTACGCGGCCGAGGCGGCCTGGTTGTACGAGACGACGGCCGCCGTGCCGGCCCCGTGCTCGGCCCGGAAGTAGCGGTACACCTCGGTCCCGCCGTACAGGACGCCGTTCCAGCCGGGTGAGGAGCCGGTGCGCGGGGCGAGGCTGCCGTAGATCCCGTACAGGTGCGGATAGGTGTCGTACGCCGGGCCGAGCGGCTGGCCACCGATGTCGGGGACACCGGCCCGGTCGACGAGCGGGGCGCCCGCGTAGTCCAGGGCGGTGGTGGCGACCAGCGCGAACACCTTCTTCTCGTCGACGAGTTCGTGCACGCACGCGGTGTTCCCGACGCCGCTGCCGCCGTCGTCGCAGGTGACCGGCTCGATCCGGCGGCCGTTCAGTCCGCCGTCGGCGTTGAGCGCGGCGAAGTAGGCGAGCGCGCCTTCGCGCGGCCCGGTGAAGGCGTCGCCGCCGACGGGACTGGTGGCGCTGGTGATGATGCCGACGCGGAGCGGCTCGCCGCCGGCGGAGCCGGTGGGCCGCCCCGCGAACGCGCTCTCCGGGAGCCGGCTGCCGCAGGCCGTGGCGAGCGCCAGCAGCAGCGTCAGGAGCAGTGCCTCAGCAGCCCGGAACGGCCGCATTGCCGCTCTGCTTCACCAGTGCGCACAGGGTCTGGACCGAGACCTTCCAGACGCCGTCCTGCTCGACCGAGGTGCCCTTGGCGTTCGGGATCGCCGGCTGGCCGCCGATCAGCAGGTCGTACGTGACGTCCGCCTTGTCGACCGCGGTGAAGGAGATGGCGCGGACCGCCGCCGAGCTCTTCGCGGCGTTCGGGTCGTTGGCGAAGGCGACCAGCACCGGCTGCATCTGCTCGCCGTTCTCCAGGACCCTGACCTTCTCGGCCACCGGGGTCTTCGGGTCGAAGAAGGCGGTCCAGTTCTTGGTGATCTCGGCCTTGGCCGCGACCGGATTCGCCGGCTGGTTCGTGGGTTGCGTCTGCGTCGGCGTCTGTGTGGTCCCCGAGTCGCCCCCGTCGTCGTCGGAGCAGCCCGCCGCGACCGGAGTGAGCACCAGGACCGCGGCGGCCGCGAGGGCCGCGACGCGGGAACGCGCGCCGAATCTGTCGAGAACCATCTGGCTCACCACCGGGTGTCCGTTCAGGCCACATGGCCTGATGATTCCAGGGTGAGCCGGTTCCGGGCATAGCGCAAAGGAAGAGGCAAGGGAGGTCCCGTCGGTGCCGACACCCCGGATGCTGCTGTGGGCCGGGCTCGCGGCGGTCGCCGCGGGCGCGGTGCTGTGCGCGGTCGGCTGGTACGGGATCTCGGGCGAGCGGTTCACGGAACGGCAGCTGCCGTGGCTGGCGTCCTCGACGGTGCCGGGGGCGGCGCTGGTGGTGGCGGGCGCGGTGCTGGTGGCGGTGGGGGCGGTCACGTCGGCGGGGCGGCCGGCCGGCGCTGCGGAGGCGAAGTCGGAGTGGGAGTCGGAGTGGGACTCGGACCGGGAGTCGGAGTCGGGCATCCGGGAGGAACCCCCCGCCCCGTCCTCCGAGGAGCCGCCGGTCCGGGTCCCCGGCGGGACGCTGGCGCACCGGCCCGACTGCCCGTTGGTGGCGGGCAGGCCGGAGGCCGTGCCGGTGGGTGACGACGCGCTCGATCCCTGCCCGGTGTGTGAGCCGTGGCCTCGCTGACGTACGAACTGACCCTCGCCGGCCTCGCGGTCGGCAGCGCGGCGGCGCTCACCGGGATCGGACTGATCGTCACCTACCGCGCGACGGGCGTGCTGAACCTGGCGCACGGCGCGATCGCGATGGTCTGCGCGTACGAGCTGCGGCAGTTCGTGGTCGAGTGGGGCTGGCCGCTGTGGCTCGGGACGGCGGTGACGCTGCTGGTGGTGGCGCCGGGGATCGGTGTGGTCCTGGACCGGGCGGTGTTCCGGCCGCTGGCGCTCACCGGCTCCGATCCGACGCAGACGCTGGTCGCCTCGATCGGTGTGTTCGTGCTGCTGGTGGGCGGCGCTGCGCTGGTGTGGGGCACGGGGGCGCGGGACGACGCGCCGGTGCTGCTCGGCGACGACCCGTGGGTGCAGCTCGGGACGGTGGTGCTGCTGGCCTGCCTGGTGGGGGCGGTGACGCGCTGGTCGGCGTTCGGCCGGGAGCTGCGGGCGGTGGTGGACAACCGGCCGCTGGCGGTGCTCGGTGGGATCGACGCGGACCGGGTCGCGGCGGTGGGGTGGGCGTTCGGCTCGTTCACGGCCGGCCTGACCGGGGCCCTGCTCGCGCCGTACGTGCGGCTGGACCCGTACGGAATGCCGCTGCTGGTGGTCGAGGTGATCGCGGTGGCGGTCGTGGCGCGGATGCGGAGCCTGCCGGTGGCGATCGGGACCGCGCTGCTGATCGGCGTGGCGCAGGCGCAGCTGACCCGGCTGCACCCGGAGGGCTGGGCGGGGCCGCTGGTGCAGGCGGTCGGCGCGAACCTGTTCGTGGTGGCACTGCTGGTCGCGGCGCTGCTGCTGCCGGGGATGGGCGCGCGGGACAGCCTCCCGCCGCCGGCCGCGCCGGGGCGTACACCGGTGGGGGTGTGGCCGGTGGTGGCGGTGCTGTTCCTGCTGCCGCTGGGGTTCGCGGGCTCGGACCTGAGGACCTCGATCCAGGTGCCGGCGCTGGCGATCGTGCTGCTGTCGCTGGTCGTGGTCACCGGCCGGGGCGGCCAGATCGCCCTGGGCCAGGCCGCGTACGCGGGGCTGGGCGCGCTGTTCACGGGGCTGCTGACGGGCGCGGGGCTGCCGGGGCTGGTGGCGCTCGGGGTGGCGGTGCCGCTGGTGGCGGTGGCGGGGCTGCTGACGGGATGGCCGGCGATCCGGCGACGCGGGCTGGCCCTGGCGCTGGCGACGCTGGCGGTCGGGGTGGCGGTGAGCCGGTTCGTCTTCGCGCAGCCGTACGCGACGGCGGGGCTGTCGCTCGACCGGCCGGCGGGGTTCGCGCACGACCGCGGGTACTACGCCCTGGAACTCGCCCTCCTCGCGGGCTGCCTGCTCGTGGTCGCGGCCCTGCGCCGGGGCCGGGCGGGCCGCGCGCTGGCGGCGCTGCGGGACCACGAGGCGGGCGCGGAGGCGGCGGGCGTCCCGGTGAGCCGCCTCAAGCTCCTCGCCTTCGTCCTCGGCGCGGCGCTCGCCGCCCTCGGCGGCGGGCTCCTCGGCATGTCCCTGCGCGCCTTCGACCCGGAGGCGTACGACCCGATCCGCGCGCTGCTGTGGTTCGCCGCGATCGTCGTCCTCGGCGCGGACAGCCTCCTCTCCCCCCTCGTCGCCGCCGCCCTCCTGGTAGCCCTCGACGCCGGCCCCCGAGGCGGCCTGGCAGCCGCCCTGATCGGCATCCTGGCCACCCTGATCTCCCGAGTCCCCCCACTGACGACCTGGCTGACCAGAGCAACGGCGGGGCCAGAAGGGCGAGCGGCGCCCGGCGGTGGCGCCGCCGGGCGGGGGGCGCCCAGCGGCCCGACGGGACCGCCGGTCCGGCGTGGCGCCGCGGCGGGGCCGCGCGACAGGCCCGGCACAGCGGCAGGCGGCACGGCGGGCGACGCGGCCACGGGCCATGCGGCGCCCGGCGACGCGGCGGGACCAACGGTCCCGCGCGGCACAGCGGCGGGGCCGCGCGACAGACACGGCGCAGCGGCAGAGACGGCAGGCCCGACCGGCACGGCGGACGACGACACAGCACGCGGCAGCACGGCAGCGGGCGAGGTAGCGGGCCGCAAGGCCGCGGGCGGCGCAGCCGGCAGCACGGCAGCGGGCGCGGTAGCGGGCAGCAAGGCGGCCGGCGGGGCGGCCGGCGGGGCAGCCGGCACCACGGCAGTCGGCGGGGCGGCCGGCAGCACGGCGGCCGACGGGGCGGCCGGCGCCACGGCAGCGGGCGAGGTAGCGGGCCGCAAGGCCGCAGGCGGGGCAGCCGGCGGTACGGCGGGGCCGCCTGTGCCGCGCCGCACGGGGGCGGGCGGCGGGGCCCCTGCGCCGGCCGGGACCGGCGACGAGGACCACGCTCCCACGCCCGCCGAGGGCGGCCCTGCCCCGGCCGCCGGCGGCGGGCGCGCGCGTGGCGCGGGGCCCGGTCCGGGCGGAGGTGCTGGGCGCGTCGCTACTGCCGAGCCCGTCCCCCGGCTTCGGGCCGTCGGGTTGCGGGTCGTGCATCCCGGCGGGGTCACCGGTCTCGACGACGTCGGGATCGAGCTGGTACCCGGGCGGGTCACCGCGGTCGTGGGGGCGAACGGGGCCGGGAAGAGCACGCTGTTCGACTGTCTCGCAGGCAGCCTGCGGCCCCGGTCCGGGCGCGTGCTGCTCGACGGTGTCGACATCACCCGCCGCCCCGCCCACGCCCGTACCCGCCTCGGCATCGGGCGGACCTTCCAGCAGCTCGCGGTCTTCCCGTCGCTCACCGTCGAGGAGAACGTCCGCGTCGGCGCGGAGCAGGGCGGCGGCCCCGGCTCCGGCTCCGGCCCCACCGACGCCGCCCTCCGCCTGCTCGGCCTCGCCGGGCCCGTCCGCCGCCTCCCCGCCGCCGGGCTGCCCACCGGCACCCTCCGCCGCGTCGAGCTCGCCCGCGCCCTCGCCGCCCGTCCGCACACCCTGCTCCTCGACGAGCCCGCCGCCGGTCTGGACTCCGCCGAGACCGACGCCCTCGCGCGGCTGCTGTCCGCGCTGGCCGCCGACGGCCTCGCCGTCCTCGTCGTCGAGCACGACCCGGACCTCGTCGCCGGCATCGCCCACACCGTGCACACCATGGAGGGAGGCCGGATCGTGTCATGAGCGTCGAGATCGCCCTGGTCGCCGCCCGCGTCCGCTACGGCCCCCTGGAGGCCCTGCACGGCCTGGACCTGCCCGTCCCCGCCGCCACCGTCACCGTTCTCCTCGGCCGCAACGGCGCCGGCCGCACCACCGCCCTGCGGGCCCTCGCCGGCACCGTCCCGCTGTCCGGCGGCCGGGTGGTGTGGCGGGGCGCGGACGTGACCCGGCTGCCGGCCCACCGGCGGGCCCGCCGCGGCCTCTGCCTCGTACCGGACCGCCAGGCCGTGTACGCGACCCTCACCGTCGCCGAGAACCTCGCTCTGTCCCCGGGCGACCCGGACGAGGCCCTCGCCGCGTACCCCGCCCTCGCCCCGCTGCTCCCCCGCCGCGCCGGCACCCTGTCCGGCGGCGAGCGGCGCATGCTCGCCGTCTCCCGGGCGCTGCTCACCCCCGCCGCCCGCGTCGTCCTCGTCGACGAGCCGACGCTCGGCATGTCCCCGCCCGTCGCGGCCCGTACGTACGAGCTCCTCGCCGCCCTCGTGACGGACCGCGGCGCCGCCGTCGTCCTCGCCGAGCAGCGCCTGCCGCCGCCGGCCGGCCTGCCGCCCGGCACGCTCGTCCACGAACTTCGGCGGGGCTCCCTCGCGTTCAGCGGGGAGCCCCAGGAACCGACTACTTCGCGGGAATCGAGATGAGGAGCATCGTCCCGGTCCTCAGGCGGTTCGGATCGGCCCCGATCTCCTTCCGGTTGGCCTCGTAGAGCGCCTTCCAGCCGCCCTTGATCGCGAACCGCCGGGCGATCGAGCTGAGCGTGTCGCCGGGCTGGACGGTGTGCACCCGCCCGCTGAGCCCGTACCGCTTGGAGCAGACCGGCCACGCCTTCCAGCCCTGGGTGCGCAGCACCTCCTCGGCGACCTTGATCTGCTGCGCCCGGGTGGCGAGGTCGGCCCGCCGGGCGTATCTGAGCCCGCCGTGGTCCTCCCAGGTCGGCTGCCAGAACTGCAGCCCGCCGTAGTAGCCGTTGCCGGTGTTGATGTGCCAGTCGCCGCCGCTCTCGCACTCGGCGACGCAGCCCCACGGCCACTGGTCGGTGCGACAGGAAGCCGCCGAGGACGCGGCGGACGCGGCACCGGCGGGAGCGGCGGGGGCCGGGGCGGCGGCGGCCGGGGCGGCGCACACCCCGGTGATCAGGGCGCCGGCCGCGAACACGACGGCGCGGCGTCCGCCGCCCGCCCAAAATCGGATCTTCGACATCGGGTCACGCTAAGGACCGCTCCCCCGGCACGACCGCGCCGCCGCGCGGACCGCGCGCCGACCCCACCCGGTCGGCCGATGGCCCGTCAGATCCGGCGGCAGCTCCGACGGCGGATCCGTGACGGCTCCGTCAGCGGATCCGTGACGGCTCCGCCACCACGTCCCCGCGAACCGCAACGCGTGGCATTTGCCGCGTGACTCCGGCCACGCATCGCCCGTTGAACTCGGCATGAGACGACCGGGATCCGCCCGGCGTCGCACGTACCGAGTCCAGGGAGCCCCCCGTGCCGCGCATGCTCGACGTCAGCGAGGACGTACGCGCCGAGATCGGCGACGAAGAAGCCGACCGGCTGCTCGCCGGCGAGAACGCCCCGGGCAGCTACGACTGCACCTCCTGCCGGACGCCGGGCGACTCCGACCAGGAACGCACGAGCACCGTGCTGTTCATCGGCGACGAGACCGCGGTGCTCGCGTTCGCCCACGCCACCTGCATCCCCTCCCAGGTCGTGCAGGTCGCCGAGGACCAGCTGCAGGGCGCGGTCCGTTCCATCACCGCCACGGACGCGGCGGACGCGCTGACCGCCGCCCACCCGGAGCAGGCCGTCCTCGGGGTGACCAGCGGTCTCGTCCTGATCGAGGGCGAGCTGCACCCGGCGCTGGTCGTGGAGCCGACCGCGCCGGTCGCCCGTCCGGGTTCGGGCGGCACGAGCGACGAGTTCCTGCCGCTCCTCGCGGAGCAGGGCTTCCAGCCCGTCGCGGACGTCAACCAGAAGCCGGCCGTGCTGCCGGGCTGGTCGGTCCTGGTGGCCATGGGCCAGCTGCACTCGGTGCTCCAGCCGGGCACCGGCGGCACCGGCCAGGTGGCGTGGTGGCAGGCCCACCAGCCGCTGCAGGTGACCGAGGGCTGGCGGGCCGCCGCCAACAAGTCGCACACGGTCCTGGTGTTCGCCGCCCCGGTCGGCTCCATCGGCCAGCAGCCGCGCGAGGACCTGCTGCGCGACGCGCTGGAGAAGGCCGCGGCCAACGGCCGCCTGGTCGCCGCCGCGATGCCGCTGGCCGGGACCTGATGGGAGACGTGCGCCCCGACATAGGACCGGCGTACGTTCCGGGGGTGCCGTCCGTTCCGCGCCCCCGGCGCGCTCCCCTTTCGGAAAGCCGCCCGCATCCGGCGGACGGCGGGGTCGTTGGCACATACGTGCACGCATACGATCCCTCCCCCCAGCCGTACCAGAGCCCGATCCCCGCCATGCGCCCGGCGCAGGAGGGGGCGGCGGAGCAGTCGCAGACGCCGATCTACGACGCGCTGTACTCGGAGTACCGCAGGGCCTTCAGGTCCCTGCCGGGCGACCGGAGCGGCGAGGAGGACCTGCACTTCCGGTCCTTCGGTTCGAGCGGGTACGGCGGCACGGGCGGATTCGCGTATCCCCGGGCGTGGCAGGCGGCACTGCCACCGAGCCCCCGGCGGGGGCTCTGACCGGAGGGTGACACGGCGAAGGGCCGGGGCTTCGAGCCCCGGCCCTTCGCCGTCACGTCACGTCCCTCACGGGCACGTGCCTCGCGGGCACATGCCTCCGGGGCACATCACTTCTTGCGGCCGCGCTTCTCGCGCACCCGCACCGAGATGTGGATCGGGGTGCCCTCGAAGCCGAACTCCTCGCGCAGCCGGCGCTCGACGAAGCGGCGGTAGCCCGCCTCGAGGAAGCCGGAGGCGAAGAGCACGAACCGCGGCGGCTTGGTGCCCGCCTGCGTGCCGAACAGGATGCGGGGCTGCTTGCCGCCGCGGATCGGGTGCGGGTGGGCGGCGACCAGCTCGCCGAGGAAGGCGTTCAGGCGGCCGGTGGGGACACGGGTCTCCCAGCCCGCGAGCGCGGTCTCGATCGCCGGGACGAGCTTGTCCATGTGGCGGCCGGTCTTCGCGGAGACGTTGACCCGGGGCGCCCAGGCGACCTGCTGCATCTCGGTCTCGATCTCGCGCTCGAGGTAGTAGCGGCGCTCCTCGTCCAGCTCGTCCCACTTGTTGTAGGCGATGACGAGCGCGCGGCCGGACTCGACGGCCATCGTGATGATCCGCTGGTCCTGGACCGAGATGTTGTCGGTGGTGTCGATGAGGACGACGGCCACCTCGGCCTTCTCGACCGCGGCGGCGGTGCGCAGGGAGGCGTAGTAGTCCGCGCCCTCCTGGAGGTGGACCTTCTTGCGGATGCCCGCGGTGTCCACGAACTTCCAGGTGATGCCGCCGAGCTCGATCAGCTCGTCGACCGGGTCGCGGGTCGTGCCGGCCAGCTCGTTGACGACCACGCGGTCCTCGCCCGCGACCTTGTTCAGGAGCGAGGACTTGCCGACGTTCGGACGGCCGATCAGGGCGATCCGGCGCGGGCCGCCGATCGCGTTGCCGAAGGTCTGCGCGGGGGCCTCGGGCAGGGCCTCCAGGACGGCGTCGAGCATGTCGCCGGTGCCGCGGCCGTGCAGCGAGGAGACCGGGTACGGCTCGCCGAGGCCGAGCGACCACAGCGCGGTGGCGTCGGCCTCGCCGGAGGGGCCGTCGACCTTGTTGGCGCAGAGCACTACGGGCTTGCCGGCCCGGCGCAGCAGCTTGACGACGGCCTCGTCGGTGTCGGTGGCGCCCACGGTGGCGTCCACGACGAAGACACAGGCGTCGGCGGCCTCGATGGCGTACTCGGCCTGGGCGGCGACGGAGGCGTCGATGCCGAGGACGTCCTGCTCCCAGCCGCCGGTGTCGACGACCTTGAAGCGGCGGCCGGCCCATTCGGCCTCGTAGGTGACGCGGTCGCGGGTGACGCCCGGCTTGTCCTCGACGACGGCCTCGCGGCGGCCGATGATCCGGTTCACCAGGGTCGACTTGCCGACATTCGGACGGCCGACGACGGCGAGGACGGGGAGCGGGCCGTGCCCGGCCTCCTCGATCGCGCCCTCGACGTCCTCGACGTCGAAGCCCTCTCCCGCGGCGAGCTCCATGAACTCCGCGTACTCGGCGTCGCCAAGTGCCCCGTGGTCGTGCTGGTCGTTCATGAAGTCCGTTCCTTGATCATTCGTGGTCGGTGGGTCCCCGGGCTGCGGGGCCCACTACTCAGAGTCTCGCTCAGCGTCCGGTGAGACGCCTGGCGTTTTTCAGGTGCGCGGTGAGCTGCTCCTGAATACGTACGGTGGCGTCGTCCAGCGCCTTGCGGGTGCGTCGGCCGCTGCCGTCGCCCGCCTGGAAGGCGTCGCCGAAGACGACGTCGACGCGGCTGCGGAGCCGCGGCAGTGCCTTGATCAACCGTCCGGGCGTCTCGGTGCTTCCCAGGACAGCGACCGGGACGATCGGGGCACCGCTGCGGACGGCGAAGTACGCGAGGCCGGCACGCAGCGAGGCGAAGTCTCCCTCGCCGCGGGTGCCCTCCGGGAAGATCCCGAGGACGCCGCCCTGCTCCAGGACGCCGAGGGCGTTCGCTATCGCGGTGCGGTCGACGCTCGCGCGGTCCACCTTGAGCTGCCCGATGCCCTCGAGGAAGCTGCCCAGCGGGCCGACGAACGCCTCCTTCTTGATGAGGAAGTGCACGGGGCGCGGGGCGGTGCCCATGAGCATGGGGCCGTCGATGTTGTGCGCGTGGTTGACCGCGAGGATCACGGGACCGGACGCCGGCACCCGCCAGGCGCCGAGGACGCGCGGCTTCCAGAAGCCGTACATCAGCCCGATGCCGATACGGCGGCCGACAGCGGCGCCTCTGTCGGACGGCTGGGTCACTTGACGGCCGCCCTCTTCTCCTCGACGAGGGTGACGACACACTCGATGACCTGGTCGAGCGTGAGCTCGGTGGTGTCGACCTCGACGGCGTCGTCGGCCTTGGCGAGCGGCGAGGTCTTGCGGCTGGAGTCGGCCGCGTCCCGCTTGATCAGGGCTTCCTTGGTGGCGTGCACGTCGGCGCCCTTGAGCTCGCCGGATCGGCGGGCGGCGCGGGCCTCGGGGGACGCGGTGAGGAAGACCTTGAGGTCCGCGTCGGGCAGCACGGTGGTGCCGATGTCCCGGCCCTCGACGACGATGCCGCCGTCCGCCTGGGCGGCGATGGAGCGCTGCAGGTCGGTGATGAGGGTGCGCACCTCGGGGACGGCGCTGACGGCGCTGACCTTGGAGGTGACCTCCTGGGTACGGATCGGGCCGGCGGCGTCGAGCCCGTCCACGCTGATCGACGGGGCGGCCGGGTCGGTGCCGGAGACGATCACCGGCTTGGCGGCGGCGACGGCGACGGCCTGCGCGTCCTCGACGTCCACACCATTGGTGATCATCCACCAGGTGATCGCCCGGTACTGGGCGCCGGTGTCCAGGTAGCGCAGCCCGAGCTTGGCGGCGACCGCCTTCGAGGTGCTCGACTTGCCCGTGCCGGAGGGCCCGTCGATGGCGACGATCACGGATTCCACGGTGTGGGGCACCTTCCTGGTGGCTGCAGACGGCCCCGGCGGACGCGAGGGACCACCACAAGGTTACCGACTCGCGTCCACCCGTTCGGCCGCACCGTCACGGCGGCCCCTTCCTAGGCCGTACGGAGCGACCAGCCGCGCTCCCGGAGGGCCGCGCCGAGGCTGCCCGCCGCCGACGGCTCCACCATGAGCTGCACCAGGCCCGCCTGCTGGCCCGTCGCGTGCTCGATGCGGACGTCCTCGATGTTGACGCCCGCGCGTCCCGCGTCGGCGAAGATGCGCGCCAGCTCGCCCGGCTGGTCGCTGATCAGCACCGCGACGGTCTCGTACTGCGTCGGCGCCGTACCGTGCTTGCCGGGGACCCTGGCCCGGCCCGCGTTGCCGCGGCGCAGGACGTCCTCGACGCCGGTCGCCCCGCCGCGCCGCTTGTCCTCGTCGGACGACTGCAGCGCGCGCAGCGCCGTCACCGTCTCCTCCAGGTCCGCGGCCACGCCGGCGAGCACGTCCGCGACCGGTCCCGGGTTGGCGGACAGGATGTCCACCCACATCCGCGGATCGGACGCGGCGATCCGCGTCACGTCCCGGATCCCCTGCCCGCACAGCCTTATGGCCGTCTCGTCGGCGCGCTCCAGCCGTGCCGCGACCATGGAGGACACGAGCTGCGGGGTGTGCGAGACCAGCGCGACCGCGCGGTCGTGGGCGTCGGCGTCCATGACGACGGGCACGGCGTGGCAGAGCGCGACCAGCTCCAGGGCGAGGTTGAGGACCTCGGTGTCGGTGTCGCGGGTCGGGGTGAGCACCCAGGGCCGGCCCTCGAACAGGTCGGCGCCGGCGGCCAGCGGGCCGGAGCGCTCCTTGCCGGCCATCGGGTGCGTCCCGATGTACGCGGTCAGATCGAGCCCCAGCGCCTCCAGCTCGCGCTTCGGGCCGCCCTTGACGCTGGCCACGTCCAGGTAGCCGCGCGCGACGCCCGCGCGCATGGCCTCGGCGAGCGTGTCGGCCACGTGGGCCGGCGGGACGGCGACGATGGCGAGGTCGACCGGGCCCTCGGCCGGCTCGTCCGTGCCGGCGCCGAGCGCGGCGGCGGTCCGGGCCCGGGAGGGGTCGTGGTCGACGAGGTGGACGGTGACGCCCCGCCCGGAGAGGGCGAGGGCGGCCGAGGTGCCGATCAGTCCGGTTCCGATGACGACGGCGGTTCTCACTGGGCGATGTCCTTGCGCAGGGCGGCCGCGGCGCCGAGGTAGACGTGCGCGATCCGGGACTTGGGCAGGTCGGACTCGATGTGCGCGAGGAGGCGGACGACACGGGGCATGGCGCCCGCGATGTCGAGTTCCTGGGCGCAGATGAGGGGCACGTCGACGATGCCGAGCCGGCGGGCGGCGGCGGCCGGGAAGTCGCTGTGCAGGTCGGGCGTGGCCGTGAACCAGATGCTGATCAGGTCGTCGGCGGTCAGTCCGTTGCGCTCCAGGACGGCGGTGAGCAGCTCCCCGACCTGCTCGTCCATGTGTCCGGCGTCGTCGCGGTCCAACTGGACCGCGCCCCGGACGGCTCGTACCGCCACGTCGTGTGCTCCTTCGGTCATCGAGTGCTCCGGTCAGCCTAGTCAGCCTAGAGAGCCGTTCGGCGCGGAAGCCGCGGCGACCGCCCTCCGAGACGGGCGGAGGGCGGTCGCGCGATACCGGGAGGACCCGGGCGGGCCTCAGAGCCGCTGCTGCCGGATGATGTCCTCCAGCGACTCCGTGGGCACCTGGCCGTTCGGGGTCAGCTTGTCGACGACCTGCGGGAGCGACCGGGCGATCTCGTCGGCGGCCTGCTGCGGGCTGACGCCGGACTCCTGGGCGACCTGGCGCAGCGTCTCGTCGGGCAGGGCCCGGGCGATCTCGTCGCCGCTGACGGGCTTGTTCTGGCCGGATCCGATCCACGACTGGGCCTGGTCGACGAGGCCGGACCTGGTCAGCAGGTCGAGCAGACCGCCGAGCGGGTTGCCGGCGCCGGCGGCGGAGCCCGGGGCGGCGCCCGCGGACGAGCCGCCCTGACCGCGCATCAGCGCGCCCAGCAGCGAGCCGAGGACTGCGCCCGCTCCGCCGCCGCCCTGGGCGCCGCCGCCCTGGCCTCCGCCGCCGAGGAGACCGCCGAGGAGACCGCCGAGGAGACCGCCGAGATCGCTTCCCGCCATCGTTCTGCCTTTCGTCCGGTTCGGAACACGCCCAATGTCACGCAGACCGGTACACATCGCCACCGGGGGTGTCCGGGGCGTGGAGGGCGGGGCGGGGTAGAAAGGTCGGATGCTGCTCCATGTCGTACCGCTGGACGAATGGTCCGCGGCCCCCGAGGCCGCCTACGCCCCACCGTCGCTCTCCGCCGAGGGCTTCGTGCACTGCTCGCCGGACGAGACGACGGCGCTGGCGATCGCCGACGCGCACTACCGGGACGTGCCGGGGCCGCTGCTCGTCCTCGTCGTGGACGAGTCGCGGCTGGCGGCGGAGGTCCGCTGGGAGGGCTCGGAGGACTCGCTCTTCCCGCACGTGTACGGGCCGATCGAGCGGGCGGCGGTGACCGCGCTCCTGGAGGTGCGGCGGGACGCGGACGGCCGTGCGAGGGAGCTGACCCCCTGGGTCTAGGCGTGTTGCGGGGTCCCCGCGGGGCGCGGGCCCAAGCTGTACGCCATGACTTCTGAACCCACCCCCCGCCGCTCCGTGCTGCTGGCCGGCGCGGGCTCGGTCGCCGCGCTCGCCGCGACGGGCTGCGGCTCGGACAGCGACTCGGGCGGGGCGGCTACGCCGACCCCGACGACGGCCCGGCCGACGAGCCCGGAGACGTCCGCCTCGCCCACCGGCCTGCCCACCGGTCCGACCAGCGCGTCGCCGCCGGTGCCCGGTGAGCTGGCCCGCACGTCGGAGATCCCGGTGGGCGGCGGCAAGGTCTTCGCGGACCGCAAGGTCGTCGTCACCCAGCCCGAGGCGGGCGAGTTCAAGGCCTTCTCGGCGATCTGCACGCACCAGGGCTGCACGGTCAACAAGGTCGCGGACGGCACGATCGACTGCCCCTGCCACGGCTCGAAGTACCGCATCGCCGACGGCTCGGTGGCCGCGGGCCCGGCCCCCCGCCCCCTGCCGGCCGAGCAGATCACCGTCTCCGGAAACTCGATCACGCTGGACGGCTGACGCGCACTAGCCTGGCGCGCATGACTCCCGACGAACTGGTGCGCGACCACACGATCTACTCCTGCGTGATGGGGTCGCGTGCCTTCGGTCTGGCGACCGAGGGCAGCGACACCGACCGCCGGGGCGTCTTCCTCGCCCCGACCCCCCTCTTCTGGCGCTTCGACAAGCCGCCGGCGCACGTGGAGGGGCCGCGCGAGGAGGAGTTCAGCTGGGAGCTGGAGCGCTTCTGCGAGCTGGCGCTGCGCGCCAACCCGAACGTCCTGGAGTGCCTGCACTCCCCCGTCGTCGAGCACGTCGACGACACCGGCCGCGAACTGCTGGCCCTGCGAGAGGCGTTCCTCTCCCGCCAGGCGCACGGCACCTTCGTCCGCTACGCGGCCGGCCAGCGCAAGAAGCTCGACGCCGACGTCCGCCAGTACGGGGCCCCACGCTGGAAGCACGCGATGCACCTCCTGCGCCTCCTGATGAGCTGCCGCGACCTGCTGCGCACCGGCGAACTGACCATCCACGTCGGCGACGAACGCGACCGCCTCCTCGCGGTGAAGCGCGGCGAACTGACCTGGCCCGAGGTCGAGTCCTGGATGTCCCGCCTCACGGAGGAAGCCGACCGCGCCTCCACCAGGAGCCCCCTCCCCGCAACCCCCGACCACGCCCGAGTGGAGGACTTCCTCACCCGCGCCCGCCGCACCTCAGCCCTGCACGAGCTCTAGCCGGGTCCGCACCACGAGGGGGTTAGGCGTCCCAGAGGGCGCCCAGGGTGAGGAGTTCGCTGCGGTATTCGATGCGTTCGGCCCATTCCTTCGGCCAGGCGCCCGCGCCCAGGTGGGCGCCGGCGAAGGCGCCGGTCAGGGCGGCGATGGAGTCGGAGTCGCCTCGGGTGCAGGCGGCGCGGCGGATCGCGGTGACCGGCTCGTCGGGGAAGAGGAGGAAGCACAGCAGGGCTGTGGCCAGGGCCTCTTCGGCGATCCAGCCGTCGCCGGTGTACTCGCAGGGGTCGATCTCGGGGTCGGCCGTCCGCAGCACCTCCGCGAGCTTCTCCAGGACGGCCAGGCACTCGTCCCAGCCGCGTTCCATGAAGGTCTCGGGCGTCGCGTCGTGCGAGTGGGTCCACAGGTCGCCGAGCCACTTGTGGTGGTAGCGGGAGCGGTTCTCGTACGCGTACGAGCGCAGCCGGCCGACCAGGCCCAGCGGCTCCGCGCCCTGGGTGAGCAGGTACACCGCGCGGGCCGTGAGGTCCGAGGCGGCCAGGGCCGTCGGGTGGCCGTGCGTCAGCGCCGACTGGAGCTGCGCCGCGCCCGCCCGCTGCTCGTCGCTCAGGCCCGGGACGAGGCCGACCGGCGCGACCCGCATGTTCGCCCCGCAGCCCTTGGAGCCGATCTGGCTGGCCTCCTGCCAGGGGCGGTCGCCGTCGAGCAGGTTGCAGGCGACCATGCACGTACGGCCGGGCGCGCGGTTGTTGTCCGGGGAGTGGTACCAGTCGACGAACTCGTCCCGCAGCGGCCGGACGAGCCGCAGCGGGGCGAGCACGCCCCGGTCCACGGCGGTGCGCAGGCCCCGCGCGACCGCGAGCGCCATCTGGGTGTCGTCGGTGACGTACGCCTTGCCGCGCCCTCCGGGCAGCTCCATCCGCCGCCAGGGCCCGCACTTGGCGAGGATGGCCGGGACGTCGCTGAACTCGGTGGGGAAGCCCAGCGCGTCGCCGAGCGCCAGGCCGACGAGGGTCCCGGTGGCTGCCTGCTTGGTGATGGTCCGTGCAGTGATCACGTGGATGACCGTCCTTCCGGTCGCAGCAGGGGCGGGTGCAGCGCCGTGGCGCTGCC
This sequence comes from Streptomyces sp. HUAS YS2, assembly GCF_033343995.1. Taxonomy (NCBI): domain Bacteria; kingdom Bacillati; phylum Actinomycetota; class Actinomycetes; order Kitasatosporales; family Streptomycetaceae; genus Streptomyces; species Streptomyces solicathayae. The sequence continues at coordinate 6,291,669 of NZ_CP137573.1, read as the reverse complement.
CGCCCGGTACAGAGCGGCCGGTTTCCCCCGTCCGCCGGTGAGGCGCGGTGGCCCCTCGACCGCCCGGACGAAGCCGGGCGTGGCGAGGACCTTGCGCCGGAAGTTGGGGCGGTCGAGCTCGACGCCCCAGACCGTCTCGTAGACCTCCCGCAGCTCGCCGAGGGTGAACTCGGGCGGGCAGAAGGCGGTGGCGAGACACGTGTACTCGAGCTTGGCGCCGACCCGTTCGCGCGCGTCGGCGAGGATCCTGTCGTGGTCGAAGGCGAGCGGCCCGTGCCCCCCGTACGGCAGCCAGCGCGCCTGCGCCGCGTCGCCGCCGCCGCGCGGCTCCGGCAGGTCGTCCGGCACCAGCGCGGTGTACGCGACCGAGACCACCCGCATCCTCGGGTCCCGGTCCGGGTCGCTGTACGTCCGCAGTTGCTCCAGGTGGAGCCCCGAGACGCCGGCGTCGGAGAGGCCGGTCTCCTCGGCCAGCTCGCGCCGCGCGGCCTGCTCGGAGGACTCCCGCGGCAGTACGAAGCCGCCGGGCAGCGCCCAGGTCCCCGCGTACGGCTCCTGCCCGCGTTCGACGAGCAGCACGTGCAGCCGCTGCTCGCGGACGGTCAGGACCGCGAGGTCGACGGTGACGGCGAAGGGCTCGAAGGCGTACTTGTCGTAGCCCTCGGGTGCCCGGGCGGTGCTCATGGGATCTCCGCGTTCAGGTGCCAGCCTCCGGCCAGCAGGGCGTCCACGGCGGCGACGGCGGTCGCGAGCCGTTCCTCGTGCGGGCCGGTGAGGACCGCGGCCCGCCGGCCGGTGTGCGCGAGCTGCGTGAGCAGCCGCGCGGTCGTCCAGGCCCGCAGCGCGGCACGGTCCGCCGGGGGTCCGTCGGCCGACGGGGACGTCTCCTCGCCCCTGTCCGGGATCCGTACGCCCCGGTGGTCGGTGAGCAGCCACAGGTGCCCGCGGCCCCGCGCCGCCACCCGGGCCGTCTCCTCGCTCGCCCCGCCCAGGTGCCGCTCGTGCCGGATCGTCAGGGCGAAGGCGTCCGCGTCGCAGAACAGCACCGGCGAGCCCGTGCGGGCCGCCTGCTCCTCCCGCTCCGCCTGGCCGCCGGCGATCAGCGGGTACTCCTCCGAGCGCAGCGCGCCCACCGGCCGCCGGCCCCGGTACTCGTCCGTGTAGTCCGGCACGCAACGGGTCCGCGCCCACACCCCGCCGCGCCGCCGGTAGTGCTCGGCGAGGGCGAGGGCGAGCGTGGTGGCGCCGGTGGACTCCGCGCCGAGCACGACGACCCGCCGGGTCAGCGCGGCCCGCACGGGAGGCTCCAGGAAGTCCCACCAGCCGACCGGGTCCTTGCGCACGGCGGAGCCGGAGACCGGGAACACGCTGCGCCCGGGGTCCACGCAGACCGCCTCCGCGCCGAGCCTGCGCGCGAGTTCGTCCCCGTACGGCTCGGAGCTGAAGACCGCGTCGATCCGCTCCGGCACGGCGGCCCTGAGGACGGTCGTGGGTACGGCGGACGGGTCGGTCAGGTCGGCGGCGGCGACGATCCGGACGTCCCGGTGCACCTCGCGCAGCCAGGCGACCCGGTCGTCCAGGGCGAGCGGGTCCGGGGCGGAGCCGCAGACGAGGACGGTGAGCCGCTCGCAGCGGTCGCGGGCGGTGCGGACGAGGTGGTGGTGGCCGGCGTGCGGCGGACGGAACCGCCCCAGGACCAGCCCGTGCCCGTAGCGCTTCATCCCCGTCACCTCCGCCCGCACCGGCACGTCCCCGCCGCGCCTTCGGGCGCCGTGGCGCCGGTACCGCCTGATCCACCCCCGTGGGTCCAGGCGGTCCCGGCGGCACACGACACACCGAGCTCTTTAAGAGTCATTCTGACTATAAAGCGTGGAGGCGTTCGCCCACAAGTACGAAGACCCGCGGAGATACGAAGGGGCCCGTGAACGCCTTGCGGCGGTCACGGGCCCCTTCGTATGTCGTCGGTGGGCGGCCTACAGGCCGACCTCCTTCATCAGCATGCCGACCTCGGTGTTCGTCAGACGGCGCAGCCAGCCCGACTTCTGGTCGCCGAGCCCGATCGGGCCGAACGCGGTGCGGACCAGCTTCTCGACCGGGAAGCCCGCCTCGGCGAGCATCCGCCGCACGATGTGCTTGCGGCCCTCGTGCAGCTGCACCTCGACCAGGTAGTTCTTGCCGGTCTGCTCCACGACCCGGAAGTGGTCCGCGCGCGCGTACCCGTCCTCCAGCTGGATGCCGTCCTTGAGCCGCTTGCCGACCTCACGCGGCAGGGGGCCCGTGATGGCGGCCAGGTAGGTCTTCTTCACGCCGTACTTCGGATGCGTGAGGCGGTGCGCCAGCTCGCCGTGGTTGGTGAGCAGGATGATGCCCTCGGTCTCGGTGTCCAGCCGGCCGACGTGGAAGAGCCGCGTCTCACGGTTGGTGACGTAGTCGCCGAGGCACTGGCGGCCGTCCGGGTCCTCCATCGTGGAGACGACGCCGGCCGGCTTGTTCAGTGCGAAGAACAGGTACGACTGGGTGGCGACGGTCAGGCCGTCCACCTTGATCTCGTCGCTCGGCTGGACACGCTTGCCCTGCTCGAGGACGATCTCGCCGTTGACCTCGACGCGGGCCTGCTCGATGAGCTCCTCGCAGGCGCGGCGCGAGCCCATGCCGGCGCGGGCGAGCACCTTCTGCAACCGCTCGCCCTCCTGCTCCGCGCCCGGGAAGGTCTTCGGGGTCTTGATCTCCGGCCGGCCGGCGTACCGGTCCCGGTTGCGCTGCTCGATCGTGGCGTCGAGTTCGCGCGAGCGGGCGGGGGCCTGCCGCTGCCCGTGCGGGCCGCGACGCGGCGGGGTGCCGCCCTGGGGGGCCTTGGGGCCGCCCTTCGCGCCCCCGCGGGCCGCGGCGCCGCGCCCCTTCTTCGGAGCCTCGGACGGGCCGCTCACGTCGTAGGAGCGCTCCTCGGGGCGAGGCCGGCGCGGGTTGCTCGCGCGCTTCTGGTCGTCGCGGCCACCGCCACCACCGGCGCCGCGGTAACCGCCGCCGCTGCCGGCACGGCCGCCGCCGCCGCTGCCACCGCGGCCGCCGCCACCACTGTTGCCGCCGCGGCCGCCGCTCTGGCCACCACGGCTCCCGCCGTTGTTTCCGCTGTTCCTGCCGCTGCTGCTTCGCATCAAACTTCCGTCTTGTCGTCGTCCTCACGATCCGGTGCATCCGGATCGAACGACGGGACCCCTTCCTGCGACTCGGCCTCGATCGCGTCCGCCTCGGGGAGGAAGGGCGCGAGCTCGGGAAGTTCGTCCAGGCCGCGCAGGCCCATCCGCTCCAGGAAGTAGTTCGTCGTCCTGTACAGGATCGCACCTGTTTCGGGTTCCGCGCCCGCCTCCTCGACGAGACCGCGCTGCAGCAGGGTGCGCATGACACCGTCGCAGTTCACGCCGCGCACCGCGGAGACCCTGGAACGGCTGACCGGCTGGCGGTACGCGACGACCGCGAGGGTCTCCAGGGCCGCCTGGGTGAGCCGGGCCTGCTGGCCGTCGAGGACGAAGCGCTCGACGGCGGCGGCGTGCTCGGGACGGGTGTAGAACCGCCAGCCGCCGGCGATCAGGCGGAGCTCGAAGCCGCGGCCCTGGACGGTGTACTCGTCGGCCAGCTCGCGCAGCGCGTCGCCGACGGCCCGCCGGGGCGTCTCCAGGACCTTGGCGAGGTGCTCCTCGGTGGCGGGCTCGTCGACGACCATGAGCACGGCTTCGAGCGCGGACTTGAGGTCGTCACGGACGTCGCTCATTCCATGGCCTCCGTTACTTGATCGAACTCGTCGGTCACGCGGGTCTCCTGGTCGCCGCCGGTCCAGGACACGGTGAGGTCCCCGAGGGCGTCCTGCTGGTCGAGGGCGACAGCCTTCTCGCGGTACAGCTCCAGGAGCGCGAGGAAGCGGGCGACGACGGTCAGGGTGTCCTCGGCGTCCTCCGCGAGCTCGCGGAAGCTCACGGTGCCGCGCTCCTTGAGGAGCGCGACGACGATCCCCGCCTGCTCGCGGACGCTGACCAGGGGCGCGTGGATGTGGTCCACGTACACCTGCGGCTTGGCCTTGGGCTGCATCGCCTTCACGGCGAGCCTGGCGAAGCCCTCGGCGCCGATGCTGATGACGACCTCGGGCAGCAGCTCGGCGTGGTGCGGCTCGAGCCCGACGGTCCGCGGGTACCGCCGCCCCTCGGACTCCCACCGCTCGGCCAGGATGCCGGCGATCTCCTTGTACGCGCGGTACTGGAGCAGCCGCGCGAACAGCAGGTCTCGCGCCTCCAGGAGCGCGAGGTCCGCCTCGTCCTCCACCTCGGCGGAGGGCAGCAGCCGCGCGGCCTTGAGGTCGAGCAGCGTGGCCGCGACGACGAGGAACTCGGTCGTCTGATCGAGATCCCAGTCCGGCCCCATGCCTCGGATGTACGCCATGAACTCATCGGTCACCTTGGACAGCGCGACCTCGGTGACATCGAGCTTGTGCTTCGCGATGAGCTGCAACAGCAGATCGAACGGCCCCTCGAAGTTCCCGAGCCGCACGGTGAACCGCCCGGCGTCGGCGGTAGCGCCGGCCGGCTCGGCCGTCGCTGCCGTCGGTGCGGTCGTGGAATCGTGGGCTGCCGCGGGCTGTGCCTCGGCAGGGCCGGAGGGCGTGGTTTCCCGTCCGCTCGGGCCGGCCGCCCCCGGCTCGGTGGGTGCCGGGCCGGCCGGCGGCCCGTCGGGGCCGGACCCGGCCTCGGACGCTCCGTCGCCCTCCCGCGGGGCGGGCGGTTCGGCGGCGGTGCCTGCCACCGCAGGCTCCGCGGGGGCCGGCCCGCTCGATGCGGGGCGGGCGTCGTCCTCGGGGCCGCCGGGGGCCGCCGGCCCCTCGCCCTCGCCCTCACCCGCGGCAGCGGGCGGCGCAGGGGTGCCCGGGCCGCGGCCCAGGGGGCGGCGGCGAGGGTGGTGGGACGTTTCGGCGGGGGGCGGGGGCATCGGGGTCCAGGGAGGAGCGGGAGCGCGGCAGCCCGCAGGCTACCGTCAGCGGCCGCGCAGCCGCCGGACCAGGATGCTCGCGTCGCCGCGCGACTCCAGGTCCGCCAGGACCACCGCGACCGCCTCGCGGACGATCCGTCCGCGGTCCACGGCGAGGCCGTGCTCGCCGCGCAGCACCAGCCGCGCGTGCTCCAGGTCCATGAGCTCCTCGGCGGAGACGTAGACCGTGATCTTCTCGTCGTGCCGTTCCCGCCCACTGGGCCGCCGGCTCGGCGAACGGCCGCGACGGCGCGCCGCGCCGCCCGCCTGCGCGGGCGCCGCCGGGGACTTCGGCGGGGCCGAGGGCTCCGGCTCCGCCGTCCTGGCCCGGGGCTCGGACGTCTCGGAGTCGGCCGCCGCGTGCTCCTCGGAACCCGCGCCCGCACCCGACCCCGGCGCCGACCCCTCGGCCGCCGCCTCCGTGTCGCTCTCGCCCGCCGGCGCGGGCACCCTCGGCTCGCCCCGGCGGGGCGAGGAGGACTGCAGGGCCATGCCCCCGGTCGTACGGAACAGCTCGTCGGCTCCGGGCAGACTCACTCGGCGTGACACCGGGCGAGCACCTCCCTGGCCAGCTGGCGGTACGCGGCGGCGCCGACGGAGTTGGAGGCGTACGTGGTGATGGGCTCACCGGCGACCGTGGTCTCCGGGAAGCGCACGGTCCGGCCGATCACCGTGTGGTACACGTGGTCGTCGAACGCCTCGACGACGCGCGCGAGGACCTCACGGCTGTGCACGGTCCGGGAGTCGTACATCGTGGCGAGGATGCCGTCGAGCTCCAGCTCGGGGTTCAGCCGCTCCTGGACCTTCTCGATGGTCTCGGTCAGCAGCGCCACACCGCGCAGCGCGAAGAACTCGCACTCCAGCGGCACGATGACCTTGTGAGCGGCCGTCAGCGCGTTCACGGTCAGCAGGCCGAGCGAGGGCTGACAGTCGATCACGATGTAGTCGTAGTCGTTCATCAGCGGCTTCAGCGCACGCTGCAGCGTCGACTCGCGCGCGACCTCGGAGACCAGCTGGACCTCGGCCGCCGACAGGTCGATGTTGCTCGGCAGCAGGTCCATGTTGGGGACCGCGGTCTTGAGCAGCACCTCGTCCGCCGACATGCCCCGCTCCATGAGCAGGTTGTAGACGGTGAGGTCGAGCTCCATCGGGTTCACGCCGAGACCCACGGACAGCGCGCCCTGCGGGTCGAAGTCGACGAGCAGGACCCGGCGTCCGTACTCCGCGAGCGCGGCACCCAGGTTGATGGTCGACGTGGTCTTGCCGACGCCGCCCTTCTGGTTGCACATCGCGATGATCTTCGCGGGACCGTGATCGGTCAGCGGTCCCGGGATCGGGAAGTACGGCAGGGGCCGTCCGGTCGGGCCGATCCGCTCGCGGCGCTGCCGGGCGGCGTCGGGCGCGAGGGTGGCCGCGTACTCGGGGTCGGGCTCGTACTCGGCGTCGGGGTCGTAGAAGTGCCCCTCGGGCACCTCGTCGTAGGCGGCGAAGTGGGTGGACTCTCGGCCACTCTCGTTGCCGGCCGTGGCGTTCACGTGTAGGCCGTCCATCATCTTCATCGTGTGGGCTGTCGTCATGGGCTGATGTGTCGCGTGTGTCGCGTGGGTCCGGACAGCGACGGAGCCGACAGGGCCGTCACCTGGCTCTCCACCCCCGGGAGTGAATGTCGACTTATTCACAAGTCGTCTTACCTCCTTGGATGTGACCAGGAACATTTATCGATAGGTCAGCGTGGCACCATGCCGACGGTTGGCGACTCTATGGCGTGTCACCGCTCCGCAGCAACACAATCCGCCGGACCCGGCACGATGTGTCGGCAACCGAACACCCCTCTGTCAAGGGTGCGCAGGCATGCATCCACACGTTTCAGGGGTGTGCGAAACGGTTAAAGGGTTACGTTCGAGGCGAGTTGAACAAGGCCCGTGAAGTGGCCGGACACACATCCGGCCGGACCTTGGTCGACAAGGTCCGGCCGGATGCGTGAGGTTGACGGCACCCGTTGACGGTCCGTCCCCTTGGGTCAGCCCAGGAGGCTGCTCAGCTCGAGGTGCTCGTAGCCGTGCGCCTCGGCGACCTCCTTGTAAACGACCTTGCCGTCATGGGTGTTGAGACCCAGGGCGAGCGCGGCGTCGCGGCGCAGCGCCTCGACCCAGCCGTTGTTGGCCAGCGACACGATGTAGGGCAGCGTGGCGTTGGTGAGGGCGTACGTGGAGGTGTTCGGCACCGCGCCCGGCATGTTGGCGACGCAGTAGAAGACCGAGTTGTGGACCTGGAAGGTCGGCTCGGCGTGGGTGGTCGGGTGCGAGTCCTCGAAGCAGCCGCCCTGGTCGATGGCAATGTCGACAAGGACACTTCCGGGCTTCATCTTGGCGACGAGCTCGTTGGTGACCAGCTTCGGGGCCTTGGCGCCCGGGATGAGGACGGCACCGACGACGAGGTCGGCCTCGATGACGGCCTTCTCCAGCTCGAAGGCGTTGGAGACGATCGTCTTGACCTTCGTGCCGAAGATCTTGTCGGCCTCGCGGAGCTTGTTGATGTCACGGTCGAGCAGGGTGACGTGGAAGCCCAGGCCGATGGCGATCTGCACGGCGTTCCAGCCGGAGACGCCGCCGCCGATGACGACGCACTCGCCGGCGTGGGTGCCGGGGACGCCGCCCGGGAGCACGCCGCGGCCGCCGGCCGAGCGCATCAGGTGGTACGCGCCGACCTGCGGGGCCAGGCGGCCCGCGACCTCGGACATCGGGGCGAGCAGCGGCAGCGCGCGGTTCGCGGTCTCGACGGTCTCGTAGGCGATGGCGGTGGTGCCGGACTCCAGGAGGGCGTCCGTGCACTCCTTGGAGGCGGCCAGGTGCAGGTAGGTGAAGAGCGTCTGGTCCTTGCGGAGGCGGTGGTACTCCTCGGCGATGGGCTCCTTGACCTTCAGCAGCAGGTCGGCGGTGGCCCAGACCTCGTCGGCGGTGGCGAGGATCTCGGCGCCCGCGGCGACGTACTCCTCGTCCGTGATGGAGGAGCCGACACCGGCGTTCTGCTCGATGAAGACCTGGTGGCCGTTGCGGACGAGCTCGTGGACACCGGCGGGGGTGATGGCCACACGGAACTCGTTGTTCTTGACCTCGCGGGGGATGCCGACCTTCATCGTCGATCACGGTCCTTGAATCAGGGGGATAAGTGGAGCAATGCCATACATACCCGGAAGCATTGCTGCGCACCGGGGCAGACCGCGTTCGATTGCGGCGGACCCAGTCTAATGAAGGATTTCCAGCTGTCTAGCCTTACAAACAACTAATCCTCGCGAGAAGCACTACGGATTTCGTAGGCGGAGGGGTCGGTTCCAAGCAGTCTCTCCGCGGCTGCGCGGTGCAGCCGGGCCGCCGCGGGGTCGCCCAGCCGGTCGAGGGTGTCGGCCAGCCGGAGCTGGAGCGCCGCCTGCAGCCGCTCGTCCCGGGCACGCCGGGCCCACTCCACCGCCTCCTCGCAGGTCCGCAGGCTCTCCTCGGGCCTGCCCGCGTACTCCTGGACCCGCGCGGCCTCGCTCAACGCCCGTGCGTGGCCGGGGAGATCGCCCAGTCGGCGGTGGCCCGCGGCGGCCGCGCGCCAGTTCCGCAGGGCCTCGCCGTAGCGCCCCGCGTACGTGAGCACCGCGCCGAGGCGGCCGTACAGCCGCGCCTGGTCGGCGCGCTCGTCGCGGGAGAGCCGGTGGGCGAGCGCCCGGCCGTACCAGTCGCCGGCCCGCTGCCAGTCCCCCAGCTCCTGGTAGGAACCGCCTACGGATTCCATCGCGCGGCCGATCGCGTACGGGTCGTTCGCGGCCCTTCCGGCGTCCAGCGCGGCCCGGTAGCGGGTCAGGGCGGCCTCGGTACGGCCCGTCCGGGCGTCCAGGTCGGCCAGGTTCAGCAGGGCGGCGGCCCGTTCCCGGTGCAGGCCGCGGCGCTCGGCGACGTCCAGGACCAGGCCGTGCAGTCCGTACAGGTCGGCCGCGGCCTCCTCCGGGCCCCGGTGCGCGGCCAGCGCCCGGACCAGGGCGGCGACCAGGCGGCGGGCGAGGGTGTCGAGCTCGCCGTCGGCGACGGCGAGGCGGGCGGCGGCCAGCAGCGCGGGACGGCGGGCGCGCAGCCAGTCCGCCCCGTCGTCGGCGGTCGGGAAGCGCAGGGCGCGGGGCATCCCGGCGAGCTTGCGGCGTGCCGGCGAGCCCTCGGGCTCGGTGACCGCGCGGCAGGACTGGAGCAGCCGTACGGTCCGCTCCAGCATCCGGGCCCGGGCGAGCTGGACCTCCGCGGGCCGGTCCTGCTCCTCCATGAGGGCGCGCAGCGGGGCCGCGAGGTGGCCGGGCACCTCGTACTGACCGCCACCCGCCTCCCGTACGAGGCCCAGCTCGGCGAAGTCGGCCAGGGTGGTCTCGGCGGCGGAGACGGAGCAGCCGGCCAGCGCGGACGCGGTGTGGGGGTCGGCGAGGCCGAGCGGCGCGAGGGCGAGCAGGCGCAGTATCCGGGCGGCGGCCTGCGGGAGGGAGTCGTACAGGAGGCGGAAGGCCCGGTCCTGCGGTTCGCCGGTCAGCGCGCGCAGCCGCTTGGCGAGGTCGGCGACGGAGGACTTCGGGTGGGCGGCGAGCCAGCCGCCGGCCAGGGTCAGCGCGGCGGGCTTGCCGCCGCAGACCTCGGTGAGCGTCTCGGCGGCCTGCGGGTCGACGGTGATGCGCACGGATCCGGTGAAGCTCTCGAGCAGCTCGATCGCCGACTTGGGGTCGAGGCCGCCGAGGGTGCAGGGCCGTACGTCGGGGATGCCGGTGAGCGGGCCCTGGGCGACGGCGACGACGAGGCAGTCGGGGTTGTCCGGGAGCAGCGGGTCGACCTGTTCGGCGTCCACGCAGTCGTCGAGCAGGAGCACCATGCGGCGGACCGCGAGGGCCTCGCGCAGTGTCTCGGCCAGCTCGTCGCCGTCGGCCCCGGCGGGTCCGGCGATGCCGAGCTCGTCGAGCAGGGCGCGGGCGGTGCGCTCGGTGGGGACGGGGGCGCCGCCGAACTCGGTGAGCCGGGCGCGCAGGATGCCGTCGGGGTACGGGGCGGCGAGCCCGGCGGCGAGTTCGCGGGCGAGCGCGGTGCGGCCGGAGCCGGGGCGGCCGGCGATGAGCAGCACCCGCGCGCGGGGGGCCTTGCGGCCGGTGAGGGTGTCGAGCCCGGTGCGTTCGATGTCGGCGCGCAGGGCCTTCAACTCCCGTTGCCTGCCGAAGAATCGGCGCACGCCGCCCGCCGTCACCGCCTGGTCCGACACGGGCCACACTCCCGTCTGCCTGCGCACGCGTTCCGATCCCGCGGGGACTCCGCACGGGCGATCACGAGCGTAGTTCAGGCAGGCCCGCCGCCTCGGCGGAGCACGGCGGACAGATCCCCCGATCGGATCAACAGATCGTCATACCAGAGGAGTGGAAAGGCGTTCGCCCCCGCACCCGGAGCGTGCACATGATCCGGGGGCGGAGCCCCCGGACCTTCTCCCCCTACGCCGCGAACGGCCGAGCCGGCCAGGGCGCGTCGGCCTGGCGGAGGGCGTCCACGCCGTCGGCCGCGCGGGCGACCGTCAGGGACAGGACGCCCACGACGAGGCAGTTGTTGTGGAGTTCGCCCGCCAGCACGCCGCGGACCAGCTCGGTCAGCGGGACGCGGGCGAGTTCCATGTCGGACTCCTCCTCGGAGACCTCGAACCGCTCGCCCACCGCCTCCGACAGACCGCGCGCCAGGAAGATCCGAATCGCCTCGTCGCAGCCGCCCGGCGTGGTGTACACGTCCGTGAGGACGCGCCAGTCCTCCGCCTTGACATGCGCCTCCTCGTACAGCTCGCGCTGCGCCGCGTGCAGCGGGTTCTCGCCGGGCACGTCGAGCAGACCGGCCGGGATCTCCCACAGCTTGTGCCGTACCGGGTGCCGGTACTGACGCAGCACCAGGACCCGGTCCTCGTCGTCGACGGCGAGGACCGCCACCGAACCGGGGTGGACCTGGTAGTCGCGGCGCGCGACCGTGCCGTCAGGCATCACCACGTCGTCCGTCCGGACGCTGGTCTTGTTCCCCTGGAAGGGCGTCGTCGTCGCGACGACCTGCCACTCCTCGGGGGTGTCCTGCAACTCCATCAGCGTCCGTCCTCCCACACGCGAAACCGGGGTACGCGCCCCGAGAAGGGACCCGTACCCCGGCAACGGTAACAAGACGCGTTACTGAGCGGTCTTGCGCTCCACCGCCGCCTTGACCAGGCCCGCGAACAGCGGGTGCGGGCGGGTCGGGCGGGACTTCAGCTCCGGGTGCGCCTGGGTGGCGACCAGGTAGGGGTGGACCTCGCGCGGGTACTCGACGTACTCGACGAGCTTGTTGTCCGGGGAGGTGCCGGAGAAGACCAGACCGGCCTTCTTCTCCAGCTCCGCGCGGTAGGAGTTGTTCACCTCGTAGCGGTGACGGTGGCGCTCCTCCACGTACGGCTGGTCCGCGTAGACCTCACGGACGACCGAACCCTCGGCGAGCTTCGCCGGGTACAGGCCCAGGCGCATCGTTCCGCCCAGGTCGCCGGCGCCCTCCACGTACGCGAGCTGCTCCTCCATCGTCGAGACGACGGGGTGCGCGGTGGCCGGGTCGAACTCGGTGGAGTTCGCCTCGGGGATGTCCGCCAGGTTCCGCGCCGCCTCGATGACGATGCACTGCAGGCCCAGGCAGATGCCGAGCAGCGGCACCTTGTTCTCACGGGCGTACTGGATCGCGCCGACCTTGCCGCTCACGCCGCGGTCGCCGAAGCCGCCGGGGATGAGGATGCCGTCGACGTCACCGAGCTGCTTCTTCGCGCCGGCCGGGGTCTTGCAGTCGTCCGAGGTGACCCACTTGACCTTGACCCGGGCCTTGTTCGCGAAGCCGCCGGCCCGCATGGCCTCGGTGACCGAGAGGTACGCGTCGGGCAGGTCGATGTACTTGCCGACCAGCGCGATGGTGACCTCGTGGTCGGGGTTGTGCACGCGGTCCAGCAGGTCGTCCCAGGTCGACCAGTCCACGTCGCGGAACGGCAGGTCGAGCTTGCGCACGACGTACGCGTCCAGACCCTCGGTGTGCAGCACCTTCGGGATGTCGTAGATCGACTTGGCGTCGATGGCGGCGACCACGGCGGCCTCGTCCACGTCGCACATCAGCGAGATCTTGCGCTTGATGGCGGTGGGGACCTCACGGTCGGCGCGGAGCACGATCGCGTCGGGCTGGATGCCGATGTTGCGCAGCGCGGCGACGGAGTGCTGGGTCGGCTTGGTCTTCAGCTCGCCGGACGGGCCGATGTACGGCAGCAGCGAGATGTGCACGACGAAGACGTTGTCCCGGCCGACCTCGTGGCGGACCTGGCGGACGGTCTCCAGGAACGGCAGCGACTCGATGTCGCCGACCGTGCCGCCGACCTCCGTGATGACCACGTCGACGTCGTCCGTCGCCATACGGCGGATCCGCGACTTGATCTCGTTGGTGATGTGCGGGATGACCTGGACGGTGTCGCCGAGGTACTCGCCGCGCCGCTCCTTGGCGATGACCTGCGAGTAGACCTGGCCGGTGGTGACGTTGGCCGAGCCGTCGAGGTCGACGTCGAGGAAGCGCTCGTAGTGGCCGATGTCCAGGTCGGTCTCGGCGCCGTCGTTGGTGACGAACACCTCGCCGTGCTGGAACGGGTTCATCGTGCCGGGGTCGACGTTCAGGTACGGGTCGAGCTTCTGCATCGTGACCCGCAGGCCCCGGGCCTTGAGGAGCGCACCCAGGCTGGAGGCGGTCAGGCCCTTGCCGAGGGAGGAGGCGACACCCCCGGTGACGAAGATGTGCTTGGTCGTCGTGGTGTTGGGCGGCATCGCCAAGAGGGGGCTCCCGTGGTCGCGTTCTGGAGGTGCGTACCGGCGTCCGCTCCGGAGAGTTCCGGGGGTGCCGTCGCTGCGGTTTCGGGGTCCTCGGCTGTCGCCGTTTTCCACCGGTCCACGGGGTACCAGGGTATCAGCGCCGCGGGGGGATGGCTTCCGGCCACACGGGGCACACGGGTGCACACGGACGGCGACCGGCGGCGACGGGCCGAGCCGGTCCGGCGCGACAATTCACCATCCGGTCACCCGACAATCGGGTCCTCCCACCCCATCGGCCACTTTCCGCTCCCCCGATCGGAGCAGCGGCGTTGCCCGGACGACCGCGCGGATCATTAGGGTGCGACGTATCCTGCTCGGACACGCTGCCGAGCCGGGCCGGCCAACGGCACCACCCCCGTCGTCAACCGGTCGATCAGGTCTCGTCAACGAACCTTGACCCGCTGACCTTCGTAGACCATTGCAGCAAGCGCCCCGCGGGGCGGACGTGGCCGTTCGACTGGAGATGCACGTGGCCGGGCGTATCGAGGATTACGCACTCATCGGAGACATGCAGACGGCGGCGCTGGTCTGCCGGGACGGCTCGGTCGACTGGCTGTGTCTGCCGCGCTTCGACTCGCACGCCGTCTTCGCCGGCCTTCTGGGCACCGAGGAACACGGGTTCTGGCGGATCGGCCCGGCCGTCCCCGAGGGCAGCCCCCCGCCACTCGCCGACCGGCGGCGCTACCGCGGCGACTCGCTGGTCCTGGAGTCGGAGTGGGACACTCCGCGCGGCACGGTCCGGGTGATCGACTTCATGCCGCCGCGCGACGGCGCGCCGCAGCTGATCCGAATCGTCGAAGGGGTCAGCGGCCGGGTCCAGATGCGCTCGGCGCTGCGCATGCGGTTCAGCTACGGCAGGGTCGTGCCCTGGGTGCACAAGGTCGGCGAGCGCACGGTCGCCGTCGCGGGCCCCGACTCGGTCTGGCTGGACATGGACGCCGAGACGCACGGCAAGGACCTCACGACGTACTCGGACTTCACCGTCACCCCGGGCGAACGGGTCACCTTCACCATCAGCTGGCAGCCCTCGCACAAGGAGCCACCGGCCCTGCCGGACCCCGAGGGCTCGCTCGACGGGACCGTGGACTTCTGGCGCGAGTGGGTCGAGCAGTGCACGTACCACGGCCCGTACCGGGAGGCCGTGGTCCGCTCGCTGATCACCCTGAAGGCGCTGACGTACGCGCCGACCGGCGGCATCGTCGCCGCGCCCACCACCTCCCTGCCGGAGGAGATCGGCGGCGTACGGAACTGGGACTACCGCTACACCTGGCTGCGCGACGCGGCGATCACCCTCTCCTCGCTGCTGCGCACCGGCTACCGCGAGGAGGCCCGCGCCTGGCGGGAGTGGCTGCTCCGCGCGGTCGCCGGAGACCCGGAGAACCTGCAGATCATGTACGGCATCGCCGGCGAGCGGGAGCTCGGTGAGCAGGAGCTGGACTGGCTGCCCGGGTACGAGAACTCCGCCCCGGTCCGGGTCGGCAACGGCGCGGCGGGCCAGCTCCAGCTGGACGTGTACGGCGAGGTCACCGAGGCGCTGCACCTGGCGCACATGACGGGCCTGTCCCGCAGCGACTACGCAGCGCTGCTCCAGCTGCGGCTGATCCAGTACCTGGAAGACCACTGGGACCAGCCCGACGAGGGCATCTGGGAGGTCCGCGGTCCGCGCCGGCACTTCGTGCACTCCAAGGTCATGGCCTGGGTCGCGGTCGACCGGACGATCAAGCTGATCGAGTCCGGCGACGCGGAAGGCCCGCTGGAGCGCTGGCGGGAGCTGCGCGACGACATCCACCGCGACGTCTGCGAGAAGGGCTACGACGCGGAGCGGAACACCTTCACCCAGTCGTACGGCTCCCGGGAGCTGGACGCCTCGCTGCTGCTGATCCCGCAGATGGGCTTCCTGCCGCCGGACGACAAGCGGGTCATCGGCACCATCGAGGCGATCCAGCGGGAGCTGTCCACGGAGGACGGTTTCATCCTGCGCTACCCGACGGAGGGCGAGGACGCGGGCGTGGACGGGCTGCCCGGCGACGAGGGGGCCTTCCTGGCCTGCTCGTTCTGGATGGCGGACGACCTGGCGATGATCGGCCGGGTGGACGAGGCCCGCAAGCTCTTCGAGAGGCTGCTGGCGCTCCGCAACGACCTGGGGCTGCTCGCGGAGGAGTGGGACCCGCGGCTGCAGCGCCAGGTGGGGAACTTCCCGCAGGCGTTCAGCCACGTCCCGCTCATCGACACGGCGCTGCGGCTGACGGCGAGCGGGGCGTACGGGGGCTGAGGGGCGTCGCCTCGGCGCCCCGGGGCGCCGAGGCGACGGGTGCGGGTGGCCGGAATACGATGGGAAGGTCCTGTCGCCCCTCGCGGAAGGGGGGCTCCCATGGGTCCCCACGTGTCCGAAAGCGCCCTGGCCGGACTGGTCGAGGATCTGGCCGGTGAGGTGATCGTCCCCGGCGATCCGGGGTACGACGAGGCCCGTGCCGTGCACAACGGCATGATCGACCGGCATCCCTCGGTGATCGCCCAGTGCGCCACCCAGGCGGACGTGTCCAACGCGATCCTGTTCGGCCGCGAGGCGGAGCTGCCCATCGCGGTCCGCGGCGGCGGTCACAGCGTCGCCGGGACGTCCGTGGTCGACGGGGCGCTCGTCGTCGACCTGCGCCGGATGCATGCCGTCGTCGCCGACCCGGAGAACATGACCGCACGGGTCGAGGGCGGCGCGACGATGAGTCATCTGGACCACGCCTGCCAGCCGTTCCACGTGGCCACCACGGGCGGCCGGGTGTCCACCACCGGCGTCGGCGGCTTCACGCTGGGCGGCGGTTCGGGCTGGCTGGAGCGGAAGTTCGGGCTGGCCAGCGACAACCTGCTCGCCGCCGATCTGATCACCGCCGAGGGCAAGCACGTCCACACGGACGCGGAGGAGAACCCGGAGCTGTTCTGGGCGCTGCACGGCGGCGGCGGCAACTTCGGCGTGGCGACCTCGCTGACCATGCGGCTGCACCCGCTGCCCCGGATGAGCGTCGCGATGCTGTTCTTCCTGCCCGACAAGGCGCCCGAGGTTCTGCGCACCTTCCGCGACCTGGCCGCCGTCGCCCCGGACGACGTGGGCGGCGGCGCGATCTACATGCCCGCGCCGCCGGAGCCGTTCGTCCCCGAGGACCTGGTCGGCAAGCTGGTCTGCGGGACGGTGTTCACGTACGCCGGCCCGGTCGCCGGGGTCCGTGAGCTCGCGGCGCCGCTGTTCGCGCTGACCCCCGTCATCGAGATCGTGACGGACATCGCGTACACGGACCTCCAGTGCATGCTCGACGACCCGCCGGGGTTGCGGAACTACTGGTCGGCCGAGTACCTGCGGGAGTTCCCCGACGCGGCCGTGGACGTCTTCTGCGACCGCGGCGCGCGGATCCCGCCGACCACCGCCACCCAGCACGTGCTGTTCATGATGGGCGGCGCGGTGGCCGCCGGGCCCTCCCGGTACCCGCAGCCGTGGCGCACCGCGCCCTGGGCGGTGCACCCCTTCGCGACCTGGGAGGACCCGGCGTACGACGAGCAGGCCCGGCAGTGGGTGCACGACGTACGCGCGGACGCGCGGCCGTGGGCGCTCGAGTCGACGTACCTGAACTTCGTCGGCAACGAGGGCGAGCAGCGGATCGTCTCCTCGTTCGGCGAGGAGAACTACCGCCGGCTCGCCGCCGTGAAGGCCGAGTACGACCCCGACAACGTGTTCCGCTTCAACCAGAACATCGCCCCGGCCGCCGGCTGAGCCGGCTCAGCGCAGCGCGGCGATCACCTCCTTGGCGGCGCGCTCGCCCTCGGTCGCGCCGCCTTCCATGAAGCCCTGGAAGTCGTAGCTGCAGTGCTCGCCGCCGATGTGGACGTTGCCCTGGGCGGTGCCCTCGTAGCCCGCGTACCGGTGCAGGTAGCCGACCGGCCAACAGGAGTACGCGCCGAGGGAGTACGGGTTCTTGTGCCAGGCGGAGAGCTGGGCGCGGCCCGTGTACGCCTGCGAGGTGCCGGGGAAGAAGGCGTCGATGCCGCCGAGGTACCGGGTGACCAGGCTCCGCACGTACGGGTCGGACTCGGTGGAGAACGGTCCCGCCGGGGTGAGGGCCTTCGCGAGGCTGCCGCCACCGTACTGGAGCAGGATGCCGCCCGTGCCGCCCTGGATCTTGGTGGTGTCCCAGGTCTGCTGGACCTCGCTGTCGGTGAAGCAGTCGCCTGCCGAGACGCCCGGCCACGGTCCGGTGCCGCGCCAGGGGCGGGTGCCGAACTGCATGTTGAGCTTGGTGCAGTACCCCATCCGGGCGTCCCGCAGCAGGTTCTTCATCAGCGGGTCGAAGCCGGCCTGCGTGAGGTCGAGGTTCTGCAGGATCGGCAGCGGGACGCACAGGATCGTGTGGTCGGCGGTGACGGTCCGGGTGGCGCCGGCCTCGGTGAAGGTCAGCGTCTGGGTGCCGTCGGCGTTGGCGCGTACGGCGGTCAGCGACCAGCCCATGCGCAGGGTGCCGGGGGCGAGCGCACCGGCCACGGCGTTCGGCAGCCGGTCGTTGCCGCCGACGATGTGGTACCGCTCGTTGGACAGGCCCCAGATGTTGAAGTTGCCGGGATTGGTCTGGTAGCCCATCAGCAGGACGAGGGCGAGCGAGGACTGCTCGGTGGTGTCGGCGCCGTACTCGACGTTGTACGCGACGTCCATGAAGCGGCCGAGCGGCGAGGCGTGACCGCCGGGGACCCGCGACTCGATCCATTCGTATATCGACATGTTGTCGAGCGCGGTGCCGGTCGGGGTGGTCTGGTTCCACTTCACCTCCCCCGCCCCCGAGAGGTCGCGCCGCAGCGCCTGGTAGACGGCGTTGAAGTCCTCGTCGGCCTGGTCGCGCGGGTAGTACGCGCCGTTGAACCAGAGGACCTCCTCGGCGCCGTTCGGGCCGCCGCCGAGGAAGTCCTCGGTGGCGAGGTCGAAGCGGCGGCAGAGCTCCAGGATCTTCTTGTGACTGGTGTCGATCAGCTCGCCGCCGATCTCGGAGGTCTGGCCGTACGCCCAGTGGTTCCGCTGGGTCCACATCCGGCCGCCGACCCGGGACGGGTTGGCCTCGTACAGCGTCGGGCTCAGCCCGGCGTCCTGGAGGGTGAGGGCGGCGGTGAGGCCGGCGATGCCGGCGCCGACGACCGCGACGCGGGCGGGGGTGACGGCGCGGGCGACGGCGGGGGCGGCGGCGCTCGTGCCGGCGGAGACGGCGATCCCCGCCGCGGCGGCGTACTTGAGCAGGGACCGGCGGCCGAGCGCGTCGGCCCGCATCCCGCGCAGTTCGTCCACGGGAAGGTTCAGCCGGCGGGCGTCCGCGTGCTCGGCGGCCAGGGTCTTCAGGAGGTGCATCGGGTTGGTGCGTGCCATGGGGCGCTCCTGGGAAGGGAGAGGGGCCGGCCCCCGGGTCCGGGGGCCGGAGCTCAGCGCTGCGGTACGGCGGCAGGGGCGGTCGCCGCGGCCTCGTCGGTGCGCTCGGCCGCGTCCTCCAGGACGATCCGGCCGATGATCTCGTAGCGCTCGGGACGCCTGGCCTTGAGGTAGAGGCCGAGGCCGAGGCCGCCGAAGAAGACCAGTCCGACGATCCAGGGGATCGTCTTGTAGAAGAACGAGCCGGCCGCGAGCCCGGCCGCGGTCTCCATGTTCATGATCAGCAGGACGACGACGGCGGTCATGCCGATGCCACCGAGCAGCGGGGCGGTGAAGGTCTTGAACCAGTGCCGGTCCTCGGGATGGTTCTTGCGGAAGTAGCCGATGACGGCGAAGGAGCACAGCGTCTGGACGATCAGGATCGCCATCGTGCCGAGGATCGCGAGCAGCGTGTAGAGGTGGATGTACGGGTCCTGGCCGGTGAGCCAGAACGAGCCGACGAGGACGACGGCGATGGCGCTCTGCACGTACGAGGCGATGTACGGCGAGCCGTGCTTGGCGTGGGTCCGGCCCAGGGCCGGGTGCAGGAAGCCCTCGCGGCCGATCGCGTACAGGTAGCGCGAGGCGCACTGGTGGAACGCCATGCCGCAGGCGAACGAGCCGGTGAGCAGCAGCCACTGGAAGGCGTCGACGGCCCAGGCGCCGATGAAGGACTGGGTGGGCGCGAAGAACAGGTCGAGGGGGCTGGTGGAGGCGGACAGCTTCACGGACCCGGCGAGCCCGTTGCCGGCGATGGTCATCCAGGACACGTAGATGTAGAAGAGCCCGACGCCGATGACGGAGATCAGGGTGGCGCGCGGGATGACCCGCTTGGGGTCGCGGGACTCCTCGCCGTACATCGCGGTGGACTCGAAGCCGACCCACGACCAGAAGGCGAAGAACAGGCCGAGCCCGGCGGACGCGCCGGTGAAGGCGTTCTTCGGGTTGATCGGCTCGACCGGGATCCCGTCCGGCCCGCCGCCGGCGAGCAGCACGGCGGTGGCGACCGCGAAGAGGACGGCGATCTCCGCGACCAGCATGACGCCGAGCGCCTTGGCGGTGAGGTTGATGTCGAAGTACGCGAGGACGGCGGTGACGGCCAACATCACGGCGGCGTACACGATCCACGGCAGGTCGAGGCCGAGCTGGTCGGCCACCGTCGTCTTGGTGAAGTACGCGAAGACGCCGACGATCGAGGCCTCGAAGACGATGTACGCGAGGACCGCGAGCATGCCGGACGCCATGCCCGCGATCCGGCCGAGGCCGTGCGAGATGTAGCCGTAGAAGGCGCCGGCGGCGGTGATCCGCTTCGCCATGGCCACGTAGCCGACCGAGAAGACGGTCAGGACGAGGGTCGCGAAGAGATAGCCGGCCGGCGCGCCGGTCCCGTTGCCGAAGCCGACGGCGATGGGGAGGTTTCCCGTCATCGCCGTGATGGGGGCGGCCGTGGCGACCGCCATGAAGACGACGCCGACCAGCCCGACCGAGTTCGCCTTGAGCCGGTGGACCTCTGGAGCCGCTGGAGTTGGGTTCTCTGCCATGGCGCGAGAGCATCCTCGCGCGTGACGTAGGCCACAATCGACAAGCGGTCGCACAATTCCCGCCATGGGGCGACGAGTTGTCGCCCTGGTGTACGAACTGTCCAACCCCGTGACCGTGGGGTGATGTCGCTGAAACACGGACGCGGGTAGCGTCCGGGCCCATGGACAATCAGGGCGGGATCACCGTACAGCGGGCCCTCGAACTTCCGGGGCTGCGCGGCGGACTCCCGGAGGTCGTCGCGGGCGCGGACCGGTTGCAGCGGACGGTGCGCTGGGTGCACGCGGGTGAGGTGCCGAACATCGCCTCGCTGCTCAAGGGCGGGGAGCTGCTGCTGACCACGGGGCTCGGGCTCGGCACCCGGCCGGCCGAACAGCGGGCGTTCGTGCGGCGGCTCGCGGACCGCGGGATCGCGGCGCTGGTGGTGGAGCTGGGGCCGCGGTTCGCGCGGCTGCCCGGGACGATAGTGGAGACGGCGCGGGCGGCGGGGCTGCCGCTGGTCCAGCTGCACCGGGAGGTCCCCTTCGTCGCGGTGACGGAGGAGATCCACACCGAGATCGTGAACGGCCACTACGCGCTGCTCCGGCAGGCGGAGGAGGTCCACCGGCAGTGCACGGAGGCGCTGCTGGGCGGCGGCGGGGTGCCGCAGGTGCTGCGGATCCTGGCGGACTTCGCGGCGAACCCGGTGTTCCTGGAGACCGCGGACGGCCGGCTGCTGTACGCGGCGGGCACGGAGTCCGCCCCGGCGGACCCGCTCCAGGTGTGGGAGGGCCTGCGCGGCCAGCGGGCGGCGCGGGAGTCCGGACCGCCGGTGGGTTCGGTCCTCGTGGACGTGCCGGGCGGCGGCCCGGGCGCGGGCAGCGTACGGGCGCGGCTGGTGATCCTGTCGGTCTCGGGCCCGCTCTCCCCGGTGCACCGCATGGCGGCGGAGCGGGCGGCGGGCATCCTGGCGGTCGTCCTGATGCAGGCCCGCCAGGAGGAGGAGCTGGCCGCGCGCGGCCGGGGCGACTTCCTGTCGGACCTGGCGGAGGGGCGGATCTCGGCGGAGGACGCGCCGGCGCAGGCACGGGTGCTGGGCTTCAAGCCGGGCGACGGCCCGCTGCTGCCGGTCGTGATGCGACTCGCCTCGGAACTGGCCCCTTCGGGCAACTGGGCGCTGCTGGCGCGGGCGGTCCTGGAGGAACTGTCCTCGGTGGGCGTCCCGGTGCTGCTGGGCGTCCGCCCGGTGGAGGGCCGGGTGCCGCTGCTGCTCGGCCTCCGCTCGGAGTCGGAGCGCACGGCGGTGGCCGACCGCGTGGCCGCGGCGCTCCGCGCGGGTGTGGAACGGGCCGGCCTGGAACGCGCCGGCGCCCACCCGCCGGTCGTCGTCGTGGGCGTCCCCGGCGGCTGGGCGGCGGCATCGGCAGGCCTGCGGCACGCCGCGGAGACGGCGACGGCGGCGCAGGGCCTCACGGACCGCCCCTGGTACGACGCCCGCCGCCTCGACATCGACCTCCTCCTCTGGCGCCTCCGCGACCACGAGGACCTGGCGGCCTTCGTGGACCGGGCCATCGGCCCCCTGCGCGAGCACGACGCCACGGCGAAGCCGCCCCTCCTCCCCACCCTGGAGACCTACCTGGCCCACGCCGGCCGCAAGGCGGAAACAGCCCGCGAACTCCACCTGAACCGCCAAACCCTCTACAACCGCCTCGCCAGAATCGCCGAACTCCTCGGCACGGACCTGGACGACCCACAGACGGTACTGGCCCTGAGCCTGGCCCTGAGGGCGAGACGACACACGGGGTAGAACGGTGGGCCTCGCACCCGCGGGGGGGGGGTGCTGGGGGCGCAGCCCCAGGTCCGGCTGGGCCCCCGGGGCTCGTGCGGCGCGAAGCTGCCGCGGGCTTGGGGGTTCGGGGGCGGAGCCCCCGGTCTCGTCAGAGTTTCGGGGAGGGGTGGGGTGGGGTGGGGGAATCAAACCCACCCCACCCCTCAGCGGGCCGTCAGCTCGTCGTAGACGCTCAGGACGTGGGCGATCGTCTCGTCCTCCGTGGGCCAGGAGCCCGCCTGTACCCGCCCCGCCGCCGCCAGGTCCGAGCGACGGTCGGGGTCCGCCAGGAGGCCGGAGACGGCAGCGGCCAGCGCCTCCGCGTCCCCGTACGGGACCAACTCCGCCGCGTCCCCGACCAGTTCCGGCACCCCGCCCACCGCCGTCGCGACCAGCGGCACGCCCAGCCTCAGCGCCTCCTGCGCCAGCAGCGAGCGGGCCTCCCAGCGGGACGGCAGCACCGCGACGTCCGCCGCCGCGAGCAGCTCCGCCACGTCCTCCCGGCGCCCCACGAGCCGTACCGGCAGCCCCTCGTCCTCGATGCGCCGCTGCAGCGCCGCCCGTTCGCGCCCCTCCCCCGCGATCACCAGCAGCGGCTGCGGGTCGAGACCGCGCCACACCCGGGCCGCGTCGAGCAGCGTCCCGTACCCCCGCCCCGGCGTCAGCGACCCGACCGCCATCAGCAACGGCCGGTCGACCGCGCCCAGTTCCGCCCGCGCCTTGCCGTCGTGGAGGCACACCGGCGCCCGCGTCAGAGGCACGGTGACCGGCGCGAGGCGCGCGTCCCGAGCCCCCCTCCGCCGCGCCCGGTCGACGAGCTCGGACGACGTGCCGAGCACAACCGCCGCCGCCCTCGCCGTCCTTCGCTCCGCGAGCCGCAACAACCCGCCCCGCGCCCCGTCCACGTGGCTGCGCACGTGCCAGGTCATCACGAACGGCGTGTACGACGGCGTCCACGCACCCCCCGCCAGCGCGAGCGACGTCCGCACGCCGGCGTGCAGCCCGTGCGCGTGCACCACGTCCGCGCCGATGCACGCGTTGCGCAGCAGCGCGACCGTCGCCGGGTCGTTGCGGCGCGGCACCGGCACGAAGTGCGCGCCGGCGCCCAGGAAGTCGTAGTCGCGGTCGAGGTGGGCAGGGGCGCACACGGTCACCCGCACGCCCCTCGCCACGAGCCCCGCGGCGAGTGACCTGACATGAGCGCTGCTGCCCGCGCTGCCGCCGCCCAGCACTTGGACCGTACGCAGCTGAGTCACGCGCCCAAGGATGCCAGCCCGCACGCACGTTCCGGCACCGATGGGCCCACGTTCCCGTGTCCACCGCCCCAACTCGCCGCGCCGGATCACTCACATGGGTGATCGAACCAGCTCCGTGACCCGGTCGCCGCACACCGCAGCCGCGACCAACGCCGTCGCATGCGCGGCGAGCCCGAGCCGCCCGTTGCCGGCGGCGATCGCCGCCCCGACCGCCGCGCCGAGCGCGTGCGCGCCCGCGTCGCCGAGCATCGTGCGCTCCCCGAGGTCGTCCACGAGGACCGCCGCCGCGGCGCCCATCGGCGCGGCCGCCTCCGGCCCGCGCAGCAGCCCGGGCGCGCCGAGGGCCAGTACGCCGAGCGCGGCGCGCCCCGGCTGCACGTCCACCAGGTTGACGAGGTGCGCCGTGCCGGCGATCACCACGCCCGCGAGGACCTTGTCGACCGGCCGTTCCTTCATCAGCGCGCCCGCGACGAGCCCGGCCACGCCGATCCCGACCAGCTTGACCGCCCCGCTGGTGACCTCGCCCTTCCGCAGCGCGCCCAGATGCGCCCGGAACCCGCGCCGGTCGTCGCCGCGCGCATCGTCGTACGCCCCACACACAGCCGCGGCGAGGACGGCGAACGCCGCAGGCCCTCTGCCCACCGCCAGCGCCGTACCTACTGCGGTCGCGGGCCCGGCGTACAGGTCGACGTCCCGCCCCGCGTAGTTGACGCGCCGCCAGCGGTCGTCGTCACCCGCACGCGTACGCAGCGCCGCGTACACACCCCGGGTCACCCCCGCGGCCAACGCGAAGGTCCCCGCCCTGCCCTGTCTCGCGATCATGCGCCCAGCGTAAGGGGCGGGGTGGGACCGGGGCAGGGCCCCGGTTACCCCTCCGCCCTTGCGGTCGCCAGCAGCTCCTCCGCGTGCGCCCGCGCCGTCTCCGAGTCCTCCTGGCCGGCCATCATCCGGGACAGCTCCCGGACCCGGTCCTCGCCCTCCAGCACGATCACGCCGGACCGCGTCACGGACCCGTCGTTGGTCTTCTCGACCAGCAGCTGCCGGTCGGCGAAGGCCGCGACCTGCGGGAGGTGGGTGACGACCACGACCTGCGCGGACTTCGCGAGCTTCGCGAGCCGGCGGCCGATCTCGACGGCCGCCTTGCCGCCGACGCCCGCGTCGACCTCGTCGAACAGGTACGTCGGCACCGGGTCCGTACCCGCGAAGACGACCTCGACCGCGAGCATGACGCGGGACAGCTCACCGCCCGACGCCCCCTTGGCGATCGGCCGCGGCGGGGCACCGGGGTGCGGGGCGAGCAGCAGCTCGACCTCGTCGGCGCCGGACGGCCCGTACGCGACGGTGCGCCCGCCGACCTCGACGCCGTCCGCGGCCTCGACCTGGCGGATGTCGAACGACACCCGCGCGTGCGGCATGGCGAGCGACGCCAGCTCCGCGGTGACGGCGTCGGCGAACCGGGCCGCCGCCTCCGTACGGGCGTCGGTCAGGGCCTGCGCGAGCCCGGACAGCTCGGCGGCCAGCGTGTCGCGCTCCGCGGCGAGCTCGGCGATCCGGTCGTCGTCGCCGTCGAGCTCGGTCAGCCGGGCGGCGCTGTCCTGGGCCCAGGCCAGGACCGCGGCGACGTCCTCGCCGTACTTGCGGGTGAGCTGGGTGAGCGCGGCCCGGCGCTCCTCGACGGCGGCGAGCCGGCGCGGGTCGGCGTCGAGGTTGTCGGCGTAGCCGGCGAGTTCCCCGGCGACGTCGGTGAGGAGGATGGAGATCTCGCCGATCCGGTCCGCGAGCGCGGCGAGGGCGGGGTCGTGGGACCGTACGGCCTCCAGCGCGCGCCCCGCGCCCGCGACGAGGGTCGTCGCGTCGACGGCCTCGGGGTCCTCGGGGTTGCCGGCGAGCGCGCCGTGCGCGAGCGCGGCGGCGGAGGCGAGGGCCTCCGCGTGGCCGAGCCGCTCGGCCTCGGCGGCCAGCTCGACGTCCTCGCCGGCGCGGGGCTCGACGGCCTCGATCTCGGCGAGCCCGAAGCGCAGCAGATCGGCCTCCTGGGCCCGCTCGCGGGCACGGGTGGTCAGCTCGTCCAGCTCGACGGCGACGGCGCGGAGGCGGCGGTACGCCTCTCCGTACGCGGCGAGCGGTACGGCGACGGCGTCGCCGGCGTACCGGTCGAGGGCGCCGCGCTGCCGGGCGGGCTTGAGCAGGCCCTGCTGGTCGGTCTGGCCGTGGACGGCGACGAGTTCGTCGGCCAGCTCGGCGAGCAGCCCGACGGGCACGGAACGCCCGCCGAGGTGCGCGCGGGAGCGGCCCTCGGCGGAGACAGTACGGCTGACGAGCAGCACGCCGTCGTCCAGCTCGGCGCCGGCCTCCTCGGCCCGTACGGCGGCGGGCGCGCCGGCGGGCACGGTGATCCGTCCCTCGACGACGGCGGACCCCGCCCCGATCCGCACGAGGGCCGGATCGGCCCGCCCCCCGAGCAACAGCCCGAGACTGGTCACGACCATGGTCTTACCGGCACCGGTCTCGCCCGTCACAGCGGTGAATCCCGGCGACAGCTCGACAACAGCGTCGTCGATGACCCCGAGCGACCGTATCCGCATCTCCTCCAACACGAAGAAGACCTTACGAGGTCCACCCCCCTCCCTGCGACGCCCCCTGCCGGAACACCCGGAACCACCAGGTGAACCACGACGGCAATCACCCTCGGGGGTGGGGGCTCGGCCCCCTCACTCCCGGCTGCGCACCGCAGGTCTTCGCCGACGGCGGGCGGGAGCGTCGTGCCGGGGTCCGGGCCACAAGGCCCGTCGCCCGACGCGGCGACCCGCGCCACGCACCGGGTCAGCGGGCGACCCGGCGCCCGCGACTGAGCCTGACCCCGCGCGGCGAAGCCGTCGCGGCCGGGGGGTCGGGCGCGGAGCCCCCGGTCTCGTCAGGGTTTCGGGGAGGGGTGGGGTGGGGGAGATCCCCCGCCCCCTAGTGCGGCGCCCCCCGCCACCCCGACACCGGCAGGGCGAACTTCGCCACGAGGCGGTCCGTGAAGGACGCGTGGTGGAGGCGGGCCAGCCGGACCGGGACCTTGCCCTTGCGGACCTCCACCCGTGCCCCCGCCGGCAGCTCCACCGTCCGCCGCCCGTCGCACCACAGCACCCCGTGCGGCGTGTGCGGCTCGACCTCCACCGCCAGTACCGAGTCCGGCGTCGTCACCAGCGGCTTCGCGAACAGCGCGTGCGCCCCGATCGGCACCATCAGCAGCGCCTCGACCTCCGGCCACATCACCGGACCGCCCGCCGAGAACGCGTACGCCGTCGAGCCCGTCGGCGTCGCGCAGATCACCCCGTCGCAGCCGAACCCCGTCACCGGACGCCCGTCGATGGCGAGCACGACCTCCAGCATCCGCTCCGGCGACACCTTCTGCACCGCCGCCTCGTTCAGCGCCCAATCCGTGTGTAGCACATCGCCGTTGTTGTGCACGACGACGTCGAGGGTCATCCGCTCCTCGACCTCGTACGCCTTCGTCACCACCCGGTCCACGACCTTGTCCAGGTCGTCCCGCTCCGCCTCCGCGAGGAAGCCGACCCGCCCCAGGTTCACGCCGAGCATCGGCACCCCGGACGCCCGTGAGAACTCCGCCCCGCGCAGCAGCGTCCCGTCGCCGCCCAGCACGATCAGCAGCTCACACCCGTCCAGCGCGTCCTCGCACGCCTCGGGGACCGTCTCCACGGACGGTGGCAGTGGCAGGTCGGCCGCCTCCGCCTCCAGGACGCGTACCCCGAGGCCGCTGCGCAGCAGCCCGAGGACCACAAGTTCGGCGCTGCGCACCGCGGCCGGACGGCCGGTGTGCGCGAGCAGGAAGACGGTACGCGGTGCTGCTGTCGTCGATGTCAACGAGGTCCCTCCGCCACGGCGCGGTCCACATCCGCCGGATCCAGCGCGGGCGCCCCTGCCCGCAGCCACAGAAAGTACTCGACATTGCCCGAGGGCCCGGGCAGCGGGCTGGCCGTCACCCCGAGCACCCCTAGCCCGAGCTCCGCGGCCTGCCGGGCGACGTTCTTCACCGCGTCCGCGCGGAGTTCGGCGCTCCGCACCACGCCGCCCGTGCCGAGCCGTTCTTTGCCCACCTCGAACTGCGGCTTCACCATGAGCACCAGGTCCGCGTCCGGCGCCGTGCAGGCGACCAGCGCGGGCAGCACGAGCCCGAGCGGGATGAACGACAGGTCACCGACGACGAGATCGACCGGCTTCCCGTCGATCGCGTCGAGCGTCAACTCGCGTACGTTCGTACGGTCCTTCACGGTGACCCGCTCGTCGCTCTGCAGCGACCAGGCCAGCTGCCCGTACCCGACGTCGACGGCGACGACGTGCGCCGCCCCGGCCCGCAGCAGGACGTCCGTGAAGCCGCCGGTCGACGCGCCCGCGTCCAGCGCCCGCCGCCCCTCGACCCGCAGCCCCTCGGGCACGAACGCGGCGAACGCGCCGGCCAGCTTGTGCCCGCCGCGCGAGACGTAGTCGGGGTCGCTGTCGTCCTGCGCGACGACGATGGCCGCGGCGGTCTCGACCTGCGTGGCGGACTTGGTGGCGACGGTCTTGCCGACACTCACCCGCCCCGCCGCGATCAGCTGGGCGGCGTGCTCGCGCGAGCGGGCGAGCTTCCGGCGTACCAGCTCCGCGTCGAGTCGACGGCGTGCCACTCCTGCCACGTTCGGTTCAGCTCCTGTGGTCGTACGTAGGTGTCGGTCCCGGGCATGCCGCGGCGTCGAGCGAGGTCAGCTCGTCCCGCAGGCCCCGGTGTACATCCTCGTACACCTCGAGGTGTCCGTCCGCCGGGAGGTGGTCCGCGTCGGCCAGCCGCTCCAGGAGCGCGTCGACGGCGGCGTGCCCGGTGGGCGTGCGTACGACGCCGAGCGGCGCGGGCTCGGCGGGCTCGTGCCGGGCCTCCGCAGGCTCGACCGTCTCGGCGGGCTCGTGCCGGCCCTCCGCGGGCTCGACGGCGCCGTCCGAGCCGCCCACGCCGCCCAAGCCGTCCGCGTCAGGCACATCCTCATGTACGTCTCTACGCACGTGAGCGGGCCCGTGTTCACCCACACCCACGTGTTCCCGCAGCTCGTCGCTCATGCCCCGACGCTATCGCGAAGCCCTGAGGTACGGTCGACGGCGATGGCCACGATCGAGGAGTGCCGCAGCGCACTCGACAGACTTTCGGACAATCTCGCGCGGGCGAACGGCGACGTACGTGGTGCCGCGGCGCTCGACCGCACCCTCAGCTGCCACCTCACGGACCTCTCAGCCACTTTCACCGGCCGCCTCGCGGACGGCCGGATCGAGGACGTGGTCACGGTGTCCGGACCGCCGCCCGCGAAGGCGCAGATCCGGCTGGCGATGACCGGCGACGACCTGGTGGCGATGGTGGACGGCGAGCTGAACTTCGCGAAGGCCTGGGCCTCCGGCCGGGTCAGGCTGGAGGCCGGCTTCCGCGATCTGCTGCGCCTCCGGTCACTTCTGTAGCGCGGGCTGCTCCCCCGCCTCCACGGACCGCTCCCGCTCCTGCTCCCCCGCCCCGGCGGCGCGCCTGCGCGCCCCCCGGCCCGCCGGGACGACCAGCGGCGTCCCGGTCTCCGGGTCGTCGATGACCTGGCAGCGCAGCCCGAAGACCCGCTCGACCAGCTCCGCCGTGACCACCTCGGCCGGCGGGCCCTCCGCGACGACCTCGCCGTCCCGGACGGCGATGAGGTGGGTCGCGTACCGGGCCGCGTGGTTCAGGTCGTGCAGGACGGCGACGAGCGTCCGGCCCTCGTTCTCGTGCAGCTCGGCGCACAGGTCGAGGATGTCGATCTGGTGCTGGATGTCGAGGTACGTCGTCGGCTCGTCGAGCAGCAGCAGCGGCGTCTGCTGGGCGAGCGCCATCGCGATCCACACCCGCTGCCGCTGACCGCCGGACAGCTCGTCGACCATGCGGTCCGCCAGCTCGGCGACGCCGGTCGCGGCCATCGACTCGCCCACGATCCGCTCGTCCTCCGGCGACCACTGCCGCAGCAGGCCCTGGTGCGGGTAGCGGCCGCGCGCGACGAGGTCGGCGACGGTGATGCCGTCCGGCGCGATCGAGGACTGCGGCAGCAGGCCGAGCGTGCGCGCGACCTTCTTCGCGGGCAGGGAGTGGATGGACTGCCCGTCGAGCAGTACCCGGCCCTCGGCCGGCTTGAGCATCCGCGACAGGGCGCGCAGGAGGGTCGACTTGCCGCAGGCGTTGGGGCCGACGATGACCGTGAAGGAGTTGTCCGGGATCTCGACGGACAGGTCGCGGGCGATGACCCGCTGCTCGTAGGCGAGGGTGACCGCGTCGGCTCCGAGTCGCTGCCGCTGCGCCTGACCGTCCATGCCCGTACTCCCGTGCTTCTTGTCGTGGGTCATATCCGTCCCGCCTTGCGCTCGGTGACGAGCAGCCACAGCAGATAGCAGCCGCCGAGGACGCCCGTGACGACGCCGACGGGGAGCTGGCGGTCGCCGAACGCCTGCGTGGCCGTCCAGTCGGCGACCAGCAGCAGCACCGCGCCCATGAGGGCGGATGCCGCGAGGTTGGGTCCCGGGGAGCGCGTGAGGCGGCGGGCCAGCTGGGGCGCGCTCAGCGAGACGAAGACGATGGGGCCCGCCGCGGCCGTGGCCACGGAGACCAGCACCACGGCGGAGGCCATCAGCACGACGCGGGTCCGCTCGACGCCGACGCCCAGCGCGTACGCGGCGTCGTCGCCCATCTCCAGCATGCGCAGCGCGCGGCCGTGGCCGAGCACGACCGGCAGCAGCACGCAGCAGACCCAGAACAGCGGCCAGAATTGGGCCCAGTCGCGGCCGTCGAGGGAGCCGGTCATCCACACCGTGGCGCGGGTCGCGTCCACGAGGCTGGCCTTGGTGATGAGGTAGTGGATGACGGCGGTCAGCATGGCCGCCGCGCCGATGCCGACGAGGACCAGCCGGTAGCCGTGCACGCCGCGCTTCCAGGCGAGGAGGTAGATCACCGCGCCGGTGACCAGACCGCCGACGACCGCCCCGGCCGCGGCGGCGGTCGCGTCGCCCTGGAAGAGCACGATGACGGAGAGCGCGCCGACGGTCGCGCCCTGCCCGAAGCCGATGACGTCGGGGCTGCCGAGCGGGTTGCGCGAGACCGACTGGAAGACGGCGCCGCCCATGCCGAGCGAGACGCCGACCAACACGGCGACGAGGACGCGGGGCAGCCGCAGTTCCATGACCGCGAACTCCTGGACGGCGGTGCCGTCGCCGAGCAGCGTGGCGACGACGTCGCCGGGGGCGATGGGGAAGTCGCCGGTGCCGATGAGGACGACCGCGGCGGCGAGCGCGAGGACGAGCAGCGCGAGTGCGGAGACGACGGCCCGCGGCTCGTACCGCAGGGAGATCCCGCCGGCGGTCCGCATCGCCCTGGTGGAGGACGCCCTCCGGGTGTTGGTCCTGGCCTCGGTCTTGGTCTTGGTCTCGGTCTCGGTCTCGGTCGCCGGCTCGGTGCTCACAGCTTGGCCATCCTCTTGCGGCGGACGAGGTGGATGAAGACGGGCCCGCCGACGAGCGCGGTGACGATCCCGACCTGGAGTTCGGAGGGGCGCGCGACGATCCGACCGACGATGTCGGAGCCCAACAGGAGGACGGGCGAGAGGACGGCGGCGTACGGCAGGATCCACCGCATGTCCGGGCCGGTGATCGCACGGACGAGGTACGGGACCATCAGCCCGATGAACACGATCGGCCCGCAGGCGGCGGTCGCGGCGCCGCACATGAGGGTGACGGCGAGCATCGCGAGGAGGCGGGTGCGGTTGAGGTTCGCGCCGAGCGCGCGGGCCGTGTCGTCGCCCATCTCCATGGCGTTGAGCGGCCGGGCGATCAGCAGCGCGATGACGACGCCGAGGAGGATGAACGGCGCGACGCGCCGGACGGTCGCCATGTCGGCGGAGGCGAGCGAGCCGACGGTCCAGAAGCGGAGCTGGTCGAGCGCCGCGGAGTTGAGCAGCTGGACGGCGTTGACGTACCCGTACAGCGCTGCGGTCGCGGCGGTGCCGGCGAGGGCGAGGCGTACGGGGGTGGCGCTGCGGCTGCCGCCGAGCACGTACACGACGACGGACACCACAGCGGCTCCGGCGAAGGCGAACCAGACGAAGTCGCCGACGTCGGAGACCCCGAGGAACGCGATCGCGGAGACGACGGCCGCGGCGGCGCCGGCGTTGACGCCGAGCAGTCCGGGCTCGGCGAGCGGGTTGCGGGTGAGCCCCTGCATCACGGCGCCGGACAGCCCGAGGGCGACGCCGACGAGCAGCCCGAGGAGGGTGCGTGGCACACGCACGTCGTGGACGATGACGTCGTTGCCGACGCCGCTGTTCTGGAACAGTCCGTGCCAGACATCGCCGACCGGCACCGGTTTGGCGCCGACCATGATGCTCAGGACACAGACCAGCAGCAGGATCCCGACCCCAACGCCCAGTCCGACGGCCCGCCTCATCTGACGGCGCGTCGATTCCTGGACGACGGCAACCGGTTCCGCGCTCGCACGGGAGGGACTGTCGACCAACACGAGGTTAGGTTAGCCTACCCTCGCAACCTTGCCCGCCTCCCCGCGGCAGAGGCCCGGGGGCAACGCGCCCCCGGCCTCGAGGCAGGGCGGACGAACCACTTCGAGCACGACCGACGAGCACGACCGACGAGCACGACCGACGAGCACGACCGACCGGCCCGGCCTACGAGCGCGACCCACGAGCCCCACCTACGCGCTCACCACCCCAGGCGCCCCAGCGCCTTCCCCGCGTCCAGCCCGCAGACCCCGTCGCCCGCCGCCGTCCACGCCGCCCCGCACAGGGCGCGCAGCCCGTCCAGCGCGTCCCCCTGGCCGTCCAGTTCCAACGCCTCGTCCCGTACGGACGCGGTCCAGCCGCCGCAGCCGGCGCCGTCCGCCGTCGCCACGACCTCCGGCTGCCCCCGCAACAGCCCGCGCAGATCCGCGTCCACGTACGTCGGCCGGTGCTCCGGCGCCGCCGCGAGCAGCCGCGCGGCGTCCGTCACGCCGGTCAGCACCAGCAGCGAGTCCACGCCCCCGTTGAACGCGCCCTCGATGTCCGTGTCCAGCCGGTCCCCCACCACCAGCGGCCGCTTCGCGCCCGTCCGCAGCACCGTCTCCCGGTGCATCGGCGGCAGCGGCTTGCCCGTCACCCGCGGCTCCGCCCCCGTCGCGATCCGGACGACCTCCACCGCCGCCCCGTTCCCCGGCCCGATCCCCCGCGCCCCCGGGATCGTCAGATCCGTGTTGGACGCGAACCACGGCACCCCGCGCTCGATCGCGTAGCACGCCTCCGCGAACCGCCCCCACGGCAGCTCCGGCCCGCCGTAGCCCTGCACGACCGCCGCCAGGCCCTCCGTGTCCGCCGACTCGACCGGCACCAGGCCCCGTTCCCGCAACGCGGCCCGCAGCCCCTCGCCGCCGATCACCAACACCGGTGACCCGACCGGCACTTCCGCCGCGATCAGCCGCGCCACCGCCTGCGCCGAGGTGATCACGTCCGAGGCCGCCGCCGGCACACCGAGTTCCGTCAGGTGGTGCGCGACCGCCTCCGGGGTCCGCAGCGCGTTGTTCGTGACGTATGCGAGGTGCATCCCGCCCTCGCGCGCCGCGCCCAGCGCCGGCACCGCGTACGGGATCGCCTCCCCGCCCGCGTACACCACCCCGTCCAGATCCAGCAGCGCCGTGTCGTACGCCGTGCTCAGCGCCTCCGCGCTGCCGCTCGGCCGCTGCCTGCTGACCTGCTGTCCCATGGTTGCGCGCTCCTGACGACGTCGGTTCTCCCCGCTCCCCCGATCATCGCTCATGACCACGATCCACATACGATGTCGAAATGAACACAACAGGTCCCGCGGCCGACGACGTCCGCGCCGACGGTCTGCGTCTGATGCCCTTCCGGGGCCTCCGCTATGTACCGGAACGGGTCGGCAGCCTGGCCGCCGTGACCTCGCCCCCGTACGACGTCGTCGTACGCCCCGACGGACTGCACCACCTCGAGTCCGCGGACCCCCACAACATCGTCCGGCTGATCCTCCCGCAGGCCATGACCGCCGGCACGCGCCACCGCAAGGCCGCCGTCACCCTCGACCGCTGGCTCGCCGACGGCGTCCTCGCGCCGGACCCCGAGCCCGCCCTGTACGTGTACGAGCAGCGCAGCGGCGACCTGCTCCAGCGCGGCCTCATCGGAGCCCTGGAACTGTCCGCCCCGGACCGCGGCATCGTGCTCCCCCACGAGGACGTCATGCCGCACGTCGTCGAGGACCGGGCCGCGCTCATGCGCACCACGGCCGCCAACCTGGAGCCGCTGCTCCTCACGTACGTCGGCGAGGGCAACGGCGCCCAGGCCGTCATCGAACGGGCCATCGCACGCGAGCCGTTGCTCTCGACGACCACCGAGGACGGCTTCCACCACCGCCTGTGGGCAGTGACCGACCCGGCTGATCTCGCGGCCGTCGACGCCGACCTCTCCGGTCACCAGGCCCTCATCGCCGACGGGCACCACCGTTGGGCGACCTACCTCCGGCTGCGCGAGGAGCACACCTCCCCCAGCCCCTGGAACTACGGCCTGGTGCTCCTGATCGACACCGCCCGCTACCCGCTGCGGGTCCGCGCCATCCACCGCCTGCTGAACCGCCTCCCGGTCGCCGACGCCCTCGCCGCCCTGGAGGGCCGCTTCCGCGTCCGCCCGATCAACGGCCCCCTCCCGGCGGCCCTGGAGGTCCTGGCCGGCGCCGCCGCCGAGGGGAACGCGTTCCTGCTGGCCGGCGACGGCGGCTTCCACCTCGTCGACCGCCCGAACCCGGAACTGCTGGCGACGACGATCCGGCGAGACCGCCCCGAGGCCTGGCGGACCCTGGACGCGACCGTCCTGCACGCCACGATGCTGGACTACCTGTGGCACATCCCGGACGCCCCCGAGCACATCGCGTACATCCACGACACGGAGGCCGCGGTCGACCAGGCCGAACGGCGCGGCGGAACGGCGGTGCTCATGCACCCGGTCCGCGAGGAGGTCGTCCGCGACCTCGCGCGCCAGGGCGTCACGATGCCGCGCAAGTCGACGTCCTTCGGCCCGAAGCCGGCGACGGGCCTGGTCCTGCGGAGCCTGGCCCTGGACTGACGGACGGACCCCGAACGCGCCGGAGGGCGGCACCCCGTGATGGGTTGCCGCCCTCCGGCGTACGGGCTCCGGCGTCAGCGCTTGTCGTCCGCGTCCGCCTCGTCCGCCTCGTCGGCGGCGTCGGTCTCGACGACGGCCTCGTCGCTCTCGTCGGTGACGTCGACCGAGGTGGTGTCGGCGGCCACGGGGTCAGCCTCCTCCTCGTCGGTCTCGTCGGTCTCGTCGGTCTCGTCAGCCGCGTCCACGTCGTCCGCGTCGTCGTCGAGCTCCTCGACCTCGACGAACTCGACGCCGTCCAGCTCGGCAAGGCGGTCGGACGCGTCGGTCGCCCCGTCCTTGTCGGCCTCAAGCGCCTTGGCGAACCACTCGCGGGCCTCGGTCTCGCGCTCCGCCGCCAGCAGCGCGTCGGCGTAGGCGTACCGGAGACGCGCGGTCCACGGGTGCACCGCGGGGGACGCGAGCTCGGGGCTCTGCAGGGTCACGATGGCGGCGTCGAGCTGCCCCATGTCCCGGCGGGCACCGGCGGCGACAAGCCGCATCTCGACCTGCCCGGCCCGGTCCAGCTTCTGCACCTCGGGCTCGCCGGCCATCGCCAGCGCCCGCTCGGGCCGGCCCATGCCGCGCTCGCAGTCGGCCATGACGGGCCACAGCTCCACGCCGCCCGTCATCCGCCGGGCGGCACGGAACTCGGCCAGCGCCTCGGAGTACTTCTGCGTCGCGTAGGCGGCGAAGCCGGCGGCCTCGCGCACGGCGGCGACACGGGACGCGAGCCGCAGGGCGACGCGCGAGTACGCGTACGCCTTCTCCGGGTCCTCGTCGATCAGGTTCGCGACCATGACGAGGTTGCGCGCGACGTCCTCGGCGAGACCCTTGGGCAGGCTCATCAGCTCCTGACGCACGTCCGGGTCGATCTCCTCGCCCGTGACGTCGTCCGGGATCGGCAGCCGCTTGATGGGCTGACGGTCACCGCGGTCACGGTCGCGGTCGTCCCGACGCCCGTAGCCACCCCGGTCGTCGCGCCCGCGGTACCCACCGCGGTCGTCCCGACGGTCGTCACGGCCGCGGAACCCGCCACCGCGGCTGTCGTCCCGACGGGGCCCACGGGGCCGGTCGTCACGACGGTCGTCGCGCCGGTCGTCACGGCGGTACGAGGGCCGATCGTCACGGCGGTCGTCGCGCCGGTCGTCACGACGCTCCTCGCGACGGAACGACGGACGGTCGTCACGACGCTCATCACGACGGTCGTCACGACGGAAGCCGCCACCACGATTGTCATCACGCCGGTCGTCGCGGCGGAAGGACGGGCGGTCGTCACGACGGTCGTCACGACGGAAGCCGCCACCACGGTTGTCGCCACCGCGGTTGTCGTCGCGCCGGTCGTCACGGCGGAAGCCACCGCCACGGTTGTCGTCGCGCCGGTCGTCGCGCCGGTCGTCGCGACGGAAGCCACCACGATCGCGGTCGTCGTCACGGCGGTACGAGGGACGGTCGTCACGGCGCTCGTCACGACGGAAGGCGGGACGGTCGTCACGACGGTCGTCGCGCCGGAAGGCAGGACGGTCGTCACGGCGGAACCCGCCGCCACGGTTGTCGCCGCCACGGTTGTCGTCACGACGGAAGGACGGCCGGTCGTCGCGGCGGTCATCGCGACGGAAGCCACCGCCGCGGTTGTCGCCACCGCGGTTGTCGTCGCGCCGGTCGTCACGGCGGAAGCCACCGCCACGGTTGTCGTCACGGCGGTCGTCGCGACGGAAGCCACCACGATCGCGGTCGTCGTTCCGACGGAAGGAGGACGGACGGTCGTCACGACGGTCATCGCGGCGGTCGTCACGCCGGTCGTCCCGCCCGCGGTAGCCGTAGCCGGCGCCGCCGCCGCGGTTGTCGCCACGACGCTCGTCGCGACGGTCGTCGCGACGGAAGCCACCACCGCGGTTGTCGCCACCGCGGTTGTCGTCACGGCGGTTGTCATCACGACGGTCGTCACGGCGGTACCCACCGCCGCGGTTGTCATCACGACGCGGGCCGCGGAAACCGCCCCGCTCGCCACCGTCCCTACGACGCGGCTCGCGTTCCGGACGGTCGTCGGGAGAGTTGGTGGACATCGAGTGACTCCTGTCTTCTGGTACTGCTGTCATTCTCGCGCAGCCGGCACCCCGGCGCGCTTCGGAAAAGCATGGAAATACAAAAGGACCCCTGGTCCCAGCGTGAACGCTGGGACCAGGGGTCCTGAAGAATTGTTCGGCGGCGTCCTACTCTCCCACAGGGTCCCCCCTGCAGTACCATCGGCGCTGAAAGGCTTAGCTTCCGGGTTCGGAATGTAACCGGGCGTTTCCCTAACGCTATGACCACCGAAACCCTATCGGTTTCGAGCGAACAAGCACACTCTGTAGTTGTGTTCTAGCTCTAGAAACCAGCAACCGTTCGTTGCTTCAGAACTAACACAGTGGACGCGAGCAACTGAGGACAAGCCCTCGGCCTATTAGTACCGGTCAGCTCCACCCATTACTGGGCTTCCACATCCGGCCTATCAACCCAGTCGTCTACTGGGAGCCTTACCCTCTCAAGGAGGTGGGAATACTCATCTCGAAGCAGGCTTCCCGCTTAGATGCTTTCAGCGGTTATCCCTCCCGAACGTAGCCAACCAGCCATGCCCTTGGCAGGACAACTGGCACACCAGAGGTTCGTCCGTCCCGGTCCTCTCGTACTAGGGACAGCCCTTCTCAATATTCCTGCGCGCACAGAGGATAGGGACCGAACTGTCTCACGACGTTCTAAACCCAGCTCGCGTACCGCTTTAATGGGCGAACAGCCCAACCCTTGGGACCGACTCCAGCCCCAGGATGCGACGAGCCGACATCGAGGTGCCAAACCATCCCGTCGATATGGACTCTTGGGGAAGATCAGCCTGTTATCCCCGGGGTACCTTTTATCCGTTGAGCGACGGCGCTTCCACAAGCCACCGCCGGATCACTAGTCCCGACTTTCGTCCCTGCTCGACCCGTCGGTCTCACAGTCAAGCTCCCTTGTGCACTTACACTCAACACCTGATTGCCAACCAGGCTGAGGGAACCTTTGGGCGCCTCCGTTACCCTTTGGGAGGCAACCGCCCCAGTTAAACTACCCATCAGACACTGTCCCTGATCCGGATCACGGACCGAGGTTAGACATCCAGCACGACCAGAGTGGTATTTCAACGGCGACTCCACAACCACTGGCGTGGCTGCTTCAAAGTCTCCCACCTATCCTACACAAGCCGAACCGAACACCAATATCAAACTGTAGTAAAGGTCCCGGGGTCTTTCCGTCCTTCTGCGCGAAACGAGCATCTTTACTCGTAGTGCAATTTCACCGGGCCTATGGTTGAGACAGTCGAGAAGTCGTTACGCCATTCGTGCAGGTCGGAACTTACCCGACAAGGAATTTCGCTACCTTAGGATGGTTATAGTTACCACCGCCGTTTACTGGCGCTTAAGTTCTCAGCTTCGCCCTGTCGAAACAGAGCTAACCGGTCCCCTTAACGTTCCAGCACCGGGCAGGCGTCAGTCCGTATACATCGCCTTACGGCTTCGCACGGACCTGTGTTTTTAGTAAACAGTCGCTTCTCGCTGGTCTCTGCGGCCACCCCCAGCTCAGAGTGCAAGACTCATCACCAGACGTGGCCCCCCTTCTCCCGAAGTTACGGGGGCATTTTGCCGAGTTCCTTAACCATAGTTCACCCGAACGCCTCGGTATTCTCTACCTGACCACCTGAGTCGGTTTAGGGTACGGGCCGCCATGAAACTCGCTAGAGGCTTTTCTCGACAGCATAGGATCATCCACTTCACCACAATCGGCTCGGCATCAGGTCTCAGGCTACGTGCTGTCCGGATTTGCCTAGACAGCGCCCTACACCCTTACCCCGGGACAACCACCGCCCGGGCTGGACTACCTTCCTGCGTCACCCCATCGCTTACCTACTACCACCTTGGGTCAGCGGCTCCACCACTCCCCTTTGCCCGAAGGCTCCGGGGCGGCTTCACGGCCTTAGCATTAATGGGCTCGATATTGGGCGTTTCAAAGCGGGTACCGGAATATCAACCGGTTGTCCATCGACTACGCCTGTCGGCCTCGCCTTAGGTCCCGACTTACCCTGGGCAGATCAGCTTGACCCAGGAACCCTTAGTCAATCGGCGCACACGTTTCTCACGTGTGTATCGCTACTCATGCCTGCATTCTCACTCGTGAACCGTCCACAACTCGCTTCCGCGGCTGCTTCACCCGGCACACGACGCTCCCCTACCCATCACAGCGGGCGTTGGCCCTATTGCTGCAATGACACGACTTCGGCGGTACGCTTGAGCCCCGCTACATTGTCGGCGCGGAATCACTTGACCAGTGAGCTATTACGCACTCTTTCAAGGGTGGCTGCTTCTAAGCCAACCTCCTGGTTGTCTCTGCGACTCCACATCCTTTCCCACTTAGCGTACGCTTAGGGGCCTTAGTCGATGCTCTGGGCTGTTTCCCTCTCGACCATGGAGCTTATCCCCCACAGTCTCACTGCCGTGCTCTCACTTACCGGCATTCGGAGTTTGGCTAAGGTCAGTAACCCGGTAGGGCCCATCGCCTATCCAGTGCTCTACCTCCGGCAAGAAACACACGACGCTGCACCTAAATGCATTTCGGGGAGAACCAGCTATCACGGAGTTTGATTGGCCTTTCACCCCTAACCACAGGTCATCCCCCAGGTTTTCAACCCTGGTGGGTTCGGTCCTCCACGAAGTCTTACCTCCGCTTCAACCTGCCCATGGCTAGATCACTCCGCTTCGGGTCTTGAGCGCGCTACTGAATCGCCCTATTCGGACTCGCTTTCGCTACGGCTTCCCCACACGGGTTAACCTCGCAACACACCGCAAACTCGCAGGCTCATTCTTCAAAAGGCACGCAGTCACGAGGATCCGAAGATCCCGACGCTCCCACGGCTTGTAGGCACACGGTTTCAGGTACTATTTCACTCCGCTCCCGCGGTACTTTTCACCATTCCCTCACGGTACTATCCGCTATCGGTCACCAGGGAATATTTAGGCTTAGCGGGTGGTCCCGCCAGATTCACACGGGATTTCTCGGGCCCCGTGCTACTTGGGTGTCTCTCAAGCAAGCCGCTGACGTTTCGGCTACGGGGGTCTTACCCTCTACGCCGGACCTTTCGCATGTCCTTCGCCTACATCAACGGTTTCTGACTCGCCTCACAGCCGGCAGACTGTGAAAGAGAGATCCCACAACCCCGCATGCGCAACCCCTGCCGGGTATCACACGCATACGGTTTGGCCTCATCCGGTTTCGCTCGCCACTACTCCCGGAATCACGGTTGTTTTCTCTTCCTGAGGGTACTGAGATGTTTCACTTCCCCTCGTTCCCTCCACATGCCCTATGTGTTCAGGCATGGGTGACAGCCCATGACGACTGCCGGGTTTCCCCATTCGGAAACCCCCGGATCAAAGCCTGGTTGACGGCTCCCCGGGGACTATCGTGGCCTCCCACGTCCTTCATCGGTTCCTGGTGCCAAGGCATCCACCGTGCGCCCTTAAAAACTTGGCCACAGATGCTCGCGTCCACTGTGTAGTTCTCAAGCAACGACCAGCCACCCATCACCCTGACCACTAGAGCCAAGTTCACTGGGGCCGGCATCGCGAAGGTTCGACCAACCGGCCGTACCCTCAGATACCCAACAACGTGCCAAGCACGAGTCCCGTCCGTGTCGTTCCGTTCCACGCCGAAGCAGTACTGGGAAGACCTTCAGGTCACTCGTGCCAACTAATCAACGTTCCACCCATGAGCTGACCGTGCAGAACGTTTGCCTGCAATCGGTGCTGTGCTCCTTAGAAAGGAGGTGATCCAGCCGCACCTTCCGGTACGGCTACCTTGTTACGACTTCGTCCCAATCGCCAGTCCCACCTTCGACGGCTCCCTCCACAAGGGTTGGGCCACCGGCTTCGGGTGTTACCGACTTTCGTGACGTGACGGGCGGTGTGTACAAGGCCCGGGAACGTATTCACCGCAGCAATGCTGATCTGCGATTACTAGCAACTCCGACTTCATGGGGTCGAGTTGCAGACCCCAATCCGAACTGAGACAGGCTTTTTGAGATTCGCTCCGCCTCGCGGCATCGCAGCTCTTTGTACCTGCCATTGTAGCACGTGTGCAGCCCAAGACATAAGGGGCATGATGACTTGACGTCGTCCCCACCTTCCTCCGAGTTGACCCCGGCGGTCTCCTGTGAGTCCCCATCACCCCGAAGGGCATGCTGGCAACACAGGACAAGGGTTGCGCTCGTTGCGGGACTTAACCCAACATCTCACGACACGAGCTGACGACAGCCATGCACCACCTGTATACCGACCACAAGGGGGGCACTATCTCTAATGCTTTCCGGTATATGTCAAGCCTTGGTAAGGTTCTTCGCGTTGCGTCGAATTAAGCCACATGCTCCGCTGCTTGTGCGGGCCCCCGTCAATTCCTTTGAGTTTTAGCCTTGCGGCCGTACTCCCCAGGCGGGGAACTTAATGCGTTAGCTGCGGCACCGACGACGTGGAATGTCGCCAACACCTAGTTCCCAACGTTTACGGCGTGGACTACCAGGGTATCTAATCCTGTTCGCTCCCCACGCTTTCGCTCCTCAGCGTCAGTAATGGCCCAGAGATCCGCCTTCGCCACCGGTGTTCCTCCTGATATCTGCGCATTTCACCGCTACACCAGGAATTCCGATCTCCCCTACCACACTCTAGCCTGCCCGTATCGAATGCAGACCCGGGG
Source organism: Streptomyces sp. HUAS YS2 (assembly GCF_033343995.1). Taxonomy (NCBI): domain Bacteria; kingdom Bacillati; phylum Actinomycetota; class Actinomycetes; order Kitasatosporales; family Streptomycetaceae; genus Streptomyces; species Streptomyces solicathayae. The sequence continues at coordinate 6,250,793 of NZ_CP137573.1, read as the reverse complement.
TTAAGCCCCGGGCTTTCACATCCGACGCGACAAGCCGCCTACGAGCTCTTTACGCCCAATAATTCCGGACAACGCTTGCGCCCTACGTATTACCGCGGCTGCTGGCACGTAGTTAGCCGGCGCTTCTTCTGCAGGTACCGTCACTTTCGCTTCTTCCCTGCTGAAAGAGGTTTACAACCCGAAGGCCGTCATCCCTCACGCGGCGTCGCTGCATCAGGCTTTCGCCCATTGTGCAATATTCCCCACTGCTGCCTCCCGTAGGAGTCTGGGCCGTGTCTCAGTCCCAGTGTGGCCGGTCGCCCTCTCAGGCCGGCTACCCGTCGTCGCCTTGGTAGGCCATCACCCCACCAACAAGCTGATAGGCCGCGGGCTCATCCTTCACCGCCGGAGCTTTCCACCCGGGAAGATGCCTTCCCAGGTCGTATCCGGTATTAGACCCCGTTTCCAGGGCTTGTCCCAGAGTGAAGGGCAGATTGCCCACGTGTTACTCACCCGTTCGCCACTAATCCACCCCGAAGGGCTTCATCGTTCGACTTGCATGTGTTAAGCACGCCGCCAGCGTTCGTCCTGAGCCAGGATCAAACTCTCCGTGAATGTTTACCGGTTATCCGGTGACACTCGCGTTGAGCGGAACGTCCGGTCGGAATATGACCGAACGTTCACAGCGTCCTCGCTGTGTATGTTGCCTACCTGCCACATGGGCCAGTAGGACTTCAAAGGAACCTCGACCATCCGAAGATGGACGGGGTATCAACTAATCTGGCGTTGATTTTTGGCACGCTGTTGAGTTCTCAAGGAACGGACGCTTCCTTCGTACTCACCCTCTCGGGCTTTCCTCCGGGCTTTTCCCTTCGGTCTTGCGTTTCCGACTCTATCAGATCTTTTCGATCCGATTTCCTCGGTGCCTTTCGGCTGCTTTCCGGTTCTTCGGTTTCCCGATTCGCCTTCCGGCTGCCTTTCGGCGTGGTCACTACTTTAGCCGATTTCCCGGGCGACTCATAATCGAGCCATTCGAGACGAATTTCGGCATGCCGAAATCGCACCCGTTCGGGTTCGTCGTAGGTAGTGGGTGGCCGCTCCCGGGTGCCTGAACAAGCAGGGCCCGTTTCCAGCGGCTCGGGCTACGTTAGGCGTCCGGGAGGGCCGAGTCAAGTCGCGTCAAGAGGGCCTCTTGCGGGGGACGTGGGCCCGGTACGGGCTGACGGTGGGGTCCTCGTGGATCCAGAAGCGCCAGGGATGCGGGGCGCCGTCGCCGCCCACGCCGGTGCGCGGACCGCTGCGTACCTGGTCGGCCAGACGGGCGGGTCCTTTGGCGAGTTCCCTGTCGTTCCGGGCCGAGAGCCGGCGTCGCCGGGCGGATTCGGCGCCGACCCGGATTTCACCCGCTCGGAGGAGCACTCCGCTCGCGTGTCCCTCCGGGCCGCACACCAGGTTGTGGCAGTGCCACATGCGTAGGTAACTCACTAGGCACGTATGTCGTTGGTCCGGCAGCATCGGCAAGGCAACGACAAGCAGGAGACAGGCACTGCGAGCGATCATCTACGCCAGGCTCAGCCCCACCCCGAGGGGCGAGGAGTCCAAGGGTGGGAACCTGACACAACAGGTCGAGCTGAGTCAGTCGCTGTGCGACCGGAAGGGCTGGTCAGTCGTAGCCACGATCGTTGAGAAGGACACGTCGGCTTCGACGAAGCGGGGAACCAAGCGGAGCGCGGAGTGGGAGCGCGTCAAGGCTCTGGTGGAGGACGGCAAGGCGGACGCCATCGTCTCTCGCCACTACGACCGTATGTACCGCACCCCCTGGGATCTTGAAGACCTGGTGGACCTGGCCGAGGCGACCGGCGTCACGCTGGCCGCCGCACAGGCGCAGGGAGTGCTCGACCTGTCCACCCCGTCCGGCCGTCTCGCTGCTCGCATCGGCGCTGTGGTGGCTCGCAACGAGACCGAGATGCGAGTCGAGCGTCAGGTACTCGGACATCAGCGTCGCAGGGAGTCCGGGAGGCCCTTCTGGAGTACTCGCCCCTTCGGCTTCGAGCGGGACGGCAGGCACCGGGAAGCGGAGGCGGAAGCCCTGCGGCAGGCGTACCGGGATGTCCTGGCCGGCGTCACCCTCTGGTCCATCGCGAAGGACTGGAACACCCGTGGGCTGCTCTCGCCTCACGGCAAGGAGTGGTGCAGCTCGAACCTTCGCAGCGTCCTCTTGAAGCCGAGGAACGCGGGAATCCAGACGTACTCGCAGTGGGTCGAGAAGCCGGACGGGAAGCGCGTGCGACGGACCGAGGAGACTGGCGCGGGCAACTGGGAGGCGATCGTCTCCGAGGGCATATTCCGTGCGCTGGTCCGCTACCTCAGCGACCCCGAGCGCAACACGGGCGGAGGAGGCAAGCGCAAGGCACTGTTGTCCGGCGTGGTCCGCTGCTCGAAGTGTCAGGCCGTCGTCACTCAGGGGTGGAGCAAGAAGAACGCGGCAGGGGAGCGGTACCGCATCTACACCTGTTCGGGTGGCCGGTGCATCACCTGCCCCGCGGACCCGCTCGACTCCTTCGTTGTCAGGAAGGTCATCGACAGGGCCGAGGAATGGAACGCGGCACCGGCCACGGACGCCGCAGACGAGGAGCGAGAGACCGAGCTGCTGGCCGAGGAGACGGCCGCATCCGAGAGGCGCACCGCCTTGGCGGAGATGTTCGCCGCAGGGGACATCGACGCGTCGACCTTGCGGACGGGCATCGGCAGGTGTGACGCCGACCTGACCAAGATCCGGGCTGAGCTGGCAGACCTGGCATCGCAGCGGGTGCGCGTCGACCTCGGCGACGTCGAGTACCTGTGGGAGGACCTGGACTATGAGGACCCCGACCGCATCGACTACGTGCGGACCGTCGTCATGCAGGTCTGCGAGCGAGTCGAGCTGATGCCGCGCGGTCGAGGAGTCCGATCCTTCAAGGGCGAGCACTGCCGGATCACGTTCCGGAACCCCTGAGAGCCGGCTTCGGCGCAACGTGACGGGCCCTGCCTGACGAGAGTCGGGCGGGGCCCGTCGTCATACCCGGCGGGAAGGGGTCTTACATCCCTCGGAGCCTCTGTGCGCACCTCGCGATGCCCGGTTCATGCAACAACGTGCATGAGTCACGTCTGTGCATGGACGGTCGCGAGCGGCAGACGGCCCTACCCGGTCACACTGCGCCACAGTCAACCGTCAGCGGCGCGGGAGTGAGGCATCGGCAAGGGGTGGGGGTACCACCTGCCAGACTGTGGCGGCCGGTAGGCCGCCCCCTGCCGCTACCCCTTGCCGTTGAGCCTGACCGCTTCCTCAGTCGGCCCGAAGGGGCCGGATTGCACTGGGCCAAATAGATAAGAGAGCAAGCGAACGTTTCCGCAGTTCAGAGCCTGTGCCGCTACACGCCAGACGTGCTCTGGCTACACGCCCGAGATGTAGTCACCGGTCGTGATGGAGACGGCAGAGGACTGCCGCACCCCTGCCCTTCTGGAACACGGGGCGAGACAACGTCGAGTTCCTTGGCGCGGGCCACCGCGTTGCGGGTGCTCTGGTCGGACAGCGACTTGCGGTCCTTGCCCAACAGGGCGGCCAGCCGGCCGGGCTGGATGCCGGCGTGTGCTTGCCGGTCTGCCCATCCGATGGCAGCGAAGTGGACGCGGTAGGCGAGTGGGTGTCGGGGTGCTGCGCCATGCCCCGGTACTCGTGCTGCGAGACACCCCCCACGGGCGGTCATGGCCGAAGCTGATAGCCACCGAGTGTGGCCCCTTCCTGTGAGGCGCACATGCGTGCGCCAGTGGCCCCCGCCGGATGGCGGGACATGTGCCTCCCTTTCGTTGCGGGGGTGGACCGTGCCCGGTGGGCGCGATCTCTCTTCACAGGTGGACGCCCAAGCGTTCGGGCCTGGACTCGGTCTCGTGCGGTCGGGAGCGACGGCGGCGACCTGGCCGAGGGATCCGTACACGAAGGAGGAAGGGCCCTGTTCAGGGAGCCCTCCCGTCACCGCTCACCAGAGAGAGCGCTCAGCCTGAGGCATCCTCAAGCGGAAGGTGGTCTCGGAAGTACTGCGACTCCAGCCACTCCTCCTTGACGAAGAGTGGACGTGTAAGGCGCGCGTTCCCGACCCGCTGCGAACGCAGAAGAAGTCCGAGATCGGTCAGGGAAAGTGACTCGTCAGGGGTGTAAAGAATCCAGTTCCCAGGCTCAGCAGCGTGGTCCAACAGAAACTGATGGCCCTGCACCGGATCGCTCCCTGCCAACGGGAAGCCGGCCAGGAAGACCTGCGGACCGGTGACTGCATCCAGCGCGACGCACGCGAGCTTGCCCGCGTCGTAGAACGCATTCACCCCGTCCGGGAAGTCTTCCTGCTCGTACAGACCGCCGACGCGTACCAGAGGCCCAGAGACCAGCAGCGCGTCGGCGACCTCGGCTGGAGACATCCCGAACTTCAGCGGCCCCACACCTTCTCCGGTTCGCAGCTCCCAGCGCTCCCGCTCCACATCTGCGCTCATCCGCCCACCCTTACGTCTGGCCGACCCAGATCTGTGTCTGTTGCTTTGGTTCGCATGCACCAGGCAGGGACAAGATCCCAAGTCAGCTGCTCAAATACCAACTGGAGTACTCAGTCACACCCACCCGTCCCGTCCGAGTTCGCGCACGTCGGCAGTCACTCGACCGACCAGGAACGCGTCACGCGCTGCGCTCGCGGACGATCACGCATCTTCTGACCCAACTCCGCGCCAGCTCACCGGCGAGCCGTGAGCGAGGCGCACAGCGGCTCAGGCTCCGGCGGACGGCTTGGCTCTCGGGCTAAGTCGGTACGCCGAGACCGTTGGATCACCGGCGAGGTAGAACCGGTGTTGCCAGTCGTGGGCCTTGCTCACGCCTACCCGAGGACCGACCCGGATGAGCGCGGCAGGTACCGGCTCGCCCTCGGAGAGCATGACCGAGGTACCTGCCAGGAGGTCTGCGCCGTTGTGCTCTGCCGTGATGCCGAGTGCCTGGCCGACGTTCCCCGGACCTCGGGCGAGACGTGGACTATCGACCTTCGCTCCTCGCCGCTTGCGTGCCAGGTCTTCACCCTCGATGACCCTGCCTGCCCGGATGAGGACACCCGAGGCGATGCCATCCGTACCGGTGACGACGTTGGCGCACCAGTGGAGACCGTGGGACCGGTAGACGTAGAGGTGTCCTGCGGGCCCGAACATAGTGGCGTTGCGGGCAGTCCGGCCCCGGTAGGCATGGGAAGCTGGGTCAGCCGTGCCGGAGTACGCCTCGGTTTCCGTAATGGCGATGCTCACAGTCCCCTCGGGGGTCTTGCAGGTGAGGACGCATCCGAGCAGCTTGGGGGCGACCTCTTCAGCGGGATGGGAGAGGAGATCAACGTTCATGCCGACTGCCTTGACATGCCGTAGGTGAAGTAGACGTACGCGTGTCCGGGCGGGCCGAACATGACCGCGTTGCGTGCGGTGCGGCCCCGGAAGGCGTGCGAGCCCGGGTCGATCTCACCGGCGTACGCCTCGACCTCCGTGAGACGGAGCTCGATCGCGCCGCCGTCCTCCGTTCTGCGGACGAGCGTGCGGCCGAGCAGGTCGGGGGCGACGTCCAGTACCGGACGGTCGAAGAAGGCCCGCGGCAGCGGCCTACGGTCGGGGCTCTCGCTCATGGCGTCCGAGGGTAGTGGGGGCGTGACGATGCGCAGGTGGGAACCGACTACGGTCGTCGCGCGTATGTAGGGCCAGGACCAAGAAGGAGTGGACAGACATGGGCTTCAAGAAGCTGCTCGCGAGCCTCGGCGCCGGTGGGGCGTCCGTGGAGACGGTGCTCACCGAGGAGAACGTGGTTCCGGGCGGGGTCGTCCAGGGCGAGGTGCGGATCCAGGGCGGGTCGGTCGACCAGCAGATCGAGGGGCTGTCGGTCGGGCTGCAGGCGCGCGTCGAGGTCGAGGGCGGCGACCAGGAGTACAAGCAGGACGTCGAGTTCCTGAAGGTGCGGCTCGGCGGGGCCTTCGAGGTGAAGGCCGGCGCGGTGCACGTCGTCCCGTTCGGCATCGAGATCCCGTGGGAGACGCCGGTCACCACGATCGCCGGGCAGCAGCTGCGGGGCATGCACATCGGTGTGACCACCGAGCTGGAGATCGCGCGTGCGGTGGACTCCGGTGACCTGGACCCGATCAACGTGCACCCGCTGCCGGCGCAGCAGGCGATCCTGGACGCCTTCATCCAGCTGGGCTTCCGCTTCAAGAACGCGGACATGGAGCGCGGGCACATCCGCGGGACGCGGCAGAAGCTGCCGTTCTACCAGGAGATCGAGTTCTTCCCGCCGCAGCAGTACCGCGGGCTGAACCAGGTCGAGGTCAGCTTCGTGGCGGACGACCACGAGATGGACGTCGTCCTGGAGATGGACAAGAAGCCGGGGCTGTTCAGCGAGGGCAGCGACTCGTTCCGTTCGTTCAAGGTCGGTCTGCACGACTTCCACTCAACCGATTGGACGGCGTACCTGAACCAGTGGCTGGCGGACGTCGGCGGCAAGCGCAACTGGTTCTAGGCTCGGCCCGACAGCCGTCAGGATCAGTCAGTTCGGTCGATTCGGAGGTTCAGACGTGACCGAGGGCAAGAGGGCGCCGCTCCCGCACGACTTCCACCCGCCGGTGCCGGAGTTCACCGTGGTGAGCGACGACGTCGTGCCGGGCGGGGTGCTCGAGGACGCTCAGGTGTACGCGGCGGGGAACACCTCTCCCCATCTGCGCTGGGAGGGCTTCCCGGCGGCGACGAAGAGTTTCGCCGTCACCTGCTTCGACCCGGACGCGCCGACGGGCAGCGGTTTCTGGCACTGGGTGGCCTTCGACATCCCGGCGTCGGTGACGGAGCTTCCGACGGGCGCGGGCTCGGGGTCGTTCGAGGGGCTGCCGGCAGGTGTCGTGCAGGCCCGCAACGACTACGGGTCGAAGGACTTCGGCGGGGCGGCGCCGCCGGCCGGGGAGAACCACCGCTACGTGTTCACGGTGTACGCGGTGGACAGTGAGCGGCTCGGGCCCGACGCGGACACCTCGCCGGCGGCCGTGGGGTTCAACCTGCGGTTCCACACGCTGGGGCGTGCGCAGCTGGTGGCGGAGTACGAGGCCCCCGCGTAGCGCGTTCAGCGTTCGTTTGTTGTTTGCCCGCTTCTGGTCTTGGAGAGATCAGAAGCGGGCATCTTTCGTTGCGCAGATATTGCGTTGTCCTACCCGGCGCGCCCGGCCAGAGTTGATCCGAGCCAGGAAGCCCCGCCAGGTGGGCTGGGCCGGCACACGGGAGGTGGGCACAATGCGGGACACGCTGGTACTGAACGCGAGCTTCGAGCCGCTTTCGACGGTCACACTCAACCGTGCGGTGGTGCTTGTCCTGACGGACAAGGCCGTCGTGGAGCAGGCCCATCCCGGTCTTCGCATGCGTGCCGCCGCCGTCGACATTCCGGTGCCCCGGGTGATCAGGCTCTGCCGCTACGTACGGGTGCCGTTCCGAAGACAGGCTCCGTGGTCACGGAGAGGGGTGCTGGTCCGGGACCAGCACCGCTGTGCGTACTGCGGGCGGCGGGCGACGACGGTGGACCATGTCGTGCCGCGGGCGCAGGGTGGTGGGGACAGCTGGCTGAACACGGTGGCATCCTGTGCCGAGGACAACCACCGCAAGGCGGACCGGACTCCGGAGCAGGCGGGGATGCCGCTGCTGCACCAGCCGTTCGTGCCGACGCCGGCGGACGCGATGCTGCTCGCGATGCGGGCCGGCGAGCGGGCCGAGCTGCCGGAGTGGCTGGGCGAGTCGGCGGCCTGATCCCGTACGTGCTGAGCGAAGGAGCCCGCCCCCGTTGCCGGGGGCGGGCTCCTTCGTTTGCCGGCTTCTGCCGCTAGTTCAGGGTGAGTTGGAGGATCGCGACGATGCCGACCGCGATGATGACGCCGCGCAGGACGGTGGGCGAGAGCCGGCGGCCGACCTTGGCGCCGATCTGGCCGCCGATGGTGGAGCCGACGGCGATCAGCAGCACGGCCGTCCAGTCGAAATCGGCGACGAAGACGAAGAAGACGGCGGCGACGCCGTTGACGACGGCGGCCAGGACGTTCTTGACGGCGTTGATGCGCTGGATGCTCTCGTTCAGCAGCAGTCCCATGAGCGAGAGGTACAGGACGCCCTGCGCGGCGCCGAAGTAGCCGCCGTAGATGCTGGCGAGGAAGAGTCCGACGAGGAGGAGCACGCCGCCGTGGCGGGGGGCCTCGGTGCCACTGACCTCGCGGCGGCGTTTCACCGCGGCGGCGATGCGGGGCTGGAGGACGACGAGGACGAGCGCGAGGCCGATCAGGACCGGGACGATCGTGTCGAAGGCGTCGGAGGGCAGGGCGAGCAGCAGGATCGCGCCGAGGAGTCCGCCGAGGAGGGCCACGGCGCCGAGGCGGAGGACGCGGGCCTTCTGGCCTTCGAGTTCGGCGCGGTAGCCGATGGCTCCGCTGATGGAGCCGGGGACCAGGCCGAGGGTGTTGGAGACGTTCGCGGTGATGGGCGGGAGGCCGGTCGCGAGCAGCACGGGGAACGTGATCAGGGTTCCCGATCCGACGATGGTGTTGATGGTGCCGGCTCCGATGCCGGCGGCGAAGACTGCCAGTGCTTCCCAGATGGACAACGCCATCTCCTTACATGGTCAGTGAGTCGCCTCCCCGCCCTGACGAAGCGTCGGGGTCGAGGGGCTCTCACCGATCATGCAGCATTACGTGTACGTGTCAGTCAACCGGGGGTTCCTCGCGGCGCTGTGCGCCGACGCCCGGTGCGGACTCCTTGCCGGCGGCGGATCCGCCGCCGGTGTTGAAGCCGGGGACTCCCCCGCCGATGTTGCCGAAGGCGCCGGAGAGGCCCTTGAGGGCGTCGCCGATCTCGCTGGGCACGATCCAGAGCTTGTTGGCGTCGCCCTCGGCGATCTTCGGGAGCATCTGGAGGTACTGGTACGAGAGCAGCTTCTGGTCCGGGTCGCCGGCGTGGATGGCCTCGAAGACGGTGCGGACGGCCTGGGCCTCGCCCTCGGCGCGCAGGGCGGCGGCCTTGGCCTCACCCTCGGCGCGCAGGATCTGCGACTGCTTCTCGCCCTCCGCGGTGAGGATGGCGGCCTGGCGCGTACCTTCGGCGGTGAGGATCGCGGCGCGCTTGTCACGGTCGGCGCGCATCTGCTTCTCCATCGAGTCCTGGATGGAGGTCGGCGGCTCGATGGCCTTGAGCTCGACGCGGTTGACGCGGATGCCCCACTTGCCGGTGGCCTCGTCGAGGACGCCGCGCAGCGCCGCGTTGATCTCCTCGCGTGAGGTGAGGGTCCGCTCCAGGTCCATGCCGCCGATGATGTTGCGCAGCGTGGTGACGGTGAGCTGCTCGATCGCCTGGATGTAGCTGGCGACCTCGTAGGTCGCCGCCCGGGCGTCGGTCACCTGGTAGTAGATGACGGTGTCGATGTTGACGACCAGGTTGTCCTGGGTGATCACCGGCTGCGGCGGGAACGGGACGACCTGCTCACGGAGGTCGATCCGGTTGCGGATCGAGTCGATGAACGGGACGACGATGTTGAGGCCCGCGTTGAGCGTGCGGGTGTAGCGTCCGAAGCGCTCCACGATCGCGGCGCTGGCCTGCGGGATGACCTGGATCGTCTTGATCAGTGCGATGAAGACAAGCACCACCAGGATGATCAGGACGATGATGACGGATGGCATCGTGCTCCCCGTGCCCTTCGCTGCCGGTCGACTGCCGGGTTGATTTCGATGATCGAGTTTCCCAGACGGCGGGACGTCGTGTGCGAGGTTCTGTCACACAGTCACATCACCACGGCCGTGGCCCCGTCGATCTCGACGACGTCGACCTGTTGGCCGGGTTCGAAGGTCTGCCCGGTGTCGAGTGTGCGGGCCGACCAGACCTCGCCGGCGAGCTTGATGCGGCCGCCGCTGCCGTCCACCCGTTCCAGGACGACGGCCTGACGGCCCTTCAGGGCATCGATGCCGGTGGCGAGTTGGGGCCGCCCGTCGCGATGCCGGGCAGCTATCGGCCGGACCACGGCGATCAGTGCGACGGAGACGACGCAGAAGACGATCACCTGCGCCACCACGCCGAATCCGAGTGCGGCGGTCACCGCGCCGGCGACCGCGCCGACGGAGAACATGCCGAACTCGGGCATCGCGGTCAGGACCAGCGGGATGCCGAGCCCCACCGCTCCGATCAGCCACCAGACCCATGCGTCGATGTCCACGGGGTCATGGTAGGGCGGCGGGGGCCGCCGGGGACAGGGCGCGGCTCTGTGCGGGTCGCGACGCCCTGTGCGTACGGCGGGGGTTGAGCGGGTGTCCGGTGTGAACTGCGGCGCGCCGCGGCTACTTGAGGGGCAGGCCCTGGGCGCTGTAGCGGTCGCCGTTGCGCTCGACGACGAGCGGCAGGCCGAAGCAGCGGGAGAGGTTGCGGGAGGTCAGCTCGGTCTCCATCGGGCCGGCGGCGAGCACCTTGCCCTGACGGATCATCAGCACGTGCGTGAAGCCGGGGGCGATCTCCTCGACGTGGTGCGTGACCATGACCATGGAGGGGGCGTACGGGTCGCGGGCGAGCCTGCCGAGCCGGCGGACCAGGTCCTCGCGGCCGCCGAGGTCGAGACCGGCGGCGGGCTCGTCGAGGAGCAGCAGCTCGGGGTCGGTCATCATCGCGCGGGCGATCAGGGTGCGCTTGCGCTCGCCCTCGGAGAGGGTGCCGAACTTGCGGTCCAGGTACTCGGTCATGCCGAGGCGGTCGAGGAAGGCCTTGGCGCGGTCCTCGTCGACCGGGTCGTAGTCCTCGTGCCAGGTCGCGGTCATGCCGTACGCGGCGGTGAGGACGGTCTGCAGCACGGTCTGGCGCTTGGGGAGCTTCTCGGCCATGGCGATGCCGGCCATGCCGATGCGCGGGCGGAGCTCGAAGACGTCCGTGCCGACGCCGCCGAGCTGCTCGCCGAGGATCCGGGCGGTGCCGGTGGTCGGGAAGAGGTAGCTGGAGGCGAGGTTGAGGAGAGTGGTCTTGCCGGCGCCGTTGGGCCCGAGGATGACCCAGCGCTCGCCCTCCTTGACCGACCACGAGACCTCGTCCACCAGAGCGCGTCCGTCGCGGACCACTGATACGTCCACCAGCTCCAGTACATCGCTCATGGTCGCGTTGTCTCCCCTTGCGGTCGAGTCGTGTCGTCGCCTGCGCGGGCGGGCGCGGCGTCCAGGGAAAACCTACGCCACTGCCGGAGCGCCACGGTCCCTAGGGCCGGTACTTGCCCGTACCGGCGTCGGGGGCGCGGTGAGTCCCTAGTCTGGGGGCATGCTTTGGGAACCACGCTCAGGACGCCTGGCCGCTTGGGGCAACGCCCTCCTGGCCGGAGCGGTGTCGCCGGACGACGCGGCGGAGGCGATCGTCGGGGACGACGCGGTGCATCGGGTGGAGGGGCTGCCGGGTGAGGCGGGGCCGGTCGGGCTGACGCTGGCGCTCGGGCGGCTGCGGCGGCTCGGGGTCACGGGGTGGCGGGTGGCGCTCCCCGCGCCGGGCCATCCGCTGGGGCTCAGCGGCCCGCCGGACTTCAACGCGCGGGCGCTGGAGGCGGAGGAGGCCGTGGTCGGCTACGGCGCGCCGTACGGGCTGGTGCCGGAGGTCACGGAGCGGGGGCCGGCGGGCGACGTCCATGTGGAGGTCGTCTGGCAGTGCCTGGCGGTACGGGAGGCGCCGCCGGCGGACGTGCCGTCGCTCGGGGAGGCGGAGCGGGAGCTCGCCGAGGCGTTGCGCGAGGCGACGGCGGTGCTGACGAAGCTGGACGTGGCCGGGTCGGGGCCGGTGGCGGACGCGGCGCGGGACGCTTACCGGGCGCGGGCGGAGGCGTCGGCGGGGCTTGAGGTGCTGGCGCCGGGGTACCCGGCGCGGGCGGTGCGGGTGCTGGAGCTGGCACAGCGGGTGTCGCTGCTGGTGTCCCTCGCGTACGAGAACGGGCAAGGGGGTGCGGTGAGCGCGGCGGAGATGGCGGCGCGGGGGGCCGCGTTGCGGCCGGTGGAGAGGGTGGCGCGGAGGGCGCAGGTGGCGGCGTACAACGCGTGGGTGGAGGAGCGGGAGCGGTAGGGGGTGCCGGGGTTGGGGGGCGGGGTGGGGGTGGGCGCCTGCGGCGGGCTTCTCCCCCCCCACCCCGCCCCTTCCCGAAACCGGGGCTCCGCCCCGGACCCCGGGGGTACCGGGGGCTGTCGCCCCCAGGCCCCCGGCGGGCAGCTTCTACCGAGTCGTTGGGCCGAGCGGCTCCCGTGTCCGCTCGGTCACGTCAGTGGTTGGCGGTGGTGTTGCCGAAGGCGGGGTTCAGGAGGCCGATGACGTTGATGCTGTTGCCGGTGACGTTGACCGGGACGTGGACGGGGGCCTGGACCACGTTGCCGGAGACGACGCCGGGGTTGCCTACGGCCTCGGCGTTCGCGTCGGCGCCGCCGTGGGCGGACGCGACGCCCGCGCCGGCGGCGACGAGGCCGCCCGCGACCATGGTGAGAGCGGCGGCCTTCTTGAAGCTGTTCATGTTCGGGATCCTCCTGGTCGGTGCCGTGCAGTACGCCATGGAGAACGGTCACCGGACGGCGCGGTTGCGCCATGTGGGGGATATTCGCCCGACAGTATGAACATGATCGTCGCGGCTATGACGTCAGACCGTGGCGAACCGCCCAGAGCGCCGCCTGCGTGCGGTCCGCCAGGTCGAGCTTCATCAAGATGTTCGAGACGTGGGTCTTCACCGTCTTCTCCGACAGGACCAGCGCTCGGGCGATCTCCCTGTTCGAACGGCCGTCCGCGATCAGGCCCAGGACCTCGCGTTCGCGTTCCGTGAGTGTGGAGCCCCGGCCCGTGCCGCCGTGCCCGTCGTCCTGGCTCAGGAGGGCGCCGGCGACCTCCGGCTGGAGCAGGACGTGGCCGGCGTGGACCGAGCGGATCGCTCCGGCCAGGGCGTCCGGGTCGACGTCCTTGTAGACGTAGCCGGACGCGCCCGCGCGCAGCGCGGGGACCACCGTGCGCTGCTCGGTGAAGCTGGTGACGATCAGCACCTTCGCCGGGTTCGCCAGCTCGCGCAGCTTCCGCAGGGCCTCGATGCCGTCCATGCCCGGCATCTTCACGTCCATGAGGACGACGTCGGGTCTCAGTTCCTCCGCGCGCGCCACGCCCTCCGCGCCGTCGGCGGCCTCGCCGACCACCTCTATGTCGTCCTGTACTTCCAGGAAGGTGCGCAGGCCTCGGCGGACCACCTGGTGGTCGTCCACCAGCAGCACCCTGATGACCCTCCCGCCTCCCACCACCGCCCTTCCGACGAAGCGCTCCGCGCTGCCCCTCTCGTTCTCAGCCACCGGGGACCTCCATCTCGATCGTGGTGCCGCGGCCGGGCGCCGAGGTCACGGTGAGTCTGCCGCCGACCCCGCCGGCGCGATCCCGCATGGAGACCAGGCCGAGGTGCCGGCCCGCCTTGCGGACCGCGCTCGGTTCGAAGCCCCGTCCGTCGTCGGTGACGGTGAGCAGCGCGCCCTGGCCGTGGCGGACGAGGGTCACTTCGACCCGTTCGGCGCCGGAGTGCCGCAGCGCGTTGTGCAAAGCCTCCTGGGCGACCCTCAGGAGGGCTTCCTCCTGGGCGGCCGGGAGCGCGCGGACCCCCGAACCGTCGAACGTGACCCTCGCCGTGTGGGCACGGTCCAGGACCTGCACCTGGGTGCGCAGGGTGTGGACGAGCCCGTCCTCGTCGAGCGCGGCGGGGCGCAGTTCGACGACCGCCGCACGCAGCTCGTCCGCGGCCTCGGCGGCCAGCGCGGCGACCTGCTGGAGTTCGCCCTTGGCGCGGGCGGGATCGCGGTCGACGAGCGCGGCGGCGGCCTGGGCGGTGAGCCGCAGCGAGAACAGCTTCTGGCTGACCGCGTCGTGCAGCTCGTGCGCGAGCCGGGAGCGCTCCTCCGCGATGGTGAGCTCGCGGCTGCGCTCGTACAGCCGGGCGTTCGTCAGGGCGATCGCGGCGTGCTGGGCGAGGATCGAGAGGAGTTCCTCGTCCTCCGCGGTGAAGCCGCAGCCGCCGGCCGGCTTGGGGCAGCGCTTGTTGGCGAGGAAGAGGGCGCCGAGGATCTCGTCGCCGTCGCGGATCGGCAGGCCGAGGAAGTCCGACATCTCCGGGTGCGCGGCGGGCCAGCCCTCGAAGCGCGGATCCGTGCGCACGTCCGCGAGCCGCTCGGGCTCGGCCTTGTGGAGCATCGCGGCGAGGATGCCGTGCTGCCGGGGCAGCGGGCCGATGGCCTTCCACTGCGCGTCGCTGACGCCGTCGACGACGAACTGGGCGAAGCCGCCGTGGTCGTCCGGCACGCCGAGCGCCGCGTACTCGGCGTCGAGCAGCTCACGCGCGGACGCCACGATCGTCTTGAGGACGTCGCGGACCTCCATCCGGCGGCTCATCGCCAGCAGCGCGGTGCTCACGGCGGCGAGGCCGGAGCTCGGTCGGTGACTCATGACTTCACCGTACCGGTGGGGTGTGACGGTCCGTATCCGACCGGAGACGGCCGGGGCCTGGGCCCGGCGGCCTAGGTCGAAGTGCCTTGCCGGGTCGGGGCCCGGGGACGAGGCGGCGGGCGGGTGCGCGGCCGGACGCTGGATCCCGTCGATGGAACATTTCTCGAGGGGATGGACGGCATGCCTGTCGCGATCATCACGGGGGCGTCCAGGGGTCTGGGCCGGGCGCTGGCACACGCACTGGCCGGCCGGGGCTGGGACCTGGTCCTGGACGCCCGGACGGCGAAGGCGCTGGAGGAGGCGGCGGACGGGCTGCGCGGCCACGGGGTCGAGGTGGCGGCGCTGCCCGGCGATGTCACGGACCCGGCGCACCGCAAGGAGCTGGTGGCCGCGGCGGCGGAGTTCGGCGGCCTCGATCTGCTGGTGAACAACGCCGGGATCCTGGGCGTCGAGCCGCTGGTGCCGTTGGAGAGTCACCCGCTGGACCGGTTCCGGGCGGCGCTCGAGGTCAATGTGGTGGCCCCGCTCGGGCTGATCCAGGAGGCGCTGCCGCTGCTGCGCGCGGCGCCGGAGGGGGCGGTGCTGGACATCAGCTCGGACGCGGCCGTGGAGGCGTACCGCACCTGGGGCGGCTACGGGGCGACGAAGGCCGCGCTGGACCAGCTGTCGGCGGTGCTGGCGGTGGAGGAGCCGGGGCTGCGGGTGTGGTGGGTGGATCCCGGGGGCATGCGGACGGAGATGCTGGCGGCGGCCGAGCCGGAGGAGGCGGCGGGCGCGCCGCTGCCGGAGGAGGTCGTCCCGGCGTTCCTGCGGCTGCTCGACGAGCGCGCGGCGAGCAGCCGGTACACGGCGCCCGAGCTGCTGGGGGTGACCGGGTGAGTGCGGCGGCGCGGACCGGGCTGAAGGGGCTGAGGGTTCCGGAGGAGCTGTCGGCGCGGGTGCCGGCCGAGCAGCGGGGCTCGGGGCGGGACGACGTACGGCTCCTGGTGTCGCGGGGTACGGAGGTGTCGCACCACGCGTTCCGGGAGCTGCCGGGGATGCTGCGGGCGGGTGACGTGCTGGTGGTGAACACCTCGCCGACGCTGGCCGCGGCGGTGACGGGGCGGCTGGGCGGGGAGGCGGTCGTCGTGCACTTCTCGACCCGGGGCGAGGACGGCCGGTGGGCGGTGGAGCTGCGGGCGCCGGACGGCCGGGGCAGTACCCGGATGCGGGCGGGCGGCCCGGCGGGCGCGGTGGTGCGGCTGCCGGGAGGCGCGCGGCTGGTGCTGGAGGCGCCGCTGGAGCCTGGGGGTCTCCCCTCGCCCCCTGGGGGCGTGGGGAGAGGCTCGCGGCTGTGGTGGGCTCGGGCGGATGTGGGGGTGCCGGGGCTGCTGGCGCGGTACGGGAGGCCGGTGCGGTACGGGTACACGGAGCGGGACCAGCCGTTGGAGGCATACCAGACGGTGTTCGCGCTCCCGTCGGCGGACGGCGCGGGGTCGGCGGAGATGCCGAGCGCGGGTCGGCCGTTCACGGCGGAGCTGGTGGCGGAGCTGGTCAGCCGGGGGGTGCAGTTCGCTCCGCTGACGCTGCACACGGGGGTGGCGTCGACGGAGGCGCACGAGCCGCCGTACCCGGAGTGGTTCGAGGTGCCGACGACGACGGCGTGGCTGGTGAACGCGGCCCGGGCGGGCGGGGGCAGGGTGATCGCGGTGGGCACGACGGCCGTGCGGGCGCTGGAGTCGGCGACGGTCGCGCCCGAGCGGCGGCCCGAGGCCGGGCGGGACGGGGTGGTGCGGGACGGGGTGGTGCGGGCGGCCTCGGGGTGGACGGATCTGGTGGTCACGCCGGAGCGGGGGGTACGGGTGGTGGACGGGTTGCTGACCGGGCTGCACGAGCCGGAGGCCTCGCATCTGCTGATGCTGGAGGCGGTCGCCGGGCGGCCCGCGCTGGAGGCCGCGTACGCCGAGGCGCTGAGGGAGCGCTACCTCTGGCACGAGTTCGGGGACGTGCACCTCATCCTCCCGGCGGAGGCGTCTCACTGTGCGCATTGCGCACGCAACGGATGGTGAGACCGGCCCGGGGCCGGTGTGAGCCCGCGCATAGGACCCAGGTCACTTACGAACCACGCTAGTGGTGACGTAGGCACCAGGTGAGTACTGCTGGGGCCGGTCGCGGGGCGGCGTCGGGGGGGCATCCCCCGCCCCCTGATCCACTACTCGGGATCGTACGTCACACCTTTGCCACAGGATTTTGCTGCCGCTAAGAATTGCGTCCGTCGCCGCCGAAGAGGCGCAGCCGCCCCGGCCTGAGCGACCCCCGCGCTATTCGAAGAGGTAGTCCTGCATGTCTGCGAACACCCCTGGTCACTATCGCCTGAACAAGAAGCACAAGCTCTCCATCGCCGGTGTGGCCGCCCTGAGCGCCGCCGCCCTCACGTTCTCCCTCGCCTCCGGCACTGACGCCTCCGCCGAGACCGAGCCGCAGGCCCTGACCAACACCAAGCCGGTCGCCTGGGCCTACAACGCCGACAGCGCGCAGGCGAAGGCGCTGCACGCCGGCCTCACCGAGCAGCAGAACGCCGTGAGCCTGCAGGCCAAGCAGACCGCCGCCGCGAAGGCCAAGGCCGAGGCTGCCGCCAAGGCGAAGGCCGCCGCCAAGGCGAAGGCCGCCGCGAAGGCCAAGGCCGACGCCGTCGCCAAGGCCAAGGCCGACGCGAAGAAGCGCGCCGCGGCGAAGACCGCCGCCAGCCGCGCCGCCGCGCGCAAGCCGGTCTTCGCGAACAACCTCGACGGCTGGATCCGCGAGGCGCTCTTCATCATGGACAAGCACAACATCCCGGGCACCTACGAGGGCATCCACCGCAACATCATGCGTGAGTCCTCCGGCAACCCGCGGGCCATCAACAACTGGGACATCAACGCCATCAACGGCGTCCCCTCGAAGGGCCTGCTGCAGGTCATCAAGCCGACCTTCGACGCGTACCACATCGCCGGCACCTCCTGGGACCAGTACGACCCGGTCGCCAACATCGTCGCCGCGTGCAACTACGCCGCCGACCGCTACGGCTCCATGGACAACGTGAACAGCGCGTACTGAGCCTGCTCGACGCTCCGCGCCCACACGCCGAAGGGCGGCACCCCCAGCAGGGGTGCCGCCCTTCGGCGTGCTGTCGTGCGCCTTACTTGCGCATGACCTCGGGCTCGTGGCGGCGCAGCAGGCGCGCCACCGCGAAGCCGCAGGCCACGCCGATGATGATCAGGATGCTCAGGTTGAGACCCCACTGGCCGACCGAGTGGTCCCACAGCGGGTCCAGGTTGGTCGGGTCCTTGTGGTCCCACGGCGGCATCAGGTGCGCCAGGTCGAGCGTGGCGCCCGCGGCGGCGATGGCCCAGCGGGACGGCATCAGCCAGGCGAACTGCTCCAGGCCGGGCGAGCCGTACACCTGGAAGAGGATGCCGGTGAACACGACCTGGACGATCGCGAACATGACGAGCAGCGGCATGGTCTTCTCGGCGGTCTTCACCAGCGAGGAGATGACCAGGCCGAACATCATCGAGGTGAAGCCGAGCGCGATGACCGTGACGCAGAGCTCGACGGCAGGCGGCATGACGAGGCCCTCGGCCGGCAGGTCGCGGGTGGCGAAGCCGATGCCGCAGATGATGACGCCCTGGATCGCGGTGATCACGCCGAGGACGATGACCTTGGACATCAGGTACGCGGAGCGGGACAGGCCGGTGGCACGCTCCCGCTCGTAGATGACCCGTTCCTTGATCAGCTCACGGACCGAGTTGGCCGCGCCGGAGAAGCACATGCCGACCGCGAGGATCAGCATGATCGTGCCGGCATCGCCGTTGAACCGGGACGGCGGCTTGGGCGGCGCGAGGCCGAAGTCGGCCGGGATGACCACGGAGACCGCGCCGAGGACGGCGGGCAGGATCACCATCAGGCCCATGAAGCCCTTGTCGGACGCGATGACCGAGGAGTAGCGGCGGATCAGCGTCCACAGCTGGGAGCCCCAGCCCTGCGGCTTCGGCGGCCGGACCATGGCCTGGGGCGGCATCTGGACCGGCTGCGCGGCGACGGCGTCGATGTCCGCGGCGTACATCTGGTAGTGCTGCGAGCCCTTCCAGCGGCCCGCCCAGTCGTAGTCGCGGTAGTTCTCGAAGGCGGAGAAGACGTCGGCCCAGGTGGTGTAGCCGAAGAAGTTGAGCGCCTCCTCCGGCGGACCGAAGTACGCGACCGAGCCGCCGGGGGCCATCACGAGGAGCTTGTCGCAGAGCGCCAGCTCGGCCACCGAGTGGGTGACGACGAGGACCGTGCGGCCGTCGTCGGCGAGGCCGCGCAACAGCTGCATGACGTCGCGGTCCATGCCCGGGTCGAGGCCGGAGGTCGGCTCGTCCAGGAAGATCAGCGACGGCTTGGTCAGGAGCTCCAGCGCGACGGAGACGCGCTTGCGCTGGCCACCGGAGAGGGAGGTGACCTTCTTCTCCTTGTGGATGTCGAGCTTCAGCTCGCGCAGCACCTCGTCGATACGGGCCTCGCGCTCGGCCTCGGCGGTGTCGCCGGGGAAGCGGAGCTTGGCCGCGTACTTGAGGGCCTTCTTGACGGTCAGCTCCTTGTGCAGGATGTCGTCCTGCGGGACCAGACCGATGCGCTGGCGCAGCTCGGCGAACTGCTTGTAGAGGCTCCGGTTGTCGTACAGCACGTCACCCTGATCGGCGGGCCGGTAGCCGGTGAGCGCCTTGAGCAGGGTGGACTTGCCGGAGCCGGAGGGGCCGATGACGCCGATCAGCGACTTCTCGGGAACGCCGAAGGTGACGTCCTTGAGGATCTGCTTGCCGCCGTCGACCGTCACGGTCAGGTGGCGGGCCGAGAAGGAGACCTCGCCGGTGTCGACGAACTCCTCGAGCCGGCCGCCGACGATCCGGAAGGTCGAGTGACCGACGCCGACCGTGTCGTTGGGGCCGAGGAGGGCGGTGCCGCCCTTGGGGATCGGCTGACCGTTGACGTACGTGCCGTTGTGCGAGCCGAGGTCGCGGATCTCCATCCGGCCGTCGGGCGTCGCGTGGAACTCGGCGTGGTGGCGCGAGACCTGCAGGTCGGAGACGACCAGTTCGTTCTCGAGCGCACGACCGATGCGCATGACGTGCCCGAGCGCGAGCTGGTGGAACGTCGTCGGGCTGCGGTCGCCGTAGACCGGCGCGGCCCCCGCGGCTGCGCCGATGCCGGGGCCCTGTCCCTGCTGCGGCTGCGGGTACGCCTGCTGCTGCGGGACCTGCGCCTGGGGCTGCACCGGCTGCTGCTGCCAGCCCTGCTGGGGCTGGGCCTGCGGCGTGGGCTGGGCCTGCGCGCCGGACCAGCCGGCGGCGGCCTGGTGCGCGGGCGCCTGCTGCGCCGGGGCGGCCTGGGCGGCACCGGCGAGATTCAGCCGGGGGCCGTCGGTCGCGTTGCCGAGGTGCACGGCGGAGCCGGGGCCGATCTCCATCTGGTGGATCCGCTGCCCCTGCACGAACGTGCCGTTGGTGGAGCCGTGGTCCTCGATGACCCAACTCCGGCCGCCCCAGCTGATGGTGGCGTGGCGCCACGAGACCCTGGCGTCGTCGATCACCAGGTCGCCCTGCGGATCACGTCCGAGGGTGTACGACCTGGACGGATCGAGGGTCCAGGTTCTTCCGTTCAATTCCAGTACGAGTTCTGGCACTCCATGCCCCACTACTTGTCCCCCGATGTACCCCCGTCGCTGGGAGTCTAGGGATGGCGAACATCGTGGGGAACTATTTCAGGCCCGGGCCTCGAACCGAAAGTCGGGCGGTGTGAAGACCCCGCAACAGCCGCCCACCTTGGCGCGAAGTGCCCTTGAGACACGGCCCTTTGAGGGCTCGTCGGCGCGGGACGGAAGCACTGGAACGTGGGGAGGGTTCATAAGTCCGTACGGATCGGTTGGGACGGGACGACTCCGGACGACTCGGGGTGACCGGGGCGCGGACCGGACGGCGAGGCGGGACGCGGGCGCCCGCGATGTGATTCCGGCCGCAGTACCGCGGCCGGGCCGTCCTCGGCACTCCCGCCGACCCGGGTAGCGGGCCGGCGACGCGCGGGCCAACCTGGGAAGGCGGGACGGCCACACCTTTGTCCGCCACTCGGGACGGGGGATCGGGTGGCACCCGGTGCCCGATACGGTGGGAGCACCATGAGCGCATCGCAGACCTCAGACGTTCCCACTCTTCTCGTCAAGATCTTCGGGAAGGACCGTCCCGGGATCACCGCCGGGCTGTTCGACACCCTGGCCGCCTTCTCCGTCGACGTGGTCGACATCGAGCAGGTCGTCACCCGGGGCCGCATCGTGCTGTGCGCCCTCGTCACGGAGCCGTCCGTCACGTCCGAGGGCGAGCTGCGGGCGACGGTGCACAGCTGGGCGGAATCGCTGAAGCTGCAGGCCGAGATCATCTCGGGCACCGGTGACAACCGGCCGCGCGGCAGTGGACGCTCGCACGTCACCGTGCTCGGCAACCCGCTGACCTCGGAGCAGACCGCCGCCATAGCGTCCCGGATCACCGGGACCGGCGGCAACATCGACCGTATCTTCCGGCTCGCGAAGTATCCGGTGACGGCGGTCGAGTTCGCGGTGTCGGGCTGTGAGACGGAGCCGCTGCGGACCGCGCTGGCCACCGAGGCCCACGAGATCGGCGTGGACGTCGCCGTCGTCTCCGCCGGCCTGCACCGCCGCGCGCAGCGGCTCGTCGTCATGGACGTCGACTCGACGCTGATCCAGGACGAGGTCATCGAGCTGTTCGCGGCCCACGCGGGCTGCGAGGACAAGGTCGCCGAGGTCACCGCCGCCGCGATGCGCGGCGAACTGGACTTCGAGCAGTCGCTGCACGCCCGGGTGGAGCTCCTGGCGGGCCTGGACGCCTCGGTGGTGGACAAGGTCCGCGCCGAGGTACGACTGACCCCGGGCGCCCGCACCCTGATCCGCACGCTCAAGCGGCTCGGCTACCAGGTCGGCGTCGTCTCGGGCGGGTTCACGCAGGTCACCGACGACCTCAAGGAGCGGCTGGGGCTCGACTTCGCCTCGGCCAACACCCTGGAGATCGTGGACGGCCGGCTGACCGGCCGGGTCACCGGGGAGATCGTGGACCGGGCCGGCAAGGCGCGGCTGCTGCGCCGGTTCGCCGCCGAGGCGGGCGTGCCGCTGGCGCAGACCGTCGCGATCGGCGACGGCGCGAACGACCTGGACATGCTGAACGCGGCGGGGCTGGGCGTGGCCTTCAACGCCAAGCCGGTGGTCCGCCGGGCGGCGGACACGGCGGTGAACGTGCCGTTCCTGGACACCGTGCTGTACCTGCTGGGCATCACCCGCGAGGAGGTCGAGGCGGCGGACGTCGACGAGGACGACCTCCTGCACTGACGCCGCGCCGATGCGCGTGACGTACGAAGGGACCGGCCGTCGTGAGACGGCCGGGCCCTTCGCTGTCGCGCGTACGGGGCCGGGCACCCTCGCGCGTACGGGTCAGGCGTGCGGCGTCCAGAAGTCGGTCAGCCGGCCGACGCCGTGCTCCACGGACTTCCAGGAGCCGTTGAACTCGAGCGTCGCGAAGGCTGCCGTCGGGAAGCCGGTGCGGTTCATCCGGGGCAGCAGATCGCCCTCGGCCTCGCCGGCCAGCGCGTCCGCGAGCGCGTGCATGCCGGGGTTGTGGCCGATCAGCAGCAGGCTGCCGACCTCGTCGGAGGTCTCGTTGACCAGGGCGATCAGCTCGCCGAGGGAGGCCTCGTACATCCGCTCCTCGTACACCGTCCTGGGGCGGTGCGGCAGCTCCTGCACCGCCAGCTTCCAGGTCTCGCGGGTCCGGGCGGCGGTCGAGCAGAGGGCCAGGTCGAAGGCGATGCCGGTCCCGGCGAGCTGCCGGCCGGCCACGGGGGCGTCCTTGCGACCGCGGTCGGCCAGCGGACGATCGTGGTCGGACACGTCGGGCCAGTCGGCCTTCGCGTGGCGGAGCAACACGATCTTGCGGGGTGTCTCGACGCTCATGCACCCCAGCTTCGCACGAAACGGGCCGTCGGGCGCAGGGGGTTGGGGCGACTGCACCCGCAGGGGTTCAGCGGCTCAGGGTGTGCTGGAGGGACTCCAGGAACCGGCCGACCGCGGGGTCGCCGGAGCCGGCCGCGGCGTGCGCCTGGCCGGGGTCCGCGATCAGCAGGAAGAGCGCGACGAAGGCGGCCACCGGGAGGGCGAGGGCCCACCACGGCAGCCGGGTGTCGACGCCTGCCGCCGGGGTCCGGGTGCTGGTGTGCGTACGGGCCGACATGGCCGCCTCCGTGGGGTCGGGACATCCGCTGCTGCGATGTCACCAACGTACGGAGCGGGCGGCGCCCGGCCCATCCGGTGATCCACCCACTTCACCCTGACGCCGGCCCCCTAGGGGATGCGGGGGCCTGCCCTACCGAGGACGGGGTTTCGAGGGTCTCAGGGCTTCGGACTCCAAGGGCCTCAGGGCGAGGCGATCGTGGCGATGACGGCGATCACGACCGAGATTCCGAGCATCGCGCCGAGCACGAGCAGGAGCTTCTTCTGGCCGTTCTGGGGGTTCGGGTCGAGCACTGGCATGGACCCAGTCTCGCATCTCAGAGTTCGTCCTCGACCGTCCGGTCCCGTCCGGCGAGGGTGCCCACGATCATCTGCGGGATCAGCAGGCCCGCCATCAGCGCGAGCGGGAGGTCCCAGCCGCCGCTGTGCTGGTAGAGGACGCCGACGACGAGCGGTCCGGGGATGGAGATCAGGTAGCCGACGCTCTGCGCGAAGGCGGAGAGCCGGACGACCCCGGCGCCGGTGCGCGAGCGCATGCCGATCATGGTGAGGGCGAGCGGGAAGGAGCAGTTGGAGACGCCGAGCAGCACGGCCCAGGCCCAGGCGCCGGCGGCGGGGGCGAAGAAGAGGCCGAGGTAGCCGGTGACGCCGCACAGTCCGAGGGCGACGACGATCGGGCCCTGGTTGCGCATCCGGGTCGCGAGGCGCGGGATGACGAAGGCGAGCGGGACGCCCATGACCATCGTGACGGCGAGCAGCACACCGGCCGTGGAGGCGGGGACGCCGGCGTCGCGGAAGATCTGCGGCATCCAGCCCATGGTGATGTACGCGCCGGTGGCCTGGAGGCCGAAGAAGACGCCGAGGGCCCAGGCGGTGCGGCTACGGGTGATGCGTACGGGGGGCTCGGCCGGAGCGGGTTCGGCCGGCGGGGCGGCCGTACCGGCGTCCGCCGCGCGGCTCTTGCCGGCTCGGTCGCGGTCCCGGTCGCGGAGCAGCGGGAGCCACGGCAGGACGGCGAGCGCGGCGAGCACGGCCCAGACGCCGAGGCCGGTGCGCCAACTGCCGCCGAGTGCCTCGGTCATGGGGACGGTCGCGGCGGCGGCGAGGGAGGTGCCGAGCGCGAGGGCCATGGAGTAGAGGCCGGTCATGGTGCCCATGCGGTCGGGGAAGTACCGCTTGACGATGACGGGCATCAGGACGTTGCTCACGGCGATGCCCATGAGGGCGAGCGCGCTGGCGGCGAGGAAGCCGGCGGTGCCGGAGGCGAAGGGGCGGATCGCGAGTCCGGCGAAGATCGCCGCCATGCCGGCGCCGACGACGGCGGCGGGGCCGAAGCGGCGGGCCAGGCGCGGGGCGGTGATGCCGAAGATCGCGAAGCAGAGCGGGGGCACGGAGGTGAGGACGCCGGCGACGCTGCCGCTCATGTGCAGCCCCTCGCGGACCTCTTCGAGGAGGGCGCCGAGGCTGGTGATGGCGGGGCGGAGGTTGAGCGCGGCGAGGGCGAGTCCGACGACGACGAGCCGGGCGACCCAGGGGCCGGGTCCGCTGCCGGTGGAAGCGGCGGGCGCGGCGGGCGCGGGCGAGGGGGTGGACGAACGGGTGGTCGCGGGTGCGGGGTCGAGGGTCTTGGGCTCGTCTGACATGGAGCCATCATAGAATCATGGGATGATTGGTTGTCCAATGTGGAACCAATGCGGAACGAATGGAAGGTGCACCTCATGGCGCTCAGCTCGCCCCGGCGTTCCGCGCTGTCGGACCAGGTGATCGCGCAACTGCGGAACCAGATCACGTCCGGCGAGTGGCCGGTGGGCTCGCGCATCCCGACGGAGCCCGAGCTGGTCGAGCAGTTGGGCGTGGCCCGCAACACCGTGCGCGAGGCGGTCCGCGCGCTCGCGCACAACGGGCTGCTCGACATCCGCCAGGGCTCGGGCACGTACGTCCTCGCGACCAGCGAGCTGGCCGGGGTGATGCACCGGCGGTTCGCCGGTTCGGACCCGCGGCACGTCGCCGAGGTGCGGTCGACGCTGGAGTCCTCGGCGGCGCGGCTCGCCGCGGAGCGGCGCACCGAGCGGGACGTACGGCAGCTGGAGACGCTGCTCGCGCGACGCGAGGAGGCGTGGGCGTCGGGCGACGCGGAGCGGTTCGTGACGACGGACGCGACCTTCCACCACGCGGTGGTGGCGGCCTCCCACAACGACGTGCTGACCGGCCTCTACGCGGACCTCGGGGATCTCCTGCGGGACTGGCTGCGCGAGGACGTGGGTGAGGTGCTGCGGCCGGAGAACCACATGGATCACGGGCGTCTGGTGGCCGCGATCCGGGCCGGAGACGGGGACACGGCGGCGGCCGAGGCGGCGAGCTACCCGTTCATGTGCCTGCGGAGTCCCGCTCAGGCTGGTGGGTGAGCCAGGCGGTCCGGACGTCCTTCCAACAGCGGCCGGTCAGCTCGGCGTAGGCGGTGGGGCCGACGTCGACGGGGGCGCTGTCGGTGTCCACGTCCCACCACTTCTCGCACTCGACGTGCAACCGGACGCGGTCGGTGCGGGGGTAGGGGTTGTGGCAGTACGCCGTGACCCGCGAGCCCTCGACGGTGGTGCTGCAGGACGCCTCGTACGCCGGGGGCCGTTCGGCCGGGACCGCGGGTGCGGCGCGTACCTCGGCGAGGACGGTGGCGGTGCCGGCGAGGAGTACGGCGGCCGAGGAGACCCCGACCGCTCTGCGGTGCTTTGCACGCACGGCCGCACCTCCTCCCCGTCGGCAGACAGAAACGTCATGCTCCGACCAGTCTGGGGTGATCCGCCGGACTTTTCGACTCGAACCCGTTCCGCAAAGCCCGAGGGCCGGCGAGCCACCCCGTCGGGGCGGCCCACCGGCCCTCGTGACGCCTGCGCGGCGCTTACGCGCCGACGGTCCGGATACCCGCCGTCAGGCGGCTACGCGCCGATGGCGTGCAGGCCGCCGTCGACGTGGATGATCTCGCCGGTCGACTGCGTTCTCCCTGCCGCCCTCGCACCGCTCGGCCCTGGCGGGCCTCCCGGGCTTCGGACGGCTGCACCGGACTCCGTCCGGTGGGCGGGGCACCGCCCACGCAGGCTCGTCCGGATACCCGCCGCCAGGCGGCTACGCGCCGATGGCGTGCAGGCCGCCGTCGACGTGGATGATCTCGCCGGTCGTCTTCGGGAACCAGTCGCTCAGCAGGGCGACGATGGCCTTGCCGGCCGGCTCCGGGTCGGACAGGTCCCACTCCAGCGGGGAGCGGGAGTCCCAGACGCTCGCCAGCTCGCCGAAGCCCGGGATGGACTTGGCGGCCATGGAGCCGAGCGGGCCGGCGGAGACCAGGTTGCAGCGGATCTCCTGCTTGCCGAGGTCGCGGGCCATGTAGCGGTTGGTGGCCTCCAGGGCGGCCTTGGCCGGACCCATCCAGTCGTACTGCGGCCAGGCGAACTTCGCGTCGAAGGTGAGGCCGACGACGGAACCGCCCTCGCTCATCAGCGGCAGCAGCGCCATGGTCAGGGACTTCAGCGAGAAGGCCGAGACGTGCATGGCGGTGGCGACCGACTCGAACGGCGTGTTGAGGAAGTTGCCGCCGAGCGCGTCCTGCGGGGCGAAGCCGATGGAGTGGACGATGCCGTCGATGCGGTCGCCCAGGTGCTCGCGGACCTGGCCCTCCAGGCGGGCGAGGTGCTCGTCGTTGGAGACGTCGAGCTCGAGGACCTTGACGTTCTCGGGCTTGGGGAGCTTCTTGGCGATGCGCTCGGTCAGCGTGGGCCGGGGCCAGGCGGTGAGGATGATCTCCGCGCCCTGCTCCTGGGCCAGCTTCGCGGCGTGGAACGCGATGGAGGACTCCATCAGCACGCCGGTGATCAGAATGCGCTTGCCTTCGAGAATTCCGCTCATGGTGATCAGTGACCCATGCCCAATCCGCCGTCAACCGGGATGACGGCTCCAGTGATGTACGAGGCG
The DNA here is from genome assembly GCF_033343995.1 of Streptomyces sp. HUAS YS2. Taxonomy (NCBI): domain Bacteria; kingdom Bacillati; phylum Actinomycetota; class Actinomycetes; order Kitasatosporales; family Streptomycetaceae; genus Streptomyces; species Streptomyces solicathayae. The sequence continues at coordinate 6,224,050 of NZ_CP137573.1, read as the reverse complement.
TCGTCGGAGGCGAGGAACCTGACCGCGGCGGCGATCTCCTCCGGCTGCGCGTAGCGACCCAGCGGAACCTGGGACACGATGCCCGCGCGCTGGTCGTCGGTGAGCACCTTGGTCATGTCGGTGTCGACGAAACCGGGCGCGACGACGTTGAACGTGATGTTGCGCGAACCCAGCTCACGGGCGAGGGAACGGGCGAAGCCGACCAGGCCGGCCTTCGAGGCGGCGTAGTTCGCCTGCCCGGCGGAGCCGAGCAGTCCGACGACCGAGGAGATCAGGACGACGCGGCCCTTCTTGGCACGGAGCATGCCGCGGTTGGCCCGCTTCACGACCCGGAAGGTGCCGGTGAGGTTGGTGTCGAGGACGGACGTGAAGTCCTCCTCGGACATCCGCATCAGCAACTGGTCCTTGGTGACGCCGGCGTTGGCCACCAGCACCTCCACCGGACCGTGCTTCTCCTCGATCTCCTTGTAGGCCTGCTCCACCTGCTCGGTGTCGGTGATGTCGCACTTGACGGCGAGGCAGCCGAGCTCGGTCAGAGCGGCCGGCGGCTCCCCGGTCCGGTACGTGATGGCGACCTTGTCGCCGGCCTCGGCGAAAGCGCGGGCGATGGCGAGGCCGATGCCCCGGTTTCCTCCGGTGACGAGAACCGAGCGGCTCAACGGATCACCCTTTCGATAAGCGGTCTGGTACCTCGAAAACCTATCGGTCCGGTCGCTCTTCGCGGGAATCGACCCCTGACAGTGGCACCCGCATGCCACTGTCGGGTCCCTACAGAAAGCTCGTGGCATCGCGCCCCGAAGCGCGACATGATCAGGGACGACCGGTCTCACACGACAGGAGACAGCTGTGCCATCTGGGACCCATTCCCTCGACGAAGCCTTCACGGCGCTGCCGCTGCGGGCACTCGCCGACGCGGCGCTCGCGCGGGCGCGCGCGCTCGGCGCGACGCATGCCGATTTCCGCCTGGAGCGGGTGCGCAGCGCCTCCTGGCGGCTCCGGGACGCCAAGCCCGCGGGCTCCTCGGACACCACGGATCTCGGGTACGCGGTGCGGGTGGTGCACGGCGGCGCCTGGGGGTTCGCGTCCGGGGTCGACCTGACCATGGACGCGGCGGCGCGGGTCGCCTCGCAGGCGGTGGCGATGGCCCAGCTGTCCGCGAAGATCATCTCCGCGGCGGGGTCCGATGAGCGCGTGGAGCTGGCCGAGGAGCCGGTGCACGCGGAGAAGACGTGGATCTCGTCGTACGAGATCAACCCGTTCGACGTGCCCGGCGAGGAGAAGAGCGCGCTGCTCGCCGACTGGAGCGCGCGGCTGCTGGGCGCCGAGGGCGTGGCGCACGTGGACGCGTCGCTGATGACCGTCCAGGAGAACAAGTTCTACGCGGACACGGCGGGCACCGTGACCACGCAGCAGCGGGTCCGGTTGCACCCGCAGCTGACCGCCGTCGCGGTGGACGGGACGACCGGCGAGTTCGACTCGATGCGGACGATCGCGCCGCCGGTCGGGCGCGGCTGGGAGTACCTGACCGGCACCGGGTGGGACTGGGACGCGGAGCTGGAGGAGATCCCCGGCCTGCTCGCCGAGAAGATGCGCGCGCCGAGCGTCGAGGCGGGGCGGTACGACCTGGTCGTCGACCCGTCGAACCTGTGGCTGACGATCCACGAGTCGATCGGTCACGCGACCGAGCTGGACCGGGCGCTGGGCTACGAGGCGGCGTACGCGGGCACCTCGTTCGCCACCTTCGACCAGCTCGGCAAGCTGACGTACGGCTCGCCGATCATGAACGTCACGGGCGACAGGACCGCCGAGCACGGCCTCGCGACCATCGGGTACGACGACGAGGGCGTCCAGGCTCAGAGCTGGGACCTGGTGAAGGACGGCACGCTGGTCGGCTACCAGCTCGACCGGCGGATCGCGAAGCTGACCGGCCTGGGCCGGTCCAACGGCTGCGCGTTCGCGGACTCCCCCGGCCATGTGCCGGTGCAGCGGATGGCGAACGTGTCGCTGCAGCCGGACCCGGGCGGGCTCTCCACGGAGGATCTGATCGGGGGTGTGGAGCGCGGCATCTACGTGGTCGGCGACCGGTCGTGGTCGATCGACATGCAGCGCTACAACTTCCAGTTCACCGGGCAGCGCTTCTTCCGCATCGAGAACGGCCGGCTGGCCGGTCAGCTGCGGGACGTCGCGTACCAGGCGACGACGACGGACTTCTGGGGCTCGATGGAGAAGGTCGGCGGCCCGCAGACGTACGTCCTGGGCGGCGCCTTCAACTGCGGCAAGGCCCAGCCGGGCCAGGTCGCCGCGGTCTCCCACGGCTGCCCCTCCGCCCTCTTCCGGGGCGTGAACATTCTGAACACCACGCAGGAGGCGGGGCGATGAGCTCTCGGATCACCAAGCCGTACGAGATCGTCGAGCGCGCCCTGGAGCTGTCGCGCGCGGACGGATGCGTCGTCATCGCGGACGAGGAGTCGAGCGCCAACCTGCGCTGGGCCGGGAACGCGCTGACCACCAACGGCGTCACCCGCGGCCGCACGCTCACCGTGGTCGCCACGGTCGACGGTGCGCAGGGCACCGCCTCCGGCGTCGTGTCCCGGTCGGCCGTCACGGCGGACGACCTGGAGCCGCTGGTGCGGGCGGCCGAGGAGGCCGCGCGGGCCGCGGGGCCCGCGGAGGACGCCCAGCCGCTGGTCGCGGGCGTGCCCGCGTCCCCCGACTTCACCGACGCGCCCGCCGAGACGTCCTCGGCCGTGTTCGCGGACTTCGCGCCCGCCCTCGGCGAGGCGTTCGCCCGGGCCCGGGCCGGCAGCCGGGAGCTGTACGGCTTCGCCAACCACGAGCTGACCTCCACGTACCTGGGCACGTCGACGGGGCTGCGGCTCCGGCACGACCAGCCGAAGGGCACTCTGGAGCTGAACGCCAAGTCGCCCGACCGCACCCGCTCGGCCTGGGCCGGCCGGGCGACCCGGGACTTCAAGGACGTCGACCCGGCGGCCCTGGACGCCGAGCTGGCGACCCGGCTCGGCTGGGCGCAGCGCCGCTTGGAGCTGCCCGCCGGGCGGTACGAGACGCTGCTGCCGCCGACCGCCGTCGCCGACCTGCTGATCTACCAGTTCTGGTCGTCGGCCGCCCGGGACGCCGTGGAGGGCCGTACCGTCTTCTCCAAGCCCGGCGGCGGCACCCGGATCGGCGAGACGCTCTCGCCGCTGCCGCTGACCCTGCGCTCCGACCCGAACGAGCCGGGCCTGGAGTCCGCGCCGTTCGTGATCGCCCACGCGTCCGGCGACGACTCCTCGGTCTTCGACAACGGCCTGCCGCTCGCGCCGACGGACTGGGTGCGGGAAGGGACGCTGGAGCACCTGACGACGACCCGGCACAGCGCGGGCCTCACCCGGTTGCCCGTCGCCCCTGCGATCGGCAACCTGGTCCTGGACGGCGGTGGCGAGCGGTCGCTCGACGAGATGGTCGCCGCCACCGAGCGCGGTCTGCTGCTGACCTGCCTCTGGTACATCCGCGAGGTCGACCCGGCGACGCTGCTGCTGACCGGGCTGACCCGGGACGGCGTCTACCTGGTCGAGAACGGCGAGGTGGTCGGCGAGGTGAACAACTTCCGGTTCAACGAGTCGCCGGTGGACCTGCTGTCGCGGGCCTCCGAGGCGGGGCGGACCGAGAAGACGCTGCCGCGCGAGTGGAGCGACTGGTTCACCCGGGCCGCGATGCCCGCCCTGCGGGTGCCGGACTTCAACATGAGCTCGGTCAGCAAGGGAGTCTGACCCGCCTAGACTGGGCGGACATCTGTACTGCTGATTCATCACGAGGAGACGGACGACGTGACGGACATCGTCGAGGAGCTGAAGTGGCGCGGGCTGTTCGCCCAGTCCACCGACGAGGACGCTTTGCGCAAGGCTCTCGCGGACGGTCCCGTCACGTTCTATTGCGGCTTCGACCCGACCGCCGCCAGTCTCCACGTCGGCCACCTGGTCCAGGTGCTCACCGTCCGCCGGCTCCAGCAGGCCGGGCACCGGCCGCTGGCGCTGGTCGGCGGGGCGACCGGCCAGATCGGCGACCCGCGTCCCACCGCCGAGCGCACCCTGAACGACCCGGAGACGGTCGCGAACTGGGTGAACCGGCTGCGCGGCCAGATCGAGCCGTACCTCTCCTTCGAGGGCGAGAACGCCGCGATCATGGTGAACAACCTGGACTGGACCGCCGGCATGTCGGCGATCGAGTTCCTGCGGGACATCGGCAAGCACTTCCGGGTCAACAAGATGCTGACCAAGGACTCGGTCGCGCGGCGGCTCGAGTCCGAGCAGGGCATCAGCTACACCGAGTTCAGCTACCAGCTGCTCCAGGGCATGGACTTCCTGGAGCTGTACCGGCGCTACGGCTGCACGCTGCAGCAGGGCGGTTCCGACCAGTGGGGCAACCTGGTGGCCGGCCTCGACCTGATCCACCGCATGGAGCCGGACGCGGTCGTGCACGCGCTGGCGACGCCGCTGATGACGAAGGCGGACGGCACCAAGTTCGGCAAGACCGAGGGCGGCGCCGTCTGGCTCGACCCGGAGATGACCACGCCGTACGCGTTCTACCAGTTCTGGCTGAACGTGGACGACCGGGACATCACCCGGTACATGCGCATCCTCTCCTTCAAGTCCCGTGAGGAGCTGGAGGAGCTGGAGCGCATCACCGAGGAGCGGCCGCAGGCCCGCACCGCGCAGCGCGCGCTGGCCGAGGAGCTGACCGCGCTGGTGCACGGCGCCGACCAGTGCGCGGCCGTGATCGCCGCGTCGAAGGCGCTGTTCGGCCAGGGCGAGCTGGCGGACCTGGACGAGGCGACGCTGGCGGCGGCGCTCTCGGAGCTGCCGCACGCGAAGGTCACCGAGCTGGGTCAGGTCGTGGACCTGTTCACCGAGGTCGGTCTCGCACCGAGCAGGTCGGCGGCGCGGCGCACGGTGAAGGAGGGCGGGGCGTACGTGAACAACGTGAAGGTCACCGCCGAGGACGCCGAGGTCGCGGCGGAGGAGCTGCTGCACGGCCGCTGGCTGGTGCTGCGGCGGGGCAAGAAGAACCTGGCGGCGATCGAGTTCGCCGGGGCCTGAGGCGCCGGCACCTCCCGAGCATCCCGAGGACGCAGAACGGCGGCCCGGGTACGCGTTTCACCACGCGTACCCGGGCCGCCGTTCACGTCCCTGCCGGCCGGGCTCCTCGGTGGGCGGCCGTCACTCCGCCCCGCCCGGCCCGGCTCAGGCGGTCCGTTTGTTGCCCTTGAGCTGGACCCACAGCATGTCGCCCAGGCCCACCACCGCGATCGCACCCAGCAGCTGGAGGAGGTGGCGTGTCCAGTCGATGCCCTTCGTCTCGTTGACACCGATCCAGGTCGCGACGGCGTTACCGAGAACGCTGCCGAGAATGCCGAACACGGTCGTCAGCCACAGCGGGATCTGCTGCTTCCCCGGCAGGATCGCCTTCGCGATCAGGCCGAGGACGAATCCCACGATGATCGCCCACAACCAGCCCATCGTCGCCTCCTCGTGCGGCGCAATCTGCGCATGCAGGCTCAGTCTCGGCCAGTCATCCATACGGCGCATGTCGGACAGCTCCATACGTGACCCGGTCTCAGACCGTCCGGGCCGCGGGCGTACCGTGGAAGCAGGTCCGGACCGGGGAGAGTCCGGCACGGACGTCTGGTGGTGGAACGTGATGCGGACGCACGGAAAAGACGAGGTCTTCCGGATCACCGGCGCCCGCAAGGGTCTGGACGAGGACGTACGGGGCCGGCAGCGCCGCTACGTGATCTCGATGACGGTGCGCACCATCTCGGTGATCCTGGCGGCGGTGCTGTGGAACGTGGAACGGCATGTGGCGTTCGTGGCGCTGGCGCTGGGCCTGCTGCTGCCGTACATCGCCGTGGTGATCGCGAACGCGGGCCGCGAGTCGGCGCCCACCCTGCCCTCGACCTTCGTGATGGCGCCGAGCCGTCCGATGCTCGAGGAGAGGACCGCCGACGAGCCGGCCGGCGAGCCCGCCGGCAACGCCGCGGACGCGCCTGCCGATCAGCCCTCCGACAGCCCCGACGAGAAGCTCAAGAAAAGCTCAGATCAATCATGAAGTAACGGTGCACCGCAGTGGGGTCCCCGTGACATACTGCCTTTGCGCTCCGCATCCCCCGTCGGAGCGACGGACCGACGCCGGGCAGCTCCCCCCGTGGCTGCTCGGCGTCGTTTTGTGTGGAGAATGATCCGGTGATCAACCCGGAGAGCGCGGAGAGCGCCGACACCCCGATCTGTTCCGCCAAGGGCTGCCGTGCGGCCGCGGTATGGGTGCTGGCCTGGAACAACCCGAAGCTGCACACGCCGGAGCGGCGCAAGACCTGGCTGGCGTGCGAGGAGCACCGCGAGCACCTGTCCCAGTTCCTGGGCGTCCGCGGCTTCCTCAAGGACGTCGTGTCCCTGGCGGAGTGGGAGGCCCGGCCCGGCGCCGAGGACTCAGCCGCCGATCGCTGACATCGGGCGCTCGGGCTGCAGGAAGCTCGGGTCGTCCAGACCGGAACCGGCCTTCTTCCCCCACATCGCCTGCTTCCAGAGTCGGGCGACCTCGGCGTCCGTGGTGTCGTCCGAGCGCAGGGCCGCCCGCAGGTCCGTCTCCTCGGTGGCGAACAGGCAGGTACGCACCTGGCCGTCGGCGGTGAGCCGGGTCCGGTCGCAGGCCCGGCAGAACGGGCGGGTGACGGAGGCGATCACGCCGACGGTGTGCGGTCCGCCGTCGACCACCCAGCGCTCGGCGGGCGCGGAGCCGCGCTCGTCGGCGCCCTCGGGGGTGAGGGTGAAGCGGGTGCGCAGCGACTCCAGGATGTCCCCGGCGGTGATCATGCCGTCGCGCTTCCAGCCGTGCTGGGCGTCGAGCGGCATCTGCTCGATGAACCGGAGCTCGTACTCGTTCTCCATGGCCCAGGCGAGCAGGTCGGGGGCCTCGTCGTCGTTGAGTCCGGGCATCAGGACCGCGTTGACCTTGACCGGGGTGAGCCCGGCGTCCCGGGCGGCGGCCATGCCGTCCAGCACGTCGTGGTGACGGTCGCGGCGGGTCAGGGTCTTGAAGACGTCGGGGCGCAGCGTGTCGAGGGAGACGTTGACCCGGTCGAGACCGGCGGCCTTCAGGGCGGTGGCGGTGCGCTTGAGACCGATGCCGTTGGTGGTCAGGGACATCCTGGGGCGCGGCTCCAGGGCCGCGCAGCGCTCGACGATGCCGACCAGACCGGGGCGCAGCAGCGGCTCACCACCGGTGAAGCGGACCTCGGTGACGCCGAGGTCGGTGACCGCGATGCGGATCAGCCGGACGATCTCGTCGTCGGTGAGCAGGTCTGGCTTGGCCAGCCACTGCAGGCCCTCCTCGGGCATGCAGTACGTACAGCGGAGGTTGCACCGGTCGGTCAGCGACACGCGCAGGTCGGTGGCCACACGGCCGTAGGTGTCGATGAGCACGGCGCGCACCTGCCTGTCGTTCGGTGATTTCTCCAAGCCGAGCCTACGCGACGGTCCTGACATCGGGCACGGGCCGTTTGGAACGAGGAGCGGGGCGGTCGCGTCGTAGGACTCTACGACGCGACCGCCCCGCGGTTTCGGACGGTGTCGGGACGGGTGCGGTCAGTGCGCTCCGACGCCGGTCAGCGACTTGACCTCGAGCTCCGCGTACTTGCCCGCGTCCGGCTTCTCCTTGGACAGGACGGAGCCGAGCCAGCCGAGCAGGAAGCCGAGCGGGATGGAGACGATGCCCGGGTTCTCCAGCGGGAACCAGTAGAAGTCCACCTCCTTGAACATCGACGTGGGCTTGCCGGAGACGACCGGCGAGAACAGCACGAGGACGACCGCGGAGATCAGACCGCCGTAGATGGACCAGAGCGCGCCGCTGGTGGTGAACCGCTTCCAGAACAGGCTGTAGAGGATCGTCGGCAGGTTGGCGGAGGCGGCGACGGCGAAGGCGAGGGCGACCAGGCCGGCGACGTTGAGGTCGCGGGCGAGCGCGCCGAGCGCGATCGAGACGATGCCGATGAGGACGGTCGCCCAGCGGGCGGCCCGGACCTCCTCCTGCTCGGTGGCCTTGCCGCGCCTGATCACGTTGGCGTAGATGTCGTGCGCGAAGGACGAGGACGAGGCGAGGGTCAGACCGGCGACCACGGCGAGGATGGTCGCGAAGGCGACGGCCGAGATGACGGCGAGCAGGATCGCGCCGCCGGTGGAGCCCGCGCCGCCGCCGACCTCGAGGGCGGCGAGCGGGGCGGCGGTGTTGCCCGCCTTGTTGGAGGCGATGATGTCGCTGTTCTTGAGCAGGGCCGCCGCGCCGAAGCCGAGCACGATCGTCATCAGGTAGAAGGCGCCGATGATGCCGATGGCCCAGTTGACGGACTTCCGGGCCGCCTTGGCAGTGGGCACCGTGTAGAAGCGGATCAGGATGTGCGGCAGGCCGGCGGTGCCGAGGACGAGGGCGATGCCGAGCGAGATGAAGTCCAGCTTCGAGATGGCGGTGGCGCCGTACTTCAGGCCCGGCTCCAGGAACGCGGCGCCCTTGCCGCTGTTGGTCGCGGCGGCGCCGAGCAGCTCGGAGAGGTTGAAGTCGAACTTCAGCAGGATGAGGAAGGTGATCAGGAGCGTGCCGGCGATCAGGAGCACGGCTTTGACCATCTGCACCCAGGTGGTGCCCTTCATGCCGCCGATGGTGACGTACACGATCATCAGCACGCCGACCAGGGCGACGATGGCGACCTTGCCGCCGTCGCTGGTGATGCCGAGCAGCAGCGAGACGAGGACGCCGGCGCCGGCCATCTGGGCGAGCAGGTAGAAGATCGAGACGACGATGGTGGAGGTGCCGGCGGCGGTGCGGACCGGGCGCTGGCGCATCCGGTAGGCGAGCACGTCGCCCATGGTGAAGCGGCCGGAGTTGCGCAGCGGCTCGGCGACCAGGAGCAGGGCGACCAGCCAGGCGACGAGGAAGCCGATGGAGTAGAGGAAGCCGTCGTAACCGAAGAGGGCGATGGCGCCGGCGATGCCGAGGAAGGACGCGGCGGACATGTAGTCGCCGGAGATGGCGAGGCCGTTCTGGAAGCCGGTGAACTGGCGGCCGCCGGCATAGAAGTCGGCCGCGCTGCGGGTCTGCCGGCCCGCCCACACCGTGATGCACAGGGTGGCGACGACGAAGGCCCCGAAGAGGGTGATGATCAGCGGCCGGTGCTCGGAGGTGGCGTTCCCGGCGGCGAGTACGGCGAGGGGCGTGGCGGCCTCGAAGGTGCTGCTCATGCGTCGCCCTCCATACGGGACTTGATGGCCTCCGCCTTGGGGTCGAGCTTCGCGGCCGCGTGCCGCGAGTAGAACCAGGCGATGAGGAAGGTGGTCAGGAACTGGCCGAGCCCGAGGACGAGCGCCACGTTGATGTTGCCGAAGAGCTTGGTGCCCATGAAGCCGCCCGCGTAGTTGGAGAGCAGCACGTAGAGCAGGTACCAGGCGATGAAGCCGATCGTCAGGGGGAAGGCGAACGAGCGGTAGGTGCGGCGCAGTTCGCCGAACTCCGCGCTCTCCTGCATCTCGACGAAACGCTCGGTCGTGGGCGGGACGGGTGTGGTGGCCGTTCCGCCGGGCGGCGGTGTTGCCTCGGTAGCCACGGATTCTCCTCGCGACGCTGCGGTGGGCATGGACAAAGGGACCTCGCTGGGGGTAGGGGGCGGGAGCCGCCGGGGGAAGCTCCTCCCCTGCACAACGGCACGGAGCCCGCGGCGAAGCGGTTCACCGGATCTTTTTCTCCATCCGGCCCTGTCAACTCATTGATGTGCCGGGAAGATCAGCGATAGCTTCACTCGTCATGCACCTGTCCACGCGCAATGGGTGCGCGGACAGTACATACGGATGATGTGGAGAACCCATGGCTCATCTGGGATCCAGACGCGGGCGTGTACTCGCTCTGCCCGTCGGTCTGGCGCTCACGGCCTCGCTCGGCTTCCTGCCCACCGGCGCCAGCGCGGCGCCCCTGGACGACGCTCCGGCGACCGTCGCCTCGTACGACGGCCCGAAGCTGTCGTACGTGGTGAACATCGAGGGCGGCCGGCACACCGGCGCCGCGGTCAAGCGTGCGATAGCCGCGGCCGGCGGCAGCATCGTCATCTCGTACGACCAGATCGGCGTCATCGTCGTCCACTCGCAGAACCCCGAGTTCGCGAAGACGATCCGCACGGTCCGTGGCGTCGTCTCGGCCGGTGCGACGCGCACCGCGCCGCTCTCGGTCCAGCGGGACGCGTCCGTCGGCGAGGGCGCCCAGTCCCTCACCGCCGCGGAGGCGCAGGCCGCGGCGGCGGAGGCCACCGACGGGCAGGACCCGCTCGAGCCGCTGCAGTGGGACCTGCCGGCCATCAAGGCAGACAAGGCGCACGAGAAGACCCTCGGCAGCAGCAAGGTCACGGTCGGCGTCATCGACACGGGTGTCGACGACACGCACCCGGACCTCGCGCCGAACTTCGACGCCGCCGCCTCGGCGAACTGCGTGACCGGCGCGCCGGACACCACGCCGGGCTCCTGGCGTCCGATGGCGGGCGAGAGCGACCACGGCACGCACGTGGCCGGCACCATCGCCGCGGCCAAGAACGGCGTCGGCGTCACCGGCGTCGCGCCGGGCGTGAAGGTCTCCGGCATCAAGGTGTCCACCACGGACGGCTTCTTCTACACCGAGGCCGTGGTCTGCGGCTTCGTGTGGGCGGCCGAGCACGGCGTCGACATCACGAACAACAGCTACTACACCGACCCGTGGCTGTTCGCCTGCAAGAGCGACGAGGACCAGAAGGCCCTCATCGAGGCGACCGCCCGCGCGACCCGCTACGCGGAGCGCAAGGGCACGGTCAACGTCGCCGCGGCCGGCAACTCGAAGATGGACCTGGCGGCGGACGAGATCACCGACACCACCAGCCCGAACGACACCACGCCGGTGACCCGCGTCATCAACCCGCGCGAGTGCTTCGACTACCCGACCATGCTCCCGGGCGTCGTCACGGTCTCCGCGACCGGCGCGAAGGGCCTGAAGGCGTCGTACTCGAACTACGGCAGGGGTGTCATCGACATCGCCGCGCCCGGCGGTGACCGCACCGAGTACCAGACCCCGGACGCCCCGGCGGTCAACGGCCGGATCCTGTCGACCACGGTCAACGGCGGCTACAACTACAAGGCCGGTACGTCGATGGCCTCGCCGCACGCCGCGGGTGTGCTCGCGCTGATCAAGTCGCGTCACCCCGACGCGTCGCCGGCGGAGCTGAAGGACATGCTCTACAGCCAGGCCGACAACCACGCCTGCACGAACCCGTACGACATCGAGGGTGACGGCACCGTGGACGCGGTCTGCGAGGGCGGCCTCGGCAAGAACGGCTTCTACGGCGACGGCATCGTCGACGCCCTGGACGCCGTGCGCAAGTAACGCGCGCCCGTGAAGGGCCCCGGTGTGATGAACCACACCGGGGCCCTTTCGCGTGGCACTCAGTGCCATCATGCGCTCATGGACAACACAGTGCGTACAGGTACGGAGTTGTTGTGGGCGGAGCTCGGCGGCGATCCCGCCCTGCTCGACCGCGTGACGTACGGGGGCCCGTCGGGGCTGCTGGCGGCCCGGCTCCCCGTGATGGACCTGGCCCGGGCGACGGTCGCCGTCGCCGGGCTCGCGGCGGTGGAGCGGCAGGGCCTGCCGGGGCCGGTACGGGTCGACGACGGGGCAGTCGCCACGGCCTTCGTCAGCGAGCGTCATCTGCGGGTCGACGGGCGCGCGCCGGTCGCCTTCGCGCCGCTGTCCCGCTTCTGGCGGGCGGCCGACGGCTGGGTCCGCACGCACGCGAACTATCCGCACCACCGGGCGGCGCTGCTCGCCGGGCTCGGGGTGCGCGAGGAGTCGGTGGACGCGGTCGCGGCGGCGATCGCGGAGCGGAAGGCGGTCGAGGTCGAGTCGGCGGTGTACGCGGCCGGGGGCCTCGCGGTCGCCCTGCGCACGCCGCGGGAGTGGGCCGCCCACGAGCAGGGCCGGGAGGTGGCGGCCCGGCCGCTCCTGACCCGGGAACGGCTCGACGACGCGCCGCCGAGGCGGCGTTCGGGTCCGCTGCGGGTGCTCGACCTGACGAGGGTCATCGCCGGGCCGGTCGCGACGCGGACGCTGGCGCTGCTCGGCGCGGACGTGCTGCGGATCGACGCGCCACGGAACCCCGAGCTGCCCGACCAGCACGCGGACACCGCCGTAGGGAAGCGGACGGCGGCGCTGGACCTGGACAGCCCGGCGGACCGGCGCACGCTCGACGAACTCCTCGACTCGGCCGACGTCCTGGTCACCGGCTACCGCCCCGGCGCCCTGGACCGGTTCGGCCTCCACCGCCCCGGCCTGGTCGTCGCCCGGCTGTCCGCGTGGGGCGACTACGGACCCTGGGGGCAGCGGCGCGGCTTCGACAGCCTGGTGCAGGTCGCGACGGGCATCGCGGCGACCGAGGGCTCGGCGGAACAGCCGGGCGTGCTGCCGGCGCAGGCGCTGGACCACGGCACCGGCTATCTGCTCGCCGCGGCCGTACTGCGCTCCCTGACCGAGCAGGACGAGGAGGGCGGCACCCGTCTCGTACGCCTGGCCCTCGCCCAGACCGGCCACTGGCTGACGACAGCCCTCCCCCGCTACGACCCGGAGGCGTACGTAACGGAGTCCCAGGGCCCCCTGGGCCAACTCCGCCACGCTCTGTCCCCCGTCTCGTACGAGGGCGGCCCGACGGGCTGGTCCCGCCCGCCGGGCGTACAGGGGGGCGACGAGCCGGTGTGGCGCTAGGGGGTGGGGATCCGGCGAGGCGCCGGGGCGCCACGGACCCACCCCCGGGAGCCCGAGCAGTGCGACCGGGCCCGCCGCGGGCGGGCGGGGCGGCCACAGGGCGAGCAGGCCGGCGGCCGGGGCCGGGGCCGGGTGGGGCGGCTTCCGCCCGGGCCGCGGGGGCAGGCCGAGCAGCCCCGCCCTGCCCGCCGCCTGCGGGCGGGGCAGGCTGCCGACGGCGTCGCCGGCCGCTCGGCCGGCGACCGGTCGGCAGCCGCCCGTACCCCTACGGCTTGACCAGGACCTTGAGGGCGGTGCGCTCGTCCATGGACTTGTAGCCGGCGGGGACGCCGTCGAGGCCGACGGTCAGGTCGAAGACCGGGGACGGGTCGACGGTGCCGTTCAGGACGTCGGGGAGCAGCTCGGGGATGTACGCGCGGACCGGGGCGACGCCCCCGCGCAGGGCGATGTTGCGGTCGAACATGACGGACAGGTCGAGGCCGGTGCCGCTGCCGTGCGGGACGCCGACGTAGCCGATCGCGCCGCCGTCGCGGGTGATGGCGACGGCGGTGCGCATGGACTGCTCGGTGCCGACGGCCTCGATGACGGCATGCGCGCCCTGGCCGCCGGTCAGTTCGCGGACGGCCGCCTCCGCGGCCTCGCCGCGCTCGGCGACGACGTCGGTGGCGCCGAAGGTGCGGGCGATGTCGGTGCGGGCGGTGTGCCGGCCGAGCGCGATGATCCGCTCGGCGCCGAGCCGCTTCGCGGCGAGGACGCCGCACAGGCCGACCGCGCCGTCGCCGACGACCGCGACCGTGGAGCCGGGCCGCACGCCCGCGCCGAGCGCGGCGTGGTGGCCGGTGCCGAGGACGTCGGACAGCGCGAGCAGCGCGGTGAGCAGCCGGTCGTCGGAGGCGGCGTCGGCGGGCAGCTTGACCAGGGTGCCGTCGGCGAAGGGCACCCGCACGGCCTCGCCCTGGCCGCCGTCGGAGCCCACCGAGCCCCAGAAGCCGCCCTGCGGGCAGGAGGTCTGCAGGCCCTCGTGGCAGTAGTCGCAGGTGCCGTCGGACCATACGAACGGCGCGACGACGAGGTCGCCGGGCGCGAAGCCGGAGACCTCGGAGCCGGCCTCCTCGACGACGCCGAGGAACTCGTGGCCGATGCGCTGGCCGGGCTGCCGGGCGGACTCGCCCCGGTAGGCCCACAGGTCGCTGCCGCAGATGCAGGCGCGCAGCACCCGCAGCACGACGTCCGTCGGCCGCTGGATCACCGGGTCGGGCACGTCCTCCACGCGCATGTCGAACGGGGCGTGGATGGTGGTGGCGCGCATGGTGGACGGTCCTTGCTGTCAGACGGTTGTACGACGCTCACCGTACTCCGAATCCGGAGCTGACGACTCCGCACCCAGCACGCCCACGGTCAGCAAGTACTGCGCGGCGATGTAGGTCAGCATGACCCAGAAGTCCGGCACCGGCGGCTGCGGCCAGTCGGCGATGCCGGTGGCGATCAGCGTGTCGGACAGCAGGAACAGCGCCCCGCCCGCCCCGGCGACGAGCCCGCGCGAGCTGGACCGGTACGCCATGGCGGTGAGCAGCAGCGAGTACCCGGTGACCGGCACGCGCAGGCCGGCGGGCAGGTCGGACCAGAGCGCGGTCACGGTGCCGGTGAGCACGACGCCGTACACGGCCAGGAGGAACGGGGAGTGGCCGCTGCGGCCGAACAGCGCCAGGTAGCAGATGTGGCCGACGGCGAAGGAGCCCATGCCGGCGAGGAACGCCCAGTCCGCTTCGGAGAGCAGCAGGACGTCGCCGCCCCAGCCGAGCAGCAGCGCGGCCACCAGCAGCCGCGGAGCGCCGCGTGTGGTGGCGTACGCGGCGAGCAGCGGCAGGAGCAGCGGCTTGGCGACGAGGTGGCCGAGGTCGGCGCCGGCGAGCAGCGAGACGAGGTCGACGACGGCGGCGAGCAGGAAGGCACCGAGGAGGGCCCGGGAGAGCGCGGGGGTCTTCACGCGACGGCCTCCGGGGCGGCGGGTCCGGTCTCGGGACGGCCGTCGGGCCGCGGGCCCGGCTGCCAGCCCGGCCCGCGGAACACCCGCCCTGCGCGCTCTCTCCAGTTGGCGGCGGCACGGACGTCACGGGCGATGGCGGCGTACTCGTGGGTGGCGACGCGCAGCGGGTTGTACGTGCTGATGTTCTTGGTCAGGCCGAACTCGGGCTTCGCGGTCTCGCCGACCCAGGAACCGAACAGGCGGTCCCAGACGATCAGGATGCCGCCGAAGTTCCGGTCCAGGTAGCCGCCCTGCGAGGCGTGGTGCACGCGGTGGTGGGAGGGCGTGTTGAGGACGTACTCGAAGGGGCGCGGCATCTTGTCGATGCGCTCGGTGTGGATCCAGAACTGGTACACCAGGCTCACCGAGGAGCAGAAGGCGACCGCCGCCGGGTGCACGCCGAGCGCGACCATCGGCAGATAGAACGGCCAGGAGGTGAACCCGGTCCAGGGCTGCCGGAGCGCGGTGCTGAGGTTGAACCTGCGGCTGCTGTGGTGCACCACGTGGGAGGCCCACAGGATGCGCACCACGTGGTGGCCCCGGTGTTGCCAGTAGTAGCAGAAGTCCTGCGCGAGGAGCATCAGCGGGATCGTCCACCACAGCACGGGCACCCGCAGCGGGGTGAGCTCGTGGACCGCGGTGTAGATCGCGACGATCGGGATCTTCCAGAAGAAGTCGAAGACCAGGCTGCCGAGGCCCATGCCGACGCTGGTGGCGGCGTCCTTGGACTCGTACCCGGCCTTGTCCTCGTCCGGATGGATCCGGTAGCTCACCATCTCCACGATCGTGAGCAGCACGAATGCGGGTATGGACCACAGGACGGCATCGGGCAGGTTCGGCATGCGACGAAGGTAGAGGCGGGTGTCGAGGTCCGCCAGACGTCATTACCAACAAGTAAGTAAGACGTGATGTCAGCAGGCTTTGGCGGCTTCCGACAACGCCGTGCGCCGTCCGAGGAGTCGCCGGAACACACCCGGTCAGACCCCCGCCGCCCCCAGCAGCGACCCCGCCGCGTACGTCACCCCCATCGCGAGCGCGCCGCCCACGACGTTGCGGAGAACCGCGCGAGCGGGCGGCGCGGCGCCGAGCCGGGCGCTCCACCAGCCGGTGAAGGCCAGGGCGGCGAGGACGGACAGGACCGTGATCCACAGCCGGTCGTCGGCCGCCGGCAGCACGATCGCCAGCAGCGGCAGGAGCGCGCCGACCGTGAAGGCCAGGAAGCTCGCCCAGGCCGCGTGCCAGGGGTTGGTCAGCTCGTCCGGGTCGATGCCCAGCTCGACCCGGGCGTGGGCGCGCAGCGCGTCGCGTTCGGTGAGCTGCTCGGCGGCCTCGCGGGCGACGTCCGGAGAGAGCCCGCGGGCCGCCAGCAGCCCGGTCAGCTCGGCGAGTTCGGCCTCGGGTCGCTCCTTCAGCTCGCGCCGCTCGACGGCCAGCGCCGCCTTCTCCGAGTCGCGCTGGGTGGACACCGAGACGTACTCCCCCGCCGCCATCGACATCGAGCCGGCGAGGAGCCCGGCCAGGCCCGCCGTGAGCAGCGCGGCCTGGGAGCCGGTCGCTCCGGCTACGCCCACGACGAGACCCGCGGTGGAGACGACACCGTCGTTCGCGCCGAGGACGGCGGCCCGGAGCCAGTTCAGGCGCGAGCCGAGTCCGCCGCCGTGGGCCTCGTCGTGCACAGGGGCTTCAGTCACCCCGGGAGGTTCTCACCCGCTCGCTCACCACACGCGGACCGACCCGCCCGGGGCGAAGGCCGGGCTGGTCGCCCCGTCCGGCACCTCCTTCAGCGGCTCGGCGATCTCCGCCACCGTCGGGCCGTGCACCGCCGCCAGGGTGTCCAGGTACGCCAGGTCGAAGCCGTAGACGCGGGCCGCGTTGCCGCCCGCCATCGCCGCGACCTCCTCCCGCGGCAGACCCGCGTAGGCGATCCGCAGGCCCTCCCGGGAGTACGGGGTGGTGCCCTCGTCGTGCGGGTAGTCGCTGCCCCACATGATCTTGTCGAGGCCGATCCGGTCGCGCAGCGGCACCTCGTGCGGGCGCATGAAGCTCGCGCCGACGTAGCAGTTCTCCCGCCACACCTCGGAGGGCCCGCGCCCCATGGACTCCGCCAGGCCGGCGCCGAACTTCGACTCCGCCGTCGACGCCTTCGCGGAGGCCGCCACCAGCCGCCCGTGGTAGTAGTCCAGCATCTCGAGGACGCCCGGGATCCAGCCCGAACCCTGCTCGGTCAGCACCAGCTTCAGGTCCGGGTGGCGCCGGAACGCCCCGCCGAAGATCAGGTGCCACAGCGCCCGGTGCGAGAACCAGGTCGTCTCCACCATGAAGACCGCCCGCGCCGCCGGCTCGTCGCCGAGCGGCGGCGACGCCGACCCACCGTGGTGGTTGACCGGCACGCCGAGCTCCGAGCAGACCGCCCAGATCGGGTCGTACGCCTCCGAGTACAGCTCGGGCACGGGCGAACCGGGCGGGACACCGGGCAGCAGGATGCCGCCGGTGAGCCCTGCCTCGCGGGTGCGTCGGATCTCCCGTACCGCCTCGTCCACGTCGTTCAGCAGGATCTGCGCCACGCCCGCCCGCCGCCCCGGCGCGTCCGCGCAGAAGTCCGCGAGCCAGCGGTTGTGGGCCTGGAGCCCGGCCCAGCGCTGTTCGTACTCGGCCGGGCTCGGCGGCTGGGCCATCAGCGAGGCCTTGGGGAAGAACGGCGGGATGGTGTTGGGGAAGACGACCTCGGCGACGATGCCGTCCGCCTCCAGCTCGCGCAGCCGGCGCTGCGAGTTCCAGTTCCGGTCGGCGGTGTCGGCGAGCAGGTCCTCGTACGGGTTGACGTAGCCGGCCGCCCAGGCGTCGAACTCGTCGTGGTACCGCTTCTCCAGGTACGGCTTGTAGTCCAGCAGGTCCGCGCCGGCGTGGCAGTCCGCCGAGATGACGGTGTACCGGTCCGTCATGGCGTCGCTCCGATCACCGGGAAGTCGTTCCCGGTCAGCCAGTGCCGGCCGGTCTCGCGCGAGCGCGCCCAGGACGCGGCCACGGCCGCCTGGTCCTCCGACTGCCCGAGCTCGGCCGGGGTGGGGCCGATCCGGCGGGCGATCGGGGCCAGCTTCTCGACGTCGAAGCCGAAGACCTCCGCGGCGGCCAGGCCCAGCATCCGCCGGGTCTCGTCGACCGGGATGTCGTGGAAGGTGTCGCGCAGCCAGGCCCGGGTGCGCGGCCAGGTGCCCTCGGGGTGCGGGAAGTCGCTGCCCCACAGGATGTTGTCGATGCCGATCTCGTAGCGCTGGGCCAGCTCGCGCCGCTTGGTGTTGGTGGCGCAGACGAACACCTGCCGGTCGAGGTACTCGCTGGGCGGCCGCCTCAGCTCGGCGAACGGGGACAGCTTCTTGCCGCCGTGCGCGCCGAGGTAGAGCCGGTCCATGAACCACAGCAGGTTCGGCAGCCACCAGCAGCCGGACTCGGCGACGCCGAACCGCAGCCCCGGGTGGCGCTCGAAGACGCCGGACCAGAGCAGGAACCACAGCGGCCGGGCGGGCCACCAGGTGACCTCGGAGACGTAGATGCCGAGGTGGTCGCCGTACTCCTCGCGGGGCGCGGCCCCGGAGTGGGTGACCAGCGGCATCCCGGTCTCGGCGGCGGCCGCCCAGACCGGGTCGTAACGGCGGTCGTGGTACGGCTCCTTGTCCACCCACATCGACGGGATCATCAACGCCCCGAGCCCGGACTCCTTGGCCCGGTGGATCTCGGCGACGACCTTGTCGGTGTCGGCGGTGACCGGCAGCAGCGCGACGCCGCAGTGCCGTTCGGGGTTCTGGCCGACGAACTCGGCGAGCCAGCGGTTGTGCGCCTGCGCGCCCGCCATGCCGAGCTCGGGGTCCTGGTCGCCGGAGAGCCCGAGGCCGACGCCGAACGGCGCGGCGGTCTGGCTGTCGACGGCGTCCGCGTCGGGAAAGACGACCTCGGCGGCGACACCGTCGCCGTCGAGCTCCTTGAGCCGCTGGGCGGCGTCCCAGCCGCCGCGCAGTCCTTCCTCGTTGTCGCTGAACCATTTCTCGGCGAAGGTCTCGTTGCGCACACCGAGCCGCGTCATCGCCTCGCGGCGGGCGTCCCGGCCGGCGAGGAACTCGTCGAAGGCACGGTGGAAACGGCTGTCCAGATAGGGCCGGTACTGCTCGGTGGGCAGCCCGGCATGGCAGTCGGAGGAGATGATCAGGTACGGGTCGTCGTGAGCCACGGCTGCCCCCTCAATCGAGAATGAAGCTCTCCAGGTAGGACGGGTTGGCGCGGTCGAGCATCGACTGCGAGCGAGCGCGGATCTGCCGGTCGCTGTGCTCGCTCTCGGGCAGGATCCAGAAACGGTCGGCGCGGATGCCGTCGACGACGTGCCCCGCGACCTCCTCGACCGGCGTGAACCGCACCTCGTGCCCGGCCTGCTTCATCGCGGCCTCGAACTGGTCGATGGTGCGGTACGGGGTCCGGCGCGGCCGCTGCTTGGCGTACCGCTCGGGCCGGTTGCGGTGCGACTCCCACAGCCCGGTGCGCAGCATGTGCGGGCCGGGGAACAGGACGGACGCGCCGACCTGGGCCTCCTCCGCCCTGAGGTGGGCGTACAGGGACTCGGTCATGGTGACCACGGCCGCCTTGGTGACGGCGTAGACGGAGGCGGTCGGCAGCGGGGCGATGCCACCGTCGCCTGAGGACGTGTTGACGACATGGCCGGGCACCCCGGCCGCGAGCATCCTCGGCACGAACGCCTGGATGCCGTGGAAGACGCCCCAGACGTTGACCGAGAAGGCCCACTTCCAGTCGTTGGGCTCGTGCTCCCACATCCGGCCCTCGGCCCCGGAGCCGACGCCCGCGTTGTTGCAGAGCACATGGACGGCGCCGAAGGTCTCGTACGCGGCCTCCGCGAGGGCCTGTACGGACTCGGCCTCGCTCACGTCGACCGTCCGGGCGAGGACCCGCGCCCCGCTCTCCGTCAGCTCGTCCGCCGCCTTCGCCAGGGCGGCCTCCTCGACGTCGGCGAGGACGACCGCGAGGCCCTCGGCGGCGAACCGCCGGGCCATGGCGAGGCCGATGCCGCTCGCGGCGCCGGTGACGACGGCGACCTGTCCGGCTTCCAGCCGCATCAGACGCTCCCCTCGGGCGGTCCGTCGAGGATCTGCCGCGGGTCGTCGTAGCGCTGGTGGACGTACGGCAGCAGGGCCTGGGCGCTGACCCGTTCGACGACCTTGCCCTTCTGGTCGGTGGTCTTCTCGCCGATGGTGATCTCGACCAGCCGGCGGACGGGAAGGTCGGCGACCGGGTCGTACATGGACTCGCGCAGCACCACGTCGCCGCTGATCCGCTCCAGCTTGCGCACCTTCTCGTGGCGCACGCAGTGGACCAGGACGGGGTCGTCGTCGAAGCCCGAACCGTCCACGGCAGGCAGGAACTTGAAGTAGAAGTCGGTCTTGTCGGCGGGCTCGGGGGCCGGCAGTGGGCCGGACACCGCGCCGCGGACCTCGACGAAGGCGATGCCGTGCCGGGCGAGCGCGGCGCGGACGACCAGCCCGTCGCGCTCGACGGTCACCTCGCCGAGCTTCTTGGGCTCGCCGAAGACCTCCCGCCCGCCGGTCAGGGCCCGCTCGTGGGTCATCGGCATGACCAGCGGGTACCAGCCCTGCTGGTCGCCGTGGGCGGCCGCGACGGCGACCGAGCCGGCGCCGAGCGGGTAGCCGGGCAGGTCGACCTTGCTGATGTTGGCCCGGACCAGGGGGCGTTCGGCGGGCTGGAGCGGCGGCGGCAGCACCGCCGCGACCACGTCCGGGTCCGTCTCCCAGACCGCCACCACGCCGGTGGACCAGATGTCGGGGAGCTTGGAGTTCGCGCTGCGCGCCGCTGCGATCTCGTCCTCGGTGCGCGCGCCGTACCGTACACGTGCCATGACGTACCACCCTTCGGTTCCTCGTCGGGGGTTCGGTTCTGTAACACAGTTACACCGGCACGGATGAAGGGTAAAGAGCCCTGCATGCAACAGACTTGGGGGAGCCCATGGCACGCACCGCACTGACCCGGGACGAGGTGCTGGAGACCGCGGCGGCCCTGGTGCGGCAACACGGCCCGGCCGCCCTCACGATGCGCAAGCTCGCCGCCGAGCTCGGCACCGCCGTGACCTCGATCTACTGGCACGTCGGCAACCGCGAGTCGCTGCTCGACGCGCTCGTCGAGCGGACCGTCGCCGACCTCGGCGCGATCCGGCCGCGCGGCGCCACGCCCGCAGAGCGGATCGCCTCGGTCGCCCGCGCGCTCCGCCGCGACCTGCGGGCGCATCCTCACCTGGTGGCGATGGTGCACGAACGCGGCCTGACGGAACGCATGTTCCTGCCCGCGCAGCGCGTCCTGGTCCACGAGGTGCACGCGGCCGGCCTGCGGGGCGCGCGGGCGGCCGGGGTGGTGCGGGCGATCCAGTTCCACGTCGTCGGGCACGTACTGGTCGAACGCAACCGCGAGCGCTCGCCCGCCCAGTCCCCCGCCGAGGAGGACCTGTGGGCCGTCGAGACCGCCGACCGCGACCCGGCGCTGGCCCGCGCGCTGGCCCGCCCGGTGGACACCGAGCGGCTGTTCGCGACGACCGTACGGGCCCTGGTGACGGGGCTCCTGGAGACTGCGGACTGACCTCGGCTCCGGACCCGGGAGGGACGCCGTGGCCGGGGGTGTCCGTGCGGGGCCGTATTCTCAGTGACCATGCTCGACGACCGTACGACCGCAGCAGCGTGGCCGGCCGCCTACCCGCAGGGGTACGCGGTCGTCGACGTGGAGACCACCGGCCTCGCCCGCGACGACCGGATAGTGTCGGCTGCCGTCTACCGGCTGGACGCCCAGGGGAACGTCGAGGACCACTGGTACACCCTCGTCAACCCCGAGCGGGACCCCGGGCCGGTCTGGATCCACGGGCTGACCAGCGACATGCTCGCGGACGCGCCGCTGTTCCCTGAGGTGGCCGCGGAGTTCGCCGAGCGGCTCGACGGGCGGGTGCTCGTCGCGCACAACGCGATCTTCGACTGGGGCATGATCGCGCGCGAGTACGCGCGGGCCGAGCGGACCGCCCCGGTGCGGCAGCGGCTCTGCACGATCGCGCTCGCCAAGGAACTGGCGCTGCCGCTGCCCAACCTGAAGCTGGAGTCGCTGGCCGCCCACTTCGGCGTCGTGCAGCAGCGCGCGCACAACGCGCTGGACGACGCGCGGGTGCTGGCCGAGGCGTTCCGGCCGAGCCTGCACGCGGCCGCGGAGCGGAACGTACGGCTGCCGCTGCTCGAGTGCCGGCCGCTGACCGAGTGGGTGTCCTCGCCCGCGCCCCAGGGGCAGCCGCGGATCGGCCGTCAGTCCTCGTACGGGAACAGCTGGCGGCCCTCGCGGAAGCGGCCGCCGTGCCCGTACCCCAACCCCGGACGCTACGAAGCGGACAAACCTCTCAAGCAGGGCATGCGGGTGGCGTTCTCCGGCGACACCTCCATCGACCGAGAGCTGCTGGAGGACCGCACGGTCGAGGCCGGGCTGCACGTCGCCGGCAGCGTCTCCCGGCTGACCAGCCTGCTGGTCACCAACGACCCGGACTCCGCCACCTCCAAGACCGTCAAGGCGAAGAGCTTCGGCACGCCGATCGTCGACGAGGCCGCCTACACGCACCTGCTGAGGGACGTGGCCCCGGCAGACGAGTGACGCGCCGGGCGTGCCTTCCGCCGTTCGGCCGCGCGGCACCCCACCCTGTGGCGCATGGCACGTTGTGAGGTCTGCGGAAACGATTACGGCATGTCCTTCGAGGTGCACGCGCAGGGCGCGGTGCACGTCTTCGACTGCTTCTCCTGCGCCATTCACCGCATGGCGCCCATCTGCGAGCACTGCCGGGTCCAGATCATCGGCCAGGGCGTCGAGGTCGAGGGCAGCTGGTACTGCGGCGGCCACTGCGCCCGCGCGGAGGGAAAGGTGGGCATCGTCGACAAGGTGTGACCCCCGGTCCGCCCCGCCGGGCGGACCCCCCTGCGAGCACCCCGTGGCCGAGTTGTACGGTCATGGGGTGTACCGCTTCCTGTTGTCCCGGCAGTGGGTGATTCTCACCCTCGTCGCACTCGCCCTCGTCCCGACGATGGTCGAGCTGGGCTTCTGGCAGTTCCACCGGCACTACAACCGGGTCGCCCAGAACACCCTGATCGCCGACAACCTGAACGCGAAGCCCGTCCCCGTCGAGACGCTGACCTCGCCCGGCCACAGCGTGCCGCGCGCCGACTACTGGCGCCGGGTCACCGCCACCGGGACCTTCGACACCGCGCACGAGGTCGTCGTGCGCCGCCGTACCAACGCCGACGACCGGGTCGGCATGCACGTGCTCACCCCGCTGGTCCTCAAGGACGGCCGGGTCCTGCTGGTCAACCGGGGCTGGGTGCCCGCGGCCACCGACCAGAGCGCGTACCCGGACGTGCCGCCCGCGCCCAAGGGCGAGGTGACCGTCACCGGCCGGCTCAAGGCCGACGAGACCACGGGCGCCAGCGGCATCAAGGACCTGAGGGGCCTGCCGGACCGTCAGGTCATGCTCATCGACAGCGCCCAGCAGGCGAAGCTGACCGGCGCCGAGGTGCTCGGCGGCTACCTGGAGCTGACCGACCCCGCGGCCCCGAACGGCTCGCCCGAGCAGATCCCGGCGCCCGACCACGACTCGATCGGCGCGCACATGGCGTACGCCGTGCAGTGGTGGCTGTTCGCGGCGGGCGTGCCGGTCGGCTGGTGGATCCTGGTCCGGCGCGAGAAGCAGGACCAGGAGGCGGCCCGCGCCGCGGGTCCGGCCGAGGGCCCGGAGAGCCCCGAGCCCGCCGCGGCCGCGGTCTCCTGATCTCGTGGTCTCCTGACGGCCCGACCGCCCCGCCCCTCCCACCCCGGTGCCCCGCTCACGCAACTGATTGGCCGTCGCCGCTTCCGGGAACACGCCAAAGCGTGACGCAACGTATCGAGGACTACGCCCTCATCGGGGATCTGCAGACCGCGGCCCTCGTCGGCCGCGACGGGTCGATCGACTGGCTCTGTCTGCCGCGCTTCGATTCCGGCGCCTGCTTCGCCGCGCTGCTCGGCGACGAGGACAACGGACACTGGCGTCTCTCCCCCACCGGCGCGTCCCGCTGCACCCGGCGCGGCTACGCGGACGAGTCACTGGTCCTGGAGACGTTCTGGGAGACCCGGAGCGGCACGGTGAAGGTCGTCGACTTCATGCCGCAGCGCGACGAGGCGCCGGACGTCGTGCGGATCGTCGAGGGGCTCAGCGGAACCGTCGAGATGACCGCCGTGCTCCGGCTACGCTTCGACCACGGGTCGATCGTGCCGTGGATGCGCCGCGCCGACGGCCACCGGGTGGCGATCGCCGGCCCGGACTCGGTCTGGTTGCGCAGCGAGCCCCCGGTCAAGACCTGGGGGCAGGAGTTCAGCACCCGGTCCTCGTTCACGGTCGGCGCGGGCGAGCGCGTCGCGTTCGTGCTCACCTGGCACCCCTCGCACGAGCCGCGCCCGGCCCTGGTCGACCCGTTCGAGGCCCTGGAGCAGTCCCTGGAGGACTGGAAGGCGTGGTCGGCCAGGTGCACGTACGAGGGGCCGTACCGCGAGGCGGTGCTGCGCTCCCTGATCACCCTGAAGGCGCTGACGTACGCGCCGACCGGCGGCATCGTCGCCGCGCCCACCACCTCCCTGCCGGAGGAGATCGGCGGCGTACGGAACTGGGACTACCGCTACTGCTGGCTGCGCGACTCCACGCTCACCCTCGGCGCGCTGCTCTCGGCCGGGTACGTCGAGGAGGCCGCCGCCTGGCGGGACTGGCTGCTGCGCGCGGTGGCCGGCGATCCGGCCGACCTGCAGATCATGTACGGCCCGGCGGGCGAGCGGCGGCTGCCCGAGACGACGCTGCCCTGGCTGCGCGGCCACGCCGGCTCGGCCCCGGTCCGGATCGGCAACGCGGCGGTGGACCAGCTCCAGCTGGACGTGTACGGCGAGGTGGTCGACTCGCTGTTCCAGGCGCGGGAGGCCGGAATCCCGGCCGAGGCGCACGCCTGGAACCTCCAGTTGAGCCTGCTCGGCTTCCTGGAGTCGACGTGGCGGGACCCGGACGAGGGGCTGTGGGAGGTGCGCGGTCCGCGCCGCCACTTCACCCACTCGAAGGTGATGGCCTGGGTCGCCGCCGACCGGGCGGTCCGCACGCTGGAGGACGACCCGTCGCTGAACGGGGACCCGGCGCGGTGGTGGGCGATGCGGGACGAGGTGCACGCGGAGGTGTGCGAGCGGGCGTACGACCCGGAGCGGAACACCTTCACCCAGTCGTACGGCTCGCAGGAGCTGGACGCGGCCACGCTGCTGATCCCCCGGGTCGGCTTCCTGCCACCGGACGACCCGCGGGTGGTCGGCACGGTGGACGCGGTCCGGCGCGAGCTGGGGCACGGCGGATTCGTCCGCCGCTACAGCACCGCGCGGGCGGTCGACGGGCTGCCGGGGCAGGAGGGCGCGTTCCTGGCCTGCACGTTCTGGCTGGCCGACGCGCTGATGCTGATCGGCCGGAAGGACGAGGCCCGGGAGGTGTTCGAGCGGCTGCTCGCGCTCCGCAGCGACGTGGGGCTGCTCGCGGAGGAGTACGACCCGGTGGCGGGGCGCCAGCTGGGGAACTTCCCGCAGGCGTTCAGCCACATCGGCCTGGTGGGCACGGCGCTGGGGCTCGACCGGGGCGCGGTGGTCGGCCGGGAGGGGCAGGCGGCAGGATAGGCCCATGGATCTTGGACTGAAGGACCGCGTGTACGTCGTGACCGGCGCGACCCGGGGGCTCGGCAGGGCCTCCGCGGAGGCCCTGCTCGCGGACGGCGCGAAGGTCGTGGTGACCGGGCGGGACGCGGCGTCGGTCGCGAAGGCGGCGGCCGAACTGGGGCCGGACGCGCTGGGCGTGGCGGCGGACAACGCGGACGCCGGCGCGGCGGAGCGGGTGATCGGGGAGGCGAGGGCCCGGTTCGGGCGCTTCGACGGCATCCTGATCAGCGTCGGCGGACCGGCGCCCGGCTTCGGCGTCGACAACACCGACGAGCAGTGGCAGGCGGCGTTCGACGCGGTGTACCTGGGCGCGGTGCGGATGGCGCGCGCGGCGGCCGGGACGCTGACCGAGGGCGGCGTGATCGGCTTCGTGCTGTCGGGCTCGGTGTACGAGCCGATCCCGGGCCTGACGATCTCGAACGGGCTGCGCCCGGGCCTCGCCGGGTTCGCCAAGTCGCTCGCCCGCGATCTGGGACCGAGCGGCATCCGGGTGGTCGGCCTGCTGCCGGGCCGGGTGGACACCGACCGGGTGCGCGAGCTGGACGCCCTGTCCGGCGACGCGGAGGCGACCCGCGCCTCCCACGAGTCCCACATCCCGCTGCGCCGCTACGGCCGGCCGGAGGAGTTCGGGCGCGCGGCGGCGTTCCTGCTGTCGCCGGCCGCGTCGTTCCTGACCGGTGTGATGCTGCCGGTGGACGGCGGGCTGCGGCACGGGTTCTGACGGACCGCCCGGGCGTCGGGTGACGCGGGGCGGTCCGGGCACGCGGCGGGCCTCAGGTGACGCGGCGGGCGTGGTGCTTGACCGCGCGCAGGCGGGCCTCGGTCGGGATCGACGCGAGGCCCGTCGAGGTACGGGCGTGCTCCAGGGCCTCGTCGGTGAGCGCCGTCAGGGCCCTGCCGGGCGAGGCGTACGCCTCGAGGAGAAGCCGGACCCGGGTGGTCGGGGCGGTGCGCCGGCCGCGCAGCGAGACCTTGGCCCGGGACACGCCCTCCAGGACCGACACGTCCGCCTCCAGAACGTGTTCCAGGGCGGGGCCGCGCACCACCGCCGCGTCTCCGTCGCCGGTGGCGACCAGCACCTCGGCCAGCCGGCCGCGCCGGAACTGGGCGATCAGCCACCACAGTGCCAGCAGCACGAGCACGCCGAGCACCGCGATGACCGTCGGCCACCACCAGCTCTCCGCGCGCCACCGCTGCCGGTCCGCCTCGGACAGCAGCACGTCCGACGGACCGGACCAAGGCCACCAGGACGGCACGCCGAGGTCGAACCCGGCGGCGAGCACGGCCCCGCCGCCGACCAGCAGGACGAGGCCGGCGAGCCCGAGCAGCACCCGGTTGAAGCGCCGCAGCATGGACGTCACCTCACTTCTTCTTCCTCGGTGGGCGGCCGACCCGGAGGATCAGCGCCGGCGGTGCGGAGAGGCTGAGCTCGTCGATTCCGGCGTCGAGCACGGCCGTCAGGTCCGCGCGCACCTGGTCGAGTTCGCGGAAGTGCGACAGGGCCCGCACCTTCACCCTGGAGCGCCCGGTCCGCACCCGTACCGACTGCACGCCGGAGACCTCCATCGCCCGGTCGCGCAGCACCAGCGACGCCGCCTCCCGGTCGAGTCCGGCGCGTACGTCGGTGTGCTCGCGGCGCATCGGCAGCACCGCGCGCAGCCCCGGGGTGAGCGCCAGGACGAGCAGCCAGATGCCGAGGACGACGGCGAGGCCGGCGCCGGCGAGCACCCATGCGTTGTCCAGGGGGCGGGTGGCGAGGTCGTCGGCGAGGCTGCGCCGCCACTGCATGGCGGAGTGGTCGGCCCGGACCGCCGCCACGTCGTAGAGCAGCAGCCCGGCGGCCCCGAGCACGACGAGCGCGACGATCGCCGCGGGGATGCGCCGTACGGACCAGAAGCGGCCGGCGCGTCGGTCGCGTGCGGAGCCGTCCTCGAGCACGGGGATCTCTCCCGGCGCGGGCTGGGGTTGCGGTTGCGGTTTTTCGGTACCGGTGGTGCTCATCGCAGCCTCCCCCGTGCCTCGTGGCCGGCGTGCGGGGAGTGCAGCCGCTCGACCTGGACGGCCACCTCGGGCACCTCCATGCCGGCCAGGGTCGTCACACGTTCGGTGACCCGGCTGCGGACCGCGCCGCACTGGCGGCCGATGTCGGAGGGGTAGTCGAGTTCGAGGGTGACGGAGACGTGCGCGACGTCACGGTGCACCACGACCGTGGCGTGCGGTTTGTGACCGCCCCTGGGTACGCGCACCAGGGCCTCGCGCGCGGCCTGCGCGGCGATCTTCGCCACGACGCGGTCGGCGATCGTGGTCTCCCCCCGTTCGGCGGCGGTGACCGGGTCTCTGGCCACCGATGGTCACCTCCGCCTGTCGCCGCGCTCGCGACCCCGGAAGAGGTCGCCGGGTTCGAGGTCGCCGTCGAGGAACCGGCCGGCCACGAAGCCGACCGCCCCCAGGGCCGCGACCAGCAGGAACGCCCCGAAGCCGCCGAAGTACCCGGCGAAACCGAGGGCCATGCCGGCCAACATGCCGGCCACCGCCATGCTCATGCTGAGCTCCTTCCGCCGGGGACGTGGCTACTGGAGCCGCGTCTCCGACTCTTCTTCCTCTTCCTCCGGCAGCTTCACATCGCTCACGGCGATGTTGACCTCGACGACCTCCAGGCCGGTCATCCGCTCGACGGCGGCGACCACGTTCTCGCGGACGTCGCGGGCGACGTCCGCGATGGAGACGCCGTAGTCGACGACGATCTCCAGGTCGAGGGCGGTCTGCACCTCGCCGACCTCGGCCTTCACGCCGCGCGTCACGCCGGAGGTCTTGCCTCCGCCACCCGGCACGCGTTCGCGTACGGCCCCGAAGGTTCGGGACAGGCCGCTGCCCATGGCGTGGACGCCGTCGACGTCCCGGGCGGCCAGTCCGGCGATCTTCTCGACCACGCCGTCGGCGATCGTGGTCCGGCCGCGGGCCCCGGGATCGCCTCCGCCACGTTTGGTCACCGAGGTGCGACGCGTCGAGGCCTGGGGCTCGGTCGCGGACGTCTCGTCGGTCTGTGGGGTACTGGTCATCACCATTCGTCCCTTCCGTGCGGAAATGGGCTCCGCTGACCACACTAAGTGCGCTTCCCCAATCGCGCGCCAAGGATGCGGCAGGCTGGGCCCTATGACGACGGCTGAGGGACGCGCCCCGACGCTCCGCGGACGCCCGGCCTGGGGCCGGGCGCTGCCGCTCGGCTTCGCGGCGGACGGCACATGGGTTGCGGAGCAGGCGGCGCGGGAGGTGCTGCGGCAGGCGGCCGCGGAGGTACGGGGCGTGGCGCCGGGGGCGCTGCGGGTGGAGCTCGCGGCCGAGGAGGCCGCCGCGCCCTTCCCCGTACCGCCGGGCGGGCTGCCGCCGGGCCGGCTGCGGATCAGGGCGGAGTTCGCGGCGACGGCGGACCGGCCGCTGCCGGGGCTCGCGGAGGCGGTACGGGAGGCGCTGTTCGCCGCGGCCCGGGACCGCCTGGGGCTCCCGGTCGTGGAGGTGGACCTGCGGGTGACGTCCCTGCTGGACGAGGTCCCGGATTCCCCGGCACCGACTGCGCCACCCGAGGGAGACCCGGTGACGGTCACGGCCGTACGCCGGGGCCACGACCACGTCCGGGTGGAGGTCGTCGTGACCTCGACCCGCCGCACGTCGGACGTGGCCCGGGAGGCCCGGGCGGCGGAGGCCCCGAACCACGACGTCCCGGTCACGGTCCTGGTGACGGACATCCGCTAGGGCGCGGCGCGGCCGCCTCCCTCCCCCACGTTGTGGGCATTCGTTCCGCTGGGGCGATGGGGGTCCCCCCTGCTCGAGCGAAGCCGAGAGCTTGGGGGAGGGTGGGCACAACGGGACGACTGCCCACACGGTGGTGGGGTGCGGCGGCGGTCGCGCCGCGCGCGCTCGCGCGCTAGTCGCCGAGGCCTGCGAGGTCTCGCAGGCGGCGGGCCTGGGCGGCGCGTTCGGCTACGCGCTGGTCCTCGTAGGAGCGGCCGGAGACGCCCTGGAGCAGGGCCTTGGTCTCGATGACCGCGTCGCGCGGCGCGGCGAGCAGCGCGGCGCTCAAGTCCCGTACCGTCGCGTCGAGTTCACCGGCGGGCACGGCGATGTTGGCGAGGCCGATGCGCTCCGCCTCGTCGGCGTGGACGAAGCGGCCCGTCGCGCAGATCTCCAGCGCGCGGGCGTAGCCGACCAGCGAGACGAGGGGGTGCGTGCCGGTGAGGTCCGGGACCAGGCCCAGGCTCGTCTCACGCATGGCGAACTGCACGTCCTCGGCGACGACCCGCAGGTCGCAGGCGAGGGCGAGCTGGAAGCCGGCGCCGATCGCATGGCCCTGGACGGCCGCGATCGACACGAGGTCGCTGCGGCGCCACCAGGTGAACGCCTCCTGGTACTCGGCGATGACGGCGTCCAGCTCCGCGTCTCCGCCGCGCGCCAGGTCGAGGAAGGACGGCTCGCCGTCGAAGCCCTCGGGCGTGAACGCCTGCCGGTCGAGGCCCGCGGAGAAGGACTTGCCCTCGCCGCGCAGCACGACGACCCGCACGCTGCCCGGCAGCGACCGACCCGCTTCCGTCAACGCCCGCCACAGAGCGGGAGACTGGGCGTTGCGCTTGGTGGGATTGGTCAGGGTCACCGTGGCAACGGCGTCCTCGACGGTGAGTCGTACGCCGTCCTTGTCGATGACGTGGACGGAGTCGACAGAGTCGGACGAAGTCATGAGGCCCCTCCGGTTCGGGTGCAGCACAGCTCGGCGTTACGGTGCCCAAGCTAAGCTACTGCACAGTAACCACCCGGTCGACCCCTCGGTCGACCGGGTGGCAACCGTCGGAACCGGTGGTCCGGACGAGCCGCGCCCCGGCGTCAGGCCGAGGCTGCCTTCTTGCCTCGTGTCGCTCCGCCACGTCCGCGCAACGTCACTCCGGACTCACTGAGCATCCGGTGGACGAATCCGTAGGAGCGGCCGGTCTCTTCGGCCAGCGCCCGGATGCTCGCACCGGAGTCGTACTTCTTCTTCAGGTCTGCCGCGAGCTTGTCGCGCGCGGCGCCGGTCACCCGGCTGCCCTTCTTCAGAGTCTCGGCCACCCGTGCCTCCTCATGGGAAGTGCGCTCTGGACTTCTCATGATCACCCCTCCCGGACGTCCTGGCCACCCATTCGACAAGGTCCGTGACACGACCTTCGCGTCCAGGGAAGGGGTCGCCACGACCGGAATTCTGGATTCCGGTCGTGTCCATGGCGCCTCCAGGCCGCGCTCACGACGGAAGTGCCAGGTCAGGGCCGTGCCGCCCGAAGAGACGGGGCGCGCCGCCCGACGGAAGGATTCCGCACGGCGTCGCGCCCCGGTACCAGACGTTCTCACTCAGATGACGGATCACCGATGAGCCGAATGATCCCTACGGAGATGATCAGGCGAGCGCCACGAGGTCCGCGTAGTCCGCGCCCCACAGGTCCTCGACGCCGTCCGGGAGCAGGATGATCCGCTCCGGGTCGAGCGCCTCGACGGCGCCCTCGTCGTGGGTGACGAGCACGACCGCGCCCTTGTAGGTGCGCAGCGCGCCGAGGATCTCCTCGCGGCTGGCCGGGTCGAGGTTGTTCGTCGGTTCGTCGAGGAGCAGCACGTTCGCCGAGGAGACGACGAGGGTCGCGAGCGCGAGCCGGGTCTTCTCGCCGCCGGAGAGCACGCCGGCCGGCTTGTCTACGTCGTCGCCGGAGAACAGGAACGAGCCGAGGACCTTGCGCACCTCGACGAGGTCGAGGTCGGGGGCCGCCGAGCGCATGTTCTCCAGGACGCTGCGGTCCGGGTCGAGGGTCTCGTGCTCCTGGGCGTAGTAGCCGAGCTTGAGGCCGTGGCCCGGGGTGACCTGGCCGGTGTCCGGCTGCTCGACGCCGCCGAGCAGGCGGAGCAGAGTGGTCTTGCCGGCACCGTTGAGGCCGAGGATGACGACGCGCGAGCCCTTGTCGATCGCAAGGTCCACGTCGGTGAAGATCTCGAGGGAGCCGTACGACTTCGACAGGCCCTCCGCCGTCAGCGGGGTCTTGCCGCAGGGCGCGGGCTCCGGGAAGCGCAGCTTGGCGACCTTGTCGGAGACGCGGACCGCCTCCAGGCCGGACAGCAGGCGCTCGGCGCGCTTGGCCATGTTCTGCGCGGCGACGGTCTTGGTGGCCTTGGCGCGCATCTTGTCGGCCTGCGAGTTGAGCGCGGCGGCCTTCTTCTCGGCGTTCTGGCGCTCGCGCTTGCGTCGCTTCTCGTCCGCCTCGCGCTGCTGCTGGTAGAGCTTCCAGCCCATGTTGTAGACGTCGATGACGGAGCGGTTGGCGTCCAGGTAGAAGACCTTGTTGACGACCGTCTCGACCAGGTCGACGTCGTGGGAGATCACGATGAAGCCGCCGCGGTAGGTCTTCAGGTAGTCGCGCAGCCAGACGATCGAGTCGGCGTCGAGGTGGTTGGTGGGCTCGTCGAGGAGCAGGGTGTCGGCGTCCGAGAAGAGGATCCGGGCCAGCTCGATCCGGCGGCGCTGACCGCCGGAGAGGGTGTGCAGCGGCTGGCCGAGCACCCGGTCGGGCAGACCCAGCGCGGCGGCGATGGTGGCGGCCTCGGCCTCGGCGGCGTACCCGCCCTTGGTGAGGAACTCGGTCTCCTGGCGCTCGTACTGTCGCAGCGCCTTCTCGCGGGTGGCGCCCGCGCCGGTGGCGATGCGCTCCTCGTTCTGCCGCATCTTGCGGATCAGCACGTCGAGGCCGCGCGCGGAGAGGACCCGGTCACGGGCCAGGACGTCGAGGTCGCCGGTGCGCGGGTCCTGCGGGAGGTAGCCGACCTCGCCCGAGCGGGCGATGGTGCCGGCGGCGGGCTGGCCCTCGCCTGCGAGGCACTTGGTGAGGGTGGTCTTGCCGGCGCCGTTGCGGCCGACCAGACCGATGCGGTCGCCCTTGGCGATACGGAAGGAAGCGGACTCGATGAGGACGCGGGCGCCGGCGCGCAGCTCGATGCCGGAAGCGGTGATCACGGACAGACTCCAGGGCGGTATGGACGGCGGAAGGACGGGCGCTGCGGGCTTCGACGCCGTCTAATGCGCGGGGAGAATGGCCATGAGGCCAGTCTAACGGGCGCATGCAACTGATTTTCCGTGCCCGGGGGTCGCCCTCCTCACATCCGACAAAAGGGGCGAACCATGTGCGAGTGATCGATACTCGGCGCAGGGCGGCGGCCCCTGCCGCGGCAGTGACGCGGAGGGTGTGGGCCCATGCAGTTCGACGACGACGCCGACCTGGACACCTCGGAGGTGCGGGACGCCCGGGGCGGCCGGATCCCGGGCGGGAAGGCCACGGTCGGCGGCGGCGTCATCGGCCTCATCGCCCTGATCCTCGGCGTCCTCTTCGGCGTGGGCCCCGAGCAGCTGGGACTGTCGTCCGGGGGCGAGGACCCGGTGGCGACGGCGTCCTCGGCGGCCCAGGTGGACCGGCAGTGCCGGACCGGCGCGGACGCGAACACCCGCGAGGACTGCCGGATCGTCGCGGTCGTCAACAGCGTCCAGGACTACTGGGGCGCCGAGTACGCGCGGCGGGGCGGGCGGTACGGGCCGGCGCGCACGGTCATGTTCACGGACCGGGTGGGGACGGCGTGCGGCGCGGCGAGTTCGGCGGTCGGGCCGTTCTACTGCCCGGGCGACCGGCAGGTCTATCTCGACCTGGGGTTCTTCGAGGAGCTGCGGACCAGGTTCGGCGCCGGTGGCGGCCCGTTCGCGCAGGCGTACGTGGTGGCGCACGAGTACGGGCACCACGTGCAGAACCTGATGGGGACGCTGAGCCGCTCGCAGGACGGGCGGACCGGCGCGAACTCCAACGCGGTACGGGTGGAGCTGCAGGCGGACTGCTACGCGGGCGTGTGGGCGCGGCACGCGACGACCACGCCGACCGAGCGGACCGGGCGGCCTCTGCTGACGCGGCTGACCGACGCCGATATCCGGGACGGCCTGGACGCGGCGGCCGCGGTGGGCGACGACCGGATCCAGGAGCGGTTCCAGGGGCGGGTGACGCCGGAGAGCTGGACGCACGGGTCGGCGGCGCAGCGGCAGCAGTGGTTCTACACCGGCTACACGACCGGAGACATGGCGCGCTGCAACACCTTCCGCTGAGCCGCCGTCGATTCCGGCGCGGATTGGGCGCGTTGTCGGTGGCGGCTGCCAGACTGAGAGCCAGATCACATTCCGGCGAGTCGATCGAGCGAGAAGGAGTGATCGGGATGGCCGAGGCGCCCCATATCTGTCCGACCCTGACCTACGACGACGCGAAGGCCGCGATCAAGCTGCTCACGGAGGGGTTCGGCTTCACCGAGACCGCCGTGTACGAGGGCGAGGACGGCCGGGTGCTGCACGCCGAGCTCTCGTACGGGAACGGGATGGTGATGCTCGGGAGCAGAGGGACGGGCAGCGAGTTCGACAAGCTGATGGCCGGGGCCGGGCCGGCCGGCGTGTTCGTCCACGTGGACGACGTGGACGAACACCATGCGCGGGCGGTGGCCCACGGCGCCGAGATCGTGATGCCGCCGACGGACCAGGAGTACGGCGCCCGGGACTACATGGCCCGGGACACCGAGGGCAACGTGTGGAGCTTCGGCACGTACGCCCCCGGCACCGCGGAGTAGCCGGAGCGGGCGGTCAGGCGCCGCCGGTGTGGACCTGGAAGGCCGCCCGCCGGACCGCCTTGGCGAGGGCGGGATCGGGGTGCGCCGCGGCGAGCGCGACCAGGACCTGCACGGTGCGCGGGTGGCCGACCGCCCGGACCTCGTCGAGCAGGGCGGGGACGGTGCCCTGCACGGCGGATTCGAGGTGGCGGACCAGCAGGGTGCTCTCGCCGTGGTCGGCGACGGCGGCCGCGGTGTCCACCCAGAGCCAGGTCGCCTCCTCGCGGGTGAGCACGTCCTGGGCGTCGTCCGGGTCGGCGCCGTCGTACTCGGCGAGCCAGAGCAGTGCGTACGGGCGCAGCGAGGGCTCCTCGGCGGCGGCGCGCACCTCCGCCTCGGCGGGGGCGCCGACGACGCGGAGCGCCTCGAAGGCGAGCCCGCGCAGCAGGGCGTCCTCGCCACGGGCGACGGCGAGCAGTTCGGTGACGGCGCTGCCGAGCGTGCGGGCGGCGAGCCAGGCGCGGTACTCGGCGCGGGCCGGGCCGGGGGTGAGCCGGGCGCAGCCGCGCAGCATGTCCTCGGCGGACTGCTCGATGTTGCCGGCGGGGCTCTGCGCGGCGACGCAGATCTGCTCCAGCTTGACCCAGACCGCCCAGTTGCCGAGCGGGGTGAGGGTGGCCTGGCCCTCGCCGAGGGTGAGCGCGCCGACGGCGGCGAGGCCCTCCAGGGCCCAGCCGAGCAGCGGTGCGAGCGCCTCGGCGGCGAGTGCCTCGGTCGCGAGCCCCTCGGTCGCGAGCCCCTCGGTCGCGAGTGCGTCGGTCGCGGCGGCCGGCTCCGCGGGGTCGGCGGCGGTGTCCGGGGCGGGCACCTCGCAGCGTTCCTCGCGCAGTTCCTCGACGCGCTGCCGGAGCAGGTCGAGCAGCGCCGGGACGAGCACGGGCCCGGCGGACAGCTGGAGGAGGGAGAGCAACTGCGGGACGGCTTCGACGACCTCCGCGACGGCGCCGGGGGCGACGTCCTCGGGGGCGGGGTGCACGAGCGACCAGGCGTCGAAGAGCGCGACCCAGCCGCGCAGCACGGCGGAGTCGTCGCGGTCCCAGGCGTGCAGCCGCCAGCCGGGGCGGGCGGTGTCGCCGTGCAGCTCGACGAGCCCGGCGAGCCGGGCGCGGTCCCAGCCGGCCCGGATCTGGTCCGGCGTCA
Source organism: Streptomyces sp. HUAS YS2 (assembly GCF_033343995.1). Lineage (NCBI taxonomy): Bacteria > Bacillati > Actinomycetota > Actinomycetes > Kitasatosporales > Streptomycetaceae > Streptomyces > Streptomyces solicathayae. The sequence continues at coordinate 6,188,583 of NZ_CP137573.1, read as the reverse complement.
GGTCGAGTTCGGCGGCGGCCCGTTCCCGGGCCGGGAGTGCTTCGGGGGTCCGTGCGACGGAGGCCCAGCGGGCGATCCGGACGGCGTCGCCGAGGACGGTCCGCGCCTGGCGGGCCAGTTCCTGGCGGGGCGGGGTGCCCTCGGGCGGCCGCGGCGCCGGCCGGGTCCGGCGGGTCGTCACGGCCCGTCGGGCGGTGGCGAAGGCCCGCGGACGGACGAGTCGGAGTCTGGAGTTGCGCGCCAATTGCTCATCAGGCTTTCGAGACGTCACGGGGGCAGTCTTCCCGCTGACGGCCCGAAAGCCCAATCGGAATCCCGCGGCCGTCCGCGGCGGCCCCTAGAGCAGGGGGATGAGGAAGCGGCGCAGAGCCTCTTCGTAGCGGGTCGGGTCGGCGTTCCACATGGCCGCGTGCGGGGCGTGCGGGACGCTCCTGAGGGTGACCAGGTCCGGGCGGAGCGCCGCGAGTTCGCGGGACGGCTCCCAGGGCGCGAGGGTGTCGTCGGGCCCGTGGAACAGGAGCGCCGGCACCCGCAGGGCCTGCGGGTCGGTGGACTCCTGGAGCGGCTCGCCGTGCAGTCCGCTCCTGCTGCGCGCGGCGCGGACGGCGAGCGGCAGCAGCGGGGCGGGGGTGCGGCGGGCGGCGGCGAGGGCGCGCAGGGTGGCCTCCTGGTCGAGGACCGGGGAGTCGAGCACGAGGCCGGCGACGCGCTCGCGCAGTCCGGAGCCGACGGCGGCGTGCAGGGCCATGGTGGCGCCGGTGGACCAGCCGTGCAGGACGACCTTCTGGGCGCCGTGCCGGACCGCGTGCCGGATGGCCGCGTCGACGTCGCGCCACTCCGATTCGCCGAGGTGCCCGAGGCCGTCCGGGGAGCTGGGGGCGCCCGGGTCGCCGCGATAGGCAGGCATGAGGACGGGGATCTGGTGCCGGCGCAGGAAGGGCAGCAGATTGAGGGGGTGCTGCCGGGTGGTGCCGAGGCCGTGCAGGGTGATCACCCAGGTGGAGCGGGGCCCGGCCACGTGCCAGGCGGGCAGGGTGCCCAGCTCGCCGGGGATCTCGACGTCCTGGTACTCGACGCCGAGGGCGCTGAGCGGGGTCCCGGCGTGCAGCTGCGGGGTGAGCCGGACCTTGGCGCCGGTCTGCAGCGTGCCCTGTTCGACCCGTTCGAGCCGGCGCACGACGGTGTCGGCGGTGTGCGGGACGTGGTCGAGCACGGGGCCGACGACGGCGTGCACGTCGGTGCCCTCGATGCCGTACGTGCCGGGGCGGAGCGCGGCGAGGCTGCGGGTCAGGGTGATCCGGCCCGGGCCCGTGGCGTGGACGGTGAGTCTGGGGTCGCCGGGCAGGGGCCGGCCGGGCGGCGGGTTGAGGGCCGCGTCACTGGCGTACCGGCCGACCGCGTACACGGCCGCGCCGACACCGATCAGGGTGGTGACGGCCGCTGCCGTCGCTGTAGCCGGGCGCACCGTTCCAGTGTCGGTACGGGTGCGGCGCTCTGCCAGCCGACAGGGGGCCGCCAGGGTGACCAGAATCTCTTCCGACCGCGTCGGCCGGGGCGGCGACGGGCCGCCGGGCGATAGTGGCCGTACCGGCACACACCGGCCACTCCCCCACGAGTACGGGTATTACCGCCGGTCACACCCGCCTCGTTCGAGCGACCCCACGGCTAAGCGGAATCCCCGGAACCCGGTTCGAGACACCCCATCGCCCGACCCAGTTCATCTTCCGTTCACTCAGGTTGCTTACGTTCGACGCGCCACTGACGTCAAACGATTGCCTGGGTAAATGGAACACATCACGCTGCTGCTCGCCATTGTGGTCGTGACAGCTCTCGTGTTCGATTTCACGAACGGTTTCCACGACACCGCCAACGCGATGGCCACGACCATCTCGACCGGTGCACTCAAGCCGAAGACGGCGGTGGCCATGTCCGCCGTGCTGAACCTCGTCGGCGCCTTCCTGTCCATCGAGGTCGCCAACACGATCTCCAAGGGACTGGTCAACGAAGAGGGCATCCAGCCCGAAGTGATCCTCGCCGCGCTCGTCGGCGCGATCCTGTGGAATCTCGTGACCTGGCTGGTCGGACTGCCGTCCAGCTCCTCCCACGCTCTGATGGGCGGCCTCATCGGTGCGACCGTCGCCTCGATCGGCGTCAGCGGCGTCAACGGCGACGTCGTCGTCACCAAGGTCCTGATCCCGGCCGTCGCGGCCCCGCTGGTCGCCGGCATCGCCGCGATGCTCGGCACCCGGCTCTCGTACCGCCTCGGCAAGAACGCGGACGGCAAGGCGACCGAGAAGGGCTACCGGGCCGGTCAGATCGCGTCCGCCGGTCTCGTCTCCCTCGCCCACGGCACCAACGACGCCCAGAAGACGATGGGCATCATCACCCTGGCCCTGGTCGCCGGCGGCGCCCTCGCCCCCGGCTCGAACCCGCCGGTCTGGGTCATCGTCTCCGCCGGTACGGCGATCGCGCTCGGCACCTACCTCGGCGGCTGGCGCATCATCCGCACGATGGGCAAGGGCCTGACGGACCTCCAGCCGCAGCAGGGCTTCGCCGCGCAGACCAGCGCGGCCACGGTCATCCTGGCCTCCTCCCACCTGGGCTTCTCCCTCTCGACCACGCACTCCTGCTCCGGCGCCGTCATGGGCGCGGGCCTGGGCCGCAAGGGCGGCGTCGTCCGCTGGTCGACCGCCACCCGGATGTTCGTCGCCTGGGGCCTGACCCTTCCGGCCGCGGGCCTGGTCGGGGCCGGCGCCGAGTACGTCGCCCGTCAGGGCTCCTGGGGCGTCGCCGCCGTCACGGCCTTCCTGATCGCCTCCTGCGTCGCCATCTGGGTCATCTCCCGCCGCCAGGTCGTCGACCACACCAACGTCAACGACACGGACGTCGACGCCGAGCCCGCGGGTGTCGTGACCACGGCCATCGCGGCCGTCACCCCGCCGCCGGCCGGCTCCGTCGCCGCCGTCGCGGACGAGGACCTCAAGACCACCATCCCCACGCCGGCCCCCACGGACCCGGCCGCTCCCCCGGCCTCCGCCGCCGCGGTGTAAGGAACGAACGACATGAAGATCGACTGGGCAGCTCTCGGCTCCGTCTTCGGAGTCAGCCTCGTGGCGACCGTCGCCCTCGTGGGCCTGTTCACCCTCGGCATCGCCGGCCTCTCCAAGCAGGAGCGGGCCGCCGCGCAGGGCGGCTCCGCCGCACTGGCGCGGACCGGCGCGTACGCCTGCTTCGCGCTGTGCGCGGCGGCCGTCGCGTACGGCATCTATCTGATCGTCGCCTGACGATCCGGAACCACCGGCCGGGCGGGTCGCACCTTCGGGTGCGGCCCGCCCGGCCGTCGTGTTTGTGGTGCTTCGCACAGTGACCCGTCGCAGGTCAAGGGTGAGTTGACGGCTGTTCGCGGGGCGTGGTGGACTCACGGGGCCATTACGGCGGCAACGAAGAGGAAGCCCGGTGCGAATCCGGCGCGGTCCCGCCACTGTGACCGGGGTACGAGGTACGAGCCCCGGGAGCCAGGAACTCTCGCCGCCGGTCACGTCGAGCCAGGGCGCGGACCCTGAGTGAGGACAATGCGCCATGCCTGGCCGCAGTTCAGCCACAGCTGTCTTCGCGTACGGCGCCACCGCCGGTCTGGTGGCCGATCTCGCCCTGGGCGACCCGCGCCGGGGCCATCCCGTCGCGGCCTTCGGCCGGGCCGCGGGGGCGGTCGAGCGCGTCCTGTGGCGCGACCACCGCGGCTGGGGTGCGCTGCACACCGCCGCCTGCGTGGGCGGCGCCGCCGCCGCGGGCGCGCTCGCGGCCCGGGCCGTCAGGGGCCGGAGCACCGCCTCCGTCGCGCTGACCGCAGCCTCCGTGTGGGCCGTCGTCGGCGGCACGAGTCTGGGCCGGGAGGCCCGGGCGATCGGCGGCGCGCTCGCGGCGGGCGACCTGGAGGCCGCCCGGGAGCGGCTGCCCCATCTGTGCGGACGCGACCCGCAGGCGCTGGACGGTCCGGGGATGGCCCGCGCCGTCGTCGAGTCGGTCGCCGAGAACACCTCCGACGCCGTGGTGGGCGCGCTCGTGTGGGGCGCGGTCGCGGGAGTGCCGGGGCTGCTCGGCTTCCGCGCGGTGAACACCCTGGACGCGATGGTCGGCCACAAGTCCGCGCGGTACCGCCGGTTCGGCTGGGCGTCGGCCCGGCTCGACGACCTGGCCGGATGGCCGGGCGCCCGGCTGACCGCCGCGCTGGCCACCGTCGCCGGCGGCGACCGCCAGGGCGCGGTACGGGCCTGGCGCGCGGACGCGGCGAAGCACCCGAGCCCCAACGCGGGCCCGGTGGAGGCCTCGTTCGCGGGGGCGCTCGGCGTACGGCTCGGGGGCACCCTGTCGTACGGCGGGCGGGTCGAGCACCGGCCGGTCCTGAACGGGCCGGGCCGGGACGTGGCGGTGGCCGACATCGAGCGGGCGGTACGTCTGTCGCGCCGGGTGACGGCGCTGACGCTGGGGGTGTGTGTGGCCGGAAGGCTCGTGGCGGGCGCGTGGAAGCGGAGGGGTGCATGAGAGGCGGGGGGCTGCTGGTCGCCGGGACCACGTCCGACGCGGGCAAGAGCGTCGTCACGGCCGGCATCTGCCGTTGGCTGGTCCGGCAGGGGATCAAGGTCGCGCCGTTCAAGGGACAGAACATGTCCCTGAACTCCTTCGTGACCCGGGAGGGCGCGGAGATCGGCCGGGCGCAGGCCATGCAGGCGCAGGCGGCACGGGTCGAGCCGACCGCGCTGATGAACCCGGTGCTGCTGAAGCCCGGCAGCGACCGGTCCAGCCAGGTCGTGCTGATGGGCAGGCCGGTCGGCGAGCTGAGCGCCCGCGGGTACCACGGGGGCCGGCAGAAGGAGCTGTTCGAGCCGGTCCTCGGCTGCCTGGAGGAGCTGCGGAGCACGTACGACGCGGTGATCTGCGAGGGCGCGGGCAGCCCCGCCGAGATCAACCTGCGGCGCACGGACATCGTCAACATGGGGATCGCGCGGGCGGCGGAGCTGCCGGTGGTGGTCGTCGGGGACATCGACCGGGGCGGGGTGTTCGCCCAGTTCTTCGGAACGACGGCGCTGCTCGCGCCGGAGGACCAGCGGCTGATCGCCGGGTACCTGGTGAACAAGTTCCGCGGCGACGTGACGCTGCTGGAACCGGGTCTCGACATGCTGCACGGCCTGACCGGGCGGCGGACCTTCGGCGTCCTGCCGTACGCGCACGGCCTCGGCATCGACGAGGAGGACGGCCTGCGGGTCTCGCTGCGCGGCGCGGTGCGGGAGTCCGTGGTCGCGCCGCCGGTCGGCGAGGACGTGCTGCGGGTCGCGGTCTGCGCGGTCCCGCTGATGTCGAACTTCACGGACGTCGACGCGCTGGCGGCCGAGCCGGGCGTGGTGGTGCGGTTCGTGGACCGCGCGGAGGAGCTCGTCGACGCGGACCTGGTCGTCGTACCGGGGACGCGCGGGACGGTGAAGGCGCTGGCCTGGCTGCGGGAGCGAGGCCTTGCGGACGCTATCGCGCGGCGCGCGGCGGAGGGCCGGCCGGTGCTCGGCATCTGCGGCGGCTTCCAGGCGCTGTCGGAGCACATCGAGGACGAGGTCGAGTCCAAGGCGGGCAGCGTGGCCGGGCTCGGGCTGCTGCCCGTACGGGTCCGCTTCGCGGTGGAGAAGACCCTGGCCCGCCCGGTCGGCGAGGCGCTCGGCGAGCGCGTCGAGGGCTACGAGATCCACCACGGTGTCGCGGACGTACACGGCGGCGAGCCGTTCCTGGACGGCTGCCGGGTGGGCGCGGTGTGGGGAACGCACTGGCACGGCTCCCTGGAGAGCGACGGCTTCAGGCGGGCGTTCCTCCGTGAGGTCGCGACGGCGGCGGGCCGCCGCTTCGTCCCGGCACCGGACACGTCGTTCGGCGCGCTGCGGGAGGAGCAGCTGGACCGCCTCGGCGACCTGATCGAGGAACACGCGGACACGGACGCGCTGCTGCGTCTGATCGAGACCGGCCCGCCGGAAGGCCTTCCGTTCGTACCGCCGGGCGCGCCGTGAGGCGGCCGGTGGATCAGCCGTTGGAACTCGTGGAAAGGACCAGCCTGTGAGCACCCGGTATCCGTTCACCGCCGTCGTCGGGATGGACGACCTGCGGCTGGCGTTGCTGCTGAACGCCGTCAGCCCGGCGGTGGGCGGGGTTCTCGTGCGCGGCGAGAAGGGGACCGCCAAGTCGACCGCCGTGCGGGCGCTCGCCGATCTGCTGCCGCCGGTGGCCGTGGTCGCCGGGTGCCGGTTCAGCTGTGATCCCGCCTCGCCCGATCCGGGCTGCCCGGACGGGCCGCACCGGGCGGCCGGGGCCGACTCCCGGCCCGCGCGCATGGTCGAGCTGCCCGTCGGCGCGTCCGAGGACCGGCTGGTCGGCGCGCTGGACATCGAGAAGGCGCTCGCCGACGGTGTGAAGGCGTTCGAGCCGGGGCTGCTGGCCGATGCGCATCGCGGCATCCTGTACGTCGACGAGGTCAATCTGCTGCACGACCATCTGATCGATCTGCTGCTCGACGCCGCCGCCATGGGCTCCTCCTACGTCGAGCGCGAGGGCGTCTCCGTGCGGCACGCCGCGCGGTTCCTGCTCGTGGGCACGATGAACCCCGAGGAGGGCGAGCTGCGGCCGCAGTTGCTCGACCGGTTCGGGCTCACCGTCGAGGTCGCCGCCTCGCGCGAGCCCGAGCAGCGGGTCGAAGTGGTGCGCCGGAGGCTCGCTTTCGAGGACGACCCGGCCGCCTTCGCCGCCCGCTGGGCGGCCGAGGAGACCGCGCTGCGGGACCGGATCGTCGCCGCCCGCGCCCTGCTGCCGCAGGTCGTGCTCGGGGACGCCGCGCTGCTCCAGATCGCCGCGACCTGCGCCGCGTTCGAGGTCGACGGCATGCGCGCCGACATCGTGATGGCCCGGACCGCGACCGCGCTCGCCGCCTGGGCGGGGCGGACCGACGTCACATCGGAGGACGTCCGGCAGGCGGCGCTGCTCGCGCTGCCGCACCGCCGGCGCCGCAACCCCTTCGACGCTCCCGGCCTCGACGAGGACAAACTCGACGAGACCCTGGAGCAGTTCAAGGGCGAAGAGCCGGAGGACGATCCGGACCCGGACCCCGACGGCCCCGGCGACGGCGGCCCGGACGGGGGTGGCGGTGGCGGTGGCGTTCCGCCGCAGGGCGACGGGCCCGACGCCGCCCCGGAGAGCCCGTCCCCCGACGAGGCCCCCGCCCCCGCGCCCTCCCCCGGCGGCGCCGGAGAGCGCGCAGCCGTCAAGGCCGCCGAGCCGTTCCGTACGAAGATGCTCAGCGTGCCCGGTCTCGGCGAGGGCGCGGCCGGCCGCCGCTCCCGCGCTCGTACCGAGCACGGCCGGACCACCGGCGCCACCCGGCCCCGCGGCGCGCTGACCAAGCTCCACCTCACCGCCACGGTCACCGCCGCCGCCCCGCACCAGAGAGCCCGCGGCCGTTCCGGCCCGGGCCTGGTGGTCCGGCGCGACGACCTGCGGCAGGCGACCCGTGAGGGCCGCGAGGGCAACCTCGTCCTGTTCGCCGTGGACGCCTCCGGCTCCATGGCCGCCCGGCAGCGCATGAGCGCGGTCAAGGGGGCGGTGCTCTCGCTGCTCCTCGACGCGTACCAGCGCCGCGACAAGGTCGGCCTGGTCACCTTCCGCGGCCGTGACGCCGAGGTCGCGCTGCCGCCGACCTCGTCCGTCGACGCCGCCGCGGCCCGGCTCGAACAGCTCCCGACGGGCGGCCGTACGCCGCTCTCCGCCGGGCTGCTCAAGGCCCACGACGTGCTGCGCGTCGAGCGGTTGCGCGACCCGTCGCGCCGCCCGCTGCTGGTCGTCGTGACCGACGGCCGGGCGACCGGCGGCGGCGCGGACCCGGTGGCGCTCGCCGCCCGCGCCGCGCGGCTGCACGCCGCCGAGGGCACCGCCAGCGTGGTCGTGGACTGCGAGACCGGGCCGGTCCGGCTCGGCCTCGCCGGGGACCTCGCCCGTGAACTCGGCGGCACCGCCGTCACCTTGGACGAGCTGCGCGCCGACTCGATCGCCGGCCTCGTCCGGAACGTACAAGCCGAACACGCCACCGCCAGGAGGGCCGCCTAATGCCGCAGGGACAGCCGACCGTCATCCCCGACGACGGTCTCACCACCCGCCAGCGCCGCAACCGTGCGCTGGTGATGGTGCACACCGGTGTCGGCAAGGGGAAGTCGACCGCCGCGTTCGGCATGGCGCTGCGCGCCTGGAACCAGGGCTGGCCGATCGGGGTGTTCCAGTTCGTCAAGTCGGCGAAGTGGCGGGTCGGCGAGGAGAACGCGCTGAAGGCCCTCGGCGAGACCGGCAAGGGCGGCACGGTCACCTGGAACAAGATGGGCGAGGGCTGGTCCTGGATCCAGCGCGAGGTCGCCGAGGGCGAGCAGTCGCACGAGGACAAGGCGCGCGAGGGCTGGGAGCAGGTCAAGCGCGACCTGGCCGCGGAGAAGTACAGGTTCTACGTCCTCGACGAGTTCGCGTACCTGCTGCACTGGGGCTGGATCGACACCAAGGAGGTCGTCGAGGTGCTGCGCGACCGGCCCGGTCAGCAGCACGTCGTCATCACCGGCCGCAACGCCCCGCAGGAACTGCTGGACTTCGCGGACCTGGTGACCGACATGTCCAAGGTCAAGCACCCGATGGACGCCGGTCAGAAGGGGCAGCGGGGCATCGAGTGGTAGCACGTCTCGTCATCGCCGCGCCGTCCTCCGGGGCCGGCAAGACCACGGTCGCGACCGGCCTGATGGCCGCGTTCGCCGGCCGTGGCCTCGCGGTGTCCCCGCACAAGGTCGGCCCCGACTACATCGACCCGGGCTACCACGCGCTGGCCACCGGCCGCCCGGGCCGCAACCTGGACGCCTTCATGTGCGGTACGGGGCTGGTCGCGCCGCTCTTCGCGCACGGCGCGCGGGGCTGCGACCTGGCCGTCGTCGAGGGCGTGATGGGTCTGTACGACGGGGCCGCCGACCAGGGCGAGCTGGCGTCCACCGCACAGGTGGCGAAGCTGCTCAAGGCGCCGGTGGTGCTGGTCGTGGACGCGTCGTCGCAGTCGCGGTCGGTCGCGGCGCTGGTGCACGGGTTCGCGTCCTGGGACCCGGAGGTGCGGATCGGCGGGGTGATCCTCAACAAGGTCGCCACCGACCGGCACGAGCACCTGCTCCGGGAGGCGCTCGGCGAGTCCGGCGTACCGGTGCTCGGCGTGCTGCGGCGCGCGCCCGCGGTGGCGACGCCGTCGCGGCACCTGGGGCTGGTACCGGTCGCGGAGCGGCAGGCGCAGGCCGTGGCCGCGGTTGCCGCTCAGGCGGAGCAGGTGCGTGCGGGGTGCGACCTGGACGCGCTGCTGGCACTCGCGCGGAGCGCGCCGGAGCTCTCCGTGGAGCCCTGGGACCCCGGCGTCGCGGCGCTGCCGCACGCGGGTGGCCCGGAACACCTGCCCACGACCCGGCCGACCGTCGCCGTCGCGGGTGGGGCCGCGTTCACGTTCTCTTACGCCGAGCACACCGAACTCCTGGAAGCGGGCGGCGCCGACGTCGTCACCTTCGATCCCCTCCGGGACGAGGCCCTCCCCGAGGGGACCTCCGGTCTCGTCATAGGCGGGGGCTTCCCCGAGGTGTACGGCGAGCAGCTCTCCGCCAACGAGCCCCTCCGCAAGGCCGTCGCCGAGCTCGCCGCCTCCGGCGCGCCGATCGCGGCCGAGTGCGCGGGGCTGCTGTACCTGGCGCGGTCGCTCGACGGGCACCCCATGTGCGGCGTCCTCGACGCCGACGCGCGGATGTCCGAGCGGCTGACGCTCGGCTACCGGGACGCCGTCGCCATCGGCGACAGCGTGCTCGCGGCGGCCGGCACGCGGATGCGGGGGCACGAGTTCCACCGCACCGTGATCGAGCCGGGCGCGGGCGCGGCGCCCGCGTGGGGGCTGATGCAGCCGGAGCGGCGCGTGGAGGGCTTCGTCCAGCAGGGCGTGCACGCCAGCTACCTGCACACGCACTGGGCGGGCGTACCGCACGCCGCCCGGAGATTCGTGAAGTACTGCCCGTGAGATCAGCCCGCCAGGCCCACCACGAGCCAGATGAAGCCCACGCCCGCCACCGTGCACAGCAGGGTGGAGCGCGCGGGGTGTTCGTGATGGGCCTCGGGCAGGATCTCGGACGCGGCGAGGTAGAGCAGCGCGCCGCCGAAGAACCCGAGATAGCCGCCGAGAAGTTCCTCCGGAAGGGTGAACAGCAAGGTGGACGCGGCGCCGAGGACCGGCGCGATCGCGTCCGCGACCAGCATGGCGACGGCCTTGCGGCGGGCGTTCCCGTACAGGCTGGTGATCGTGTACGTGTTGAACCCGTCGGCGAAGTCGTGGCTGACGACGGCCAGCGCGACGGCGGCGCCCATGCCGCCGCCGACCTGGAACGCGGCGCCGAGCGCGATGCCGTCCATCAGGCTGTGCGCGACCATCGCGGCTGCCGCGGTGAGGCCGACCTGCGGCAATCGCTCCCCCGCCTCGACTCCGTGGGCGGCCTGACGGACGGCCAGCAGGCGTTCCACGAGGTGGGTGAAGAGGAAGCCGCCGACGAAGAGCAGCAGCGCCCCGGGTACGCCGAAGACCTCGTCGCCCGCGGCCTCCATCGCCTCGGGCAGCAGGTCGAGTCCGACGACGCCGAGCATCAGGCCGCCGGCCAGGCCGAGCACGAGATGGCGGCGGTCGGTGACGCGCTGCGCCGCCCAGCCGCCGAACAGCGTCATCAGGAACGCGCCGAGCGCGACGAGTACGGCCATGGGCCTTTGCTATCCGATGGACGGCGTCCCGCGCACATCAGCGACCCGGTGGCGGAGGCCGCGCCGGGTGCGGAGCGCGATCTCGTCGCCGGGGTCGGGGCGGGCCGTGGCGTGTCCGTGGACGAGGTGGCGGGTCTGGTCGAGGAGTGCCTGCGGTCGGCGGGGCTGAGTGCGGGCCGCCTCGCGGCGCTCGCGACGGTCGCGGCGAAGGCGGACGAGCCGGGCGTCGTGGGCGCGGCGGAGCGTCTGGGGCTGCCGGTACGGGCGTTCGCGGCGGCGGAGCTGGCGCGGATCGACGTGCCGCACCCGTCGGCGGACGTGGCGGCCGTGGCGGGGACGGCGTCGGTGGCCGAGGCGGCGGCGCTCGCGGGCGCGGGGCCGGGCGGGCTGCTGCTCGTACCGAAGCGGAAGTCGCGCACGGACGGGACGGGACCCGCGCGCGCGACGTGCGCGATCGCCCGGAGTGCCCCGAATGCGCCGTACGGACGCGATGTTCCGAACGAAGGCGCCCCGGCCGCACGGTTGTTGCCGGAGAGACACGGGTACAGCGGTGGTGAGAGCGCACCCGGCGCGCCCGCCGCACCTCCGGTGCGCGGGCCCTTACCCGGAGTCCGGGAGCGATCCGCCGAAGTTGTCGGATCCAGCGAGGAGTTACGGGATCAGTACCACCCCGCTCCACCGGCGGTCCGCAACCCACGGCCCGCCGTCCACCCCCCACTCACCCCACGGCGGCCATGTATACGCACTCCGATGTCCACGACCTGCGGCACCACGGTGACGCGGAGGTCCGGGACGAGAAGCTGATCGACCTCGCGGTCAACGTCCGCACGAACACGCCCCCGGACTGGCTCCGTGAGCGCATCGCGGACTCCCTGCTGGGGCTGGCCGCGTATCCGGACGGGCGGGCCGCGCGGGCCGCCGTCGCGGAGCGGCACAACCTGCCGGCCGACCGGGTCCTGCTGACGGCGGGCGCGGCGGAGGCCTTCGTGCTGCTGGCCCGGGCGCTGCCGGTGCGCCGGCCGGTGGTGGTGCACCCGCAGTTCACCGAGCCGGAGGCGGCTCTGCGGGACGCGGGCCACGACGTGGGCCGGGTGCTGCTGCGCGAGGCGGACGGGTTCCGGCTCGACCCGGCGGCGGTGCCCGAGGACGCGGACCTGGTGGTGATCGGCAATCCGACGAACCCGACGTCGGTGCTGCATCCCGCGGAGACGATCGCCTCGCTGGCCCGTCCCGGCCGGACGCTGGTGGTCGACGAGGCGTTCATGGACGCGGTGCCGGGCGAGCGGGAGTCGCTGGCGGGGCGGACGGACGTGCCGGGCCTGGTGGTGCTGCGCAGCCTGACGAAGACCTGGGGTCTGGCGGGGCTGCGGATCGGCTACGTCCTGGCCCACCCGGAGACGGTCGCGGCGCTCGGGCACGCACAGCCGCTGTGGCCGGTGTCGACTCCGGCGCTGGTGGCGGCCGAGGCGTGCATGACGCGGGCGGCGCTGGCGGAGGCGGAGCACGCGGCGCACCGGATCGCGGTGGAGCGGACGCATCTGCTGGCCGGGCTCGCGGAGTTCGACGAGGTGCGGGTGGTGGCGGCGGCGGAGGGCTCGTTCGTCCTGATCCGGGTGGACCGGGCGGACGTCGTACGGGACCGGCTGCGCGACCTCGGCTTCGCGGCGCGGCGCGGGGACACGTTCCCCGGCCTGGACCGGAACTGGCTCCGGCTCGCGGTCCGGGACCGCGCCACGACGAACCGCTTCCTCCAGGCGCTGGACCAGGCGCTGGTCATGGCAGGCTGCGCTACCGGCTGACGCGCCGAGCGGTTGACCCCGTGTGGGCAATCGTCCCGCAGGGCGGGACGGGTGGGCACACGGGACGGCGCCTCTGCGGGCGCGTTCCGCACATGCTCCTGCCCGCACCACGTGGGCGCCGCGCTTGCGGGGGCGGCGCACACGGGGTGCGGGTACGAGCTTGTGGCGGAGGCGCCCGGCCCACAACGGAGGTGGAGACGCGGGCGTCAGCCGCGGGCGCGGCCTCGGGCGCGGGTCAGGGCGAGCGCACCCGCGCCGCCCGCGAGCAGCACCGCCGCGCCGCCCGCCAGGTACGGAGTCGCCGCGCTGCCGCCGGTCTCGGCGAGGTCGGGCCCGTCGCCGCCCTGGGCCTGCACGCCGGTGTTCTCCTCCGTCGACTCGCCCGGCTCGCCCGGCTCGCTCGGCTCGTCCGACGGCGGCGTGCTCGGCTGCGTGCTCTTCGGGGTCTCGCAGGTCGCCTCGGCGAGCGTCACCACACCATTGACCTCGGCAACGTTCAGCTTGAGCGGGTTGACCTCGACCTTGAGCTCCAGCGCGGTCGCCGCGGCGGTGCGCGAGGTGGTCCGCGTCCTCGACAGGTCGAGGGTGACCTCGCCGACCCCGGGCACCGTCACTTTGGTCGTCCCGCCCGCGGTGAGCTTGGTCTTCTGCCCGAGCACGGTGACATGGCCGAGCACGTTCGACTCGGCGACCGGCTGCCGGCCCACCTCGCAGACCGCCTTCGACGTGACCTTCTCGACCTCGATCAGGGACAGCAACGGAAGACCGGGCACGTGCAGCCGCGCCCGGGCGACGTTCGTGTACCCCTCCGCCTTCTTCTTGCCCACGGTCGCCCTGGCCGTGGCCACGTCCGCGCGCAGCACGCTGAACGGCTTGCCCTTGTCGACGCCGTCCAGCTCGACGGTGAGCGCGGTCTTGTCGGCACTCGCCGGTGCCTGGACCTCGTTGAGCGAGGCCTTCAGCGGAACCTGCACCGTCTTGTTGAGCAGGGAGACGTCGAGACCGGTCCGCAGGACGACGGCGCTCGCGCGCCCCTCGCCACCCTTGCCGCCCGTGGCGTGCGCCGCGGGCGCGGCGAGGGCGACGGGCCCGACGGCCAGCGCGGCGACGGTCGCGGCGACGGCGGTGCGGCGTACGGGCATGCGGAAGGTGTTGCTGTTCAAGGTGGTGGAACCCCCACAAGAGACATGGCGTCGCCGACCGCCCACCCGGGGACACGGGTGCGGATCGCGGACTCGGCGACTCGAGACACCGGAATCTTTACGCACGAAGAGTGAACTGACAGACACCTGCAGCGAGTTCACTCCAAAGGGGGGTTTCCGCGCCCTTATTCGATTCTTTCGACACACGCGTTCCCGGGTGCCCCGCACGTCGCGCGATACGCCGGCGAATGCGCGAGATGTCTCAACGAAACGCGCCGGGCCGGGGTCACGGACCGTCAACCCGGCGCACCACCCCCGCGGGGGCGTCAGGGTCGCCAGTACCCCAGGGCGTGCACCCGGTCCTTCGGTACTCCGAGTTCCTTGCGCACGTACGCGGAGAGGGTGCGGGTGGTCGCGGTGTCGCAGGCGATCCAGACGTACGGCTGCGGCTCGGCGTCGAGCAGCGCGGGCAGTTCGGCGCGGACCCGCTCGACGAGGTGGGCGCCGCCGTCGTGGCGCGGGACCCGGCGCAGGTCGTGCCGGTCCGGGTCGAGGCGCATCGGCAGCTCGTCGTGGTCGGGGCGCGAGGTCTCGAACCACACGGTGGCCGGGGTGGCCGGCGCGTCGTCGAGCAGGGAGTTCACCGCGGGCAGCGAGGCGGGGTCGCCGACCAGGAAGAGCCGGCTCGGGAGCGGTTCGGGGGCGGTGAAGCCGGTGCCCTGGAGGGTGGCCTCGATGGTGTCGCCGGGCCGGCAGGCGCGGGCCCAGTCGCAGGCGGGACCGTCGTGCAGCGCGAACTCCACGGAGAAGGTCCCGGCCGCCGGGTCCGGGTCGACGAGGGTGTAGCCGCGCTGGTGCGGCCGGCCGCCGTTGTCGAACCAGAGCCGGACCCACATGGTCGGATGGACACCGGCGGCGGCGAGCAGTCCGCCGTCGGTCCCGGATTGCGTCCCGGGCGGCGGTGGCTTAATTTAGGCCAGCCTAACCTAAGAGAGATCGGGGCCGGAGTGAGCATCGAGGTCTACCGGGACGCCTGGGGGATCCCGCATCTGCGCGCGTCCGACCCGCGTGAACTCGCCTTCGCGCAGGGCCGGGTGACCGCGGTCGACCGCGCCTGGCAGCTGGAGGTCGAGCGGCACCGTGCGCTGGGCGGCTCGGCCGCCTTCCTCGGACCGGAGGCCGTCGACTGGGACGTGTTCGCCCGCCGGGTGCGGCTCGCGGACACGGCGCGGCGGTGCTTCGCGCGACTGGCGGACCGGGACCCGGAGACCGCGGACTGGCTGCGCGCGTACGCCGAGGGCGTCGGCGCCGGCCTAGCGGAAGGGGCCGCGCGCGCCCCCGAGTTCGCCGCGACGGGGCTCGTACCGGGCCGGTGGGAGCCGTGGACGCCGCTCGCGGTGTGGCTGTCCACGCACATCCTGTTCGCCGGGTTCCCGACGAAGCTGTGGCGCGAGGAGGTGGCGACCCGGCTCGGACCGGAGTGGACGGAGCTGTTCGCCACGGACGGCCCGGGCACGGCGGGCTCCAACGGCTGGGTGGTCGCCGGGGAGCGGACCGCGAGCGGCGCGGCGCTGGTGGCGGGCGACCCGCACCGGTTCATCGAGGACCCGGGCGTGTACCAGCAGATCAGGCTGTCCTGCCCGGAGTACGACGTGGTGGGCCTCGCCGTGCCCGGCGTGCCCGGCCTCGCGCACTTCGGTCACACCGGGCGGGTCGCCTGGGCGATCACCAACGCGATGGCCGACTACCAGGACGTGTACCGGGAGCGGCTGCGGCGCGGCGCGGACGGCGGCGTGGAGGCCCTGGGCCCGGAGGGCTGGCGCACGGCGACCGTCCACACCGAGACGGTCGAGGTCGCGGCCGGCGACCCGGTGACGGTCGAGGTGATCGAGACGGACCGGGGCCCGGTGATCGCGGGCGGACCGGGTGAGGAGGGCGTTGGAGGACCGGGTGAGGTGGGCACTGTCGGCCCCGGCGAGGAGGGCGCGGCGCTCAGCCTGCGGTACCCGCCGCGGGTCACCGGGGAGCTCGGCTTCTCCGCGCTGCCGGCGCTGCTCGCGGCCCGGACCGTGGCGGACGTGGACCGTGCGCTCGACCGCTGGGTGGAGCCGGTGAACGTGGTCCAGGCCGCCGACACGGAGGGCGGCCTGCTGCACCGGGTCGCCGGGCACGTGCCGGTACGGGACCGGGCCAACTCCCTGCGGATCGTACCGGCCTGGGAGACCGCGCACGCCTGGGCGGCGGACCCCGCGCCGACCCCGCGCGCGGCCGTCGACGGCCACGCGGTGATGGCCAACGCCCGGGGCCTCGCGGCCCCGCTGGGCGTGGAGTTCGCCCCGCCGCACCGCGCGGCCCGCATCGACGCGCTACTGGCGGCGTCGGACGCGTGGACGCCGGACAGGACGACCGCGATCCACCGGGACACCGACAACCCCTCCGCGGCCGTCCTGCTGGCCGCCGTCGGGCGGCAGGACGCATCGTGGCTCTCCCCCGAGGCCGCGGTCCTCGGCGCGCGACTGCTGGCCTGGGACCGGCGGATGGACGCCGGGAGCACGGACGCCGGGGTGTTCGCCGCCGTCCGCGGGGCCGTCGTGCGGGGCGTGGCCGCGCACGAGGCGTTCGCCGCGCTGCGCGAACCCGCCCCGTACCCGGCGGTGTTCCGCCCCTGGCTGGCGCTCGGGCCCCGGGTCGCGTACGCGCTGGAGACGCTGCTGGTCGCCGGGCCCGTACCGGAGGCGGACGTGGTGCGGATCGTACGCGCGGCGCTGGAGGAGGTCGCGGCGGGCGACCCGCCACCGGCATGGGGCGCGACGCACCGGCTGGCGCCGTGGCAGGCGCTGCCGGACGGCGACGACGCGCAGTGGCCGGGGCTCGGCGGCGACCACGACTGCGTGCTGTCGACGTCCAGCGTGCCCGGGTACACGGACCGCTCGGCGCGGGCCTCGGCCGCCCGGTACGTCTGGGACCTCGCGGACCGCGAACGCAGTGCGTGGATCGTGCCGTTCGGCGCGTCCGGCGTGCCCGGCGATCCGCACCACCGCGACCAACTGCCGCTGTGGCTTAGGGGCGAACTCGCCCCCGTCGTCACCGACTGGAACCACCTGACGAAGGAGTACGAGGACCATCATGACCGCGAACGCTGAGCACGAGCAGACCGTCGAGGGCTTCGGCACGGTCCGGGTCGACCGCATCGACCCGGACCGCGACGCCGCGCTGATCCACGGCTGGGTCACCGAGGAGCGGGCACGCTTCTGGGGCATGGCGGACACGACGGTCGAGCAGGTCCGGGACGTCTACGCGCACCTCGACTCGCTGACCACGCACCACGGCTTCCTGGTGCACCGGGACGGCGAGCCGGTCGGGCTGTTCCAGACGTACGAGCCGGAGGCGGACCGGGTGTCGGAGTGCTACGAGGTGCGGCCGGGCGACATCGGCGTGCACTTCCTGATCGGGCCGGTCGCCGCCGCCCCGGAGCGGGGCTTCACGGCGGGCCTGCTGACCGCGCTCGTCGACTTCGCGCTGAAGGACCGCACCCGGATCGTCGCCGAACCGGACGCCGCGAACGACAAGGCCGTCGCCCGCCTCGCCCGCGCGGGCTTCACCCTGGGCCCGGAGGTCGTCCTGCCGGAGGTGGACCTCCCGGAGGTCTTCATCCCGGAAAAGAAGGCCCGCCTGGCCTTCCTGACCCGCTGAACGCGTGCGGCCCGGCCGGGCCGCACGCGGCCGCGTGAGCCCGGGCGGCCCTGGCTCACGCCCCACGGCGCGAACCCGGACGGCGCGAGGCGCGCTCGGAGCGAGCGGTACGAGCCGACCGGCGCGGGCACGAACTCGGACATCACCCCGAGCGGGTGTGCCACCCGAGCCGGGCGCGTCCTCGGCCAGGGAGGGGCCTGGGCCGGCCCCGTTGCCGGTCCGGCCGTCCCTTCCGGAAGACGGCCCGCCGCCCGGCCGGGGCTTCCCCGCCGGAGCCGCCGGCGACGGCCGAGCCCACCCGCGACGCGGCACGAGCACGGGCATCACCCGAGCGAGCGTGCCCCCGGCGGGGTCCGTTGCCGGGCCGACCCGGTGATTCCCCGCCGGAGCCGGCCGGTCGCAACCGGCAACAGCGGAGTCGACCCGCGCCCGCCCCGCAGGGCCCCGCGGCGCGGCGGCCCGGCTCAGCCGATCACTCGCCCGTTGACGATCACCCGTCGCGGGCCCGCCAGCGAGCGGACGTCGGCTCGGGGGTCGTCGTCGTAGACGACGAGGTCGGCGGGGGCGCCCTCGTCGAGGGCGGGGCGGCCGAGCCAGGCGCGGGCGCCCCAGGTGGTCGCCGAGAGGGCCTCGATCGGCGGGATGCCGGCCTTGACCAGCTCCTCGACCTCCGCCGCGACGAGGCCGTGGGGCAGCGAGCCGCCCGCGTCGGTGCCGACGAAGATCGGGATGCCCGCGTCGTACGCGGCGCCGACGGTGTCGTAGCGGCGCTCGTGCAGCCGTCGCATGTGCGCCGACCAGCGGGGGAACTTCTCGTCCCCGCCCGCCGCGAGCTTCGGGAAGGTCGCGATGTTGACCAGCGTGGGGACGATCGCGACGCCGCGCTCGGCGAACAGCGGGATCGTGTCCTCGGTGAGCCCGGTCGCGTGCTCGATGCAGTCGATGCCCGCCTCCACCAGGTCCCGCAGCGAGTCCTCGGCGAAGCAGTGCGCGGTGACCCGGGCGCCGAGCCGGTGCGCCTCGGCGATCGCCGCCTCGACCTCGGCGCGCGGCCAGCAGGCCGTGAGGTCCCCGGCCCCGCGGTCGATCCAGTCGCCGACCAGCTTGACCCAGCCGTCGCCGCGCCGGGCCTCCCGGCCGACGTACGCGACCAGCTCGTCGGGCTCGATCTCGTGGGCGAAGTTGCGGATGTAGCGGCGGGTGCGGGCGATGTGCCGGCCGGCCCGGATGATCTTCGGGAGGTCGTCGCGCTCGTCGACCCACCGGGTGTCGGACGGCGATCCGGCGTCGCGGATCAGGAGCGTGCCGGCGTCCCGGTCGGTCAGCGCCTGCTTCTCGCTGGTGGCCGCGTCGACCGGCCCGTGCGCGTCGAGGCCGACATGGCAGTGCGCGTCGACGAGACCGGGCAGCGCCCAGCCCCGTACGGTCCGGACGTCGTCCGCGCCGACCGGCCGGTCGTACGTGATCCGGCCGTCGACGACCCAGAGCTCGTCCCGGACGTCCTCCGGGCCGACGAGCACCCGCCCCTTCACATGCAGCACCACGTGATCGCTCATGTCTGCACTGTACGAGGGGCGGGCGCCCGCGCGGGATGCGTGATCCGTCACTCGTCGCCCGTCACTCGTCGCCCGTCACTCGTCGTCCGTCACTCGTCGATCGCGGCCCCGTACAGCCCGTCCACGTACGGCGCCCCGAACGAGCCCGCGCCGAACGTCCACGAGCCGCTCGCGGTGAGCCCACCCGAGCCGGCCGAGAACACCCACACCACGCCGTCGTTCGTGTTCTCGCCGGGCGCCGCCGCGAGCAGCCCGAACCGGCCGTCGCGGTTGGGGTCGACGAGCCGGACCTGGCCGCCGAACTTGTCGCCCTTCTCGACCGCTCCGGGCACGTTCGGCGAGTCCTGCGTCCAGGCCGCGGCCCCGCTCGCGGTGAGTCCGCGGGAGTTGCCGCGCAGCACGGTGACCATGCCCGCGTCGGCGACCGTGCCGATGTCCTCCCCGGGCGCGCCGATCGCGACGTCGGCGTAGCCGTCGCCGTTGGTGTCGGCCACGGACAGGTCCGCGCCCCAGCCGTCGCCGCGCTCCGACGCGCCGGGCACGCCGGGCGAGTTCTGCGTCCACCACGTCGGCGGGGTGCCGACGCCGCTCGCGCCCTTCGGCCCCTGGGCGCTGCCCAGGTAGACGCCGACCTGGCCGCCGGTCATCCAGTCGCCGCCGTCGTTCGGGCTGTTCGGCTCGCCGGTGACCAGGTCGTCGTACCCGTCGCGGTTGATGTCGCCGGAGGCGACGGACGGGCCGCCGCGCAGGGCGCGCTGGTACTCGAGCCCCGTGGACGTGCCGGCGATGTACCAGGACCAGCCGTGGCCGGGGTCCTCGCCGCGGCTGGTGCCGCTGATCACCAGGTCGGCGAAGCCGTTCCGGTCGTAGTCCCCGGTCGTGACGGACTTCGCGGCGATGTCGCGGACCGGCTCTTCGGTCTCGGTGGTCGCGCGCAGCGCGCTGCGGGTGAGCGGGAGGATCCGGTCGGCGCGGGTGGCGCTCCGCTGCGGCACGGCGGCGAACAGGTGCAGCTCCGCCGCGTCGCGGTCGAGCACGATCAGCTGGTCGCCGGCGCTCTCGGCGCTGAACCGGGCCGCGCCGAGGGCGGAACCGAAGCGCCGGCCCGCGGTGACGCCGAGCAGGCTGTCCAGACCCTGGCTGTTCGCGCCGACGAGTCCCTGCGGGGATCCCCAGAGGACCACCGCGCCACCGGAGTCGACCTTGGTGCCGATGTCCTCGCCGGGGACGCCGACAATCGCGTCGTCGTAGCCGTCGCCGTCGAGGTCGCCGGTGGCGACGGCCTTGCCGAAGGCGTCGCCGGTCTCGGCGCTGCCGGGCACGCCGCTGGTGTTCTGGCTGATGACCGCGGCCCGGCGGGTGCCGATGCCGTTGGCCGAGCCGTACTGGACGGTGACGAGGCCGGCGCCCCGCTTCCCGCCGACGGGCGCGCCGGGCGCGCCGACCAGGACGTCTTCGTATCCGTCGCCGTTGAAGTCGCAGTTGCGGTCGTCGGCGCGGGTTCCGCCGGGGACCCCGGCGTGGGCGGCGGGCGCGGTCATGATCCCCGCGCCCGCGATGAGGAGGAACGTCGCCGCGGTGAGGGCGGCGGTGCGGTTCTTGCGCATGGAGCGGCTCCTGGTTGCACAGAAGTTGATCCGGGCGGCAATGGGGGTGTGTCCGGAAAAGGCCCGTCCCTTGTCCGTCGCCCTCTTTGACGGGTGATGAACCGTCAGGGTTGTACGCGGGGGATGTCACGTTTTGACAGCGAAGATCCGGACCGCCCCCGCGGTCCGGCGAGGGCCGCTCGATACCCTGGACCCGCACGAACCGCAGCAAACGCGCCGCACACGACGCACCGCACGCAGCACACCGCACCGAACCGAGTCGAAGAGGCACCGCCGTGACCGTGACACACCCGCTCCTGGACCTGGCTCCGCTGACCGCCGCGCACTTCGCTTCCATCGAGCGCCGCGTCGCCGCCCTGCTCTCCACCGAGCAGGACGTCGTGATCACCCAGGGCGAGGCGCTGCTACCGCTGGAGGGCTGCATCCGCAGCGGCGCGCGGGCCGGTTCGACGGCGCTGAACGTGGTGACCGGGCCGTACGGGCAGACCTTCGGCAACTGGCTGCGCGACTGCGGGGCGACGGTGGTCGACCTGGAGGTGCCGTTCCACACCGCCGTGACGGCCGAGCAGGTGGAGCGGGCGCTCGCCGAGCACCCGGAGATCGACTTCGTGTCCCTGGTGCACGCCGAGGCGGCGACCGGCAACACCAACCCGGTCGCGGAGATCGGCGAGGTGGTGCGGGCGCACGGCGCGCTGTTCTACCTGGACGCGGTGGCCTCGGTCGGCGCGGAGCCGGTGCTGCCGGACGCCTGGGGCGTCGACATGTGCATCATCGGCGCGCAGAAGGCGATGGGCGGCCCGGCGGGCGTGTCGGCGGTGTCGGTGAGCGAGCGGGCCTGGGAGCGGTTCGCCGCCAACCCGGCCGCGCCGCGCCGCTCGTACCTGTCGCTGCTCGACTGGAAGGAGCGCTGGATCGACGGCGGCCGCAAGGCGCTGCTGCACGCTCCGGCGCAGCTGGAGATGCTGGCCCTGGAGGCCTGCCTGGAGCGGATCGAGGCGGAGGGCCTGGACGCGCTGATGGGCCGGCACGCGTCGGCCGCGGCGGCGACCCGGGCGGGTGCGCTGGCGCTGGGCGGCGGCCTGGAGCCGTACGTGCACGAGGCGCGGGACGCGGCCCCGGTGGCGACGACGCTGCGCGCGCCGGCCGGGGTGGACGCGTCCGAGCTGGTCGCGAAGGCGCTGTCGGCGGACCCGTCGCTGCCGCTGATCGCGGGCGGGGGCGCGTTGGCGAAGGAGATGATCCGGGTGAACCACTACGGCGTGGACGCGACGCCGGGCGCGGTGCAGTCCTCGCTGGCGGCGCTGGGCGCGGTGCTCGGCGAGACGGGCCGGACGGTGGACCTGGAGGGCGCGCGGCGCGCGGTCACGGAGGCGTGGGCGTAGGACGCCGGACACGTACGCACCGGCAGGGGGCGGGCCGCTCGTGCGGCCCGCCCCCTGCTCTCGTACGTACGTGTCCGCCGCGCTCCGTCACGCGGCCGGCGTCAGCGCCGGGTAGTCGATGTAGCCGCGGGCGTCACCGGCGTAGAAGCTCTGCTGGTCGCCCTCGTTGTACGGACCGTCCGACGCGAGGCGGGCGGGCAGGTCGGGGTTGGCGATGAAGAGGCGGCCGAAGGCGACGATGTCGGCGACGCCCTCCTCGATCAGGGCGAGTTCGGCGCGGCTCGTCGGACCCTCGGTGAACGGGTTGAGCACGAAGGTCCCGGAGAACTGCTTGCGCAGCGCGAGCGTGAGGTCGCGGGTGCCCGGGACGGTCTCCGTCACGTGCAGGTACGCGATGCCGAGCGGCTCGATCGCGGCGACCAGCGCGGCGTACGTCTCCTCGATCTCCGTCTCCGCGATGTCGTTGTACGTGCCGGCCGGGGAGATGCGCAGGCCGGTGCGCTCGGGGCCGATCTCCTCGGCGACGGCGCGGACGACCTCGACCGCGAAGCGGACGCGGTTCTCGACGGAGCCGCCCCACTCGTCGGTGCGGTGGTTGGTGCTCGTGGAGAGGAACTGCTGGACCAGGTAGCCGTTGGCCCCGTGGATCTCCACGCCGTCGAAGCCCGCCTCGACGGCGTTGCGGGCGGCGGCGGCGATGTCGGAGACGGTGGCACGGACCTCGTCCCCGGTCAGTTCGACGGGGACGACGTAGTCCTTGGGCCCCCCGAGCGTGTAGACCTGTCCGGCCGCGGCGACGGCGGAGGGGCCGACCGGATGCAACTCGCCGTCGAGGACGTCGGGGTGTCCGATCCGGCCCGCGTGCATGAGCTGGGCGAAGATCCGGCCGCCCGCGGCGTGCACGGCGTCGGTGACCTCGCGCCAGGCCACGATCTGCTCGCGGCTGTGCAGGCCCGGGGTGTTCGGGTAGCCCTGGCCGACCGCCGAGGGCTGGACGCCCTCGGTGACGATCAGGCCGGCAGAGGCGCGCTGGGTGTAGTACTCGACGGCCAGCGCGGTCGGCGTGCGGCTCTCGCCGTCCGCCCGGCTGCGGGTCATCGGGGCCATGGCGATACGGTTGGCGAGGCGGGTGCCGGCCAGGTCGATCGGGTCGAACGCGGTGGTCATCTCTGCCCCCTGGCACAGGTGGGAAACGGGTTTATGTGGTCGGCCAAGTAAATGGCCCGGACGCCACTGTAACCCATTAATTGGCCGACCAAGGTAATCTGGACCCGAACGCATACGAGGAGGATCGATGTCCGCGGACTGTCCCGGACCCCAGGGCGCCGCCGAAGGCCGGCCGCCGGTCACGGAGCACGCGCCGGTCAGCTGCACGCTGGCCCGGACGTTCCGGGTGCACCGGATGATCGCGGCCCGGCTGCTCCGGGATCTCGGGCTCTACCCGGGCCAGGAGTTCCTGATGATGCGACTGTGGGAGGGCGGGCCGGCCCGCCAGTCGGAGCTGATCAAGGAGATGGGGCTCGACCCGTCGACCATGACGAAGATGCTCCAGCGCCTGGAGCAGGCCGGCCATGTGCGCCGCTCCCCCGACCCCGCCGACCGCCGCGCGGTGCTGGTGGAGCCGACGGAGGAGAGCGAGCAGCTGCGCACACAGGTCGCGGGGGCCTGGGCAACCCTGGAGGAGGTCACCCTGAAGAACCTCGACCCGGACGAGCGCGCCACGCTGGAGCGGCTGCTGACCCGGGTCGAGGAGGGGCTGTGCGAGGAGGGGACCTCCGACTGCCCGCCGGAGGTCTGCTGACGACCCGGGAGCGCGTCAGCCCGGGGCACGTCGGCCCGCGAACACGTCGGCCGGGAGCGCGTCAGCCGGAGAGCACGTCCAGTGCGCGGTCCACGTCGGCGGCCGTGTTGTAGAGGTGGAAGGACAGCCGCAGGTTGCCCGCACGGGCCGAGGTGACGACCCCCGCGGCCAGCAGCTCGGCGTGACGGTCGCCGAGCCCGGGGACCGCGACCACGACGGAGTCGTCTGCGACGGCGGGCCGGCCGATGCGGTCCATGCCGGCCCGGAAGCGGGCGGCCAGCGCCGTGCCGTGGGCGTGCACGCGGTCGATGCCGATCTCCTCGAGGAGCGACAGCGAGGCGGCCGCGCCGTGGTACGAGAGAAAGGCCGGCGGCTCGTCGAACCGGAGGGCCGAGGGGGCGAGTTCGGCGAGCGGGCCGTACACGCTGCCCCACACGTCCGCTGCCGCGGCCATGCCCGCGTGGAGCGGGAGCAGCGACTCCTGCGCCTCCTCGGTGACGGTGAGGAAGGAGACACCGCGCGGACAGGTCAGGTACTTGAAGCCGCCGGTGACGGTGTAGTCGTACTCCCCGGCGCGCAGCGGCAGCCAGCCCGCCGCCTGGGTGGCGTCCAGCAGGATGCGGGCGCCGTGCGCGGCGGCCGCGGCGCGCACGGCGGCCAGGTCGGCGGTGCGGCCGTCGGAGGACTGGACGGCCGAGAGGGCGACCAGCGCGGTGCCCGGACGGACGGCGTCGGCGAGCCGCTCCAGCGGGACGTACCGGAGCTTCAGGTCGCCACGGACCAGGAACGGGTCGATGACCGAGCTGAACTCACCCTCGGGGAAGAGGATTTCGGCGCCGGCCGGCAGTGACTGGGCGATCAGCCCGACGTGCACCGCGACCGAGCCGCCGGTGGCGACCCGCTCCGGGGCGACGCCGACGATCCGGGCGAAGGAGGCGCGCGCCGCCTCGACGGCCTCGTCGTTGCCGGAGCCGCCGGGCCGTCCCGCGGCGAGTTCCGCGGCCAGCGCGGTCACGGCCGCGACCGCGCGGCGCGGCAGGAGGCCGCAGGTGGAGGTGTTCAGGTACGTCTGCGTGGGGGCGAACTCGTCGCCCCCGAGGTTCTCGATCTCCATGGCCCCAGCCTGGGGAACCCTCAACTCAAAGTCAATCACAAAGAATTGAGGGTTGCTTCTAAGGAACGCTTATGCGTGGCCGGGCCTGCGGAGGTCAGACCTCGCAGGTGCCGTCCACGTCGCAGACCGGAGCGTCGGAGGAACCGGCGGCGGCGATGACCGCGACCGGCTGCGGGGCGCGGCTGTCCCATGCCTGCTCCAGCGCCTGCGTGAAGACCTCGGCGGGCTGGCCGCCGGAGACCCCGTAGCGGCGGTCGAGCACGAAGAACGGCACACTGTTCGCGCCCAGCTCGGCCGCCTCGCGCTCGTCGGCCCGTACGGCGTCGGCGTACGCGGACCCGTCGGCGAGGACGGCACGGACCTCGGCCTCGTCGAGACCGGCCTCGACGCCCAGCACGACCAGGGTCTCCGCGTCGAAGACCGAGCGCTCCTCGGCGAAGTTGGCCCGGTAGGCGAGGTCGAGCAGCTCGTTCTGCCGGCCGCGCTCGCGGGCGAGGTGCAGCAGCCGGTGGATGTCGAAGGTGTTGCCGTGGTCGCGGCCCTCGGTGCGGTACTCCAGGCCCTCGGAACGGGCGTTGGAGGCGACGTGCTCCTCCATCGCGCGGGCCTCGTCGAGGGTCCGGCCGTACTTCTTCGCCAGCATCTCGAGGACGGGGCCGGTGTCGCCCTTGGCGCGGTTCGGGTCGAGCTCGAAGGAGCGGTGCACGACCTCGATGTCGTCGCGGTGGGCGAAGGCCGCGAGCCCCTTCTCGAAGCGCGCCTTCCCGATGTAGCACCAGGGACAGGCGATGTCGCTCCAGATCTCGACGCGCATGTGTCAGCTTCTCTTCCGCTCGTACGGCCCGGAGGGGTCTCCTCCGCTCACTCCCGGGGTCAACGCGGCCGGGCTGCGTCCCATTCCTCGGACGGCGCGAGTGTGAGCCGGAGCACCAGGTGCGTGGAGGCGCGCGGGACGTCCGGGTCGACCTCCCAGCCGTGCGCCGCGTAGAAGGCCTGGGCGCGGGTGTTGTGCTCGTACACGTCGAGCCGGACGGTCGTCACACCCCCTGCCCGCCACGCGTCGACGCAGGCGCGGTGCAGCTCGGTGCCGACGCCGCGCCGCCAGTGGGCGGGGGCGACGTGGAGCTGGCCGAGGTGCGCCACGCCGTCGCGGACGCCGTGCGCGGCGACCCCGGCGATCTCCCCGTCCCGCACGGCGCACAGCACCCGTCCCTCCGCGACGGCGGTCGCCCAGGCGGCGCGGGACCGCGCGAGCTCCGACGGCCCGTCGTACGCGTCCTCCGGGAGCCGGTCCCGGTAGTAGGTGGCGCGCGCCGCGCGATGCAGCGCGGCGATGGCGTCGAGGTCCTCGGCGGTGGCGGGTCTGATCACGACCTGTCGGACGAACGGGCGGGCGCGGAGGTTCCGTGGCGCACCGGTGGTGACGGTGCCCTGAGCGTCTAACCCTCGCGCCTCGGCAGACCCAGCGGGTTGCCGTCGCGCAGTTCCGGGGGCAGCAGGCGGTCCGGCGTCGACTGGTACGTGATCGGGCGCAGCCAGCGTTCGACGGCGGCCGTGCCGACGGAGGTGGAGGCCGCGGTGGTCGCCGGGTACGGGCCGCCGTGGTGCTGGGCGGGCGCGACGGCGACGCCGGTGGGCCAGCCGTCGACGAGGACGCGGCCTGCGAGCGGGGCGAGTTCGGCGAGCAGGGACGCGGCCTCGGGGTCCTCGTCGGTCGTGTGGAGGGTGGCGGTGAGGTTGCCGGGGAGCCGGGACAGCACCGCGCTGATCTCCTCCCGGGAACCGTACCGGGCGACGACGGTGACGGGCCCGAAGCACTCCTCCAGGAGCAGGTCGTGCGGCCCGGCGGTGGCGAGCGGTGCGGCGGGGAGCATCAGGCATCCGGCGCTGACGGTGTGCGGGCCGCCCGCGCCCGGCGTCAGCGGCGCGGTCACCCCGGGCAGCGCGGCTCGTTCGGCCACGCCGGCGACGAACGCCTCCCGCATGCGGTGGTCGAGCATCACGCCCGGCTCGGTCTCGCTGACGGCCGCGGTCAGCGCCTTCAGGAACCGGTCCCCGGCCTCTCCCTCGGGGGCCAGGACGAAGCCGGGCTTGGTGCAGAACTGGCCCTCGCCGAGGGTCATGGAGGCCGCGAGGCCGGCGCCGATCGCGGCGGCCCGCTCCTCGGCGGCGGCCTCGGTGACCACGACCGGGTTGAGGGAGCCGAGTTCGCCGTGGAAGGGGATCGGTACCGGACGGGCGGCGGCCGCGTCGAAGAGCGCCCGCCCGCCCCGTACGGAGCCCGTGAACCCGGCGGCGGCGACCAGCGGATGGCGGATCAGCTCCGTGCCCGCCTCGAAGCCGTGGACGAGGACGACGACGTCCTCGGGCAGCCCCGCCCGGACGGCGGCCCGGCGCAGCAGGGAGGCGCAGAGCTCGGAGGTCGCCGGGTGGTCGGGGTGCGCCTTGACGACGACCGGGCAGCCGGCCGCGAGGGCGCTGGCGGTGTCGCCGCCCGGGACGGAGAAGGCGAGCGGGAAGTTGCTCGCGGCGTACACGGCGACGACGCCGAGCGGGATCTTCATCCGGCGCAGGTCGGGCCAGGGCGGGGTGCGGTCCGGGTCCGGCCGGTCGACCCGGATGTCGAGGAAGGAGCCCTCCTCCACCGCCTCCGCGAACAGCCGCAACTGTCCCGTGGTCCGGGCGAGTTCGCCGGTGAGCCGGGTCGGACCGAGCGCGGTCTCGGCGTCGGCGGCCTCGATGACGTGCTCGCCCGCCGCGTCGAGCAGGTCCGCGGCGGCGCGGAGCAGGGCCGCCCGGGCGGTACGGTCGGCCAGCGCGGCGCGGGCGGCGTGCGCGGCCCGGACGGCCTGGTCGACCTCCTCGGCCGTGGCCTCCACCGCGACCTGCTCGCGAGCCTTTCCGGTCCGGGGGTCCACGCTCCACACTGGTTCCGCTGCCACCGTCACGCCCCTGTTCGCTACTCTGAACGCAGTTCCTGCACGTGAATGTATGAACGGGCGGACCGTTCAAACAAGAGGGCGGAGGGGCACATGTCCACGGGCGGCGATTCGGGCGGAGCTCAGGTCAAGTCCGCGGTGCGCACGGTCGAACTGCTGGAGTACTTCGCCGACCGGCCCGGGATGCACACGCTGGCGTCGGTCCAGCAGGCCGTCGGCTACCCGAAGTCCAGCCTGTACATGTTGCTGCGCACCCTCGTCGAGCTCGGCTGGGTGGAGACCGACGCGACGGGCACACGGTACGGGATCGGCGTCCGGGCGCTGCTCGTCGGCGCCGCGTACCTCGACGGCGACGAGGTCGTCGCGGCGGCCCGGCCGACCCTGGACCGGCTCTCCGACGACACCACCGAGACCATCCACCTGGCGCGGCTCGACGGCACCAGCGTGGTCTATCTGGCGACCCGTCAGTCCCAGCACCATCTGCGGCCGTTCACCCGTGTCGGGCGCCGGCTGCCGGCCCATTCGACGGCGCTGGGCAAGGCGTTGCTGGCCACGCACACCGACGAGCAGGTGCGCCGGATGCTGCCGGAACGGCTGACCGCGGTCACCGAGCACACCGTCACCGACCGCGAGCGGCTCATCGAGGAGCTGGCGCTGGTCCGCGAGCAGGGCTACGCCGTGGACCGCGAGGAGAACACGCTCGGCCTGCGCTGCTTCGGCATCGCGATCCCGTACCGGACGCCGGCGCGGGACGCGGTCAGCTGCTCGGTGCCGGTGGCCCGGCTGGCCCCCGGACACGAGCAGCTGATCAAGGACGCCCTGTTCGACGCGCGGGACCGGCTGACGCTGGCGACCCGGCGCCTCTGAGCGGCGCACCCGGTCACCGGGCGGCGAGGGCCGCCTGCCAGACCGGGCTCTCGACGTAGTGGTTGTCGTACTGCTCCGAGGAGTCCTTGATCTCCTGGACGCTCGCCTCGCCGCGCATCACCCGGCCGAGCAGCCGCAGGTAGTCGAAGCGCGGCATGCCGGGGGTGAACACGAACAGCACGTCGGCGGTGTCACCGGGCGCGGCGGCGAAGGCGTGCGGGGTGTGCGGCGGCACGAGCAGGAAGTCGCCGCGCTCCAGCACGGTCAGCTCCTCGCCGAGCAGCACCTGCAGCGAGCCGTCGAGGACGAAGAACATCTCCGACGCCTTGGTGTGGAAGTGCGCCGGGGCGCCGACCGCGCCCTTCGCGAACGTCGAGCGGTAGCTGGTGAGCGCGCCGCCGGTGGCTTCGGAGTCGGCCAGCAGGGTCATCACGGAGCTCGGGTCGGCGGCGGTCTCGGCGTCGGCGGCGCGGGTCAGGACGGGGGCGAAGGTGTTCGTCTGCTCGTTCATGAAGATCATCTTATGAAGGTGAGTGACCGCGCACATGGTGCATTGAGGCATCGAAATTCGAGGTCAATTCAGGGGCGGCCCTCCCCCGGTACCGACCCTGTCTCCCCCGCGCGGCGGAGGCGGTTCGTCTCCGCGCAGGAGGTGGCGGGGGTGTCCCCGGCGGGACGGTGGAGCCATGACGCAGACACTCGCTCCGCACGCCGCTCTCCCCGCCCGGCCCAGCCGCCCCCGCCGCGTGCTGCGTGCCCTGGCCGTCGTGGCCACCCTCCCGTACATCTCGCTGAAGGTCGCCTGGGTGGCCGGCAGCAGGATCGGCATCCCGGAGGGCAGCGTGCTGCTCGACCGTCCCGGGCTCATGGCCGTCGCGAACAGCGTGACGATCCTGATGGACGCGGCGGTCGTGGTGCTCGCGCTGCTGCTCACCCAGCCCTGGGGCCTGCGGGTCCGGTCCTGGCTGCTCGGCCTGCCCGTCTGGGGCGCGACCGGGCTGCTCGCCCCGATCGTGGTGGGCTTCCCCCTCCAGCTGGTGACGGCCGCGGTGGCCGGGGCGGAGAAGCACACGGCGCAGGGACGGCCGTTCCTCGACGAATGGGTCTTCGGGGTCGTCTACGGCGGCTTCATCCTGCAGGCGTTCTCGCTCGGCACGCTGTTCGTCCTGTACGCACGGGAGCGCTGGTCGCACGTGTGGGCGGGCCGGGTCGGCGAAATGGACCCGGACCTCTCGGGGCGCTGGATGCGGCCGACGGCGGTGGTGGCCTCGGCGCTGACGCTCGTACCGGCGGCGCTGCACGTGCTGTGGGCATCGGGTTCGGCGCGCGGGCTCACACCCGCCCGGGCCGCGGAGCGCACCACGGACTTCTACGTGCTGGAGGCCGCGCGGGTCGGCTTCGTGGCCGTCGCCGTGATCGGCACCCTGGCGCTGGTCTTCCGGCTCGGCCGCTCGCGGCAGGTCCGTCCCCTGCTGGCGATGTCGTGGGTGGGAGCGAGCAGCCTCGCCTGCTGGGGCGGCTGGCTGATGCTGGCCTCGCTGATGCCGGAGGACGATCCGACGAAGGAGCCCACGGCGCTGATGATCACCGCCTACGCTGGAGAAATGATCACGGGGATCCTGCTGTCCGGCTGCCTGGCCGTCATGCTGCGGCGGCGCGGCGCATGAGACGCACCGTCACCGCGCTGTTCGGCCGGCGGGCCCTGATGCGCTGGGTCCATCTGATCCTCGGCGGCGCGCTGTTGATGCCGTACTGGCTGCTCGGCACGGTGGTGACGTCGCCTCTGCTCGACGCCCGGGGGATGTTCGCCGCCTCTCTGGCCGTGCAGTTCGCCGCGTACGCGTTCGCACTGCCGCTCGTCGCGATCACCGCGCTCTTCCCTCTCGCCCGGCCGATCTCGGTGGGGATCGCGCGGGCCCTGTGCGGGGTGCGGCCCGAGGAGCTGGCGGACGGACCGGCCCGGGGACGGGCCGGGAAAACGCGGACGGCCGGCTGGTTCACCCTCCATCTGGGGATCGGCGCCCTGGTGAGCGGCGCGACGCTGGCGCTGCCGCCGTTCGCCCTGTCGCTCGTCGCCCTGCCGTTCTCGGAGCGGCTGCGGAACTCGGAGATGACCCGGTTCTGGAAGCTGGACGAGCCCTGGGTGCAGTGGGCGGGCGTCCCCGCGGGGCTGCTGATGCTGGTGGCCCTGGCGGCGGTCGCGGCCGGGGCGGGCGCGCTGCTCGCCCGGTGCGCTCCCCGCCTGCTCGGGCCTAGCCCGGCGGACCGGCTGGCCGCCGCGGAGCGGCGGGCCGAGGAACTGGCGGTGCGCAACCGGCTGGCCCGCGAGCTGCACGACTCGGTGGGCCACGCGCTGAGCGCGGTGACGCTCCAGGCCGGCGCGGCCCGCCTGCTGCTGGACAGTGACGCGGCGGCCGACCGGGAGTTCGTCCGGGAGGCGCTGGCGGCGATCGAGGACACCACCCGGCGCACGGTCGGCGAACTCGACCACGTCCTGGGCCTGTTGCGGCAGGGCGACGACGAGGCGTCCGGCGACCTGCCCGGGCCGGGCCTGGAGGCGCTCGCCTCGCTGGCGAAGGGCGCGGGCGCGACGGCGGCGGTGACCTGGTCGGGCGAGCTGGAGCGGGTGCCGCGGGCGGTGTCCCGGGAGGCGTACCGGATCGTCCAGGAGGGGCTGACCAACGCCGCCCGGTACGCGGGCGGCGCACCGGTGACGGCGCGGGTGGCGCTGCACGACGAGGAGCTGGAGATCACCATGGAGAACCCCCTGCCCGACCGGCCGCCGGCCGTACGCCCCGGGGGTGGGCGCGGATTGCGCGGCATAGGCGAGCGGGCCCGGCTGCTCGGCGGCGCCGCCGCGGCCGGCCCGGTGGACGGGGTGTGGCGGCTGAGCGCCCGGCTGCCGCTGGAGGCCGGCCGGTGACCGGGATGGAGGCGGGGGCCGAGGACAGGTCGGTGACCGGGGCCGGGGGAACGACCCGGGTCGTCCTCGCGGACGACGAGCGGATGGTGCGTACGGCGCTGCGGGTGATCCTGGACGCCGAGCCCGACCTGGAGGTGGTCGGGGAGGCGGCGACCGGGGCCGAGGCGGTGTCGGTGGTGCGCGAGCTGCGGCCGGACGTCGTCCTGATGGACGTGCGGATGCCGGAGATCGACGGGATCCGGGCCACCGAGCAGATCCTCGCCGGGATGGCCGACGCCCCGCGGATCGTGGTCGTGACGACCTTCGAGAACGACTCGTACGTGTACGACGCGCTGCGCGTGGGCGCCGCCGGGTTCCTGCTGAAGCGGGCGGCGGCGGAGGACCTGGTGGGCGCGGTACGGCTGGTCGCGCGCAGCGACTCGGTGCTGTTCCCGGCGGCGGTGCGGGGGCTGGCCGCCGAGTACGGGCGGCGCGGGGCGCGCACCGCGCCGGCCTGGGCGGCGCGGCTGACCGACCGGGAGGCGGACGTGTTGCGGCTGGTGGCGACCGGGATGACGAACGCGGAGATCGCGGACCGGCTGTCGGTCGGTCCGGCGACGGTGAAGACGCACGTGGCGGCGGTGCTGGCGAAGACCGGCGCGCGGGACCGCACGCAGGCGGTGATCGTGGCGTACGAGTCGGGGTTCATCACGCCGGGCTGAGGGCGCGAGGCGCCGCGCGCCGGATGAACGTTCGATGAGAAACCGGCCACAACCGGAACGACCGACACCGCCCCGTTCGTCCCTCACGGGGATGAACAAGACGATCAGGCGCGCCTCGGTCTTCGCGCTGCTCCTGGTGCTCGCCGTCATGCTGCGGGCGACCTGGGTGCAGGCGTACGAAGGCCGGGCCCTCGCAGACGACAAGAAGAACCGGCGGAACACGATCGCGCAGTACGCGCAGCCGCTCGGGGACATCATCGTGGCCGGGTCGCCGGTCACCGGATCACAGCGGACGGAGGGCGGCGACCTCGCGTACAAGAGGTCGTACACCGACGGCGAGCTGTACGCGGCGGTGACCGGCTACAGCTCCCAGGCGTACGGGACGACCCAGCTGGAGGGCATCTACGGCGACGTCCTGGACGGCACCGACACCCGGCTGAAGAACCCGGTGGACGCGCTCAGCCGCAAGCAGCAGGAGCCGGGGGACGTGATCACCACGATCGACCCGGCCGTGCAGAAGGCCGGCTTCGAGGCGCTGGGGAACAAGAAGGGCGCCGCCGTCGCGATCGACCCGAAGACCGGGCGGATCCTCGGCATGGTCTCCACGCCGTCGTACGACCCGTCGAAGATCGCCGGGCTCACGGACGGCAACGAGTGGCGCGAGCTGACCGAGGACGCGGACAAGCCGCTGGTCAACCGGGCGCTGCGGCAGCCGCTGCCGCCGGGCTCCACGTTCAAGCTGGTCGTCGCGGCGGCGGCGCTGGAGAACGGGCTGTACCCGGACGTGGACACGCCGACGAAGAGCCCCGACCCGTACACGCTGCCCGGGACGCGGACCGTCCTGAAGAACGAGAACGCCTCCGCGCCCTGCGAGAACGCCACCCTCCGCACCGCGCTCCAGTACTCCTGCAACAACGTCTTCGCGAAGCTGGCCGTCGACCTCGGCCAGGACGAGGTGCGGGCGACCGCGGAGAAGTTCGGCTTCAACGACAAGGAGCAGGACGTGCCGGTGCGCGCCTACGCGAGCGGCTACCCCTCCAGCATGGACGAGGCGCAGACGGCGCTGAGCGGCATCGGCCAGTTCGACGTGACCGCCACCCCGCTCCAGATGGCCATGGTGTCCGCGGCGATCGCCAACGACGGGCTCATGGCGTCGCCCCACATGGTCTCCGAGGTCGTGGACGCGGACGGCGACACCCTCCAGTCGTACGAGGACGGGGACACCCGCCGGGTCGTCTCCTCGGAGACGGCAGCGCAGCTGCGCAGCGCGATGCGGACGGTCGTCGACGACGGCACGGGCACGAACGCGGCGATCGACGGCGCGGAGGTCGGTGGCAAGACCGGCACCGCGCAGCACGGCGAGAACAACAGCAAGACGCCGTACGCCTGGTTCACGTCGTACGCCGAGGACAAAGCCACGGGCAAGGAGGTCGCGGTGGCGGTCGTGATCGAGGACTCCGCCGCGGCGCGCTCCGAGGTCAGCGGCAACGGGCTCGCGGCGCCGGTGGCCCAGAAGATGATGCGGGCGGCGCTGAAGTGACGGGGGCCGGACCGAGGCGGCGCTGAAGTGACGGGCGGGGCGCTGAAGTAGCCTCTCCGGGTCACAAGTTGAGTGCTCAACCGGAGGACTGCCGTGCGTCGCCTGCCCCGTTCCCTGTCCGGCTGGACCATGGCGGTCTTCGGCGTGCTCGCCGCCGCGCTGGGGGTGGTGGGGCTGATCTCCCCCGACGCCCTGCTCACGACGATGGGCTTCGAACCCGTACCGGCGGGCTCGCGGGCGGACGGCGACCACACCCTGGTCTTCATGACCGCGTCCTCCATGGCCGCGCTCAACATGGGCGTCTACTACGTGCTGGCCGCCCTGTCGGACTGGCGGGCCTTCTTCCGCTGGACGGTCCCGTTCCGGCTGCTGACCTGCACGGTCTTCACCCTGGCCGTCGTCACGGAGCGCGCCCCGGCCGGCTTCCTCGGGGTGGGCCTGTGGGAGGGCACGGGCGCGGTGGTGACGGGGGCCGCCCTGTGGTGGGAGAGCCGCGCCCGGCAGAATGCGGTCGCATGAGCGACCCGCGCCCTTCCGACGACCTGGCCGCGACCTTCGCCCGCATGGGCGGCCCGGACGAGGAGAAGATCTGGTCCGCGCTGTTCGACGACATCTGCCACCAGGGCAGCGTCTACGACGACAGCTTCCTCGCCCTGCCGTTCCTGGCGGCGATCGCGAAGGGTGACGCCCCGGGAGACGTGCACCAGGCGGTCAGCATGGCCGGCCTGATCGTCTCGGCGGCGGACGAGGGGCACACGGAGAGGTACGCCGACGAGATCGCGGCCCTGCGGCCGGTCGGCCGGCGGCTCCTGACGACCGCGACGGGGCACTACGACTTCGTGGACATGTTCCAGTGCGTGCTCGCCTTCGAGGGTGAGCGGCTGTGGAGCCAGTCCCGGCTGGAGGGCCTGGTCGAGTGCGAGTACGAGGTGGAGTGCCCGTCCTGCTGGTCGGAGCTGCTGCTCTCCTTCGACGACGACGGCGACGCCGACTACGCCGAGGCCGGCCGGAACAGGACCCCGCTCCGCCCCGCCGACCCGCGGAACCTCGGCCCGATCCCGGCCCGGCTGCGCCTGGCGGCCGCCGAGGCCAGGCTGACGAACGTGGCCCGCGGGGTCACGTTCCTGTTCGGGACCGCCGACTGCCCCGACTGCGAGGCCGCCTTCGCGGTGTCGGAGCAGGTCGCGGCGCGCCCGTACTGAGGGCCCGGCCGCAGCGATGGCGTCACTAGGTCAACCTGCCGATCTGCGGCGGGGGCCTTAGCCGCCAGGCTGCGGGCATGGTGGGCATGCGAGGGATGAGACGGACGGCCGGGCTCTATCTGGCCGGTGTACTGGTGTCGGGGTTCGGGACGACGGCGATGTGGATCGTCTCGGGCATCTGGGTCAAGTCCCTGACGGGGTCGGACAGTCTGGCGGCGCTGACCGCGTTCGCCCTGTGGGCGCCCGCCCTGTTCGGGCCGCTGCTGGGCACGCTCGCGGACCGGGTGCGGCGGCGGCCGCTCATGGTGTGGTCGAACGTGGCGATGGCGGCGCTGCTGCCGGTCCTGCTGTGGATGGACTCGGCGGACCGCGTGTGGCTGCTGTTCGCGGTGCTCCTGGTGTACGGGGCGCAGGGCGCGGTCCAGGACGCGGCGGAGCAGGCACTGGCGGCGAGCGCGCTCGACCCGCGGCTGCTCGGCGACTTCAACGGGCTGCGGATGACGGTCAACGAGGCGATGAAGCTGGTCGCGCCGCTGGTGGCGGCGGGGATGTTCGCCCGCTGGGGCGGCGGCCCGGTGGCGCTGTTGGACGCGGCCACGTTCGCGCTGGCGGCCGGGGTGTTCGCGCTGCTGCGGGTACGGGAGGAGCCGCCGTCGAGGGACCCGCTCCGGGGCCGGTGGCGTACGGAGACGGCGGAGGGGCTGCGGATCGTCCGGGCCTCGCCGGTGCTGCGCGCGCTGGTGCCGGCCGCGTCGTTCACGATGCTGCTGGCCGGGCTGAACGGGGCGGCGATCTACCCGGTGGTGGACCGGGGCCTCGGCCACGCCCCGGCGTACGCGGGCGTCCTGTACGCGGTGCAGGGGGCGGGCTCGGTGGTGGCGGGCCTGGCGGCCGGCCCGCTGCTGCGGCGGGTCCCGGAGCACCGGCTCGCGGCGGGCGGGCTGGCGCTGTTCGCGCTGGCGGCGGGAGCGCGGGCGCTGCCGTACGACGCGGTGGCGCTCGTCGCGTCGGCGGGGATCGGGCTGGGGCTGCCGTGGGTGCTGGTCGCCGCGATGACGGCGGTCCAGCGGGAGGCCCCGAAGGCGGCCGCGGGCCGCGCGGCGGCCACCGTGAACACGCTGGTCTTCGTGCCGAACGCGCTGGCCCTGGCGCTGGGCGCGGGCCTGGTGGCGCTGGTCGACGTACGGGTGCTGCTGCCGGTCGTCGCGTTGGCGGGGATGGCGGGCGCCCTCGTGCTGACGGCGGTGTCGGCCCGCCGGCCGGCCGAGCGGAAGACCGGGGCGGGGACCGGGGCGGGGACCGGGGCGGGGACGGGGGTAGGGGTGTGAGACCCGGCCGAGCCGTTGCGGGGGAGCCGGCCGGGGCCCTGCCACGACTGCGCGGGGGGCGCAAGTGACACCGTCGAATCTACGTGCGGGGCTGGTCCTCCCGCGATCCGCGGAACGCGGTGGCTGTCCGAAAAGCGAACCCTGTCGCGCGCTCAGGGGGACGGGGCGGCGCGCAGGGTCTGCGACGGGGACTCCCCGAAGCGCGCGCGGTACTGCGCGGCGAACCGTCCCGGGTGGGTGAATCCCCAGCGCCAGGCCACCTCGCTCACCGTGACCTCGTCCGGTTCGGCGGCGCGCAGTTCGTCCCGTACCCGGTCCAGGCGGACCTGGCGTACGTACGCCATCGGGGTCATGCCCACGTACTCGCGGAACGACTCCTGGAGCCGGCGCACGCCGACCCGGGCGAGGGCGGCCAGCTCCCCTGTGGTGTGCGGGTGTTCGGGGCGGGCCAGGACCGCGTCCATGGCGCGCTTGACCGGTGCGGGGCGGCGCGGCTCGCCCGGGTGCGCCAGCTCCTCGCGGTAGGGGTGCTCGGCGGCGAGCAGCAGTCCGTTCAGGAGGGCCTCCTGGAGCGGCGCGGCCACCAGGGGGTGCCGGGCCAGGCCGTCGTCGGCGAGCGTCTCGCGGAACACCCGCCGGGCCAGCCGGACCCAGCCGCGGCCGGGGCCGGACGCGATGTCGAAGGGGGACGAGAAGGTGAGCGGGCCGCCGGGCGGGCGGCCGAGCAGCGCCTCCAGACGGCCGCGGAGCGCCTCCGCGCCGATCTTCACCGCGAACACCCGGCAGTCGCCGGCCCAGCGGTCGAGCGCGGTGTCGCCGGAGGGGTCGAAGACGACGCCCCGCGTGGGCGTCGCGGTCCCGGCGCCGCGCGGGCCGTGCCGCCACTCCATGCTGCCGGTCAGCGGGGCGTTGACGTGGTACTCCCCCAGCTCGCCGAAGCGCATCCGCACGTCGGCGCCGCAGCCGAGTTCGCCGAGCACCAGCGGCCCGAGGTCCACGATGTCGAAGCGAGCCGCGAAGGGACGTTTCTCCTCGACGACGTCCATGAAGTTCGCGAAGTACCGCGTGCCGATCTCGTGCCGTGCCTCGTCCACGTCCCGCGTACGGAACGAGTTCTTGTTCTCCCCACCCACAGGGCCGAAGGATATTCGGGTGCCGATCGGGGCCCGCACCGGGAGGATCGGTGCCATGCCCAGACCTGACGGATTCAGCTACCGGCGGTTCGGCGACGGCCGGATCGAGATCGTCCACCGCGGCCGCGCCGCCGCGACGCTGCGTGGCGACCGCGCGGAGAAGTTCCTGGCAGCCGTCGAGAGCGGCGACGCGCAGCTCGTCATGGCGCGCTGGACGGGCTCGTACAAGTTCGGCAACGAGCGCGCGGCCCGCTCCCACCCGCGTCACCAGGGTGGCCGCAGGTAAGGGAACGGCAAAGCGATCTCGCTCGTTACCCGGAGCATGACCGCAATGACCCCCGGCTCGAACATCCCTCTCGCCGCCCCGCGCGTGGCGGTGGACGTCGCCGCTCCGGTGCGCCTCGACGTCTCAGGCCTGCTGCTCACCACCGACGGCAAGGTCCGCTCGGACGAGGACTTCATCTTCTACAACCAGCCGTCCGGCCCCGGTGTCACCTACCGCTCCGGCGGCGGGACCGCGCCGGACGCGATCGTCGTGGACACCACCGCCGTGCCGGCCGGGATCGAGAAGATCGTCGTGACCGCCAGCCCGGACGCGGCGGGCCAGACCTTCCAGGGCGTCGAGCCGACGGCCACGATCCGGAACGCGGACGACGGCAGCGTGCTCGCCACGTTCACCCCGCCGCAGCTCGGTACGGAGACGGCGCTGGTGGTCGTGGAGATCTACCTGCGGGGCGGCGCGTGGAAGGCCCGCGCGGTGGGCCAGGGGTATGCGAACGGGCTGGCCGGGATCGCTACGGACTTCGGCGTCTCGGTCGAGGAGGAGCCCGCGGCGGCCCCGGCGGCCCCCGCGCCCGTCGCCCCGCCGGCGCCGGCCGCCCCCGTCGACCCGCGGGTCGCCGCTCCCCCGGTTCCCGCGGCGCCGCCGGCCGCTCCGGCCGCCGCGCCCGCCCCGGCCGGGAAGATCAACCTGGACAAGGGCCGCGTCAGCCTGCAGAAGAACCAGACCGTGTCGCTGGTCAAGGGCGGCCGCCCGCTGCTCTCCCAGGTCAAGATGGGCCTCGGCTGGGAGCCGGCGTACCGCGGCAAGGACATCGACCTGGACGCCTCGGTCATCGCGTACGGCCCGCAGCGCAACCACCTGGACAGCTGCTACTTCGGCAAGCTGACCATCCTCGGCGGTGCGATCAAGCACTCCGGCGACAACCTGACCGGTGAGGGCGCGGGCGACGACGAGGTCATCACGGTCGACCTCGGCCGGCTCCCGGCGGACGCGACGGGCCTGGTCTTCACGGTCAACTCGTTCTCCGGGCAGAAGTTCACCGACGTCGCCAAGGCGTACTGCCGGCTCCTCGACGCGGCGACGGGCGAGGAGCTGGCCCGCTTCGACCTGACGAACGCGGAGCCGCAGACCGGCGTGATGATGTGCAAGCTCATCCGGCAGTTCTCCGGCGAGTGGGAGATGACGGCGATGGGCGAGTTCGTGAAGTCCCGCACGGTCCGGGGCATGGTGAAGCCGGCCGCCCAGGCGCTCTGAGCGGCCGGCCTCGGGGAGCCCTGGGGGCGGTCAGCGCTGGGGCTGCCGCCGCCAGGGCCCGGTGATGGCGAGCATGATGCCCGGGTCCTGGATGTTGGCGAACAGCGTGTCACCGTCGGGCGAGAAGACGACGCCGGTGAACTCGCTGTCGTTGAAGTCGTTGCGGGCGATCGGGTACGTACGGCCGCGGTCGGTCGCCCCGAAGAGGTGCTGCGTGCCCTCGCCGTCCTCGGCGATGACCAGCCCGCCGTACGGGGAGACGGTGATGTTGTCCGGGCCGTCGAAGCCGGTCGCGACGCCGATCAGGACCTTGAGGGTGAGGGTCCGGCGGCGCGGGTCGTAGAACCAGACCTGGCCGTCGTGCGGGGTGCCGGGGCTCTCCTCGCGGGCGTACGAGGAGACGATGTACGTGCCTCCGTCGCCCCACCACATGCCCTCCAGCTTGCGGGCGCGGGTGACCTGGC
Source organism: Streptomyces sp. HUAS YS2 (assembly GCF_033343995.1). NCBI lineage: Bacteria > Bacillati > Actinomycetota > Actinomycetes > Kitasatosporales > Streptomycetaceae > Streptomyces > Streptomyces solicathayae. Next base: position 6,149,031 of record NZ_CP137573.1, on the reverse strand, counting down.
CGGGGGCGAACTGCTCGCGCACGTCGGCGGTGCGGCCGTCACGGTCCGGGACGTCCACCCAGTCGACGCCGTACACCGTGCCGATGGCCGTGGCGCGGGACAGGTCGTCGACGAACCGGCCGCCGGAGTCGAAGCAGGCGGGGGCCTGGAGGACGCCCGCGTCGTCGGCGAGGGTCCGGAGCCGGCCCCGGCCGTGCTCGAAGCCGTGCGGCGGGACCCAGCGGAAGAACAGGCCGTTCGGCTTGCTCGCGTCCTCGGTGAGGTAGGCGTGGCCGCGCTTGGGGTCGATCACGACGGCCTCGTGGTCGTACCGGCCGAAGGCCTTGATCGGCCGCGGGTCGCGGTTGGCGCGGCGGTCGAGCGGGTCGATCTCGAAGACGTAGCCGTGGTCCTTGGTCATGCCGTTCTCGCCGGCGAGGTCGGAGTTCTCCTCGCAGGTGAGCCAGGTGCCCCAGGGAGTGCGGCCGCCGGCGCAGTTGGTCGAGGTGCCGGCGATGCCGACCCACTCGGCGACCCGGCCGTCGCGGTGCACCTCGACGACGGTGCAGCCTCCGGACGCGGCAGGGTCGTAGACCAGGCCCTCGGTGAGCGGGACGGGGTGCTTCCACTTGGACCGCGGGCCCTTGAGCTCGTGGTTGTTGACCAGGAAGGTCGTGCCGCGCGGACCGGCGAAGGTGGCGGTGCCGTCGTGGTTGGACGGCGTGGACTCACCGGACTCCAGGGAGGTGACGCCGCTGTGGGTGATGACCCGGTAGGAGAACCCGGCGGGCAGCGCGAGCATCCCGTCGGGGTCCTCGACGAGCGGCCCGTAGCCGAGCTCCCGGCCGCCGTCGTGCGGGGCGGCGATCGCACCCGGTGCGCTGGCCAGCGCACCGACCGCCCCGGTCAGCGCGAGCGCGGCGCCCGCGGCGGCGGACTGCTTGGCGAAGTCTCTGCGATTCAGCGTCATGCCCGCACCCTCCCGCCCCCACCCGAACACCCCCTGAACACCACCCCGCGCTCCGGCGAACTCCGCCGGAGTGCGCACCGGCGAAGCCCGCGCGGAGCGCGGGGTCAGGGCGGGGGGCGGCGTCAGTCGTTCGTGCGGGAGCGGGCCTTGAAGGCGGCCTTGCGGGCCTCCTTCGCGACGCGCTTGTCGCGGTGGAGGCGGCCCATCGCCTCCAGGACCTCCGCCGTCGACGGGTGGTCGACGCGCCACGCGGCGTCGAAGAAGCCGTTGTGGCGGCCCGTCAGGCCCTCGATGAGGTCCTGGAGTTCCTCCAGGTCACCCGCCATCTCCAGCTGTGCGGCGATCGTGTCGACCGCCAGCCAGAAGATCATCGACTCCGGCGGCGCCGGGACGTCCGCCGCGCCCCGCTCGGCCAGCCACACCCGCGCCAGGCCGCCCAGCTCCGCGTCGTCCAGGACCTCCCGCACCGCGGGCTCCGCCTCCGCGCCGACCAGCGACAGCGCCTGCTGGCAGTGCAGCCGCCGCAGCGGCGAGCCCTCGTCCGAGCCGCGCGCCGCGCCCAGCAGTTCCCGCGCCGCCGCCACGGGCTCCCGCCCGGCCAGCCACAGCTCCGTCTCGCCGCGCGCCGCCGCCGACGGGTAGTGGCCGATCCCGTCCAGCAGCGCCTCCGCACCCTTCCCGGACAGGTCACCGACGGCCGGCGCGTCCACGCCGGCCTCCAGCATCCGGGCCCGGATCCCGTACAGGCCGAGCGGCGTCAGCCGGACCATGCCGTACCGGGACACGTCCTCGTCGTCGACGGGCGGCGCGGGCTCCTCGCCCTCCTCCGCCATCAGCGCCTCGTCCACCGGCTGGTACTCGACGAGCCCGATCGGCTCCAGGACCCGGAACTGGTCGTCCAGCCGCATCATCGCCTCGGAGACCTGCTCCAGGACGTCGTCCGTCGGCTCGCCCATGTCGTCGGGCACGATCATCGACGCGGCCAGCGCCGGCAGCGGCACCGGCCCGTCGCCGGCCCCGCCCTCGGTGACCGTCAGCAGGTAGAGGTTGCCGAGCACGCCCTCCAGGAACTCGGCCTCCGCCTGCGGGTCCCAGTCCAGCTTCTCGATGTCGATCTCGCCGTCCTCGCCGAGGATGTCGTCGAGGTCGTCGAAGACCGGCGCGGTCGCGTCCGCGAACACCGCGTCGAAGCCGTCCAGCCACACCGCGAGGACGTCGGCCGGTGAGCCCTTCGTCAGCAGCGCCAGCGACTCACCGGCCGTCACGCCGGTCGCCTCGTCCGCGTCGCCCTCCGGGTCCGAGACCTCCACGAGCCCGGTGTCCACCGCGATCCGCCACGCCTCGCTCGCCCGCGCCGCACCGTCGTCGTCGGCCGTGAGGTCCAACGCCTCGGCGGCAGCGGCCAGTTGCTCGTCCACGAGTTCGCCGCCCGCACCGGTCCGCGTCTCCGGTCCGGCCCAGCGGGCCAGCCGCACGGCCCCGGCCAGCAGCGGCGACGCCAGCGCGGCCCGGGCCAGCTCCGCGTCCGAGTGCAGCCGAACGGGGGGCAGGGTGGGGCGGTCCGATGCCATGTCGGCTCTTCTCCTCGGGGGTGCGGGTCCAGGCGGCCTTCAGCGTAGACGCATTTGCCGGGTCGCCCTGCGGTTCACGGATCCGTCGGCCGCCGTACACCCGCCGACCCTTGACAAGTAGGGCGCTCTGCCAAGAGATTGACGCGCGTAGATCAATCGACCGATCCTCCAAGCGTCTCCGGAGCTCCTTGATGCCTTCGTCCATACCCAGATCCGCCGCGGTCTCCTCCGTCGTCGCCGCCGCGCTCGCCGCGGGCCTGCTCGCCGGTGCGGGCACCGCCTCCGCCGCCGACGTCCGCATCCACGACATCCAGGGCACCACCCGGACCTCCCCGCTCGTCGGGCAGCAGGTCACCGGCGTCACCGGCATCGTCACCGGGGTGCGCACCTACGGCTCGCGCGGCTTCTGGATCCAGGACCCGCAGGGCGACGACGACTCGGCCACCAGCGAGGGCCTGTTCGTGTTCACCAGCTCCGTCCCGACGGTCGCCGTCGGCGACGCGGTGCGGGTCAACGGCACGGTCACCGAGTACGTCCCGGGCGGCCTGAACTCCGGCAACCAGTCGCTGACCCAGCTGTCCCGCCCGACGATCACCGTGCAGTCGTCCGGCAACCCCGTCCCGGCGCCCGTCACCATCGACGAGGAATCGGTCCCCGACGCGTACGCCCCCGAGGGCGCCCCCGCGGCCGGCGGCTCGATCAACGGGTTGACGCTCGACCCCGAGACGTACGCCCTGGACTACTACGAGTCCCTGGAGGGCACGAACGTCCGGATCGGCACCTCCCGCGTGGTCGGCGCGACCGACCCGTACTCCGAGCTGTGGGTCACGGTGAAGCCGTGGGAGAACCGCTCCGAGCGCGGCGGCGCGCTGTACGGCTCGTACACCGCGCAGAACACCGGCCGGCTCCAGATCCAGTCGCTGACGCCGATCGCCCAGCAGCCGTTCCCCACGGCGAACGTCGGCGACGTGCTGGCCGACGGCGCCGAGGGCCCGCTGGACTTCAACCAGTTCGGCGGCTACACGCTGACCGCCCGGAAGCTGGGCACGGTCGTCGACGGCGGCCTGGAGCGCGAGGTCACCGAGCCGCAGCACAAGAACGAGCTGGCGGTGGCGACGTACAACGTCGAGAACCTCGACCCGTCGGACCCGCAGGAGAAGTTCGACGCGCTGGCGAAGGCCGTCGTCGAGAACCTCTCCGCGCCCGACATCGTCGCCCTGGAGGAGATCCAGGACGACAACGGCGCGAAGAACGACGGCACGGTCGGCGCCGAGCAGACGCTGAAGAAGTTCACCGAGGCGATCGTCGCGGCCGGCGGCCCGTCCTACGCGTGGCGTTCGGTCGACCCGGAGAACAACAAGGACGGCGGCGAGCCCGGCGGCAACATCCGTCAGGTCTTCCTGTTCAACCCGCAGCGGGTCGACTTCATCGACCGCCCCGGCGGCGACGCGACGACCGCGACCGGTGTCGTGGAGGGCGCGTACGGCCGCGCGGAGCTGACCCACTCCCCCGGCCGGATCGACCCGGCGAACACCGCCTGGGAGAACAGCCGCAAGCCGCTGGCCGGCGAGTTCGTCTTCCGCGGCCGGACGGTGTTCGTGGTGGCCAACCACTTCGGCTCCAAGGGCGGCGACGAGTCGCTGACCTCGCACCACCAGCCGCCGAACCGTTCCTCCGAGGCGAAGCGACTGCTCCAGGCGCAGGCCGTCAACGCCTTCGTCAAGGACGTACTCGCGGTGCAGAAGCAGGCCGACGTCATCGTCCTCGGCGACATCAACGACTTCGAGTTCTCGGCCACCACCGAGGCGCTGACGGACGGCGGGGCGCTCTACCCGGCGGTGAAGTCGCTGCCCGTCGACGAGCGTTACTCGTACGTCTACCAGGGCAACAGCCAGGTCCTCGACCAGATCCTGACCAGCCCCGGCGTGCACCACTTCGAGTACGACAGCGTGCACATCAACGCCGAGTTCGCCGACCAGAACAGCGACCACGACCCGCAGGTGCTGCGCTTCCGCCCGTAGCGCGGAAGGCCGTCACGCGCCCGCGCTCAGGCTGAGCGCGGGCGCGTAGCGCAGGATCCGGCTGCCGGTCAGCCCGGGAAAGGCGCTCAGCTCCTCCCAGGACGCGGCCGGCTCGCCCTCCTGGGCGACCCACTCCGCGTGGTCCTGCGCGCGCTCCCACTCGGTGTGGTTCAGGACCCGGGGGCTGTCGGTCGACAGGTGGAAGTGCGCGGCGATGCCGCCGCGGGCCTTGCGCCGGTCGCCCGCCAGGGCGGCGGTCGCGCGGTCGATCCAGTCCCGCCGCGGCCCGGGGTCCTGCGTGTCGAAGTGCGTCTCGACGACCACGACGGCGCCCGGCACGGAGTCCGCGGACTCCTCGCTGAGCACGACCGTGCGCGGCGGCTCGTACCGGCGCAGCTCCACCCGCACGATGCCGGGCACCGCGGCGTCGATCTCGTCGTTCCGGTCGTCGCGGAGCCGCCGGAAGTAGTCCTGGTACTCCGCCTCGCCGGTCCACTGCGAGTAGTGCATCAGGGTGTCGCCGTCGTCACCGACGAAGACGCTGTACGAGAGCAGCCCGACGTCCGGCCAGTCCCTGGTCCGCCAGGCGCGGCCGATGGCGTCGACCGCGGCGCGCTGGCGCTCGGGCGTGCCGACGCTCCAGGTGCTGGCCATGACGAGCCCGGTCCCCGGGCGGTGCAGGTCGGGACGGGCGTGCGGGTGGGCGACGGCCTTCATGTGGAGCCTCCTTGTGCGTCGAGGGCTCCAGCCTCCGACCTCGACCGCGCTTGAGGTCAACCCCCTTCGTCGGCGGTCCGTGCGACACTCCCGATCATGATCCTTCGCCCCGCCGCGCGCCCCGAACTCCCCGCCGTGCTCGCCCTGCTCGCCGACGAGGACCGCGTCGTCGACCCCGCCTCGGTGACCGTGACGGAGGCGTACGAGCGGGCCTTCGCCGCCATCTCCGACGACCCGCGCAACGAGATGCTGGTGCTGGTCGACGAGGCGGACCCGGAAGGGACCGTGCTGGGCTGCCTGCAGGCCACCTACATCCCCGGGCTCGGCAAGGGCGGCGCGGAGCGCGCGCTGCTCGAGGCGGTACGGATCCGCGCCGACCGGCGCGGCGGCGGTCTCGGCCGGGAGCTGATGCGCCGGGCGGTGGAGCGGGCCCGCGACCGCGGCTGCGCGCTCGTCCAGCTGACCAGCAACAAGCAGCGGACCGAGGCCCACCGCTTCTACGCCTCGCTCGGCTTCGCGCGCAGCCACGACGGTTTCAAGCTGTTCTTCTGAGCCTCAGCCGAGCAGGTGGCCGCCGCCGTCGACGAGCAGCACCTCGCCGGTGATGTACGAGGCGTGGGCCAGGTCGCAGACCGCCTGGGCGATGTCCTCGGGTCGGCCGACCCGGCGCAGCGGAACCGCCCCCGCCACATGCGCCTTGGCCGCGTCGGCGCCCTCCACCCCGTCGAACCAGGGCGTGTCGACGAAGCCGGGCGCGACGGCGTTGACCCGGACGTCGGGGCCGAGGGTCTTGGCGAGCAGCTTGGTCATGTGGTTCACGGCGGCCTTCGAGACCGCGTACGGGATCGAGCTGCCGCCCGGCCGCACACCGGCCTGCGAGGAGATGTTCACGACGGAGCCGCCGGTCTCCTTCAGGTGCGGGACGGCGGCGGTGATGGTCTGCCAGACGCCGATGACGTTGACGTCGTAGAGGAGCCGCCAGATGTCGGGCGTGGCCGCCTCCAGGTCGTCGTGCGGGATGAACCGGGTGGTGCCGGCGCAGTTGACCAGGACGTCGAGCCGGCCGTACGCCTCCACGGCGGCGGCGACGAGCCCGGCGGCCTGTCGCTCGTCGGAGACGTCCGCCTGCCGGTAGACGGCGTCGGGCAGTTCGGCAGCGAGGGCCTCGCCCGCCTCGACGGACCGCGCGGAGTTGACGACGACCCGGAAGCCGGCCTCGGCGAGCCGGCGGGCGACGGCGGCCCCGATGCCCGAGGACGATCCGGTGACGAGTGCGACGCGTTGTTCGCTCATGCTGTTCTTCTCCATGTCCCCCTGTCGCGCCCGCCCGATCATGCCAGACCCGCCCGACGCTTCACCGTCGCTTACCCCTCACCCCAAGAAGATCTAAGTAGACCTTCACGGTGGTCGGCGCGGAGACTGCCGGGATGAGCACTGAACGCATCGCACCCTTCGGCAAGGCCCTCTGCGCGATGGTGACCCCGTTCGCCGCCGACGGCTCGCTCGACCTGGCCGCCGCCCGCGAACTCGCCGCCCGCCTGGTCACGGAGGGCTGCGACGGACTGGTCCTCAACGGCACCACCGGCGAGTCCCCGACCACCACGGACACCGAGAAGGCGGACCTGATCCGCGCGGTGCGGGAGGCCGTGGGCACCGGTCCGGCGATCGTCTCGGGCGTCGGCACCTCCGACACCCGGCACACCGTCGAACTGGCGCGGCAGGCCGAGGAGGCGGGCGCGGACGGGCTTCTGGTGGTGACGCCGTACTACAGCCGGCCCCCGCAGGCCGCTGTCGAGGCGCACTTCCTGCGGGTGGCGGACGCGGCCGGGGTGCCGGTGATGCTGTACGACATCCCGGGCCGCACCGGGACGCGGATCGAACCGGAGACGATGATCCGGCTGGCCGCGCACCCCCGGATCGTGGCCGTCAAGGACTGCGCGTACGACCTGCTCGGCTCGGCCAAGGTGATCGCGCGGACCTCGCTCGCGTACTACTCCGGCAGCGAGGAGCTGAACCTCCCGCTGTACGCGGTCGGCGGCAGCGGCTTCGTCAGCACGGTGGCGAACGTGGCGCCGCGGGCGATGCGCGCGGTCCTGGACGCCTTCGACAAGGGCGACACGGTGGAGGCCGGCCGGCTCAACGCGCTGACGCTGCCGCTGGTGGAGCGGGCGATGGCGTCCGGTCTGCCGGGCACGGTGACGATGAAGGCGCTGCTCGGCATGCCGGTCCGCGAACCGCTGCAGCCCGCCGACCGGGAGGCGGTCGACGGGCTGCGGGCGGCGTACGAGGAGCTCGTTCAGTCGTACACGTAGGTGGTGCCGAGCACCGCCGCGTGTTCGAGGACGTCCTCGGCCGGGTCGTCGATCTGCCCGGTGTGGATCAGGGCGACGACGGGACCGTTGTGCGAGTCGCGGTGCGTCTCGTCCGCGGAAGCGGCGCCGGCCGGCAGCAGCACGGCCGCCACCACCGTGAGCGCACCGACGATCGTGGGCCTCGTCCTCATGTCGACTCCTCGCCTCGTCCTGCTCGGGTGACTCTGCTTCGCCGTACTAACGCAGAGTCACCCGTGCAGGTCACGCGTGGGCGGGGTCAGTTGTGGCTGTGCAGGATGTCGTTCAGGCCGCCCCAGACCGCGTTGTTCGGGCGGGCCTCGACGGCGCCGGTGACCGAGTTGCGGCGGAACAGGATGTTGGACGCGCCGGACAGGTCACGCGCCTTGACGACCTGACCGTCGGGCATCGTGACGCGGGTGCCGGCGGTCACGTACAGGCCCGCCTCGACGACGCACTCGTCGCCGAGCGCGATGCCGACGCCGGCCTCGGCGCCGATCAGGCAGCGCTCGCCGATGGAGATGACGACGTTGCCGCCGCCGGAGAGGGTGCCCATGGTGGACGCGCCACCGCCGATGTCGGAGCCGTCGCCGACGACGACACCGGCGGAGATCCGGCCCTCGACCATGGAGGTGCCGAGCGTGCCGGCGTTGAAGTTGACGAAGCCCTCGTGCATGACGGTCGTCCCGGCGGCCAGGTGCGCGCCGAGCCGGACGCGGTCGGCGTCGGCGATGCGGACACCGGCGGGGACGACGTAGTCGGTCATCCGCGGGAACTTGTCGATCGAGGTGACCTGGAGGTGCAGGCCCTCGGCGCGCGCGTTGAGCCGCACCTTCTCGATGTCGTCCACGGCGACCGGGCCGAGCGAGGTCCAGGCGACATTGGCGAGCAGCCCGAAGACGCCGTCGAGGCTCTGGCCGTGCGGCTTGACCAGGCGGTGCGAGAGCAGGTGCAGACGCAGGTACGCGTCGTGGGCGTCCAGCGGCTTGTCGTCGAGCGAGGAGATGACCGTCCGTACGGCGACGACCTCGACGCCGCGCCGCGCGTCCACGCCGAGCGCCTTGGCGGCGCCCTCGCCGAGCGCGTTCACGGCGGCGTCGGGCGTCAGCCGCTCGGTGCCGGCCGGGCCGGGCGCGTCGGCGAGCTCGGGGGCGGGGAACCAGGTGTCGAGAACGGTGCCGTCGCCGGCGATGGTGGCGAGGCCGGCGGCGACGGCGCCGGTGGAGCGAGGAGCGGTGTTGTCGGTCATGGGGGAAACCTAACCGGCCCGCCCGCTCACGGGCGAACCGGTCTCAGGTCGCGGTCGGGCGGTTGGCGGTTCCGCCGACCGCGCCCGGCCCCGTTCGGGCGTTCGCCCGGGACGAGGTCCCGGGCGTGCCCCGTCAGGGGCGCTGCCCCGATGCGTCGACGACCGCCGTCTTCGCCAACAGGAACCACTCCTCCACCTGCCCGGCCTCCGTCCGCGGCCCCTTACGGTCGCCCTTCTTCTTCAGGTCGTGCTGCACCGGGACGGTCGCGACGGCCCGCTTGCCGAGGTAGGCGCCGGTCACGGGGTCGATCAGCACCTCGTCGCGCACGCCCTGCGCCTGGGGCTCGTCGTTCTTCCTGCCCACCGCCAGCACCGACCGTCCCAGGGGGTCCATGACGGGGCGCTCGGCCACCGTGACGCCGGGCACGGCCACCAAGGAGCGCAGAATGGTGGCGCGCAGTCGTGGCGTCATTCCGACGGGCTCGGAGAAGAAGGCGCCGAGAGCGTTGAAGTCTCGAGCCGCCTGGTCGCCACCCCTCGACATCCCCTCCTGGTGGATGCGGAGGGCGCGCATGAACGCGTCGGGATCGGTCGGCGCGTTCGCGGCGAAGGCACGGTCCCGCATCTCCGGCTCCTTGTATGCGGGGGTGTTGATCACGCGCAGCTTCCGGTCGCGCGGTAGGCAGGGGCCGCCGTCATCCTTGACCGCCCGCTTCGTGGAGTCGCCGAGGTCCCAGAACTCCATGCGCCAGGCATAAGCCTTCCCCGTCTGCTCTCTGGGGCACAGGCTCCCCTTGAGCAGCGGCTTGAGGACGTCCGGGGTCATGTTCCCGGACGTGCTCACCTCGTCCCGGTAGACCCACTTCTCAGGCGCGACCGAGGCGATCGTCCCCGGGATCTGCGGGTTGTCCTCCAACCGTTCGACGAGCTCCAGCAGCATCGTCGTCCCGTCGGACATCGGCTGGACCGAATGCTCCGACGGCTTCGTCGCCACCTGCGTCGCCAGCACCGCGGCGGCCGTCACGAGCGCTGCGGCGGCTGGGGCGACGATCTTCCAGCGCACCCGCCCCCGCCAACTCGGGTCCCGCCGCGCGGACACGTCGAGGAGGCGTTGCCGGCCGGGGGCGAGGCGGGCATGGTCGGGGGTCGGGGCGTCGGCGCGCAGACCCTGGAGCGTCTTCATCTCATCCATGGGAGGCCTCCGGGGCACTGTCGTGTACGCGGGTGGGATCGGCGTCCCCGAGCGCGCCCCGCAGCGTCCTGCGGGCGCGGTTGAGCCGGGACCTGACCGTCCCGACGGGGATCTCCAGGGCTTCCGCCACCTCCTGGTAGCTGAGGTCGGCCCAGGCGACCAGCAGCAGCGTGTGCCGGTCCCGCGCCGACAGCCGGGCCAGGGCTGCGGCCAGGGGGCCGTGCGCGGCCTGGGCGGCGAGCCGGTCGTCGGCCCGGTCCGACCAGGTCTCGGCGACCGGGTCGTGGCCCGTGCGGGCGAGGGCCTTGAGGGCGCGGACCTCGGTGCGGCGGTGCCGTCCGATGAGATTCGCGGCGATGCCGTACAGCCAGGGCCGGGCCCCGCTGCGCGTCGTGTCGTAGCGATGCCGGATCCGGAAGGCCGTCAGGAAGGTCTCGGCAGTGATGTCGTCGGCCGCCTGGTCACCGAGGCGACGGGTGACGTAGCGGTGTATGTCGGCCGCGTGCCGGTTGTACAACTCGGCGAAGAGCTCGGGCCGTTCGCGTGACGCGGCGACGAGTGCCGCGTCCGCGGGTGCCGGAGGCCCGGTCACGGACGCTCCTGTTCGGTAGTCGGTTGCTGTCACACCCGTTGTTGCCCGCAGAGCCGGAACGGGTTCACGGTTCCCGCGGGGCGAGGACCCGCGACAGCATCTCGCGCGCGTAGCCCTCGTCGTACGCGTCGTCCGTCAGCAGCACCTGGAGGCAGATCCCGTCCATCAGCGCCACGACGGCGCGGGCCGTGGCGGGGTCGGTGCGCGGGGCCAGGAGTCCGGTGACCGCCTCCGTCCATTCGGCGGCGACCGGCCGCAGCGCGGGCCGGCGCAGCGCGGCGAGGTAGAGCTCGTACTCCAGCTCCACGCCGGTGCGTTCGCCGCTCAGCCAGCGGCCCATGAGCCGGGCCAGTTCCGTCGGCAGGTCGGCGGCCGGGGCGGCGAGCGCCGGGTCGTCCCGGAGCAGCCCGGCGAACCCCTCGTTCGCCCGGCGGAGCGCGGCGACGAGGAGTTCGTCGAGGGAGGCGAAGTGGTACGTGGTGGAGCCCAGCGGCACGTCCGCCTCGGCGGCCACCGTGCGGTGGGTGAGCCCGGCGAGGCCGGCCCGGCCGACGACCCGGAGCGCCGCGTCGACGATCCGCCCGCGCCGGTCGGGGTCGTACCGGCGGGCCCGGGCCATCAGTGGGCGCCGCCGAGGTTGATGACGACGCAGCCGACGATGATCAGCGCGATTCCGGCGATCTTCGCCGCGTCCGTCGACTCGCCCATGAACAGGATGCCGATCGCGGCGATGGCGGCGGTGCCGACGCCGGACCAGATCGCGTACGCCGTGCCGACCCCGACGGTCTTCAGGGTCTGCGCCAGCAGGACGAAGGAGATCAGGTAGCCGACGACGGTGATCAGCGAGGGCCAGAACTTCGAGAAGCCCTCGCTGTACTTGAGCGCCGTGGTTCCGGCGACCTCGGCCGCGATGGCGCCGGCCAGTAGTGCGTATCCCATGCGCGGAGCGTACCCGGCGATGTGTACGGGCGTACGCAGCAGGCCCGTGTCCTTGGCATGTCCCCTCCCGATACCGTGTTCCGGTCACCACTCGGGGGCGAGAACAGGACGCAGGGAGCGGGGAAATGTCGCAGAACACGGGGTGGGGTCCGTACGGAGATCCGTACGGGAACCCGCCAGGAGGTCCCGGGGGTCCCGTCGGCCCCGGTGGTCCCGGTGGTCCCGGCACGCCGGGCTGGGGCGGGTGGATGCCGCCGGCGGCGCCGAAGCCCGGGGTGATCCCGCTGAAGCCGCTCACCCTGGGCGAGATCCTGGGCGGCGCCATGTCGACCATCGGGCGGTACAAGGGGCCGGTGTTCGGCCTCACCACGGCGGTCTTCGGCGCGTACCTGGTGGTCGTCTGCCTCGCCGCGGTCGTGGCGATCTCCGCGGTGAGCGACTCGTTCACCACGCTGATCGACACGCTCGACCAGCCCTCCGGCCCCGAGCCGGAGTGGGAGACGATCCAGCCCTTCGTCGTCGCCGTCGTGTGTGTCGCGGCCGTCGCCCTGATCGGGTACGTCCTCGCCGTCTCGATCGTTCAGGCGGCGCTGCTGGCCACCCTCCAGGAAGCGGTCCTCGGCGGGCCGGCGAGCATCGGCTCCGTGTGGCGGCAGGCGCTGCCCCGGGTGCCCGCCCTCATCGGCGCGAGCATCCTCACCGGGCTGATCGGCATGATCCCGGTGCTGTTCGTGCTGTTCGCCCTCGTGATCGGCCTCGTCGGCGCGTCGGCCTCCGCCGCCGGCGACAGCGACGAGGCCGTCGGCGCCTTCCTGGTGTTCGGCGTGGTCGCAGCCCTGCTGGCGGTCGTCCCGACGGTCTGGCTCTACGTGAAGTTCAGCCTGGCCCCCGCGGCCGTCGTCTTCGAGAAGCAGGGGCCGGTGGGGGCGCTGCGCCGCTCCTCGCGGCTGGTGCGCGGGCGCTGGTGGCCGGTCTTCGGCATCTCGCTGCTGGCCGCCCTGATGGCCGGAGTGGTGGCCGGGGTGATCCAGCAGATCCTCAGCATGATCGGGATGTTCCCCGCCATGGCCGCCGCCTCGGACCTCGGCGACCACCCGGAGCTCTCGGAGATCCTTTCGGTCTTCTCCGTCTATCTCGTGATCACCCTGGTGGGCCAGCTGATCGGCTACCTCATCCAGACCACGTTCCCGCCCCTGGTCAACGGCCTCCTCTACGTCGACCAGAGGATCCGCAACGAGAACCTCGCCCAGGTCCTGGCCGAGAGCGCGGGGCTGCCCCCGCAGCCGCCCGGCAGCTTCTGAGCACGGGAGAGCACCCTGAGCACGGCGAGAGGGCCGCACCCCGGTGGGGTGCGGCCCTCTCGCACGGAGCGGTCAGACGTTGAAGCCGAGCGCGCGCAGCTGCTCGCGGCCGTCGTCGGTGATCTTGTCCGGGCCCCACGGCGGCATCCAGACCCAGTTGATCCGCAGCTCGTTGACGATGCCGTCGGTCGCCGCCTTCGCCTGGTCCTCGATCACGTCGGTCAGCGGACAGGCCGCCGACGTCAGCGTCATGTCGAGCGTCGCGATGTTCGCGTCGTCGATGTGGATGCCGTAGATCAGGCCCAGGTTGACCACGTCGATGCCCAGCTCGGGGTCGACGACGTCGTACAGCGCCTCACGGACTTCTTCCTCGGAGGCCGGCTTCATCGTGGCCTCGGCGTTCTCGGTCATGCCGTCTTCCTCTCCGCGTCGCCCAGCGCCTGGGCCGTCGCGTCCTTCCACGCCATCCAGCTGAGCAGCGCGCACTTCACCCGGGCCGGGTACTTCGAGACACCGGCGAACGCGACCGCGTCCTCCAGGATCTCCTCCATCGCGTCGTCCGGCTCGATCTGGCCCTTGGACTGCATCAGCTCCAGGAAGGTGCCCTGGATCTTCTGCGCCTCGGCCAGCTCCTTGCCGACGAGCAGCTCGTTCAGGACGGACGCCGAGGCCTGGCTGATGGAGCAGCCCTGGCCCTCGTACGACACGTCCTCGATGCGCGAGCCGTCGTACTTCACGCGGAGCGTGATCTCGTCGCCGCACGTGGGGTTGACGTGGTGCACCTCGGCATCGCCGTCCCGCAGACCGCGCCCGTGCGGGTGCTTGTAGTGGTCCAGGATGACGTCCTGGTACATCGAATCCAGCTTCACGAGCCGTCCCCTAGCCGAAGAAGTTCCGTACGTGCTCCAGACCCGCGACCAGGGCGTCGACCTCGGCCGGGGTGGAGTACAGATAGAACGACGCCCGCGTGGTCGCAGGAATTCCGTACCGCAGGCAGACCGGCCGCGCGCAGTGGTGGCCGACCCGGACCGCGATGCCCTCCTCGTCGAGGACCTGGCCCACGTCGTGCGGGTGGATGTCGCCGAGCACGAAGGAGATCGCGGCGCCGCGGTCCTCGGCCGTGGTGGGGCCGATGATCCGCAGGTCGGGGACCTCCTGCAGGCGCTTCACCGCGTACTCGGTGATCGCGTGCTCGTGGCGCTGGATGTTCTCCATGCCGATCGCCGACAGGTAGTCCACGGCCGCGCCGAGGCCGACGGCCTGCGCGATCGGGGGCGTGCCCGCCTCGAACTTGTGCGGCGCCGGCGCGTACGTCGACGAGTGCATCGAGACGGTCTCGATCATCTCGCCGCCGCCGAGGAACGGCGGCAGGTCCTCCAGGAGTTCCTGCCGTCCCCACAGCACGCCGATGCCGGTCGGGGCGCACATCTTGTGGCCGGTGAAGGCCACGAAGTCGGCCTGCAGCGCCTGCACGTCGAGCACCATGTGCGGGGCGGCCTGCGAGGCGTCGATGCAGACCAGTGCGCCGACCTCCTGGGCGCGCCGGACGATCGTCTCGACCGGGTTGACCGTGCCCAGCAGGTTGGAGACCAGCGTGAACGAGACGACCTTGGTCTTCTCGGTGATCAGCTCGTCGATGTTGGAGAGGTCGAGGCGGCCGTCGTCGGTGAGGCCGAACCACTTCAGCTTCGCGCCGGTGCGCTGCGAGAGCAGCTGCCACGGGACGATGTTGGAGTGGTGCTCCATCTCCGTGATGACGATCTCGGTCTCGTGGTCCACCCGGTAGGGCTCGTCGGCCCAACCGAGCATGTTGGCCACGAGGTTGAGCGACTCGGAGGCGTTCTTGGTGAAGATCACCTCGTCGCGGCTCGGCGCGTTGATGAAGGCGGCGACCTTGTCGCGGGCGCCTTCGTACAGCGCCGTGGCCTCCTCGGCGACCGTGTACACGCCGCGGTGAACGTTCGCGTTGTGCCGCTCGTAGTACGCGTTCAGCGCGTCGAGGACCTGACGCGGCTTCTGCGAGGTCGCGGCGGAGTCCAGGTAGACGATCTTCTTCCCGTCGTGGACCACACGATCCAGCAGGGGGAAGTCCTTGCGGATCGCCTCGGTGTCGAGGAGGCCCGGCAGCTGTGTCACGCGGATGCGCCGCCCTTCACGTACTTGTCGTAGCCCTCGTTCTCCAGCTGGTCCGCGAGCTCGGCGCCGCCGGACTCGACGATGCGGCCGTTCGCGAACACGTGCACGAAGTCGGGCTTGATGTAGCGGAGGATCCGCGTGTAGTGGGTGATCAGCAGGGTGCCGACCTCGCCGGTCTCGCGGACGCGGTTGACGCCCTCGGAGACGATGCGCAGCGCGTCGACGTCGAGGCCGGAGTCGGTCTCGTCGAGGATCGCGATCTTCGGCTTGAGGAGCTCCAGCTGCAGGATCTCGTGGCGCTTCTTCTCACCGCCGGAAAAGCCCTCGTTGACGTTGCGCTCGGCGAAGGCCGGGTCCATCTGGAGCTGCTCCATCGCGGACTTGACCTCCTTCACCCAGGTACGCAGCTTGGGCGCCTCGCCGCGGACGGCGGTGGCGGAGGTGCGCAGGAAGTTGGAGACCGAGACACCCGGGACCTCGACCGGGTACTGCATGGCCAGGAAGACACCGGCGCGGGCGCGCTCGTCGACCGACATCTCCAGGACGTCCTCGCCGTCGAGGGTGACGGTGCCGCCGGTGATCGTGTACTTCGGGTGGCCGGCCAGCGAGTACGCCAGGGTCGACTTGCCGGAGCCGTTCGGGCCCATGACGGCGTGGGTCTCGCCCTGCTTGATGGTCAGGTCGACACCCTTGAGGATCTCCCGGGGGCCGTTCTCGGCCTCGACGGAGACGTGCAGGTCGTGGATTTCAAGCGTTGCCATGGGTGACTCAGGACTCCTGGGTGACGGAGACGAGCACATCGTCCCCTTCGATCTTTACGGGGTATACGGGGACGGGGCGCGTCGCGGGAAGGCCGGACGGCTTGCCGGTGCGGAGGTCGAAGCTGGAGCCGTGCAGCCAGCACTCGATGGCGCAGTCCTCGACCTCGCCCTCCGAGAGGGAGACGTTCGCATGCGAGCAGATGTCGTTGATCGCGAACACCTCGCCCTCGGTGTGGACGACCGACACCGGCGTGCCGTCGACCTCGACCCGCTTGGGGGTGTCGGCCTCCAGCTCGCTCAGTGCGCAGACTCGGACGAAGGCCATCAGACGGAAGCCTCCAGCTCGGCCTCGATCTTGGCGATGAGGCGCTCCTCGACGTCCGGCAGACCGATCTGCTGGACCAGCTCCGCGAAGAAGCCGCGGACGACGAGGCGGCGGGCCTCGACCTCCGGGATGCCGCGGGACATCAGGTAGAAGAGCTGCTCGTCGTCGAAGCGACCGGTGGCCGAGGCGTGGCCGGCGCCGGCGATCTCGCCGGTCTCGATCTCCAGGTTCGGCACCGAGTCGACCCGGGCGCCGTCCGTGAGGACCAGGTTCCGGTTGAGCTCGTAGGTGTCGGTGCCCTCGGCCTTGGCCTCGATGAGGACGTCGCCGATCCAGACGGCGTGCGCGTCCTGGCCCTGCAGCGCGCCCTTGTAGGCCACGTTGGACTTGCAGTGCGGGACGTTGTGGGTGACCAGGAGGCGGTGCTCCTGGTGCTGGCCGGCGTCGGTGAAGTACAGGCCGAGCAGCTCGGCCTCGCCGCCGGGGGCCGCGTACGTCACGCGCGGGTGGATGCGGACGACGTCGCCGCCGAAGGTCACCACGACCGACTTGAGGGAGGCGTCGCGGCCGACCAGCGCGTTGTGCTGGGCGACGTGGACGGCCTTCTCGTCCCAGTCCTGGACGGAGACGACGGTGAGCTTGGCGCCGTCGCCGAGCACGTAGTCGACGTTGGCGGCGAGCACCGCGTCACCGGTGTGGTCGATGACGACGACGGCCTCGGCGAAGGCGCCGAGCTCGATCACCTGGTGGCCGAAGGCGACGCCGCCCTCGCCGTGCACGGCGATGCGGATCGGCTCGGTGAGCACGGTCTCCTTGGCGACGGTGACGACCGAGGCCTTCTCGAAGGAGGTGTACGCCTGGGCGGCGACCCGGTCGACCGGCGTGCCGGCCTTCCCGAGGCGCGCGTCGTCGCGGCCCACGGTCTCCACGGTGACGCCCTCGGGGGCCTCGACCTCGATGCGGACGCCTTCGCCGGACGCGACGGCGGTGCCGTCGTGCAGGCCGCGCAGGCGCTCCAGCGGGGTGAAGCGCCACTCCTCCTCGCGGCCGTGCGGAACCGGGAAGTCCGCGACGTCGAAGGACGGCGGGGCACTCATGCGGGTGGCGACGGTGGACTCGGCGGCCACCGCGATCGAACCGGCGGTGGTGGAGCCCGCCGGGATGTTCTGAGCCTCAGCCATGGCTGTCGTCTTGCTCTCTTCCTGCCTCGTCGTACGGGCCCGCCCCGTGCGGAGGGCCGGTCCGGCCGGGCGCCTTTCGGCGCCGGCCGAGAACCTGCCGCCGTGCGGCGGGCTCGCGGGGCTCAGCGACTGAGCCCTGGTCGTTTGCCTGGTCTGCGGGGCGCTCTAGCCCACCGCGCCTTCCATCTGCAGCTCGATCAGCCGGTTGAGTTCCAGCGCGTACTCCATCGGCAGCTCCTTGGCGATCGGCTCGACGAAGCCGCGCACGATCATCGCCATCGCCTCGAACTCGGTGAGGCCGCGGCTCATCAGGTAGAAGAGCTGGTCCTCGGAGACCTTGGAGACGGTGGCCTCGTGGCCCATGGAGACGTCGTCCTCGCGGACGTCCACGTACGGGTACGTGTCGGAGCGGGAGATCGTGTCGACGAGCAGCGCGTCGCAGAGCACGTTCGACTTGGCGCCCGGGGCGCCCTCGCCGATCTCGATCAGACCGCGGTAGGAGGTGCGGCCGCCGCCTCGCGCCACCGACTTGGAGACGATGTTGGAGGAGGTGTTCGGGGCCATGTGGACCATCTTGGCGCCCGCGTCCTGGTGCTGGCCCTCGCCCGCGAAGGCGATCGAGAGGGTCTCGCCCTTGGCGTGCTCGCCCATCAGGTAGACGGCCGGGTACTTCATGGTGACCTTGGAGCCGATGTTGCCGTCGACCCACTCCATGGTCGCGCCCTCGTAGGCGACGGCGCGCTTGGTCACCAGGTTGTAGACGTTGTTCGACCAGTTCTGGATGGTCGTGTAGCGGCAGCGGCCGCCCTTCTTCACGATGATCTCGACGACGGCGCTGTGCAGCGAGTCCGAGGAGTAGATCGGGGCGGTGCAGCCCTCGACGTAGTGGACGTAGGCGTCCTCGTCGACGATGATCAGCGTCCGCTCGAACTGGCCCATGTTCTCCGTGTTGATACGGAAGTAGGCCTGCAGCGGGATCTCGACGTGCACGCCCTTCGGCACGTAGATGAAGGAGCCGCCGGACCACACGGCCGTGTTCAGCGAGGCGAACTTGTTGTCGCCGACCGGGATGACGGTGCCGAAGTACTCCTTGAAGAGCTCCTCGTGCTCCTTCAGCGCGGTGTCGGTGTCGACGAAGATGACGCCCTGCTCCTCCAGGTCCTCGCGGATCTGGTGGTAGACGACCTCGGACTCGTACTGGGCCGCGACACCGGCGACGAGGCGCTGCTTCTCCGCCTCCGGGATGCCGAGCTTGTCGTACGTGTTCTTGATGTCCTCCGGCAGGTCCTCCCAGGACTCGGCCTGCTTCTCGGTGGACCGGACGAAGTACTTGATGTTGTCGAAGTCGATGCCCGACAGGTCGGAGCCCCAGGTCGGCATGGGCTTCTTGCCGAAGAGGCGCAGACCCTTGAGACGCAGCTTCAGCATCCACTCGGGCTCGTTCTTCTTCGCGGAGATGTCGCGGACGACGTCCTCGGAGAGACCGCGCTGGGCGGCGGCACCGGCCGCGTCGGAGTCGGCCCAGCCGTACTCGTACCGACCCAGGCCCTCGAGCTCGGGGTGGCTGATCTCGGTGGTCATGCGGGGTTCCTCCCGGCCGTGCTTGCGGATGGTGATGAAGGGGTGGTCTGTGGGGCGCCGTGCGGGATGAACGTGGTGCAGACGCCGTCACCATGCGCGATGGTGGCCAGACGCTGGACGTGCGTTCCCAAGAGGCGGGAGAAGATCTCCGTCTCCGCCTCGCACAGCTGGGGGTACTGCTCGGCGACGTGGGCGACCGGGCAGTGGTGCTGGCAGAGCTGCTCGCCGACCGGCGCGTGACGCGCAGTGGCAGCGTACCCGTCCGCCGTGAGCGCCTTGGCCAGGGCCTCGGTGCGCTCGGCGGGGTCCGCCGACTCGACGGCCGTCCGGTACGCCTCGGCCTGGGCCTCAACGCGGTCGCGGGCGAAGGCGGCCACGGCCGCCTCTCCGCCGGCGTTCCGCTCGATCCAGCGCAGGGCTTCCACGGCGAGCGAGTCGTAGGACTGGTCGAAGGCGTCGCGTCCGCAGTCGGTCAGTGCGAAGACCTTGGCGGGGCGGCCCCGGGTACGGGCGCCGTAGACGCGCTTCTCCCGCGCCTCGACCACGTTCTCGGAGACGAGCGAGTCGAGGTGGCGGCGGACGGCTGCCTGGGTGAGGCGGAGCCGCTCCGCGAGGTCGGCGACCGTGGAGGGGCCGTGGTCCAGGATGGAGCGCGCGACCCGGTTCCGCGTCGATCGCTCACCGGTCGCGAGTTCCTCCGGAGCCTCGCCGACGTTTTTCACAACGCCATTGTTGCGTAATTCTCCGAGGAGTGACAAGCCGCGTCCGAGCAGGCACGCGGTGCCGTGCATCACTCAGGTAAGGCTTACCTGACCTGCGGAAACGATCTCCGGGGCGCTTTCCGGAACGGCCGACGGCCGCACCCCGGAGGGTGCGGCCGCGGTCGTCCCGGAAGCGTTCCGGCGTGTGAATCAGCCGGTCAGATCGGGGCGCTCCGTCACCCGGACCGAGTTGACCAGCGGCTTTCCGGCATTCGCGACGAACCGGAGATTGAGCTGCCCGTCCGTGACCTTCACGGTGAACGTCCGGTCGTGCGCGGTGCGCACCCCCGCCTCCAGCGCGAGGTCGAGGTTCGGCACGAACTGCACGCCCTCCGCCATCACGTCGAAGACCCGGTCGGTCGGGGCCTTGCCGGCGAGCTCGGCGAAGCCCAGTTCGATCTGGTAGGTGCCGGCGGGCAGGCCGTCGAAGCGGTACTCGTACATGCCCTGGCGGGCGGTCCGGTACAGCGTCGGGTCGGCGGCGCCGGCGATCTCACGGGTGGTGGACGGCGCCGTGGTGGTGCCCAGATGGCCGTACGAGCCCGCGGCGTACTTGCGGTCCGGGCCCCAGGTGTCGCCGAGCGTGTCGGTCGACTCCGCGTTGGCGCCGGCGTCGATCGCGGTCCGGTACGCCGGGACGACGAGCTTCACCGGGATGTCGGTCACCGGCTTGCGGCCGCTGTGCGACTTCACCTGGAGCGTGCCGGTGAGCACGGTGCCCGGGGCCACGCCGGTGGTGTCGAAGGTGACGGTCACCTTCGCCCGGTCGTACGGATCCATGCCGGCGCCCTCCAGGGAGCCGGAGGCCGGGGAGGCCGTGATCCAGCCCTTCCCGTCCTTCTCCGTGACCGTGAAGGTGGTGGGCACGCTGCCGGTGTTCACCACGTTCACCGCCCGGGTCCGGGTGGCGCCCGGCGGGGCGATCACGGTGAGGGACTCGGTGTCGGCGGTGACCCTGGCGGTGGCGATCTCGCTGTCGAAGACGTACACCTGGCCGTTCTGGGCCGTGATGAGCGTCCGGTCGGTCCAGTAGTACCCGGCGGAGACGTAGATGTCGTAGTCGCGCCACTCCGCCGGCATCTGGAGCAGGTAGACCCCGCTCGCGTCGGTGAGCTCGGACGGGCCGAGGCCGCCGCTGCTGGCGGTGACGCTCGCGCCCGCGACCGGCAGCCCGTCGTTGCCGTCGATCACCTTGCCGGTGACGACCGCGGTCCGGGTCTGGCGCAGCGAGATCGTCGTGCCGTCGCGGAGCGTGCCCTCGTTGAACGAGTACAGCAGCGCGTCCGCGCCGTCGTGGCTCTCGGCGCCGATCGTCGCCGACGAGCCGTTCTCCAGGCCGGTTCCGGAGACGTCCTTGTAGTGCAGGGACGCGGAGCCGTCCTCGCTCAGCACGGCGGCGAAGGAGATCCGCTCGCCGGAGGCCGAGCCGGCGAGCAGCGCGTTGCGCCACTCGACGACGATCTTCCGGTGCGGGGCGGTGCCGGTGGCGGCCCAGTACACGCCCGCCTCGGCGTCGACCGTGAGGTTGTCCCAGAACGGGTAGAGCGCGCCGTTCGGGGTCGACGTGGTCGGCAGGGTGGTGTTGGCGCTGGACGTGGAGGACGCGCCGAAGGAGAGCACGCCGTCCACCGAGGCCGTGGCCTGCCGGTAGGTCTTGCCGTAGAAGGGCACGGGGAAGGGCAGCGCGAAGGTCGCGGTGCCGAAGGTGGTGCCGGCGTACGCCAGCTTGGTCGTGCCCGACGGGAAGTCGCCGGACGTGGAGACCGAGCAGGCCGTGCCGAACGCGTCGGTACGGGACGGGAGCTCGACGTTCTTCGTCGTCGCCCCGGTGACCTCGACCTGGACGGTGGTCGCCGAGGCGCAGCGGTGCGCCGGGACGACGTTCAGCTGGTACGTGCCGTACGGCAGGCGCAGCGTGTAACGGCCGTCCGTGCCGGTCCTCCCGGTCACGGGCGTGCCCTGGGCCGTGAGCAGCGCGCCGGCCTCCGGGCCGGTCCCGCCGGTCACGACGCCGGTGACGTCGGCGGACGCCGCCTCGTCGAGGGCGAAGTCGCGCACGGCGGAGCCGCCCTCGGTAACGGTGACCGCGCCGGTGGCGGTGACGTACCCGAACTTGCTCACGCTGACCGTGTAGTCGCCGGTCATCAGCTTGGGCAGGGCGTAGCCGCCGTCCGCGCCGCTGGTGGCGGTGGCCTTCATCGGGCCGTCGAAGCGCAGCGTCGCGTCGGCGACGGGGGCGCCGGCGGCGGTGACCGTGCCGCGGACCGCGCCGAGCGGGCCGCGCGGGGCGGCGGAGACGGCCGCGAAGGCGTCGAGCCGGCCCTCGCCGAAGACGTTGTTGTCGGCGGCGGTGCCGCCGCAGGCCGTCGCGTCGACGTCGATCGCGGTGGAGTCGAGCAGCTTCTCGGTCTCCGTCACGTTGCCGCGGAGCGCGGGCGAGGCGGACCACATCAGGGCGACCGTGGCGGCGGTGTGCGGGGAGGCCATCGAGGTGCCGGAGATGGTGTTGTAGCCGCCGTTGTTCCAGGACGCGCGGACGTTGACGCCGGGCGCGGCCAGGTTCGGCTTGATCCCGCCGGCCTCGCCGGTGCCGCGCGCCGAGAACGAGGCGATGGCGTTGTCGATGCCGAAGGCGCCGGACGAGTAGCTGTTCACGTACGAGCCCGGGGAGCCCGCGGTGTTGCAGCCGGGGCCGTTGTTGCCGTTGGAGAACGCGGGGAAGATCCCGGCGTCCCGCCAGGCCTGGACGGTGGCCTTGTACCAGGTGTCCAGGACGTTGCTGCCCCAGGAGTTGTTCACCACGTCTGGGGCGAGGTCGGGGCGCGGGTTCTGCCCGTTCGCGTCGGTGGGGGCGACGATCCACTCGCCGGAGCGCAGCAGCGAGTCGCGCGAGCAGGAGCTGGTCTCGCAGCCCTTGGCGGCGATCCAGCGCGCGCCGGGGGCGACGCCGACGCGGTTCCCGGCGCCGTCGTCGCCGACCATCGTGCCCATGGTGTGGGTGCCGTGGCCGTTGTTGTCGCAGGGCGCGGTGCCGGAGCAGATCTTGGCCGGGTCGAACCAGTTGTAGGCGTGGTCGTACGTGCCGTCCGCCTTCAGACCCCGGTAGGCGGCCTTCACCGCAGGGTGGTCGTGCTGGACGCCGGAGTCGATGTTGGCGACCGTGATGCCCTCGCCGCGTACGCCCAGCTCGTCCCAGACCCGCGGGGCGCCGATCCGGTCGACGTTCCACTCGACGGCGTCGGTGCGCGGCTCCGCCCGGCCGGGCAGCGGATCCGGCAGCTCGACGGGGTCGTCGGCCTCGATCTCCGCGACCTCGGGGCGGGCGGCGATCTTCTCGGCGAGCGCCTTGTCACCGGTGACCTTGAGCGTGTCGGCGATCCAGAAGGACTCGTACGTCCCACCGGCCGCCTTCACCAGCGCCCGGACGCCGGCCTGGGTCTTCTCGGCGTGCGCGATCTTGGCGGAGCGCAGCGCGCGGGCCTTGGCGGCCTTGCCGGAGGCCCTGCGGGCGGCGGCCGTGTCGGCCTCGGAGGCGAGGGTGACCCAGAAGGTCCGCTTGCCGCCGCCGGCCAGCTCGCGCACGAGCGAGGCGTCGGTCTTCCGGCTGAGGGAGGTGGGCTGCCGGGCCTCCGGGTCCTGGGCCTGGGCGGGTGCGGCGGCCAGGGCGAGGGGGAGGACGACGGCGGCGGCGGTCAGGGCGGCGAACGCTGTTCTGTGCACCGGTCTGGACATGGATCTGCGGCTTAGGGCCACGGACTCTCCTTCACGAAGGGCGCCGGTCAGTACGTACCGTTCGTCGATCGTGAAGGACTTGGCAGGTACATGTGGGTGAATCGAACCGAATCGAACGGTAAGTTCCGGCCATTCCTGCCCCGTTGGCCCCACCCGTCTCCCCGGCGCCAGGGTGTCCGTGACGGCTCTCTAGACTTCCCGGCATGAACAACGAGTCCGTCGTCCAGGTCCGGGGCCTGGTGAAGCGGTACGGGACCAAGACCGCAGTCGACGGCCTCGACCTCGGCGTCCGGGCCGGGACGGTGACCGCCGTCCTCGGCCCCAACGGCGCCGGCAAGACCACCACGATCGAGACCTGCGAGGGCTACCGCAGGCCCGACGCGGGCACCGTCCGCGTCCTCGGCCTCGACCCGGTCAACCAGGGCGAGGCGCTGCGGCCGCTGATCGGCGTGATGCTCCAGTCCGGCGGCGTCTACTCCGGCGCCCGCGCCGAGGAGATGCTCCGCCACACCGCGAAGCTGCACGCCCACCCGCTCGACGTGGACGCGCTGATCGAACGCCTCGGGCTCGGCACCTGCGGCCGGACGACCTACCGGCGGCTCTCCGGCGGCCAGCAGCAGCGGCTCGCGCTCGCGATGGCCGTCGTGGGCCGCCCCGAGCTGGTCTTCCTGGACGAGCCGACCGCCGGCCTCGACCCGCAGGCCCGCCGCGCCACCTGGGACCTGGTCCGGGAGCTGCGCGCGGACGGCGTCACGGTCGTCCTCACCACCCACTTCATGGACGAGGCCGAGCAGCTCGCCGACGACGTCGCGATCATCGACGCCGGCCGGGTCGCCCGCCAGGGCAGCCCCGAGGAGCTGTGCCGCGGCGGCGCCGAGAACACCCTGCGCTTCACCGGCCGCCCCGGTCTCGACCTCGGCTCCCTCCTCAAGGCCCTCCCGGACGGCACCCAGGCCGCCGAGCCGACTCCCGGCGCGTACCGGATCAGCGGCGAGGTCGGCCCCCAGCTGCTCGCCACCGTCACGAGCTGGTGCGCCCAGCACGGGGTCATGCCGGACGGCATCTCCGTCGAGCGCCACACCCTCGAAGACGTCTTCTTGGAACTGACCGGCAGGGAGCTGCGCGGATGAGCACCGGTACGAGCTCGGGCACGACCACGGGCACGGGCATGTACGCGCCGAAGCCCGGCGGCGCCCCCGTCGGACGCATGATCGCCGCGCAGGCCGCGTTCGAGACGAAGATGCTGCTGCGCAACGGCGAACAGCTGCTCCTGACGGTGATCATCCCGTCCCTGCTGCTGGTGCTGTTCTCGACCGTCGACATCGTCACTGTGCCCGTTTCAAGGACAGGCGGCTCGGACGAGGCCGTCGACTTCCTGGCCCCGGGCGTCCTCGCCCTCGCCGTGATGTCCACCGCCTTCACCGGCCAGGCCATCGCGACCGGCTTCGAGCGCCGCTACGGCGTGCTCAAGCGGCTCGCCGCCTCGCCGCTCCCCCGCTGGGCGCTGATGACCGCCAAGACGCTCGCGGTGCTGGTCACCGAGGTCCTGCAGGTCGCGCTGCTCACCGTGATCGCGCTGGCGCTCGGCTGGTCCCCGCAGGGCAGCCCGCTCGCCGTGGCGCTGCTGCTCGCCCTCGGCACCGCCGCCTTCTCCGGCCTCGGGCTCCTGATGGCCGGCACGCTGCGCGCCGAGGCGACGCTGGCCGCCGCGAACCTGGTCTTCCTGCTGCTCCTGGTCGGCGGCGGCGTCATCGTGCCGCTGGACCGGTTCCCGGACGCGGCGCGTACGGTCCTGGAGCTGCTGCCGATCTCGGCGCTCTCCGACGGCCTGCGCGACGTGCTCCAGGGCGGCGCGGCCCTGCCGTGGAGCGCGGTGGGGATCCTGGCGGCCTGGGCCGTCCTGGGCCTCGGCGCGGCGGCGAAGTTCTTCCGCTGGGAGTGACGGGAAAAGCAGCGCGGGCGGTGACGCGGAGCTTCCGCGGGGTGACGTTCCGGGACAACCCGCCGCACAACCCACCCCTCGTGAAAGCGTGCACAAGCCCCCGCCTACGATAGGGCCCGTGCTGACCCCCCTCGCCTACATCGCCCAGCGCTGGACGCCGTCCCCCCGGACGCTCCGGCGCGCCGCGCTCTCCGCCGTCGTGATGAGCGTGGTCATCATCGTCACCGGTGGCGCGGTCCGGCTGACCGGCTCCGGTCTCGGCTGCGACACCTGGCCCAAGTGCACGGACGACAGCCTGATCGTCACGTCCGAGCAGGGCTTCCACGGGATCGTCGAGTTCGGCAACCGCATGCTGACCTACGTCC
Organism: Streptomyces sp. HUAS YS2; assembly: GCF_033343995.1. Lineage (NCBI taxonomy): Bacteria > Bacillati > Actinomycetota > Actinomycetes > Kitasatosporales > Streptomycetaceae > Streptomyces > Streptomyces solicathayae. Next base: position 6,123,386 of record NZ_CP137573.1, on the reverse strand, counting down.
TGTCGGCCGCCGTCGGCTGGGCGATCGTCGCGGCGCGTTCCGTGAAGCCGCGTCGGCGCGGGCTGACCCGGCTCGGCTGGGTCCAGTTCTGGCTGGTGATGAGCAACGCCGTCATCGGCGGCATCACGGTGTGGATGGGCCTGAACCCGTGGACCGTGGCCGGCCACTTCCTGGCCGCCAACGCGCTCCTCACCGTCGCCGTGATCACCTGGCAGCGCACCCGCGAAGGCGACACCACGCCCCGGCCGCGGGTCCCGAAGCCGGTCCGCAAGCTGTCCTGGGCGATCGCGATCGTCTCGGCGCTGCTGATCGCGCTCGGCACGACGGTGACCGGCGCCGGCAAGCACGCGGGCGACAGCAGCGACGTCCCGCGCATGCCGTGGGACTGGACGGACGCCGCCCACCTGCACGCGGTCGCCGCCTGGGTGGTCTGCGCGCTCGCGGTCGCGATGTGGCTGGTGCTGCGCGTCGTGGACGCCCCCGACGACACCCGCGCCCGCGCCCGCGACCTGCTGCTGGTCCTCCTCGCGCAGGGCGGCATCGGCTACGTCCAGTACTTCACCGGGGTCCCGGAGATCCTGGTCGGCCTGCACATGCTCGGCTCCGCGCTGATGTGGATCGCCGTGGTGCGCCTCGCGCTGAGCATGCGCGAGCGGCCGGTCACCGCCCCGGAGATCCCCGCGCAGACGGACCCGGCGCTCACCACCGCGTGACCCCGCCCGCGGGCGGTCAGCCGAGACCGTAGATCCGGCGGGCCGTGCCCGAGGCGATCATCGTGGCGACGCGCTGGGCGTCGGTGAGGGACCACGCGCCGTCGCCGACCCAGTCGCCGAGCACCCGGCCGAGCGCGCTGCGGAACACGGCCGCGGCCACCACGTGCAGCTCCGGCAGCCCGTGCGCGCCGCTGGAGAACAGCAGCTTGCCGAACGGTGCCGGCTCCAGCGTCTCCGCGAGCACGGCCGCCGCCCGAGCGCCGGTCTGCGCGAGGACGGGCCCCAGATCGGCGTACACGTGCGGGAACACGCTCGCCAGGTGTGCCGCCTGCCGGTGGTACGGGTAGCCGTGCAGCAGCACCAGGTCCGTACCGAGCCCCGCGGTCGCCGCCGCGAAGTCGCCGAGCGGCATCGGGTCCTCGACACCCACCTGGAGCTGGAGCGGCCGCCCGGTGGAGACGGCGATCCACAGCAGATGGCGCAGCAGGACGGGGTCGGTGAGCCGGTCGCCGACCCGGCGGCTGGCGAGCCAGCGCCCGGCCGCGCCGCGTACCTCCCCCGGCCCGGGCGGCTCGGGTGCGGCGAACCCCTGGCGTACGCCGGCCACGGAGATGAAGGCGACGGCGGTCGCGGCGGCGCCGTGCACGGCCTCGGCGAGGTTGGCGAGAAGGGCGTCCACGGTGCCGGAGGTGTCGGCGACCTGCTCGGCGAGGAGTTCCAGGCGGACGATCTCGTGGGCCCGGGCGTCGCCCGCGGCGGCGATCTCGTCCGGTCCGGTGAGGTCGCCGGGCATACCGGTGTCGACCAGATAGGTGGAGATCCCGGAGGCGCGCAGCAGCCGCCTGCCGGACTCCAGGACGCCGAGCTCGCGCCGCCGGGCGAGATACCGGGCGGGCGGGCAGTGCGGCTCCAGGCCGAGCAGCGGCGGACACCAGCGGCGCACCGCGAAGCCGGTCTGGGTGTCGAAGAAGGTGGTGCCGGGCGCGGGCGGCCCGGCGGTCCTGCCGAGGTGGGCCTCGAACGTGCCGAGGCCGAGCTCCGTTCGGAGCACCCCGTGGCAGTACTGGTCCACCAGAGTCGGGGTCTCGATCATGAGCGGGGCTCCCTGCGTGGACGGGCTTCCACCCGTCCTAACGGGTGAGCCCCACGCGAGGTGTTGCCCCGATCTTGTCGAGGCCCCTCGGGCGCTACTTGTTCGACGGTCCGCCGAGCTGGATGCCGGCCATCCGGGTCCACTCGTACGGGCCGGTCACGACCTTCGCCGCGAACTCGCCGTCGAACTCGTCGTGCAGGGTGAGCCCGGCCTTCTCGGCGGCGCTCTGCGCGACGGTGTACGAGGGGGCCACGAGGTCGCCCCAGCCGCCGTCCTCGCCGACGAGGACGATCCGGGTGCCCATCTGGCCGATGTAGGCGAGCTGCCCCTCGGCGCCGCCGTGCTCCTTGGAGAACGCCCGGATCTGCTTGGCGAGCCGGGTCGCCCTGCGCTCTGCCTGCTTGGTGTCTGCCATGACGAAGATGCTACCCAGCGGTAGATCCACTGGCGACGGCCGGGCCATGTGGGCTGTCCCACGTGACCCGGCCGTCGTCGGAAGCCGGTACCGCGAAGCCGGTGCTACCTCAGGAAGGGGTCCACCGCGACCGCCACGAAGAGCAGCGAGACGTAGGTGATGGACCAGTGGAAGAGGCGCATCTCCTTGAGCTTGGCGCCGGTGGCCTCGGCCTTCGCGCGGGCCAGCAGCGCGTGCGCCTCCCAGAGCCACCAGCCGCCGGTCAGCAGCGCCACGGAGGTGTAGAACCAGCCGGTGTAGCCGAGCGGGGTGAGCAGCAGCGAGACGGCGACCATCACCCAGCTGTAGAGGACGATCTGCTTGGCGACGACCTTGTTCGAGGCGAGGACCGGGAGCATCGGCACGCCGGCCCGCGCGTAGTCGTCCTTCACCTTCATGGACAGCGGCCAGTAGTGCGGCGGGGTCCAGAAGAAGATGACCAGGAACAGGATGACGGCGGCCCAGGACATCGAGTTGGTGACGGCCGACCAGCCGATCAGCACCGGCAGGCAGCCGGCGATGCCGCCCCAGACGATGTTCTGCGCGGTGCGCCGCTTGAGGATCATCGTGTAGATCACGACGTAGAACAGCAGTGCGCCGAGTGACAGCGCGGCGGAGAGCCAGTTGACCAGCAGGCCGAACCAGAGCGTGGAGACCACCGCGAGAGTGAGGCCGAAGATCAGCCCCTCACGGGGCGTGAGCACGCCGGTGACCAGCGGACGCTGGGAGGTCCGGTCCATCAGGGCGTCGATGTCCCGGTCGATGTACATGTTCAGCGCGTTGGCGCCGCCCGCCGAGAGGTAGCCACCGGTACACGTGGCGAGGACCAGCCACATGTTCGGTACGCCCTGCTCGGCGAGGAACATCACCGGAACGGTGGTGATGAGCAGCAGCTCGATGATTCGCGGCTTGGTCAGCGCCACGAATGCCTTGACGCGAGCCCCGAACGGCCGATGGCCGCCCGGGCTGGGAGTCAAGACGACCCCGGCGGGTCGGTTCTCGACGGCCGTCACGCACACCCCTGACAGAGAATTTCCCAGCAAGCTCCCCGGATGAAGACGGGGTGAAGACTTGCGCGTACCACGCCACTGTAGACGTTGCCCATACGCCGATCTTCGCGGGGGTGGGGTCGTGTTGGAGGCGCTCGTCCCAAGGGGTGGACACGACCCGGAGTCACGTGGACGCGGCTCGGGAGGCGAACTCACGGAGTGACCGGCACTCTTGCTGTATCCGCTCATTTGAGGGCCCCCGAGGCGAAAATGAGGGGCGTGGTGTCAGGGGTAGGCTCGACACCGCCGGTACACCCTCAGTCACCGGCTACAGACATGTGGAGAGGAGCCCTGACCCAGGGTGAGCACTAAGCCGACCACCACAGACCTCGAGTGGACCGAATTGGACCAGCGGGCCGTGGACACCGCCCGCATCCTGGCCGCGGACGCCGTACAGAAGGTCGGCAACGGCCATCCCGGTACGGCCATGAGCCTGGCCCCCGCCGCGTACACCCTCTTCCAGAAGGTGATGCGCCACGACCCGGCCGACCCGGAGTGGGTGGGCCGCGACCGGTTCGTGCTCTCCGCGGGCCACTCGTCCCTGACCCTCTACACCCAGCTGTACCTGGGCGGCTTCGGTCTCGAGCTGGACGACCTGAAGGCGTTCCGCACCTGGGGCTCGAAGACCCCCGGTCACCCGGAGTACGGCCACACCGCGGGCGTCGAGACGACCACCGGCCCGCTGGGCCAGGGCGTCGCCAACGCCGTGGGCATGGCGATGGCCGCCCGCTACGAGCGCGGTCTGTTCGACCCGGAGGCGGCCCCCGGCACCTCCCCGTTCGACCACCACATCTACGCGATCGCCGGTGACGGCTGCCTCCAGGAGGGCATCTCCGCCGAGGCGTCCTCGCTGGCCGGTCACCAGAAGCTCGGCAACCTGATCCTGCTGTGGGACGACAACCACATCTCGATCGAGGGCGACACCGAGACCGCCGTGTCCGAGGACACGATGAAGCGGTACGAGGCGTACGGCTGGCACGTCCAGCGCGTGGAGCCGCAGGCCAACGGCGACCTGGACCCGGCGGCGCTGTACGCCGCGATCCGCGCCGCCGAGGCGGAGACCGAGCGCCCGTCGTTCATCGCGATGCGCTCGATCATCGCCTGGCCCGCCCCGAACGCCCAGAACACCGAGGCCGCGCACGGCTCGGCCCTCGGCGACGAGGAGATCGCGGCCACCAAGCGCGTCCTGGGCTTCGACCCGGAGCAGACCTTCGAGGTCACCGACGAGGTCATCGACCACACCCGCGGGCTCGGCGACCGCGGCCGCGAGGCCCGCGCCGGGTGGGAGAAGTCGCTGGCCGAGTGGCGCACCGCCAACCCGGAGCGCGCCGCCGAGTTCGACCGCATCCAGGCGAACGAGCTGCCCGCGGGCTGGGAGGAAGCCCTTCCGGTCTTCGAGGCGGGCAAGGGCATCGCGACCCGTGCCGCCTCGGGCAAGGTCCTGCAGGCGCTCGGCGCCGTGATCCCGGAGCTGTGGGGCGGCTCGGCCGACCTGGCCGGCTCGAACAACACGACGATCGACAAGTCGTCGTCGTTCCTGCCCGAGGGCAACCCGCTGCCGGAGGCGGACCCGTACGGCCGCACGATCCACTACGGCATCCGCGAGCACTCGATGGCCGCCGAGATGAACGGCATCGCGCTGCACGGCAACACCCGCATCTACGGCGGCACCTTCCTGGTGTTCTCCGACTACATGCGCAACGCGGTGCGGCTGTCCGCGCTGATGCACCTGCCGGTGACCTACGTCTGGACGCACGACTCGATCGGTCTCGGCGAGGACGGCCCGACGCACCAGCCGGTCGAGCACCTGGCGTCGCTGCGCGCGATCCCCGGTCTGAACGTCGTCCGTCCGGCGGACGCGAACGAGACCGCGATCGCCTGGCGCGAGATCGTCAAGCGCCACACGAAGGTGTTCGGCAAGGGGGCCCCGCACGGCCTCGCGCTGACCCGCCAGGGCGTGCCGACCTACGCGCCGAACGAGGACGCGGCCAAGGGCGGCTACGTGCTGTTCGACGCCGACGGCGGCGAGCCGCAGGTCGTGCTCATCGGCACCGGCTCCGAGGTGCAGCTCGCCGTCGAGGCGCGCGAGCAGCTGCAGGCCGCCGGCATCCCGACCCGGGTGGTCTCGATGCCGTCGGTGGAGTGGTTCGAGGAGCAGGACCAGGCGTACAAGGACTCCGTCCTGCCGCCGTCGGTGAAGGCCCGCGTCGCGGTCGAGGCGGGCATCGGCCTGACCTGGCACAAGTACGTCGGCGACGCCGGCCGGATCGTCTCGCTTGAGCACTTCGGTGCTTCGGCGGACGCGAAGGTGCTGTTCCGCGAGTTCGGCTTCACGGCCGACGCGGTGGCCGCCGCCGCCCGGGAATCTCTCGAAGCCGCAGCGCGCTGACGCCGACAGACACGATTTTTGGAGAACCTCTCATGACAGACGCACTCAAGCGCCTCTCCGACGAAGGCGTCGCGATCTGGCTGGACGACCTCTCGCGCAAGCGGATCACGTCCGGCAACCTCGCCGAGCTCATCGACCAGAGCCACGTGGTCGGCGTGACCACCAACCCGTCGATCTTCCAGAAGGCCATCTCGCACGGCGACGGGTACGAGCAGCAGCTCGCGGACCTCGCCGCCCGCAAGGTGACCGTCGACGAGGCCATCCGCATGATCACGACGGCGGACGTCCGTGACGCCGCCGACATCCTGCGCCCGGTCTTCGACGCGACGGACGGCCAGGACGGCCGGGTCTCCATCGAGGTCGACCCCCGTCTGGCCCACGACACGACGGCCACCATCGCCGAGGCCAAGCAGCTGGCCTGGCTGGTGGACCGCCCCAACACGCTCATCAAGATTCCGGCCACCAAGGCGGGTCTGCCGGCGATCACCGAGGTCATCGGCCTCGGCATCAGCGTCAACGTGACGCTGATCTTCTCGCTGGAGCGCTACCGCGCGGTCATGGACGCGTACCTGGCCGGTCTGGAGAAGGCCCGCGAGCGCGGCCTGGATCTCTCCAAGATCCACTCCGTGGCGTCCTTCTTCGTCTCCCGCGTGGACACCGAGATCGACAAGCGCCTGGACGCGATCGGCACCGACGAGGCCAAGGGCCTCAAGGGCAAGGCCGCGCTGGCCAACGCCCGGCTGGCCTACGAGGCGTTCGAGGAGGTCTTCTCCTCGGACCGCTGGGCCGCGCTCGACAAGGCGCAGGCCAACAAGCAGCGTCCGCTGTGGGCCTCGACCGGCGTCAAGGATCCGGCCTACAAGGACACCCTGTACGTGGTCGACCTGGTCGCGCCCGGCACGGTGAACACCATGCCGGAGGCCACTCTGGACGCCACCGCCGACCACGGCGTGGTGGCCGGGGACACCGTCCGCGGCACGTACGACCAGTCGCGTGCCGAACTGGCCGCGGTCGAGAAGCTGGGCATCTCGTACGACGACGTCGTCCAGCTCCTCGAGGACGAGGGCGTCGACAAGTTCGAGGCGTCCTGGAACGACCTGCTCAAGTCCACCGAGGCAGAGCTCGACCGCCTCGCACCTTCGGAGGCGTAACACCTTGAGCGCAGTCCACGGAGCCAACCCGCTCCGTGACGCCGCAGACCGACGGCTCCCGCGTATCGCGGGGCCGTCGGGCCTGGTGATTTTCGGTGTCACGGGCGATTTGTCCCGTAAGAAGCTGATGCCTGCCGTCTACGACCTGGCCAATCGCGGTCTGCTGCCGCCGGGCTTCGCGCTCATCGGCTTCGCCCGCCGCGAGTGGCAGGACGAGGACTTCGCCCAGGAGGTCTACGAGGCCGTCAAGCAGCATGCCCGCACCCCGTTCCGCGAGGAGGTGTGGCACCAGCTGATCCAGGGGATGCGCTTCGTCCAGGGCGACTTCGACGACGACGACGCCTTCGAGCAGCTGAAGTCCACCGTCGACGAGCTGGACAAGGCGCAGGGCACCGGCGGCAACTTCGCGTTCTACCTCTCGGTGCCGCCGAAGTTCTTCCCCAAGGTCGTCCAGCAGCTGAAGAAGCACAAGCTCGCGGAACCGCCCGCGGGCTCCTGGCGGCGCGCCGTCATCGAGAAGCCGTTCGGACACGACCTGGCCTCCGCGGAGGAGCTCAACGAGGTCGTCCACGACGTCTTCGCCCCGGACCAGGTCTTCCGCATCGACCACTACCTGGGCAAGGAGACCGTCCAGAACATCCTGGCGCTCCGCTTCGCCAACACCCTCTTCGAGCCGCTCTGGAACCGGTCGTACGTCGACCACGTCCAGATCACGATGGCCGAGGACATCGGCATCGGCGGCCGGGCCGGGTACTACGACGGCATCGGCGCCGCCCGTGACGTCATCCAGAACCACCTCCTGCAGCTGCTCGCGCTGACCGCGATGGAGGAGCCCGCCTCCTTCGACGCGGACGCGCTGGCGGCGGAGAAGACCAAGGTGCTCGGCGCGGTGAAGCTGCCCGACGACCTGGGCCGGCACACCGTGCGCGCGCAGTACACGGCCGGGTGGCAGGGCGGCGCGAAGGCCGTCGGCTACCTGCAGGAGGACGGCATCGACCCCAAGTCGAAGACCGACACCTACGCGGCCATCAAGCTGGAGATCGACAACCGCCGCTGGGCGGGCGTCCCGTTCTACCTGCGGACCGGCAAGCGCCTGGGCCGCCGCGTCACCGAGATCGCGGTGGTCTTCCAGCGCGCTCCGCACTCCCCCTTCGACCACACGGCGACGGAGGAGCTGGGGCAGAACGCCCTGGTCATCCGGGTCCAGCCGGACGAGGGCGTGACGCTGCGGTTCGGCGCCAAGGTGCCGGGCACGCAGATGGAGGTCCGGGACGTCTCGATGGACTTCGCCTACGGCGAGTCCTTCACCGAGTCCAGCCCGGAGGCGTACGAGCGGCTGATCCTCGATGTGCTGCTCGGCGACTCCAACCTCTTCCCGCGGGTCGAGGAGGTCGAGCTGTCCTGGAAGATCCTCGACCCGATCGAGCAGTACTGGGACAAGCACGGCAAGCCCGCCCAGTACCAGTCCGGGACCTGGGGGCCGGTCGAGGCGGACGAAATGCTCGCACGAGACGGACGGAGCTGGCGCCGGCCATGAAGACCGACCTGACTGACACCACGTCAAGCAAGATCAACAAGGCGCTGGTGCTCGGACGGCGGGCGCTCGGCACGCCGGCCATCGGCATGGTGCTGACCCTCGTCATCGTCACCGACGAGGAGAACCAGTACGACGCGCTGAAGGCCGCCAACGAGGCGTCCCGCGAGCACCCCTCGCGGACCCTGGTGGTCATCAAGCGGGCCGCCCGATCGGCGCGCGACCGGGCCAAGGCGCGACTCGACGCCGAGGTCCGCCTCGGCGCGGACGCGTCCACCGGCGAAACGGTTGTCCTGCGGCTGTACGGCGAGGTCATCGACCACGCCCAGTCCGTGGTGCTGCCGCTGCTGCTGCCGGACGCGCCGGTCGTCGTCTGGTGGCCGGTGAACGCGCCGACCGACCCGGCCAACGACCCACTGGGCGCGCTGGCGCAGCGCCGCGTCACGGACGCGTACGCCTGCGAGCAGCCCATCGAGGAGCTGGCTGCCCGCAGCGAGGCGTACACCCCGGGCGACACCGACCTGGCGTGGACCCGGATCACGCCGTGGCGCTCGATGCTCGCCGCCGCGCTGGACCAGGTCGCCTGCCAGGTCACCTCGGCCGCGGTGGAGGGCGAGGAGCTCAACCCGAGCGTCGAGCTGCTGGCCATGTGGCTGGCGGACCGGCTGAAGGTGCCGGTGAATCGTCTGGTCTCGCCGGGCCCCGGACTGACGTCGGTGCGGCTGGAGTCCGACTGCGGGCCGATCGTCCTCGACCGGCCGGACGGCTCGCTGGCCACGCTCTCCATCCAGGGACAGCCTGACCGTGCGGTGGCGCTCAAGCGCCGCGAGACGGCCGAGCTGATCGCGGAGGAGCTGCGGCGGCTCGACCCGGACGACACGTACGCGTCGGCGCTGCGCTACGGCGTGGCGCGGCTGGGCGAGGAGAAGGCTCCGAACCCGCCGGCGGACGCGGGGGCTCCGGCCGCCGCATCCGCCGGGGCTCAGACGCCCGCCGCGAAGAAGGCCCCGGCCAAGAAGGCGGCGGCCAAGTGAGCACCCCGCAGCTCGTCGTGCAGCGCGACAAGGAGCTGATGGCCCAGGCCGCGGCGGCCCGGCTGATCACCCGGGTCGTGGACGCGCAGGCCACCCGCGGCTCCGCCTCGGTGGTGCTGACCGGCGGGCGCAACGGCAACGGCCTGCTGGCGGCGCTGGGTTCGTCCCCGGCGCGGGACGCGATCGACTGGTCGCGGCTCGACCTGTGGTGGGGCGACGAGCGGTTCCTGCCGGAGGGCCATCCGGACCGCAACGTCACCCAGGCCCGTGAGGCGCTGCTCGACCTGGTGCCGCTGGACCCGGCGCGGGTGCACGCGATGCCCGCGTCGGACGGCCCGTACGGCTCCGACGCCGACGCCGCGGCCGCCGGGTACGCCGCGGAACTGGCCGCCGCGGCCGGTCCCGAGGACCATCTCGGCGTCCCGACGTTCGACGTGCTGATGCTGGGCGTCGGCCCGGACACCCATGTCGCCTCGCTGTTCCCGGAGTCGCCGGGCGTGCGGGAGACCGAGCTGACGGTGGTCGGCGTGCACGGCGCGCCGAAGCCCCCGCCGACCCGGGTCTCGCTGACCCTGCCGGCGATCCGGGCGGCCCGTGAGGTCTGGCTGCTGGCGGCCGGCGAGGACAAGGCGAAGGCCGCGGCACTCGCGCTGTCCGGCGCGGGCGAGGTCCAGGTCCCGGCGGCGGGCGCCCGAGGGCTCTCGCACACGCTGTGGCTGATGGACACGGCGGCGGCCTCGGCCCTGCCGCGCGAGCTGTACCCGGCCACGTCCGCCTGACGGACGGCCGCAGACCGGCGAAGGCCCCGGTTCCCCCTCAAGGTGGGCCGGGGCCTTCGGCGTGCTGCGGCATACTGCAGCGCACTTCGGCGTCCGGACTACGGCGTCCGGTCCACCAGGAACGCCTCCAGGAGGTCCGGCACCGCCTCGGCGGCGAACCGTATCGCCTCGCTCTGGTCCGCGTCGTGCACCGGGTACGCGCCGGATCCCGCCGCGGTCGTCGCGGTCAGGGTCACGAGGCCGGCCCGGCGCTGGAAGTACGACTGCCGGACGGTCCAGCCGATGACCCCGCCGCGCTGAAGGGCGACGGTGGTCCGGCGCAGGGTACCGGAGCGGGTCACCAGATAGCGGCCGGTGATGCCGTGCCCCAGGTTGCGGTACGCGTCCCGGGCGGCCAGCAGCGCGAGCGGCGTGACGACGAGCGCGCAGGCCACGGCCCCGTACAGCAGCGCGCCGACACCGAGCAGCACGCCGAGGAGGGTGAGGACGACGACGGGCACGGCCGCGCCCCACAGGGCCCGGCGCAGCCGGCGCGTGCGGGCGGCCGGCGGGTGGCTCACGAGCGGCGCGCCGGTCGGGGCGACGGGCTCGCGCAGCACCTCGGCCGCGACCGCGTCGGCGACCGGCCGGGGCGCGGGCGGCAGCAGGGTCTTGTGCTCGGCGTGCTGGTCCTCGTCGTCCTCGGCAATGCCGGTGGCGACCGCGTCCACCCGGGCGGCCCCGAAGGTGCGCACGCCGAGCGGTTCGACCAGCTCGACACCGCGCAGCCGGCGCTCCTCGAGGGAGATCGAGCGGGCGGTGAATAGGCCGCGGCGGACCCGGAGGGTGCCGCCGGGCTCGCGCTCCAAGCGGTAGTTCCACCACATCTCGACCCACAGGCCGAGCGCGCCGACCAGACCGGTGACGAGCGCGGCCAGCACGAGGACCAGGATCATCCAGACGAGCGAGGTGTGCTCGAAGCGGTCGGCCACCCAGTCGATCACCTTGCCCTGCGCCCCGAACCACTCGCTGACCTGCATCACCGCGCCGGCTGCGGCGCCGCCCAGCAGCGGGGCGACGAAGGAGACGGGGGCGTAGCGGATCCAGCGGGGGTCGAACACGGCGAGCGCGCCGTCCCGCCCGGAATCCGCGTCGGCGGCCGCGGGCCGGTCGAGCAGGAGCAGGCGGAGCCGCTCGCCCTCCGCGCGGGCGACCGGGTCGAGTTCGAGGGTGGACTCGCCGCCCGCGTGCTCGCCGGTGCCTATGCGCACCTTGACCAGGCCGAGTATCCGGAGCATCGGGTGGGCGGTGAGGTCCACGCTGCGGATCCGCTCGCGGGCCAGCGAGCGGCGGGTGACGAGCAGCAGGCCGCTGTGCAGCTCGGCCCGGTCGGGGCCGATGCGGTAGCGGGTCCGGCGCCAGCGGACGTAGTCTCCGGCGGCGCCGCAGCCGATCAGCAGGGCGGCGCCGGTCAGCACCCAGGCCAGCGCCTGCCACATCGGCATGCCGTCGGCCAGGCCCAGGGTGGTGGGCACGGCGGCGCCTCCGGCGACACCGGCCATGACGCCGACGGTGACGAGCACCGTCCGCTTGTCGAGCCGGCGCCACTCCTCCTCCGTGCCCGGCGGATCCCCCGTGCCCGGAGCGTCGGCGGCGGTCATGTGGCGTCCCCGGGGGTGTCCCCGGTGATCAGGGTGAGCCGCTGGGCGAGCTCGGCGGCGACCTCGTGATCGAGTCCCTCGATCCGGATCGCGCCCTTCGACGAAGCGGTCGTCACGGTCACCGTGGCCAGCCGGAAGGCCTGCTCCAGCGGTCCGCGCACGGTGTCCACGGTCTGGATCCGGGACATCGGCGCGATCCGCCACTCCTGCCAGAACGCCCCGGTGCGGACGTAGACGGCATCGTCGGTGACCTCCCAGCGGTGCACCCGGAACCACCACCGGGGGAGGATCGCGGTGCAGCCCAGGCCGACCGCCGCGAGGATCGTGGCGGGCAGCAGCAGCCAGAACCGGGCCGGTGCGATCAGCGCGCCGAGCACGCCGAGGACCACCACCGGCACGGCGGTCGTGATCAGCAGCTGGGTCCGCCACCAGCCGAGCGCCCGGCCGTCGAGCGTGTTCCTCGGCGGCCGGAGCCGTACCCCTCCGTGCACCGTGTCCTCCCCCGTGTGCGTCATGTCGGTCAGCGGCCTCGCAGGCTCCGGTACACCGAGACCAGACCGGCGGTGGAGCCGTCCAGCCGGTCCGCCCCCTCACCCGTCGTCAGGACCGGCTCGATCCTCTTGGCCAGGACCTTTCCGAGCTCCACTCCCCACTGGTCGAAGGAGTCGATGTTCCAGACGGCGCCCTGGACGAAGACCTTGTGCTCGTACAGCGCGATCAGCTGGCCCAGGACGGACGGCGTCAGTTCCTTGGCGAGGATCGTCGTGGTCGGGTGGTTGCCCTTGAAGGTCTTGTGCGGCACGAGTTCCTCGGCCACGCCCTCGGCGCGCACCTCCTCCGGGGTCTTGCCGAAGGCCAGCGCCTGCGTCTGGGCGAAGAAGTTCGCCATCAGCAGGTCGTGCTGCGGGACCAGGCCGGGCAGCAGGTCGGCGACGGGCTCGGCGAAGCCGATGAAGTCGGCCGGGATGAACTTGGTGCCCTGGTGGATCAACTGGTAGTAGGCGTGCTGGCCGTTGGTGCCCGGAGTGCCCCAGACCACCGGCCCGGTCTGCCAGTCGACCGGCCTGCCGTCGCGGTCGACGGACTTGCCGTTGGACTCCATGTCGAGCTGCTGGAGGTAGGCGGTGAACTTCGACAGGTAGTGCGAGTACGGCAGGACCGCGTGCGACTGGGCGTCGAAAAAGGCGCCGTACCAGACACCGAGCAGGCCGAGCAGGAGCGGCGCGTTCTCCTCCGGCGGCGCGGTGCGGAAGTGCTCGTCGACGAGGTGGAAGCCGTCGAGCATCTCGCGGAACCGGTCCGGCCCGATGGCGATCATCAGGGTGAGGCCGATGGCCGAGTCGTACGAGTACCGGCCGCCGACCCAGTCCCAGAACTCGAACATGTTGGCCGTGTCGATGCCGAACTCCTCGACCTTCTCGGCGTTGGTCGACAGGGCCACGAAGTGCTTGGCGACGGCCTCCTGACCAGCCCTCAGCTCGGTGAGCAGCCAGTCGCGCGCGGAGGTGGCGTTGGTGATGGTCTCGATGGTGGTGAAGGTCTTCGAGGCGATGACGAAGAGCGTCTCGGCCGGGTCGAGGTCGCGGACCGCCTCGTGCAGGTCGGCGCCGTCGACGTTGGAGACGAAACGGAACGTCAGGCCGCGGTCGGTGAAGGAGCGCAGCACCTCGTAGGCCATCGCGGGGCCGAGGTCGGAGCCGCCGATGCCGATGTTGACGACGTTGCGGATCGGGCGGCCGGTGTGGCCGGTCCACTGCCCGGAGCGGACCCGTTCGGAGAAGGCGGCCATCTTGTCGAGGACGGCGTGCACGCCGGGCACCACGTTCTCGCCGTCGACCTCGATCACGGCGTCGCGCGGGGCGCGCAGGGCGGTGTGCAGGACCGCGCGGTCCTCGGTGGTGTTGATCTTCTCGCCGCGGAACATCGCGTCGCGCAGCCCGGCGACGCCGGTGGCGACGGCCAGCTCGCGCAGCAGGGCGAGGGTCTCGTCGGTGACCAGGTTCTTGGAGTAGTCGAGGTGGAGGTCGCCGACGCGCAGGGTGTACGCGCTGCCGCGGTTCGCGTCGGCGGCGAACAGTTCGCGCAGATGGGTGTCGCCCAGCTGCTCACGGTGCTTGCCGAGGGCGGCCCACTCCGGCATCCGGTCGAGCCTGGTCTTCGTGTTCATCTCGGACATCGCCCTTTTCTTCTCCCTGCATGCTTGCCCCGCTGCCCCTCCAACCTAGTTGATCCGGCGGGCCAGACACGCGACCGCGCACGCGAACAGGGCGGCCGCCAGCAACGCGGGCGTGTTCAGGCCGATTCCGGCGGCGGCCGCGCCGCCGAGCAGCGCGCCCAGCGGGGCGCCGGCGACCGCGAGGGTGCGGAAGGCGGCGCTGATCCGGCCGATCATCCCCTCGGGGGCGCGTTCCTGCATGAGCGTCACCTGGTTGGTGTTCCACACCGTCCCCATGACGCCGAACACGGCCATCGCCCCGGCCGTGGCCACGAGGGAGTGCACGGTGCCCATGACGACCAGGCAGCCCGTCTGGACCAGGCCGGCCAGGAACACCGCCCGTATCCGGCCGGTCCGTTCGGCCAGTCGGCGGGCGAGCAGACCGCCGCCGACGCTGCCCGCCGCGTAGGCGGTGAGGACCAGGGCGTACGCGTCGTCCCCGCCGCCCAGCCAGCCGGTGACGTGCAGGACGAGGGTGGCGATCAGGGCGCCCATGCCGACGTTGCACAGGGTGGTCGCGAGGCAGAGTCGGCGCAGCGCGCGGTCCCGCCACAGCACGGCCAGCCCCTCGGCCGTCTCCGCGCGCAGGGTGGAGCCGGCCGGTCTCGGCGGCCGGTCGGGCGCCTCGGTCCGCAGCCCGCCGAGCAGCAGGGCGCCGAGCAGGTACGTGGCGGCGTCGACGGCGTACGGGACGGCGGCGCCGGCCGCCAGCAGGACGGGCGTCAGCGGGGCGCCGAGCGCCCCGCCGGCGATCTGCTGCCCGGTCATCAGCCGGGCGTTGGCCCCGGCCAGCGCACCGGCCGGGACGACCGAGGGCAGCAGTGCGGTGGCCGCGTTGTCGAAGAGGGTCTGCAGTGTGGTGAGGGCGAAGGCGAGCCCGAGCAGCAGGGCGATGGAGGCGTCGCCGAGCGCGACGGCGACGGCGAAGCCGGCGACCAGAGCCGCGCGCACCAGATCGACGGCCCACATCGCGCGCCGCTGGTCGACCCGGTCGGCGACCGTGCCGCCGAGCAGCCCGAACAGCAGCCACGGCAGGTACCCGCAGGCGGTGACGGAGGCGACGAGCAGCGGATCGTCGGTGAGCGAGGCGGCGAGCAGCGGCAGCGCGGCGCCGCGCAGCGCGTCCCCGAACCGGGACACGACGGCCGCGGTCCACAGCCGTCCGAAGCCGCCGCGCCAGGCGGGCACGACCCGTACCGCCGACGCTTCCTGAGCGGCCGTCATCCCGCCTCCCCCGTGTCGTCGAGCGGTGATCCCCTCACCGCTCGACACTAGGGGGCGGCACTGACAACGACGGACGGGCCCGGTCCACGACAGTCGTCGCGGGCCGGGCCCGTCCGGATGCTCATCAGATCTCGCCGCGAAGCTTGGCCAGGGCCTCGGCGAGGATCGCCTCGCCGTCCGCGTCGCTGCGCCGCTCCCGTACGTACGCGAGGTGCGTCTTGTAGGGCTCGGTGCGGGGCGGGTCCGGCGGGTTGTCCCGGTCCTGGCCGGCCGGGAATCCGCAGCGCGGGCAGTCCCAGGTGTCGGGAACCTGCGCGTCGCTGGCGAAGCTCGGCTGCGTCTCGTGCCCGTTCGAGCACCAGAAGGAGATGCGGAGGCGCGGTGCCGACTCGCCCCGCTCGGCCTCCCCCATCGGCCCCGCTCCGACCCGGCTTCCCCGGATCGCGTTGCCACTTGCCACGGTCGTAACTCCCTGCGTGATGGTGCTCGAAGATGCCCCAGTCTACGTAAGGCCCAACGCGCGTCCAGTGATTGGAGTTACAAGAAGCGCGCTCAGCTGTCCAGCTTCATAAGAAGCGCAAGTACGACAATGCACGCGAACCAGAGCAGACCGATCACGATCGTGATGCGGTCCAGGTTCCGCTCGGCCACCGACGAGCCGCCCACGGACGACTGCATACCGCCGCCGAACATGTCGGAGAGGCCGCCGCCCTTCCCCTTGTGCATCAGCACGAGCAGCATCAGCAGCAGGCTGAAGACGATCAGGGCGATCGAGAACCCCATAACCACGGCTGGACCCTACTTCCTGGCAATTCTCGGAATGTATGTACGACGGGGGCCGACAGGCTCACACAGCCCGGCGGCCCCCGCAAGGGTACGACGGATCGTCGCTACCGCATACTCACTGCAGGCGTCACTGGTCGCGGAACCGGACGATCTTGACGAACTCCTCCGAGTCCAGCGCCGCGCCGCCCACCAGGGCGCCGTCGACGTCCGGCTGCGCCATGATCGCGGCGACGTTCCCGGCCTTCACCGAGCCGCCGTACTGGATGCGGACCTGGTCGGCCAGCTCCTGCGAGTACAGCTCCGCGAGCCGTCCGCGGATCGCCCCGCAGACCTCCTGGGCGTCCTCCGGGGTGGCGACCTCGCCGGTACCGATGGCCCAGACCGGCTCGTACGCGATCACGATCGACTCGGCCTGCTCGGCCGGGACGTCCTTCAGGCCGCCGTCGAGCTGCGCGAGGGTGTACGCGACCTGGTTCCCGGCCTTGCGGACGTCCAGGCCCTCACCGACGCACAGGATCGGGGTCACGCCGTGCTTGAACGCCGCCTTGACCTTGGCGTTGCAGAGCTCGTCCGTCTCGTTGTGGTACTGACGGCGCTCCGAGTGCCCGACGGCCACATAGGAGCAGTTCAGCTTGGCCAGCATCGGGCCGGAGATCTCGCCGGTGTAGGCGCCGGAGTCGAACGCCGAGATGTCCTGGGCGCCGAACTTGATCTTCAGCTTGTCGCCCTCGATCACGGTCTGCACGGACCGCAGGTCGGTGAAGGGCACCAGGACCGCGACCTCGACGGCGTCGTAGTCCTTGTCGTTCAGGGCGAAGGAGAGCTTCTGGACGTGCGCGATGGCCTCGAGGTGGTTGAGGTTCATCTTCCAGTTGCCCGCCATCAGCGGGGTGCGCGTGGTCATGGGTGGGTCAGTCCTCCAGTGCGGCGAGGCCGGGGAGCGTCTTGCCCTCGAGGTACTCGAGGCTGGCGCCGCCGCCGGTCGAGATGTGGCCGAAAGCATTCTCGTCGAAGCCCAGCGTGCGCACGGCGGCGGCGGAGTCTCCGCCGCCGACGACGGTGAAGGCGCTGCTGTCGACGAGGGCCTGCGCGATCGCGCGGGTGCCGCCGGCGTAGTCGGGGTGCTCGAAGACGCCCAGCGGACCGTTCCAGAAGACGGTCTCGGCGTCCGCGATCTTCGAGGCGTACAGCTCGCGGGTCTTCGGGCCGATGTCGAGGCCCTCCTTGTCGGAGGGGATCGCGTCGGCGTCGACGGTGATGTAGTCGGCCGGGGTCTTGCCCTTGAGGTCGGGGAACTCCGCCGAGGCCAGGATGTCGACCGGGAGCACCAGCTCGACGCCGTTCTTCTCGGCGCGCTCCATGTACTCGGTCACGGTCGGGATCTGGTCCTCCTGGAGGAGGGAGATGCCGACCTCGTAGCCCTTGGCCTTGAGGAAGGTGTAGGCCATGCCGCCGCCGATGAGGATGCGGTCGGCCTTGCCGAGCAGCTCGTCGATGACGGCGAGCTTGTCGGAGACCTTGGCGCCGCCGAGCACCACCACGTAGGGGCGCTTGACGTCGCTGGTCAGCTTCTCCAGGACACCGACCTCGGTGGCGATGAGGTAGCCGGCCGCGTGCGGCAGGCGGGCCGGGAGGTCGAAGACCGAGGCGTGCTTGCGGTGCACGGCACCGAAGCCGTCGCCCACGTACAGGTCGGCCAGCTCGGCGAGCCGGTCGGCGAAGGCGCCGCGCTCGGCGTCGTCCTTCGAGGTCTCCCCGGCGTTGAACCGGAGGTTCTCGATGACGGCGACCTGGCCGTCGGCGAGGCCCGCGACGGTGGCCTTGGCGGAGTCGCCGACCGTGTCGGTCGCGAACGCCACTTCGGTGCCGAGCAGTTCGCCGAGCCGCCGTGCGGCCGGGGCGAGCGAGAAGGCCGGGTCCGGGGCGCCCTTGGGACGGCCCAGGTGCGAGGCGACGACCACCCGGGCGCCGGCCTCGGCGAGCGCCTTGATCGTGGGCTGCACGGCGCGGATGCGGCCGTCGTCGGTGATCGTGTCGCCGGCCAGCGGCACGTTGAGGTCGGCGCGGACGAACACCCGCTTACCGGCCACGCCCTCGGCGAGCAGCTCGTCGATCGTCTTCATGGGGTTACTGACTCCTTGCAGGTCGGAACGGGCGCACACACGGCAGGGCCCGGACAGTGCATCTTTGCACTGCCCGAGCCCTGCGGTTACATCGAGATGCCTAGGCCGGGATCGCTCAGAGCTGGTCGCCGACGAAGACGGTGAGGTCGACGAGGCGGTTGGAGTAGCCCCACTCGTTGTCGTACCAGCCGAGGATCTTCACCGAGTTGCCCTCCTGAACCATGGTCAGGGAGGCGTCGAAGGTGCAGGAGGCCGGGTCGCTCACGATGTCCGAGGAGACGATCGGGTCCTCGGTGTAGTAGAGGATGCCCTTGAGGTCGCCGTCCTCCGCGGCCTTCTTGAACGCGGCGTTGACCTCGTCCTTGGTGACCTCGCGCTGCAGCTGCACGACGAGGTCGGTGGCCGAGCCGGTCGGGACCGGGACGCGCATGGCGATGCCGTCCAGCTTGCCCTTGAGCTGCGGCAGGACCAGGGCGGTGGCCTTGGCGGCACCCGTCGTGGTCGGGATGATGTTCTCCGCGGCGGCGCGGGCGCGGCGCAGGTCCTTGTGCGGGAAGTCGAGGATGCGCTGGTCGTTGGTGTACGCGTGGACCGTCGTCATCAGGCCGCGGACGATGCCGAAGTTCTCGTCGAGGACCTTGGCCATCGGCGCCACACAGTTCGTGGTGCAGGAGGCGTTGGAGATGACGTTGTGGTTCGCCGGGTCGTACTTGTCCTGGTTGACGCCCATCACGATGGTGATGTCCTCGTCGGTGGCCGGAGCCGAGATCAGGACCTTCTTCGCGCCGCCGGCGATGTGCTTCTCGGCGTCGGCCTTCTTGGTGAAGATGCCGGTCGACTCGATGACGATGTCGACGCCCAGCTCGCCCCACGGGATGTCGGCGGGGTTGCGCTCGGAGAGCACCTTGATGGTGTGGCCGTCGACCGTGATGGTGTCGGCGGTGTGCGTGACCTCGGCCTTGAGACGGCCCAGGATCGTGTCGTACTTCAGCAGGTGCGCGGTGGTCGCGGTGTCACCCAGGTCGTTGACAGCCACGATCTCGATGTCGGCACCCTGCTCAAGGAGCGCGCGGAAATAGTTGCGACCGATACGGCCAAAGCCGTTGATGCCTACGCGGATCGTCACGAACCGATCTCCTCGTTAGGTACGCCGGTTTCGACGCCGGCGAGTTCTTTTTTAGGGATGTCCCCGACCGCCTCCGACCCTACCTCTCTCAACGCCTGAGAGTGACATCGCGTGCAGGTCCGGACCCCTCTAATTGCGTCGTGGCCCATACCTACCGACGGGTTCGGGCCACGACGCGGCCTTTGTCCTGATCACTCACCGTGATCAAAATAGCGGGTGGTCGCTCAGCCGTGCAGCACTCCGAGCGCCTCTCGCATGAGCGCACCGCGCTCATCTGTGCGCACTACGTGTTCGAGCCCGAAACCGAGCAGAACGGTGTCACGCGTGGTGACCGCGGCCTGCGAATGGAAGAGGCCGGGAGAGCGCGCCCAGTCGTTGCCGTTGCCCGGGCTGCCGGCCGGCGGCCCCGGTACGGACCACGCGCCGAGCGAGGTCTCGAAGCCCTCGGCCCCGGTGGCCGTGCCGCCGACGACGAGCTTGGTGTCGTCGACGAACACGCCCATCTCGTTGGTCCCCGGGTCGGAGATGTACGAGATCGACAGCTCGACCTGCTTGCCCGCGTAGGCGCTCAGGTCGATCGAGGCCTGCTGCCAGCCGTTGGACGCGCCGGTGAAGGCGTTCCACGCACCGCTGGTGCCGGTGGTGGCACAGCCGTCCCCGCCGACCGTGAGGTAGTGGCCGAGGAAGGGGTGGCCGCGGACGTAGTAGCCCTCGCCGCAGTCGGCGGGGGCGGTGGTGGAGGTGCCGCCGTTGGCGTCGGGCAGCGTGGTCCAGTCGTCCTGGCCGACGGTGTGGGCCTCGACGACGAGGTTGTCGTACCCCTCCTCGGTGTCGTAGCTGACCTGGAACTGGAGGCTGGGCTTCGCGGTGGCGTCGACCGCGGTGAGGTCGACGGTGCGGCTGAGCCGCATCCACGCGTTGTCCGCGTGCCGCGCGGCCGCGAACGAGGAGCCCTCGTACGGCTCGAACGGGGTGCGGACGCCGGGGTAGTCGCCGCCGGAGGCGCTGCGGAACTGCGGGAACTGCCCGGGGTTCAGGGTGTCCGACGTGACCGTGTACGCGCCGGCGTTGTCGAGCGGGTTGCCCTCGGCGGCGCCGAGGGTCGCCGAGGCTCCGGCGAAGCCACCCGATCCGGCGAACGAGCCGGCGTTCTTCAGCCCCGCCCGGTGGAAGGCACCGAGGTAGTACTGGGCGAAGTCGTTGGAGTCGGCGCGGCCGATGTCGACGAGCCCGCCGGACTTCTCGCCGGCGTTGATCAGCTTGCCGCCCTCGTTGAGGTAGTCGCGGACGGCGAGCATGACGGGCCCGGAGGGCCGCTCGGCGCCGGTGTACCAGACGACGGTGCGGAAGTGGCTCAGTACGCCGAGGGCATGCGGCACGCCCTGGGTGGCGACGTCCCAGACGGCCGCCTTGCGGCCGCTGTCGGCGAGGGCCCTGACGTACGCGGCGGTGTGCTGCGCGGCGGCGGTGCCGCCCTCCTCGGCGAGGACGAGGACGTCCCCGCGGGGCCGCTCGGCGACCTTGTACGTGAACGGCGCCGACGAGGTGCGGGCGCCCTCACGGGTGCGTGCGGTGAACCAGACCTCGACGGTGTCGCCGGGGCGGGTGTCCTCGACCTCGGCGCGGTACCGGTCGAAGTAGAGGTTGTCGTCGCCGCCGTAGGTCTCGCCGCCCCGCCAGGGCTCCAGGCCCTCGGAGTGCGTACGGCCGCCGTTGATCCGGTACTTGAGTTCCTTGCCGCGCAGCGACTTCTTGGCGGTCACCGAGACCTCCTGGTCGCCGCCGCGGGCGTAGGAGGTGGTGAAGGGGTCCGGGGTGAAGTCGGCCGCGGGCGTGCCGACCGGCGAGGCGGGGGTGTCGGGCCGGGTGGCGGACTCGGCGACGGCCAGCGCGAACGGGATGTTCTTGGCGAACTCCTGCTGGATCAGCTTCTCGTCGTCCGGGAAGTTGAAGACGGACTCGCAGTCGGCCGGGTCCCAGGCGTCGTTCGGGTCGACGCGGGAGGCGGTGGCGCAGGTGGACATCTCCGGGGTGAACATCTGCATGCGGTTGACGTTGGCCGCGTGTCCGTCGGCCTCGCCGTTGGTGGTGTACAGCTCGGAGGAGACCTGCGGCCGGTAGCCGGGCACGGCGGAGTTCTGCGGGGTGCCGGCGAGGGCCTTGAGGGCCACGTCGTCGGGGGTGTCGGTGGCGACCTGCCAGCCGACGCCGTACAGCAGCAGCTGGGCGGCGGAGTGGTAGTTGATGCCGTACTGGAAGCCGATGCGGCGCTGGAAGGCGTCCAGGGCCTTGGTCTCGGGCTCGGACATCGGGCCGGTGCCGCGGAAGGTCTCGTCGGCCGGGTCGGGCGACGAACCCTCGTTGTCGTAGCCCCACTTGTAGGCGAAGTTCCGGTTGAGGTCGACGCCGTCGCCGGGGGCGATGCGGCCGTCGCCGTTGTTGTCGTGCAGGTTCTTGCGCCACTGGCGTTCGCCGTCGGGCTGGTGCGTGTAGTCGTAGCCGTCCGGGTTGGCGGAGAGCACGAACCACAGCTCGGTGGAGTCGACGATCTTCGTGAGGCGCTGGTCCTTGCCGTAGCCGTCGAGGTAGTGGTGCATCAGCCGGCGGGTCATCTCCGGGGTGATCCACTCACGGGCGTGCTGGTTGGACATGTACAGCGTGGCCGGCTTGACGCCGTCCTTGGACTTCTTCGCGTCCTTGGAGACCTTGAGGGCGAGGATGTCCTGGCCCTTGAGGGTCTTGCCGATGGAGACGACCTTGGTGATCCCGGGGTGGGCCTGGGCGGTGGCCAGGATCTCCTGCTTGAGGCCGCCCGCGCCGCCGTACGGGCGGAACACGCCGTCCCCGGCGGCCGCGACCCGCTTGCGGGACTGCGCGGAGAGGGTGTGCCGGGCGAGGTCGACGCCCTTGCCCCGGAGCTGTCCGGCCTGCTTGTCGGTGAGGTAGAGCTCGACGGTGGCGGTGCCCCGGTCGGGGACCTGTTCGCTCAGTTCGTGCCCGTCGGCCCCGGATTCGAGGATCAGCGGCACCTGTTCCTTGGCGACCTTCGCACGCCATACGGAGAGGGCGTCGCCGTCCCCGTCGTTCTGCGCCGCTCCGGCGGCGGGCGCCGCGGCCAGTCCCGCGATCAGCAGTGAAGCCGCGGCGAGGATCGATCTCGCTCTGCGTCTCATAAGCCCCCCTTGCTGTTGTCTGCCACGAAAGTGAACAGACGCCAGGCTCTTGGGCACCCATGGGACTGTCAAGAGTGCGTGCGGCGCGTCGGAAACACCGCTGCCGGTGCCTCAGAAAGGCACCGGCAGCAGGGAATTGGGGATTCCGGCGGACTCAGCCGACCAGGCTGTCGTCCAGTTCCTCCGAGAGGTTGGACTCGGTCCCGGGAATGCCCAGGTCCTGCGCCCGCTTGTCGGCCATCGCGAGCAGCCGGCGGATCCGGCCGGCCACCGCGTCCTTGGTCAGCGGCGGGTCGGCGAGCGCGCCCAGCTCCTCCAGCGAGGCCTGCTTGTGCTCCATCCGCAGCCGGCCCGCGGCCGCCAGGTGCTCGGGCACCTCGTCGGCCAGGATCTCCAGGGCGCGCTGCACCCGGGCGCCGGCGGCGACCGCCGCGCGGGCCGAGCGGCGCAGGTTCGCGTCGTCGAAGTTGGCCAGCCGGTTGGCGGTGGCCCGGACCTCGCGGCGCATCCGCCGCTCCTCCCAGGCCAGCACCGACTCGTGCGCGCCGAGCCGGGTCAGCAGCGCGCCGATCGCGTCGCCGTCGCGGACCACCACCCGGTCCACGCCCCGCACCTCGCGGGCCTTGGCCGCGATGGACAGCCGCCGGGCCGCGCCGACCAGCGCGAGGGCGGCCTCCGGACCCGGGCAGGTCACCTCCAGGGAGGAGGAGCGTCCGGGCTCGGTGAGCGAGCCGTGCGCCAGGAAGGCGCCGCGCCAGGCCGCCTCGGCGTCACAGGTCGCCCCGGACACCACCTGCGGCGGCAGGCCGCGGATCGGCCGGCCGCGGCCGTCGACCAGGCCGGTCTGCCGGGCCAGCTGGTCGCCGCCGGCCACCACCCGCACCACGAACCGGGAGCCGCGCCGCAGCCCGCCGGGAGCCATCACGATCAGCTCCGAGCTGTGCCCGAAGATCTCCAGGATGTCGCGCTTGAGGCGCCGGGCCGCCATCGCGGTGTCCAGCTCCGCCTCGATCACGATCCGCCCGCTCACCAGGTGCAGCCCGCCCGCGAACCGCAGGATCGACGAGACCTCGGCCTTCCTGCAGCAGGTCCGGGTGACGGGGAGCCGGGAGATCTCGTCCTTCACCGCTGCCGTCATCGCCATGGGCCGATCCTTCCATGCATCCGAAAAATACGGTCGTACGCGGCGGCCAACAGCTCCGGATCGTGCTTCGGAGCACCATCGGGCCGGGCCACGGGCGCCAGCTCGAGCGCGGCGCCGAGCCGCTTGGCGGCGTCGACGAGGGGCTCCCTGGCTGACACGTCGGGCACGGCGGCCTCGTCGGCCAGCACCACGTCCAGGGCGAGTTTAGGGGCGTGTCGCCCCAAAACCTCCAAATGACGCTGCGGAGAGAAGCCCTCTGTTTCTCCGGGTTGCGGCGCGAGGTTCAGCGAGAGCACCCGGCGGGCCCTCGTCTCGACGAGCGCGTCCAGCAGTTCCGGCACCAGGAGGTGCGGAATCACCGAGGAGAACCAGGAGCCGGGGCCGAGCACCACCCAGTCCGCGTCGAGCACCGCGGCGACGGCCTCCGGCACGGCCGGCGGGTCGTTCGGCACCAGGTGCACGGACTGCACCTCGCCCGGGGTGAGCGCGACCGTCGCCTGGCCGCGGACGGTGTCCACCTCGTCCGGGCGCGCCGGATCGTGCCCCTTGACCAGGGCGCGCAGCTCCAGCGGCACCGCCGACATCGGCAGCACCCGGCCCTGCGCGCCGAGCAGCCGGCCGACCAGGTCCAGGGCCTGGACCGGGTCGCCGAGCTGCTCCCAGAGCGCGACGATCAGCAGATTGCCGACGGCGTGGCCGTGCATCTCGCCCTGGGACTGGAAGCGGTGCTGGATGACCCGGGCCCAGGTCTGGCCCCAGTCGTCGTCGCCGCACAGCGCTGCGAGCGCCTTGCGCAGGTCCCCGGGGGGCAGCACGCCCAGCTCCTCGCGGAGCCGGCCGCTGGAGCCGCCGTCGTCGGCGACGGTGACCACGGCGGTCAGGTCACCGGTGATGCGGCGCAGGGCGGCGAGGGACGCGGACAGGCCCATCCCGCCGCCCAGCGCGACGACCTTCGGTTGGGCGCCGCGCCTGCGGAGCGTACGTACGGAGAGGGTGGACGTACGCCGGCGGTACGGTTTCACTCGCGCCCCATGTCCCGGTGGACGACCACGGTCTCGACCCCTTCCGCGGCGAGGCGGGCGGCGAGCTTCTCGGCGGTGGCCACGGAGCGGTGCTTGCCGCCCGTGCAGCCGACGGCGATGGTCACGTACCGCTTGCCCTCGCGGCGGTAGCCGGCGGCGATCAGCTGGAGCAGCTCGGTGTACCGGTCCAGGAACTCCTTGGCGCCGGGCTGGTTGAAGACGTAGTTCGAGACCTCCGCGTTGAGCCCGGTGAACGGGCGCAGCTCGGGGACCCAGTGCGGGTTGGGCAGGAACCGCATGTCGACGACGAGGTCGGCGTCGACCGGGAGGCCGTACTTGAACCCGAAGGACATGACGGTGGCCCGCAGCTCGGGCTCCTCGTCGCCGGCGAACTGGGCGTCCATCTTGGCGCGCAGCTCGTGCACGTTGAGGCTGGAGGTGTCGATCACCAGGTCGGCGTCGCCGCGCAGCTCGCGCAGCAGGTCCCGCTCGGCGGCGATGCCGTCGGTGATCCGGCCGTCGCCCTGCAGCGGGTGCGGGCGGCGGACCGACTCGAAGCGGCGGACCAGCGCCTCGTCGGAGGACTCCAGGAAGACGATCCGCCGGGTGACCTGCTTGGAGTCGAGGTCCGCGAGGGAGTCGCGGAGGTTGTCGAAGAACCGCCGGCCGCGGACGTCCACGACGACGGCGATGCGGGCGACATTGCCCTGGGAACGGGCGCCGAGCTCCACCATGGTGGGGATCAGCGCGGGCGGCAGGTTGTCCACGACGAACCAGCCGAGGTCCTCCAGACACTTCGCCGCGGTGGACCGGCCGGCGCCGGACATGCCGGAGATGATCACCAGCTCGGGGATGGCCGCCTCGGCAGCCTCGCCGGGCTCCTTCGTCGTGCCCGTACTCACGTGTCCTGCTCCGTCTTCTCGGTCGTGCTCGGTCATCCTGTGCTGCCCCCGTCTTCCATGATCTCTCCTGTCGCGGTGTTCACGGCGGGCGCGGCCGGGGCGGCCGTCGCGAGGGCCGCGGCGACGGCCTCGGCCGTC
The DNA here is from genome assembly GCF_033343995.1 of Streptomyces sp. HUAS YS2. NCBI lineage: Bacteria > Bacillati > Actinomycetota > Actinomycetes > Kitasatosporales > Streptomycetaceae > Streptomyces > Streptomyces solicathayae. The sequence goes on along the minus strand of NZ_CP137573.1, from coordinate 6,097,697 downwards.
TTCCGGCCCATGCCGGGCACCTCGCAGATCTGCTCGATTGTCGCCTGCCGGAGCCGCTTCACCGAGCCGAAATGCTTGATCAACGCCTGTTTGCGGGTCTCTCCGAGGCCGCGGACGTCGTCCAGGGGGCTGCTGCGGACCCGCTTGCTCCGCTTGGACCGCTGATAGCGGATGGCGAAGTCGTGAGCCGTGTCACGCACCCGCTGGAGGAGATACAGGCCCTCGCTGGAGCGGGGCAGGACGACCGGGTCGTCGTCGCCGGGCAGCCAGACCTCCTCCAGCCGCTTGGCGAGGCCGCAGACCGCGACGTCGTCGATCCCCAGCTCGTCCAGGGCGCGCCGGGCGGCGGCGACCTGCGGCCGGCCGCCGTCGACGACGACGAGCTGCGGCGGGTACGCGAAGCGCTTCGGGCGGCCGTCCTCGTCCCGGCCCTCGCCGGGGGCGGGCACCTCGCCGGACACTACGGGACCGTCGACGGGGACCTCCCCGTCGACCGGGACGGCCCACTCCCCCGTCTTCTCCTTCTCGGCGAGGTACCGCTTGAAGCGGCGGCCGATCACCTCGTGCATCGAGCGGACGTCGTCCTGGCCCTCGAAGCCCTTGATCTGGAAGCGGCGGTACTCGCTCTTGCGGGGCAGGCCGTCCTCGAAGACGACCATGGACGCGACGACGTCCTCGCCCTGGAGGTGCGAGATGTCGAAGCACTCGATGCGCAGCGGCGCCGAGTCCAGGTCGAGGGCCTCGGCGATCTCCTCCAGGGCCCGGGAGCGGGTGGTCAGATCGCTGGCCCGCTTGGTCTTGTGCAGCACGAGGGCCTGCTGCGCGTTGCGCGCGACCGTCGCCATCAGGTCCTTCTTGTCGCCGCGCTGCGGGACGCGCAGCGACACCTGGGAGCCGCGGCGGCCGGAGAGCCACGCGCCGACGCTCTCGGCGTCCTCCGGCAGGGCCGGGACGAGGACCTCCTTGGGCACCGCGTCGCCGCTCTCCTCGCCGTACAGCTGCTGGAGCGCGTGCTCGACCAGGCCCGCGGTGTCCACGGCCTCGACCTTGTCGGTGACCCAGCCGCGCTGGCCGCGGACCCGTCCGCCGCGGACGTGGAAGATCTGGACGGCGGCCTCCAGCTCGTCCTCGGCCAGCGCGATCAGGTCGGCGTCGGTGGCGTCGGCGAGGACGACCGCGTTCTTCTCCATGGCCCGGCGCAGGGCCTCTATGTCGTCACGGAGCCGGGCGGCCCTCTCGTACTCCATCTCCTCGGCCGCCGCCGTCATCTGCTTCTCCAGGCGGCGGATGTACGTGCCGGTCCGGCCGGCCATGAAGTCGCAGAACTCCTCGGCCAGTTCGCGGTGCTCCTCCGGCGTGACCCGGCCGACGCAGGGGGCCGAGCACTTGCCGATGTAGCCGAGCAGGCAGGGCCGGCCGGCCGAGGCCGCGTTCCGGAACACCCCTGCGGAGCAGGTCCGTACGGGGAACACCCGAAGCATCAGGTCGACGGTCTCGCGGATCGCCCAGGCGTGCGCGTACGGCCCGAAGTAGCGCACGCCCTTCTTCTTGTGGCCGCGCATGACCTGGACCCGCGGGTACTCCTCGTCGAGCGTCACCGCGAGGTACGGATAGCTCTTGTCGTCCCGGTACTTGACGTTGAACCGGGGATCGAACTCCTTGATCCAGGAGTACTCCAGCTGCAGCGCCTCGACCTCGGTGGAGACGACCGTCCACTCGAGGGAGGCGGCGGTGGTGACCATCGTGGCCGTGCGCGGGTGCAGGCTCGCCAGGGGCTGGAAGTAGTTGGCGAGGCGCTGGCGCAGGGACTTGGCCTTGCCGACGTAGATCACCCGGCGGTGCTCGTCGCGGAACTTGTAGACCCCCGGCGAGTCGGGGATCTGTCCCGGCTTGGGGCGGTAGCTGGAGGGGTCTGCCATGGCACCCACCCTACTGGCGGGCACCGACACTCCGGGCCGCCGCGCTCGTTGCCCGGACATGACGAATGGGGCATCGGGCAGGCTGACGGACCGGGCGTGTGTGATCACTGGCGCGGCGAGCGGGATCGGACGGGCGACGGCGGAGCGCTTCCTCCGCGAGGGGGCCCGGGTGGTGGCCGCGGATCTGGACGGCGAGCGGCTCGGGCGGCTCTTCGCGGGGCGCGACGGAGTGGTGACGGTGGTCGGCGACGTCGCGCGGGAGGACGACGCCCGGCGGATGGTCGCCGCGGCGGTGGAGTCGTACGGGCGGATCGACGTGCTGGTCGCCAACGCGGGCGTGATCCCGCTGCTGGACGTGGTGGAGGCGACCGCCGACGACTGGGACCGGGTGATGGCCGTGGACGGCCGGGGCATGTTCCTGACCTGTAAGTACGCGATCGAGGCGATGGCGGGTCAGGAGGGCGGCGGCGCGATCGTGTGCACGTCGTCCATCTCCGGGATGGCGGGGCAGGCCCGCCAAGCGGTCTACGGACCGGCGAAGTTCGTGGCGAGCGGCCTGACGAAGCACCTCGCCGTGGAGTGGGCGGCGCGCGGGATCCGGGTGAACGCGGTGGCCCCCGGCACGATCGAGACGGAGCGCGTCGCGGCGGCCCGGGTGGAGCCGGGCGGGCCGGAGTACCTGGATGAGGTGGCCCGCGCCCACCCGATGGCCCGCTTCGGCACTCCGGAGGAGGTCGCCGCCGCGATCCTCTTCCTCGCCTCGGACGAGGCGAGTTTCGTCACCGGGGCGATCCTGCCGGTGGACGGGGGGTATCTGGCGCAGTGAGCGGTCGGACGGGAGCGGTGCTCGTCACGCCTCGGGGCCGGCGACGAGCTTTCCGCCGACGACCCGGACCGGGACGGCGGGCAGCGGGTTGGTGGCCGGACCCTTGAGCGCCTTGCCGTCGGTCACGTCGAAGCGGCTGCCGTGGCAGGGGCAGTTGCCCTCGTTGTCCTCGATCTTGTCGAGGACGCAGCCGGCGTGCGTGCACTGGGCGCTGAACGCCTTGTACCGGCCCTTCGCCGGGCAGTGCACGAGGAGCCGCTGCTCGCGGTAGAGCTTCGCGCCGCCGACCGGGACCTCCTCCGGCGCGCCGAGCTCGACGGGCGCGGTCGGGGTCGGGGTCTGCGCGTGGCCGAGCTTGGACTCGGTGGAGCAGGCGGCGACGCCCAGCCCGGCGGTGCCCGCGAGGGCCGCGCCCTTCAGGACGGTGCGGCGGGCGGGGGTCTGGCCGGACATGAGCGCTCCACGGTGGGGATCGGGGCAAGGGGGCACCAGGGGTGCCGAACCGACGATACCGGCGCGGTTCGGCGGCCCTTCGTGGGGGCCGCCCCAGGTGACCGGGCAGGCCCAGGCCGGTACGCGCGACGCGTACCGGCCGGACGGCGCGCGCGGGCGGAGGGGCCCATGCCCCGCCCGCGCGCCGTCGCGACGCTCAGGCCTTGCGGGCCCGGGAGGCGGTCTTCTTCGCGGCCGTCTTGGCGGCCGTGACCTTCTTCGCCGTGACCTTCTTCGCTGCGGCCTTCTTCACCGGCGTGGAGTTGACCGCCTTCTTGGCTGCCGGCTTCTTGGCGGCCGGGGCCTTCCGCGCCGCCGGGATGGTCGCGTCGCTGATCCGGTCCGCGCCGAGGATCTCCCGGAGGAACTTGCCGGTGTGGCTGGCCGGCACCGAGGCGACCTCCTCCGGGGTGCCCTCGGCGATGACCAGACCGCCGCCGCTGCCGCCCTCGGGGCCCATGTCGACGACCCAGTCCGCGGTCTTGATGACGTCGAGGTTGTGCTCGATGACGATCACCGAGTTCCCCTTGTCGACCAGACCCGACAGGACCTTGATCAGCTTCGAGATGTCCTCGAAGTGCAGACCGGTGGTCGGCTCGTCGAGCACGTAGACCGTGCGGCCCGTGGAGCGCTTCTGCAGCTCGGAGGCGAGCTTGACGCGCTGCGCCTCGCCGCCGGAGAGCGTCGGCGCGGACTGGCCGAGCCGAACGTACCCGAGACCGACCTCGTTGAGCGTGCGCAGGTGGCGCGCGATGGTCGGGACCGCCTCGAAGAAGTCCAGCGCCTCCTCGATGGGCATGTCGAGGACCTCGGCGATGGACTTGCCCTTGTAGTGGACCTCCAGGGTCTCCCGGTTGTAGCGGGCGCCGTGGCAGACCTCGCACGGGACGTAGACGTCCGGCAGGAAGTTCATCTCGATCTTGATGGTGCCGTCGCCGGAGCAGTTCTCGCAGCGGCCGCCCTTGACGTTGAAGGAGAACCGGCCCGGCAGGTAGCCGCGGACCTTCGCCTCCATCGTCTCCGCGAACAGCTTGCGGACGTGGTCGAAGACGCCGGTGTACGTCGCCGGGTTGGACCGCGGGGTGCGACCGATCGGCGACTGGTCGACGTGCACGACCTTGTCGACGAGGTCGTCGCCGTCCACCCGGGTGTGCCGGCCGGGCACCGACTTCGCGCCGTTCAGCTCGCGCGCCAGGTGCGTGTAGAGGATGTCGTTGACCAGCGTGGACTTGCCGGAGCCGGAGACGCCGGTGACGGCGGTGAGCACGCCCAGCGGGAAGGACACGTCGATGTCCCGCAGGTTGTTCTCCCGCGCCCCGTGCACGGTGAGCTGCCGCGAGGGGTCGATCGGCCGCCGGATGTCCGGCGTCGCGATGGCCTTCTTGCCGGACAGGTACTGCCCGGTCATCGACTCCTTGTTGGAGAGCAGCTCCTTCAGCGGGCCGGAGTGGACGACCTTCCCGCCGTGCTCGCCGGCGCCGGGGCCGATGTCGACGACCCAGTCGGCGATCTTGATGGTGTCCTCGTCGTGCTCGACGACGATGAGCGTGTTGCCCATATCCCGGAGCCGGACCAGGGTCTCGATGAGCCGGTGGTTGTCGCGCTGGTGCAGGCCGATGGAGGGCTCGTCCAGGACGTACAGCACGCCGACCAGTCCGGAGCCGATCTGGGTGGCGAGCCGGATGCGCTGGGCCTCGCCGCCGGACAGCGTGCCGGCGGCGCGGTTGAGCGAGAGGTAGTCCAGGCCGACGTCGACCAGGAACCGCAGCCGCTCGTTGACCTCCTTCAGGACCCGCTCGGCGATCTTCTTGTCGCGGGCGTTGAGGGTCAGCTCGCCGAGGAAGTCGGCGCACTCGCTGATGGACATCGCCGAGACCTCGGCGATGGACCGGTCCATGACCGTGACCGCGAGGACGATCGGCTTGAGACGGGTGCCCTCGCAGGTGGGGCAGGGCACCTCGCGCATGTAGCCCTCGAAGCGCTCGCGGCTGGAGTCGCTCTCGGCCTCGCTGTGCCGCCGCTTGACGAAGGAGACCGCGCCCTCGAAGGCAGGGGTGACATAGGCCCGCTCGCGGCCGTACCGGTTGCGGTAGCGGACCTCGACCTGGGTCTTGTGGCCGTGCATCAGGGCCTTCTTGGCCCGCTGCGGGAGGGCGGCGTACGGGACGTCGGTGCCGAAGTTCAGCGCCTGGGCGAGCCCGCCGATGAGCCGGCCGAAGTACTCCTTGGTGTGGCCGTGCGACCAGGGGTGGATGGCGCCCTCGTCGAGGGACTTCTCCTCGTCGGGGACGATCAGGTCCGGGTCGACCTCCATGCGGGTGCCGATGCCGGTGCAGTCCGGGCAGGCGCCGAAGGGCGAGTTGAAGGAGAAGGAGCGGGGCTCCAGCTCCTCGAAGGAGAGGTCGTCGTACGGGCAGTACAGGTGCTCCGAGTACATCCGCTCGCGCTCGGGGTCGTCCTCGGGGAGGTCGACGAAGTCGAGCACGACCATGCCGCCGGACAGGCCGAGCGCGGTCTCGACGGAGTCGGTGAGCCGGCGCTTCGCGGAGTCCTTGACCGTGAGGCGGTCGACGACCACCTCGATGGTGTGCTTCTCCTGCTTCTTCAGCGTGGGCGGCTCGGTGAGCTGGATGGTCCGCCCGTCCACCCGGGCGCGGCTGTAGCCCTTGGTCTGGAGGTCGGAGAAGAGATCGACGAACTCGCCCTTGCGCTCGCGCACCAGCGGCGAGAGCACCTGGAACCGGCTGCCCTCGGGCAGTTCGAGGACCTTGTCGACGATGGCCTGCGGCGACTGGCGCGAGATGGGCCGGCTGCACTTGGGACAGTGCGGCTTGCCGATGCGGGCGAAGAGCAGTCGGAGGTAGTCGTAGACCTCGGTGATGGTGCCGACCGTCGAGCGCGGGTTGCGCGAGGTCGACTTCTGGTCGATCGAGACGGCGGGCGAGAGCCCCTCGATGAAGTCGACGTCCGGCTTGTCCATCTGGCCGAGGAACTGCCGGGCGTACGAGGAGAGGGACTCGACGTAACGGCGCTGCCCCTCCGCGAAGATCGTGTCGAACGCGAGCGACGACTTGCCCGACCCCGAGAGCCCGGTGAAGACGATGAGGGAGTCACGCGGGAGGTCGAGCGAGACGTTCTTGAGATTGTGCTCGCGAGCGCCACGGACGATGAGACGGTCGGCCACGCCGGTCCGCACCTTTCTTGAGAGAGCGGATGTGCCTGAACACCCAACACTCAAGGATGCCGGATGCTTCCATCGAGCCTATAGCACGCACATTCGATTTCCGGACGCTTCTTGCCCGCTTCACCCGAACGAGTGGCGGCAGCTAGGGTCGGCGCCATGATCGACCATGTGCGCGACCTGGCCTCCGTACGCGAGGCGACCGACCGGCTCCTCGACGCGGCCGTCTCCCTGGACAACGCGGCGCTCGCCGAGCCGTCACGGCTTCCCGGGTGGACCCGGGGCCACGTCCTGGCCCACCTCTCCCGCAACGCCGACGCCCTGGTGAACGTTCTCCGGGGCCTGCCCATGTACGAGGACGCCGCGACCCGCGACGCCGACATCGAGCGCGACGCCACCCGCCCGCTCGACGTCCAGCTCGCCGACCTGCGGGAGAGCGCCGAGCGCTTCGCCGCGGTGGGCGCCGAGCCCGCCGACTGGGACCGGAAGGTGGAGCTGCGCAACGGCGTCGTCGACGCGGCCCGGCGCATCCCCTTCCGCCGCTGGGTCGAGGTGGACCTGCACCACGTCGACCTGGGCATCGGGTACGAGCTGGAGAACCTGCCGGACGAGTTCACCGAGCGCGAGATCGCCTTCCTCGCCGACCGCTGGTCCGGCCGCCCGGACGTGCCGCCGGTGACGCTCACGTCGCACCCGGGCGGGCCGAGCTGGACCACCGGTGGCACGGAGGGGACCCCGGTCGCCCTGGAGGGCTCCTACGCCGATCTGCTCGGCTGGCTGTCCGGCCGCGGCGACAAGGGCGCCCACCTCGCCGTCCTCTCCGGCGACGGTCTCCCGGAGCTCCCCCCGCTATAGGCTGATTCCATGACGTACAGCGGAGCGGTGAGGGTCGGCGGACCCGCGGACGTGCACGAGCTGAAGGACCTGATGATCTCGAAGGTCGCGGTCGGTCCGATGGACAACAACGCGTACCTGCTGCGCTGCCGGGCGACCGGCGCACAGCTGCTCATCGACGCGGCCGCAGAGCCGCAGACCCTCCTCACGCTGATCGGCCAGGACGGCATCGCGTCCGTCGTCACCACCCACCGGCACGGCGACCACTGGCAGGCCCTGGCGGAGGTCGTGGCGGCGACCGGCGCGGTCACGTACGCCGGCGCGTACGACGCCGACGGGATCCCGGTCACCACCGACGTCCGGGTCCAGGACGGCGACGTCGTCCAGGTCGGCGATGTCGAGCTCACCGCGCGCCACCTGGTCGGGCACACGCCCGGCTCGATCGCGCTCATCTACGACGACCCGCACGGCCACCCGCACGTCTTCACCGGCGACTGTCTGTTCCCCGGCGGGGTCGGCAACACGTGGAAGGACCCGGAGGCGTTCGCGAGCCTGATCCGCGACGTCGAGACCAAGCTCTTCGACGCCCTGCCGGACGAGACCTGGGTGTACCCGGGCCACGGCAAGGACACCACGCTCGGTGACGAGCGGCCGAAGCTCCCGGAGTGGCACGAGCGCGGCTGGTAGCCGCCGGGGGCGCCTTGGACGGACGGAGCGCGTGGCCAGGGGCCGCGCGCTTCCGTACGCCCCCGTAACCGCGAGGCGGCCCGGGTAGTTGGCGCGGCATGCGCCCTGGTCACTCTCCGCACACCGACGCCCCGCCCTCGCAGGGGCGACCGCCCTCCATGGGGCGGCTCGCCGCCGCCTCGCTCGCCGGCACGGCCGTCGAGTTCTACGACTTCTTCGTCTACGGCACCGCCGCCGCGCTGGTGCTCGGCCCCCTGTTCTTCCCGACCTTCTCGCCGCTGGCGGGCACGCTGGCCGCGTTCGGCACCTTCGCCGTCGGTTTCCTCTCCCGTCCGATCGGCTCGGCCCTGTTCGGGCACATCGGCGACCGGTACGGGCGGCGGCCGGTCCTGTTCGCCTCGCTGCTGCTGACGGGCTGCGCCACCGTCGCGGTCGGCTGCGTCCCCTCGTACGCGACCCTCGGAATCGCCGCCCCCGTCCTGCTGCTCGTGCTGCGCTTCCTCCAGGGGCTGGGCCTCGGCGGGGAGTGGGGCGGGGCGGTGCTGCTCACCGCCGAGCACGCTCCCGCCCGTCGGCGCGCGCTGTGGACGAGCTTCCCGCAGGTCGGCCCGGCGATCGGCTTCCTGCTGGCGAACGGCGTGATGCTGGCACTCTCGGCGACGCTCACCGACGCCCAGTTCCGCGCGTGGGGGTGGCGGGTGCCGTTCTGGGCGGCCGGCCTGCTGGCCGCCGGCGGGCTGCTGCTGCGCTCCTCGCTGCGGGAGACCCCGCAGTTCACGGAGCTGGCCGAGGCGGGGAAGCGGGCGAGCGCCCCGCTGGCCGAGGTGGCGCGCGGCCACTGGCGGCTGGTGCTGCTGACGGCCGGGGCCCTGGCGGTCGGGTACGCGGTCTTCTACACGGTCTCGACGTGGGCCCTGGCGTACGGCACGGAACGGCTCGGGGTCGACGGGACGGTGATGCTGGGCTGCATCATGGCGGCGGTGGCGATCAAGGGCGCGGTGACGCCGTTCATGGCGATGCTGGGCGACCGGTACGGGCGGCGGCCGCTGTGCCTGATCGGCTGCGCGGCCTCGGCGGTGTGGACGTTCCCGATGGTGGCGCTGCTGCAGACCGCGCAGCCGCTGCTGATGTTCCTCGGGTTCGTGGGCGCGCTGCTGGCGTTCATCACGATGTTCGCGGTGGTGGCGGCGTATCTGCCGGAGCTGTACGAGCCCCGGGTGCGCTGCACGGGCGCGGCGGTCGGCTACAACCTGGCGGGCGTCCTGGGCGGGGCGCTGACGCCGATCGTGGCGACGGCGGTGTCGGGCACCGGCGGCTCGGGGCCGCCGTGGGCGGTGGCCACGTATCTGACGCTGGTGGCCCTGCTCAGCCTGGGCTGCTTCGCGCTGCTGCCGGAGACGCTGCCGGCCGCGGAGAAGGCCCGGGACGCCTCCGAGGCCCCGGAAGCCGGTGAAGCCGCCCCGGCCTGAACGGCCGGGGCGGCTTCCGGAGGGACGCGGTCAGACCTCGATGCTGTCCTTCGGGTCGCTCTCCGGGGTCTCGTCCGCCTCGTTCCTCGCCTGCTTCTTCGAGGCGATCAGGCTGGTGATCGTGGTGACGACCAGGACGCCGCAGATGACGGCCAGCGAGACCGGGATGGAGATCTCGGGGACGTGCACCCCGGACTCGTGCAGCGCGTGCAGCACCAGCTTCACGCCGATGAAGCCGAGGATCGCCGACAGACCGTAGCTGAGGTGGACCAGCTTCTTGAGCAGGCCGCCGATCAGGAAGTACAGCTGGCGCAGACCCATCAGGGCGAAGGCGTTGGCGGTGAAGACGATGTACGGGTCCTGGGTCAGGCCGAAGATCGCGGGGATCGAGTCCATGGCGAACAGCACGTCGGTCATGCCGATGGCGAGCATGACGACCAGGAGCGGCGTCATGACCTTCTTGCCGTGCTGCAGGACGAAGAGCTTGGTGCCGTGGTAACGGTCCGCGACGCCGAACTTCTTCTCGATGGACTTCAGGAGGCGGTTCTCGTCCCAGTCCTCCTCGTCCTCGTCCGTCATGGCCTCCTTGATGAGCTTCCAGGCGGTGTAGATGAGGAAGGCACCGAAGAGGTAGAAGACCCACGAGAAGTTCGAGATGATCGCGGCGCCCGCCGCGATGAAGATCGCGCGCAGCACCAGGGCGATGAGCACGCCCACCAGCAGCACGCGCTGCTGGAGCTGGGTCGGCACCGCGAACTTCGCCATGATCAGGATGAAGACGAAGAGGTTGTCGACGCTCAGCGACTTCTCGGTGATGAAGCCCGCGAAGAACTCGCCCGAGGCCTGACTGTTCCCGAAGACGAGCAGGCCGAGTCCGAAGAGCACGGCGAGGACGATCCAGACGACCGTCCAGATTCCGGCTTCCTTGACCGACACGTCATGGGGCTTGCGCCCGATGAAGAAGTCGATCGCGATCAGGGCGGAGAGACCGAGAATGGTCACCACCCAGAGGGTCATCGATACGTCCACTGCGCCTCCGGCTTCGTACGGCTGGTGATCAGCGTCGCCGCTGCCGGAGGTCTCTTCCACCCGGGGAAACCGGGCCGGCGCCCCGGGACCGGATCCAGGTCATCCGTCCGTATTGACGGGAACGCCGCACACAGGGAGTACTCCCCTCCGCTCCAAGAAGGTTACCGGAAAACCCAAGGGAAGGTAAAGAGGAGGGTAAAGAGGCACCAAGTCGCCTGGTCAGCGCCCCCATTGGCGACGCGCGTCGGCGACCTGCATCAGCACCTGCCGCAGGATCCCGCTGCCCTGCGGGACCAACGGCGGCTCGTACGTCCAGGCGTGCCCCACCCACGGATCGGCGAGATGGTCGTCCGCGACCGGGGTGATCCGCAGCAGCTTGCGCCACAGCGGGTCGAGCACCGGTCCGTACGCGCTGGCCTCCTCCCGGTCGGCCACCATCATCAGGTGCACGCCGACGGAGGGCCCCTCGTCGGCGAGGTAGCGCAGCTGGGTCACCGCGCGGTCGTCGAAGCCGTGCGGGAAGTCGTGGACGATCAGGAGGTGCTCGCCCGGGTCGAAGCCGGGCGGTAGCGCGTCGGCCGCACCGGCCCGGACCGCCATCTGCAGCAGGTCCACCCGCTCCGTGAGCTGCGCGAGGAGGGCGGTGACACCCGCCGCTCCGGCCGCGGGCGGGGCGGCGAGCACCCCGGTCTCGACGAGCGGGGCGAGCGCGGCCGCGCCGGAGCCCGCCGCGTCGGCGACGTGCACGGTGAAGTCGCCGGCCGGGTAGACGGCGAGCAGCCGGGCCGCGTGCGCGACCGCGGTGTCCAGCGCGAGCCGGCGCAGCGTGCCCTCGTCGAGCAGGTTCGCCGCCTCGGACCGGCCGCGGCCCGAGTCCACCCACAGCCCGCGCTCCAGCGGCAGCCGGACGAGCATGGGGATGCGCAGGCCGGTCTGCTCGGGCAGGTGGAGGTCGCCGAGGCGCAGGGCCATCGGGATCTCCATGGGCACCCGGTAGGCGTGCCAGACCGGGTTGTCCCAGCGGGCGAAGGCGGCCGGCAGCGCGGGTTCGACGACCTCGGACTCGGCGACCAGCTGGGCGAGGTCGCGGTCGAGGGCCTCGCGGGCGCGGTCGGTCAGCTCGTCGTGCTTGGCGCGGGCCGCGGCCCGGGCGGCGTCCCCGGTACCGCCGATCCGGCTGCGCGGGTCGGACAGGACGCGGTCGAGCTCCTGGTCCATCCGGGACTCGGCGAAGTCGCAGGCGCTGCGGTACGCGGCGGTGGTGCGGGCCAGGTCCTCGAACATGCCCCAGACCTGGTTGTAGAGCCGCTCCTCCATGGACCAGCCGGTGGCGTCCCCGGCGACGGGGGTCGGCGGGCCCGTCGGCGGGGCGGCGGGCGCGCTCTGCGGCGGCGCGGGCTGCGGGTCCGGGGCGGCGGGCCGGCGGCGCGGGTGCGCGTAGCTGATCGGGCCGCCGGACGTGGCCGGCTGGGCCGGCGGCGGGGTGGGGTCCTGCGGGAGGCCGGCGGCCGGGTCGGGCGCGGCGTTCGGCGGCGCCGTCGGCGTCGAGTGGCGCACCCGCTCGGCATCGGGGACGCGCGGCGGCGGAGCGGAGACCGAGCGGGCCATGCCCCGGGCGACGGCGTCGAGGATCGTGCCTGCCAGCTCGGTGGGGCGCTCCAGACCCTGGTCGGCGAGCATGGCGGCGAGCCCGCCCTCGTACCCCTGGCCCATCGCGCGGACCTTCCAGGCGCCCTGGCGGCGGTAGAGCTCCAGGGCGAAGACGGCGGACTCGCTGTCGAGGCCGGTGATCGTGTAGCTGGCGATCTCGGTGCCGTCGAGGCCGGTGACGGCGACGAAGGGCGCGGCGACGGCGCCGAAGCGGGACGGACCGCCGACGCCGACGGGCAGCGCGAGGAGCAGCGAGACGCGGTGCACGGATTCGGGCAGCGCCTCCAGGTCGACCGCGAGGCGGTGGTCGGCGGCGGCCTGCTGGGAGACCTCGACACCGGGCAGCGCGGGCGATCCGGGGTGGGCGATCCACTCGACGCCGGCGACCCGGCCCTGCTCGTCGGCGAGAGTGGCGCCGGCGACGACCGGATGACCGGCCGACACCCGGATCTCCAGGCGGTTGTCGGGCAGGGGGTGGTTCTGCCCCCGGACCAGCTCGGCCGTCATCGACTCTGTCCCCTCGAAGCTGTGGTTCGGATCATGCGGGATCATGCGGGACAGCTCCCGGGGGCTCGGCCTCCGGGAGCTGTGGGTACGGCTTCGGCCCGCCCTACAGGTGCGGCAGGATCGCCGGCATCAGGTCCTGGAAGGTGCGGCCGTTGGCCGGGTTGCCCAGGGCCGTCATCTGCCAGCCGGAGCCGGCGCGGTGGACCTTCGCCATGATCTGCGCGGTGTACTGGCCACCGCCGTCCAGGGTGTAGCGGGCGAGCTCCTGGCCGTTGGTCTCGTCGACGATCCGGCAGAACGCGTTCTGCACCTCCTGGAACGTCTGGCCGGTGAAGGAGTTCACCGTGAAGACGATCTGGTCGATGTGGACCGGGACCCGCTGCAGGTCCACGAGGATCGCCTCGTCGTCGCCGCCCTGGCCCGCGCCGCCGACCAGGTTGTCGCCGGTGTGCTTGACCGAGCCGTCGTCGCTGACCAGGTGACGGAAGAAGACCACGTCCACCGGCTGCTTGTCGGCGAAGAGGACCGCCGAGGCGTCGAGGTCGATCTCCCGGGTGCGCGAGCCGAACAGGCCGCGGCGCGGCGCCGCCTGCCAGCCGAGGCCCATCCGCACCGAGGTGAGGCCGCCCCCGCCGGACTTCTCCAGGCTGATGGACTGACCCTTGGTCATGTTGACCGTCACGCGCTGTCCCCTCTCGTTTCGTCCGCAGTCGTGCGCCGCCCCCGCGGCAGCCTTCCGTATGCGGCTGTCCAGCACCCTACGCAGGGGCACCGACAGCGCATCAGCTTCGGGCCGTTTTTGTGTCGGTCTTGCAACACACCGCCCGGGTCCGGGCGGTGTCCGCGTCAGGCGAGTCCCGCCTCCTTCATCTGGCGCAACTCCTTCTTCAGCTCACCCACCTCGTCCCGGAGCCGGGCCGCGACCTCGAACTGCAGCTCCGCCGCGGCGGCCCGCATGCGGTCCGTCATCTCCTCGATGAGCGCGGCCAGTTCGGTGGCCGGACGATCGCCGAGATCGAGCGCGCCGCCCTTGGCGCCCGCCTTGGCCCGCTGGGGCGTGTGCGCCGTGAGCGAGGGCACCGGGGCCTTGGCGCCCTTGCCGTCCTTGCCCTGCCGGTAGCCGGTGCCGAGCAGCTGCTCGGTGTCGACCTCCTCGCGGGCGATGGTGGCCACGATGTCGTTGATCTTCTTGCGCAGCGGCTGCGGGTCGATGCCCTTCTCGGTGTTGTACGCGATCTGCTTGGCGCGGCGCCGGTTCGTCTCGTCGATGGCCTTCTCCATCGCCGGCGTGATCGTGTCCGCGTACATGTGGACCTGGCCGGAGACGTTGCGCGCCGCGCGGCCGATGGTCTGGATCAGCGAGGTGCCGGAGCGCAGGAAGCCCTGCTTGTCGGCGTCGAGGATGGCGACCAGGGAGACCTCGGGCAGGTCGAGGCCCTCGCGGAGCAGGTTGATGCCGACCAGGACGTCGTACTCGCCGGCCCGCAGCTCGCGCAGCAGCTCGATGCGGCGCAGCGTGTCGACGTCGCTGTGCAGGTAGCGGACCTGGATGCCGAGCTCGAGGAAGTAGTCGGTGAGGTCCTCGGCCATCTTCTTGGTGAGGGTGGTGACGAGCACCCGCTCGTCCCGCTCGGTGCGCAGCCGGATCTCGTGCACCAGGTCGTCGATCTGGCCCTCGGTCGGCTTGACGACGACCTCGGGGTCGACCAGGCCGGTGGGGCGGATGATCTGCTCCACGAACCCGTCGCCGCGGGAGAGTTCGTAGGTGCCGGGGGTGGCCGAGAGATAGACGGTCTGGCCGATCCGCTCCTGGAACTCCTCCCACTTCAGCGGGCGGTTGTCCAGCGCGGAGGGCAGCCGGAAGCCGTGGTCGACCAGGGTCCGCTTGCGGGAGGCGTCGCCCTCGTACATCGCGCCGATCTGCGGGACGGTGACGTGCGACTCGTCGACGACGAGCAGGAAGTCCTCGGGGAAGTAGTCGAGGAGGGTGTTGGGGGCGGAGCCGGGCTCGCGGCCGTCGAAGTGCATCGAGTAGTTCTCGATGCCGGAGCAGGAGCCGATCTGGCGCATCATCTCGATGTCGTAGGTGGTGCGCATCCGCAGCCGCTGGGACTCCAGCATCTTGCCCTGCTTGTCGAGCTCGGCGAGCCGGGTCTCCAGCTCGCGCTCAATGTCGTTGATCGCCCGCTCCATGCGCTCCGGGCCGGCCACGTAGTGGCTGGCGGGGAACACGTACAGCTCGCGGTCCTCGCTGATGACCTCGCCGGTGAGCGGGTGCAGCGTGGACAGCGCCTCGATCTCGTCGCCGAACATCTCGATGCGGACGGCGAGCTCCTCGTAGACCGGGAAGATCTCGATGGTGTCGCCGCGGACCCGGAAGGTGCCCCGGGTGAACGCGAGGTCGTTGCGGGTGTACTGGATGTCGACGAAACGGCGCAGCAGCTGGTCGCGGTCGATCTCCTCGCCGACCTTGAGCGGGACCATCCGGTCCACGTACTCCTGCGGGGTGCCGAGGCCGTAGATGCAGGAGACGGAGGCGACCACGACCACGTCCCGCCGGGTGAGCAGCGAGTTGGTCGCGGAGTGGCGCAGCCGCTCCACCTCCTCGTTGATCGAGGAGTCCTTCTCGATGTAGGTGTCCGACTGCGGGACGTACGCCTCGGGCTGGTAGTAGTCGTAGTACGAGACGAAGTACTCGACCGCGTTGTTCGGCAGGAGCTCGCGGAACTCGTTCGCCAGCTGGGCGGCCAGCGTCTTGTTCGGCGCCATGACCAGCGTCGGGCGCTGGAGGCGCTCGATCATCCAGGCGGTGGTCGCCGACTTTCCGGTGCCGGTGGCGCCGAGCAGCACGACGTCCTTCTCGCCGGCGCGGATGCGTCGCTCGAGGTCGTCGATGGCCGCGGGCTGGTCGCCGCTGGGCTGGTAGGGGCTGACGACCTCGAAAGGCGCCACCGTGCGTTCGATCTTGGAAACGGGCCGCATGCAACCACCGTACGACCCCCCACTGACAGTCGGGCGGCCTTCGGCCCGCCGGCCGCTCGCGGCCCGGGGGTCACCAGTCCTGCGGGCGGTGCCCGTCCCGTCGCACGGTGCGGGCGGAGGACCGGCGGGAGGTCCGGTCGGCGGGCTCGCCGTAGGCCGGGGCGGAGCGCGGGGCGGGCAGTCCGGGGCGGGGCGGCGACGGCCGGCCGGAGGGCTTCTGCCAGTCCGGTTCGCCCATCACGAGCAGCGGGTCGAACATCACCACGACGGCGGCCAGGACCAGGAAGACGCCCGGGCCGATCAGCATGGGCAGCAGCAGTGAGGCGGCGGTGTCGCCGCCGCCCGCCGCGGGGGTGCCGTGCAGGTGGACCCGGACGGCGGCCATGGCGGTGTAGTGCATGCCGCTGACGGCGAGGCCCATGACCAGGCTCGCGCCGAGGCTGGCCAGGAAGCCGTGCACGGAGACGGCGGCCCACAGGGCACTGGTGGCCGCCACGACGGCGATCAGGACGGACAGGGCCACGGTGACCGTGTCGTAGTCGATGCGTCCCTGGAGCCGCATGCCGGCCATGCCCAGATAGTGCATGGTGGCGACGCCGAGGCCGGTGATGGTGCCGCCGGTGACCAGGGCGAGCGGGGTGGCCCCGCGATAGCCGACGATGAAGATGCCGATGCCGACCATGACGATGGCCACGGCGAGGCTGGCGAAGGTGATGGGCCGGTCGTAGCTGATCGGGGCCTGCTGGACGGAGAACCCCATCATCGCGATGAAGTGCATGGTCCAGATGCCGGTGCCGATGGAGGTGGCACCGAGGGCGAGCCAGCCCGCCTTGAAGCTCTCCCGGTTGCGCAGCGATCTCGTGGTGCAGCGCAGTCCCAGGGCTCCGCCGAGGCACGCCATGAGATAGGCGGCCGCGGGCGTGACGAGGCCGTAGCTGAATCCGTCGACCGTGCCCTGCATGGCTGTGTGTCCTCCACCCCTGAACGGCCCTGCGGCCGAAAACCGTCGGTACGGCTGTGTCCCCCGTCCGGGCGAGATTATGGCGCCCGGGACGGCCGGCAAACATTTGCGGGGTGATTCACCTGGGTCGAGACTGCGTCCTGATGCGGTCCGGGAGGTTCCGTTCGCCTGCCGGCCCTGCTTCGCCGGCTCTCCGTCGGGCTCCGGCCGTGAGGCGCATTTTCGTCCGTGATTCAACGATGCGAGGAGTCGACTTGCCCGCACGTCCCGTCGCCCGCCCGGCCGTCGCGACCGCCGCCGCGCTGCTGGGCCTCGCCGCGCTGCTGGGCCCCGGCACCGCCGACCCGGCCACCCGCCCCGCCGCGGGTCCGGCGCGCGCCGCGCACGGGCCGCCGCTGGTGATCGCCCACCGCGGCGCGTCCGCGTACGCGCCCGAGAACACCCTCGCCGCGATCGATCTCGCCGGCGAGATGGGCTTCGCCTGGGTGGAGAACGACGTCCGGCGCACCAGGGACGGCGAGCTGGTCGTCGTCCACGACGACAGCCTGGCCCGGACAACCGACGTCGAACAGCGCTTCCCGGGCCGCGCCCCCTGGAACGTGAAGGACTTCACCGCCGCCGAGATCGCCGGCCTGGACGCCGGGTCCTGGTTCGGCGGCCGGTGGAGGGGCGCACGGGTGCCCACCCTGAAGGAGTACCTGAACCGGCTGGACGCCAACCGCCAGAACCTGCTCCTGGAGATCAAGAAGCCGGAGCTGTACCCGGGGATCGAGGCCGACACGCTGCGCGTGCTGGACCGGGAGGGCTGGCTCGACCGCCGCCACGTGCGGGACCGGCTGGTCGTCCAGAGCTTCGACGCGGCGAGCGTGCGGGCGGTGCACGCGCGGCGGCCGGACGTCACGACCGGATTCCTCGGCACCCCGGCCGTAGCCGAGCTGCCCGCGTACGCGGCATTCTCCGATCAGATCAACCCGTCGCACACCACGATCACCGCGGACTACGTGACCGCTGTGCAGGCCCTTCGGGGCCCGCACGGCGTGCCGCTGCGGGTCAGCACCTGGACGGTGAACGACGCGGCGGACGCGAGCCGGGCCGCCGGGTTCGGCGTGGACGGGATCATCAGCAACAGCCCGGACGTGGTCGCCGACGCCGTTCACGCGGGCTGACCGTCGCGGTCGGCCCGCGCGGTGTCAGTGGCCGGTCGTACGGTGGTCGGCATGGACAGCGAAGTGCAGTCGCCGCGCGTGGAGTGGGCGGTCGTGGAGAGCGACATCGGCCCTCTGCTGCTGGCCGCGACCGACCGCGGGCTGGTGGCCGTCCACTTCCACGCCCGCGCGAGGGTGCGCGAGCAGGCGGTGGCGCGGCTGGGGGACAGGTTCGGCGCGGAGGTCGTGGAGTCCGCCTCCGGCCGGCTCGCCGAGCCGATACGTCAGCTCGCCGCGTACTTCGCGGGCGAGCTGCGGGAGTTCGACCTCCCCCTGGACTGGACACTGGCGACCGGCTTCAACCGCGAGGTGCTGCGCGAGCTGGCGGCCGGCGTGCCGTACGGCACGGTCGTGGGCTACGGGGACCTGGCCGACCGGGTCGGGCAGCCGGGCGCGGCGCAGGCGGTCGGCGCGGCGATGGGCGCCAATCCGCTGCCCGTGGTGGTGCCGTGCCACCGGGTGGTGGCGAGCGACGGGACCCTGGGCGGCTTCGGGGGCGGTCTGGAGACCAAGCGGCAACTGCTGGCGCTGGAGGGCGTGCTGCCGCAGCCGCTGTTCTGACGACCGATCCGCGCCGGCGACCTGGGGCGGATACCGGTACGGGGTAGGGGCGCCCCGTTCCGCCCGCGCACGTCTGCTGACACACTGCGTCAGTGACCACACGCCCTGATGCCTCTGACGCGGCCCTGCCCACGGAGATACCCGCCCCCGTCCCGCCCACCGGACTTCCGGCCCTGCGGCGGCGCGTGAACGCGGTCCTGATCGCGAGTCAGATCCTCGGCGGGCTCGGCGTCGCCATCGGCGTCGCGCTCTCCGCCGTGCTGGCCTCGGAGGTCAGCGGCACGGACGCGCTGGCGGGCCTGGCGTCGGCGGCCGCGGTCGCCGGCCCCGCGCTGCTCGCGATGCCGCTCGCCTCGCTCATGACCGCGCGCGGCCGGCGGGCCGGTCTGGTGCTCGCCTACCTGGTCGGTGCCCTCGGCGCCGGTGTGGTGGTGCTGGGCGCGGTCGTCGGCAGCTTCCCGCTGCTCCTCGCGGGCATGGTGGGCTTCGGCGGGGCGTCGTCGGCGAACCTCGCGGCGCGGTTCGCCGCGGCGGACCTCGCCGAGCCCGACCGGCGCGGCAGGTCCATCTCCAACGTGGTGTGGGCGACGACGATCGGCGCGGTGCTCGGGCCGAACATCGCGGCCCCGGCCGGCAAGAGCGTCGTCGGTCTCGGCATCCCGGCGTCGGCCGGCCCGTTCCTGTGGGCCTCGGGGGTCTTCCTGCTGTCCGCCGTCGTGGTCGCCGTCCTGCTGCGCCCCGACCCGCTGCTCACGGCGCGGGCCCTCGCCGGCGCGGAGGAGAGCGGCGCGGCCGACGAGCGCTCGCTGAAGGCCGGCATGAAGGCCGTGCGGGCGTCGTCGCGGGCGCGGCTGGCCCTGGTCACCGTGGCCTCCACCCACACCGCCATGGTGTCGATCATGTCGATGACCCCGGTGGCGCTGAGCCATCACGGGGCGGACATCCAGCTGATCGGCCTCGTCATCAGCGGGCACATCGCCGGCATGTACGCGTTCTCGCCGGTGATGGGCTGGCTGGCCGACCGGGTCGGCCGGCTGTCCGTGATCGGCCTCGCCGCCGGGCTGCTCACCGGCGCGGCACTGATCGCGGGAACGGCGGGCGCGAGCCACGCCCGGACTGCGGCGGGTCTCGTCCTCCTCGGCCTCGGCTGGTCGGCCGGTCTCGTCTCGGGTTCGGCGCTCCTGACGGACTCGGTGCCGCAGGCGGCACGGGCCGCCGTCCAGGGGTTGTCCGACTTCATCATGAACACCGCCGCCGGCGTCGGCGGGCTGGTCGCCGGCCTGATCGTGGCCCGGGCGGGCTACGGCTGGCTCAACGCCGTCGGCGCCTGTCTGCTCCTGCCGATGGCCGCACTGGCCCTGCGCGGCGCGACCCGCCGTACCCCGAAGTCCGCCTGACCGTCACCGGGCCGCCCGCCGCACCGGGTTCGGCTCACCGTCACCGGACCATGGCCGGTGACGAGGCGCCCCGGGCCAGGACGCGCGGGGCGCCGGAGCCGTCCGCCGGGCCGGCCCACACGTCGCCCGCGTGGCCGTAGGCGAGCGTCCGGCCGTCGAGCCAGAGGACCTGGTCGTCGATGCTGCGGCGGTCGGCGAGCGGCTGCTCGCGCCCGCTGCGCAGGTCGAGGACGTACAGCCGCCACGGCGACTTCGGGTCGTCCGACACCTTCTTCTTGAACGCGATCCGGGTGCCGTCCGGCGACAGCGAGGGGCACTCGGCGTTCGCCCGCAGCGCCCGCGCGGACCAGGCCCGCAGATCCCCCTCGACGAGGTACGTCCGCCCGTCGGTGGAGACGGTCGCATAGAAGCGGTTGTCGTCGCGGGCGAAGGTCACACCCCAGTAGTTGACGTCGGGGGCATGGTGGCGGCGGCCCTCGAGGGTGAGCGGGATCTGCTCCATGTCCTTGACCAGATAGCCCGTCCGCAGGTCGAGGATCGAGGTGCGGGTGGAGAACGCGGAGGTCGCGTACGAGTCACCGGTCGCGAACATCGTCCAGGACAGGACCCTTCCGGAGGCCGACACGCGGGCCCGGTTCGGGATGCCGGGCAGCGCGATGCGCCGTACCTCGTGGAGCCTGCGGTCGAGGACGATCGCGTACGCCCGGGCCGGCACCCCCGGCCGCCGCTGGAGGCACAGGGCGGTGGGCCCGGCGGCGTGGAAGCGGTCGCAGACGGGTCCGCCGGTCCGCCGGGTCCCGTCCCGGCCGGCCAGGGCGACGCGCCCGGTCGCCGTGTCCCGGACGAACAGCCGCTCCCCCGTGCCGTCCAGGGTCAGCGAGGCGTCCGCCGACGGGCGGGACGCGCCGGCGCGTTGGGCGGCCCGCAGCGTGTATCCGGCGGCCCCGCAGCCGAGCAGCAGGACGGCGAGGGCCAACGCCCACAGGCGGGTACGAGTGGGACGGCGGGTCATGAGGGGGTTCCTTCCGTGAGCGCATCGGACGGCAGCAGGCGCCACGCGCAGCCGACGGCGGCCGCCAGCGCGCCGAGCGCGAGGACGAGGGCGGTGCCCGGCCCCCACAGGGTCCACGCGGCCCCGAAGCCGGTCGCCGCGCCGAGTCGGGCCAACGCCTGGACCGTCTGGACAGCGGCGAGCCCGGTCGCCCGCCGCCCCTCGGGCAGCAGCGGGCCGGCGAGCGCCATCAGCACCCCGTCGGTGGCCGCGTAGAAGACACCGAGCAGTGCGAGGACGCCCACGAGGAGCAGCGGCCCCGGGCCGCCGTCCGGGACGAGGAGCAGTGCGTACCCGAGCAGCAGGGCGAGATGCCCGTACAGGAACGGCCGCCGTCGCCCGATCCGGTCCGCGAGCCGACCGGCCGGCACGGCGAGCAGCAGGTAGACGGCGGCCGCGCCGAGCGGCAGCAGCGGGAACCAGGCCACGGCGAGGTCGTACCGGCGCTGCAGCAGCAGGTACACGAACGCGTCCCCGACGGTCGCCGCGCCCAGCAGCGCGGTGGCGGCCAGCAGCCGCCGGAACGCGGCGGAGCGCAGCAGGTGCCGTCCGCCCGGGCCACGGTCCGACCCGCCGCGCACGCGAGCGGCCGGACGAACTCCCGCACCGACAGCGGTTGTCGACCCGTCCGACGGTACGAGCACCACCAGCAGCAGCACCCCCACCAGCCCCACGCAGAAGCTCACGACGAACACCGCGTCGTACGCGTCCGCCGTCGCCCACAGCAGCGCGAACGCGGCGAGCGGGCCGAGCAGCGCGCCGGTCGTGTCCATCGCGCGGTGGACGCCGAACGCGCGCCCGAGCCCGTCGGGCGGGCTACCGAGCGTGATCAGGGCGTCCCGCGGGGCGGTCCGGATGCCCTTGCCGAGCCGGTCGGCCGCCAGCGCCGCCGCGATCCCGGTCGCCGCACCGCTCGCGAGGAGCAGCCCGAGCCGGGAGCAGGCGGACAGCGCGTACCCGAACCCGGCGACGCGCTTGGGCCGGCCGCCGCGGTCGGCGAGGTGTCCGCCGAGCATCCGGACCAGGGCGGTCGCGCCGTTGAACAGCCCGTCCAGGAAGCCGAACTGGAGCGGCGAGAGCCCCAGCCCGAGGACCAGGTACAGCGGCAGGACGGCCGTCACCATCTCGGAGGAGACGTCGGTGACCAGACTGACCGCGCCGAGCGCGAGTACGGTCCCGGAGACGCGCCGCCGGACCCCCGAGGGGGTCGGCGGCGCGTCCCGGCGACCGGTGGTCGCGAGGTACATCAGTGGCAGGTGTAGGTCGGGCCGGAGTCCTTGACCGAGCCGTCCGTGCCGACGTACTGCCAGGTGTACGTGGTGTCGGTGAGGTCCAGCTTCAGCACCCCGTACGGTCCGCTGATCCGCTTCTGGCTGTTCGGCTGGACGGTCTCGATCGGGTACGGCTCCGCCCCGCCCATGCCTCCGACGATCTCGACGATGCCGTCGGCCGTGGCCCGCCCGTACGGGTCCTGGGGCGCGAAGCGCTCGTAGTGGTGGTCGTGACCGTTGAGGACCAGGTCGGCCTTCGCCGCGTACAGGATCTTCCAGACGGGCTGGGACACCGGGTCGTTGCCGTGCCCGCCGGAGGAGTACAGCGGGTGGTGGAAGTACGCGGCGACGCAGCGCTTGGCGTTGCGGGCGAGGTCGTCCTTCAGCCACTGGATCTGCGCCGGGTCGTCGAAGGAGTTGGAGTCGAGGGCGAGGAAGTGCCAGTTGCCCTCGTCGTAGCTGTAGTACGGCTTGCCCTGCGGGTAGGCGAGGGCGCCGAAGTACGCCTTGTAGCCGGCGAGCGACCCGGCCGGGTCGTAGGTCTCGTGGTTGCCGGGCGCGGGCCGGGTCTTCGCCTTGAAGGCGCCCCAGGTCTTGTCGTAGTAGTTCCTGAAGTCGGAGAGCCGGGCGTCGTCGTACTGGTTGTCGCCCATCGTCAGGTAGAAGCGCGGGGCGATCCGCTGCGCCAGGGCGGCGGTCTTGGGGTGGGCGCAGGAGCTGCTGGACGCCGTGCACTGGGCGGCGATGTCGCCTGCGCCCACGACGGTGAACGCGCCGGAGGGCGGCGGCCCGGAGTCGGGGATGCCGTACACCTCCATCTCGAAGAGGGAGTAGCCGTACGAGGTGCCGCGCGCCGTCCCGTACACGCGGATGTGGCGGCCCGTTCCGGTCAGGCCGGTCCAGTCGTCGGTGCCGCCGTTCCCTGCGGTCTCGGTGGCGAGCCGGGTCCAGGTGACGCCGTCGGCGGAGATCTCGACGCGGTAGGCCTTGGCGTACGCGGCCTCCCAGACGAGGCGGACGCGGCTGACGGCGGCGGTCGCGCCGAGGTCGACGCGGAGCCACTGCGGGTCGGAGCCCTCGGCGCTGGCCCAGCGGGTGGCGGGGTCGCCGTCGAAGGCCTTCTCGGGGCCGAGGGTGGCGTCCTCGACGGAGGACGAGGTGGCCGGCTTCCCTCGGGAGAGGAGCGGGTCGGCGGCGTCGGCGCGGTCGGGGAACGCCAGCAGGAGGCCGGCGACGAGGGCGAGCACGACGCCGAGCAGGGCGGTCGTGGGGCGGAGGCGGGGTGGGGCGAAGGCGGTCAGGCGCATACCTGGACTCCCTGGCCTGGAGGTGGCGAGAGCTGGACACCGGAGCGCGCGAAGGCCACCGTCCGCCCTGAGCGGTGGGCGGACGGGGCGGTGCACAGCGGCCGGGTCAGAGCTCTCGCTGAGCGCGTCACGCCCGTCCCTCGGGGGAGGGGACGGGCGCCGCGCCGAGCCGCCGCCGCGGATGCTATCCGACAGGAAAGTTTCCTACCAGACCCTGGGCGTCCGGGACTTGGGCCGCCGGGAAGGGTTTGAAGCCGGGTTCGTCTCAGAGGTTGATGTGGTACGCCTTGCGCAGGGTCTCGTGGACCGTCCAGACCGTCTTCTCGCCTTCGCGCATGAAGGCCGCGACGCCCGGGCCGAGTTCCAGCGTGCTGCCGCCCTCGAGCTCGACGGTCGCGCGTCCGCTCACGACCACGAAGAGCTCGTCGGCCTCGGTGTCGGTCACCACGCCGGGCGTGATCTGCCAGAGGCCGCGGATCTGCTTGCCGTCGGCGGACTCCCACAGCACCTTGCCGGTCACGACCGGGTCGCCCGAGACGATCTGGGCCGGGTCAAGGGGGTCGGCCTCCAGCTCGGCGTCGGGGATGTGCACGGCGAAGGAGGACAGGTCATGAGTGGTCATGGCGAGTGACTTTAGCCGGGCGGACCCCCTCTGACCAGCACGTTTGTCGACGGTCGGGGTGGCGACGGATTCCGTGGCGGGGCCCCGGACGACCCTCGGCAGGTCACGCGGCAGGGCACCCGGCGGGGGCGGGCCGACAGGCTGCCCGAACCACTGATTCCGCAGCGGGGGCCGGGGGCCGTTTCGGGCCCGCGCGGCCGAAAACAGCAGGCGCCCCGCATGACGCCGAAGAGCGACGGCGCAGGTCGCGGATGCCGCCTTTGGTGCGCCCAATGTTGCTCCCGGCGATGTCTCCGAGGCCCTGCCGTTCATGACGTGAGCCCGTCAAACTCACGCTCGGAGCACCCGGTTCCCCCACCCAGGACTGGAGAGCGCGATGTCCTCCTCCCCCCTCACCCACGCCTCCCGCACCGCCGCCGCGCTCCTCGCGGCCGCCGCCCTCGCCACCACCGCCGCCTCCCCCGCCGTGGCCGCCTCGGCCGCGGAGCCCGCGCCGGGCGCCGCGTACAAGGCCACGCACGACACCCTCGCCCCGCAGCGGCTCACCGCCGGGCAACGCGCCCTGACGGCCGAGAAGCAGGCGGACGCGGCGAGATCGTACGACCGGCTGCGCGCCGCCCCGCCGAGCACGCTCGGCACACTCGCCGGGTACAAGCTCTCCGGCGGCATCCACCAGTCGCAGAAGACCTCGTACTGGTGCGGCCCGGCGACGCTCGTCATCACCCAGTCGGCCCGCGACGAGGTGGCCGGCCGATCGCAGCAGGACGCGGCGACGCTGCTCAAGACCACCACCAGCGGCACCGCCTGGTACGGCATCAACATCAACGTGCCCAGCCCGACCGGCTATCCGATGGCGGACGCGCTCAACTACCGCCTCCCCGGGTCCGGTTACGTGCCGCGGGCGCTGCCGTACACCCCGACCGCGACGGACAAGGCCAACTTCAAGGCACACATCACGCACAACACCGACAACGACTACGGCATCGCGGGCAACGCCTGGGAGGTGCCGGGCGGACCGCACCTCGTCGGCCACCCGAACATCGAGATCTTCCACTGGGTCTCGATCGACGGCTACAACACCGACACCGCGGCCGGCCAGGTCAACTACCTGGACCCGGTGGGCGGCGTGAGCACGAGCGTCATCTCGTGGGCGGGCAGCGTCCCCAAGTCGGCTCACATCTCGTCCGACACCATCACCACCATCATGGGCGGCCGTGGGTACGTCTGGTAGCCACGGCCCGGCGCTGCCGATCGCACGGTCGGCCGCACGGCTGACCGCGCTGCTGCTGGCGGGCATCGTGCTCACCGGATGCTCGTCGGCACGGCGCGCCCCCGATCCGGCGCCCGCGCCCCGCCCCTCGCCCGCGGCCCGCGCCCTGGCCGACGCGTGCGAGGTCCCGCTGCCGGGCCCCTGGCGCACGGCTCTCGACGCCGGGGCGCTGCGCCCGCCGGACGGCGCGCGGGCGGTGCTCGCCGACGCAGGCCCCGGCTGGACGGCCGTCCAGCTCACCGGGGACGGGCGGCGAAGCGCCGCGCTCGTCAGCCGCGGCGGACCGCCGCGCATGCTCCTGACGCTCGCCGACCCGGTCGAGCACCAGCTCCTCGCGGCCGACTTCGACGGCCGGCACGCCGTCCTCGCCGTCCTGGAGGGCCGCACCCTCGACAGCCCGTGGAGCCTGTACGTGTGGGACTCCGGCAGCGGCAGGGCGCGCCGCCTCGCCCGCGCGACCGGCCCGGGTCCGCTGCCCCGCCCGGTCCTGCGCGACGCCACGGTCTACTGGGCGCAGGGCGTGGGGAACGGCCGGGCCACCGTGTACGCGGCGCCCGCGGCCGGCGGCACGCCGCGAGCCGTCCACACGGGTGTCATGGACGCCCCGTTCGCCGCCGGCGGCCTGCTGGTCTGGCGCGAGTCCGCCGGCGCGGGCACCCGGCTGACAGCGGTGTCCCGGGCGACGCTGCGGCCCGCCCCGCTGCCCGGCCCGATCGCCGCGCTCCGCGACGTCCGCGCCGTCGCCTCCGACGGCACGACCTGGGCCTGGGTGGCCGGGGAGCCGGAACAGCGGCTGATGGTGTGGCGCACCGGCGACGCCCGTCCCGCGGCGGCGGTGACCCGCTCCCCCGGCGCGGACGGCGTCGACCAGGTACGGGTCAACGGACGGCTCGTCACCTGGCGCACGCCGGAGACCTCGTACGCCCTGGACCTGCGGTCCGGCTCGTACGCGCGGATCACCCCGCCGTACGGGTACGCGCAGGGCGGCGGCGGCACGCTGGCGGTGGCGTACAGCGAGGGCAATGCCAAGACGGCCGGCGCGCGGGCGGTGATCCAGGTGGTGCGCGCGGACCGGCTGCCGGGGCTGCCGGGGTGCGGCTGAGGTTTGCGGGGCGCGTCGTCGCGCCAGGGATGGGACATGCCTGAGACCACAGTCGGTGAGACCGCAGTCGTCCTGTCCGAAGAGGTGCGGGAGGCGCTGGCCGCGCGGCGGCCGGTCGTCGCCCTGGAGTCGACGATCATCGCGCACGGGCTGCCTCGCCCGCGCAACCTCGCCGTCGCGCGGGAGCTCGAAGCGCTGGTGCGGGAGGGCGGCGCGGTGCCCGCGACGGTCGCCGTCCTCGACGGCACGGCCTTCGTCGGCCTGGGCAAGGAGCAGTTGGAGCGGGTCGCCGTCGACCCGTCGGTACGGAAGCTGGGCCACCGCGACCTGGCCCCGGCGCTGGCCACCGGCGCGAGCGGGGCGACCACGGTGTCCGCGACGGCGTTCCTGGCCGCGCGGGCCGGCATCCGGGTGTTCGCCACCGGCGGGCTCGGCGGGGTGCACCGCGGCTGGACGGACACCCAGGACGAGTCGGCCGACCTGCGGCTGCTCGCCCGTACCGGGATCGCCGTCGTCTGCGCGGGCGTGAAGTCGATCCTCGACGTGCCGGCGACGCTGCAGCGCCTGGAGACGCTGGGCGTCTCCGTGGTGGGCTACCGGACGGACCGCTTCCCCGGCTTCTACCTGACGTCGTCGGGCGAGCGGGTGGACTGGACGCTGGACTCCCCCGAGCAGGTCGCCGCGGTGCTGCGCGCCCAGGACGCGCTCGGCGGTCCGGACGCGGCGCTGATCGTCGCCAACCCGGTACCGGAGGGCGAGCAGCTGGACCCGGAGGTGCACGACCGGGTGCTGGGGGCGGCGCTCGACGAGTGCGCGGAGCGCGGGATCACCGGGCAGGCCGTGACGCCGTTCCTCCTGGAGTACCTGACGACGCACACGGCCGGAGCCTCGCTGGAGGCGAACCTGGCCGCGGTGCGCGGGAACGTGTGGCTGGCGGGCCGGATCGCGGCGGCGTACGCGTGACGGACGGCGCGGATCGGGTCGCCGGGACGGACGGCGGCGCGGATCGGGGTGGCCGGGCGGCTGGCGGCGCGGGTGGCGGTGCGCTGCTCGTCGTCGGGGACGTGGTCACCGATGTCGTCGCCCGGCACCGGGAACCGCTGGCGGCGGCGACGGACACGGTGGCACGGATCCGCACCCTGCCGGGCGGCGCGGGGGCCAACGCGGCGTGCTGGGCCGCGCGTTCGGGGTGCGCGGACGTCCGGATCCTCGCCCGGGTCGGGGCCGGGGACGCCGCCTGGCACGGCGTCGCGCTGCGCCGGGCCGGGGTACGACCGCTGCTGGTCCCCGATCCGGCCGTCCCGACGGCCACGGTCATAGCGCTGGTCGACGCCTCCGCCGAGCGGACCTTCCTGACCGACAGCGGGGCGGCGCTGCGGCTCGCCCCTGGCGACTGGTCGCCAGAGCTGCTGGAGGGTGTCGGCCACCTGCATCTGTCGGGGTATCTCTTCTTCGCGGACACCAGCCGGGCGACGGCACTGGCCGCGCTGGGCGACGCGCGGGCGGCCGGTGTGCCGGTGAGCGTGGACCCGGCGTCGGCGGGATTCCTGAAGGAGTGGGGGGTGAGGCGTTTCCTGGACGCGGTGGAGGGCGTCCGGGTGCTGCTGCCGAACGCGGACGAGGCCCGGCTGCTCACCGGCGAGGACGAACCGGAGGCGGCGGCCAGGGCGTTGAGCCGCCGGGTCCCGCTGGTCGCGATGACGCTGGGGGCGGCGGGCGGGCTGGTCGCCGAGGCCGGGCGGGTGACGGCGCGGGCCGCCGCGCCCCCGGTGCGCCCGGTGGACACGACGGGCGCGGGCGACGCGTTCACGGGCGCGTTTCTCGCGGCCCGCCTCGCGGGCGCCGGCCCCGCCGAGGCGGCGGAAGCGGGCTGCCGCGCGGGCGCGGCGGCGGTCCGCACGGTGGGCGGACGGCCGTAGGGGGAGGCCGAGTGGCAGCGGGCTTCAGGCGGGCAGACCGCTCCAGGCCGGGTGGCGGGGGTCGTCGGCGCGGACCACGACGTCGGCGGCGTCGGCCGGGCCGACCTCCGTCTCGTACCGCTCGAAGGCGGGCAGGGTCCAGCGGTCCTCGGTGCGGCGGGCCAGGGCGGCGGGTGACAGGCGCAGGTGGACGGTCAGGTCGAAGGGGAACCAGTGGCCCTGGAGGAACGGCCCGTGCAGCACCAGCACGCCGCCGGCCGCGAGTTCCGTGTACGGACTGCGGGTGGCGCGGTCCCTGACCGGGTCCCACAGGTCGGGCAGGACGCGCCCGGTGCCGCCCGCCTCCAGGGGTCCCAGCACCTCGCGCCAGAGCGCCCCGGTGTCGAACCAGCCGCTGTAGTACGCGTCGGGGTCCTGCTTGCCGTACTCGAACCGCAGCGACGCGGGGCGCAGGAAGCCGCCCGTCCCGACGACCAGCACCGAGCGGCCGCGCGCCCGCAGGGCGTTCGCGATCCGCTCGGCGGTCTCCGCGGTCGGGGCGGCGGGCGCGCCGTCGATCCCGACCTTGAGCCACGCGCTGCCGTCGCCGGGCTCGGCCGCGTCGACATGACCGGCGACGGCCTCGGCCAGCCGCTCCCAGGTGATCGGTTGGAATCTCACCCCGCCCATCCTGCCGGTCCGTCGCCGCCGGGGCCGTGCAGGGGCACTCCGAGCCGGTCCGCGAGGGCGGCCGCGGTCGCGAGCGGCTCGGCCCCGTCGTCCTCGCGCCAGACCGCCAGGACCGTCGGCAGTGCGTCGCCGTCCGGCCGCGCGCGTACGAGGGTGAGCACCAGCGTCCGGCCGGAGGTGTCGCCGTCCCACTCCAGGTGCAGGGCCACCGGCGGCGCGCCGGCCGGGCGCTCCGCGCGGCCGGTCAGCGTCTCCAGGTCCCGCGCCGGCCGCGGTTCGAGCCGGCCGGCGAGGACGTCCATGCGCCAGGCGACGAGGTCGACGCCGTCCCGGATGCTCGTCCCCGCGCCCTCGGCCGACGTACGGACGACGTGGATGGCCTGCACGCGGCGACGGCGGGCGATGCACCGGTCCACTTCCGCGCGCACGTCGGACGGGAGCGCTGCCCACAGATTCACGACCATGACCCTGACACTTTCATGATCGGCGGGATGCGAACAGCGGGTTTACGAACGGCGCGGCGCAGAACGGCCGGATGACGTCAGCCCTGCGCGCAGTCCGGGGCTTCCTCGTCGACGGAGAGCGGCGCACCCTTGGGCAGCAGGTAGCTGACGTACAGCACGAGGGGCTCGGTGCCCAGGTTGCGTCCGAGGTGCCGGTGCTTGTGGCCGGCGGGCTCGATGAAAGCCTTGCCCGCGGGCGTCACCTCGAGGGAGCAGTCGTCGAGGGTGCGGGTGAGCGTGCCGGACTGGACGACGACGATGACCTGGCCCGGGTGGTGGTGCCAGCCGGTGGTACCGCCGGGCGCGATGGTGATGGTCCGGACGGTGACGTCGGTGTCGCCCTTCGCGGGCTTGATCCGCAGGTCGCCGTCCGAGGTGCCCTTCGCCAGGATCGTGCCGGTCACGCCGCTGCCGGGGGTCGCGATGGCGGCGGACGGGACGACCGCCACCGCGGCGACGGTGCCGGCGACGACGAGGGCCTTGCGCAGCCGCCCGCCGCTCACCCGCCCGGCATCCCGCCGCTCGGACGTGCCGTTCCCCCTGGATATGCCGAGTCCCATGGTTTCCCCTCCAAGTCCTCGTGGCGGTCGTGCGATCCGCGACCGCCAAATGACCCCACGCTAGCGGATCATGGGCGGGGTGTGCGTTCGGTGATCTCGGCCCGGCCCGCTGCGACGGCCTCCGCGAGCGTCAACTCCCCTTCGGTCAGGGCCCGGCAGGTCGCCGTGTCGGTGCGCAGATACGCGTCGGGGTCGGTGACGGGTCCGTCGCCGTACCCGGACGGGATGCCGTCTCCGCCGAGCCGCACGTGGAACTCCCCTTCGTCGAGGGTCACTTGGACGACCCGGCCGGGTGCTCCCGGCAGCACGCCGAGCAGCGGGACCGCGAACCAGTGCGCGCGGACGGCGTCGGTGGGCCGGGGTTCGCCGAGTTCCGGCGCGCCGAACTCGGCGAGGGCGCGCAGGACGGGCAGCAACGCCCGTCCCCGCTCGGTGAGTTCGTAGACGTACGCGGAGACCGGGGGTGCGAGCCGGCGGCGGGCGACCAGTTCGTCCCGCTCCATGTCCTTGAGCCGGCCGGCCAGCATGTCCGTGCTGACGCCGGGCAGATCGGCGTGCAGGTCGGTGTAGCGGCGGGGGCCGGCGAGGAGTTCGCGGACGATCAGCAGCGTCCAGCGGTCACCGACGAGGTCCAGGGCCCGGGCGGCGGCGCAGTACTGGTCGTAGCTCCGGCGGCGCGGCTGGGGGCTCGACTGGCGTGGCTGACGTGGCATGGGACGCAGTCTAGACAAGTTGTTGGACTTTCCAAGCTCGAACTT
The DNA here is from genome assembly GCF_033343995.1 of Streptomyces sp. HUAS YS2. NCBI lineage: Bacteria > Bacillati > Actinomycetota > Actinomycetes > Kitasatosporales > Streptomycetaceae > Streptomyces > Streptomyces solicathayae. Next base: position 6,066,965 of record NZ_CP137573.1, on the reverse strand, counting down.
GGTAAAACCAAGCAACAGCACTTCTGGGGAGGCAGTCGCATGGAGTTCCGGCAGTCGAGCAAGCTCAGCGAGGTCTGCTACGAGATCCGCGGCCCGGTCATCGAGCACGCCGACGCGCTGGAGGAGGCGGGCCACAGCGTGCTGCGCCTCAACACCGGCAACCCGGCGCTCTTCGGCTTCGAGGCCCCCGAGGAGATCGTCCAGGACATGATCCGGATGCTCCCGAAGGCGCACGGCTACACGGACTCCCGGGGCGTTCTGTCGGCCCGCCGGGCGGTGGCCCAGCGCTACCAGGCGATGGGCCTGCCGGAGGTCGACGTGGACGACGTCTTCCTCGGCAACGGCGTCTCCGAGCTGGTCTCCATGGCCGTGCAGGCACTGCTCGAGGACGGCGACGAGGTCCTTGTCCCGGCCCCCGACTTCCCGCTGTGGACCGCGGTCACCACCCTGGCCGGCGGCAAGCCGGTGCACTACCTCTGCGACGAGTCGGCCGACTGGTACCCGGACCTGGAGGACATGGCGGCGAAGATCACCGACCGCACCCGGGCCGTCGTGATCATCAACCCCAACAACCCCACCGGCGCGGTCTATCCGAAGGAACTGGTCGAGGGAATCCTCGACCTCGCCCGCCGCCACAACCTGATGGTGTTCGCCGACGAGATCTACGACCGGATCGTCTACGACGACGCCGTCCACTACCCTGCCGCCTCCCTCGCCCCGGACCTCGTCGTCCTGACCTTCGGCGGCCTGTCGAAGACGTACCGGGTGGCGGGCTTCCGCTCCGGCTGGCTGGTCGTCACCGGCCCCCGGCAGCACGCGAAGAACTACCTGGAGGGGCTCACCATGCTCGCCTCCATGCGGCTGTGCCCCAACGCCCCTGCCCAGTACGCCATCCAGGCCGCGCTCGGCGGCCGGCAGTCGATCGACGAGCTCACCGCCCCGGGCGGCAGGCTGTACGAGCAGCGCGACAAGGCGTGGGAGAAGCTGAACGAGATCCCCGGCGTCTCGTGCGTGAAGCCGAAGGGCGCGCTGTACGCCTTCCCCCGGCTCGACCCGAAGGTGCACCCGATCCACGACGACGAGAAGTTCGTCCTGGACCTGCTGCTCCGCGAGAAGATCCAGGTCGTGCAGGGCACCGGCTTCAACTGGCCCCGCCCGGACCACTTCCGGATTCTCACCCTGCCGTACGCCGACGACCTCGACGCGGCGATCAGCCGGATCGGCCGCTTCCTGAGCGGTTACAAGCAGTAGCGCCGCAAAAGGAGCGGGCCCGGGGGCGTAGCCAACCCCCGAGCCCTGTGTGTGCCGTTCACGATCACACGCCGGACGGCATGCGGCTCCGGGTCAGTCTCATGACGCCGCGTCCTACCTTTGGACCACCGCAGATCGAGCTCCGCGGGCTGGAGTCGAACCAGCATTTCGACGCGTGTGGGCCCGGGCCCGGTCGTCCGGCGATGAACGGCGAATGCTGAGTCTGGAGCAAGAGTCTGAGTCTGATCGCGCCCCCGTTCGACGGGGCCGCGGATTCACGACAAGCTTCAGTTTCAGCTTTGCGCTCCTCGCGCACCCCGACCGCCTTGCACGGCCGGGGAGTTCATGAGGCTACCCGAACAGGTAGCCGAAGACGGCGTCCCCCACGCGCTGGTCGGCGACCTCGGTGGCGTTGGCCTCCTCGCGGGCGAACTTCACCGCCTGCTGGAGCTTCTCCACCCGGTCCACCAGCTCGTTCACCCGGCGGGCGGGCAGCGCGCCGGAGAACTTCACCGTCGTCCAGTACCCGACGGGCACGTCCTCGTAGTACACCTCGACCTGGGCCGGGTGCTTCTCCGTGGCCTCGGCCTTCACGTGGTTGCGCGGCACCTTCTTCGTCCGGACGGTGCGCACCGCCTCGGTCTTCCAGGCATCGGTCGACGGATCCTGCGTCCAGGACTCGGCCGCGTCGAGCACCGGAAGCCTGCGGACGAAGGCCATCAGGTCCGCCAACTGCTTCTCCAGGAACAGGAGATACGAGACGGGAGTCTGGCCGATCACGACCCGGCCGTCGACGACGACGTCGGCGCGCGCCTCGCAGTTGGCCCAGTCCTTGGTGGCGGTCACATCGAACAGTCGGGTGAGCGTCCTGGCCGTGTCCTTCAGGACCTCCTCGGCCTTCAGCTGCACCAGCGTCGACTCGGGCGGCAGCTGCTCGCCCTCCTCGTCCTTGGGCTGGTAGGTCCGGGCGATGCCCGCGAGCAGGGCCGGCTTCTGCAGTCCCTGGTGAGCAGCCGTCAGGTCCTGCTGCGCCTTGGACTTGACGCCCTTCTCCACTGCGATGATCTGATTGAGTTTCGTTGCCACGTCGCGACCATAACGCGCTCGCGGACGGCGTCTCGAACGAATATCGCAGGATCGTGCCGACCGAGTCGAAGGAGTACGCGGACATGGACGCGGCGCTGACAGCCGTCCTCGGAACCCTGCTCGGCGTGGCCGCCACGCACTGGTTCCAGAGCAGGGCCACCGAGCGCACGGCGACGCTGGCCCGGGACGAGCAGCTGCGCCAGGAACGGATCGCCACGTACAGCGCGTTCGCGGGCGCGCTGGTCGACTACCGGCACAGCCAGAACGACCGATGGTTCCGGGCGCTCGAGGTGCCGGGCACGGAGACCGCGGAGGAGGCGCGCTACGCCTCGTACGCGCGGCGCCGCGCCGCCAGTCAGGCGCTCTTCCGGGTCCAGCTGGTCTGCGACGACCCGGAGACCCGTCAACTGGCCGAGATCGCCTTCGAGGTGACGAACGGCATCCACGAGGCCAACGACGAGGAGGACCGCGCGAGCCGCGGCGCGCAGGCCAAGGAGGCCATCTCGTCGTTCATCTCCGCGGCCGCGCCCGGAGTCCGCTGAGGGAGGCTGCCATGGACCTCGTCGCACCCGTCGTCGTCGAGCCGCTGCGGGCCCGGCGCTGCTCCGAGTGCCACTCGGGGCCGCTGGAGCGGATGGTGCTGGAGTTCAACGCTCCGCTCTGTCTGGACTGCGCCGACCTCGGCCATCTGGTGTTCCTGCCGCGCGGCGACACGGCGCTCACCCGCCGGGCCCGCGAGGCGAGTGCGCTGTGGGCCGTGGTGGTACGGCACAACCGGCGCCGGACCCGGTACGAGCGGCAGGGCCTGCTGGTCGAGGAGGCCGCCCTGGCCGGGGCGGAAGCGGCCTGCCTGGCCGACGCCGAGGCGCGGGCGCGGCGGCGGGCGCGGGACGCGGTGCGGCGGGACGCGCAGGACGTGCAGGTGCGGGAGACGCTGGCCGCCGAGATCCGGCGGCTCTTCCCGCGCTGCCCGGAGGACCGGGTGGCGGAGGTCGCGGCGCACGCCTCGCAGCGGGGCAGCGGGCGGGTGGGGCGTACGGCGGCCGGCCGGGCGCTGGAGCGGGGCGCGGTCACGGCGGCGGTACGGGCGTCCGTACGGCATGTCGACACGGACTACGACGCGTTGTTGATGCGGGGCGTGCCCCGGCACCAGGCCCGGACGAGGGTGGCACCGGCCATCGAGGCGGTGCTCCGGGCCTGGCGGGGGTGAGCGCGGGCCGTCCCGGTGGGGACGCGGCTCGGCGCCGGGCGCGGGCGGGAGCGGCGGCCGGAAGGGCCGCGGCTCACCGGCGGGCGCGCCCCGGCGCGGGCGTACCGGTGAGGGCGTACCGGTGAGGGTCGCTCAGGCGCGCACGCCGGCCGACCGGGACCTGCGGTACAGGATCGCGCCGCCCAGCAGCAGGGCCGCGCTCGCGGGGATCCCGTAACCGGCGATGTTCGCGCCGGTCTCGGCGAGCGCCACGGAGTCGGCCTGCGGCGCGTGGGCCGGCGGCTTGGCGACGCTCTCGCCCGGGGCGGGCGTGGCCGGCTTCCCGGGCGGGTTGGGCTCGGGGTGCTCGGGGGTGAGCGGCCCGTTGGTCGAGGTGTTGCCGAACGCGGGGTTGCCGATGCCGACGACGTTGACCGAGTTGCCGCTGACGTTCACGGGGAGGTGGACGGGCAGCTGGACCAGGTTGCCCGAGAGCACTCCGGGCGAGCCCTTCGCGATGCCTTCGGCGGTCGCGCCACCACTGTTCGACGAACCGCCGCCGTTCGTCCCGCCGCCGTTCGTCCCGCCGGCGTGCGACCCGCCGTTGGCGCCGCCGCCGTTCCGGCCGCCGCCGGCCCGGGGGGTACCCGGCTGATCCTTGTGGGACCCGGCGCCCTGCGAGCCGCTCGCCGCGTCGGAGCCGCCGGAACCGTTCGCGCAGCGGTTGCCGGCGGCCGGATTGAGCGCGCCGACGACGTTGACGGTGTTCCCGCAGACGTTGACCGGGACGTGCACCGGCAGCTGCACCGTGTTGCCGGAGCCGACTCCCGGTGAACCGACGGCGGCGCCTTCCGCGGCCGAGTCGGCGTGCGCGTAGCCCGCCGTGAGGGCGAGCGCGCCGCCCGTGACCATCAGTGTGGCCAGACCACTTCGGCGAATCTGCCTCATGGCTTCCTGCCTTCCGGAGGTGTGACGGGCATGCGCCCGTACCGGAAATAACGCCCAACGCAGGCCCCCGGATCAGCCCCGTCGCTCGTTTCACCCCATCGGGTGGCATGACTTCGAAACCCGCGGGGCACCCTTGCGGGTCGCCGCCTTGCCAGGACGGGCCGGTCGGGGGCCGCGCGGGGACTGTCCGCGGCCGTTCGGGGTAACGCTCCCCCATGACCGACCGTCCGCTCCTCCTCCTTGACGTCGACGGCCCGCTGAACCCCTACGCGGCCCGGTTCCCCCGGCTGCGCGGCTACACCGCGCACCGGTTCCGGCCGTCCGACTGGTCGTCCCGGCAGACCCCCGGGTCCCGCAGGCTCCGGCGCGGCCTGAAGGTGGTGCTCAACCCGGCGCACGGGCCGCGGCTGACGGCGCTGCCCTTCGAACTGGCCTGGGCCACCACCTGGATGCACGAGGCGAACGAGATGATCGCCCCGGTCGTCGGGCTGCCGACGGACCTGCCCGTCATCGAGTGGCCCGAGCCGTTCGCCACCGACACGGACGGCCTCTACTGGAAGACCCGGCCACTGCTCGAATGGGCGGCGGGGCGGCCCTTCGCCTGGGTCGACGACATGATCACGCGACGCGACGAGACGTACGTGGCGGCCCGCCACGACGCCCCGGCGCTGCTGCTGCGGATCCATCCGCGGCAGGGGCTGCGGGAGAGCGACTTCCTGACGCTGACGCGCTGGGCCGAGGAGCACGGCCGGGGCGTGCCCCGCGGCGTCAGCGGCCCATGAGCGCGGTGAGAGCGCCGACGGGGTCGGCGTCCGGGGTGCCGCGGGGCCACCAGTCCTCGCGGTCGGCGTCCGACTCGTAGCCGTACCAGAGGCCGTCGCGGCCGAGGCGGAGCTGGAGCGTGCGGCCGGACAGCCGGTTGCGCCAGGGCCGGAAGGCCGGCAGGTCGGCGGCGAGCAGCGCCGGTCTGGCCCGGTCGAAGGGTCCGGCGGGCGGGTCCCAGGGTTCTTCGAGGACCGCGAGGCCGGCGGGACCGCCCTGCCGCCAGGCGGCGACGGCACGGGCCAGGTCGGTCGGGGTGCGGTCCAGGGCCGCCGCGAGGTCGCGGTAGAGCGCGCGGGTGGAGGCCGTCAGGCCGGAGCCGGGGTGCGCGGCGGCCAGCCGGACGGCGTCCTGCCAGGGCGTGAGCGCGGCCACCGGGTCCTGTCCGGTGGTCAGGAAGGCGTGCGCGCGGGCGGCGGCCTCGGTGGCCAGCAGGTCGAGCGCCAGAGGGTCGGGGGCGTGACGGTCGGGCGGGGGCACGGGTGGCCGGCCCGGCTGTACGGGGGCGGGCAACGGCTCGGGCAGCGGCGGCAGTGCGCGTCCCCCGGTGCGCGGGGGCAGCGCGTCGCGGGCGGGGAGGGTCGGCATCGCCGGTGCGGCGGTCGTGGCCTCGGCGGCGGACCGGGCCGCGTTGCGCCGGGTCAGCGCGGCGAGGATCTCCTGCTCGCCGCGGCCGCGCATCAGGAACAGGACGAACGGGTCCTCGTCGAGCAGCCGGGACGCCTGGTAGCAGAGGGCGGCGGCGTGCTTGCACGGGAAGCCGTCGTCGGGGCAGGAGCAGTCGGGGATCAGGTCCCCGGGCGCGGGCAGCAGGTCGGCGACGGCCGCGAGGGCGTGCGGCACGTCCTTGTCGAGCAGGGCGGCGATGTGGTCGGGGCGGGCCGCGGCCGCGTCGAGGAACCGTTCCCAGCCGTCGTCGCCGAGCGTGCGGAGCCGGATCTCGGTGCGGTACGGGCGGGGCCGGCTGCCGTGCACGTACGCGACGACCCGGCCGGGCGTGACAGTGATCGCGTCGACCTGGCCGCGGCCCGCGTACGCCCGGCCGCGGGCGAGCCGGGCCGGATCGAGGGCGGTGTCCTCCAGGGCCTCCACCCAGGCGTTGCCCCACCAGGTGGCGGCGAACCGGCCGTCGGGAGCGGCGCGCGGGGGCACCGCAGGGAAGGTCCGGCGCCGGTCGTCGTGGCGGGCGGCCGGGCCGCTTCCGGGACCGCCGGCGGGAACGCGGGGGCGGTTCACGACGGCCTCCTCAGGGACACCAGGTCGGCCAGTTCGCGGTCGGTCAGCTCGGTGAGGGCGGCCTCGCCGGAGCCGAGGACGGCGTCGGCGAGCGCCTTCTTGGAGCGGAGCAGTTCGGCGATGCGGTCCTCCACCGTGCCCTCGGCGACGAGCCGGTGGACCTGCACCGGCTGCGTCTGCCCGATGCGGTAGGCGCGGTCGGTGGCCTGGTCCTCCACGGCCGGGTTCCACCAGCGGTCGAAGTGCACGACATGGCCGGCCCGGGTCAGGTTGAGCCCGGTGCCGGCGGCCTTGAGAGACAGCAGGAACACCGGCACCTCGCCGGACTGGAAGCGGTCGACCATCCGCTCCCGCTCGGCGACCGGGGTGCCGCCGTGCAGGAGTTGGCTCGGGATCGCGCGGGCTGCGAGGTGGTCGGAGAGCAGCCGCGCCATCGCGACGTACTGGGTGAACACCAGGACCGAGCCGCCCTCGGCGAGGATCGTGTCGAGGAGTTCGTCGAGCAGGGCGAGCTTCCCGGAGCGGCCGGCGAGGCGGTGGCCGCCGCGGCCGGCGGTCTCCTTCAGGTACTGGGCGGGGTGGTTGCAGACCTGTTTGAGCGAGGTGAGCAGCTTCATCACGAGGCCGCGGCGGGCGATGCCCTCGGCGCCCTCGATCTGCGCCATGGTCTCGCGCACCACCGCCTCGTACAGCGAGGCCTGTTCGCGGGTGAGGGCCACGGGGTGGTCGGACTCGGTCTTGGGCGGCAGCTCGGGCACGATCCCGGGGTCGGACTTGCGGCGGCGCAGCAGGAACGGCCGGACGAGCCGGGCGAGGCGCTCGACGGCCTCCTGGTGCTCGATCTCCTCGTTGTTCTCCACGGCCCGGGCGTGCCGGGCGCGGAACGCCTTGAGCGGGCCGAGGAGTCCGGGGGTGGTCCAGTCGAGCAGTGCCCACAGTTCGGAGAGGTTGTTCTCCACGGGGGTGCCGGTGAGGGCGACCCGGGCGGGCGCGGGGATGGTCCGCAGCGCCTTGGCCGTCGCGGAGAAGGGGTTCTTGACGTGCTGCGCCTCGTCGGCGACGACCATCCCCCACTCCTGCTCGGCCAGTCGGGGCGCGCTGGTGCGCATGGTGCCGTACGTGGTGAGCACGAAGCCGCCGTCGAGGCCGTCGAGGGAGCGATCGACGCCGTGGAAACGCCGGACCGGGACTCCGGGGGCGAACCGCTGTACCTCCCGCTGCCAGTTGCCGAGGAGCGAGGTCGGGCAGACGACGAGGGTGGGGGCGCGGCGGGCGCGGCGCAGGTGCAGGGCGATCAGCGTGACGGTCTTGCCGAGGCCCATGTCGTCGGCGAGGCAGCCGCCGAGGCCCAGCGAGGTCATCAGGTCCAGCCAGGCGAGGCCGCGCAACTGGTAGTCGCGCAGGGTGGCGTCGAGTCCGGGCGGCGGGGCGATCGCCTCGGGCCCGCCGACGAGGCGGTCCCGCAGGGCCGCGAGGGCGCCGACGGGCACGGCGGGCACGGTCTCGCCGTCGATCTCGGCGGCGCCGGTGAGGGCGACGGCGAGCGCGTCCGCCGGTTCCAGCAGGCCCAGTTCGCGCTTGCGGGCCTTGCGGACGAGGGCCGGGTCGACGACCACCCACTGGTCGCGGAGCCGGACGACGGGGCGGTGCGACTCGGCGAGCGCGTCCATCTCCCGTTCGGTCAGCGGGTCGCCGTCCAGGGCCAGCTGCCAGTTGAAGCGAAGCAGTTCCTCGCTGTCGAAGAACGAGCTGCCGTCGGTGGCGGAGCCGGGCGCGGAGCGGGCGGGGCGGACGACCGCGGTGGCGGTGAGCGAGCGGGCCAGTTCGCGAGGCCAGTGCACGGCGACGCCGGCGTCGGCGAGCCGGGCGGCGGCCGGGCCGAGGAGTTCGTACAGCTCGTCCTCGGTGACGGCCAGAACGTCGGGGACGTCGCGCTCCAGGAGCCGCCCGAGCGGCGGCCAGACCCGGGCGGCGCGGCGCAGCGCGAGGACGGCGTCGATCCGGGCGCGCGGCCCGAAGTGCTCGTCGCCGTCCCCGGCCCACAGGGCGGCGGCGTCGATGACGAGCGTGGGGTCGGCGAGGCTGTGCACCTGGAGCAGCGCGGCGGCGGCCTGCCGTTCCTCGCCGCCCTCCTCGGAGACGTCGAAGAGTTCGTACCCGGACAGGTCGAGGCGGAGCGAGACGCGGACCCCGGCGTCCATGCCGGCCGCGGCCTCCGCCGCCCAGGCCCGGGCCCCGGGGAGATGCTGCGGCTCCCGGGCGGCGAACGGCCGGCCGGCCGCGTGCGGGGCAGCCGGGGTGCGGGGCAGGGTGTCGGCGACGGCGTCGAGGAAGGCCCGGACCAGCGCCTCGGGGTCGGGCACCCGAAGCGGACCGGTCCCCGGCACGGGCACGGCGTGGGCCTCGTACGGCATGGCCGCGGCGACGGCCCGGAGGTGGGCGATGTCGTCCGGGTCCAGCGGGCCCGCCCGCCAGGCGTCGAGATCGTCGACGGTGAGCCCGGGCAGCAGCCTGCCCCGCGCGGTGAGCTGCAGTGCGTGCAGGGCGGCGGCGCCCCAGCACGCGGCGGCGGGGTGGGCGGCCGGGTGGCGCCGGGCGGCGACCAGATGCGGCAGGGCCGCGTCGACGGGCAGGACGACGGCGGAGACGGTCCGGCCGCGGGCGCCGTTGCCGTGCCGCCGTACGACGGTGATCTCGGCGCGCGCACCGGCCCCCTCCGGGGGCTCCGGCAGCGGCTCTCCGTCGGGCGACCAGAAGGCGATCCGCCCCTCGCGGGGCAGGGCGGCGGGCAGGAAGACGGCGGCGTGGCGGTGCCATGCGTGGCCCACGACCTGGTCACCTCCCCTCCGCGACGGATTCCGACTGGATCTCCGACCTTACGGGCGAGGTCTGACAACCGGCGTCGGCGCGGCGTCGCCCGGGCGGCCCAGCATCGGATGACAGGGGGTGCGGCGCGCGGGATGGTGGCGGGAACAGTGCCACCGCCCCCGCCGTACCGACCCGTACAGACGAGGATCCGCCATGCTCCCCAACCGGCGCCTCGGCATCGCCGCCGCGGCCGTGCTCCTGTCCCTCGCCGCCACGGGCTGCTCCAGCCTCGGTCGCACCGCGGTGGGCACGCTCACGTACGAGACCGAACGCGAGTTCGTGATCACGCAGACCAGCCCGTCCGTGAACGGCTGCCACAGGCTGCTTGCGCCGTCCGGCGTGCCGAGGATCGAGAACCGCACACTGAACGACATCATCCTGTACCGGACCCGGAACTGTCAGGGCAAGGACCCCATCTACGTGGCGACCAACACCAGCGACTCCATCGCGCCCGGATCGCTGCCCTGGCGCAGCTACACGGTCGTCCACTGACCCGCGCACGCCCGCCGGACACGACGGCGCGCCGCACCCGGACCCCCGTCCCGGGCGCGACGCGCCGTCGCCTTACCACCCTCCCGCCGCGCGGCTAGCGCAACAGGAAGTCCTGGGCCGCGCGGGCACCGTCGCCGCGGCTCTGTGTGGAGTGGCCGGAGCCCGGGACGACGACCAGTTCGGCCCGCGGGGTCCGGGCCGCGACCTGCCGGGCCCACGTCATCGGCGTCGACAGGTCGCGGTCGCCGGCCAGCAGCAGGACCGGCATGGTCAGCGGCCCGTCGGGTGTGGCCGGGAGCGGGCGCGAGGACGGCCAGGGCAGGCACGTCCGCGGGATGCCCTGCTCACCCGCCGTCCGCCGTTCGAAGGGCCACACGTCGGCCGGCCGGATCGCCCGCACCGCCCGGGCCAGGGCCTTCTCCCGGCCTTCGACGGGCGCGGCGGAGTCGCCCCAGGGCCAGGCCGAGTCGGCGCACAGGGTGGCCGCGTGCAGGCCGGAGCTGAAGTCCTCGGCCGGTTCGCCGCCCGGGTCGGCGAACCCGGCGACCAGCCGGTCGAGCGGTGCGCGGTCGCCGCCCGCCGAGGCGTGCAGCGCGTCGAGGATGCGGAACCTGGGGTCGTCGAGCTTCGGGTCGACGATGCTGGCGATCACCAGCAGGTTGAACACGCCGACGCCGTTGCCGTCGCGGCGGACGACCGCGGCGAGGTCCTTCGCCGGGTCGAAGCCGCAGCTCTGCTCCCGGCAGGCGGTGCGCAGCACCCAGGCGGAGTGGCGCATCGCGTCCTCGTAGAGGACGCCCGCGCCGTCGAGCGGGACGACGGAGTCCAGGACGAGCCTGCGCACCCGGCCGGGGTGCCGCAGGGCGTACTGGCCGGCGGTGAAGGTGCCGTACGAGACGCCGTCGAGGGTCCAGGACGGCAGGTGCAGGGCCCGGCGCAGGTCCTCGAGGTCGGCGACGGTGTCGGCGGTCGTGTAGAAGTTCCGCTTCTCGCCGAGGAGCCCGGCGCAGGCGCGCACCGCGTCCGGTGTCGGGGCGACGGTGTCGCTGCCGCCGACCTGCTTCTGGAGGTCGGGGCAGTCGATCGCCCCGGTGCCGGTGCCGCGCTGGTCGATCATCACGAGCCGGTACTCGGCGAGCGCCTCGGGGAGCCGCTCCCGCATCCGCGCCACGTACGGCACTCCGGGCTGGCCCGGCCCGCCGGTGAGGAAGAGCAGCGTGCCACGGGGCGCGTCGGCCGGGCCGTACACGGCCGTGCGCAGGGTGAGCGTGCCCGGCTGCTTCCCGGTGCGGTCGAGCGGCACGGTCAGGTCGGCGCAGGTCACGTCGGGCTGCCCCGGGCAGGGGCGGTGGCCGGTCAGGACGGGTGCGCCGGCGTCGCCGCCGGGCAGTCCGGACGTCCGGGCGGCGCCGGCCGGCGCGGCGCCGGCGCACGCGACGGCGGTCAGGACGGTCGCCAGTGCCACGCCGGCTCTGGTGAGCAGGGTCATCGTCGGTCCCCCGGGGTGAACGCTCGAAGTCGTCGGTCGGATCACCGACATCGTGGGGCCCGCCCGCTTCCGCGGCGTTGAAGATTCATGCGCGATCGGCGAGAAGTCGCCGTACGGCGCTGGGGAGATGACCCGTATGGGTGCGGCAGGTCCGGGTCAGATGGGCCTGGTCGGCGAATCCGTACGCGGCGGCGAGGGTCCGCAGGCCGTCGTGGCCCTCCTCCAGTTGCTGGAGGACTCCACGGACGCGCAGTTCGTTGCGGTAGCGCGTCAGGGTGGTACCGGTGACGGCGTGGAAGACCCGGCTGAGGTGGTGGGGCGAGACGCCGACCGCGCGGGCCAGGTCCTCCAGGGGCAGGAGCAGCGCCGGGATCCCGCCCGCCAGGACGGCGCAGGTGTCCCGTACGAGGCGCTGGTGGACGCGTACCGTGCTCCGGCGGGCGGGGCTGTCGGGGCTCCACCGGCCGGCCGTGGCGGCGAGTTCGTCGAGCAGCAGGTGGATCCGCTCGGCCAGTTCGAAGGTCTCCGCGCCGCGCCGGGCGGCGGCCAGCAGGGCCCGGTGCCGCAGATCGGCGGCGCCGCTGACGGTGAGCCGGCGGGAGGTGCGGGGGCCGTCGAACCGGTCGGCGTACAGCTGCGGGCCGATCCGGATGTCGGTGGACCGGTCGCCGGGTCCGACCGGGTGGGCGACGTGGTGCTCGTCGCCCGGGGCGGTCAGGTAGCCGCCGGTCGCGTCGACGAAGAACTCCTCACCCGCCACCCGCCGCAGATAGCCGCCGGAACGGGTGAGGACCACGCAGTGCTCCTCCTGTTGTCCGGGCCCGACGAACGACGTCCGGTCCTCGCAGCACAGGATGTCGACGACGGTGATCCCGGCGGCCTCGATGCGGCCGCAGTGGGCGCCGCGTCGCGAGCGGACGACTTCGCTGCGCAGCAGCTCCGCCGTTCCGCACGCGGTCCACGGGCGCCTTCCGGTCTCCTCCATGGCGGGGTCATGCCCGGCGCGACAGCAGGGCGAACAGGCGGGCGTTCTGCTCCCGGCGGTTCCAGGCCACGACGGCCAGCAGCACCGCGAAGATCACCGGGGTGAACCAGAACTGTCCGTCGAAGAAGGTCAGCGTGAAGACGAACGCCCCGACCATCAGCCCGATCAGGGCCGTTGCCGCCACGCTCGACAGGACCGGGATCACCAGCGCGATCGCCCCGGCCAGTTCGAGCCCGCCGATCGTGTACATGAACCAGTCGCCCCAGCCGATCTTGTCGAAGCCCTCCGCGGCGGAGGCGTGGCCGACCAGCTTCGGCGAGGCGCTCGGGATCGCGAAGAACAGGGCGAGGACGATCTGCAGGACGCGCACGGAGATGTCCGCGCGGCGGCTCAGGCGCTTCCCGGGAACGGTGAGGGGAGCGGAGGCGACGGTGGTCTCGGGGGTCAGGGCGGTCATCGTGTGCTCCTCGTGTCGGCGTTGCGTTCGCTTTCACAGAGGTAGACGGTGCGGCCGTCGCCAACTCATCGCTCCCCGGGCGACTTTCTCCGATCAGTTGGCCGGGTAGCGGTCGAAGGAGTGCACCGGCATCCCGTTCGCGACCTCACCGTGCTCGAACTGCAGGCTGAAGTCGTCGGCGAGTTCGGCGATCACCGCCCGTCCCTCCGTCAGTGTCAGCCACTGCGGCGGCAGTTGGACCTCGCCGTGCGCGGCGCCCAGCAGGTTCCCGCAGAGCGAGCCCGTGGAGTCGCTGTCCCCGGAGTGGTTCACCGAGAGCAGCAGGGCCTCGGCCACGGAGTCGGCCGGTGCGAGGAAGCAGTACACGGCGATGGCGAGCGCCTCCTCGGCGACCCAGCCGGCCCCCAGCGACTCCACCCGCTCCGCGTTCGGCGCGCCGGGAGCGGCCGCCAGGTCCACGGCGGCCCGCAGCGCCGCCGTCGTCTCCTCGTGCCCGGCGTGCCGCCGCAGCAGGTCCATCGCCCGTAGCACCGCCGCCGGCCCGGATTCGCCCTGGAGCAGGTACGCCACGACCGCCGCGAACGCCCCCGCGGAAGCGGACGCCGTCGGGTGGCCGTGGGTGATCCGGGAGGCCGCCGCGGCGCGCTCGAACGCCCGGGACGGGCTCCCGCCGGTCAGCCCGAACGGCGCGGACCGCATGACGCTGCCGCACCCCTTCGACTCCGGGTTGACCGGCCCGGGCTCCCCCGGCGCGGCCGACGGGGCGGGGACGTGCCGCGCGGCGATCCCGGTCAGGCAGGCGTTGCCCGGTGCGCGGCGCGCGTACAGCCAGGGCTGGGTGCGCAGCCAGCCCGTACGGACGACGTCGTCGCCGCCGCGCACGGGCGGGGCGGGGTGGTTCTGCGTGTCGAGCCAGCGCCGGTACGCGTGCAGGAGGCACGTGGTCTCCGCCCCGCCGATGCCCTTGGCTGTGCCCCGCGCGTGCGCCCTGATCAGGCCCTCCGCGGTGAACAGCGTCATCTGCGTGTCGTCGGTGACGCGGCCGGTGACCCCGTCCCCGTCCGGCACCATGCCGGTGACGCCGCGCTCGCCGTACGCACGCCGGATCCCGTCCAGGGAGAGGAACTCGACCGGGTTGCCGAGCGCGTCCCCGATCGCGCCGCCCAGGAGACAGCCGCGCACTCGGGAGCGGCGCACCGCGGTCTCCTGCCAGCTCCCGCCCCGCCAGGACCAGCCGTCCACATCCGCCCCCACTTCGTTCGGTACCGGTGAACGTCGACGACGGGGGTACATCCTCAGTAGGCCCTCGTGGCCTCGCGAGGAGGTGCGACCGTCATGCGCACCGGGAATGAGCCGGTGACCGCACGCAGCCCGCTGCGGATGCGGTTCTGGCTGAGTCTATGGGGTCTGCTCTGGGCCGCCTTCGGCACGGCCGTGTTCGCGCTGCTCGGCAGCACCGGCTGGGCGACGGCCTGCGGGGTGCTGTTCGTGGTGGTGGCCGTCGACATGGTCATGGTCCTGCGCCACATCCACCAGGGCGCGCACTACCAGCCGGGCCGCGACATCCCCCCGTACGAACCCGACCACGGCGGCGACGGACGGCGCCGGTGACTCACTCCGCCGTGTCGAACCCGGCCTTCTCCAGGTACTCGGGCTTGGGGTCGAGCGCGGCCGCGAGCCGGAAGTGCCGGGTCGCCTGCTCCGGTCGTCCGGCGCGCTGGAAGGTGCGGGCGAGCGCGAAGTGCGCGAAGGCGTTGTCCGGCTCGCGGTCCACGATGTGCTGGAACTCGCGCTCCGCCGCCCTCAGTTGCGCGGACGCGAAATAGGCGCGCGCCCGCAGGAGACGGGCCGACCGGCTCTCGGGATGGGCGGCGATGACGGTGTCGAGCAGCTTGATCGCGCCGCGCGGGTCCCGAGCGTCGAGCAACTGCTCGGCCGCGCGGAAGGCGATGACGTGGGTCTCCGGGTTCGGTTGGGCCACGCTGACATCCTTCCCTCGCTCCGGGTGGTGCAACGTCCGGTCCGGCGGCGGTATTCCGTACGCGGCACCGCCCGGCCCGCCACGATCCCTACCCCGTTCGGCGCGCGAAGGTGCGGCGGCCTACCGGCTTTCCGCGGCCCGTTCCCGCAGCTGCTCCCAGACCTTGCGGACCTGCGGCTCCAGCGCGTCCAGCGGCCCGTCGTTGTCGATGACGAGATCGGCGACGGCACGCCGCTGCTCGGCGGTGGCCTGGGCGGCCATCCGGTTCCGGGCCTCCTCCTCCGACATGCCCCGGATCCGGACCAGCCGGTCGAGCCGGGTCCCGGCGGACGCGTCGACGACGACCACGAGGTCGTACAGCGGGGCGAGGCCGTTCTCGGCGAGCAGCGGCACGTCGTGGACGACGACGTCCTCCGGGCCGGCCAGTCGCTCCAGCTCCGCCGATCGGGCGCCGACCAGCGGGTGGACGATGGCGTTGAGCGTGGCCAGCCGCTCGGCGTCGGCGAAGACCAGCGAGCCGAGCTTCGGCCGGTCCAGGGTGCCCTCGGCGGTGAGGACGCCCTCGCCGAACGCCTCGACGATCGCCGCGAGACCGGGGGTGCCGGGCTCGACGACCTCCCGGGCGATCTTGTCGGCGTCGATCAGTACGGCCCCGTACGAGACGAACAGCCGCGACACTTCGCTCTTGCCGGCGCCGATTCCGCCGGTGAGGCCCACTTTCAGCATGAGCGGCAGCTTAGACGGGGGTGTGCGACCGGGTGAACGGGGCCCTCAGGCCTGGGGCGCCTCAGGCAGAGGCGTCCCAGGCTGGGGCAACTCGGGCTTGGGGCCCTCAGGCATGGGGCGGCTCAGGCCTCGCCCTCGCGTTCCGCGAGGAAGCGCTCGAACTCGCGGCCGATCTCGTCCGCGGACGGCAGGTCGACGGGCTCGGCGACCAGGTTGCCACGGGTCTCGGCGCCGGCCATGGCGTCGTACTGGTGCTCGAGGCCCTGGACCAGGGACACGAGCTCCTCGTCCCCCTCGCCGATCTGGCGCTCGATCTCGGTCTGGGTGCGCTGCGCCTCGGTCCGCAGGGCGTGCGCCACACCGGGCAGGACCAGACCGGTCGCGGCGGTGATCGCCTCCAGGGCGGTCAGCGCGGCGTCCGGGTAGGCCGAGCGGGCGACGTAGTGCGGCACGTGCGCGGCGACGCCGAGCGTGTCGTGCCCGGCCTCCGTCAGCCGGAACTCGAGCAGGGACTCGGCGCTGCCGGGCACCTGGGCCTCGTCGAAGGGGCTGCGGTGGCCGGGCATGAGGTCGGTGCGGTTGCCGTGCGGGGTCAGGCCGACGGGGCGGGTGTGCGGGACGCCCATGGGGATGCCGTGGAAGTTCACCGCGAGCCGCACGCCGAGGCGCTCCACCATCTGCCGGACGGCGAGCGCGAAACGCTCCCATTCGACGTCCGGCTCGGGTCCGGAGAGCATCAGGAACGGCGCGCCGGTGGCGTCCTGGACGAGACGCACCTCGATGGCGGGGGTCTCGTAGGCCGTCCAGCGGTCGCGGCGGAAGGTCAGCAGGGGCCGGCGGGCGCGGTAGTCGACCAGCCGGTCGTGGTCGAAGCGGGCGACGACCTGGTGCGGCAGGGTGTCGAGGATCCGGTCGACGATCTGCTCACCGGCCTCACCCGCGTCGATGTATCCGTCGAAGTGGTACAGCATGACCAGTCCGGCCGACTCCTGCGCCAGCGCCATGTCGACGACGGCCAGACCCTTCGCGTCCCACTCGTACAAATCCTGGGGATCAAGCACGATTACCGCTCCTCCTCGTGTCCGTACGTGTCAACGCCGGTCACAGGGGGTGCATTCCCCTCGCCGCGAGGGTTTCGCGCCGGACACACGACAGAGGCCCGCCTCCCGGACGAACCGGGAAGCGGGCCTCTGTACGAGCGGCTAGCTACTGGCTGCTAGCGCAGAGCCTGTTCAGCTCTGGCCGCCGGCCAGCTTCTCGCGCAGCGCGGCGAGGGCCTCGTCCGACGCCAGGGCGCCGGAGTTGTCGTCCGACTCCGAGGAGTAGGAGCCACCGGTCGGCGCGGCGGCCGGAGCGGCGGCGCCACCCTCGGCAGCGGCGGCCTCGTCGGCCTCGCGGGACTTGATGACCTGGGCCTGGTGCTGCTCGAAGCGCTGCTGCGCCTCGGCGTACTGGGTCTCCCAGGCCTCGCGCTGAGCCTCGTAGCCCTCGAGCCAGTCGTTGGTCTCGGGGTCGAAGCCCTCGGGGTAGATGTAGTTGCCCTGGTCGTCGTAGGACGCGGCCATGCCGTACAGGGTCGGGTCGAACTCGACCGAGGCCGGGTCGGCACCGAAGGACTCGTTGGCCTGCTTCAGCGAGAGGCTGATGCGACGACGCTCGAGGTCGATGTCGATGACCTTGACGAAGATCTCGTCGTTGACCTGGACGACCTGCTCCGGGATCTCCACGTGGCGCTCGGCCAGCTCGGAGATGTGGACCAGACCCTCGATGCCCTCGTCCACGCGGACGAACGCACCGAACGGAACCAGCTTCGTGACCTTACCCGGGACGACCTGGCCGATCTGGTGGGTACGGGCGAACTGCTGCCACGGGTCCTCCTGGGTCGCCTTCAGCGACAGGGAGACACGCTCGCGGTCCATGTCCACGTCGAGAACCTCGACGGTGACCTCCTGGCCGACCTCGACGACCTCGGACGGGTGGTCGATGTGCTTCCAGGACAGCTCGGAGACGTGGACCAGACCGTCGACGCCACCCAGGTCCACGAAGGCACCGAAGTTGACGATCGAGGAGACGACGCCGGAGCGGACCTGACCCTTCTGGAGGGTCGTGAGGAACGTCTGGCGGACCTCGGACTGGGTCTGCTCGAGCCAGGCGCGGCGGGACAGGACCACGTTGTTGCGGTTCTTGTCCAGCTCGATGATCTTCGCCTCGAGCTCCTTGCCCACGTAGGGCTGGAGGTCGCGGACACGACGCATCTCGACCAGGGAGGCCGGGAGGAAGCCGCGGAGGCCGATGTCGAGGATGAGACCACCCTTGACGACCTCGATGACGGTACCGGTGACGATGCCGTCCTCTTCCTTGATCTTCTCGATGGTGCCCCAGGCACGCTCGTACTGGGCGCGCTTCTTCGAGAGGATCAGACGGCCTTCCTTGTCCTCCTTCTGGAGAACAAGGGCCTCGATCTCGTCGCCGACCTTGACGACCTCGTTCGGGTCGACGTCGTGCTTGATCGAGAGCTCGCGGCTCGGGATGACACCTTCGGTCTTGTAACCGATGTCGAGCAGGACCTCGTCCCGGTCGACCTTCACGATGACGCCGTCGACGATGTCGCCGTCGTTGAAGTACTTGATCGTCTCGTCGATCGCGGCGAGGAAGGCTTCCTCGTTACCGATGTCGTTGACCGCAACCTGCGGGGTGGTGGCGGTGGTCTCGGTGCTGCTCGTCATGTGGGAAAGGGCTCCGGTTACGGACAGAAAGTCGTAGGTACTGCTACGCCGAGAGCCCGTATCGCACTGAAGAAGCCGGACAGCCAATGAAGCGCCTTCCCGACGAACGGGGGGCGCCTCGAGAACCGAGGGGACTGCAACAGTTGCGAGCGCGGCCTGCTCCGTCTGAGGCGCGCAGGCCCGCAGCGCAACCTTTAGCATACGGGGGCAGCCGGACACGGTCAATGCGCGAAGCGCACACCCGGGGCAGATCGCCCTAAACCCGGCACAAGTCGTGTCCCCCCAGGCCACCCGGCCGGGGAGTCGGCACGGCCGACACTGAGCGCAAACTACAACGACGGGCGAGATGAACCAAGACCACGGACCGGACGAGGACGCGGAGGCGACACGCCGTGACGCGGGGGACGCGGAGAGCA
This sequence comes from Streptomyces sp. HUAS YS2, assembly GCF_033343995.1. Taxonomy (NCBI): domain Bacteria; kingdom Bacillati; phylum Actinomycetota; class Actinomycetes; order Kitasatosporales; family Streptomycetaceae; genus Streptomyces; species Streptomyces solicathayae. Next base: position 6,048,293 of record NZ_CP137573.1, on the reverse strand, counting down.
GCCGCGCGAGCCGCGGCTGGTGGGACCGGAACGCCGACGAGTACCAGAACGACCACGGAGCGTTCCTCGGGGACGACCGGTTCGTCTGGGGGCCGGAGGGGCTCGACGAGGCGGAGGCGGGGCTGCTCGGCCCGGCCGGCGCGCTGAAGGGCCTCGACGTCCTGGAGATCGGCGCCGGCGCGGCGCAGTGCTCGCGCTGGCTGGCGGCGCAGGGCGCCCGGCCGGTGGCCCTGGACCTCTCGCACCGGCAGCTCCAGCACGCGCTGCGGATCGGCGGGGAGGTCCCGCTGGTGGAGGCGGACGCGGGCGCGCTGCCGTTCCGGGACGGCTCCTTCGACCTGGCCTGCTCGGCGTACGGCGCGGTGCCGTTCGTCGCGGAGCCGGTGAACGTGTTCCGGGAGGTGCGGCGGGTGCTGCGGCCGGGCGGGCGCTGGGTGTTCTCGGTGACGCACCCGATCCGCTGGGCGTTCCCGGACGAGCCCGGGCCGGAGGGGCTGAGCGTCGCCGCGTCGTACTTCGACCGCACGCCGTACGTCGAGCAGGACGAGACGGGACGCGCGGTGTACGTGGAGCACCACCGGACGATCGGCGACCGGGTGCGGGACGTGGTGGCCGGCGGGTTCCGGCTCCTGGACCTGGTGGAGCCGGAGTGGCCGGCGTGGAACAGCCAAGAGTGGGGCGGCTGGTCCCCGCTGCGGGGGAACCTGATCCCGGGCACGGCGATCTTCGTCTGCGAGCGGATCGACGACTGAACCCTCCTCACCTATTAGTCGTACGAGTGGGCCGGGGCTGTGGACAGTGAGCTCCGGCCCGCTCGGCGACGTACGAGACTGAACGCGTGATCCGAAACGACGCACTCGACCGCCTTCCCGTCCGTCACGCCGTGCCCGAGCTGCTCAGCGCGCTCGAGGAGCGCGGCGCAGCGGTGCTGTACGCGCCTCCCGGCACCGGCAAGACCACGTTGGTGCCGCTCGCGCTCGCGGGTCTTATAGGGGACGGGCCGCGGCGGCGGGTTCTGGTGGCCGAGCCGCGCAGGATGGCGGTCCGGGCGGCGGCGCGGCGGATGGCCTGGCTGCTGGGTCAGGAGGTCGGCGAGGCGGTCGGCTTCTCGGTGCGCGGCGAGCGCCGGTCAGGTCCGGCGACGCGGGTCGAGGTGGTCACCACGGGCGTCCTGCTGCAACGGCTGCAGCGCGATCCGGAGCTCGCGGGTGTCGACGTGGCGCTGCTCGACGAGTGCCACGAGCGGCATCTGGACGCGGACACGGCGATGGCGTTCCTGGTGGACGTGCGGGCGACGCTCCGGCCGGAGCTGAAGCTGATCGCGGCCTCGGCGACGAGCGACGCGGAGGCGTGGGCGCAGCTCCTGACGGTGCTCGACGGCAGCGGGCCCGCGCCCGTCGTGCGGGCGACGGGCGTGGGGCACGGTTACGGGGTGCGGTTCGCCGCGCCGCCCGCGGGCATCAGGCCGGCGCACGGCACCTGGGTGGATCCGGCGCTGCTGCGCCATGTGGCGGCGACGGTCCGGCTGGCCCTTGCGACGCACGACGGCGACGTCCTCTGTTTCCTTCCTGGCACCGGCGAGATCGCGCGGACGGCGGGGCTGCTCGCGGACGTCGACGCGGAGGTCCTCCAGCTGCACGGCCGCGCGCCCGCGGCGGTGCAGGACGCGGTGCTGCGGGGAGCCGAGCCGGGCGGGCGGCGGCGGGTCGTGCTGTCGACCTCGGTGGCCGAGTCCAGCCTGACCGTGCCCGGGGTGCGGATCGTGGTGGACTCGGGGCTCGCCCGGGAGCCCCGCATGGACCACGCCCGGGGCCTCGGCTCGCTGGCGACGGTACCGGTGTCGGTCGCGGCGGCGACGCAGCGCTCGGGCCGTTCGGGGCGCGAGGCCCCCGGCACGGTGTACCGGTGCTGGGCGGAGGCGGCGGACGGCGCCCGGGCCCGGTTCCCCTCCCCCGAGATCGAGATCGCCGACCTCGCGGACTTCGCGCTGCGGGTGGCCTGCTGGGGCGATCCGACTGCGGACGGTCTGGCGCTCCTGGACGCGCCCCCGGCCGGCGCGATGGCGGCGGCCCGTTCGGTGCTGACGGCGATCGGCGCGGTGGACGCGGAGGGGCGGGCCACGCAGCGGGGCGTACGGATGTCCCGGCTCGGGCTGCATCCGCGGCTGGCCCGCGCCCTGCTGGACAGCGCGCCCGAGGTCGGGGCGCGGCGGGCGGCCGAGGTGGTGGCGCTGCTGAGCGAGGAGCCGCCGCGGGAGTACGGGGACGACCTGGCCGCCGCCTGGCGGGAGGCCCGGCGGGGCGGCGACGGGTACGGGGCGCGCTGGAAGGCGGAGGCCAGGCGGTTGGAGCGGGCGCTGGGCGAGGCGGGGGCGGGCGCGGGCGCCCGGCGGGTCGTCGGCGACGACGAGGCGGCCGGGCTGGTGACGGCACTGGCGTTCCCGGAGCGGGTGGCCAGGGCACGGGACCAGGGCGGGTTCCTCATGGTGTCGGGCAGCGGCGCGGAGCTCGCCGACGGCTCGCGGCTGCGGGCGTCCTCGTGGCTGGCGGTCGCGGTGGCGGACCGCACGGCGCGCAGTGCCACGGCCAGGGTGCGCCTCGCGGCGGTCGTCGACGAGGAGGCCGCGCGGGCGGCGGCGGGGCATCTGCTGTCCTCGGGCACGGAGGTGCACTGGGAGGACGGCGACGTGGTCGCCCGGTCCGTGGAGCGCCTGGGGGCGGTGGAGCTGACGGTACGGCCGCTGCGGGAGGGCGCCGACCCCGGGCTCGTACGGCAGGCGCTGCTCGAAGGGCTGGAGCGGGAGGGGCCCGGGCTGCTGGCGTGGAGCAGGGAGGCGACGGAGCTGCGGGAGCGGCTGGCGTTCCTGCACCGCGAGGTGGGCGTGCCGTGGCCGGACGTGTCGGACGCGGCGCTGCTCGCGCGGGTCGACGACTGGCTGGAACCGGAGCTGTCGAGGGCCCGGCGGCGGGCGGACCTGGGGCGCATCGCCGCGGGCGAGGCGCTGCGCCGGCTGCTGCCGTGGGCGACGGGTGAGGCGGCCCGCCTCGACGAGCTGGCGCCGGAGCGGATCGAGGTGCCGAGCGGTTCACGGATACGGGTGGACTACGCGGGCGAGCGGCCGGTGCTGGCGGTGAAGCTCCAGGAGATGTTCGGGCTGACGGAGACTCCGCGGGTGGCGGGGGTGCCGGTGCTGGTGCACCTGCTGTCCCCCGCCGGCCGGCCGGCGGCGGTGACCGCCGACCTGGCGTCGTTCTGGCGGGACGGGTACCGCGCGGTGCGGGCGGAGCTGCGCGGGCGCTATCCGAAGCACCCGTGGCCGGAGGACCCGACGACGGTGCGGGCGACCCGGTACACCAACGCGCGGCTCAGGAGGGAGTGAGGACGCGGGGGCGGCGTCCGCGGGCTTCCAGCCAGAGGGCGAGACCGAGGAGCAGCAGCGCCAGGACGGTGAAGCTCCAGGGCAGATAGGAGACCAGCATGAGCACCATCAGACGGTTGGACTTCACCATCTCGACGGTGGCGTCCAGATAGTCGTCGCGGATCTTCACGTGGCCGGAGAAGGCGGTCACCTTGGGCTTGCCCATCATCTTCTCGGCGTTGCGCATCTCCTCCTGGTGGACCTCCTCGGCGTTGACGGGCGCTCCGGTGACCGGCTCGACCCAGAACGACCGCTTGGTGCTGTACCAGCGGGTCATGCCGGTGCTGTTGACGATCTCGGGGGTGACGCCTTCGACGGGCATCTTCTTGGGCATGGCGACGCGGGTCCACGGGACGGTCTGCTCGAAGTAGTAGACCTCCAGGCCGCGGAAGGTGCGGGTGCCCTTGTAGTGGATGGGGGCGGCGGTGCGGGTCTGGGCGTCGAAGTACTGGTAGTCCCGCTTCTCGGTGAGGAAGGGGAACTTGAACTCGATGCCGGTGCGGCGGACGGCGTCGCCGTCGACCATCTCGCCGGTGGCGTTGACCGGGTCCTGGGTGTGGGCGTCGAAGATGTAGCGCTCCGGGATCTGGGAGACCATCTTGCCGTCGGGGCCCATCACGTAGGAGAGGGCGTCCCAGACGACGACGTCGCGGCCGGCGTCGCGTTCGATCCGCTTCGACTCCTCCACGTTGCCCTTGAGGGTCTGGACGATGGTGATCTTGTCGACCTTCTCGGCTTTGAGGGTGGAGTAGTTCAGCAGGGTCGCCGGCTTCACCTCCAGGACCATCTCCTGGTACTGGTTCGACGGGATCTTGGCCAGCCGCGGGAAGGCGTACCAGCGCAGGGTGGGGGCCATCGCGGCGAAGAACACGGCGAAGGCGAGAAGGACCAGGCTCGCTCGGCGGCGCATCGGTTCTCCCCCTACTTCTTGGGGCCGGGGTCGGCCGTGAGCAGGGGTCTGGGTGAGGTCGACCCTTCGGGCGGCAACTCCACCACCGCGACGAGCAGGACGAAGAGGAGGACAGGAGCCAGTCCGATGGCGACGGCGACGAGGGCGCGCAAGTCGACCTCCCGGTACTCGATCTGATGCGGCGTCAGGTGGGCTGGGGCACCGTAGCAACGTGGCCGCGAGATGAGAACACGTTGCGCCCCTCCGTCCGGTGTGGACGGAGGGGCGCGAGGGAGAAGGGAGGCGCGGCGCGGCCTGGTCAGGGGGTGGCCGTCGGCTCCGGGGTGTCCGACGGGGTTTCCGAGGGCGTCTCGGACGGCGTCCCGGTCGGGGTCTCGGAGGGTGTACCCGACGGCGTCTCGGCCGGCGCCGGGGCGGTGACCTCGAGTTCGATGGTCAGGGTCGCGCCGCCAGTGGCGGTCAGGCGCAGCAGGAACGTGCCGGTCTCGCCGTCCGCGTAGATCTTGGGCAGGGTGAGCAGGCCGTTCGCGTCGGTCTTCAGCGCCGCGAGGGTGCGGATCGGCTTGCCCTCGGCGTCCTTGAAGTACGGGCCCTTGTCGTTGGCCTTCGGGTCCTCCGCCGAGGTGATCATGGTGGCGGTGAGGGCGACGCCGGAGGCGGCGGCGCCGTCGAGCGTGGCCTTGACCTGGACCGCGTCCGCGAACTCGGTGCCGGTGGTGGCCTTGAGGTCCTCGTCGGCGGTGCGGGCGAGCGCGTCGGCGCGGCGGGCGGTGACGGTGGCCTCGTACTGGACGGCGGCGAGGCTGCGGCCGACGACCGTGACCTTGACGGTGAACGTGCCGGTCTTCTCTCCGGCCCGCAGGGCCGGTGCGACGGCGGTGCCGTTGGCCGCGGTCTTCAGGGTGGCCGAGGTGGCGCCGCCGACGAAGCGGGTGTCGGTGTCGCCCACCAGCTCGAACTTCAGGGAGAGTCCGGCGACCGGCTTGCCCGCCGAGTCCAGCGCGAGAACCGAGGGGCGCGCGGTGAACAGCGCGCCGGCGGGCGCGGTGAGCGCGTCGGTGCCGTTGTCCTTGATACGGGCCACGGAGCCCGACGGCGAGGGGGTCGGGGTCGGCGTCGGCGTCGGGACCGGCGGCTTGGGAGTCGGGGGCGGCGTCGGGGTCGGGGTGGGCGTGGGGGTCGGCGTCGGCTGCGGGTCCGGGGTGTCGCTGCGGTCGTTGGGCAGCGTGCCCGTGCCGTCCGGGACCTGGTGGGTGCCGCGCTTGTAGTACTCGAACCAGGAGAGCACCGTGTGCAGGTACTCCGTCGACCGGTTGTAGCTGAGGATCGCGCGGTCGAGGTCCGCCTTCACCGCGAGGTCGCGGTCGGCGGCGCAGAGGTAGAGACCGGCGGCCTGGGCGGCGTCGTAGATGTTGTTCGGGTCCTTGCGGCCGTCGCCGTTGGCGTCCCGGCCCCAGGTCGCCCAGGTGGACGGGATGAACTGCATCGGACCGACGGCCCGGTCGTGGACGGCGTCGCCGTCGTACGCGCCGTCGTCGGTGTCGGAGATGTTCGCGAAGCCGACGCCGTTGAGGACGGGGCCCAGGATCGGCGAGAGCGTGGTGCCGTTGGCGTCCACGCGGCCGCCGCGCGCCTGGCCGGACTCGACCTTGCCGATGCCGGCGAGCAGCTGCCAGGGAAGGTTGCAGCCCGGGTCACTGGACCGCAGCGCCGCCTCGGCCTGTTTGTAGGCCGCGAGGACGGTCGCGGGTATGCCCGCCTCGGCGGGGCCGGTGACGACCGGCAGATCTATGGAAGTGCCGGGCGCGTTGGGCACGTTGAGCGGCGGCAGATCGGTGTAGTACGGGGAGTCGCCGGTGGCGGAGCCGCCCGGCGGCGTGGTGCTGTCGCCGGCACCGAGGGACGTGTCCCCGCCCGTCGTGTCCGAGGGCGGCGGGATCGCGCCGGGCCCCTGCGAGGCGGAGAGCGCGGCCACGGCGGCGGCGGCGATCGCCGTGCTCGTGGCGCCCTTACGGAGCCGGCGGCCGAATTGCGCTGCCATAGGTGTGGGTCCCCTCCCCGTCGACTCGCGCTCCCCGCGCGTGGACTCAGGCGACCCTACGGCAACTCCGCGCCGCGGAACACCGGCACTTGACCGGTTTTCACTCTTTCGTCACCTTGCTGACGCCCGCTATCCGGAACCGGTGTGTCGCAGAACCGTCGCGCATACTGGGCGTCGCCGCCGGGACCGCCCGGAAGCGACGAAACGGGGGGCCCGTACATGCCGTTCACGCTCAGCCATGCCGCCGCGGTGCTGCCGGGGATCCGGCGGGACGGGTCGGGGCGCGGGCCGCTACTGCCGTCGGCTCTCGTGGCGGGGTCGTTCGCGCCGGACATGACGTACTACGCGGCGAGCGTGTTCCCGGCGGCGATGCCGTTCGGCGACGTCACGCACGCGCTGTGGGGCGTCGTGACGGTCGACGTGGCGATCACGGCGGCGTTGGTGGGCTTGTGGCTGATGGTCCGTGAGCCGATGGTGGCGCTGGCGCCGGAGCGGTGGCGGGGGCGGGTGCTCGGCTTCGTACGGGGCGGGGGCGCCGGGGGGCGTTCGGCACCGGCACTCCGGTGGTTCGTCCCCTCGGCGGTGATCGGCGCCGCGACGCACGTGGTCTGGGACTCGTTCACGCACCTGGACCGGTGGGGGACGCGGGCGATCCCGGTGCTCGGGGACGTGGTGGCCGGGTTCCCGGTGTACACGTACCTGCAGTACGGGGGGTCGGCGGTGGCGCTGGCGGTGCTGGCGTGGTTCGTCGGCACGGGGCTGCGGAGCGTGCGGCCGGTGGCGTCGGACGTGCCGGCCCTGACCCGCCGGGGCCGGTGGGCGGCATGGTCGCTGCTGGGCGCTTGCGTGGCGGTGGGTGTGGTGCACCGGTGCGTGCGGTGGTACGCGTACTGGGGCGGGATCGAGACGCCGCTCGACATCGTCCCGACGGCCTGCTTCGGCGCGGGGGCGGGGCTGGCGGCGGGGCTGGTCCTGTACGGCGCGGGGGCGCGGTGGGTGTGGCGCCGGGGCGACGCCCGTGAGGACGCCCAGTCGACGACCCCCCACGAACCCGAACCCGCGGCCCCGTCACAACGGGTGTGACTCCCCCACCCCGCCCCTTCCCGAAACCCTGCCGGGGGCTGGTGAGTTGCTGAGCGAGTGGGGCCGGGGCCCACACCCGCGGGGAGCGGCAGCTCCGCGCCGCAAAAGAAACACGGGCCCCAGGCCCCACACCCCGCGGAGCGGCAGCTTCGCGCCGCGAGACAGGCACGGGGCCCAGGCCCCGCACCCCGCCGGAACGGCCGCTCCGCGCCCCACGCGACGGCCCGGCACGCCGTCGGCGACGGCTTCGCGTCGCACTTGCTGACCCGAACACCATCGCGGCAGCTTCCGCACCGCCCGGGCCGCAGGCCCCCACCCGCCGGAACGAGGAACCCACATCGCGCGCGACTGCCCCTCGCGCGATCCTCGGCAGCACGGCCCGGCACGCCGTCGGCGACGGCTTCGCGTCGCACTGCTGACCCGAACGCCGTGGCGGCAGCTTCGCGCCGCCCGGGGCCGCAGGCCCCCACCCGCCGGAACGGCGACCCCACATCGCGCGTGACTGCCCCTCGCAGCATCCGCGGCAGCTTCGCGCCGCGCGGGGCCGCAGGCCCCCATCCAACGGAACGGCGGCACCGCATCGCGCGTAACTGCCTCGCGCGCCCACCCGCGGCGGCTTCGCGCCGCAACGCGACGTGGTGGGGCGCGCCCCACCCCGCCGCGTCCCGCCCCGCCGCGCCCCCGTTCTCGGCGGGGGCGCGGTGGGGTGGAGGGGTGGAGGGGTGGAGGGGTCAGTGGGCGGCAGAGTCCCAGTTGGGGCCTACGCCTACCGAGACGTCCAGGGGGGCTCGGAGGGTGACCGCGTTGGACATCTTGTCGCGGAGCAGGGCTTCGACCGTGTCTCGTTCGCCGGGGGCGAGTTCGAGGACGATTTCGTCGTGGACCTGGAGGAGCATGCGGGAGGTCAGGTTCGCTTCCCGCAGGGCGCGGTCGACGTCGAGCATGGCGACCTTCACGATGTCCGCCGCCGTGCCCTGGATCGGCGCGTTCAGTGCCATCCGCTCCGCGGCCTCGCGGCGCTGGCGGTTGTCGCTGTTGAGGTCCGGGAGGTAGCGGCGGCGGCCCAGCATCGTCTCCGTGTAGCCCGTCGCCCGCGCCTCGTCGACGACGCGGCGCAGGTAGTCGCGGACGCCGCCGAAGCGCTCGAAGTACGTGTCCATCAGGGCACGTGCCTCGCCCGCCTCGATGTTCAGCTGCTGCGAGAGGCCGAACGCGGAGAGCCCGTACGCCAGGCCGTACGACATCGCCTTGATCTTGCGCCGCATCTCCGCGTCGACCGCGGACCGCTCGACGCCGAACACCTGCGAGGCGACGGTGGTGTGCAGGTCCTCGCCGGAGGCGAACGCCTCGATGAGGCCCTCGTCCTCCGACAGGTGGGCCATGACCCGCAGTTCGATCTGGCTGTAGTCCGCGGTCATCAGGGCCTCGAAGCCCTCGCCGACCACGAAGCCGTGCCGGATCGCGCGGCCCTCGTCCGTCCGTACCGGCACGTTCTGCAGGTTCGGGTCGGTGGAGGACAGCCGGCCCGTCGCGGCGACGGTCTGGCTGAAGGTGGTGTGGATGCGGCCGTCCGCCGCGACCGTCTTGATCAGGCCTTCCACCGTCGAGCGGAGGCGCGCCTGCTCGCGGTGGCGCAGCATGATCACCGGCAGTTCGTGCTCGGTCTGGCCGGCCAGCCACGCCAGCGCGTCCGCGTCCGTCGTGTAGCCGGTCTTGGTCTTCTTCGTCTTCGGCAGGTTCAGCTCACCGAAGAACACCTCCTGCAGCTGCTTCGGGGAGCCCAGGTTGAACTCGTGCCCCACCGAGGCGTGGGCCTCCTTGACCGCCTGCTGCACCGCACCGGCGAACTGCTGCTCCATCGCCTCCAGGTGGTCCCGGTCGGCCGCGATGCCGTTCCGCTCCAGCCGGGCGAGCAGCGCCGACGTCGGCAGTTCGACCTCGTGCAGCAGCTCCCGCGCGCCGACCTCGCCGAGCTTCTCCTCGAACGCGGCTCCGAGGTCCAGGATCGCCCGGGCCTGCGACATCAGGGCCTCCGCCTCGGCGGTGTCGTCCGCGCCGAAGGCGAGCTGCCCGTCCGACGCGGCCGCCGGGGCGAGCTCACGGCCCAGGTACTCGACGGAGAGCGCGTCCAGTGCGAAGGACCGGCGGCCGGGCTTGACCAGGTACGCCGCCAGCGCGGTGTCCATGGTGACGCCCGCGACCGACCAGCCGTGCTCGGGGAAGACCCGCATCGCGCCCTTGGCGTTGTGCAGGACCTTCGGCCGCTCCGGGTCGGAGATCCACGCGGCGAACGCCCGCTCGTCGGCCTCGTCGAGCTCGCTCGGGTCGAACCAGGCGGCGGCGCCGCCGGCCGAGGCGAGCGCGATCTCGCTGACGCTGCCGGTGCCCAGCGCCCAGCTGTCGACGCTGGCCAGGCCGAGCGGCTCCGCGCCGTGCTCGGCGAGCCACGGCGCCACCTCGCCGGAGCCGAGGACCGTGAAGTCCAGCTCGACGCCCGCGGCCGGCGCGGGGGCGGCCTCCTCGGCCGCGCCCGGGTCGACGGCGAGCAGCCGCTCCCGCAGCGACGGGTTACGGATCTCCAGCGTGTCCAGGACGAGCGCGACGGCCGTGCGGTCGTACGGGGCGCGCTCCAGGTCCGCCACGGTCTTGGTGAGCTCGACGTCCCGGACCATCTCTGTCAGGACGCGGTTGAGCTTGACCGCCTCCAGGTGGTCCCTGAAGTTCTGCCCGGCCTTGCCCTTGACCTCGTCGGCCCGCTCGACCAGCTCGGCGAACGACCCGAACTGGTTGATCCACTTCGCCGCCGTCTTCTCGCCGACGCCGGGGATGCCGGGCAGGTTGTCCGACGGGTCGCCGCGCAGCGCCGCGAAGTCGGGGTACTGCTGCGGGGTGAGCCCGTACTTCTCCTCGACCTTCTCCGGCGTGAACCGGGTCAGCTCGGAGACGCCCTTCGTCGGGTACAGCACCGTCACGTTGTCCGTGATCAGCTGGAAGGAGTCCCGGTCGCCGGTCACGATCAGGACCTCGAAGCCCTGGGCCTCGGCCTGCGTGGCCAGCGTCGCGATGACGTCGTCGGCCTCGAAGCCGTCGACCGCGAACCGCGGCGCGTGCATCGCGTCCAGCAGCTCGCCGATCAGCTCGACCTGCCCCTTGAACTCGTCGGGGGTCTTGGAGCGGTTCGCCTTGTACTCGGGGAACTCCGTCGAGCGCCACGTCTTGCGGGACACGTCGAACGCCACCGCGAAGTGCGTGGGCGCCTCGTCGCGGAGCGTGTTCGCCAGCATCGAGGCGAACCCGTAGATGGCATTCGTCGGCTGCCCGGTCGCGGTGGTGAAGTTCTCCGCGGGCAGTGCGAAGAACGCCCGGTACGCCAGGGAGTGTCCGTCCATGAGGAGCAGGCGCGGGCGGGTCTCTTCGGTCTTCTCGGTCTTCTTCGATGCTGTCTCGGCCACGGAGCGATCCTCCCACGGACCACTGACAATCCTGTTCCGCGGACCACTGCCGTTCCCGCTCCGCGACCACCGGGCTCCGCGCCGTCGGCGGGGCGTGACAGGATCGAAGACGTACGCCACAGGTCGACCGCTCAAAGGAGAGCGCGATGGTCAGCAAGCCGCCCGCAGGCGACCCGGTCCAGGACGCGCCGCAGGTCACCCCGCCGCAGCACGCCGCCGCCGGTCTGCCCGCCATCGGTCACACCCTGCGGATCGCGCAGCAGCAGATGGGCGTGAGCCGGACCGCGCGGACGCTGCTCAAGGTCAACCAGAAGGACGGCTTCGACTGCCCAGGCTGCGCCTGGCCCGAGGAGGACAAGCGGCATGTGGCGGAGTTCTGCGAGAACGGGGCGAAGGCCGTCGCCGAGGAGGCGACACTCCGCCGGGTGACCCCGGACTTCTTCGCCGCGCACCCGCTGAGCGACCTGGCCACCCGCAGCGGCTACTGGCTCGGCCAGCAGGGCCGGATCACGCAGCCGATGTATCTGCCCGAGGGCGCGGACCGGTACGAGGCGATCAGCTGGGAGCGGGCGTTCGCGATCCTCGGGGAGGAGCTGCGCGCCCTCGCCTCGCCCGACGAGGCGCTCTTCTACACCTCGGGCCGCACCAGCAACGAGGCGGCGTTCCTGCTCCAGCTCTTCGCCCGCGAGTTCGGCACGAACAACCTGCCGGACTGCTCCAACATGTGCCACGAGTCGTCCGGCTCGGCGCTGACCGAGACGATCGGCATCGGCAAGGGCAGCGTCTCCCTGGAGGACCTGCACCGGGCCGACCTGATCGTCGTCGCCGGACAGAACCCGGGCACGAACCACCCGCGGATGCTCTCCGCCCTGGAGAAGGCCAAGGCCGCCGGCGCGAAGATCATCTCGGTTAACCCGCTGCCGGAAGCCGGTCTGGAGCGGTTCAAGAACCCGCAGACCCCGCAGGGCATGCTCAAGGGCGCCGCGCTCACCGACCTCTTCCTGCAGATCCGCATCGGCGGCGACCAGGCCCTGTTCCGGCTGCTCAACAAGCTGGTCCTGGAGACGGACGGCGCCGTCGACGAGGCGTTCGTACGGGAGCACACGCACGGGTACGCGGAGTTCGCCGCGGCCGCCCGGGCCGCCGACTGGGACGAGACCCTGGCCGCGACCGGGCTGACCCGCGCCCAGATCGAGCGGGCGCTGGAGATGGTGCTCGCCTCGGAGCGGACCATCGTCTGCTGGGCGATGGGCCTCACCCAGCACAAGCACTCCGTGCCGACCATCCGCGAGGTGGTCAACTTCCTGCTGCTGCGCGGCAACATCGGCCGGCCCGGGGCCGGGGTGTGCCCGGTGCGCGGCCACTCCAACGTGCAGGGCGACCGCACGATGGGCATCTTCGAACGGCCGGCGCCCGCGTTCCTCGACGCGCTGGACAAGGAGTTCGGCATCGTCTCGCCGCGCCACCACGGCTTCGACGTGGTGCGCTCCATCCAGGCGCTGCGGGACGGCGAGGCGAAGGTGTTCTTCGCGATGGGCGGCAACTTCGTCGGCGCCACGCCGGACACCGAGGTCACGGAGGCGGCGATGCGCCGCGCCCGGCTCACCGTCCACGTGTCGACGAAGCTGAACCGCTCGCACGCGGTGACCGGCGCCCGCGCCCTGATCCTGCCGACGCTCGGCCGCACCGACAAGGACGTGCAGCAGAGCGGGCGGCAGTTCGTGACGGTCGAGGACTCGATGGGGCTGGTGCACGCCTCGCGGGGCAACCTGCCTCCGGCGAGCCCGCACCTGCTCTCCGAGCCGGCGATCGTGGCCCGGATGGCACGGGCGACCCTCGGGGACGGCTCGGCGACGCCGTGGGAGGCGTTCGAGCGGGACTACGCCACGATCCGTGACCGGATCGCCCGCGTGGTGCCGGGTTTCGATGACTTCAACGCACGCCTCGCGGCGGACCCGGGCGGCTTCGCGCTGCCGCACGCGCCGCGCGACGAGCGCCGCTTCCCGACCGCCACCGGCAAGGCCAACTTCACCGCCGCGCCGGTCGAGTACCCGCGGGTCCCGGAGGGCCGGCTGCTGCTGCAGACGCTGCGCTCGCACGACCAGTACAACACCACGATCTACGGCCTCGACGACCGCTACCGCGGCATCAAGGGCGGCCGCCGAATCGTCCTGGTCAACCCCGAGGACGCGGCGGCGCTGGGCCTGGCCGACGGCGCGTACACGGACCTGGTCGGCGAGTGGACGGACGGCACCGAGCGCCGGGCGCCCGGCTTCCGGGTGGTGCACTACCCGACGGCCCGGGGCTGCGCGGCCGCGTACTACCCGGAGACGAACGTGCTGGTGCCCCTGGAGTCCACGGCGGACATCAGCAACACCCCCGCGAGCAAGTCCGTGATCGTCCGTCTGGAACAATCACAGCCCGCCTAAGCGTTTGCTCAGGCGTTGCGCCACACTGAGACGACGAGCGACGACGTACGACCGCGTGCGACGACGTACGACCACGAACGGAGCCGGGCAAATGGGTGAGCAGACGACTGTGAAGTTCCCGCAGGAGGTCATCGACGAGTACGCCGCGCTCGGCGTCGATCTTCCCGCCCTCTTCTCGGCCGGGCACCTCGGCAACCGGATGGGCGTGCAGATCGTCGAGGCCTCGGCGGAGAAGGTCGTCGGCACGATGCCGGTCGAGGGCAACACCCAGCCGTACGGACTGCTGCACGGCGGCGCGTCCGCCGTCCTCGCCGAGACCCTGGGATCGGTCGGCTCGATGCTGCACGGCGGGGTCTCCAAGATCGCCGTGGGCGTGGACCTGAACTGCACCCACCACCGCGGGGCCCGCAGCGGCCTGGTGACCGGTGTCGCGACCCCGGTGCACCGCGGCCGATCCACCGCGACGTACGAGATCGTGATCACGGACGAGGCGGGCAAGCGGGTCTGCACCGCCCGGCTGACCTGCATGCTCCGTGAGGTCACCGCCAAGGACGCGGAGAACCTCCCCGGCGCCTCGGCCTGACCCCCCACGCCCCCGCCCCCGGCCGGTCACCAACGGTGACCGGCCGGGGGCGCCGCGCATCCCGGCCCGGCCCCCGCACAGGCCCGCCCGTCCCGCCCCCAACTCCCGCACCACCACCCCCTCTTGCCCTCCCGGCCCCTCAGCCGCTTCACTGGCGGCCCTCCCCCACAGGAGAACGCCCGACCACCCACGACACCGAGGGGTTCCTCCTTGACCGCCGTACGACGTGCCACCGCCGCAGCCACCGCTGTCACCGCCGCGGCCTGCGCTGCCGTCCTCGCCACCGCGATCCCGTCCGCAGCGATCAACTCGTACAACGCGACACCCGCGCCCGAGCGCACCGAGGTCGGCGCCCTCGTCGCCACCTGGGACAACGACGACGACCCCGCGACGCCCGACCGGGTCGACTGGGTCTGCTCCGGCACGATGATCGACGCCGACACCTTCCTGACCGCCGCGCACTGCACCACCGACTGGCCGGCGAACGTGAAGTTCTACGTCTCCCTCGACCAGGACGTGCAGGCCGGCCTCGACCGGGCCGCCGTGGAGCACCCCGGCGACCCGGCCGCCCAGGCGCGGGCCGTCGCCGTCGAGGGCACCGCGCACAGCCACCCGGCCTACCCCGGACCCGCCTCCGACACCCACGACATCTCGGTGGTCCAGCTCCCCGCCGCGCAGGTGAAGGCCCGCTGGTCGTTCACCCCGGCCACGCTGCCGAAGGCCGGGGCGCTCGGCGCGCTCGGCCCGCAGGGACTGAACGACACCGCCTTCGTCGTCGCCGGGTACGGCACCCAGGAGGCGCGCCGCGGCCCCGGCGGCCACACCCACCCGGGCGGCGGCGTCCGGATGAAGGCACCGGTCGGGTTCGACGCTCTGAACGACGCCTGGGTGCGGCTCGCGATGACCGCCCCGCAGGGCAACGGCGGTGCCTGCTACGGCGATTCGGGCGGCCCGAACTTCGCCACGCTGAACGGCAGACTCACCCTGGTCGCCACCACCATCACCGGCGATACGCCCTGCTACGCCACCAATGTCACGTACCGGCTCGACACCCCTGGCGCCCGTGACTTCCTGAAGCCCTTCGTCCGACTTCCGTGACCCGCAAGCCTGTTGTGCATCCGTGAGGGGAGCGCCTAGCGTTCCCCTCATGGGGCTCCCGCGGCACACCCCGGCCAGGACCGCTCTCCGCGCGGCCCTGGCCGTCTGCGTCCTGGGCACCCTGCCGGGCTGCACCCAGGGATCACCGCAGTCACCCCCGGCGCCCTCCGGACCGAAAAGCGCCGCCGACATCTGCACCGACCTCGTG
Source organism: Streptomyces sp. HUAS YS2 (assembly GCF_033343995.1). Classification (NCBI taxonomy): domain Bacteria; kingdom Bacillati; phylum Actinomycetota; class Actinomycetes; order Kitasatosporales; family Streptomycetaceae; genus Streptomyces; species Streptomyces solicathayae. Next base: position 6,033,071 of record NZ_CP137573.1, on the reverse strand, counting down.
GCGTACTGGGTGAAAGAGGCCCTGAAGGGCAGCAAGTGGGCCGGTCTGGACTGGGAGCAGAAGGGGCTGTCGAACGAGCAGCTGACCGTGCACGACGAGGTGCTCGCCGCCGCACGGCAAAAGGAACGCACCGACGGGCGGGACGCGGCGCTGACCTTCGCCGACGAGGAGAGCCGGCGGCGGTGCGCGGCGGCGAACGGCGCCACGGGAAGCTCGGAGAACTGGAGACCTCCGGGCAGCACCCCCTCGCCCGGACCCTCCTCCACCCCTCCACCCACCCCGCCATCCCCGTAACGCTGTGTGACTTTCACCAGCCCAGGGGGCAGATCGCGCCACTCTCCGTTCCGTCCGGTGGCGCCGGGGCGCGTGTCCGATATCCGGACGCGCCCCCAGGGGGCGGGACAGGACCAAGATTCATCCAAGCCCCTTAGCGGAACTGCGCGTTCTCACTATGTGAACACCCGGCAACCGCCCGCTATACCCCGGTTTGCCCCCCGGCTACCCACCATCTCTCCCCGTCGGCATAACAAGACAGTCACATCCTGACCTGGGCGCTCCCCCGACTTCACCCCCTGCGCCTAGAGTCACGGCCAGTCACCGCGCCGCCGGGCGCGTCCACTGCACGGCCCAGTAGCAAACCCCCGTACGGCCCGGCGTTGAAATACGGCACCTCTAGCTACCCAGCTACACGGCACCACCTCAGCTCGAGGGGGCCGCGCCAGGGAAAGGATGCATTGTGCGCAACCGTTCGTTGCTCGTTCTGACCACCGTGCTCACCACGGGAGCCCTCACCCTCACCGCCTGCGGTTCGCGCGACGACGGTGGCAAGGACAACTCCAAGGGCGGCACGACCGTCGTCATCGGCGTCGACGCCCCGCTCACGGGCTCGCTGTCCGCGCTCGGTCAGGGCATCAAGAACTCCGTCGACCTGGCCGTCCAGACCGCCAACAAGAACAAAGAAGTCCCGGGCGTCACCTTCAAGATCGAGGCCCTCGACGACCAGGCCACCCCGGCCACCGGCAAGGCCAACGCCACCAAGCTCGTCGGCATCAAGGACGTCCTCGGCGTCGTCGGCCCGCTGAACTCCGGCGTCTCCCAGTCCATGCAGGCGGACTTCGACAAGGCCAACCTGACCCAGGTCTCCCCGGCCAACACGAACCCCTCGCTCTCCAAGGGCGACAACTGGGGCAAGGGCGACTTCAAGCGCCCGTTCAAGACCTACTTCCGCACCGCCACCACCGACGTCATCCAGGGCAAGTTCGCCGCGAACTACCTGTTCAAGGACGCCGGCAAGAAGAAGGTCTTCGTCGTCAACGACAAGCAGACCTACGGCGCCGGCCTCGCCGCGATCTTCTCCGACGAGTTCAAGCGTCTCGGCGGCACCGTCGTCGACACCGACTCCGTCACCGTGAAGGAGACCGACTTCTCCTCCACCGCCAACAAGATCAAGGCGTCGGGCGCCGACTCCGTCTACTTCGGCGGCCAGTACCCCGAGGGCGGCCTGCTCTCCGACCAGGTCAAGAAGGCCGGCGCGAAGATCCCCACCATGGGTGGCGACGGCATCTACGACCCGGAGTTCATCAAGGCCTCCGGCGAGGCCAACGACGGTGACCTGGCCACCTCGGTCGGCTACCCCGTCGAGAAGCTCCCCACCGCCAAGAAGTTCATCGAGGACTACAAGGCGGCCGGCTACAAGGACCCGTACGCGGCCTACGGCGGCTACTCCTACGACGCCGCCTGGTCCATCATCCAGGCCGTCAAGGCCGTCGTCGCCGACAACAAGGGCAAGCTCCCCGAGGACGCCCGCGCCAAGGTCACCGAGGCCATGGCCAAGGTCTCCTTCGAGGGCGTGACCGGCAAGGTCTCCTTCGACGAGTTCGGCGACACCACGAACAAGCAGCTCACCGTCTACCAGGTCAAGAACGGCGCCTGGGTCGACGTGAAGTCTTCGACCTTCGAGGACTGATCCCCGCACTGCCCCGCACACGCACCACCTGAACCAAGCCGCGCGAGGGCGCAAACAGCGCCCTCGCGCGGACTCATATCCGACACGCTCATCGGAGGCCCTGCGGTGAACGAACTGCCGCAACAGCTGGCCGACGGCCTTGCCCTGGGTGCCCTTTACGGGCTCATCGCCATCGGTTACACGATGGTCTACGGCATCGTCCAGCTCATCAACTTCGCCCACGGCGAGATCTTCATGATCGGGGGCTTCGGCGCCCTCACGGCATACACGATCCTTCCCGACGGCACCCCCCTCGCCGTCGGCATCCCCGTGATGCTCATAGGTGGCGCGGTGGTCTCCGTCGCCGTCGCCATGGGAGCCGAAAGATTCGCCTACCGCCCCCTGCGCGGCGCGCCCCGGCTCGCCCCGCTGATCACGGCCATCGGTCTGTCGATCGTGCTCCAGCAGCTCATCTGGGGCTTCTACCCCGGAGCCAAGAGCAAGGTCACCTTCCCCGAGTTCAAGGGCGAAAGCTTCCAGCTCTTCGACGGCCTCGCGATCTCCCGCGCCGACGCGTTCGTCCTCGTGGCCGCCCCTCTCTGCATGATCGCCCTCGGCCTCTTCGTCTCGAAGAGCCGCAGCGGCCGCGCCATGCAGGCCACGGCACAGGACCCCGACACCGCGAAGCTGATGGGCATCAACACCGACCGCATCATCGTGATGGCCTTCGCCATCGGCGCCGCGTTCGCCGCGGTCGCAGCGGTCGCCGAAGGCCTCGACAAGGGCCAGATCCGCTTCGAGATGGGCTTCCTGCTCGGCCTCAAGGCCTTCACCGCAGCCGTCCTCGGCGGCATCGGCAACATCTACGGCGCCATGATCGGCGGCGTCGTCCTCGGTGTCGCCGAGACCCTCTCCATCGCCTACGTCGAGCACATCCCCGGGATGGACCAGTTCGGCGGCGGCGCCTGGAAGGACATCTGGGTCTTCTCCCTCCTCATCCTCGTGCTCCTGTTCCGGCCACAAGGCCTCCTCGGACAGCGCACCGCGGACAGGGCGTGATCGCGATGACGACCGACACCAAGACCCCCGAGACCCCCGAGACCCCGGACACCGCCGTCGCCCCCGCGCAGACGGACCCCCAGGGCCCCGGCCTCCTCCACTGGATCGTCGCCGCCGGCGGCCTCGCCACCGTCGCGAGCACCTTCCTCGCCTGGACCTACACCAGCGAGTTCCCCGGCGACCTCACCGTCAACGGCTACCCCGGCGGCCTCCAGGTCCTCACCCTGATCGGCGGCCTCCTCGTCACGCTGTTCGCCCTCGCGGGCCTCGGCGTCAAGGGCCTGCGCTGGCTCGTCCCGGCGGGCGCCAAGAAGGCGCTGGAATTCCTCGCCCTCGGAACCCTCGCCACCACCCTGTTCACCGTGCTCGCCATCGCGGTCGAACTGGGCGGCTTCATCCACCTGGAGCCCGGCGGCATCATCGCCGCCGTCGCCTCGCTGATCCCGATGGTCGCCTTCCGGCTGCCCGACGACAGCCGCACCCCGGCAAAGCCCAAGGAGCTCCCCTCCTGGGCCGAGATCCTGCTGCTCGTCGTCGTCTTCGCCGTCGGCCTGTACGCGGTCACCTACGGCATCTCCACCGAGTACGGCGAGCTGTTCATCGGCTACCTGATCCTCGCGCTCTTCGCCGCCGTCGCCCTCAAGAAGGCCGGCCTCACCGGCCGGATCTCCGCGATGGCCTCGAAGAACCGCCAGGTCGCCGCCATCGCCGCCTTCGTCGCCGCAGCCGCCTTCCCGTTCACGCAGACCACGGACACCTACACCGTCATCGCGGTGAACGCCCTGATCTTCGCGACGGTCGCCCTCGGCCTCAACGTCGTCGTCGGTCTGGCCGGCCTGCTCGACCTCGGTTACGTCGCCTTCCTCGGCGTCGGCGCGTACACCGCGGCCCTGGTCTCCGGCTCCACCGCCTCCGCCCTGGACATCGAACTGCCCTTCTGGGGCGCCGTACTCATCGGCGCCTTCGCCGCACTGGTCTTCGGCGTCGTCATCGGCGCACCGACCCTGCGCCTCCACGGCGACTACCTCGCCATCGTGACGCTCGGCTTCGGAGAGATCTTCCGCATCACCGTCAACAACATGGACGGCGACAACGGACCGCAGATCACCAACGGCCCCAACGGCATCCCGAACATCCCGGCGCTGAACATCTTCGGCTACGACTTCGGCGAGACCCACACCATCCTGGGCCTCGAACTCGGCACGTACGCCAACTACTACCTGCTGATGCTCCTCGTCATGGTCCTCGTCGTCGTGGTCTTCAGCCGCGCACAGGACTCCCGCATCGGCCGCGCCTGGGTCGCCATCCGCGAGGACGAGACCGCCGCCACCGCCATGGGCATCAACGGCTTCCGCGTCAAGCTGATCGCCTTCGCCCTCGGCGCCACCCTCGCCGGCGTCGCCGGCACCGTCCAGGCCCACTTCCAGGGCACCGTGCTCCCCGAGATGTACGTGTTCGCCGGCCCCGTCGCCCCGAACTCCGCGTTCCTCCTCGCGGCCGTCATCCTCGGCGGCATGGGCACCATCCGCGGCCCGATCCTCGGCGCCGCACTGCTCTTCCTGATCCCCGAGAAGCTGGCCTTCCTCAAGGACTACCAGCTGCTCGCGTTCGGCCTCGCGCTCATCCTGCTGATGCGCTTCCGCCCCGAGGGACTCATCCCCAACAAGCGGGCCCAGCTGGAATACCACGAGCACGACGAGAACGCTGACAAGCTCGACGTGCCGGAACAGCGGGCCTCCGCCGAATCCGGCGTCGGAACCGCGAAGGCGGGTGCGTGAACGCCATGACGACGACCACCACCACGGCCGCGGCCACCACCACGGCCGCCACCGTCCTCGACGCCAGCGGTGTCACCATGCGCTTCGGCGGCCTCACCGCCGTCCGCGGCGTCGACCTCACCGTCCGCGAAGGCGAGATCGTCGGACTGATCGGCCCCAACGGCGCCGGCAAGACGACCTTCTTCAACTGCCTCACCGGCCTCTACGTCCCCACCGAGGGACAGGTCAGCTACAAGGGCACGGTGCTGCCGCCCAAGCCGCACCTCGTCACGAAGGCCGGCATCGCCCGCACCTTCCAGAACATCCGCCTCTTCTCCAACATGACCGTCCTGGAGAACGTCCTCGTCGGACGCCACACCCGGACCAAGGAAGGCCTCTGGTCCGCGCTCCTGCGCGGCCCCGGCTTCAAGAAGGCGGAAATCGCCTCCCGCGAACGAGCCATGGAACTCCTCGAGTTCGTCGGCCTCGACGCCAAGGCCGAACACCTCGCCCGCAACCTGCCCTACGGCGAACAGCGCAAGCTCGAAATCGCCCGCGCACTCGCCAGCGACCCCGGCCTGCTGCTCCTCGACGAGCCCACCGCCGGCATGAACCAGAACGAGACGCGCACCACCGAGGAGCTCGTCTTCGCCATCCGCGACAAGGGCATCGCCGTCCTCGTCATCGAGCACGACATGAAGTTCATCTTCAACCTGTGCGACCGCGTGGCCGTTCTGGTCCAGGGCGAAAAGCTCGTCGAAGGCACCTCCGACGTCGTCCAGGGCGACGAGCGCGTCGTCGCCGCGTACCTCGGCACCCCGTACGAGGGCGCCCCGGGCGCGGAGGAGGTCGCCGAGGTCGAGGCGGCCGAGGCGCACGCGGACGAGGCGGCGGAGGAGACGGCCGAGACGGCCGAGACGGCCGACGCCCCGGCCGAGGAGCCCGCCGAGGCCGAGGCCGAGGCCGCCGCCGACGAGTCCGACGCCGAGACGGACTCCGACTCGGACTCCGACTCGGACGACTCCGACGACGCTCCGGAAGCCGCTTCCGAGAACGCCACGGACGCGGACAGCACCACCGAAGGAGACTCCAAGTGACCGCACTTCTCGAGGTCGAGGACCTCAGGGTCGCCTACGGCAAGATCGAAGCCGTCAAAGGCATCTCCTTCACCGTCGAAACCGGCCAGGTCGTCAGCCTGATCGGCACCAACGGCGCGGGCAAGACCACCACCCTGCGAACCCTCTCCGGACTGATCAAGCCCACCAGCGGCAAGATCACCTTCGACGGCCAGGTCCTCAACGGCATCCCGGCCCACAAGACGGTCTCGCTCGGCATGGCCCACTCCCCCGAGGGCCGGCACATCTTCCCCAAGCTCACCATCGCCGAGAACCTCCAGCTCGGAGCCTTCCTCCGCAAGGACAAGGACGGCATCGAGAAGGACATCCAGCGCGCCTACGACCTCTTCCCCATCCTGGGCGAACGTCGCAAGCAGGCCGCCGGCACCCTCTCCGGCGGCGAGCAGCAGATGCTGGCCATGGGCCGAGCCCTCATGTCCCAGCCCAAGCTGCTCATGCTCGACGAGCCGTCCATGGGCCTCTCCCCGATCATGATGCAGAAGATCATGGAGACCATCGCGACGCTCAAGGCCGAAGGCATGACCATCCTGCTCATCGAGCAGAACGCCCAGGCCGCCCTGTCCCTCGCGGACTACGGCTACGTGCTCGAAGTCGGCAAGATCAAGCTCTCCGGCACCGGCCAGGACCTGCTCGTCGACGACGAGGTGCGCAAGACGTACCTCGGCGAGGACTAGCAGCCACAGACGGAAGGCCCGCCCCACAACGCTGTGGGGCGGGCCTTCTACGTTTCCGAGGGCTACTGGCCCTTCGCGGCCTTCTTCTCCTCGGAGTCCTCGATGACCGCCTCAGCGACCTGCTGCATCGACATACGGCGGTCCATCGACGTCTTCTGGATCCAACGGAACGCGGCCGGCTCCGTCAGCCCGTACTCCGTCTGCAGAATGCTCTTCGCACGATCGACCAGCTTGCGCGTCTCCAGACGCTGCGAGAGGTCCGCGACCTCCTTCTCCAGCGCCCGCAGCTCCGCGAACCGGGAGACGGCCATCTCGATCGCCGGCACGACATCGCTCTTGCTGAACGGCTTCACCAGGTACGCCATGGCGCCCGCGTCACGGGCCCGCTCGACGAGATCGCGCTGCGAGAACGCGGTGAGCATCAGGACCGGGGCGATCGACTCACCGGCGATCTTCTCGGCGGCGGAGATGCCGTCGAGGACGGGCATCTTCACATCGAGGATGACCAGGTCGGGCTTGTGCTCCCGGGCTAGCTCGACGGCGGTGGCGCCGTCGCCGGCCTCACCGACGACCGAGTACCCCTCTTCTTCGAGCATCTCTTTGAGGTCGAGGCGGATGAGGGCCTCGTCCTCGGCGATGACGACACGGGTCGTCAGCGGCGGGACGTGCGACTGGTCGTCGTCGGCGACGGGCTGGGGCGACTCGGGGGCGGTCACGGGGGCTCCTCGTTACGGGGCACGGGTACTGCTCCCTAGAGAGTACCGACCTGCGGTAAAGTTTGAGACGCAAGGGGTCCGTGACTCCTTGCTTTCTAAGGCCCCAGTACTCCAACTGGTCAGAGAGGCCGCTCTCAAACAGCGGACAGTGTGGGTTCGAATCCCACCTGGGGCACTCGACCTTCACTTCCATGGTCGCCAATCATTAGGCGATCTTCACTCGCACCGGTGAACAGGCGCTCGATTCGCCTCCTCCTCGCGAGAAAGCCGCCAAAGTCGGCCAAATGTACGACCTGCATACGCGCCAACGAGCCCTGGCTCTCGTAGCCCAGGGCCGCAGCCTCAACTCCGTGAGCAAGCAGACCGGGATCTCGCGTGCGGCCATACGCAGTTGGCAGACACGCCTGGAACCTCGCCCTCGGATATCCGTACATTGCGCGCCCTGTGTGCGCTGCCGCCCCGTACCGGGCCGTCCCGCACCAGCAGAGGCGTACGCCTATCTCCTCGGGCTCTATCTCGGCGACGGCTGCATCAGCCCGCACCCGCGCGGAGGGCACCACTTGCGCATTGCCTGCGCCGACGCCTGGCCCGGCTTGATCGAGGCGTGCCGCAGAGCGATCCAGGCCGTCCGCCCCGAGGGCAAGGCGTACACCCTGCAGAAGCAGGGCTGCGTGGCAGTCACCAGCTACGGACGCCATTGGACCTGCCTCTTCCCGCAGCACGGGCCCGGCAGGAAGCACGAACGGCGCATCGCCCTCGAACCCTGGCAGGAGGAGATCGTCGCCACGCATCCCTGGGATTTCATCCGCGGGCTCATTCACTCCGACGGCTGCCGGATCACCAACTGGACTACCCGAATCATCGAGAGCGTACGGAAGCGGTACGAGTACCCCCGGTACTTCTTCACCAACACGTCGACCGACATCGTCCAGCTCTACACCGACGCCCTCGACATGGTCGGCGTCGAGTGGAAACCGCTCAATCAGAGCCGCGCCGCCATCACCATCTCCGTCGCCCGAAAGGCCTCCGTCGCGCTCATGGACGCCCACGTCGGCCCCAAGTACTGAGACCTCAGCCCGTCACCGGGTCCCCGATGTGGTGCACCCGGACCAGGTTCGTCGAGCCCGGGACGCCCGGCGGGGAGCCGGCCGTGATCACCACGATGTCGCCCTTCTTGCAGCGGCCGATGCGCAGGAGTTCCTCGTCGACCTGGGCGACCATCGCGTCCGTGGAGTCGACGTGTGGGCCCAGGAAGGTTTCCACGCCCCAGGTCAGGTTGAGCTGGGAGCGGGTGGCCGGGTCGGGGGTGAAGGCGAGGAGGGGGATGGGTGAGCGGTAGCGGGAGAGGCGTTTGACGGTGTCGCCGGACTGGGTGAAGGCGACGAGGAATTTGGCTTCGAGGAAGTCGCCGATCTCGGCGGCCGCGCGGGCGACGGCGCCGCCCTGGGTGCGGGGCTTGTTGCGGTCCGTCAGTGGGGGCAGCCCCTTGGCCAGGACGTCTTCTTCCGCCGCTTCGACGATGCGGCTCATCGTGCGGACGGTTTCGACGGGGTATCTGCCGACGCTGGTCTCGCCGGAGAGCATGACCGCGTCCGTGCCGTCGATGACCGCGTTGGCGACGTCGCTCGCTTCGGCGCGGGTGGGGCGGGAGTTGTCGATCATCGAGTCGAGCATCTGGGTGGCGACGATGACCGGTTTGGCGTTGCGCTTGGCGAGTTTGATGGCGCGCTTCTGGACGATGGGGACTTGTTCCAGGGGCATTTCGACGCCGAGGTCGCCGCGGGCGACCATGATGCCGTCGAAGGCGGCGACGATGTCGTCGATGTTGTCGACGGCCTGGGGTTTTTCGATCTTGGCGATGACGGGGAGGCGGCGGCCTTCTTCGTCCATGATGCGGTGGACGTCGTCGATGTCGCGGCCGGTGCGGACGAAGGAGAGGGCGATGACGTCGGCTCCGGTGCGCAGGGCCCAGCGGAGGTCGTCGATGTCCTTGTCGGAGAGGGCGGGGACGGAGACGGCGACTCCGGGGAGGTTGAGTCCTTTGTTGTCGGAGATGAGGCCGCCTTCGATGACGGTGGTGTGGACGTGGGGGCCGTCGACCTGGGTGACGTCGAGGGCGACGCGGCCGTCGTCGACGAGGATGCGTTCGCCTGTGGTGACGTCGGTGGCGAGGCCGGCGTAGGTGGTGCCGCAGCGGTGGCGGTCGCCTTCGACGGGTTCGACGGTGATGGTGAATTCGTCGCCGCGTTCAAGGAGTACGGGGCCTTCGCGGAAGCGGCCGAGGCGGATCTTCGGGCCTTGAAGGTCGACGAGGATGCCTACGCTGCGGCCGGTTTCGTCGGCGGCTTTGCGCACGTGGCGGTAGCGCTCCTCGTGTTCGGCGTGGCCGCCGTGGCTGAGGTTGAACCGGGCGATGTCCATTCCGGCTTCGACCAGGGCTTTGATCTGGTCGTATGTGTCGGTGGCGGGGCCCAGGGTGCAGACGATCTTTGCTCGGCGCATGGTTCGAGCGTAGGGCTTACCTGCGGGTAGGACATGGGGTCCTGATGTCTGGCCAACATCCTTTGGATGAAAGCTTGTTGACAACTCTTGAATCTGTGCGGGGCCTTGCTCTGATGAGCGTTTCTCTGTCGGTTTTCAGAGGGTCGGGGGGTGCATGGTGAAGCGGGCGGTGACTTCGGCGGTGACGGTCTGGCGTTGGGGTTCGAGGTCGAGTGGTGGGGTGGTGTCGGCGGTTTCGGCGGCGAAGGCCATGCGGGTGGTTCCGGCGAGGGGGTTGGGTGGCTGGGCGAGGCCGGTGTCGGAGAGTTCGATGAGTGCGGCGAGGGTGGTGCCGAGGGCGGCGGCGTATTCGCGGGCGCGTTGGACGGCCTCTCCGACTGCGGTGCGGCGGGCGTCGCCGTGGGCCGGGGAGTCGGGTCGGAGTCCCCACCAGGGGCCGTCGACCTGGGTGAGGTCGAGGTCGGCGAGTCGGGTGGTGAGTTCGCCGAGGGCGGTGAAGTCGTTGAGTTCTGCGGTGAGGTGGACGCGGCCGTGGTAGGCGCGGATGCGTTCGCCGCGGCCGTGGCGGCCGAGTTCGGGGGAGATGGAGAAGGCGCCTGTCTCGAGTTTTTCGAGCGCTTCGCCGTAGGACTTGATGAGGGTGAGGACGTCGCTGTTGCGGCGTGTGAGGTCGGCGAGTGCGGTGGTGCGGTCGGTGCCGCGGGCGCTGACGGTGACGCCGATGCGGGCGATCTCGGGGTCGACCTCGATGCGGGCTTCGCCGCGTACGGCGACGTGGGGTGCTTCGGGGGTAGGGGCGTCGGGGGTCATGGTGGGCTCCCTGGTGTGGGGCGGGTGCGGTCTCGAACACTTTCCCACTCCGTAACCGTGCAGGCCTGTTGCCGGCGTGGCGTGTGGGTCAGAATCTACGCGCGTCATGCATCACGAACTTGGGGAGAACACATGCCGCTGAACCGTCGGACGTTCCTGGGAAGCTCTGCTGCCGTCGGGGCCGGTGCCGCCCTTTCCGCGGGGGTCGCCGTCCCTGCGCAGGCCGCTCAGGGGCGCGGGCCGAGGCCGGCCAAGCGGTACTCCTTCACGGTCATGGGTACGACGGACCTGCACGGGAACGTTTTCAACTGGGACTACTTCACGGACAAGGAGTTCGACGACAAGGCGCACAACGACGTCGGTCTGGCGAAGATCTCCACGCTGGTCTCCCAGGTGCGGGAGGCGAAGGGCCGTGGGAACACGCTGCTGATCGATGCCGGTGACACGATCCAGGGCACGCAGTTGTCGTACTACTACGCGAAGGTCGATCCGATCACGCAGGTCGGTGGCCCGGTGCACCCGATGGCGCAGGCGATGAACGCGATCGGGTACGACGCGGCGGCCCTCGGCAACCACGAGTTCAACTACGGCATTCCGGTGTTGCGGAAGTTCGAGGAGCAGTGTGACTTCCCGCTGCTGGGTGCGAATGCGCTGGATGCCACGACGCTGCGTCCGGCGTTCGCGCCGTACAGCATTCATCGGCTGCGTACGCCGTGCGGCCGGGATGTGAAGGTGGCGATTCTGGGTCTGACGAATCCGGGTATCGCGATCTGGGACAAGGCGAATGTCACGGGGAAGATGGTGTTCCCGGGGCTGGAGGAGCAGGCGGCGAAGTGGGTGCCGAAGCTGCGTTCGATGGGTGCGGACGTGGTGGTGGTCTCGGCGCATTCGGGTTCCAGTGGTACGTCGTCGTACGGTGACCAGCTCCCGTATGTGGAGAACGCGGCGGGTCTGGTGGCCGAGCAGGTGCCGGGGATCGACGCGATCCTGGTCGGGCACGCGCACACGGAGATCCCGGAGTACCGGGTGAGGAACAAGGAGACGGGCAAGGACGTCGTGCTGTCCGAGCCGTTGAAGTGGGGGCAGCGGCTGACGCTGTTCGACTTCGATCTGGTGTGGGAGAAGGGCCGCTGGGTGGTGGAGAAGGTCGGTGCGCAGGTGCTGAACTCCAACACGGTGGCGGAGGACCCGGCGATCACGAAGTTGCTCGGTGACGAGCACAGCGAGGTCGTGGCGTACGTGAACCAGGTGATCGGTTCGTCGACGGCGGCGATGACCACGGCGGAGGCGCCGTGGAAGGACGAGCCGATCATCGATCTGATCAACCATGTCCAGGCGGAGACGGTGAGGGGGGCGTTGGCGGGTGGGGCGTACGCGGCGCTGCCGGTGCTGTCGCAGGCGTCGTGCTTCTCCCGGACGGCGCGGATTCCGTCCGGGGAGGTGACGATCAAGGATGCGGCGGGGCTGTACCCGTTCGAGAACACGCTGGAGGCTCGTCTGATGACGGGTGCGCAGCTGAGGGAGTACCTGGAGTACTCGGCGAGGTACTACGTGCGGACGGCGGCGGGTGCGCCGGTGGACACGGCGAAGCTGACGAACGCGGACGGGACGCCGGATTACAACTATGACGCGGTGTCGGGTTTGTCGTACGAGATCGACATCGCGAAGCCGGCGGGTTCGCGGATCGTGGGCCTGTCTTTCCAGGGGAGGCCTCTGGATCCGGCGGCGCAGTTCGTGCTGGCGGTGAACAACTACCGGGCGAGTGGTGGCGGTGCGTTCCCGCATGTCGCGAAGGCGCAGCAGTTGTGGGCGAATTCGGATGAGATCCGGAACACGATCATTCAGTGGGTGAAGGCGAAGGGGACGGTCGACCCGGGGCAGTTCGCGTCGGTGGACTGGAAGCTGACCCGGGACGGGGTGCCGGTGTTCTAGTCGGTCAGTCCTGTGTGAGGGGCGTCAGCTCCGGGCCTTGGGCCGGGATGCGTGGCGCCTCTTGCTGTTCCAGGCCGAAGCTGGTGAAGGCGGTGCGGCGGGGCAGGGGGTAGGGCTCTTTGCCGGTGAGGGAGTTGAGGATGGTGGCGCTACGCCAGGCGGCGAGGCCGAGGTCGGGGGCGCCGACGCCGTGGGTGTGTTTTTCGGCGTTCTGGACGTAGACGTTGCCGGTGACGGATTCGTCGAGGATGAGCCGGTAGGCGTGGTCGATGCGGGGGCGGCCGGTGGAGTCGTGGCGGAGGTAGGGGTCGAGGCCGGAGAGCATGCGGTCGACGGGGCGTTCGCGGTAGCCGGTGGCGAGGACGACGGCGTCGGTGGTGAGGCGGGTGCGGCTGGCCTGTTGGGTGTGTTCGAGGTGGAGTTCGACTTTGGTGGTGGCGACGCGGCCGGCGGTGCGGACGCGGACGCCGGGGGTGATGACGGCGTCGGGCCAGCCGCCGTGGAGGGTGCGGCGGTAGAGCTCGGCGTGGATGGCGGCGAGGGTGTCGGTGTCGATGCCTTTGTGGAGCTGCCATTGCCGGGGGACGAGTTCGTTGCGGACGGGTTCGGGGAGGGCGTGGAAGTAGCGGGTGTAGTCGGGGGTGAAGTGTTCCAGGCCGAGTTTGGAGTACTCCATGGGGGCGAGGGCTTCGGTGCGGGTGAGCCAGTGGAGTCGTTCGGCGCCGGCGGGGCGGGCGCGGAGGAGGTCGAGGAAGATCTCGGCGCCTGATTGGCCGGATCCGACGATGGTGACGTGGTCGGCGGTGATGAGGCGGTCGCGGTGGGCGAGGTAGTCGGCGGAGTGGTGGACGGGGACGCCGGGGGCGTCGGCGAGGGGGCGGAGGGGTTCGGGGACGTACGGTTCGGTGCCGACGCCGAGGACGACGTTGCGGGCGTAGGCGCGGCCGAGGGCTTCTGCTGCGCCGTGGGTGTCGATCTGGGTGAAGTCGACTTCGAAGAGGGCGCGTTCGGGGCTCCAGCGGACGGAGTCGACCTGGTGGCCGAAGTGGAGTCCGGGGAGGTGGTCGGAGACCCAGCGGCAGTAGGCGTCGTATTCGGCGCGTTGGATGTGGAAGGTCTCGGAGAAGTAGAAGGGGTAGAGGCGGTCGAGTGAGCGGAGGTAGTTGAGGAAGGTCCAGGGGCTGGCGGGGTCGGCGAGGGTGACCAGGTCGGCGAGGAAGGGGACTTGGAGGGTGGCGCCGTCGATGAGGAGTCCGGGGTGCCAGTGGAAGGCGGGGCGTTGTTCGTAGAAGGCGGTGGCGAGGCCGCCGGGGACGCCGTGGGCGAGGGCGGCGAGGGAGAGGTTGAACGGGCCGATGCCGATGCCCACGAGGTCGTGGGGGTGATCGTGGTCGTTCCGGGGGGTGCTGCCGGTCATCGGTCGGTGCTGCCTTCCACGAGGGTGATGATCTGGTGCAGGTCGTCGGGGGTGGTGTGGGGGTTGAGCAGGGTGGCTTTGAGCCAGAGGCGGCCGTCGGCGTGAGCGCGGCCGAGGACGGCGTGGCCGTGGGTGAGGAGGGTGCGGCGGATCGCGGCGACGGTGTCGTCGGTGGCGTGGGTGGGCCGGAACAGGACGGTGGTGAGCGGGGGCCGTTCGTGGAGTTCGAGGCCGGGGGTCTTGTCGACGAGGTCGGCGAGGTGTTCGGCGAGGTCGCGGCAGGTGTCGACGAGGTCGCCGAGGCCGGTGCGGCCGAGGGCGCGGAGGGTGACGGCGGTCTTGACGATGTCGGGGCGGCGGGTGGTGCGCAGGGAGCGGCCGAGGAGGTCGGGCAGGCCGGCGTCGGTGTCGTCGTCGGCGTTGAGGTAGTCGGCGGTGTGGGCGAGGGGGGCGAGGTCGGTGGTGTCGCGGACGGCGAGGAGGCCGGCGGCGGCGGGTTGCCAGCCGAGTTTGTGCAGGTCGATGGTGACGGTGCGGGCGCGGTCGAGGCCGGTGAGGAGGGTGCGGTGGGTGTCGCTGAACAGGAGTGGGCCGCCGTAGGCGGCGTCGATGTGGAGTTCGGCGCCGTGTGCTGTGCACAGGTCGGCGATCTCGGGGAGGGGGTCGATGCTGCCGGTGTCGGTGGTTCCGGCGGTGGCGGCGACGAGGAGGGGGCCGGTCAGGTCGGTGAGTGCTTCGTCGAGGGCGACGGGGTCGATGGTGCCGTTGGGGGTGGGGACGACGACGGGTTCGGGGAGGCCGAGGAGCCAGGCGGCGCGGTGGAAGGAGTGGTGGGCGTTGGCGCCGACGACGGCGCGGACGGATCCGTGGCGTTCGCGGGCGAGGAGCAGGGCGAGTTGGTTGGATTCGGTACCGCCGGTGGTGACGAGCGCGTCGGGGCGGGGCGCGTCGGGGTAGACCTGGGCGGCGAGGGCGGTGGTGACGAGGGTTTCGAGGGCGGAGGCGGCGGGGGCCTGGTCCCAGGAGTCCATGGAGGGGTTGAGCGCGGAGGCGGCGAGGTCGGCGGCGACGGCGAGTGCGAGGGGCGGGGTGTGGAGGTGGGCGGCGCACAGGGGGTCGGCGGGGTCGGCGGCGCCTGCGGCGAGGGTGTGGGCGACGAGTCGTAGTGCCTCGCCTGCTCCGTCGCCGGCTTCGGGGAGTGCGTCGCCGAGTCGGTCGTGTACGCGCCGGGCGACGGTGTCCGGGCCCCCGCCGGGCAGTGGGCCGCCGCGCTCGGCGGCGCCGGAGCGGAGGGCGTCGAGGACGGTGTCGAGGAGTGGGCGCAGGGCGTCCGGGCCGGAGGTTCCTCCGGCGAGGGGCGGGGGCGGGGGTGCGGCACGCATGGACGACAGGGTGCCGGGCTGTGCGGGGCGTGTCCGGTGACCGCGATCACGTAACCCGAACGGGGGACAGGGTCTTGCCAGGGTGCGGGGTCCGTGGTCGCGGGGGGCCTTGTCGTGTTTGGGCCCTGGGGTGGGTCTCCGGGCTCATGCCGATCTGACGATCCGTCACTACTTTGAGTGACATGCCCATAAGACGCAGCTGTCAGGCCCGGTCAGTGCGCACAGGCCTGTCGAGCATTCGGAGTGTTCCGCGCACACGGGCCCGGCTGTTGGGCCTTCGGGCCCATCGCGGGGGTCATGGTCAGTCGGGTCAGGGCGCGTTGGAGTACGTGGCGCTGATCATGGTCGTCGCCGCGATCATCGGCTCGCTGGTGGCGACCGGGGTCGGACCGGCCCTCGCCGACAAGTTCGTCACTCAGGTCTCGTGCCTGTTCGGCGGCAGCTGCGAGAGCGGTGACCTCGACGGGGGGCCGGTGGCTCAGGAAGGGGCCCCGGCCGCGGGTGATGCCCCGGACGGCGACGCGCCACCGCCCGCCGAGCCTCCGGCGCCGCCGGCGAAGACGCAGGCCCAGCTCGACTTCGAGGCGGCGCAGCAGGCGCTGGACCTCGCCAGGACCGAGCAGCGCACCAGCGACGAGAAGGCGAAGGCGATCGCCAAGGAGCTCGCCGAGATCCTCGCGGACGAGCTGGGGCTGAAGAACCCCTTCGAGTGCGTCATGACGATGGACCTCGCGACCTGCGGGCAGGCCGCCCTCGATGTGCTGACCGGTCTGATCGGCGGCGGCGCGGCGGGGAAGTTCGCGAAGAAGTACTGGAAGCCGTGGGACTGGGAGAAGGCCGCGGGCAAGATCAAGAAGGTCGTGGGGCTGGCCTGGGACCTGAAGGGCAGGATCGGCAGCGCCATCGACGCGCGCGGCAAGGTCAAGAACGCCGAGGACACCTTCAACACCGCGAAGGCGAAGCTCGACGCCGAGAACGCGGCCAAGCCGAAGCCCGAGGACCCGAAGAAGCCGCCGAAGAAGCCGGACGAGGAGGAGGAAGAGCCGGAGAAGTGCCCGCAGCCCCACAGCTTCCTGGCCCGCACACCGGTGCTGTTCGGTGACGGCAGCCGCCGTCCCATCGAGAGCGTGCGCCTCGGCGACCGCGTGGTCGCCACCAACCCCCTGACGGGCCGTACCGCGGTACGCCCGGTCACGCGGACCATCAGGACCACGGACGACAAGCACTTCACCGTCCTGACCGTCCTCTCGGGCGGCCGCACGCAGCAGTTGACCGCCACCGACACGCACCCGTTCTGGCTCACCGACCTGCGCCGCTGGGCGGACGCCGGCGACATCGTGGCCGGCGCCGGGCTGCGTACGCCGGAGGGCCGGACCGTGCCGGTGACGGCGGTCCGCCACTACACGCAGCGGCAGACGACGTACGACCTCACGGTGGACGAGATCCACACGTACTACGTGCTGGCGGGGGCCACGCCCGTTCTCGTTCACAACAACAATTGCGAGGACAAGGTCTGGGAGCCGTACCGTGAGGACGTCTCGCACGATTTCCAGGGACCTCTTCCGGCAGATGCGGGGATTCCGCCAGGGTCACGCCTTGCGCCGGGCTATTACACCTTCATCGTTCGCCCGGACGGTTCCGTGCGCGCCATACACGACGAAGTGATGAAGGCCCTCAACCCCACTGCCGGACACGTGTCCCTGGGTGAGAATCAAGGGGTGATCATGGCAGGGCGATTCGTTGTCGATACAAGCGGCAGGATCATCGAGGTCGACAATTTCTCCGGCCACTATGCCCCGAAGGACCTCCCGGGGTTCACTCCGCTGGAGGACATCACACGTGCCGCCTTCCGGCGACATGGTTGGGACATCGGAGACTCCTGGAAATACTATCCGGGGCGACCAGGCCGCTGACCTGCAGGGACCGGCCGACGCGGCGTCGGCCGGTCCCTGGACGGTACGTGCTCAGGCCTCGCGGACCCGCAGTGCCCTTGCCAGGTCGTCGAGCTGGTCGACGAGCTTGCGGTGGAGGGCCGGGGTGAGGTCCGGGTCGGTCAGGTGCTCCTGGCCCGTCGCCAGGGAGTGCGCGTCGATCGCGTACGCGGGGAAGGCGTAGCGGCCGGCGGCTTCGGCCATGGCGGGGCTGCGGCGGGCGGCCATCGCGGGGGCGTCCGCGTAGAAGCGGGGGACGTAGTCCTGGACGAGGGTGGACTGTTCCGGCTGCCAGAAGCCCTGGGCGGTGGCGGTGAAGAGGTAGTTCGAGAGGTCGTCCGTCTCGAACATCGCCGACCAGGCCGCCGCCTTGGCCTCGGCCGTCGGCAGGGCGGCGCGGCAGCGGGCCGCGCCCTCCTGGCCGGAGGCGGAGGGGTCGCGGGCGAGTTCGGCCTCGATGGCGGCCTCGTCGGTCGCGCCGAGGACGGCGAGCCTGGCGAGGATGCGCCAGCGGAGTTCGGGGTCGAGTTCCGGGCCGCCGTGGACGGTGCCCTCGTCGAGCCAGGAGGCGATCTTGTCGGGGGTGGTGGCGCTGTCGATGAAGGTGCGGACGGCCGTCAGGCGCAGGCCCGGGGAGTCGCCGTCCTCGGTGCGGCGCAGCAGGTCGCGGGCGATCTCGGTGATCGTGGCGAGTGCGGCGGGACGGTCCTCGGGGGCGGTGTAGCGGTCGGCGACCTGGGTGCGGGCGAAGCCCAGGACGCCCTGGACGACGGCGAGTTCGGTCTCCTCGGGCAGGTGGGCGAGGGCGGTCTCCAGGTAGGCGGCGGGCTCGAGTTCGCCGTCGCGGACCATGTCGCGCAGGGTGTTCCAGACGACGGCGCGGGTGAGGCCGTCGGGGATGCGGGAGAGGCCGCGCAGGGCCGCCTCCTCGGACGTCTCGTCGAAGCGGACCTTGGCGTACGTGAGGTCGCCTTCGTTGAGGACGACGAGGTCGGGGCGGCGTCCGGCGCGTACGGCGACGGAGTCGCCCTGCGGGACGTCGATCTCGAACTGTTCGCGCAGGACGAGCCGGCTGCCGTCGCGGTCGTACGCGCCGACCGCGATGCGGTGCGGGCGGTCGCCGTCCTGGTCGACGGTGAGGTGCCAGTACTTCTTCTCGTCGCCGTCCCCGACGACGGGCCGCAGCCGGTCCACGCCCGTCGTGCGCAGCCACTGCTCGGCCCAGCCGTGGACGTCGCGGTCGGTGGCGGAGGCGAGGCTGTCGATGAAGTCGGCGAGGGTGGCGTTGCCGAACTTGTGGCGCTTGAAGTGGGTGTTGATGCCTGCGAGGAAGTCCTTCTCCCCCATCCAGGCGACCAGCTGGCGCAGCGCGGAGGCGCCCTTGGCGTAGGAGATGCCGTCGAAGTTGAGGAGCGCGGAGGCGGTGTCGGGGACGGCCTCGGGGTCGGGGGCGACGGGGTGGGTGGAGGGGCGCTGGTCGGCGTCGTAGCCCCAGGCCTTGCGGGTGACGCCGAAGTCGACCCAGGTGTCGGGGAAGCGGTCGGAGCAGGCTTCGTTGACGGTCTGGAAGCCCATGTACTCGGCGAAGGACTCGTTCAGCCAGATGTCGTCCCACCAGCGCAGGGTGACCAGGTCGCCGAACCACATGTGGGCCATCTCGTGGGCGATGACCATGGCGCGGGTCTGTCGTTCGGTGACGGTGACGGCGGAGCGGTACACGAATTCGTCGCGGAAGGTGACCAGGCCGGGGTTCTCCATGGCGCCGGCGTTGAACTCGGGCACGAATGCCTGGTCGTAGGAGTCGAAGGGGTACGGCTCCTCGAACTTCTCGTGGTAGCGGTCGTAGCACGCCTTGGTGACGTCGAAGATCTCGTCGGCGTCCGCGTCGAGGTACGGGGCGAGGGAGCGGCGGCAGTGGATGCCGAAGGGCAGGCCGGCGTGTTCGGTGCGCACCGAGTGCCAGGGGCCGGCGGCGACGGCGACGAAGTAGGTGGAGAGCAGCGGGGTGGGTGCGGCCTTCCAGCGGCCGTCGTCCTGCTGCTCGGTGATGCTGTTGGCGAGGACGGTCCAGCCGTCGGGCGCCGTGACGGTCAGCTCGAAGACGGCCTTGAGGTCGGGCTGGTCGAAGGCGGCGAAGACGCGCTGCACGTCCTCCATGAACAGCTGGGTGTAGACGTAGGTCTCGCCGTCGGTGGGGTCCGTGAAGCGGTGCATGCCCTCGCCGGTGCGGGAGTACCGCATCGACGCGTCGATCCGCAGTTCGTGCTCGCCCTCGGTGAGCCCGGTGAGGGGCAGCCGGTTCTCCGTCAGGGCCTCGGGGTCGAGCGGGGTGCCGTCGAGGGTGGCGGAGCGCAGGGTGACCGGCTTCAGCTCGACGAAGGTGTCCCCGGGGGTGCGGGCGCTGAACCGGATCAGGGTGGTGGAGTCGAAGGTGTCGTCTCCGGTGGTGAGGTCGAGCTCCACGGCGTAGTGGTGGACGTCGAGGAGCTGGGCACGGGTCTGCGCTTCGTCGCGCGTCAGTACGGACATGGGCCCATGCTGCCTGATGGGTGGCGGGCGGGGCAGGGGGCGGCGGGCGTTCCGCTGTGGGCGAGCGGGCGTGCGGCGTCCGGGCGCCCGTCCGGTGGTGTCCGCGCGCCCTGTCGTCGCGCCGCGCGCCCCCGGGCCGAGGCGCGGTCAGGCGCTCAGGCAAGGCCCGTGCCCGTGAGGTGGGTGAAGGCGGCGGTGATGCCGGGGCGGTCGTAGCCGGCGGGTCCCTTGGCGCCGCTGGAGAGCAGCGCCTGGAGGAGCAGCCGGGCTTTGGCCGGGTCGAGGGGGCCGGCCGGGACGAGGCCGCGGTGGAGCATGTCGTACTCGGAGCCGGGGCCGCGGTAGGTCTGGGAGAGCGTCGCGCCGGCTCCGGTGCGGGAGGCCAGGACGACGGGGATGCGGGTGGCGAGTGCCTCCAGCGGCTCGACGAGCCAGGTCGGGACGTGGCCGGCGCCGAAGGCGGCGACGACGAGGCCGTCGAAGCGGTCGTCGACGGCGTCGAGGAGTTCGCCGCGGTCGCCGAGGGACAGGGTGACCAGGGCGACCCGTACGTCCGGGTCGAGGGTCAGCGGGCGGGTCGTGGCCGGGGCGGCGGGCCGCAGCAAAAGCCGTGGGACGCCCTCGACGACGTGTCCGAGGGGGCCGGCACCGGGCGAGGCGAAGGTGGCCACGGAGGTGGTGTGGGTCTTGCGGACGTGCCGGGCTGCGTGGATCTCGTCGGCGAGGACGACGAGTACGCCGAGGTCGCGGCAGCGCGGGTCCGCGGCGACCGCGACCGCGGCGGCGATGTTGGCGGGGCCGTCCGCGCCGGGCAGGTCGGGGCGGCGCATCGCGCCGGTGACCGCGATCGGCTCGCGCGTCTCGCACAGGAGGTCGAGGAGGAAGGCGGTCTCCTCCAGGGTGTCGGTGCCCTGGACCACGACGACGCCCGATCCGGCGGCGACCGTCGCCCGTACCTCGTCGGCCAGTGCGTGCAGGTCCGCCAGGGTCAGCGACGAGCTGGGCAGGCGGCGGAAGTCGCGGACGTCGACGTCGACGCCGGCGCCGCCGACGACCTCGGCGCCGGTCAGCCGGCTCGCGTCACCGCCCAGTGCCGAGATGGTCCCCCCGAGCGTGAAGACGGTGACGCGTCCCATCAGCGTGTTCCCTCCGTGCCGGCGGCGGATGCCTCCGCCGTGTCGGCGATGGTCTCGTGGTGCCGGATGACCTCGGCGATGATGAAGTTCAGCAGCTTCTCCGCGAACGCCGGGTCGAGCTTGGCGCTCTCGGCGAGCTCCCGCAGCCGGGTGATCTGCCGGGCCTCGCGCGCCGGGTCGGCCGGCGGCAGCTGGTGCTGGGCCTTGAGGACGCCAACCTGCTGCGTGCACTTGAAGCGCTCGGCGAGCATGTGGACGACCGCCGCGTCGATGTTGTCGATGCTCTCGCGCAGCCGGGTCAGCTCGGCCCGTACGGATTCGTCGATGTCGCTCATGGGCAGCGAGCCTAGCCCGATCATCCGGCGATCGTCGGAGGGTGTTCGGGATCCGGGATCCGGTCGCTCCAGCCGCCGGGCACGGCGCGTCCCTGCTGCTCACGGAAGCGGACGGGCGCGGTGCCCACTCTTCGGGTGAACAGCCGGGAGAAGTACGCCGGGTCGTCGTAGCCGACCCGGCGGGCGACGGCGGCGACGGGCAGTTCGGTGGCGGCGAGGAGTTCCTTGGCGCGGCCGAGCCGGATGGTCAGCAGGTAGTCCTTGGGGCTACAGCCGGCGGCGCGCCGGACGGCGGTGCGCAGCTCGGCGGGGGTCATGCCGTGCCGGGCGGCGTGTTCGGCGACGGACAGGGACTGGAAGGCGTCGCGGGCGAGGGCGGTGAGGACGGGGTCGCCCTCGGCGTTGGTGTCGGCGCGGGCGCGGCGCAGCGCGACGAGGAGTTCGTGGACGGCGGCGCCGGTCTCGACCTCCAGGAGCGGGTTGCCGCGCCGGGCGGCCCTGGCGATCCGGCCGATGGCGCTGCGTGCGCCGGCGGCGTCGGAGAGGGGGACGACGGGGCGGTCGGGTTCGATGTAGCCGAGTTCGGTGTAGGTGGTGGTGGCCGGTCCGGCGAAGTCGACGAAGGCCTCGTCCCAGCCGGCGCCGGGGTCGGCGGAGTAGTGGTGCGGGACGCCGGGGGTGAGCCAGATCAGCGCGGGGGCGGTGACGGTGGTGCGCCGGCCGTCGGGGCCGCGGTACCAGCCGCTGCCGGCGCTGACGACGACGGCGACGTGGTGGTCGAGGGTGCGCGGGCCGACGGTGGGCAGGGCGCCGTGCTGGAGGCCGACGCCGAGGCAGACCAGGCCGAGGCGGTGGTGGACCGGGCTGGGCGTGAAGTAACGCATCCAGGTGTGGTACATCCGGCGCCGCCTCCTCGTACGTCCAAACAGCGACGATCTTTGTCCATGGACCCGTCCTTCGCCAGAGGGTGAAGGTGGGCCCATGAGCGAGTTCGCCGTGGGTGACACGGACTTTCTGCTGGACGGGCGGCCGGTGCGGTTGCTGTCGGGGGCGCTGCACTACTTCCGGGTGCACGAGGGCCAGTGGGAGCACCGGTTGGGGATGCTCCGCGCGATGGGGCTCAACTGCGTGGAGACGTACGTGCCGTGGAACCTGTACGAGCCGGAGCCCGGCCGGTACGGGGACGTGGACGCGCTCGGCAGGTTCCTGGACGCGGTGGAGCGGGCCGGACTGTGGGCGATCGTGCGGCCGGGGCCGTACATCTGCGCGGAGTGGGAGAACGGCGGGCTGCCGCACTGGCTGACCGGGCCGCTGGGGCGGCGGGTGCGGACGGACGATCCGGAGTTCGTGGGGCCCGTGGAGGGCTGGTTCCGGCGGCTGCTGCCGCAGGTGGTGGAGCGGCAGGTCGACCGGGGCGGTCCGGTGGTGATGGTGCAGGTGGAGAACGAGTACGGCAGCTACGGCACCGACCGGGGGTATCTGCGGCGTCTCGCGGACCTGCTGGCGCAGTGCGGGGTGACGGTGCCGCTGTTCACCTCGGACGGGCCAGAGGACCACATGCTGTCGGGGGGTTCGGTGCCGGGGGTGCTGGCGACGGCGAACTTCGGCTCGGGCGCGCGGGAGGCGTTCGCGGCGCTGCGCCGCCACCAGCCGCGCGGGCCGCTGATGTGCATGGAGTTCTGGTGCGGCTGGTTCGACCACTGGGGCACGGAGCACGCGGTGCGGGACGCGGCGGACGCGGCCGGGGCGCTGCGGGAGATCCTGGAGTGCGGGGCGTCGGTGAACGTCTTCATGGCGCACGGCGGGACGAGCTTCGGCGGCTGGGCGGGGGCGAACCGGGACGGTGAGCTGCACGAGGGGGCGCTGCGGGCGACGGTGACCTCGTACGACTACGACGCGCCGATCGACGAGCGGGGGCGGCCGACGGAGAAGTTCTGGCGGTTCCGCGAGGTGCTCGCGGCGTACGCGGACGGACCGTTGCCCGAGGTGCCGGAGCCGCCGGCGCGGCTGGGTGCGCCGGTGTCGGCGGTGCCGGCCGGGTGGGCCGCGGCGGCGGAGGTGCTGGAGGTGCTGGGCGACGAGGAGCGGGTGGCGCCGCTGCCGCTGTCGTTCGAGGAGCTGGGCGTGGACCGGGGCCTGGTGCGCTACCGGGTGGAGGTGCCGGGGCCGCGGCAGCCGTACGCGCTGGCGGTGGCGGGGCTGCGGGACCGGGCGGTGGTGTACGTGGACGGGGTCCGGGCGGGGGTGCTCGACGAGGAGGACGCGGTGCTGCCGGAGCCGGTGGCCGGGCCCGCGGTGGTGGAGCTGTGGGTGGAGTCGCTGGGCCGGGTCAACTACGGGCCGCGGCAGGCGGAGCCGAAGGGGATCGCGGGCGGGCTGCGGCACGAGCGGCAGTACCTGCACGGGGTGCGGGCGCGGGGGCTGCGGCTCGACGCGTTCACGGCGGAGGCGGTCGGGAAGGTGCCGTTCGCGGAGCTGGAGCCGGAGCCGGGGCGTGGGCCGGGGCCCGGTGGCGGCGTCGGCGGCGGGCCGGGGCTGTACCGGGTGGTGCTGGACGTCGCGGGTGCCGGTGACGCGGCGCTCGCGCTGCCGGGGTGGGGCCGCGGGTTCGCGTGGGTGAACGGCTTCTGCCTGGGGCGGTACTGGTCGGTGGGCCCGCAGGAGTCGCTGTTCGTGCCCGGGCCGGTGCTGCGGGAGGGCCCGAACGAGGTGTGGGTGCTGGAGCTGGAGGGCCCGGCGGGCGAGCGGGTGGAGCTGGCGTGAACGGCCCGGGGGCGGGCCGTCGGCCCGCCCCCGGGAAGTGCGTCGTGTTACAGGCTCGCCGCCGCCGACTTGATGGCGGAGGCGAAGGTGGAGACCTCGGTGTAGACACCGGGGTACCCGGCCCGGGCGCAGCCGTAGCCCCAGCTCACGATGCCGACCTGGGTCCAGGCGCCTGCGTTGTCGCGGCGGAACATGGGGCCGCCGGAGTCGCCCTGACAGGTGTCGACGCCGCCCTCGTTGTAGCCGGCGCAGATCTCCTCGCCGGCGACGAGCTCGCTGTAGGCGCTCTTGCACTCGGCGTCGGAGACGAACGGCACGGTGGCCTTGCGCAGGTACCGCTGCTGGCTGCCGCCCTCGCGGGTGGCGCCCCAGCCGGCGACCGTGAACGTGCCGCTGTTGTACGCGGTCGTCTCGGCGATCTTGAGGTTGGGCAGTGAGGTGATCGGCGAGGCGAGCTTGATCAGGGCCCAGTCCTTGCCCGTCCCGTTGTAGCCGGGGGCCTGGTAGACCTTGGTCGACTTGACCTTGATCGCGCTGCTGCTCTGCAGGTCGACGACGCCCGCGGTCGCGGTGATGCTCGTGTTGTTGCCGGAGCCGCTCACGCAGTGCGCGGCGGTGAGGACGACCTGCGGGGTGATCAGCGAGCCGCCGCAGCCCATGGAGAGCCGGACCATCCAGGGGAACTCGCCCTGGGCGGCGCGGGTGCCGCCGACGACCGGCATGGTCCCGGCGGTGGCGGTGGAGGTGGGCTGGAGGCTGACCGCGGCGAGGACGACGGCGCCGGCCGCGACCGCTCTCTGCAGGAAACGCACCAGTGTGTTCTTCAACTGACTGCCTTTCGTGGGGGGTTGTTCCAGACGCGCGCCTCAACGACATGGCATGAGCCCGTCAAGGCGCGGTCCGATTGTCGGGACCGGCGTACGGGGCTCACAAGACCGCCTTTTCGGCCACGAGGACGTGCGGGGGCGCACGTAGAGTTGAGGGTGCGTGGACACGCGGAGGGGGTACCGATCGTGGCGAACGGTAGCGAAGTCGTACACGGTTTCCCGCACCTCGACACGGTGCACCGCGCGATCACCGCGCTCTACCGGCGCCTGTCGGCCGACGGTGTACTGACCTACACGGCCAGCGTCGCCCCCGCGGACATCGCCCTCGGCGACGACGAGGACCTCCACCTCGGGGCCCAACGGGTGGCAAGGACGCTGGTGCGGCACCTGCGGCTGCCGGAGGCGCGGATGGTCGTGAGCTTCCGGGAGATGGAGCACGCGGCGGCCGTCGAACTGGAGGCGGGCCCGGAGTACTTCGTCGAGCTCAACGACCGCTTCCGGCGGCACCGCCGGGACATCGGCGCGGCGCTCGCCCACGAGATCACCCATGTGCTGCTGCACCGGCTCGACCTCGGCTTCCCCGGCCACCGGGACAACGAGCTGCTCACCGACACGGTGACGACGTACCTCGGCGCGGGCTGGCTGTTGCTCGACGCGTTCCGCGAGGACGGGATGTCGAGCCAGAAGCTCGGCTATCTGACGCCGGAGGAGTTCGGGTACGTACTGGCACTGCGGGCCCTGGTCTTCGACGAGGACCCCTCCCCCTGGTTCACCAGCCCGCAGGCGTACGAGGCGTACGGGCGGGGCCGCGAGCGGGCGCTGCGCGAGGCGCGCAGGCCGCCGCTGGCCGGGGCGGGCTGGGCGCGCCGGCACCGGTACGTGAAGGAGCGCCGGCTCGGGCGGGCGGGGCCGGACGCGCCGTACGCCTTCGAGGGCGCGGGGGGCTCGCTGCGGGTCTCGTTCCCCTGCCCGACCTGCCATCAGCGGATCCGCGTGCCGGCGACGGGGCGGCGGATCCGGGCGCGGTGCGGGCTCTGCGGGACGGTCCTGGACTGCGAGCCGTAACGCGGGTCCGTCGCGCGGATTTGGCGCCGGGGGGCTTTGCGGGGGATGGTCGGTGTATGGACGATCTGTTCGAGGCGGTGCACGCGGGGGACGACGACGCCCTCGTCCGGCTGCTGCGCGCGGGAGCCTCCGCCGAGACGGCCGACGAGGACGGCGGGACCCTCCTCTATCTGGCGTCGGTGGCGAACCGTCCGGGCGCGGTCCGGAGCCTACTGGCCGCGGGGGCCGACCCGGAGCGCGGCAGCGGGCCGGACGCCGCGGACCTGCCGCTGTGCGGGGCGGCGTGCGGCGGGCACACCGAGGTGGTGCGGGCGCTCCTCGCGGCGGGCGCGCTGGCCGACCGGCAGGAGGAGTTCGGCTTCACGGCGATGGCGTGGGCGGTCCGGCAGGGCCACACGGACACCGTCCAGGCCCTCCTGGAGCACGGCGCGGACCCGTACCTGCCGGGGCCGGACGGGCTGCCGCCGCTGATCGCGGCGGCCCGCCGCGGCTCGGCGGGCTGCGTGCGGGCGCTGCTCGGCTTCGGCGCGGGGCCGGTGGAGGACGCGCTGCGCGAGGCGCGGGGATGGCTCGGCGCGGACGTCGAGGCGGGGCTGCTGCGGTCGCTGACGGAGACGTACGGGACGGAGTACGAACCGGTCGTACGACGGATCCCGGAGGACGGGGGGATCACGGTCGTGGTCGAGCTGCTGCGGGAGGACGGCACGCCGGGGCCGGGCAACGAGCAGCAGACCGGGCACGCGGCGATCGTCACGCTCCTGGAGGGCGAGCTGGGGCTGCGGACGTCGTTCGAGGAGCTGGCGGAGCGGGCGCTGCGCTGCGGGGACCCCGAGCTGGACGACTGGACGGAGTCGGTGGCGGCGCTGTGGCGGCGCGGCGACGAGGAGACGTTCCGGGCGGCGGCCGCGTACTGCGGGGCGGCCGGGGACGAGCTGCGGCAGGCGTTCGGGGCGAGCGTGCTGGGCCAGTTGCGGGAGTTCGCGCCGCGGTCGCTGCCGCTGCTGCGGGAGCTGTCCCGGGAGGCACGGGACGGTGCGCTGGTGGAGGCGGTGGTGGCGGGGCTCGGCCAGTTCGGGGACCCGGCCGCGCTGCCGGAGATCCTGCGGCACGCGGGCCATCCGGACCCGGAGGTGCGCCGCCGGGTCGCGGTGGCGGTGACCGGCCTGGTGCCGGAGGGCGACGCCCGCGCGGTGGACGCGCTGGTGGCGCTGAGCCGCGACGCGGACTCGGGGGTACGGGACTGGGCGACGCTCGCGCTCGCGGAGGTGCCGGGGGACGCGGCGGCGGTCCGCGAGGCGCTCGCGGCGCGCCTCGCGGACCCCGATCAGGACACGGCGGCGGAGGCCGCCCGGGGCCTGGCGATCCGCCAGGACCCCCGAGCGGTAGACACCCTGGTCCGGCTCCTTTCGACCGAACCCCCGGAGAGCGCCGCCCGCGACACGGCCCTGGCGGCCCTGGAATTCATCCAGGACCCGCGCCTGCGCACCCGCCTGGAGTGGACCACGCCGAGGTGACGGCGTGCGTCAGCCGGCGGCCTCGGCGTCGCGTTCCTCCGCCATCGTGTTCACCGCGGCCCACGCGAAGGCCATCGCCGGGCCGATCGTGGCGCCCGGGCCCGGGTACGTCTCGCCCATGACGGCCGCCGAGCAGTTGCCGGCGGCGTACAGGCCGGGGATCGGGGTGCCGTCCTCGCGGAGGACTCGGGCGTCCGGGTCGGTGACCAGGCCACCCTTGGTGCCGATGTCGCCGGGGTGGACCGGGATCGCGTAGAACGGGCCCTTGTCGAGCGGGGCGAGGTTCGGGTTCTTGAGCGTCGGGTCGCCGTAGTAGCGGTCGTAGACCGAGTCGCCGCGGCCGAAGTCCTCGTCCCTGCCCGCCTCGGCGAAGCCGTTGAAGCGGGAGATCGCCGCCTCCAGGCCCGGGGCGTCGATACGGCGGGACAGGTCCGCGAGCGTGTCCGCCTCGACCACGAAGTCCTTCCAGCCCTTCGGGAACGGCTGCCCGGGGAACAGGCCCGCGAAGATGTAGCGGGCCTTCGAGCGGGCGTCGAGGATCAGCCAGGACGGAACGGTCGTCGCCTCCGGCCGGTCGCAGGCGTACATCCGGTCCACGAACTCGTGGTACGGCGCCGCCTCGTTGGCGTACCGCTCCCCCGCCGCGTTCACGATCACCATGCCGGGGATGCCCCGGTCGGCGACCAGGAAGAACGGCTTCTCGCCGGGCGGGCAGACCGACGGCGCGCCCCACACCTTGTCGAGCAGGTCGGTCGCCGCGCCCAGTTCCTCGCCGAGCCGCAGCGCGTCGCCGGTCTGGCCCTCGGAGGCGTGCGTCCAGGCGGTGGAGGTGGGCGCGGGCAGGTGCTTCTCGCGCAGCTCCTGGTCGTGCGAGAAGCCGCCGGAGGCGAGGACGACGCCGCTCCTGGCCCGTACGGTCCGGCCGTCATCGAGCCGTACTCCGGTGACCCGGCCGTCCTCCGTCAGCAGTTCCGCCACCGGCGCCGACAGCCACAGGTCGCCGCCGAGCCGGTCCAGCGAGTACCGCATCCGTGCGATCAGCGCCTCGCCGAGCGAGAGCAGCTTGCGCCGGCCGGCGAGCGCCCCGACGGCCCGCAGGCCGACCCGCAGCGCCCGCCGCTTCCCGGCCCAGGTGCGGCCGACCATGTTGAGGAACCGGAAGTCGTACGACGTCATGGTCAGCCCGTACGTGGGCAGTCCGGCCCGGCGCATCGTGGCCGCGTGCGGGCCGAGCCGCTTGAGGTCCATGATCTGGGGTTCGATGGAGCGGCCCTGCGCCATGCCGCCGAGCGCCTCGGGGAAGTAGTCCGAGTAGCCCGGGGTGTACATGAAGCGGACCTCGGTGCGCTCGTGGAACTCCCGGACCATGCGCGGCCCGTGGCGCAGATACGCGTCCTTGCGCTCCGCCGGAACCCGGTCGCCGACGGTCGCGTCGAGGTAGGCGCGGGCCTTCTCGTACGTGTCGCCGAGTCCGGCCGCGTCGAGGTGCAGGTTGCCGGGGACCCAGATCGCGCCGCCGGACAGGGCGGAGGAGCCGCCGTACCGGTCGGTCTTCTCGACGACCAGGGCGGTCAGTCCGCGCAGCCGCGCGGTGATCGCGGCGGCGAATCCGGCGGCGCCGGAGCCGACGACCACGACGTCGTAGTCGTGTTCGGTCACGTGCTCGGTCACGAGAAGACCCCCGTTGCGTAGTCGCTGCGGTAGAAGACCAGCGGCGTGCCGTCCTCGCGGGCGTCGAGGGCGTGCACCCTGGCCGTGACGACGAGGTGGTCGCCGGCCTCGTGGACGGCGTGGACCGCGCAGTCGAGGGTGGCGAGGGCGCCGTCGATGTGGACGGCGCCGTCCTCGGTGGCCGTCCAGTCGAGGCCGTCGAACTTGCCGGGCCCGGGGCGGCCGAGCGCCGCACAGACCTCACGCTGGTCCTCGGCGAGGATCGAGACCCCGAACCGGCCGACGCGCTCGACCTTCGGCCAGCTGGTGGAGTTCTTCCCGACGCAGAGCAGGACGAGCGGCGGGGCGAGGGAGAGCGAGGCGAAGGACTGCACGGCCAGGCCCGCAGGCCGGCCGTCCTCGCCGGCGGCGGCGACGACCGTCACGCCGCTGGCGAAGTGGCCCAGGACGTGCTTCATCTGACGATCGGTCAGCCGTTCCACTGGTGGCCCCACAGGCTGTCGGAGGTGATCTCCTTCGTGGTCCAGGTGGCCGGGTCGACGATCAGCCCGTCCCAGCCGTACTCGACCTGGAAGCCGCCGGGGCCCTGGGCGTAGAACGAGACCATGTGGTCGTTGGAGTGCCGGCCGAGCGTGGAGGCGATCGGGATGCCGGCCGCGTTCATCCGGTCCAGGCAGTAGCCGACGGCGTCGAGGGAGTCCGTCTCGACCATGAAGTGGACGATGCCGGGCGGCAGGGCGCCGGGGTAGAGGCCGACGCTGTGGTGGCGGGCGTTGGGGCTGAGGAAGTTCATCCAGTAGAAGTCGTGGCCGGGCGCGCCGGTGGGCACGGCGACCGGCGGCAGCTTCATCCGGTCGCGGAGCTGGAAGCCGAGCAGGTGCTCGTAGAAGGAGACGGCGGCCTCCATGTCCGGGGCGGGCAGGACGACGTGGCCGAGGCCGAGGTGGTCGCCGGTGACGAAGCGGTTGCCGTACGGGGTGCCGAGCGGGGTGTGGTCCTGGGCCTGGCCCCAGTAGATCTCCAGGGGGTTGCCGGCAGGGTCCTCGACATGGACGAGGCCCTGGACGCGGCGCTCGGCGAGGGTGGCCTCGTCGGCGTGCTTCACGGGGAAGCCGTGGGCCTCCAGTTCCTCGGCGGCCTCGGTCAGGGCGCGGGCGTTCGGCACCTCGAAGCCGGCCGCGAGAAGCCGGTCGGTCTCGCCGGCGACGAAGGAGAAACGGCGGATCCGGTCGTCGATGCGGGCGTGCAGGACGGTGTCGTCCGAGCCCTCGCCCTCGACCATGCCGAGGATGTCGAGGGCGTAGGTGCGCCAGTCGGCGAGCTTGGCGGTCTCGATGCGGAGGTAGCCGAGCGAGCGGATGTCCATGGCGGGGGTCCTCAGTTCAGGTCGGTTCGCGCGGAAGGCGCGAGTCAGTGCGAGAAGAAGTCCAGGGCGAGGCGGTTGAACGCGTCGAACGCCTCGGTCTGCGCCCAGTGGCCGCAGTGCGGGAAGACGTGCAGCCGGGCGTCGGGGATGGCCTTGAGCGCGAGGAGCGCGCCGTCGAGCGGGTTGACGCGGTCCTCGCGACCCCACGTGAGCAGGGTGGGCCGGGTGATGCGGTGGGCCTCGCGCCAGAGCATGGTGTCCTGCTGCCAGGCCGGGTTGGCGAACGCCGCGCCCATCCGGGCGCTGCCGAGGCGGGCGTCCGGGTCGACGGCCTGGGTGTAGCGCTCCTCGACGAAGGCGTCGGTGACGATCGCCGGGTCGTACGCCATGGTCAGCAGGAACGCCCGCATGAGCTCCCGGGTGGGCTCGGGCGCGGAGTTGAAGGCGAAGAGCTGCTTGATGCCCGCGGTGGGGTCGGCCGAGAACAGGTTGACGGAGATCCCGCCGGGGCCCATCAGGAGCAGCTTGTCGACCAGGTGCTGATGGTCGAGGGCGATCCGGACGGCGGTGCCGCCGCCCAGCGAGTTGCCGATGAAGTGGGCCTTCTCGATGCCGAGTTCGCCGAGCAGGCCGGCAACCGCGGCGGCGCTGAAGGAGAAGTAGTCGCGGTCGAGTTCGGGCTTGTCGGAGCGGCCGAAGCAGGGCTGGTCGATCAGCAGGGTGCGGAAGTGCTCGGCGAAGACGGGCAGGTTGGCGCCGAAGTTGGACCAGGCGGAGGCGCCGGGGCCGCCGCCGTGCAGCATGATCACGACGGGGGCGTCGGCCGGGCCCGCCTCGTGGTAGTGGAGGGTGAGGCCGGCGGCGGTCTTGGCGGTGCGGGAGGTGTTCGCGTAGTCGAGGCTCATCACAGCATCGTGTCCTGGATGTCGAGACCGAGCACCGCCTGGCCGTAGAGCGCGAGGGCTCGTTCCGGGTCGTTGGCGGCGTGACCGCGGCCGGTGTGCACGTCGCGCCAGGCGCGCTGGACGGGGTTGGGGCCGGTGCGCATCGCGCTGCCGCCGGCGTTCTCCATCAGCAGGTCGACGGCGGCGACGGCCCGTTCGGTGGCCAGCACCTGGTCGCGCCGGGTCCGGGCGCGCAGCGCCATCGGGAGCGGCTCGCCGCGACCGGCCAGTTCGTACAACTCACCGATGTTCCGGGTGAGCTGGAGCCAGGCGGCGTCGATGTCGCTCGCGGCGCGGGCGATCCGTACCTGCGCGAAGGGGTCCTGGGCGACCTGCTGGCCGTACGAGACGCGGAACCGCTCGCGGGTGGCGGCGGCGTACGCCTCGTGGGCGCCCTCGGCGATGCTGACGATCGGGGTGGAGATGGTGGTGGTGAACACCGAGGCGTACGGGAGGCGGTACAGCGGCTCGGGGTTGACCTGCTGGCCGGGCGTGTCGAGCGCGGTGACCGGTCCGAAGCTGAGCGCCCGGTGCTCGGGCACGAACACGCCTTCACAGACGATGTCGTTGGAGCCGGAGCCGCGCAGGCCGACGGTGTCCCAGACATCGTCGATCCGGTACTCGGCGCGCGGCACGAGGAAGGTGCGCATGTCGACGGGCCGGCCGTCGGCGTCGGTGACCAGTCCGCCGAGCAGCGCCCAGTCGGTGTGGTCGCAGCCGGAGGAGAAGTGCCAGCGGCCGTCGAGGACGAAGCCGCCGTCGACGGGGGTGACCTTGCCGGTCGGCGCGTACGAGGAGCAGATCCGGGCGGCCGGGTCGGCGCCCCACACCTCCTCCTGGGCCTTCGCCTCGTACAGGGCGACGTGCCAGGGGTGGACGCCGACGACGGAGGCGACCCAGCCGGTGGAGCCGCAGGCCTTCGCGATCTCCTTGACGGCGGTGTAGAACACGGCGGGGTCGGCGGCGAATCCGCCGTAGGCGCGCGGCTGGAGCAGCTGGAAGAAGCCGGTCCCGGCGAGGTCCTCGATGGATGCCTCGGGGACCTTTCGGGCGGCCTCGGCCTCGGCGGCCCGCTCGCGCAGGACCGGGGCGAGGGCCCGGACGGCCTCGAGGACGGCTCCGGTGGCGTCGCTCATCGCGTGTCCTCTCTACTTCGAAAGGGGAGTGGAAGTGGCTGGACCGTACGCCCGAGGTGTTCCGGACCGACATACGGGGTTCCCGCTGAGCGGGAACCCGTCGGACCGGGCGTGGGTCCGGGGGACGGGTCGGCGGACGGTTCGGCGGACGGTTCGGCGGACGGTGAAGATGACACATCTTCAGGTGTTTCTATTAGAAATAAGTGGCGCAGGTGTCTTCCCGCCGGCCGGGCGGGCGTGGCAGGGTCTGCGAAACGTCACGGAAACACGTCGCGATGGCGCGGCGGCGCTCTGTCACCTGGGGAGACGTCCATGACCGCTGAGCTCGTCGGCGTACCGGCACCCGCTACGGCAGCCCCGTCCCTCCTGGAGAAGGCGGCGCGGGTGCTGGCCGCCTTCGACGGGCCCGAGCCGCGTCTCTCGCTCACCGAGGTGATCCGCCGCTCCGGCCTCCCCCGCTCCTCCGCGCACCGCATCCTGGACCAGCTGGTCCAGCTGCGCTGGCTCGACCGGGAGGGCCGGGACTACCGCATGGGCATGCGGATGCTGGAGCTCGGCGCGCTCGCCGCGCACCACAACCGGCTGCGACAGGCCGCGCTCCCGCGCCTGCACGCGCTGCACGAGTCGACCGGCCACCTGGTGCACCTGTACGTGCTCGACGGCGCCGAGATCGTCTGCCTGGAACGGATCGGCGGTTCCGCCGACACCGCCGTCCCGTCCCGGGTCGGCGGGCGGATGCCCGCGCACTCCACGGCGGCCGGCAAGGCGCTGCTCGCCTTCGGGGACCCGGGGGTCGTCGAGTCGGTCCTGGCGGCGCGACTGCGGGCGCACACGCCCCGTACGGTCGTCCAGCCGGCGCAGCTCCGCTCGCGCCTGGCCGCGGTCCGGGACCGGGGCGTGGCCTTCGACGAGGAGGAGACCTTCCGCGGGGTGTCCTGCGTGGCGGCCCCGCTGCGCGGCGCGGGCCGGGCGATCGCCGCGGTGTCGGTGTCGGGCCGGGGCGCGCACCGCGAGCTCGAACGCCTCGCCCCCGCCGTGCGGGCCTGCGCCCGCGCCGTCTGGCAGGACCTGTTCGGCCCCACCCGCCCACCCCGCAGACCGACACCCACCGAGTCGCTCCCCGCCCCGGACATGTCGGAGCAGGAGATGGACACGATGATGGGCTGGCTGTGGACCAGCGAGTGGATGTAGCGAGCGCCGGGAAGGCGGCCTGAGCGGATCCCGGCCGGGGGCCGGGCCGGGGCCGAGCGCCGGGCCGAGGCCAAGGGCCGGGCCGGGGCCGAAGGCCGGGCCGGGGCTGGAGGCCGGGCCGGGCGCTGGAGGCCGGGCCGGGGCTGGAGGCCGGGGTCGGAGTCGGGGCCGGAGGCCATGGCCAGGGTCGGGGCCGCGGGGCCAGCCCCGATCGGAGCCGCAGCAGCGGCCCACCGCGCGCCGGCCGCAGGACGGCCGATCACCGGTCCGGAGCCACCGAAGCCGAACCGGCGCCGGCCGGCTCCCGCGCGTCGCCCGGGGGTTCCGACGTCCACCCCTCCGCTGCCCGCAGCACGGGCGACCACCGAGCCCGAGGCACCGAAGCCGAACCGGCACGGGCCGGCACCCGCTCGTCGCGGGGCGCTCTGCCGTCCGCCCCTCCGCCGGCCGCAGCACGGCCGACCACCGGGGCGGAGCAGGTGCCCGGGCCGCGCGTGCGTCGTCCGGGCGGTTCGGCGTCCGGCCGCTCACTCGTCGTACGTGACCTCGACGTGGTCGCTCAGTGGGACGGCCTGGCAGGCCAGGGTGTAGCCGTCTGCGAGGTCGGCGTCCGTCAGGACCTCGTTGCGCAGCAGCTTCACCTCTCCCGCGACGATCCGGCAGGTGCAGGCCGCGCAGGCGCCCTCGCGGCAGGAGTACGGCGCGTCGACGCCGGCCTTGAGGAGGGCGTCGAGGAGCGGGACGTCCCGACCGCCGGGGATCGCGTGGACGTCGCCGTCCAGGACGACCCGGGCCGTGTAGGCGGGCGCGTCCTCGGACGGCGTGTCGGCGGCTGCCGGCCGGTCGAAGACGTCGTCGGCGAGGGAGAAGTACCGCTCGCGGCGGACGGTGCGTCCGCCGGTGGCCCGTACCGCCGCCTCCGCCGCGTCCATCAGCGGGCCCGGCCCGCACAGGTAGGTGTCGCGGGCCGCGTACGGCGCGACGGTCGCGGTGAGCGCGTCGGCGGTGGGCAGGCCCTGCAGCGACTCCAGCCAGTGGATCAGCGTGAAGCGGCTCGGGTAGTCCTCGGCCAGCTCGCGCAGCTCGTCGCGGAAGATGACGGCCGGCTCGTCGCGGTTCGCGTACACGAGGGCCACCCGCGCCCGCCCCGCCGCCAGCGCCGACTTGGCAACCGACACCACCGGCGTGATGCCGCTGCCGCCCGCCACCAGGAGCAGGTCGCGGTCGAGGTCGGCGGGACCGAAGGTGCCGGCCGGCGGCAGCACCTCCAGCTCGTCGCCGACCGCCACCTCGTCGCACATCCAGCCCGACCCGACCCCGCCGGGCACCCGCTTGACGGTGATCCGCGGCGGCTCCCCGGTGTGCGGGGAGCTGGCCAGCGAGTAGCAGCGGGCGCCGCGGCCGGGAATCCGTACCGTCAGGAACTGACCGGGTCGGTACGGGAGTTCGGCGCCGCCGGCGTCGAGGACCAGCGAGACGGCGTCGGCGGTCTCGCGGACCGCCTCCACCACCCGGACCGTACGGCTACCAGGCACCCGTCACCTCCAGGTCGCCCGCCGCGACGGCGGCGTCGATGCTGTCGCGGAGCGCGGCGCAGACCCGGACCCGGGCCGACGGCTCGCCGGCCGCGACCCGCTCGGCGATGCTCGGGCAGACCGCCGCGGCCTCCTCCGTCCACTGCACGGCGGTGTGCGCGGGGCTGAACTTCTCGCACAGCACCTGGTTGCCGCAGGCCCCGCACTCCACGGCGCGCATCAGGCCTCCTGCTCCGGTGCCTCTGCCTGCTCCTGCGCCCGCCTGGCGATGTTCCCGGCGACCTCGGCGCGCCAGGCCTCGTTGGCCCGCGTCGTGTCGATCTCGAACTCGAAGCGGCGCACCATCTCGTCCTTGACGTCGGCGGTGTCGACGTAGAACTGCTCGTACCAGCGGCGGAGCTGGTAGACCGGCCCGTCCTCCTCGCTGAGGAGCGGGTTGTCGATCCGGGTCTTGTTCCGCCAGACCTCGATGTCCTGCTCGAAGCCGACGGCGAGGCCGGAGGTGAACAGCTTCGCGGCGTCGTCGGCCTGCTCGTCGGTCATGCCGGGCAGCTTGCGCACGGTCGTGCCGTAGAGCAGGACGAAGCTGTTCGCGTCCACCGGGTAGTGGCAGTTGATGAGGACGCTCTCCATCTCCACGCCGCCGCCGATGTCCGACCAGACCCGGTCGATCATGTAGGACGGGCCGTAGTAGGACGCGTCGGAGCGCAGCGGGGCGCTGAGGTTGCCGAGGTCCATGTCCTCGCGCGGCGTGGACTCCAGGTACTGGGTGGCGACATGGCCGTCGAAGACGTTCTTGAAGTACGTCGGGAACGCGTAGTGCACGTAGTAGAAGTGCGCCATGTCGACGATGTTGTCGACGATCTCGCGGCAGTGGGAGCCGTCCACGCGGGCGGCGTTCCAGGACCAGGCGGACCACTCGCCGCTCTCGAGACCCTCGATCTCGGGGATGGTGACCTCGGGCGGGGGCGGGTTGCCCTCGGGGTCGTGCCAGACGAAGAGCTGCCGGTTGCGCTCCAGGGTGGTCCAGGCGCGGGTGCGGGCGCGCGGTGGGACGCGCCGGGCGTACGGGATGCCGGCGCAGCGGCCGTCGCCGGACCAGCGCCAGTCGTGGAACGGGCAGGCGACCGCGTCGCCCTTGATCGTGCCGTGGGCGAGGTTGCCGCCCATGTGCGGGCAGTAGGCGTTGAGGACGTGGAGCATCCCGTCGTCCTCGCCCTGGAAGACGACGAGCTTGGTGCCGAACGCCTCGATCTCGTGCGGCTTCCCGTCCTTGAACTCCTCGGCGAGGCCGAGGCAGTGCCAGCCGCGGGCGAACCGGGTGGGCGGGGTGCCGGCGTCGATGACGCGGGGTCCTTCGTCGATGGCGGTCATCGCGCGTTCTCCTTCTCCTTCACGGCGCCCTGCTCCCTGACGAGTTCGAGGGCGATGTCGATGAGCTGGTCCTCCTGGCCGCCGACCAGGCGGCGTTCGCCGGCCCGGAGCAGGATCTCGGCGCCGGGGACGCCGTACCGCTCGGCCTGCCGGTAGGCGTGCTTGAGGAAGCTGGAGTAGACGCCGGCGTGGCCCATGAGCAGGGCGAGCCGGTCGAGCCGGCACTCCTCGTCCATGACGGGCCGGACGACGTCCTCGGCCGCGTCGATGATCTTCAGTACGTCGATGCCGGTGCGGATGCCCATCTTGTGGCAGACGGCGACGAGCGCCTCGACGGCGGTGTTGCCGGCGCCCGCGCCGAGGCGGCGGGTCGAGCCGTCGATCTGCAGGGCGCCCGCCTTGATGGCGGCGATCGAGTTGCCGGTGCCGAGGGCGAGGTTCTCGTGGCCGTGGAAGCCGACCTGGGCGTCGTCGCCGAGTTCGGCGACGAGGGCGGCGACCCGGTCGGCGGTCTCGTCCATGACCAGGGCGCCGGCGGAGTCGACGACGTACACGCACTGGCAGCCGGCGTCGGCCATGATCCGGCCCTGGCGGGCGAGGTTCTCGGGGGTGGTGGAGTGCGACATCATCAGGAAGCCGACGGTCTCCAGGCCCATCTCGCGGGCCAGCCCGAAGTGCTGGACGGAGATGTCGGCCTCGGTGCAGTGGGTGGCAATCCGGCAGATCTGCGCGCCGTTCGCGTGCGCGGCGCGGATGTCGTCCTTGACGCCGAGCCCGGGCAGCATCAGGAACGCGATCTTCGCCCGGCGGGCGGTCTCGACGGCGGCCTTGATCAGCTCCTGCTCGGGGGTGCGGGAGAAGCCGTAGGTGAAGGAGGAGCCGCCGAGCCCGTCGCCGTGGGTGACCTCGATGACGGGCACGCCCGCGTCGTCGAGCGCGGCGACGACGGAGCTGACGTCCTCGGCGGTGAACTGGTGGCGCTTGGCGTGCGAGCCGTCGCGGAGGGACGAGTCGGTGATCCGGATGTCGTACGTCATCGCTGGCCCCTCTTGGCGAACTCCTCGCCGACCTTGGTGGCGGCGGCGGTCATGATGTCGAGGTTTCCGGCGTACGGCGGGAGGTAGTCGCCCGCACCCTCGACCTCCAGGAAGATCGCGACCCGGGCCATGCCTCCGTTGGCGTCGGACGGGTCGTCGAACTGCGGCTCGGAGCGCAGCCGGTAGCCGGGCACGTACGCCGCGACGTCCTCGGCGACCTGCTTGACGGAGGCGGCGATCGCCTCCCGGTCGGCGTCCTCCGGGATCGCGCAGAACACGGTGTCGCGCATGATGACCGGCGGGTCGGCGGGGTTGAGGATGATGATCGCCTTGCCGCGTCCGGCGCCGCCGATGGTCTCGATGCCGCGGGAGGTGGTCCGGGTGAACTCGTCGATGTTGGCGCGGGTTCCGGGGCCGGCCGAGACGGAGGCGACGGACGCGACGATCTCGGCGTAGGCCACGGGGACGACGCGGGAGACGGCGTACACCATGGGGATGGTGGCCTGACCGCCGCAGGTGATCATGTTGACGTTGGCGGCGTCGAGATGCTCGGTCAGGTTGGCCGGCGGGACGACGGCGGGGCCGACGGCGGCCGGGGTGAGGTCGATCGCGGTGATGCCGAGTTCGGCGTAGCGCGGGGCGTTGGCGCGGTGCACGTACGCGGAGGTGGCCTCGAAGACGAGGTCGGGCAGCTCGGACCCGGCGAGGAGTCCGTCGACCCCGTCGGCGCGGGTCTCGAGGCCGAGCTTGCGGGCCCGGGCGAGCCCCTCGCTGTCCGGGTCGACGCCGACCATCCAGCGGGGCTCGATGTGCGGGGAGCGGAGCAGCTTGTACAGCAGGTCGGTTCCGATGTTGCCGGAGCCGACGACGGCGGCGGTGAGCGTGGTCATCGTGGCCTCACTGGAAGGAGAGGGAGACGGATCCGAGCCCGCGGAACTCGGCGGTGTACGTGGACCCGGCGACGACGTCGACGGCGCGGGTGCAGGACCCCGGCAGGACGAGGTGACCCTTCTTCAGCGGCACGTCGAAGCGGGCGACGGTACGGGCGAGCCAGGCGACGGCGACGGCGGGGTCGCCGAGGACGGCGTCCGAGCGGCCGTCGGCGACGGGCAGGCCGTCGCGGTGCAGCACGGCGTCGATGGCGGTGAGGTCCAGCTCTCGGGGATCGACGCCGTCTCCGGTGGCGAAGCCGGCGGAGGAGGCGTTGTCGGCGATGGTGTCGGCGATGCCGATGCGCCAGTCGGCGATCCGGCTGTCGATCAACTCCAGTGCGGGGACGACGCGTTCGGTGGCGGCAAGGACGTCGGCGACGGTGCAGTCGGCCCCCGGCAGGTCGTCGCCGAGCACGAACCCGACCTCGACCTCGACGCGCGGGGCGCAGTAGCGGGAGAGGTCGACGGGGGTGGACGGGTCGAGGGCCATGTCGTCCAGGAGGTGACCGTAGTCGGGCTCGTGGACGCCCATCATGCGCTGCATGACGGGCGAGGACAGGCCGACCTTGTGCCCGACGACACGGGCTCCGGCGGCGATCCGGGCGTCGATGTTGAGCAGCTGGATCCGGTACGCGTCCTCGACGTCGATCCCCGGACACCGCTCCGCCAACGGCGCCACGGGCACCCGCCCGAGCTCGGCCCGCGCCAGCAGTCCGGCGGCCTCGCGAAGCGCTTCAGGTGTGAGCATGCGGCGAGGCTAGGCGGGCGCCCCGGAGACGGGGGAGCCCGCATTCCCACTGTGCGGGAATGCGGGGAGGCGGGGCCGTGGAGGCCCCGGTTCGGGGGCGGAGCCCCCGGGGGCCTTGCCGTCAGGGGCGGGGTGCCCGGTGGGGAAGGGCCAGGGCGAGGAGCGCCGCCGCCGCGTACGAGGCGACGACCCACGGCATCGCGTCGTCCACCGAGCCCGCCGAGAAGAACGCCGTGCCGACCACCGCCGCCCCCAGCGCCCCGCCGAACTGCTGGGCCGTCGAGAAGATGCCGGACGCCCCGCCCGCCAGTTCGCTCGGCGCGGTCGACAGGACGATGTTCACCAGCGGCACCACCAGCAGCCCCAGTCCCGCTCCGGCGACGACCAGACCCGGCACCATCGGCCAGGCTCCCGTGTGCACCGCCGCCCCGCCGTCCATCGCCACCCACACCCAGCCGTAGCCGCCCGCCATCGCCACCGCGCCCGCGACCGGGACGATCCGGCCCAGCCGTTCCGCCAGCGGGTCCGCGGCCGGCGCGGTCAGGAATCCGCCGGCCGAGAACGCCAGCATCAGGACGCCCGCCTCCAGCGGCGCGTACCCCTGCCGGCCCTGCAGCCAGATCGCGTACACGAGGAAGAACCCCTGCATCCCGAGCGCGAACAGCAGTTGCACCGCCAGCCCGAGCGAGAACGCCCGGACCCGGAGGATCCGTGCCGGCAGCAGCGTCCCGCGCCGCGCCAGCGCGGCGATCGCGAGCAGCCCGGCGCCCATCAGCGCCCAGCCCCACGCCGGCCAGTCGTACTCGCGGCCCTGCACCAGCGGCAGCACGATCGCGACGAGACCGCCCGCGAGCACCAGGCTGCCGGGCACGTCGGGCCGCGCGGCGGACCGTTCGCGGGTCGCCGGTACGAGGACGACCGCGGCGGCCAGGGTCAGCATCGCGACGGGGACGTTCACGAGGAAGACGGCGCGCCACCCGAGCCCGAACAGGTCCGCGTCCGTGAGCAGTCCGCCGAGCAGCAGTCCGAGCGCCGAGGCGAAGCCGGCCACCGCCCCGTACAGTCCGAACACCTTCCCCCGTTCTCTGCCCTCCCGGAAGAGACTGTGGAACGAGCCGAGGACCTGGGGCATCAGGACCGCCGCGGCCACGCCCTGCACCGCGCGCGCCGCGATCAACTGTCCGGGCGTCTGCGCGACGCCGCACGCGAGGCTCGCGAGTCCGAAGCCGGCGGTCCCGGCGAGGAACATCGCCTTGCGGCCGTACCGGTCGCCGAGGTGTCCTGCGACGATCAGGGTCGCCGCGAAGCCGAGCAGGTACGCGGAGACCGTCCACTGCAGCGCGCTGTCCGACGCGCCGAGGTCCTGCCCGATGGAGGGCAGGGCGACGTTGACGATGGTGACGTCGACCAGGTCCATCAGCGCGGCGATCATCATCACGACGGCGGCGGCCCAGCGGCGCGGGTGGACGACTGCGACACCGCCCGCGCCGTGCGCGGTGGTGGTGCCGGTTGCTGCGCTCATGGCGTGACCCCTCTTTTATTTCGTTCGCCCTAACGAAATAAAAGCTGACACACGGGCACGCGTGATCGCAACCCTTTCGTTCTACCGAACGAAATATTTATGAGAAGCTGCCTCCATGAGCGAGCAGAACTCCCGCCGCGCCGAGGTGATCGCCGCCCTCACCGAGGCCGGCCGCGACTCGAGCGCCGCCTCCGTCGCCTTCCACACGGCGGTCGCGGCGAAGCAGGACCTGGGCGCCACCGAGACCAAGACGCTCGACCTGCTCGAGCGGCACGGCGCGCTCACGGCGAAGGAGCTGGCCGAGCACTCGGGCCTCGCGCCCGCCTCGGTGACCGGGCTCGTCGACCGGCTCGAACGCAAGGGCTTCGTGCGCAGGGTGAAGCACCCGACGGACAAGCGCCGGGTGCTCGTCGAACCGCGCCCCGAGAAACTCGCCGAGCTCGCCCCGCTCTTCGAGGACTGGGCCCGCGAAGTGTACGAACTCTACGAGGAGTTCACGACGGAGGAGCTGGAGACGGTCACCCGCTTCCTCACCGGCGCGACCGCGCGCCAGCGCGAGGCGGCGAAGC
This sequence comes from Streptomyces sp. HUAS YS2, assembly GCF_033343995.1. Classification (NCBI taxonomy): domain Bacteria; kingdom Bacillati; phylum Actinomycetota; class Actinomycetes; order Kitasatosporales; family Streptomycetaceae; genus Streptomyces; species Streptomyces solicathayae. Next base: position 5,991,616 of record NZ_CP137573.1, on the reverse strand, counting down.
GCCTGGCCGAGTAGGGCCTGGGCTCGCCGCCTCGGCGGACCCGGGTGTGTCACCCCGGGGGTCGATCAGAAGTGCGGGTCGAGCTCCGAGCCGAAGGTGTACGTGGCCCGCGTCGCGGTGAACTTCGGGTCGTTGAGGTACGCCGGCTGGTAACCGGGCTGGTACAGGCTGGACTTCTGCTCGTAGGACCCGCTGTGGGGCTTGATGCAGTCGGTCCACGTGTAGGTGCCCGCGGCCAGGTAGAGATCGCGGGACGGCGTGCGGGCGGCCCCGAAGATCTGCGTCCACGTGTACCAACCGCTGGCCAGGTAGATGCTCCTGCTGGTGCACGCCTCGGCGTCGGTCTCGATCGGGTCGCCGTCCAGCCACACACTCCGCGTGTTGTACGCGTTCTCCGCCGCGCTCGCGGGCGCCCCCGCCAGCGTCACGACCGCCGTCGCCGCGGCCGCCACGGCCGCCACCTTGCCGAACAGTCCAGACATGCGATGTCTCCCCTTCGATGAATGGTCAACCCATCGGCACGCACGCCATGAGCAGCCGCCGCAACTCACGCTGTGGTGCTCTCTTCAGCGGAGAATCTAGGGCTGGGCGGCGCCCGGCAGTGTGCAGGGCGTGCTGGGTTTGTGTGCTCTAAGTGCCGTGAGTGGCACGGGAGTTCGCGCGGTGTTCGGACGGGGTGATGCCGTAGGCGGCGCGGAACGCCCGGCTGAACCCGGTGGCGCTGGAGAAGCCCCAGCGGGCCGCGATCGTCTGGACGGACCGACTCCTCGGATCCGCCGATGCGAGGTCGATCCGGGCGTGTTCGAGGCGGCTGTGGCGGATGTGTGCCGAGACGGTCAGGGGCTGGTCGCCGAAGAGGGCGTGGAGACGCCGCAGGGACATGTTGTGCCGGTCGGCGATCAGCTGCGGAGTCAGGCCGGGGTCGCCGAGATTGTTCTCGACGAAGCGGTGGATCCGGTGCAGTGTCTCCCGCGCTCGGGCCTCGACAGGCGCCAGACCGGGGTCACCGAGCCGGCGCGCGAGAAACGCGGTGGCCAGGTCGAGGGCGACGGTCCCCATCGCGCACAGTTCCTCCGGGCGGCAGTGCGGGCCGTGGGTGACCAGCGACTTCAGGAAGTCGGCGAGGACGGCCCCCGAGCCCGCGTCAGCGGCCAGGTTCTGCGCGAGGAGCTTGTCCACCCGGTCAGCGCTCAGCGTCAGGTCCTGACGGGGGATCCGCAGGAGGACCGACTCGATCCGCCCGCCGGTGCATGCCCCCTCGCTGGGCCGTGAGGTGTCGGTGAGCACGAGTCCCCCCGTGACCGCCGATTCGTTGCCCCGCTGAGAGATCACGAGAGCGCCCTGGGTGAGGAGCGCCAGCTGTACGTGCTCGGGATCGCCACGCCGGACGTGCGTCGCGGTGCGGCGCGAGTCCACCGGCGAGCAGGCCACAGCGGTCAGCCGCACCACCCCCAGATCCAGGTCCGTGATGCTCGCCCGGAAGGCGTCCGGATGCCGGGTGCTGAGCATGACGGGCATCACCTCGTCGTTCACCGTCTTGCAGAACCAATCGAAGCGCTCCTCGTCCGCCCCGACGTCATCCGACGCAACCAGCAGCCCCATGCGATCCCCCATGCGTTCCCCCGTGCCTCGCCCGTGACGGCGATTCAGTGTCAGGACGCATGCTGTCCCAGGCGGGCCCGGTCCGTTGCGGTGTTCGCCGACGAGCCGGCGAAAGGACGGGCCGAGGCAGCGCCCGAGCCCCTCCCGCTCGTACGGGCGACCGGGACGGTGTCCGGATTCTTGTGGGTTCCGCCAGTACGAACGGCCGTCCGGGTTTGGGCAGACTGCCGAACCAGAGGCCGCGGCATGCCCCGGGCTTCGGGGGGGCCGTGGTCCGGTACGTGACCAGCCACAGGGGAGGACGGCACGATGAGTGTGCAGCAGTACGACGAGATCGGCGAGGCGTACGAGGGCTTCAAGGCCCTCCCGTTGGAGCAGTACGCGGTGGTGCCCAGCTTCCTGGCGATGGTGGGGGACGTGCGGGGCAGGTCGGTCCTCGACCTGGCGTCCGGAACCGGGTTCTACAGCCGGGAGTTCCGGCGGCGCGGCGCCACCGAGGTGCTGGGCATCGACATCTCCGGCGAAATGGTCGCGGTGGCACAGCAGTTGGAGAAGAACGATCCGCTGGGTGTGCGCTACGAGGTGGGCGATGTGGCCGAACTGCGGTCCTTCGAGGAGCGTTTCGACATCGGCCTGGCGGTGCAGCTGCTCAGCTACGCGAGCGACGTCGCCACGACGGAGCGGATGTGCCGCAACGTGCACCGGAGCCTGAAGCCCGGCGCCGACTTCTTCGTGCTCAACCAGTCGCCCGACTTCCGCTTCGACGGGCCGACGCCGGAGAAGTACGGCTTCCTCAGCGAGCTCACCGGCGAGGAGGGCGAGACCGGGCCGCAGGTCCGGATCACGGCCCTGCTCGACCCGCCGGTCTCCTTCGTAGCCAACCGCCCGCGCCGCGAGGTCTACGAGGAGAGCCTGCGGGCTGCCGGGTTCACCGACCTGACCTGGGTCCCCCTGACGGTCTCGGAGGCGGGCCTGCGCGAGTTCGGCCCGGACTTCTGGGCGGACTTCCATACCAACCCACCCCTCGAAATGCTCCACTGCCGCGCCTGACGGCAGACGCGACGGGGGCGGGCGGGCGCCCGGCGCGGCGGGCCGGCGGCCCGCCCTGTCGTCCAGTGCCGGCGCCCGGCCCCGGCGCCCGAGGAACACGGACCCGACGCCCGGACCTGGCCCGAAGGCCGGCGCCCGGACCCGAAGCCCAGGGTCGGCACGCAGGCGCGACTGCTGAGGCACGACGTGAGGGGCCGCGGGAGGCGGCGCCCCGCCGAACGGCCGTCCTGGCAGTCGGCGCGGCAGACCGACGGCCGAGGCCGGCGCGAAGGCCGGCGCCCGGACCCGACGCCCAGGGTCGGCGCGCAAGCGCGACGTCCGGGCCCGGGGGCCGGCGCGACGGCCGGTGTCCGGACGCGGAGCGGCGGCTGGCGCCTGCCTCTCGGGCGCCGGCCCCAGCACCCGGTTCCCGACCCACGGCACCCGGCCCCGGCCGCCGCTCCGTCATGACGCCCCGTACACCGGCCTCGGGTCCCTCGAGTCGGCCAGGAGCTTCAGGGTCGTGTCGCCCGCCTCGGCCGGTGTCCACCGGCCGTCGCGGTTCGCGGTCGGGCCTGGCTGCCAGCCCTCCATGACCGTGATGCGGCCGCCCTCCGCCTCGAAGACGCGGCCCGTGACGCCCGCCGAGGCGGCCGAGCCCAGCCACACCACCAGCGGGGACACGTCCTCCGGCGCGCCCTCCAGGCCGCCGAAGACCTCCTCGGTCATGCGGGTCCGGGCCGCCGGGGCGATGGCGTTGACCTGCACCCCGTACCGGCCCATCTCCGCCGCCGCGACCAGCGTCAGGCCGACGATCCCGGCCTTCGCCGCCGCGTAGTTGCCCTGGCCGACGCTGCCGAGCAGCCCCGCCCCGGACGTCGTGTTGATCACCCGGGCCGTCACCTCGCGGCCCGCCTTCGACGCCGCCCGCCAGTGCGCGGCGGCGTGCTTGAGCGGCAGGAAGTGGCCCTTCACATGCACCCGCATGACCGCGTCCCAGTCGTCCTCGTCGAGGTTGACCAGCATCCGGTCGCGCAGGAAGCCCGCGTTGTTGACCAGGGTGTCGAGCCGGCCGAACTCGTCGATCGCGGTCTCCACCAGCGACGCCGCGCCCTCCCCCGTCGCGATGTCGCCGCCGTGCGCGACCGCCTCGCCGCCCGCCGCGCGGATCTCGTCGACGACCTGCGCCGCCGGACTGTCCGGCCCCGGCCGCCCGTCGAGCCCCACGCCCAGGTCGTTGACGACGACCTTCGCCCCCTCGGCGGCGAACGCCAGGGCGTGCGCCCTACCGAGCCCCCGTCCGGCGCCCGTCACGATCACGACCCGTCCGTCGCAGATTCCCATCTCAGCTCTCCTTGTTGACAGTTGCGGCATCCAGAAAGGCGGGACGCTCCCCGCCGCCGTGCACGAGCAGCGACGCGCCGGAGACGTACCCCGCCCGGTCCGAGGCGAGGAACACGGCGGCCTCGCCGATGTCGGACGGCTCGGCGAGCCGGCCCAGCGGGACGGTCCGGCCGACCGCCGCGATCCCGTTCTCGTCCCCGTAGTGCAGGTGGGACAGCTCGGTGCGGACCATGCCGAGGACGAGGGTGTTGACCCGGACCTCCGGCGCCCATTCCACGGCCATCGAGCGGGCCAGGTTCTCCAGCCCGGCCTTCGCGGCGCCGTACGCGGCGGTCCCCGGCGAGGGCCGCGTCCCGCTGACGCTGCCGATCATCACGACCGAGCCGCGCGCCGCCCGGAGGTGCTCGTAGGCGGCGAGCGTGGCGGTCAGCGGCGCGGTCAGATTGAGCCCGACGACCCGCGCGTGCCGTTCCGCCTCGCCCTCTCCGAGCAGCCGGTACGGCGTCCCGCCCGCGTTGTTGACCAGCACGTCGAGGCGCCCGTACGACTCCGCGACGGCGTCGAAGAAGTCCCGTACCGCCCCGTCGTCCCGCAGGTCGAGGGGCCGGAACTCGGCCTCCCGGCCGCCCTCCTCGACCGGCTCGTCCGGCGGTCGGCGCGCGCAGACCACGACCCGCGCCCCGGCGCGCAGAAAGGCCCGGGCGATGCCCGCGCCCACGCCCCGCGTGCCACCGGTGACGACGGCGACCCTCCCGTCCAGCTCCATCGGCTGCTACCTTTCCTCACCAAGCAGTCACCTAACAAATGTTTGGTGGAAAGGTAGCTGATCCGCTCATGGGTGTCTCCACCTCAAGCCCGGACAAGGGCATCGCCCTCGTCACCGTCGACTTCCCACCCGTCAACGCGCTGCCCGTACAGGGCTGGTACGACCTCGCCGACGCCGTCCGCACGGCCGGCCGCGACCCCGAGATCCGCTGCGTGGTGCTCGCCGCCGCCGGCCGCGGCTTCAACGCGGGCGTCGACATCAAGGAGATGCAGCGCGAACACGGTTCGGGACGGCACTCCGCGCTCATCGGCGCCAACCACGGCTGCGCCGAGGCGTTCGCCGCGGTGTACGAGTGCGAGGTCCCGGTCGTCGCCGCGGTGCAGGGCTTCTGCCTGGGCGGCGGGATCGGCCTCGTCGGCAACGCCGACGCGATCGTCGCCGCCGACGACGCGACCTTCGGGCTGCCGGAACTGGACCGCGGCGCGCTCGGCGCCGCGACCCATCTGGCCCGGCTGGTGCCGCAGCACCTGATGCGGGCCCTGTACTACACCTCGCGCACCGCCACGGCCGCCGAACTGCACGCGCACGGCTCGGTCTGGAAAGTCGTGCCGCGCGAAGAACTGCTCGACGCCGCCCTGGAGTTGGCGGGCGAGATCGCCCGCAAGGACGGCTATCTGATCCGGCTGGCGAAGGCCGCGATCAACGGCATCGACCCCGTCGACGTACGCCGCAGCTACCGCTTCGAGCAGGGCTTCACCTTCGAGGCCAACCTCAGCGGGGTCGCGGACCGCGTCCGGGACACCTTCGGGAAGGAGCGGCAGGCATGACCGACGAGAGCACCGGCGACAAGACCATGACCCCGGACGAGGCGGTGGCCGGGCTGCGTTCCGGCATGACCCTCGGGATCGGCGGCTGGGGCTCCCGGCGCAAACCGATGGCCCTGGTCAGAGCGTTGCTCCGGTCCGAGATCACCGATCTCACGGTGATCTCGTACGGCGGCCCGGACGTCGGCCTGCTGGCCGCGGCCGGCCGGATCCGCAAGCTCGTCGCCGCCTTCACCACGCTCGACTCGATCCCCCTCGAACCGCACTTCCGCGCCGCCCGCGAACGTGGTGGCTTCGAGCTGACCGAGATCGACGAGGCGATGTTCATGTGGGGGCTGCACGCCGCCGCCAACCGCCTGCCGTTCATGCCCGTCCGGGCCGGCCTCGGCTCCGACGTCATGCGGGTCAACCCCGAGCTGCGGACGGTGACGTCGCCGTACCCGAACGACGCGGGCGTGCGGGAGGAGTTCGTCGCCGTCCCCGCCCTGCGCATGGACGCCGCGTTCGTCCACCTCAACCGCGCCGACCGGCTCGGCAACGGCCAGTACCTGGGCCCCGACCCGTACTTCGACGACCTGTTCTGCGAGGCCGCCGACACCGCGTACATCTCCTGCGAGCAGGTCGTCGAGACGGCCGAGCTCACCAAGGACGCGCCGCCACAGTCGCTGCTGGTGAGCCGGCACTCCGTCACCGGGGTCGTCGAGGCCCCGAACGGCGCCCACTTCACGTCCTGCGCCCCCGACTACGACCGCGACGAGCCGTTCCAGAAGCTCTACGCGACGACCCCCTGGCCCGAGTTCGCCGAGCGGTTCCTCTCCGGCGCGAGCGAGCACGACTACCAGACCGCCGTCCAGGCCTGGCACAAGGAGCAGCAGCAGTGATCACCCGCGCGGAATACTGTGTCGTGGCCTGCGCCGAGGCGTGGCGGGACAACGGCGAGGTGCTGGCCGCCGCGATGGCCCCGGTGTCGTCCTTCGGTGCCCGGCTCGCCAAGCGGAGCTTCGCCCCCGAGCTGCTGCTCACCGACGGCGAGGCGATGCTGGTCGGCCTGGACGGCTCCGTCGAGGGCTGGCTGCCGTACCGCAGGCATCTGACGATGGTCACCGGCGGCCGGCGGCACGTCATGATGGGCGCCAGCCAGATCGACCGGCACGGCAACCAGAACATCTCCTGCATCGGCGACTGGGAGCGCCCGGCGCGCCAGCTCCTCGGCGTGCGCGGCGCACCCGTCAACACCCTGAACAACCCGGTGAGTTACTGGGTCCCGAAGCACTCGCCGCGGGTGTTCGTCGAGAAGGTCGACATGATCAGCGGGGTCGGCTACGACCACGCCGTCGGCCCGTACCACCGCATCCCGCGGGTGGTCAGCGACCTCGGCGTGTTCGACTTCGAGACGCCGGACCGGACGATGCGGCTCGCCTCCCTGCACCCCGGCGTGACGGTCGACGAGGTGCGGGCGGCCACCGGCTTCGAGCTGGCGGTCCCGGACGAGGTCCCGTACACCCGCGAGCCGACGGCCGCCGAGCTGCGGCTGATCCGCGAGGTCATCGACCCGAAGGGCGTACGCGACCGGGAGGTCCGGGCCTGATGGAGACCGCGCTCACGAAGCTCACCGGGGTGCGGCACCCGATCGTCCAGACCGGCATGGGCTGGGTCGCCGGGCCACGCCTCGTCTCCGCCACCGCCGAGGCGGGCGCGCTCGGCATCCTCGCCTCGGCGACGATGACCGTGGACCAGCTGCGCAGCGCCGTCCGAGAGGTGAAGTCCCGTACGGACAAGCCGTTCGGGGTCAACCTGCGGGCTGACGCCGGGGACGCGCAGGACCGCGTGCGCATCATCGTCGACGAAGGGGTCAAGGTCGCCTCCTTCGCCCTGGCCCCCTCCCGTGAGCTGATCGCGCGACTGAAGGACGCGGGCGTCGTCGTCGTCCCGTCGATCGGGGCGCGGCGGCACGCCGAGAAGGTCGCGGCGTGGGGCGCGGACGCGGTGATCGTGCAGGGCGGGGAGGGCGGCGGGCACACCGGCGAGGTGGCGACGACGGTGCTGCTGCCGCAGGTCGTCGACGCCGTCGACATCCCGGTGGTCGCGGCCGGCGGCTTCCACGACGGGCGCGGCCTGGTCGCCGCGCTCTCGTACGGCGCGGCGGGCGTGGCCATGGGCACCCGCTTCCTGCTGACCTCGGACTCGACCGTCCCGGACGCCGTCAAGGCGAAGTACCTCGCGGCGACGGTGAAGGACGTCACGGTGACCACCGCCGTGGACGGACTGCCGCACCGGATGCTCCGTACGGAGATGGTGGCGGCGCTCGAACGTGCGGGCCGGGTACGGGCGTTGGCGCAGGCCGTGCGCCGGGCCGCCGGCTTCCGCAAGGTGTCCGGCCTGTCGTGGACCCGGATGGTCCGCGACGGGCTGGCGATGAAACACGGCAAGGACCTGTCGTGGAGCCAGGTCCTGCTCGCCGCGAACACCCCCATGCTCCTCAAGGCGTCCATGGTCGAGGGCCGCACCGACCTCGGCGTCATGGCGTCCGGCCAGGTCGCCGGCGTGATCGAGGACCTGCCGTCCTGCGCGGAGCTCGTCGACCGCGTCATGGCCGAGGCCGAGCACGTGCTCCGCACCCTGCCATCACCAGGGTGAATCCCTCATCCCGCAAGGGAGTTCAGACATGCCCCTGACCAGACGCGCTCTGCTGGGCAGCGCGACCGCCACCGCAGTGGCGGCCGTGCTCTCCCCCACCGCGGCGGCCGCACACCGTCGCCCACGCGTCACCGCCACCGCCATCCGGCAGATCCCGCTCCAGGGCGCGGTCAACGTCCGTGACGTGGGCGGCTACCTCACCTACACCGGCGACCGGGTCCGTCAGGGCCTGGTGTACCGGGGCGACGCGCTCGGCAAGCTGACGGACGCCGACCTCACGACCCTGGCGGGCCTCGGCCTCGGCAAGGTCGTCGACTTCCGCATCCCGCTGGAGATCCAGTACGACGGCGCCGACCGGCTCCCGGCCGGCCCGGTCGCCGTCTCCCGCCAGATCACCGACAACGGCCTGTTCGGCCAGCTGATGGCCGCGATCGGGTCGCGCGACCCGGTCCGGCAGGAGCAGATGCTGGGCAACGGCCGGGCCGCCGCGTTCATGCGCGAGGTGTACCGGTCGTTCGTGACGAGCGCCGAGAACCGCGCGGCCTTCGGCGCGACGCTCCGCGACCTGGCACGCCCGGGCTCCGGCCCGCTGCTGTACCACTGCACCTCGGGCAAGGACCGTACGGGCTGGACGAGTTACCTGCTCCTGAAGGCCCTGGGCGTCCCGGAGCAGTCGGCCGTCTCCGACTACCTGGCGTCCAACACCATCCGCGCCGCGTACGACGCGAGGGTCCGCGAGGGCCTGAAGCAGAGCGGCATGATGCAGAACCCGGACCTCATCATCCCCCTCCAGGAGGTCCGCAACGAGTACCTGGACACGGCACTGGGTGAGGTCCAGTCGTCCTACGGCAGCCTCTTCCGCTTCCTGACGGCCGGCCTGGGCCTGGACATCCCCACCCTCTCGGCCCTCCAGAACCGTCTGGTCGCCTGACCCGCCGCACACACCGGCGGCCCGCCGTCCCGGGCCGCCGAGCGCGTTGAGAGGGTCAGGAACCGGCTGCGGGCCTGCGGCGGCGGGCTCGGTTGTCGGGGGTGCGGGTGCCGGCGGACGTCGTGCCGGACCGGCTCGTGCCGGACTGGTTCGCGCCTGACTGGTTCGCGCCGCCGTTGCGGCGGGAGCGGTCGCCCGAGCCGGAGGCTGCGCCCGTGCCGGAGCGGCGGGGGGTCGACTCGGCGGTGGAGCCGGAGCCTCGGCCGCCGCGGCGGCGGTTGCGGGTGGCGGAGCCGGGCCTGGAGGACTTCGCGGACGGCTGCTGCGCGGGGATGGGGACCTCGATGACGACCGGGGTGCCGGAGGGCTCGCGGGCGCCCGTCAGGGTGGCGAGCTCAGGGTCGCTGGACTTGACCTGCGCGGTGCGCGGAGTGATGCCCGCGTGGGACATCAGGCGGGTCATGTCGCGCTTCTCCTCCGGCAGGACGAGGGTGACGACGCTGCCGGACTCGCCGGCGCGGGCGGTGCGGCCGCCGCGGTGCAGGTAGTCCTTGTGGTCCATCGGCGGGTCGACGTTGACGACCAGGTCGAGGTCGTCGACGTGGATGCCGCGGGCCGCCACGTTCGTCGCGACGAGGGCGGTGACCTGGCCGTTCTTGAACTGGTCCAGGGTGCGGTTGCGCTGCGGCTGGGAGCGGCCGCCGTGCAGGCCGGCCGCGCGGACGCCGCTGGCGAGGAGCTTCTTGACCAGCCGGTCCACCGAGCGCTTGGTGTCCAGGAACATGATCGTCCGGCCGTCGCGGGCCGCGATGCGGACCGTGACCTCCTTCTTGTCCGTGGCGTCGAGGACGTAGAGCACGTGGTGCTCCATCGTCGTGACCGCGCCCGCGGACGGGTCCACCGAGTGGACGACCGGGTCGTCCAGGAACATCTTGACCAGCCGGTCGATGTTCTGGTCCAGGGTCGCCGAGAACAGCAGCCGCTGCCCGTCCGGCGCGACCTGCTTCAGGAGCGCCGTGACCTGGGGCAGGAAGCCCATGTCGGCCATCTGGTCGGCCTCGTCGAGAACGGTGATCGCGACCTCGTCGAGGCGGACGTCGCCGCGGTCGATGAGGTCCTTCAGCCGGCCCGGGGTGGCCACCAGGACCTCGGCCCCGCGGCGCAGCGTGGCCGCCTGCCGGGTGATCGACATGCCGCCGACGACGGTCGCGATCCGCAGGTGCACGGCGGTGGCGTACGGGGAGAGCGCGTCGGTCACCTGCTGCGCCAGCTCCCGCGTGGGCACCAGGACCATCGCCAGCGGCGCCTTCGGCTCGGCGCGGCGGCCGTGGGTGCGGGCGAGCAGCGCGAGGCCGAAGGCGAGGGTCTTGCCGGAGCCGGTGCGGCCGCGGCCGAGGATGTCGCGGCCGGCGAGCGAGTTCGGCAGGGTCGCGCCCTGGATCGGGAACGGCTCGGTGACGCCCTGCGCGGCGAGCGTCTTGACCAGCGCGGCGGGCATGTCCAGGGCGTCGAACGACTCCACGGACGGCAGAGCGGGGGTGACGGTCTGCGGCGGCGTGAACTCGCGCGGCGGCGGAGGCGTGGCCGGGCCCCGGCCCTTGCCGGATCCCTTGCCGCCCCTCGGGGCGGCCTTGGGGGCGGCCTTCGCGGGGCGCCGCCGGGCGGCGGGGCGTTCGGAGCGGGTCATGGGTCTGCCTTCCTGGCGGCTGGGCACAGCACTCGCCGGGCGCCCGCGTGGGGTCCCGGCGAGGGGGCGTTCTGGGGTATCCGGAGAAGTTCCGGAGCATCCCGGAAACGATGACGCGCCTGAGGGTCATTCCCGTCAGGCGCGCATGAAGTCCATGGGTACCGAAACCACAACCAAGCGACCCTAGCACGCGCGCCCCACCCGTCCCGAGAATGGTCGCCATGGACACCACAAGCCGTACGCCGGTCCAGGAACCCCTCGCCCGGACCCTCTGGACCCTGTTCGAGCCACTGCACGCCGTCACCTATTTCGCTCCCGAGTGCGCTGCCGCGTTCGAGGAGGCCGGGCTGCGGGGGTTCTGGCGGGGCTATTTCGCGGGGCGCGCGGCGCCCTTCGGAGCGACCGGTCCGGCGCCTGTGACCTCGGCGTTCTTCAACTTCGCGCCGTCGATGGCGGCCCGCGCGCTGCCCGCCGTGTGGGAGAAGGTGCCGCCCGCCGAGGCGCTGCGGCTGCGCGCGGCGGGCGCCCGGGCGGCGCTGCGCCGGCTGCTCGCCGGCCTGGAGAAGGAGACGGAGCGGGCGGCGGAGCTGCTGGCGGCCCGCCTCGACGGGCTCGACTGCGCGGGCCGCCCGCTGGCCGCGGTGAACGCCGCGCTCCCCCGCCCCGAGGACGCGGCCGGCCTGCTCTGGCACGCCGCGACGGTGCTGCGCGAGCACCGCGGCGACGGCCATGTCGCGGCGCTGGTCGCCGCGGGCCTGGACGGCTGCGAGATCCTCGTCCTGCGGGCCGGCCACGACACGACGCGCACGGAGCTGCAGCCGTACCGGGGCTGGACCGACGACCAGTGGGAGGCGGCGATGACCCGCCTCGTACGACGCGGGCTGCTCACCCCGGACGGCCGCGCGACGGCCGAGGCCGACCGCCTCCTCGCCACGATCGAGGCGGCGACGGACACGGCGGCGGCGCGCCCGTGGGCGGACCCGGAGGACGCGGACGGGCTCGCCGCGCGGCTCCGCCCCCTGGCGGTGGCCGCCGGCAACGCCCTCCGCTGGCCCAACCCCATCGGCGTCCGCCGCACCACCGACTAGACGAAACTCACAGCCGGCACGGCCGCCACACCGCTACAGCCGCTACAGCCGCTCGATGATCGTCACGTTCGCCTGGCCCCCGCCCTCGCACATCGTCTGGAGGCCGAAGCGGCCTCCGGTGCGCTCCAGTTCGTTCAGCAGGGTCGTCATCAGCCGCACCCCGGTCGCGCCCAGCGGGTGGCCCAGGGCGATCGCGCCGCCGTTGACGTTGACGCGCTCCGGGTCCGCGCCGGTCTCCTTCAGCCAGGCGAGGACGACCGGGGCGAAGGCCTCGTTGATCTCGACGAGGTCGATGTCGTCGATGGTCATGCCGGTCTTCTTCAGCGCGTACGCGGTCGCCGGGATCGGGGCGGACAGCATGCGGATGGGGTCCTCGCCGCGCACCGACAGGTGGTGGACACGGGCCCTGGGCGTCAGGCCGTGTTCACGGACCGCGCGCTCGCTCGCCAGCAGCATCGCCGCCGCGCCGTCCGAGACCTGCGAGGAGCAGGCCGCCGTGATCGTGCCGCCCTCCACCACCGGGGCGAGACCCGCCATCTTCTCCAGGGTCGTGTCACGGCGCGGGCCCTCGTCCGCGGTGACGTCCCCGTACGCGACGGTCTCCCGCGTGAAGCGGCCCTCGTCGAGCGCGCGGATCGCCCGCTGGTGCGAGCGGAGGGCGAAGTTCTCCTGGTCGCGGCGGGTGATCCCCCACTTCTTCGCGATCAGCTCGGCTCCGTGGAACTGGTTGACCGGCGCGTCCCCGTACCGGGCCCGCCAGCCCTCGCTGCCCGCGTACGGCCCCTCGGTGAAGCCGAGCGGCTCCGCCGCCTGCCGGGACGCGAAGGCGATCGGGATCATCGACATGTTCTGGGTGCCGCCGGCGACCACCAGGTCCTGGGTGCCGGAGAGCACCCCCTGCGCGGCGAAGTGCACGGCCTGCTGCGAGGACCCGCACTGCCGGTCGACGGTGACGCCGGGCACCTCCTCGGGCAGTCCGGCGGCCAGCCACGCCGTGCGGGCGATGTCGCCGGCCTGCGGCCCGACGGTGTCGAGGCAGCCGAAGACGACGTCCTCGACGGCCGCCGGGTCGATCCCGCTCCGCTCGACGAGCGCCTTCAGCACGTGCGCGCCCAGGTCGGCCGGGTGGACGCCCGAGAGGCCTCCCCTGCGCCGGCCCACCGGGGTCCGCACCGCATCGACTATGTAGGCCTCGGCCATGACGACTCCTTCATCGGTTATGTGCGTACGGCGATGCCGTCGAGCACCATCGACAGGTACTGACGGGCGATCTCCTCCGGGCTGTGCTGCCCGCCCGGCCGGTACCAGGACGCCGCCACCCACACCGTGTCGCGCACGAAGCGGTAGGTGAGCCGGATGTCCAGGTCCGCCCGGAAGACCTGCGCGGCGACCCCGCGCTCCAGCGTCCCGAGCCACGCCTTCTCGAACTTCTGCTGCGAGTCGGCGAGGTAGTGGAAGCGGGGCTGGGCGCTCAGGTGCCGGGACTCCTTCTGGTAGATGGCGACGGCGGCGCGGTGCCGGTCGATCTCCCGGAAGGACTCGGTGACGAGGGCCTCGATGGTCTCCCTGGGGCCGAGGCCGGCGGCGAGCACGCCGTCGTACCCCTCCCACAGCTCGTTCAGGAAGGTGGAGAGGATCTCGTCGAGCATCGATTCCTTGGAATCGAAGTGGTAGTAGAGGCTGCCGGCGAGCATGCCGGCCGCGTCGGCGATCTTGCGGACGGTGGTGGCGTTGTACCCCTGGGCGGCGAACACCTCGGCTGCCGTGTCCAGGAGTTCACGGCGCCGCTCGGGAGTGGCGGTCACCTGGGTCTTCTTCTTGTTCGGCGCGTTCTTGTCAGGCACGGCTTCATTGTCGTCGCTTTCGCCGCTACGCCCGCTGGCTGCTGACCGAGACGGTCTCGCCGGTCATGTAGGACGAGTAGCCACTGGCCAGGAAGACGATCACGTTGGCGATCTCCCAGGGCTCGGCGTACCGGCCGAACGCCTCCCGTTCGGTGAGTTCGGCGAGCAGCTCGGCCGAGGTGACCTTCACCAGGTGGGGGTGCATGGCGAGGCTGGGCGAGACCGCGTTGACGCGGACGCCGTACTCCGCCGCCTCCACCGCCGCGCACCGGGTCAGCGCCATCACGCCCGCCTTGGCGGCGGCGTAGTGGGCCTGGCCGGCCTGGGCGCGCCAGCCGACGACGGAGGCGTTGTTGACCACGACCCCGCCGCCGCCAACCTCCTTGAAGTGCCTCAGCGCCGCCCTGGTACAGCGGAAGGTGCCGTTCAGGGTGACGTCGAGGACCCGGGTCCACTGCTCGTCGGTCATGTCGACGAGGGCCGCGGTGCCGCCGAGGCCGGCGTTGTTGACGACGACGTCGAGCCGGCCGTGCAGCCGTACCGCCTCCGCGAACAGCGCCGCCACCTGCTCCTCGTCGGTGACGTCGCAGGGGAGGGACGAGATGCGCTCCGCACCGAACTCCTCCGCCAGCGCCTCTTCCGTCTCTTTCAGGCGGCGGGCGTGGGCGTCGCTGACGAGGACCCGCGCACCCTCCTCCAGGAACCTGCGGGCGGTGGCCCCGCCGATGCCGGCGCCCGCGGCAGCCGTGATGACGGCGGTACGGCCGTCCAGCAGGGCGTGGCCCGGGACGTACGGCGGGACTGCGGTCATGCGCGCGCCTCCTTCGGCAGGCCGAGCACCCGCTCGGCGATGATGTTCCGCTGGATCTCGCTGGATCCGGCGTAGACGGTGTCGGCGCGGGAGAAGAGGAACAGCCGCTGCCAGTCGTCGAGTTCGTACGGTGCTCCGGCGGCGAGGGTCGACGCGGCCCCGCACACGTCCATGGCGAGTTCGCCGAGGTCGCGGTGCCAGTGGGACCAGGCGAGCTTGGCGGTGGAGGCGTCCACGTCGCCGCGCAGCGCGGTGGCCCGCAGGGTCTCCAGGCCGATCCACGCCTGGACCAGCCGGTCACGGATCAACGGGTCGGCGAGAGTGCCGTTGCGCCGGGCCAGTTCCGCCAGGCCCTCCCATTCGCGTCGGAAGCCGACCTGCTGGCCGAGCGTGGAGACGCCGCGCTCGTAGCCGAGGGTGGCCATGGCGATCCGCCAGCCGTCGCCGGGCGCGCCGACGACGTGGGAGGCGGGGGTGCGGGCGCCGTCGAAGAAGACCTCGTTGAACTCTCTGGTCCCGGTGAGCTGCACGATGGGCCGGATCTCGACGCCGGGCCGGTCGAGCGGGACGAGCAGGTACGAGAGCCCGCTGTGCCGCCGCGCACCCGGCGCCTCCGTGCGGGCGACGACGAAGCACCACTGGGACTCGTGGGCGAGCGAGGTCCAGATCTTCTGTCCGGTGACGACCCACTCGTCGCCCTCCCGCACCGCCCGGGTGCGGACGTTCGCCAGGTCGGAGCCGGCGTCGGGCTCGCTGTAGCCCTGGCACCAGAGTTCCTCGACGGCCCGGATCGGGGGCAGGAAGCGGGCCTTCTGCTCCTCGGTGCCGTGCTCGATCAGGGTCGGGCCGAGCAGCTGCTCGCCGATGTGGTTGACGCGGGCGGGGGCGTCGGCGAGCGCGTACTCCTCGTGGAACGCGATCTGCTGCTCGATGCTCGCGCCGCGCCCGCCGTACTGCTCGGGCCAGCCGACGCAGGTCCAGCCGTGGGCGGCCATGTGGCGTTCCCAGGCGAGGCGTTCGGCGAACGCCTCGTGTTCCCGGCCGGGCCCGCCGCGTCCCTTCAGGGCGGCGAACTCGCCGGTGAGGTGGGCCCGTAGCCAGTCGCGGACCTCGGTGCGGAACTCCTCGACGGTGCTCATGGCCGTACGTTAACCTACCAAACACTTGTTAGGGAAGGATGCTCGGAATGACCCAGGCTCCCGTCGACCCCACCGCGCCCGACGCCCCCGAGGCGCAGGCACCGCCCGTCCGGTACGAACGCCGAGGCCCCGTCGCGTACGTCACCATGAACCGGCCCCGCTACCGCAACGCCCAGAACTCCGCGATGACCTACGCCCTGGACGAGGCCTTCTACCGGGCGGCCGACGACCCCGAGGTGAAGGTCGTGGTTCTGGCCGGCGCCGGGGACCACTTCTCCGCGGGACACGACATCGGCACCCCCGAGCGCGACGCGCACCTGCCCTTCGAACGGCGCGCCGGGCTCTGGTGGGACCACTCCGACAAGCGGGGCGCGGAGGCGCGCTTCGCCCGCGAGTCGGAGGTGTACCTGGGCATGTGCCGGCGCTGGCGAGAGCTGCCGAAGCCCGTGATCGCCGCGGTCCAGGGCGCGTGCGTGGCGGGCGGGCTGATGCTCGCCTGGGTCTGCGACCTGATCGTGGCGAGCGAGGACGCGTTTTTCGCGGACCCGGTGGTGCGGATGGGCATCCCGGGCGTGGAGTACTTCGCGCACCCGTGGGCGATGCCGCCGCGGATCGCGAAGGAGTTCCTCTACACCGGGGACCGGATGCCGGCCCGGCGGGCCTACGAGCTCGGCATGGTGAACCGGGTCGTCCCGCGCGACGAACTGGCCGCTTCGGTGGACGAGTTGGCGCTGCGGATCGCCGAGATGCCGCGGATGGGCCTGGCGCTCACCAAGCGCGCGGTCAACCAGGCCGAGGACCTCCAGGGGCTGCACGCCGGCATGGACTCGGTCTTCGGCCTGCACCACCTGGCCCACGCGCACAACGCCGAGACGGCGGCGGACTCGCTGGGCGGCATGGACGTGGCCGCGATGAAGCGGAAGGCGACAGTCTGATGGACCTTCACGAGAGCGCGTCGATACGAGACTTCCGGGCCGAGGCCCGGGAGTGGCTGCGGGCGCACGTACCCGCCGAGCCGCTGCCGTCCCTGGAGACCGGCGAGGGCTTCGCCGCGCACCGGAAGTGGGAGGCCGAACTGGCCGCCGCCCGCTGGTCGGTGGTCTCCTGGCCGGAGGAGTACGGCGGCCGGGGCGTCGACATCTTCCACTGGCTGGCCTTCGAGGAGGAGTACTGGGCGGCGGGCGCGCCCGGACGGGTCTCGCAGAACGGCATCAACCTGCTCGCCCCCACCCTGTTCGACCATGCCACCGAGGAACAGCGGGCCCGGGTCCTGCCGTCCATGGCGACCGGCGAGGTGGTCTGGGCGCAGGCCTGGTCGGAGCCGGAGGCCGGCTCGGACCTCGCGTCGCTGAAGTCCAGGGCGGTACGGACGGACGGCGGCTGGCTGCTGTCCGGGCAGAAGACCTGGTCCTCGCGGGCCGCCTTCGCGGACCGCGCGTTCGGCATCTTCCGCACCGACCCGGAGGCCCCGAAGCCCCACCAGGGCCTGACGTACCTGATGTTCGACCTGCGGGCGCCCGGCGTGACGGTCCGGCCGATCGGCCGGCTGGACGGCAAGCCTGCGTTCGCCGAGCTCTTCCTCGACCGGGTCTTCGTGCCCGACGCGGACGTGATCGGCGAGCCGGGGCAGGGCTGGCGGATCGCGATGTCGACGACCGGCAACGAGCGCGGGCTGATGCTCCGCTCCCCCGGTCGCTTCCTGGCCGCCGCCGACCGTCTCGTACGGCTCTGGCACGAGCAGGGCGATCCCGGGGACACCGCGCTGCGGGACCGGGTCGCGGACGCGGTGATCGGCGCGCGGGCGTACGAGTTGTTCACGGCGGCGGGCGCGGCGCGGTTCGCCGGGGGCGCGACCATCGGCGCGGAGTCCAGCCTGAACAAGGTGTTCTGGTCCGAGTTCGACATCGCCCTGCACGAGACGGCGCTCGACCTGCTCGGCCCGGACGGCGAACTCGCCGACGGGGAATGGGCGGAGGGCCATGTCTTCTCCCTCGCCGGCCCGATCTACGCCGGTACGAACGAGATCCAGCGCGACATCATCGCCGAGCGCCTGCTCGGCCTCCCGAAGGGCCGCCGCTGATGGGATTCCTGCTCACCGACGAACAGCGGGACTTCGGCCGCTCGCTGGACGCGATGCTCACCGCCGCGGACACCCCGGCGGCGATCCGCGCGCGGGCCGGCGGCGACGCCGGGCCGGCCCGGGCGCTGTGGGCGCGGCTCGCGGAGGCGGGCGTGTTCGCGCTCGCGGTCCCGGAGGAGTACGAGGGCATGGGCCCGCTCCCGGTGGAGACGGCCGTCGCCTTCGAGGAGCTGGGGCGCCACGCGGCCCCGGGCCCGTTCGCGGAGACGGTCGCGTCGGCCGCGCTGCTGTCCGCGCTGGCGGAGGCGGGCACGGATGCCCCGGCGAAACGCCTGCTCCCGGCCCTGGCGGCGGGCGAGACGGTCGCCACGCTGTGTGCGGGTCCCGGGCCGTACGCCGCCGACGCCGATCTCGCCGACGTGGTCCTCGTCGTCGACGGGGACCGGCTCCTGCTCGCGCCCGGCCACGGGGCGGTACGGGAGTCCGCCGATCCGGCTCGGCGGCTCGCGCGACCCGAGGAGGGCGGCGAGCTGCTCGCGGCCGGGCCCGCCGTGGTGGCGGCCGCGGAACGGGCCCGCCGGTGGGCGGCGCTGGCCACGGCCGCGCAGTGCCTGGGGCTCGGGCGGGCACTGCTGGACCGGACGGTCGCGTACACGAAGCAGCGCACCCAGTTCGGCGTGCCGGTGGGGTCCTTTCAGGCGGTCCGGCACCGGCTCGCGGACGTGCTGATCGGCCTCGAGTTCGCCCGGCCGCTGCTGCACGGCGCGGCGCTCACGATGACCGACGCGGACGTGGCGGCGGCCAAGGTGACGGCCGGCGAGGCCGCGTACGCCGCCGCCCGCGCCGCGCTCCAACTGCACGGCGCGATCGGCTACACCGAGGAGCTCGACCTCTCCCTCTGGCTCCGCAAGGCCCGCCCCCTCCGCGACACCTGGGGCACCCCGGCGGAGTGCCGCGCGATCGTCCTGGCGGCCGCGCCGCTTCGGAGGCATGATGACCCGCATGACGGTCCACTGCCGAAAGGCGTATGGGGCGTAACCGTCCCGGCGCGCTCCGCGCCCTGAGAAAGACTGCAGGCCCCCCGATCCGGCGATGGGTGGAGGAGCTGCACCCGCCCATCGACCGGCTCTCGGTTGCCACCAGTTCCGCGATCCGGATCGCGGAACGGACCGGGCCCGACTACCACCTGGCGCCGGGCCGGACCGCCGAGTGCCTCGCCGCGTACCGCCGCTTCCTGTCCCGGCCGGGCTCCCGGCTCCTGCTGACCCGGTCCGACTGTCCGGCCTGCCCGGGCTGCGCCTACGACGACGTCGCGGAGGTCCGCGACGCGCTGGAAGCGGTCATGCTCGCCCTCCCGGCGCGGCCGCGTGCCGAGCTGCGCCGGCTGCTCGGGCCGCTCGACGCCGCGTTCCTCCGCCGAACGCTGCCGAACCCGGACCCCCGGCCGGACCGGTGGGACGGCCGGCAGGGCATGCGGGAGCCGTGGTGGTACCGCAGGGCGTACGACGACGACTGACCGCCGCACGCCGACCGGCGGCGCCGCGTCGCCTCAGGTGCGGCGGATCGTGCGGACGGGGCGGCCCGGGTGCCAGGTTCGGACGACGAGTTCGTCGTTCTCGACGGTCGTGCGGACCACCTCCGTCAGGTCGAGGCGGAACAGGTGGAACGGGAGCGGCGCGCCGATCGCCTTCGCGAAGCGGTCCAGGGTCTCCTGGTCGGTGGCCTCGATCGCCCGGCCGGAGACCCGGACGTCGCCGCCGCCCATCTCCGCGCCCTCGCCCGGGTTGGCGAGCAGCGAGAAGCGCGGGTCGCGCAGCAGGTCCTGCGCCTTGCGGGAGTCGGGCATCATCGTGAGGACGAGCTCGTCGAGCGGGAACTTCGCCTCCAGGCCGGTCAGCCGGGGCGAGCCGTCCTTGCGGAGGGTCGCGAGGACGTGGTGCGTGTACTTCCCGAAACGCTCGCGCACGGTCGCGGCGAGGTCCGGCTCGGCCTGCTGGAAGTCTGCCCAGGTGGTGGTCATGGCTCCTATGAAACCCTGGATACCCGACGTCTTCTGTCCGGATTACTCTGACCGCTCGCCCGCGCTGCGCTCCACGCAGAACTCGTTGCCCTCCGGGTCCGCGAGGGTCGCCCAGCCCGTGCCGTCCTCACGGCGATGGTCGCCGACCAGCGTCGCGCCGAGCTTCAGGAGCCGCTCGACCTCCTCGTCACGGGTGCGGTCCTGCGGCTGGAGGTCGAAGTGGACGCGGTTCTTGACGCTCTTGCCCTCGGGCACGGTCACGAACAGGATGCCGGTGCCCTCGTACTCCACCAGCGCCTCGGGGTCTCCGGGGGCGTCCTCGTCGGAGACCCTGCCGCCCACCACCTCCGCCCAGAAGACGGCCTGCGCGTACGCGTCGGAGCAGTCGAAGGTCACGTGCCTCACGAGAGATGCCATGCCGGCCAGTGTTCCCGACCCGTCCGCGCCCCGGCGAACGATTTACGCGCCGGAGCGCCGAGGAACGCCCCGGAACACCCCCGTCCGGACGTACGGGCGTTCTAGCGTGCTTGTCATGACCACTCTCAGGTACGGACGGGCGCTGCTGCCCGCCCTCGCGGCGCTCCTGCTGCTCCTCCCGCAGACGGCCGCGGCACGGGACGCGCGGGACGCCCGGGAGGTGCGGGAGGCGGCACCGGTCGCGGCGACACCGGACCGGCCCTCGTACGACGTGGCGCTGCGCTCCGACGCCGACGGCTCGCACTGGACCGGCCGGCAGACCGTGTCGTTCCGCAACGCCGCCCGTACGCCGCTGCGTTCGATCGACGTCCGGCTGTGGGGCAACGGCACCGACGGCTGCGGCGCCCCGGGTGCGCCGTCCCCGGTGCGCGTGAGCAAGGTCGCCGGCGGCACCCCGCGGCCCCTCACCGTCGGCTGCACCGCGCTGCGGATCGACCTGCCCGAGCCGCTGCCGTACGGGGCGCGGGCGAGGGTCTCCTTCGACGTCGCGATCACCGTCCCGGACCGCGTGCACCGCTTCGGCCGGGACGGCGCGCACCGCTACCTCGGCAACGCGCTGCCGCTGCTGTCCGTGCGCGACGCACAGGGCAGGCACCTCGACCCGGACGTCGGCTTCGGCGAGAGCTTCCACACCCTGGCCGGTGACTTCCGGGTCGTGCTCGACCACCCGAGCGCTCTGGTGGTCCCCGCGACGGGGACCACGACCCGGCGTCCGGGCGCGCAGGGCCGCACGGTGAGCACGAGTGTCGCGCGCGGGGTGAGGGACTTCGCCTGGGCGGCTGGCCCGTTCCGTACGAAGTCGGTGACCTCGCCCGGCGGCGTACGACTCAACGCGTACTGGACCGCCGCCACCCCCGCCGAGGGCGTCGCGCTCGACCTGAAGAACGCCGTCGGCTCGGTCGACGCGTTCGGGAAGCGGTTCGGCCGCTATCCGTACGGCGAGCTCGACCTCGTCATGAGCGACAACCTCGACGACTTCGGCAACATGGAGTTCCCCGGCCTCGTCCTGCTGTGGACCGAACCCGAGGGTTCCGCGGTCGTGCACGAGATCGCCCACCAGTGGTTCTACGGCATCGTCGGCAACGACCAGTTCGCGTCGCCCTGGCTGGACGAGTCCTTCGCCCAGTACGCCAACCAGCTGTACTACGGGGAGGACAACGCGACCTGCTGGGAGGACCAGGGCGCGTGGCCCAGCGACACGGCCGCGCTCACCCGGGCCATGGGCTACTACGCGGACGGCCGGCGCTCGGAGTTCGTCAGGGTCGTCTACATGCGCGGCGCGTGCGCCCTGCACGACCTGGAACGCGTCCTGGGCGGCCCGGCGATGGCACGCATGATGCGCGGCTACGTGCGCGACCACTGGCTGGGTGTCGCCACGACCGCTGACTTCAAGCGCGCGGCCCAGGCGGCGACGGCGCGGGACCTCGGCCCGTTCTGGACGGAGCACCGGATCCGCTGACGGGTCGAGCGGCCCCGACTCAGCGCACGATGCCCTGGGTCCGGGCCGCCGCCAGCCACGACGGGAACTCGGCGACCAGCCGGTCGTACAGCTCGGCGTCCGACACCCGGCTCGGGTTCTGGCCGGCGTGGAAGAAGCCGGCGTTGTCGATCGGGCGCTTCGCGGGGACGTCGAGCTCGTCGAGCTTGCGCAGGAACTCGAACTGCCGGCTGTTCGGGTCGCCGAAGCCGATGAACTGCCAGAACAGCGGCAGCTTCGCGGCCTTGCACAGGTAGCGCTCGGCGGCGAGCTTGTTGATCGGGCCGCCGTCCGTCTGGAAGACGACCAGCGCGGGCGCGGTGGATCCGCTGTCCAGGTAGTGGTCGATGACCGCGTCCATCGCCAGGTGGTAGCTCGTCTTGCCCATGTGGCCGAGCCCGGCGACGATCCGGTCGATCCGGCCCTGGTGGTCGGCGAGCGCGATGTCGGTCTCGGCGTCGATGTCGGTGGAGAAGAACACCACCGGCACCCGGCCGTCGTCGTCGAGGTGCGTGGAGAGGCCCAGCACCCGGTCGGCGAGGGCCTGCACGCTGCCGTCGTTGTAGTACGGCTTCATCGAACCCGAGTAGTCGACGACCAGGTACACGGCGACCCGCTGCCCGTCGAGGCCGTGCCTGCGGACCGAGTCCCCGGCCGTCTTGTACAGGCTGACCAGGGCCGGGGCGGTCTCCTCGATCTTGCGCAGGCTCAGGGCCATGGGACGGGTCTCCGTTTCGGCGTGCGGCGGCGCGCGGCGGGCGGCCGACGCGACTTCGCCGAGCGTACGTGACGTACCCGGCCGGCCGCCAAGGAGTCGCCGGTCAGGCCGCGTTGAGGCCGAGCAGACCGCCGAGCCTGGCGCGGTGCGCGGCCGGAGAGCCGAGCAGCGCGGCGGCGCCGTGGGCGCGCTTGAGGTGGTCGTGGGCGGAGTGCTCCCAGGTGATGCCGATGCCGCCGTGCAGCTGAACGGTCTCGGCGGCGACCCGCTGGTACGCCTCGGCGCACGCGGACTTGGCGGCGGCGGCGAGCCGGGCGGACTCCGGGCCGCCGTCGGCGTGTGCGGCGGCGAGCGCGAGCGAGCGGGCCGCCGCGACGCCCGCGTGCAGGTCGGCCAGCCGGTGCTTCACGGCCTGGAAGGAGCCGATGGGCCGGCCGAACTGGACGCGGTCCTTGGCGTACCGGACCGTGATCTCCAGGGCCCGTTCGGCGGCGCCGACGCACTCGGCGGCGAGCGCGACCGCGCCGACGTCCCGGACCCGCGCGAGGACCGCCGCGCCGTCCTCGGTCAGCAGCCGCGCGGGCGCGCGGTCGAGGACGATCCGGGCGAGCGGCCGGGTGCGGTCGAGGGTGGGCAGCGCCACGAACTCCGCGCCGGGCCCGTCGACCGCGAACAGGCCGAGCCGCCCCTCCGGCGTCCGGGCGAACGCGTACACGAGGTCGGGCGCGTCGGGTCCGGCGAGGACGTACTCCTTCATACCGGTGAGCCGCCAGGTGCCGTCGGGACCGGCATCCGCGTGGGCGGTCAGGTCGTCCGGCTCCCAGCCGCCCGCCTCCGCCCATGCCAGCGCGGCGATCAGCGTGCCGTCGACGAGGCCGGGGGCGAGGTCCGCGTCCGCGGCGACGAGCGCGGTGACGGCGAGGACCGCCGAGCCGAGGTACGGGGTGGGGCTCAGTGCCCGGCCCAACTCCTCCGACACGACGGCGATTTCCGGCAGACCGCAGCCCAGGCCGCCCTGCCTCTCCGGGATCGCGAGGGCGGCGGCGCCGAGCTGTTCGGCCAGCGGCCGCCAGGCGGCCGCACCCCCGTGGCGGGCGAGGACGGACCGTACCGCCGCGCGGAGGTCGTCCTGTTCCGGCGTGGTCCTCATGACTCTCCTCTCGCGGCGCGTCGCAGTTCGCCCTTGAGCAGCTTGCCGCCGGCGTTGCGCGGCAGCTCCCGCAGCGGGACGAAGCGGCGCGGCACCTTGAAGTTGGCGAGCCGTTCCCGGCTCCAGGCGGTCAGCTCGGCGGGGTCGAGCTCGCGGGTGGTGACGACGAAGGCGACGCCGACCTCGCCGAGCCGGTCGTCGGGGGCGCCGACGACGGCCGCGTCGCTGATCGCCTCGTGCCCGAGCAGTACGTTCTCGATCTCGGCGGGGTAGGCGTTGAAGCCGCCGACGACGTACATGTCCTTGAGCCGGTCGGTGATGGCGAGGTAGCCGCGCGCGTCGAGGACGCCGATGTCGCCGGTGCGCAGCCAGCCGTCAGCGTCCACCGCCTCGGCCGTGGCGGCCGGGTCGTCGAGGTAGCCGCGCATCACGTGGTAGCCGCGTACCTGGACCTCGCCGGGCTCGCCCGGCGGCAGGACGTCGCCGAGCGGGGAGGCGATCCGCACCTCGGTGCCGGGCAGCGGCAGGCCGACGGTGTGGGCGAGGGTGTGCGCGTCGGCGTCCGTCGGGCAGACGGAGACGACGCCGCCGGACTCGGTGAGCCCGTACGCGGTGAACACGTCGGGCGCGCCGAGCACGGTGCGCACCTCCTCGACGAGCGCCGTGGGGACGGAGGCGGCGCCGGTGCCGGCGAGGCGCAGCGCGGACAGGTCGTGGTCGGCGCGGCGCGGGTGGTGGATCAGGCCGTGGAAGACGGTCGGCGGGCCCATCAGGCAGGTGACGCGTTCGGCGGCCATCCGCTCCAGGATGCGGTCGGCGTCGTACACCGCCTCGGGGATCATCGCGACGCCCCGGAGCAGGCAGGCGAGCACCCCGGCCTTGTAGCCGAAGGTGTGGAAGAACGGGTTGACCAGCAGGTAGCGGTCGCCGGGGCGGAGGGTGACGAGCCGGGACCACTCCGCGTAGAGGCGCAGGGTCTGGGCGTGGGTGGACATCACACCCTTGGAGCGGCCGGTGGTGCCGGAGGTGTAGAGGATGTCGCAGAGGTCGTCGGGGCGTACGGCGGCGGCCCGGGCGGCGCGTTCGGCCTCGGGCACGGCGTCGCCGGCGGCGAGGTACTCGTCCCAGCCGGGGCCGTGCAGCGGGACGGTGGAGCGCAGGGCGCCGAGGTCCTCGCCGGAGCCGTGCAGGACGGCGGCGTAGTCGGTGCCGAGGAAGTCGTGCTCGGTGAAGAGCACGGTGGCGCCGCTGCGGCGGACGATGTCGGCCGCCTCGGCGGGCTTGTAGCGGGTGTTGACGGGGACGAGGACGGCGCCGACCCCGACCGCGCCGAGCGCGGCGGTGATCCAGTGGCGGCTGTTGGGTGCCCAGATCGCGACCCGGTCGCCGGGGCCGACGCCGTGCGCGAGCGCGGCGCGGCCGGCGGCGGCGATCTCGTCGTGCAGCCGGTCGAAGGTCCAGCGGACCTCGCCGTCGGCGAGTGCTTCGCGACCTGCGTGGACGGTGGCGGCCCAGCCGGGCAGAACGGCGATCGTTGCGGGCAACTCGCCTTTGATGGTTGGCAGTTGGGCGGAGAGACGGCCTTGCAAGGAGACACCCTCCCTACTTGACGAACGAGCGTGGGCGGTATCCAATCACAGGTGTTTCGGTTAGGCATATACCTAGTAGGAACATTCTCGGGAGGTTCCATGAGCACCACGCCCACACCCACGCCCCAGGCCACACCCGCAGCCACACCCGCAGCCGGAGCCACGCCGGACATCCGGTCCGCACTCGCCGGCTTCTGCACCGGCGTCGCCGTCATCACCGCACTCGACCCCGACGGCCGTCCGGTCGGCATGGCGGTGCAGTCGTTCTCGTCCGTCTCGCTGGACCCGCCGCTGGTCTGCTTCTGCCCGGCGCACACCTCGACGACCTGGCCGGCGATCCGCGCCGCCGGCCGGTTCGCGGTCAACGTCCTCGCCGCCGACCAGGAGGAGCTGTGCCGCCGCTTCGCGGTGACCGGCGGCGACAAGTTCGCCGGGGTGCGCTGGAGCCCCGGCCCGAACGGCGCGCCCCTGCTCGACGGCGCGCTCGCGACCGTCGTCTGCGAACTCGAGGACGTCCTGGACGGCGGCGATCACGCGATCGCCCTCGGCCGGGTCACCTCGCTGACCGCGCACCGGGACGACGCCGCGCCACTGCTCTACTTCCGCCGCACCTACGGGCGGGTACCGGGCTCCGGCGCCTCGCTCCGCCCGCGCGCCTCGAGCTCCTCGATGTCGGCGAGCATGGCGTCGGCCAGGTCGCGCTCGGACGCGTAGTACCGCTCGGCCCACTTGAGGGTGAGCATGGGGTACTTCCACGCCTCCTCGGACTCCGCTCCGGACACGTCCGCCTCGGCGCGCCGCCGCATCGACTCGGCGAACTCCCGGTGCTTGCCGAGCACTTCACGCATCTGCTCGGGTTCGAGGAGATGCCCGAGCCAGAGCCGCAGCATCGGCCCGTGCTTGAGCACCGGCGGATCGACGGGCGCGGTGCGGGCCCACGTGCGGACCGCCGTCATCCCCTCGTCCGTGATCCGGTAGACGCGCTTGTCACGGGTCCCGGTCTCCTGGGCGACCATCCGCGAGGTCGCGAAGCCGGCCTTCTCCAGGCGCTTCAGCTCGCCGTAGATCTGACTGAACGACGGGCTCCAGTAGAAGAAGCGCAGCGACCAGTCGGACCACTTCTTGAGGTCGTAGCCGGACAGTTCCTCACCGTAGGAGAGCAGTCCGAGCACCGCCCAGCTCGTCGCGGGAAGCCCCGGAATCTCCGGATCCTCTGCCTGACCAGCGGTCTTCTTCTCCGTCACGTCGTCCGTCACGCGCCAAAGTCTACGCACCCCTTCCACCGCCCACGTATGCCTGCTAGAAGTATTCCTATTCGAAATACAGGAGGTCCCGTGAAGTTCTCCATGATCTTCGAGGCACAGCTCGTCGACCCCACCCCCGAACGCGAACGCCAGGTCATCCACGACTGCGTCGAACAGGCCGTGTACGCCGAGGAGATGGGCTTCGACCGGATCTGGGCGGTCGAGCACCACTCCCTCACCCAGTACGCGCACATGAGCGCCTCCGAGATCTTCCTGACCTGGGTCGCGGCCCGGACGAAGAAGATCCGCATCGGCCACGGCGTGGTCACCATGCCGTTCGGCTACCAGCACCCGGTCCGGGTCGCCGAGCGCGCCGCGATGCTCGACGTGCTGTCCGGCGGCCGCGTCGACATCGGCGCCGGCCGGGGCGCCACCAAGCAGGAGATGCGGATGTACGGGGTGAACCCCGAGGACACGTATCCGCAGATGGAGGAGGCGCTGCGGATCTTCTCCGCCGCCTGGCGCGAGGAGCAGTTCGAGTGGCACGGCTCGCTCGACATCGGCCCCGGCGCGATCCTGCCGCGGCCGGTCCAGGACCCGCACCCTCCCCTGTTCATGGCGTGCTCCAAGCACGACACGCTCAAGCTCGCCGCCGAACTCGGCATCGGCGCGCTGGTGATGGGCTTCGCCGGGGCCGACGACGTGCGCGCGATGCGCAAGGTGTACGACGAGGCCATCGCGACCCGGGGCACCGACCGGCTGGTGTCGACCGAGGTCAACGACCACTTCTCGGCACTCTGCCCGACGATCGTGCTCGACGACGCGGCGGCGGCGCTGCGCATCGGCACCCGCGGGCAGCGGTTCTTCGCCGAGTCGATCGCGCACTGGTACGGCAACGCGCCCGCGCCGACCGGCTACTCGGACGACGAGGGCGCCGAGGACCACGTGGCGGCGATGACCCGGGGCCGCGAGGAGCTGGTCGCGAAGCTGCACGACGCGAACATCCCGGCGCGTCCGGTCGACACGGGGACGTACAACGCGGAGCACGCGTACGGCGACGCCGCCACGGCCATCGACTACGTCGAGCAGCTGCGGCAGATCGGCGTCGACGAGGTGATGTGCCTGATCCAGATGGGCACGGTGCCGCAGGAGGCCTGCATGGAGACCATCCGCCAGTGGGGCGAGAAGGTCATCCCGCACTTCCGGGCGCTGGAGACCTCGTCGTGAGCACGCTCGCCGGCAAGGTCGTGATCGTCACCGGCGCGGCCCGCGGCCAGGGCGCGACGGAGGCGCGGCTGCTGGTGGCGGCGGGAGCGCGGGTCGTGCTGACCGACGTACGGGAGAACGAGGGCCGGGCGGTCGCGGCGGAGCTGGGCGACGCGGCGGTGTTCGTCCGGCACGACGTGACCTCGGCGGAGGACTGGGCGAGGGTCACGGCGACGGCCACGGAGACGTACGGACGTCTGGACGCCCTGGTGAACAACGCGGCGCTGTGGCGCACCGCGCCGGTCCAGGACGAGACGGCCGATAACTTCGAACTCCTGCTGAGGGTCAACCTGTTGGGCCCGTTCCTGGGTATCCGGGCGGTGCTGCCCGCGCTGCGGGAGGCGAGCGGCGGTTCGATCGTGAACGTCTCGTCGACCGCCGGCCTGGTCGGGATCCGCGGCCACGCGGCGTACGGCTCCTCGAAGTTCGGGCTACGCGGCCTGACGCGGTCGTCGGCGCTCGACCTGGCGCCGTACGGCATCCGCGTCAACTCGGTCCACCCGGGTGCGATCGACACCCCGATGACGGCGGCGGTCGCCGACAAGGACTGGTCGCACGTGCCGCTGGGCCGGATGGGCCGCGCGGAGGAGGTCGGGGAGCTGATCGCGTTCCTGGTCTCGGACGCGTCCTCGTACGTCACGGGCACGGAGTTCACGGTCGACGGGGGGCTGACGACGGGATGACCGACCCCCTGACCCCGACGGCCCGCGCGGTCTGCGACGCGATGTCGGCCCACTTCCCGCCCCCGGGCGCTCCGGAAGCCCTGCGCACCGCCGCCCGCGCGGGCCTCCGCCCACCGCCGGAGTCGCCGTCGACGACGGAGGACCGGGAGGCGGCGGGGGTACGGGTCCGCGTGTACACCCCGCCGGACGTTCCCGGCGCCCCCGTCGTCGTGTTCGCGCACGGCGGCGGGTGGGTGCTGTGCGACCTGGACACGCACGACGGGCTGTGCCGGGGGCTTGCCGAGCGCACCGGGGCGACCGTCGTGTCGGTCGACTATCGGCGGGCGCCCGAGCACCGGCATCCGGCCGCCGAGGACGACGTGTTCGCCGTGCTGCGGTGGGCGGCGGAGACGTACCCCGGCCGGCCGCTCGTCGTCGCCGGGGACTCCAGCGGCGGCAACCTCGCCGCCGCGGCGGCGCTGCGGGCCCGGGACGGCGACGGGCCGGCGCTCGCCGGACAGCTCCTGCTCTACCCGGTGCTCGACCATCGGCTGGACGGCGTCTCGGCCGAGGCGTACGCGGAGGGCTTCTTCCACACCACCGCCCACATGCGCTGGTACTGGGAACAGTACCTGGGCCCGCACGGCGACCCCGTGTCCGCCTCTCCCGGCCTCGCCGCCGACGTCGCCGGACTTCCCCCGGCCCTGATCGTCCTCGCCGACTGCGACCCGCTCCGCGACGAGGGCCTGGCCTACGCCCGCCGCCTGTCGTCGGCGGGCGTCACCTCCCAGGTCCAGCTGCACACCGGCATGTTCCACGGCTTCCTCGGCGCGCGGGGCGTCCTGCCGGAGGCCGACGCTGCGCTGGCATCGGCGTCGGCCTGGCTGCGGCTAGTGGCGGCGCCCCGAGACGGACATGGCGAGGGCCACGACCCAGCCTATGAGCGTCCAGCCCAGGAAGATGTTGACGACCAGGACGGATCCTCGGTTGGGCGCGTTCCTGGCGAAGCCGATGAAGGCCGGCAGGAAGTAGAGCACCAGGCCGACCAGGGCGACGGGTAAGAAGGAATCCATGCTCATGCCAAGACGTTAGGCGGCGGCCCCTCGAAAGGCCATACCACCAAAGGCCCACCCTGTCCGCCCCGAAGGCCGGCAGCGTAGTCCCCGCCGCCGGCCTTCGCCTTTGCCTCGATTTCGGTTGCGATCGAGACGATTACCTCACCCCGACACATCAGAACTACGCGAAGCGCCAGGACTTCGCGACCTCCTCGACTTGCGGAACCATTCGCATCTGCACATCGTCATAGGAGTCGAGTTCGCCCCGCACAAGCTTCCTGGAGATCACCTTCATGTACCCGAGACCACGCCGACGACGCGCGCTCGCGGCCGTTTCCGTGCTGCTGCTCGGCGCGCTCCTGTCGCCGATGGCGACCGCGAGCGCCTCCCCCGCGGCCCCCGAGACCCCCGAGTCCGCCCGGATCGACCTGGTTCTCGACCTGTCCGGGTCGATGAACGAGAACGACGCCGGCGGCGAGACCCGGCTCGCCGCCGCCAAGCAGGCGGTCACCCGGATCATCGACACGGCCCCCGAGGAGGCCCCGCTGGGGCTGCGCGTCTACGGCGCCACGTACCCCGGAGAGGACAAGAAGCGAGGCTGCGCCGACACGCAGCAGGTCCTGCCGGTCTCTCCGATGGACCGGCCGGCGCGTGCCGCAGCCAAGAAGCGGGTCGCCGGCTTCAAGGCGGTCGGGTTCACCCCGATCGGCGTCTCGCTCCGCGCAGCCGCCGAGGACCTCGGCGCGAAAGGCGAGCGCCGCATCATCCTGGTCTCGGACGGTGACGACACCTGTGCGCCGCCGCCTCCGTGCGAGGTGGCCCGCGAGCTCAAGGCCCAGGGCATCGACCTCGCCGTGGACGTGGTCGGGTTCAGGACGCCCTCCTCGGCGCGTGCGCAGCTGAAGTGCATCGCGAAGGTGACCGGCGGGTCGTACGCCGACGCCGACGACGCCGACTCGCTGACGGCCGACCTGGGCGCCCTGTTCCGCAAGGCGTGGCGGACCTATCACGCCACCGGAAGGCCGGTCGCGGGCTCCCTGACCGGCTGCCAGGACGCTCCTCTGGTCACGCCCGGCCAGTACCTGGACAGGTTCACCGGTGGGCGTGACCTCTACTACCGCGTCAAGAAGCGGCCGGACCAGCTGCTCCAGGTGAGCGCCACCGCCGTCGCCGAGGAGGGGTACGGTCGCGGTTCCCTCATCACCGTCGCGGCCGGCCCTCCGGGCGACGGTGAACCCCGCGCCTGGCTTCGGGAGTTCGAGCAGTCGATGGGGTGGGCGAACGTCATCACCACCGGAGGCCGCAGCAAGCCCGGATCGGACAACGAGAAGCCCGCGCCGGGCGACGTCGGCTGCATCATGGTCGAGAACGACGTGACCGATTCCGGCGACAAGCCGATGCCCGTCGAGCTGCTCGTCGGCATCGCCGACAGGACGACCCGGGCGGCCGGCGCGCCGACCCCGAAGCCCCGCACCGGAGCCGACGCCGAGGGCGGCTTCTCCTTCAACAGCGCCACCCCCATCGGACCGGGCACCCACCGGCAGTCCATCGCCGTCGGTGAGGCCCCCTTCTGGCGGGTGGAGCTGAAGGCGGGCCAGAAACTGACGGTCAGGGCCGGCGTGGACATCCCGGCCGACTTCCCGAACACCGGCGGCACGACCGGGTGGAACCTCGACGTCTACAACGCCCAGCGCGAGTCGACGCAGTGCAACGAGAAGAACGACTCCACCGAGCTCCTCACGGGCAGGCGCGGGCACATCGAGCGGGTCTGCGGACCCTGGGAGATCACCGAGCAGGACGGCGCGAAGAGCTCCGACCCCAAGGGCTACGACGTGCCCGGCACGTACTACATCCAGGCGCAGATCGCCGAGCCGGACGCCAGGGCGAAGGGCCTCGTCGTACCGATCTCGCTGACCGTGGACATCTCCGGCACACCCCGCTCCGGAAACGGCCCGGTGTTCTCCTTCGGTGACGACGCCGCCCAGGGCCCCTCGCGGCCCGGTACGAACGGGAACGGCGGCACCACGACGGCCGCGAAGCACGAGGACTCGCCTCTGGAGAAACTCGCGCTGCCGGCCGGTGTCGGCGCCGGGGTCCTCCTGCTCGGCGGCATCGCCTTCTACGCCCTCAGGCGCCGCACGGCAGCCTGAGCCCGAACCCGCGCCGACAAGAACCGCGGCGCTCGTCCAGAGTCCGGTCGGGGACAGGGCGAGCGCCGCGTAGTTCCGTACGTCGTTGTACGGGACATTCAGGGGGTGGTGCGTCAGACCGTCAGGGAACGGTCCGTCGGGCGGATCGGGGCCGGCAGGTCGCTGGCGCCGGTCAGGAAGCGATCCACACCGCGGGCCGCCGAGCGGCCCTCGGCGATCGCCCACACGATCAGCGACTGACCGCGACCCGCGTCGCCGGCGACGAACACGCCATCGACGTTGGTGGCGAAGTCCGCGTCACGGGCGATGTTACCGCGCTCGTCCAGGTCCAGACCGAACTGTGCGACCAGACCGTTCTCGACGTCCGTGCCGGTGAAGCCCATCGCCAGGGTGACGAGCTGCGCGGGGATCCTGCGCTCCGTGCCCGGCTTCTGGGTCAGCTTGCCGTCGACGAACTCGACCTCGACCAGGTTCAGGAACTGGACGTTGCCGTCCTCGTCGCCCTCGAAGTGGGTGGTGGAGACGGAGTAGACCCGCTCGCCGCCCTCCTCGTGCGCCGAGGTGACCTTGTACAGCATCGGGAAGGTCGGCCACGGCTGGCCCGCGTTCCGCTCCTCGCCCGGCCGCGGCATGATCTCCAGCTGGGTGACCGAGGCCGCGCCCTGGCGGTGGGCGGTGCCCACGCAGTCCGCGCCGGTGTCGCCGCCGCCGATGACCACGACGTGCTTGCCCTCGGCCGTGATCGGCGAGGTCACGAAGTCGCCCTCGACGACCTTGTTGGCGAGCGGCAGGTACTCCATCGCCTGGTGGATGCCGTTCAACTCCCGGCCCGGGACGGGCAGGTCACGAGCGGTGGTGGCGCCCGCGGCGATGACCACCGCGTCGAACCGCTTGCGCAGGTCCGTCGCCGTCACGTCGCGGCCGACCTCGACGCCGGTGCGGAACTTGGTACCCTCCGCGCGCATCTGCTCGATGCGGCGGTTGATGTGCCGCTTCTCCATCTTGAACTCGGGGATGCCGTAGCGCAGCAGGCCGCCGATGCGGTCGGCACGCTCGTACACGACCACGGTGTGGCCGGCCCGGGTCAGCTGCTGGGCGGCGGCGAGACCCGCCGGGCCCGAGCCGATGACCGCGGCGGTCTTGCCGGACAGGCGCTCGGGGGCCTGCGGCTTGACGTCGCCGCCGTCCCACGCCTTGTCGATGATGGAGACCTCGACGTTCTTGATGGTGACGGCCGGCTGGTTGATGCCGAGCACGCACGCGGACTCGCACGGCGCCGGGCACAGCCGCCCGGTGAACTCCGGGAAGTTGTTGGTGGCGTGCAGCCGCTCGGACGCCTGCGACCAGTCCTCGCGGTAGGCGTAGTCGTTCCACTCGGGGATGAGGTTCCCGAGCGGGCAGCCGTTGTGGCAGAACGGGATGCCGCAGTCCATGCAGCGGCCGGCCTGCTTGCTGATGATCGGCAGCAGGGAGCCGGGAACGTAGACCTCGTTCCAGTCCTTGACGCGCTCGCCCACGGGGCGGGTCTCGGCGACCTCGCGCCCGGTGGTCAGGAAGCCCTTGGGGTCAGCCATTGGTCGCCGCCTCCATCATCTTCTCGGTGGTCTCCTGCTCGGAGAGACCGGCGAGCTCAGCGGCGTCCTTGGCGGCGAGCACTGCCTTGTACGTGGTCGGGATGATCTTGCTGAAGCGACTCGCCGCCGCGTCCCAGTCGGCAAGGAGCTTCTCGGCGACGGTCGAGCCGGTCTCTTCATGGTGGCGGCGCACGACGTCGTGCAGCCACGCCTTGTCGGAGTCCGAAAGGGCCTCGATCGCGCCCAGGTTGCCGGAGTTGACGTTGTCCCGGTCGAGGTCGATCACGTACGCGATGCCACCGGACATGCCCGCCGCGAAGTTGCGGCCGGTCTCGCCGAGGACGACCGCCGTACCGCCGGTCATGTACTCGCAGCCGTGGTCGCCCACGCCCTCGGAGACCACCAGCGCGCCGGAGTTGCGGACGCAGAAGCGCTCGCCGGTGCGGCCGCGCAGGAACAGCTCGCCGCCGGTCGCGCCGTAGCCGATGGTGTTGCCCGCGATGGTCGAGTACTCGGCCAGGTGGTCGGCCCCGCGGTCCGGGCGGACGATCACGCGGCCGCCGGAGAGGCCCTTGCCGACGTAGTCGTTGGCGTCGCCCTCCAGGCGGAGCGTGACACCGGCCGGCAGGAACGCGCCGAAGGACTGGCCGGCCGAGCCGGTGAACGTGATGTCGACGGTGTCGGCGGGCAGACCCGCGCCGCCGAACTTCTTCGTCACGTGGTGGCCGAGCATCGTGCCGACGGTGCGGTTGATGTTGCGGATCGCGACCTGGGCGCGGACCGGCTGGGCCTCCTCGGCGGAGGCCGCGTTCAGGGCCTCGGCAGCGAGCTCGATCAGCTCGTTGTCGAGGGCCTTCTCCAGACCGTGGTCCTGCTCGATCAGGGCGTGGCGGACCGCGCCCTCGGGCAGCTCGGGGACGTGGAACAGCGGGGCCAGGTTCAGGCCCTGCGCCTTCCAGTGGTGCACGGCGCGGCTGGTGTCCAGCAGCTCGGCGTGGCCGACGGCCTCCTCGATGCTCCGGAAGCCCAGCTCGGCGAGGAGTTCGCGCACTTCCTGGGCGATGAACTCGAAGAAGTTGACGACGTACTCGGCCTTGCCGGAGAACCGGTCGCGCAGCACCGGGTTCTGGGTGGCGATGCCGACCGGGCAGGTGTCCAGGTGGCAGACGCGCATCATGACGCAGCCGGAGACGACGAGCGGCGCGGTCGCGAAACCGAACTCCTCGGCGCCGAGCAGCGCGGCGATGACGACGTCGCGGCCGGTCTTGAGCTGGCCGTCCGTCTGGACCACGATCCGGTCCCGCAGCCCGTTGAGTAGCAGCGTCTGCTGGGTCTCGGCGAGGCCGAGCTCCCAGGGTCCGCCCGCGTGCTTCAGCGAGGTGAGCGGGGAGGCGCCCGTACCGCCGTCGTGGCCGGAGATGAGCACGACGTCCGCGTGGGCCTTGGACACACCGGCCGCGACCGTACCGACGCCGACCTCGGAGACGAGCTTCACGTGGATGCGCGCCGCCGGGTTGGCGTTCTTGAGGTCGTGGATCAGCTGAGCCAGGTCCTCGATGGAGTAGATGTCGTGGTGCGGCGGCGGCGAGATGAGGCCGACGCCCGGCGTCGAGTGACGCGTCTTGGCGACCCACGGGTAGACCTTGTGGCCGGGCAGCTGGCCGCCCTCGCCGGGCTTGGCGCCCTGGGCCATCTTGATCTGGATGTCGTCCGCGTTGACCAGGTACTCGCTCGTCACGCCGAAGCGGCCGGAGGCGACCTGCTTGATGCTGGAGCGGCGCGCCGGGTCGTACAGACGGTCCGGGTCCTCGCCGCCCTCACCGGTGTTGGACTTGCCGCCCAGCTGGTTCATGGCGATGGCGAGGGTCTCGTGGGCCTCACGGGAGATGGAGCCGTACGACATGGCGCCGGTGGAGAAGCGCTTGACGATCTCGGAGACCGGCTCGACCTCGTCGATCGAGATCGCTTCCCGGTCCGAGGTGAAGCCGAACAGGCCGCGGAGCGTCATCAGGCGCTCGGACTGCTCGTTGACCCGGTCCGTGTACTTCTTGAAGATGTCGTACCGCTTCGAGCGCGTGGCGTGCTGGAGGCGGAAGACGGTCTCCGGGTCGAACAGGTGCGGCTCGCCCTCACGGCGCCACTGGTACTCGCCGCCGATCTCCAGCGCGCGGTGCGCGGAGGCGACGCCGGAGACGGGGTACGCCTTGGCATGGCGGGCGGCGACCTCCTGGGCGACGACGTCCAGGCCGGCGCCGCCGATCTTGGTGGCCGTGCCGTCGAAGTACTTCGCGACGAAGGCGCTGTCGAGGCCGACGGCCTCGAAGACCTGGGCGCCGCGGTAGGAGGCGACGGTCGAGATGCCCATCTTGGACATGACCTTCAGGACGCCCTTGCCGAGCGCGTAGATCAGGTTGCGGATGGCCTGCTCGGGCTCCAGGCCCTCGATGAAGGTGCCGGCGCGGACCAGGTCCTCGACGGACTCCATCGCCAGGTACGGGTTGACTGCGGCGGCGCCGTAGCCGATGAGCAGCGCGACGTGGTGGACCTCGCGGACGTCGCCGGCCTCGACCAGCAGGCCCACCTGGGTGCGCTGCTTGGTGCGGATGAGGTGGTGGTGGACGGCCGCGGTGAGCAGCAGCGACGGGATCGGCGCGTGCTCGGCGTCGGAGTGCCGGTCGGACAGCACGATCAGGCGGGCGCCGCCCTCGATCGCGGCGTCGGCCTCGGCGCAGATCTCCTCGATGCGGGCGGCGAGCGCGTCGCCGTCACCGGAGACCCGGTACAGGCCGGAGAGGGTCGCGGCCTTCATGCCGGGCATGTCGCCGTCGGCGTTGATGTGGATGAGCTTGGCCAGCTCGTCGTTGTCGATCACCGGGAACGGCAGCATGATGTTGCGGCAGGACGCGGCCGTCGGGTCCAGCAGGTTGGCCTGCGGGCCGATGTAGGAGCGCAGCGAGGTGACGAGCTCCTCGCGGATGGCGTCCAGCGGCGGGTTGGTGACCTGCGCGAACAGCTGGGTGAAGTAGTCGAACAGCAGCCGCGGGCGCTCGGACAGGGCCGCGATCGGCGAGTCCGTGCCCATGGAGCCGATCGGCTCGGCGCCGGCACGGGCCATCGGGGCGAGGATGACGCGGAGCTCTTCCTCGGTGTAGCCGAAGGTCTGCTGGCGACGGGTGACCGAGGCGTGGGTGTGCACGATGTGCTCGCGCTCGGGGAGGTCGGAGAGCTCGATCTCACCCGTCTCCAGCCACTCCACGTACGGCTGCTCGGCGGCGAGGGCGGACTTGATCTCGTCGTCCTCGATGATGCGGTGCTCGGCGGTGTCGACGAGGAACATCTTGCCGGGCTGCAGGCGCCCCTTGCGGACGACCTTCGCGGGGTCGATGTCGAGGACGCCGACCTCGGAGGACAGCACGACGAGGCCCTCGTCGGTGACCCAGTAGCGGCCGGGGCGCAGACCGTTGCGGTCGAGGACCGCGCCGACCTGGACGCCGTCGGTGAAGGTGACGCAGGCCGGGCCGTCCCAGGGCTCCATCATCGTGGAGTGGTACTGGTAGAAGGCGCGCCGGGCCGGGTCCATGGAGTCGTGGTTCTCCCACGCCTCGGGGACCATCATCAGGACCGCGTGCGGCAGCGAGCGGCCGCCGAGGTGGAGCAGCTCCAGGACCTCGTCGAAGGAGGCGGAGTCGGAGGCGTCCGGGGTGCAGACCGGGAAGATCCGCGACAGGTCCTTGTCGGCGCCGAAGACGTCGGAGGCGAGCTGGGCCTCGCGGGCGGTCATCCAGTTCCGGTTGCCCTTGACCGTGTTGATCTCGCCGTTGTGCGCGACGAAGCGGTACGGGTGGGCCAGCGGCCAGCTCGGGAAGGTGTTGGTGGAGAACCGGGAGTGGACCAGGGCCACGGCGGTGGCGCAGCGGCGGTCCGACAGGTCCGGGAAGAAGGGCTCCAGCTGGCCGGTGGTCAGCATGCCCTTGTAGACGATGGTGCGGGCGGAGAGCGACGGGAAGTACGTGCCCGCCTCGCGCTCGGCGCGCTTGCGCAGCACGAACGCCTTGCGGTCCAGCGCGATGCCGGTGTTCTCGCCGTCGGCGACGAACAGCTGCCGGAAGACCGGCATGGTGGAGCGGGCGGAGGCGCCGAGCAGCTCGGGGGCGACGGGGACCTCGCGCCAGCCGAGGACGTTCAGACCCTCTTCGGACGCGATCGTCTCGATCTGCGAGACGGCCTGTGCGGAGCCGTCAGCAGGGAGGAAGGCGATGCCGACCGCGTACGCGCCCGCCTCGGGGAGCTCGAATCCGGCGACCTCGCGCAGGAACGCGTCCGGGACCTGGAGCAGGATGCCGGCGCCGTCGCCGGAGTCGGGCTCCGAGCCGGTGGCGCCGCGGTGCTCCAGATTGCGGAGAACGGTCAGCGCCTGTTCGACCAGCTCATGGCTGGCTACACCGGTGAGGGTGGCCACGAACCCGACACCACAGGCGTCGTGTTCGTTACGGGGGTCGTACATCCCCTGCGGGGCGGGGCGACCGTCCATGGGCGACCAGGCGTCGGAACGCATCGGCTCTCCCGTCGTCGTCGTGGCATGTGCAGTGCCGAGGGACGACGTTGGCCCTCCGCGAAATTTCGTGCAGGTTACATGATGGCTGGCTTCTCGGGAAGCGGATAGCTCATTCCAGCATGCGGACACCGCGGGATGCGATGAAGGATGTTCCAGGGGTGCTTCGATGGCGTTTTTGCTGAGGAGATCGAGAAGAGATCGGTTGTGTCCGGGGTCTTCGGCGACTCGTCGCGAAGAGCGAGCTTCATTGCTCGCGGCGCCTACGGCTCATGCCCGGTGGTCATGCATTCGAAACCGCCGGGTAATGGCTACGTATGTTGAGCTGTGCATAGTGTCTCACCGAGCTGCGGAATCCGCACAGGGACATATGTCACAGCGCGCCGAGACGCCGCTGACCTGCACCGATACACAGAACGCCCCCGCAGCGAGGCGGGGGCGTACCGGGCAGTAGGGGTCCTACGGGGGCGAATCCGTTCGGCCGTCCGTACGGGTCAGAGCACCGCGCCGAAGGCCATGCCGAGCCCGTACGTGACGGCCGCCGCGGCTCCGCCCAGCACGAGCTGGCGCAGGCCGCTGAACCACCAGCTGCGGGCGGTGACCCGGGCCACCAGCGCGCCGCAGGCGAACAGCCCGAGCAGCGCGAGCAGCACGGCCGGCCACAGGGCGGTGGCGCCGAGCAGGTACGGCAGGACCGGCAGCAGCGCACCGAGCGCGAACGAGGCGAACGAGGACACCGCGGCGACGGTCGGCGACGGCAGGTCGTCCGGGTCGATGCCCAGCTCCTCGCGGGCGTGGATCTCCAGCGCCTGCTCCGGGTCGCGGGAGAGCTGCATCGCGACCTCGCGGGCGAGCGCGGGCTCGACGCCCCGGGACACGTACAGGGCGGCCAGCTCCTCCATCTCGTCGATCGGGTGCTTGCGCAACTGCCGCCGCTCGACGTCGAGTTCGGCCTCGACGAGCTCGCGCTGCGAGGCGACGGAGGTGTATTCGCCGGCTGCCATCGAGAAGGCGCCCGCGGCGAGTCCGGCAAGTCCGGTGATGACGATGGTCTGCTGGGAGACCGCGCCGCCCGCGACGCCGGTCATCAGCGCGAGGTTGGAGACCAGTCCGTCCATCGCCCCGAAGACCGCGGGACGCAGCCAACCGCCGTTGACGTCACGGTGGGTGTGGTTGTCGCGGTGCGCCTCGTGGAGCGGCGCCTCGGTCTCGATGATGGACATGCTTCTCCCCTGTGTTTCCGGCGGGTTGGCTCACCCGCCGCCCCTCGACACCTCGAAAATACGCGCTATGTAAGGGGCTCGCCAGCAAGGCAGGCCGTACTTAGTAAGGCCCACCTGACTGCTGCGGAGGGGTGTCAGCCGGGTGACAGAGCCGTTTCTCCGACAGACCGGGACGCGCACGTGGCAGACATCGAGGAATCGGATCGATGCACGTGAAAGGCGAGCGAGATGGTGACGATTGCATGCGATCTGCGCGAGCGCGCCCGCGGTGCGCTGCTCGGCCTCGCGGTCGGTGACGCCCTCGGGGCGCCCGCCGAGAACATGCGGCCCTCGGAGATCCGCCGCCGATGGGGCAGGATCGAGGGCTTCGTGACGGACGCTCCGGCGGGGACGGACGACACCGAGTACGCGATCTTCTCGGGACTGCTGCTCGCCCGGCACGGTTCGGCGCTGACCGTGTCCCATGTCGAGCGCGCCTGGCACCACTGGATCGCGGACCTGGACGAGGGGCCGTTCCGCGGGGCGGGTTTCAGCGAGCGGGGCACCCTGGAGAACCTGCGGCGCGGTCTCGCCGCGCCCATCTCGGCGCAGCACCGGCACGCGTGGAGCGACGGACTGGCCATGCGGGCCGCCCCGTTCGGGGTGTTCGCGGCGGGCCGCCCGGCGGAGGCGGCCCGGCTCGTCGCCATCGACGGCAGCGTCAGCCACGACGGCGAGGGCATCTACGGCGGCCAGGCGGTCGCGGCGGGCGTCGCGGCGGCGATGACCGGCGCGTCGGTGACGTCGGTGATCGCGGCGGCGCTGTCGGTGGTCCCGATGGATTCGTGGACGGCCCGCTCCATGCGCCGCGCGGTCGTCGCCGCGCAGCGCCTCCAGCCGGACCCGCTGATCCGCGAACGGACCGTCCGCTCGGCCGTCGTGATCGGCGGCTACCCGTGGACGGATCTGGCCCCGGAGGCGGTCGCGCTGGCGTTCGGCGCGTACGCGGCGGCCCGCGGGGACTTCCGTACGGCGGTCCTGACCGCGGTCAACATGGGCCGCGACGCGGACACGACGGCCGCGGTGGCCGGCGCCCTCGCCGGCGCGAGCAGCGGCGCGGCCGCCATCCCGGAGGAGTGGGGCTCCGCGATCGCCCCGGTGGCCGGCAGCTGCCTGCCCTCGATGCGCGGCTATCACGTGCTGGACATCGCCGACCTGCTGACCCCGGACGAGGAGGAGGCCGCATGACGACGACGGACCCGACGCACAGGACGTACGGCACGGCCGAGACCGTGATGCCCGCCGCGGGCGGCGCGTGGGCACCGGCGCGGGAGACGGACGCGCTCGGACTCGCGGGACCTGGGGTCGTCCCGGTCCCGGTGGTCGCCGCAGCACCGGTCGCGCTCGGCACGGACCGGATCGAGGGGCTGCTGCTCGGCATCGCCGCGGGCGACGCCGCGGGCTGGCCGGCCGCCCGGCACCGGGCCGCCCGGATGCCCGAATGGACCCGGCGCCTCACCCGCGAACTCGACACCTTCGCCGAGCAGAACGCGACCACCACGCTGCCCGTCCCCATCGCCCTCAACCAGCCCCCCGAGCCGCTCCGCCTCGGCCCCTCCGACGACGCCGAGTGGGCGGTGTTCACCGCAGAGGCGGTGCTCGCCGCCGGCGGCCCGCTGTTCCGCGGGCTCGCCCCCGCGCACCGGCTGCGCGCCGCCGTCGACCTGGCCTGGAACTCCCTGGCCGGCCAGGTGGCCGCCGCCGCGGACCGCGCGCCCGAGGTCGAGTCGGCGGTGCTGCCGCTGCGCGCCCGGATCTCCGTACGGGCCGGACTCGGCAATCTGGCCACGGGGTTGCGCCCGCCCGCCACCGGTCACGACAACCCGCACTACTTCGACGATGCCGCCTGCGTCCGCGCCACCGTCCTCGCGCTCGTCCACCCCGGCGACCCGTCGGCCGCCGCCGAGCTCGCCGAGTTCGACGCGCGGTACACGCAGGACGGCGACGGCGTCCACGGCGCCCGCGCGATGGCGGCCGCGGTCGCGGCGGCGCTCGGCGGCGCGCCCGTCGACGCCGCGGTCGACGCCGCGCTCGAACAGCTCCCGTCCAGCACCGAGATCGGGCGCAACGGCCGGCACGCCGTGAAGATGGCCCGCGACGCGGCGACCGCGTTCGAGCTCGTCCCGCTGCTGGAGCACCAGATCGTCGACCACGTCTACAGCTACGGCATCGCGGCCGCGGAGACCGTGCCGGTCGCCCTCGCGCTGGCCACCGCCGCGCGCGGCGAGGCGTCCGCCGCGGTACCGGCGGCGGCGTGCCTGTCGCGCGTCGCGGACTCCGCGCCGGCCCTCGCGGGCGCGCTGACCGGCGCGCTCGGCGGGGCCGCGTCGCTCCCGGCGACCTGGCGGGACGCGTGCCGGACGCTCGCGGGCTGCGCGCTGCCGCGGCTCGCGGGCACGGATCTGGTGGAGCTGTCCCAACTCCTCGCGTACGCCCGGCTCGGCCGGGACCACTAGGGCGTGTTCCCGGGGCCACCAGGGGCCCCGGGATGGACAATTCGCCTCATGGCACCCACACCCCCCACACCCCTGGTCCCCTCCCCCGGCCCCTCCCTCGACGACCGGATCACCGGCAGCCTCGTCGGCGCCGCCGTGGGCGACGCCCTCGGCGGCCCGGTCGAGGGCTACACCCCCGACCAGATCCTCGAGCGGCACGGCGGGCGGATCACCGGCGTCGTCGGCCCCTGGAACGGCGACGCGTGGCGCACCGCCCGCCCGATCGCCCCGTACCACAAGGGCGACGGGCACGTCACCGACGACACCTTGATGACGCACGCGCTGATCCGCGTGTACGGGAAGGTCCGCGACCACCTCGACGCGTACGCGGTGGCGGACCACCTGGTCCCCGAGCTGGTCGGGAGCCCGGTGTGGATCCCCGAACTGGAGGCGGAGGCACTGCCCCTCCAGCGGATCTTCCTCGCCGAGAAGTGGATCGTGGCGCGGCTGCACTACGGCCACGTCGATCCGCGCGAGGCCGGCAACGGAAACATCGTCAACTGCGGTGCGGCGATGTACATGGCGCCGGTGGGCCTGGTCAACGCGGCGAACCCGGCGGCGGCGTACGCGGAGGCGCTGGACGTCGCCGGGGCGCACCAGTCCTCGTACGGGCGGGAGGCGGCGGGCGTGTTCGCGGCGGCGGTGGCCGCGGCGTGCGCGCCGGGCGCGACGCCGGGGTCGGTCGTGGACGCGGCGCTGCGCCTGGCGAAGGACGGCACGGCGGCGGCGATCGAGGCGGTCGCGGAGACGGCGGGACGCCACACCGACTTCGAGTCGGCCCTGGTGCCGCTGCGGGCGGCGGTCGCGCCGTTCGACTCGGTGGGCCCGGACTACCGGGCGCCGTCGCTGGGTGCCCGGCGCCCGTCCCGGCTGCACGCGATCGAGGAACTCCCGGTCGCCCTGGGCATGTTGCTGGTCGGCGCCGGCGACTACCGGCGTACGGTGCTGGGCGCGGTCAACTACGGCCGGGACTGCGACTCGATCGCGACGATGGCGGGCGCGATCGTCGGCGCGCTGCGGGGCGAGGCGGCGGTGCCCGCGGACTGGGCGAAGCAGGTGGCGGAGGCGAGCCGGCTCGACCTGCACGCACCGGCGGGCGTCCTGGCCGAGGTCGCCCACGAGGTCTTCGCCCACGACGCCCGACGCCGCCGCGCCCACGAGTCGGCGTACGCGGCCCTGACGGACTCGGCCCGATGAACCTGCGCGTGACCTGGGTCCAACCGGAGGACCTGGTGGGCCACGAGCTCCGCCAGGCGGCGGAGGACGGCCGCGACGCGACGGCCCTGGCCGCCCGCTGGCGGACAGCCGGCGGCCCGGCGGCCCCCACCACGGCAGGCTCCTCCCCCACCCCCCGCCCCGACCTCCGCCGACTGTCCGAGGACCTCCTGACAGCCCTGGCCGCCCTCCCGACCCCCTTGACCCCCGACGAACCCACCACCCTCCCCGCCATCCACGCGACCGCTTCCGGACGGAGGGACGGGGGCGGAGCCCCCGGTCTCGTCAGGGTTTCGGGGTGGGAGCCTCCCCCAGAGGCAGCTCTGGGGGAGGGCGGGGTGGGGCAAGTCCACCCGCTCCGGGCGCGGCTGCACGCCGCCTGGCTGGGGCGGGCCGCCGGGTGCCTGCTCGGGAAGCCTGTGGAGAAGCTGCCGCTGCACGCCATCCGGGCGCTCGCCCGCGCCGCCGGCAACTGGCCGCTCACCACCTGGTTCACCGAACGCGGCGTACCCCCCGCGCTCCTCGCCGCGCACCCCTGGAACCGCCGCTCCGCCGCCACCTCCCTCGCCGAGAACATCGACGGGATGCCCGAGGACGACGACCTCAACTACCCCCTCCTCAATCTGCTCCTCCTCCAGCGGTACGGCCGCGACTTCACCACCGCCGACGTCGCCCGCCTCTGGCTCGACGAACTCCCCGCCGGCCGCACCTTCACCGCCGAGCGCGTCGCCTACCGCAACCTCCTGGACGGCATCGAGCCCCCGCTCACCGCCGTCCACCGCAACCCGTTCCGCGAGTGGATCGGCGCGCTGATCCGCGCCGACGTGCACGGCTGGACGCACCCCGGCGACCCGCACGCCGCCGCCGCGCAGGCGTACCGGGACGCCTCGCTCAGCCACACCGCGAACGGCGTCTACGGGGCGATGTTCGTCGCCGCCGCCCTCGCCACCGCCGCGACCGGCACCGCCGACGTGCACCGGTCCCTCGCCGCCGGGCTCGCCGTGGTCCCGCCCCGCTCCCGGCTCGCCGTCGCCGTCCGGTTCGGCATCGAAACCGCCCGCACCACCCCGGACTTCGACACGGTCGTGGACCGTCTCCACGCCGCCCTCGGCGGGTACCACTGGGTCCACGCCGTCCCGAACGCCGCCCTCCTCGCCGCCGCGCTCACCCACGCCGACGGCGACTTCTCCCGCTCCATCTGCGCGGCGGTCTCCGGCGGCTGGGACACCGACTCCAACGGCGCCACCGCCGGCTCGCTCGCCGGGCTGCTCGCCGGCCACCCCGACCGGCTCCCCGAGCGCTGGACGGGCCCCCTCAAGAACCGGCTCGCCACCTCGGTCCCCTCCTTCG
The DNA here is from genome assembly GCF_033343995.1 of Streptomyces sp. HUAS YS2. NCBI lineage: Bacteria > Bacillati > Actinomycetota > Actinomycetes > Kitasatosporales > Streptomycetaceae > Streptomyces > Streptomyces solicathayae. The sequence goes on along the minus strand of NZ_CP137573.1, from coordinate 5,947,578 downwards.
ACGGGATCGGCTTCGACTCCCTCGCCGCACTCACGCACCAGGAGGCCGTACGCCCATGACCAGCATCGTCGTGCTCGGCAGCACGAACATGGACCTCGTCGCCTACGTCGCGAAGGCCCCCGCCCGCGGCGAGACCGTCACCGGCCGGGAGTTCCGCACGGTGCCCGGCGGCAAGGGCGCCAACCAGGCCGTCGCCGCCGCCCGCGCCGGCGCGGACGTCTCGATGATCGGCGCGGTCGGCGCGGACGAGTTCGGCTCCCGTCTCCGTGCCGCCCTCGAGCACTCCGGTGTCGACACCGACCTGCTCCGCACCTCGGAGGGCCCCTCCGGCACCGCCCACATCGTCGTCGACGACGAGGGCGGCAACGCGATCGTCGTCGTCCCCGGCGCGAACGCCACCGTCACCTCCCTCGACCACGGCGACGAAGCCCTGATCGCCACCGCCGACGCGCTGCTCCTCCAGCTCGAACTCCCCCTCTCCGCCGTCACCGCGGGGGCCGTCACCGCCCGCGGCCTCGGCGTGCGCACCGTGCTCACGCCGGCCCCCGCCCAGCCCCTGCCCAACGAACTCCTCGCCGCCACCGACCTGTTGGTGCCCAACGAGCACGAGGCCGCCACGCTCACCGGACTCGCCGACCCGCACGCCGCCGCCGAAGCGCTGCTGCGCAAGGTGCCCGAGGTCGTGGTCACCCTCGGCGCGGCGGGCAGCCTGTACGCGGCCCGGGGCGCGAAGCCCCTGGTCGTCCCGGCGCCCCGGGTCCGGGCCGTGGACACCACCGCCGCCGGGGACACCTTCGTCGGCGCTCTCGCCGTCGCCCTCGGCGAGGGCCGGCCGGTTCCGCAGGCCCTCGCCTGGGCGTCGGCCGCCGCCGCGCTCTCCGTCCAGCGCCCCGGCGCCTCGTCCTCGATGCCGTACCGCACCGAGATCGACACCGCATTCGACCCGACGCACGCCCGCCGTGACGACCGCGACGACCGCCAGGAGGCCGACGCCGTATGACCGACTCCGCCCCCACCTCCCCCGCGTCCGCCCCCACCTCCCCCGCCCCGCTCCACGGTCTCCGTGTCCTCGACCTCGCCACCCTCTTCGCCGGGCCGCTCGCGGCGATGATGCTCGGCGACTTCGGCGCGGACGTCGTCAAGGTCGAGCACCCCCGCAAGCCCGACCCGTCCCGCGGCCACGGCCCCGCCAAGGACGGTGTCGGTCTCTGGTGGAAGATGCTCGGCCGCAACAAGCGGACGATCACCCTCGATCTCTCGGCCCCCGGCGGCCGCGACACCCTCCTCCGGCTCGTCGCCGACGCCGACGTCGTCGTCGAGAACTTCCGCCCCGGCACCCTGGAGCGCTGGGGCCTCGGCTGGGAGGAGCTGTCCACCGTCAATCCGGGCCTGGTGCTGGCCCGGGTCACCGGCTTCGGCCAGTTCGGCCCGTACTCCCACCGCCCCGGCTTCGGCACCCTCGCCGAGGCGATGAGCGGCTTCGCCGCCATCACCGGCGAGCCGGACGGCCCGCCCACGCTCCCCCCGTTCGGTCTCGCCGACTCCGTCGCCGCTCTGGCGACGGCGTACGCGGTGATGACCGCGCTCACCGCCCGCACCGCCACCGGCCGCGGCCAGGTCGTCGACATGGCGATCATCGAGCCGATGCTCGCGGTCATCGGCCCGCACGCGCTCTGGTACGACCAGCTGGGCCACGTCCAGCCGCGCACCGGCAACCGCTCCCAGAACAACGCCCCGCGCAACACCTACCGGACCTCCGACGGCTCCTGGGTCGCCGTCTCCACCTCCGCCCAGTCGATCGCCGAACGCGTGCTGCGCCTGGTCGGCCGGCCGGAGCTGATCGACGAGCCCTGGTTCGCCGACGGCACCGGCCGCGCCGCCCACGCCGACGTCCTCGACGAGGCCGTCGGCTCGTGGGTCGCCCGGCACACCCGGGAAGAGGCGCTGGCGGCGTTCGAGAAGGCGGAGGCGGCGATCGCCCCGGTCTACGACGTCCGGGACGTGGTGGCGGACCCCCAGTACCGCGCCCTGGACACCGTCACCGAGGTCCCGGACCCCGAGCTGGGCCCGATCCGCATGCAGAACGTCCTCTTCCGGCTCTCCGAGACCCCCGGCGCGATCCGCTGGGCCGGCCGCCCGCACGGCGCGGACACCGCCGACGTGCTCGCCGAACTCGGCCTCTCCCCCGGCGAGATCACCGCCCTGCGGAGCGAAGGAGCCGTATGACCTTCCCCCTCACCTGGCTGTACGCCCCCGGGGACCGTCCGGACGTGGTCCGCAAGGCGCTGGCGTCCGGCGCCGACGTCGTGATTGTCGATCTGGAGGACGCGGTGGCCCCGGACCGCAAGGCGTACGCCCTCGACGCCACCGTCGACCTGCTGTCCGACCCGCACCCGGTCCCGGTGCACGTGCGCATCCACACCCCGCGCGACATCCCCCCACTGGCCACCCTCCCCGGCCTCAGCGGTTTCCGTGTTCCCAAGGTGACACAGGCCACCGACATCCGCCGGATCGCCGACGTCGTCCCCGGCCTGCCCCTGTTCCCGCTCCTGGAGAACGCCCTGGCCGTGGAGCACGCGTACCACATCGCCACCGCCCATCCGTCGGTGCACGGGATCGCCCTGGGCGAGGCCGACCTCCGCGCCGACCTGGGCGTACGGGAGGACGCCGGGCTCGACTGGCCGCGCAGCCGGATCGTGCTCGCGGCCCGCGCGGCGGCCCTCCCGCCGCCGGCCCAGTCGGTCCACCCGGACGTCCGTGACCTGGAGTCGCTGGCGGTGAGCTGTGCGCGGGGCCGCTCGCTCGGCTTCCTGGGCCGGGCGGCCATCCACCCGCGCCAGCTGCCGGTCATCGAGCAGGCCTATCTGCCGACGCCGGACGAGGTCGCCGGCGCGGAGGAGGTCGTCAAGGCCGCCGAGGCGGACGGCGGCGCGCTCGCGCTGCCGGACGGCCGGTTCGTCGACGCGGCCGTGGTCGAGGGCGCGCGCCGGGTCCTGAACCTGGCGGCCCGCAGGGGCTGACACGAACGGGACGGGCCGCCGGGACCTCATCGGTCCCGGCGGCCCGTCGCCGCGTCGTGATGCCGCCGGTCAGCTCTTGCCGGCCGCGCCCGCCCCGTTGCCCGCGCCGTCCTTCGACAGGTCGGTGACCCCGCCCTCGGCCGGGGTGTCCTCGGGGATGTCGTCCGAAGCCGCGTCCGAGGCGGCGTCCGCGACGTCCCGGTCGGCGGAGTCGTCCGCGTCCTTGCCGGCGTCACCCTCGGCGTCGGAGCCGGCGGCGTCGGCCTCCTTCTCCACGCCCGTCCCGGCGGCCTTCTCGGCGGCCTGCTTCGCTTCCTCGACCGCCGCCGGCTCCACGACCTCTTCCCGGCCCGGGCGGACCCGCGCCGAGACGACCATGTAGACGACCGCGAGCACGAAGACGCCGATCGCCGTCCAGACGTTCAGCCGCAGGCCGAGGATGTGGTGCGCGTCGTCGATGCGCAGGTACTCGGTCCAGACGCGACCCGCGCAGTAGGCGGCGACGTACAGCGCGAACGCGCGGCCGTGGCCCAGCTTGAAGCGGCGGTCGGCCCAGATGACCAGGAGCGCGACGCCGATGCACCACAGCGACTCGTAGAGGAACGTCGGGTGGTAGATCCCGGCCTCGCGGTTCGCGCTCGCGGAGATCTCCAGACCCCACGGCAGGTCGGTCGGCTTTCCGTACAGCTCCTGGTTGAACCAGTTGCCCCAGCGGCCGATCGCCTGCGCGAGGGCGATGCCGGGCGCGATGGCGTCCGCGTACGCCGGCAGCGGGATGCCGCGCCGCCGGCAGCCGATCCAGGCGCCCACCGCGCCGAGCGCGATGGCGCCCCAGATACCGAGGCCGCCCTCCCAGATCTTGAAGGCGTCGACCCAGTTCTCACCCTCGCTGAAGTACAGCTGGTAATCGGTGATGACGTGGTAGAGCCGGCCGCCGACGAGGCCGAAGGGCACCGCCCAGACGGCGATGTCGGCCACGGTGCCGGCTTTGCCGCCCCGGGCGATCCAGCGCTTGTTGCCGAGCCAGACGGCGACGAAGACACCGATGATGATGCAGAAGGCGTAGCCGCGCAGCGGAACCGGTCCGAGGTAGATCACACCGGTCGAGGGGCTGGGAATGTAGGCAAGGTCCATGGCAGGTCCGACGCTACCCTGCCGGGCGGGCGCTGCGGCAGCCCACCCGGCAACGTCTGCGTAACTAACCCCACAGAACCCAGCAGCCACACGGGCTCCAGGGGCCTCAGCCCGTGGTCGACGGGGAGGCGCTGCCCTTCTTCTTGCCCTTGTTCGCCTCGGCCACCCACTTCTTCAGGTTCGCCGGGGAGATCTGCTCGTTCCCCTTCGTCGGGAAGATCGATTCTCCGTTGAGCAGCACGGACGGCGTGCCGTTGAACGAGCCGCTGCGGAACGCCTCGTTCGACTTCTGCACCCAGGTGTCGTGCGTGCCGTCCTCGACGCAGCTGCGGAAGGCGGGGGTGTCCAGCCCCTCGACCTTGGCCGCCAGCTCGATCAGCTTGGCGTTGTTGCCGTAGGCGTCGTCCGTCTCCTCCGGCTGGTTCATGTAGAGCACGTCGTGGTACGGGGTGAACTTCCCGGCGTCCTGCGCGCAGGCCGCCGCGTTCGCCGCGCGCAGCGAGCCGCTGCCGCCCATGTTGCCGTCGATGAGGGTGGCCAGGTGGTAGTCGGTCTTGATCGCGCCCTCCGCCTCCAGCTCGTGGATGGTGTTCCGGAACGCGTTCTCGAACTGGGCGCACGCGGGGCAGCGGAAGTCCTCCCAGATCGTGAGCGTGGAGGGGGCGTCGGCCGCGCCCGTGGGGATGGCCGGCTTGTCGTCGCCGGTCGCGCCGCTGGGGGTGACGACCGGGCCGGCCTTGTCGGACCCCTCGTCGTCGCCGCCGCTCGCCGCGATCACGCCGATCACGGCCGCCAGACCGAGGACGCCGACGATCGCGGCGGACACGATCAGTACGCGCCGCTGCTTCTCCCGCGCCTTCTCGCGGTCTCGCTGTTGCTGGAGGCGCGCCCGGGCGCTCCGGTTTCCGTCATGGTTCTTCTCGCTCACGCCCGGCAAACGAACCGGGGAGGCACGGGCGTGCCTCCCCGGTCGCAGATCCACCCGTACGGGCTACGCGGTGCGGCGCACGCCCTCCGCGAGTTCGGCCGCCAGTTCCCTTACGGCGGCCAGTGCGGTGGCCTCGTCGGCGTCGAGCATCCGCTTCACGAAGGCGGAGCCGACGATGACGCCGTCGGCGAAGCCGGCGACCTCGCGCGCCTGAGCGGCGTTGGACACGCCGAGGCCGACGCAGACGGGAAGGTCGGCCGTGGCGCGGGTGCGGCGGACCAGGTCCGCGGCCTCGGCGCCGACGGACTCGCGGGTGCCGGTGACGCCCATCAGCGAGGCGGCGTAGACGAAGCCCGAGCCGGCGGCGGTGATGGTGGCGAGGCGCTCGTCCTTGCTGCTGGGCGCGACGACGAAGACGGTCGCGAGACCGTGCTTGTCGGCGTGCCGGCGCCACACCGCGGACTCCTGGACCGGCAGGTCGGGCAGGATGCAGCCCGCGCCGCCGGCCGCGGCCAGCTCCTCGGTGAACCGCTCGACGCCGTAGCGGTCGATCGGGTTCCAGTACGTCATGACCAGGACCGGCTTGCCGGTGGCCGCGTGGGCCTCCTTCACCGTGCGCATGACGTCGGCGATCCGGACGCCGCCGCGCAGGGCGATGTCGTCGGCGGTCTGGATGACCGGGCCGTCGAGCACCGGGTCGCTGTGCGGCAGTCCGACCTCGACGATGTCGGCGCCGCCGTCGAAGACGGCCTTGATCGCCTCGATGCCGCCGTCGACGGTGGGGAAGCCGGCCGGCAGGTACGCGATGAGCGCGGCGCGGTTCTCCGCCTTGGCCGTGGCCAGGGTGTCGCTCAGCAGCTGGATGTTCCCGGTCGTCACTTGGAGCCCTCCCCGTCGTACAGCCCGAAGTAGCGGGCCGCCGTGTCCATGTCCTTGTCGCCGCGCCCGGAGAGGTTGACGACGAGCAGCCCGTCCTTGCCGAGCTCCTTGCCGACCTCCAGCGCGCCGGCGAGGGCGTGCGCCGACTCGATGGCCGGGATGATGCCCTCGGTACGGGAGAGCAGGCGCAGCGCCTGCATGGCGGCGTCGTCGGTGACGGCGCGGTACTCGCCGCGGCCGGTGTCCTTGAGGTACGAGTGCTCCGGGCCGATGCCCGGGTAGTCCAGGCCGGCCGAGATGGAGTACGGCTCGGTGATCTGGCCCTCGTCGTCCTGGAGGACGTACGACCGCGAGCCGTGCAGGATGCCGGGCTCGCCGGCGGTGAGGGTGGCGGCGTGCTCGCCGGTCTCGACGCCGTGCCCGGCCGGCTCGCAGCCGATGAGGCGGACGTCGGAGTCCGGGATGAAGGCGTGGAAGAGGCCGATGGCGTTGGAGCCGCCGCCGACGCAGGCGATCGCGGCGTCGGGGAGCCGGCCGGCCCGCTCCAGGATCTGGCGGCGGGCCTCGACGCCGATGACGCGGTGGAAGTCGCGGACCATGGCGGGGAATGGGTGCGGTCCGGCGACGGTGCCGAAGAGGTAGTGCGTGCGGTCCACGTTGGCGACCCAGTCGCGGAACGCCTCGTTGATGGCGTCCTTGAGGGTGCGGCTGCCGGACTTCACCGGGATGACCTCGGCGCCGAGCATGCGCATCCGGGCGACGTTCAGCGCCTGGCGCTGGGTGTCGATCTCGCCCATGTAGATGGTGCACTCGAGGCCGAACAGGGCGCAGGCGGTCGCGGTGGCGACGCCGTGCTGGCCGGCGCCGGTCTCGGCGATGACGCGGGTCTTGCCCATGCGCTTGGTGAGCAGGGCCTGGCCGAGCACGTTGTTGATCTTGTGCGAGCCGGTGTGGTTGAGGTCCTCGCGCTTGAGGAACACACGGGCGCCACCGGCGTGTTCGGCGAACCGGGGCACCTCGGTGAGGGCGCTCGGGCGGCCGGTGTAGTTGACCATCAGGTCGTTGAGTTCGCGGGCGAACTCGGGGTCGGCCTTGGCCTTGTCGTACTCGACGGCGACCTCGTCGACGGCGGCGACGAGCGCCTCCGGGATGAACTTGCCGCCGTAGGCGCCGAAGTAGCCCTCGGCGGAGGGGACTTGGCCCTCGGCGTCGGGAATGAAGAACTCGCTGGACATGCGGATGCTCCTCGCGGGGCGGGTGCCCCGGGTGACGTGCGGTTGATGGTCACGTTACGCGCGCGCACGCGTCGCCGAGGCCACGCCGTGGCCCGACCACCTGGTCCCACCGCCGTGTGGGCAATCGTCCCGCGGGCGGGACGGGGTGGGCACACGGGACGGCACCCTGGCGGGTGCGTTCCGCCCAAGCACCCCGGCGCCCACGGGTGCGGCGCGCCTGCAAGCGTGGCCGCACACGAGGTGCGGGTACGAGCTTGGGGCGGACGCGCCCGCCAAGGGCGCCGTTCCGTTGTGCCCACCCGTTCCGCCCCAGCGGAACGAATGCCCACAACGGGGGGTGGGGTGGGCGCCCACGGCGGGCGGGGCCGGGTGCGGTCAGGCGTGGCTGGCGTATGTGGAGACGCGCGCTCGGCGCGGGCGCCATCGCATGCCGTTGACCTGGCCCGGCTCGTCGCCGATCACGTAGCGGACCCGTCGCCCGTGCACCCGCCGGGCCGGCGCACGGCAGCCGCGCGGACGGCAGCCGCGCGCCAGAGGCGCGTGGCAGGGCCCGGCGGCGGTACGCGCGGCGTGGCGGAGGGGCATGGAGTGTCAGCCCCGCCCGTGGCGGAGGGCCGGGTGGGCGCCGGCGGCGACCAGGTCGGCGACGGCGGCCTTGGGGTCACGGCCGGTCACCAGGGACTCGCCGACCAGCACCGCGTCGGCGCCGGCGTTGGCGTAGGCGATGAGGTCGTGCGGGCCGCGGATGCCGGACTCGGCGACCTTGACGATGCCCGCCGGGACCTCGGGGGCGACGCGCTCGAACGTGGAGCGGTCGACCTGGAGGGTCTTGAGGTTCCGTGCGTTGACGCCGATGATCCGGGCGCCCGCGTCGACGGCGCGCTCGACCTCCTCCTCGTCGTGCACCTCGACCAGCGGCGTGAGGCCGATGGACTCGGCGCGCTCGATGAGGGAGACCAGCGCCTCCTGCTCCAGCGCCGCGACGATCAGCAGCGCGAGGTCCGCGCCGTAGGCCCGGGCCTCCCACAGCTGGTAAGCGGTGACGATGAAGTCCTTGCGCAGCACGGGGATGTCGACCCGGGCGCGCACGGCCTCCAGGTCGGCGAGCGAGCCACCGAAGCGGCGCTGCTCGGTGAGGACGGAGATGACGGCCGCGCCACCCGCCTCGTAGTCCGCGGCGAGTCCGGCAGGGTCGGCGATCGCGGCGAGTGCCCCCTTGGACGGGCTGGAGCGCTTGACCTCGCAGATCACCTTGACGCCGTCGCCACGCAGTGCGGCGACGCCGTCCTTGGCCTGCGGGGCCTTCGCGGCGCGCTCCTTGAGCTCGTCGAGGGTGACCCGCGCCTGCCGCTCTGCGAGGTCGGCGCGCACGCCTTCGATGATCTCGTCGAGCACACTCACGCGAGAGGCCCCCTTCCGGGACGTTGACGGTGACGGTGCTGACTCCGGGGAACCGGGATCAGCACAGTCGATGGTATCCGCAGGACGGCTGAGCGCCCGCATCCGGTTGACGTGCGTCCCATTTGCTGGGATCGCGCCGCGCAGCTCATGGCGCGAGCGCGGACCCGAACGGCAGGTTCCGCACCACCGTGAAGACGACGAGGAGCGCCCCGAGCCCCCACCACCAGGTGTTGGGCACCGAGGTCCGCACGGGGAGCCCACGGACGGCGCGGACCAGCCACACGCCCATGAGGGCGGCGAAGATCACGTAGCCGGTCACGGCGAGCGCGTTGGAGCCGAAGGCGGCCGCGAACTCACCGTGGACGAACGCGTGCGCGCTGCGCAGGCCGCCGCAGCCGGGGCAGTACACGCCGGTGAACCGCAGCAGCGGGCAGACCGGGTAGTGGCCGGGCTCGTTGGGGTCGACGGTCCCGACGTACGCGAACGCGGCGGCGACGCCGGCGAGCGTGCCCAGCGGGGCGACGAGCCGGCGCGCGAGCGGCCGGGACTCCGGCCGCGGCGGCGGGGGCGGTACGTACCGGCCGGCCTGTGCCCAGGCGGTGCCGGGCTCGGCGGTGTCGCCACCGGCGGTCACGGAAGGTGTCGGCTTCACATCCACCTCGTGATTGTCCCCGCAAAGACATGAAGGCGCAGCCCGGTCGTGCCGGGCCGCGCCTTCATGTCGTACGCCAGGGGTCTCAGCGGGCCTGCACGGCGGCGGCCGCACGGGCGCGGGCCGCGATGGAGGCCTCGGACTCCTTCGGCGTGCCGAGGCCCATCATCTTCATGACGCCGCCGACGACAGCGCCGAGCAGGATGAGCGCCGCACCGGCCCAGAAGCCGGGCACGTTGGCAGCGACCATGAAGACGCTGGCGACGCAGAAGCCGATGAAGGAAATGGTGACACCGGTCCAGGCGGCAAGGGTGTGTCCGTGGGCGCTGCCCGCCATGAGTTGCTCCTCGGTAGCTGTAGCTCGGGGTGAGTGCCGTCTGTCTGCGCGGCCACTCGTGGACCATTGTCCCGCACGCAGGGTCACGGGGTGAACCGGGGGTCAGGCTTCGCGCGTCGGGTCCTCGCCGCGGTCGAGGGCCTTCCACAGGTCCTCGGGCCGGTCCGGGTCGACCGTGCCGCCGCCCCCACGGCGTGCGGCCGAACGAGGGGCTCCGGCCCGCTCGTACCGGCCACCCATGGCGGGCCAGCGGCTGCCGAAGCGGAGCGCGAGGAGCCCGGCCAGCAGGATGAGCACGGCGCCGGCGGTGGTCACGTACGGCCAGGCCGTGTGGGTGAGGCTCTGCACGGCCGCGGCGGTGTCGCCGCTGATCCGGGCGGCCTCCGCGTTCAGGGCGTCGCTGTCGGACGCGCCGAGGTACGCGGCGAGGGCCGCTCCGGCGCCGCTCAGCGCGAGCAGCCCGGAGACGAGGGCCCGGCCGGTGCGGCGGACGGCGAAGACGGCGACGAGGGCGGCCAGGCCGACCACGGCCAAAGCCGTCGGCACGCCGGTGACGGCGCCGCCGTCGGCCTCGACAGGCACGGTGCCGCCGCCCACGGCGGCGACGCCCTCGGCCCACGTCTGGCCGGAGGACAGCAGCACGACGGTGGCGCCGAGGGCGCCCAGGAGAAGGGCCACGGCCAGGCTGCGGCGGCCGGCGGAGGCGGCCGGTACGCCGGCGCGGGCGGCGCGGGGCTGGGGTACGGGTACGGCACTCACGTACCCCACTATCCCCTACGCGGTCAGCCGGCGTTCATCCGGTTGGCGGTGTGGACGGCGCGGAGCACCGCGGCGGCCTTGTTGCGGCACTCGGTGTCCTCGGCGACCGGGTCGGAGTCGGCGACGACTCCGGCGCCGGCCTGCACGTACGCGGTGCCGTCGCGGAGCAGGGCGGTGCGGATGGCGATGGCGGTGTCGGAGTCGCCGGCGAAGTCCAGGTAGCCGACACAGCCGCCGTACAGGCCTCGCCGGGACGGCTCCAGCTCCTCGATGATCTGCATCGCGCGGGGCTTGGGCGCGCCGGAGAGCGTGCCGGCCGGGAAGCAGGCGGTGAGCACGTCGAAGGCGGTACGGCCCGGGGCGACGCGGCCGGTGACGGTGGACACGATGTGCATGACGTGCGAGTACCGCTCGACCGACATGAAGTCGACGACCTCGACGGAGCCGGGCTCGCAGACCCGTCCGAGGTCGTTGCGGCCGAGGTCGACGAGCATGAGGTGCTCGGCGCGCTCCTTGGGGTCGGCGAGCAGTTCCTCGGCGAGGTCGTGGTCCTCCTGCGGGGTGGCGCCGCGGTGCCGGGTGCCGGCGATGGGGTGGACCATCGCCCGGCCGTCCTCGACCTTGACCAGGGCCTCGGGCGAGGAGCCGACGACGTCGAAGCCGTTCTCGAAGCGGAAGAGGTACATGTACGGGGACGGGTTGGTGGCCCGCAGGACCCGGTACACGTCGAGCGCGGAGGCCTCGCACGGGGTCTCGAAGCGCTGCGAGGGCACGACCTGGAAGGCCTCGCCGGCCCGGATGCGCTCCTTGATGTCCTCGACGGCCTCCTGGTACGACTCGCCGCCCCACAGGGCGGAGAACTCGGGCAGCTCGGACGGCGGCAGGGCGACCGGCACGGTCTCGACCGGGCGGGCCAGGTCGGCCTCCATCGCGTCGAGGCGGGTGACGGCGTCCGCGTACGCCTCGTCGACGCCGGTGTCGAGGTCGTTGTGGTTGATCGCGTTGGCGATCAGCAGGACGCTGCCGTCCCAGTGGTCGAGGACGGCGAGGTCGCTGGTGAGCAGCATGGTGAGCTCGGGGAGCCGCAGGTCGTCCCGGGTGCTGTCGCCGATCCGCTCCAGGCGGCGGACGATGTCGTAGCCGAGGTAGCCGACCATGCCGCCGGTGAAGGGCGGCATCCCGGACGCGAGGTCGCGCGGGGTGTGCAGGGCCTCGACGGTGGCGCGCAGGGCGGCCAGCGGGTCGCCGTCGACGGGGACGCCGACCGGCGGGGTGCCGAGCCAGTGGGCCTGTCCGTCGCGCACGGTGAGGGTGGCGTCGCTGCGGACGCCGACGAAGGAGTACCGCGACCAGCTGCGGCCGTTCTCGGCGGATTCCAGCAGGAAGGTGCCGGGGCGTTCGGCGGCGAGCTTGCGGTAGAGCCCGACCGGGGTGTCGCCGTCCGCGAGGAGCCGGCGGCTGACGGGGATGACGCGGCGGTCGGCCGCCAGCTTGCGGAACGTCTCGAGATCCATGGCGCCCGACCCTACTGTCCGAGGGGGAGCACGTCGGCGTCGAAGCAGGTCCGCGCGCCGGTGTGGCAGGCGGCGCCGACCTGGTCGACCTTGACGAGCACGGTGTCGGCGTCACAGTCGAGGGCGACGGACTTGACGTGCTGGACGTGGCCGGAGGTGTCACCCTTGACCCAGTACTCCTGGCGGCTGCGGGACCAGTAGGTGCAGCGGCCGGTGGTGAGGGTGCGGTGCAGGGCCTCGTCGTCCATCCAGCCCAGCATGAGCACCTCGCCGGTGTCGTACTGCTGGGCGATGGCCGGGACGAGTCCGTCCGGGCTGCGCTTGAGACGGGCGGCGATGGCCGGGTCGAGGTTGCTGCTCATGCGGCCATTGTGCCGTGACCGGCGGGTCTTCTCGGCGGACCGTCCACTGGGCGGACCGGTGTCGGGCGCCGTACGCTGGCGGGCATGTCGACCCATGCGAAGCGTGAACGGCTCCTTCTCGCCGACCTGTTGGAGGCGGCGGGCCCCGATGCGCCGACGCTGTGCACCGGCTGGCGGACGCGTGATCTGGCCGCCCATGTGGTGGTGCGCGAGCGCCGCCCGGACGCGGCGGCGGGGACGGTGGTCCCGGCGCTCAAGGACCGGCTGGACCGGGTGCAGGCGGAGTTCGCGGAGAAGCCGTACGAGGAGCTGATCCAGCTGATCCGGACGGGTCCGCCGCGGATGTCGCCGTTCACGATCAAGCAGATCGACGAGGGCGCGAACACGGTCGAGTTCTATGTCCACGCGGAGGACGTGCGGCGGGCCCAGCCGGCCTGGTCGCCGCGCGAGCTGGACCCGGTCTTCTCCGACGTGCTCTGGTCGCGCCTGGAGAAGGGCGCCCGGCTGCTGGGGCGGAAGGCCCCGGTGGGCCTGGTGCTGCGGCGTCCGGACGGCCAGACGGCCGTGGCCCACAAGGGCACGCCGGTGGTGACGGTCACCGGGGAGCCCGGGGAGCTGACGATGTTCGTCTTCGGCCGGCAGGACGCGGCGAAGGTGCAGCTGGACGGCGACCAGGAGGCGGTGGCCCGCCTCCACGAGGCCAAGCAGCTCGGGATCTAGGCGGCCGGAGCGGCCGGCCCGGGCAGCTCCGCGTGGCGCAGGCCCTTGACGGCGAGGCCGTAGACACCGCTGAGGGCGCAGATCGAGGCGCTGACGACGAAGACCGGGCCGAGGCCCCAGGCCCCGATGGCCGCGCCGGCGACCGGGAGGCCCAGTGGGGCGATGCCGAGGCTGCCGAGGCTGGAGACGGCGCTCACCCGGCCCAGGTAGGCGGGGTCGCACTCGGTCTGGATCAGGGCTCCGCACAGCGCCCCGGAGAGCCCGGCGAGCAGGCCGATCGAGAGGGCGACGGCGACCGCGACGGGCAGCAGCGGGACGTACGCGAGCGCGCCGATCGACACGGCTCCGACGACCATGGCCGCGTTGAGGACGGCGCCGGCCCGGGGTATCCGGCCCCTGACGGCGAGCAGCAGGGAGGCGCCGCCCGCGCCCGTACCGAAGCCGGCGAGGACCCAGCCGATGCCGGAGGCGCCCCAGCCGCGCTGCTCGCACAGCAGCGCCAGGCCGACGTTGAGCGGGCCGGCGAAGCCGAGGTCGCCGAGAAGGACGACGATCATCAGCGGGCCGAGGACCTTGTGCCGGCGCAGGTAGCGCATGCCTTCGGCGAGGTCGCGCAGGGCCGTGCCGTCGCGCGGCTCGTCGTCGCCGGGCATGGGGCGGATCTTCAGCGCGCAGAGCAGGGGCACGGAGACGGCGAAGAGCAGTGCGGCGACGCCGAAGGCGGTCGCGGGGCCGCCGAGGGCGACGGCGAGGCCGCCGAGCGGGGCACCGACCACGGCGCCGAGCCGGTAGCCGATGCCGCGCATGCCCTGGACGCGGGCGAGCTGCTCGCGCTCGGCGATCCGGGGCGGCAGGGCGCCCACGGCGGGCAGGAAGACGGCGTCGACGGTACCGAAGACGAGGGCGACGACGGCGAGGACCCAGAGGCCCGGTGAGGCGAGGAAGAGGACGGCGGCGAGGCCGAAGGTGACGAGGCAGCGGACGGCGTCGGAGCCGATGACGACCCGGCGCGGCCCGAGGCGGTCGGCGATCACTCCGCCGAAGAGCATGAGCAGGGCGCGCGGGACCGCGGAGACGGCCATCACCAGTCCGGCCTGGGCGGGGGTGCCGCTGCTGACGGCGGCCCAGGACAGGGCCAGGTAGTAGATGCTGTCGCCGAGCGTGGAGGCGGTGAACGCGCCGAGCCAGCGCAGCACGTTGGGGTCGCGGTGGGCGGGGCGGGAGGCGGCGGGAGGGGACGGAGCCGTCATCGTGCGCGTCGTCATGGCCATCGGTCAGCCCCGGTACGGGAAGCCGTGGAGGTGGACGGCGACCTTCTCGCGGCCCTCGGTGTCGCCGGCGTCCTCGGCGGCGCGGGCCCGCTGGTCGTACTTCTTGAGGACGGCGTCGAGTTCCTCGCCGAGGGCGGCCAGTTCGGCGGCGGTCAGCCGGGGCAGCCACTCGGAGCTGATCGCGGCGGAGCGCCACTCGTCGGACCAGGTGAGCCGCTCGTCCATGAAGCGGCGGTGGAGTTCGGTGCGCTGCTCGTTGACGGTGCGGCCGACGGCGTCGCTCGCGGCGGCCATCTCGGGGTTCCCGCGGACGTCCTCGTCGCGGATCGACACCCCGTACGAGCTGGGCTGCCACCAGCGTTCGCGGCCGTCGGCGGACTGTGCCTCGGCCTCCTCGATGAGTCCGTGCTCGGCGAGCTTGCGCAGGTGGTAGCTGACGAGGGAGACGGCCTCGTCGACCTGCTCGGCGAGCTGGGAGGCGGTGGCGGTGCGGGCGACGAAGAGGGCCCGGTAGAGGCGCATGCGCAGCGGGTGCGCGATGGCCTTCAGCGTGCCGAGGTCGGTGATCCGGCGGTTCTCCTGCGAGGTCATGTCCACGACCGTAGATACGAAAGAAATCTTGCGCAATAGAATTTGCACAAATAATCCTGCGTATCCGGGAAAGAAGAAGGGCCGCCGTGGGGGCCCTTCAGGAAACCGGAACCCGGCTCAGCGGACCGGGTGGCCCGCCTCCCGCAGCGTCTCCTTGACCTGCGAGATCCGCAGGTCGCCGAAGTGGAAGACGGAGGCCGCGAGCACCGCGTCCGCACCGGCCTCGATCGCCGGCGGGAAGTCGGACAACCTGCCGGCGCCGCCGCTGGCGATCACCGGCACGGTCACGTGCTTGCGCACGGCCGCGATCATCTCGGTGTCGTAGCCGTCCTTCGTGCCGTCCGCGTCCATCGAGTTGAGCAGGATCTCGCCCGCGCCCAGCTCGGCGGCCCGGTGCGCCCACTCGACGGCGTCGATGCCGGTGCCCTTGCGTCCGCCGTGCGTGGTGACCTCGAAGGAGCCGGACTCGTTGCGGCGCGCGTCGACCGACAGCACGAGGACCTGGCGGCCGAACCGCTCGGCGATCTCGCGGATCAGCTCGGGCCGCTCGATGGCCGCGGTGTTGACGCCGACCTTGTCGGCGCCGGCCCGCAGCAGCTTGTCGACGTCCTCCGGCGAGCGGACGCCGCCGCCGACCGTCAGCGGGATGAAGACCTGCTCGGCGGTGCGGCGCACCACGTCGTAGGTGGTCTCCCGGTTGCCCGAGGAGGCGGTGATGTCGAGGAAGGTCAGCTCGTCGGCGCCCTCGGCGTCGTACAGCTTGGCCATCTCGACGGGGTCGCCCGCGTCGCGCAGGTTCTGGAAGTTGACGCCCTTGACGACCCGGCCGTTGTCCACGTCCAGGCAGGGGATCACGCGTACGGCGAGACTCATGCGGCACCGTCCCCTCGGTAGGCCTCGACCTCGACCTCGACGACCAGTCGGGGGTCCACGAAGCCGGAGACGATGATCATCGAAGCGGCCGGGCGGACCGCGTCGAACAGCTCCTTGTGGGCGCGGCCGACCTCGTCCACGTCCCGCGCGTGGGTGATGTACATCCGGGTACGGACGACGTCCTCGGCTCCCAGACCCAGCTGCTTCAGGGCGTCGAAGGCCACGTTGAAGGAGTTGACGGTCTGCTCGTACGGACCGCCGTCGGCGATCGCGCCGCCGACCACGGAGGTGCAGCCGGCCACCAGGACGGTCCCGTTCGGCAGCTCCACCGCGCGGGAGTAGCCGAACTGCTCCTCCCAGGGCGCGCCGGTGACGACCTTGCGCACGGACTCGGTCATACGGCGGCCACCGCCTTCAGCGCCTCTTCCAGGGTGAACGCCTTGGCGTACAGCGCCTTGCCGACGATCGCGCCCTCGACGCCCTCGTCCACCAGGCCGGACAGCGCGCGCAGGTCGTCCAGGGAGGACACGCCGCCGGAGGCGACGACCGGCTTGTCGGTGGCCTTGCAGACGTTGCGCAGCAGCTCCAGGTTGGGGCCCTGCAGCGTGCCGTCCTTGGCGATGTCGGTGACGACGTAGCGGGCGCAGCCCTCGGAGTCGAGGCGGGCCAGGGTCTCGTACAGGTCGCCGCCGTCGCGGGTCCAGCCGCGGCCGCGCAGCGTGGTGCCGCGGACGTCCAGGCCGACGGCGATCTTGTCGCCGTGCTCGGCGATGACCTTGGCGACCCAGTCGGGGGTCTCCAGGGCCGCGGTGCCGAGGTTGACGCGGGTGCAGCCGGTGGCGAGGGCGGCGGCGAGCGTGGCGTCGTCGCGGATGCCGCCGGACAGCTCGACCTTGATGTCCATGGCCGCGGTCACCTCGGCGACCAGGGCACGGTTGTCGCCGGTGCCGAACGCGGCGTCCAGGTCGACCAGGTGGAGCCACTCGGCGCCGGAGCTCTGCCAGGCGAGCGCTGCCTGGAGCGGGGATCCGTACGAGGTCTCCGTGCCGGACTCGCCGTGCACGAGCCGGACGGCCTGGCCGTCGCGGACGTCTACGGCGGGGAGCAGTTCAAGCGTGCGGGACATCAGAGCGTTCCGATCCAGTTGGTGAGGAGCTGCGCGCCGGCGTCGCCGGACTTCTCGGGGTGGAACTGGGTCGCCCACAGGGCGCCGTTCTCGACCGCCGCGACGAACGGCTCGCCGTGCGTGGCCCAGGTGACCTTGGGGGCGCGGATGTTCTTGTTCCCGACCTCCAGGGTCCACTCGCGCACCCCGTAGGAGTGCACGAAGTAGAACCGGGCGTCGGCGTCGAGGCCGGCGAACAGCTCGGTGTCCGCCGGCGCGTCGACGGTGTTCCAGCCCATGTGCGGGACGACCGGGGCCTTCAGCGGCTCGACGGTGCCGGGCCACTGGTCGAGGCCCTCGGTCTCGACGCCGTGCTCGATGCCGCGCTCGAACAGGATCTGCATGCCGACGCAGATGCCCATGACCGGGCGGCCGCCGGAGAGCCGGCGGCCGACGATCCAGTCGCCGCGGGCGTCCGTGAGGCCCTTCATGCAGGCGGCGAAGGCGCCGACGCCGGGGACGAGGAGCCCGTCGGCGTTCATGGCGCGGTCGTAGTCGCGGGTGATCTCGACGTCCGCGCCGACCCGGGCGAGGGCCCGCTCGGCGGAGCGGACGTTGCCGAAGCCGTAGTCGAAGACGACGACCTTCTTCGGGGACGCGCTGCTCATGACCACACGTCCAGTCGCAGCACGCCGGCGGCGAGGGAGAGCGCGGAGGCCAGCGCGAGCACGGTGACGACGCTGCGGGACTGCTTCTGCTTGACGAAGGAGTAGACACCCCCGAGCAGGAACAGACCGACGATGATCAGGACGGTCGACAGGCTGTTCACAGGGCGCCCTTCGTGGAGGGAAGAATTCCGGCAGCGCGCGGGTCGCGCTCGGAGGCGTAGCGCAGGGCGCGGGCGAGCGCCTTGAACTGGCACTCCACGATGTGGTGGGCGTTGCGCCCGTACGGCACGTGGACGTGCAGCGCGATCTGCGCCTGGGCGACGAAGGACTCCAGGATGTGCCGGGTCATCGTCGTGTCGTAGGAGCCGATCATCGGCGCCATGTTCTCGGGCTCGGTGTGCACCAGGTACGGGCGGCCGGAGAGGTCGACGGTGACCTGGGCGAGCGACTCGTCCAGCGGGACGGTGCAGTTGCCGAAGCGGTAGATGCCCACCTTGTCGCCGAGCGCCTGCTTGAAGGCGGCGCCGAGCGCGAGGGCGGTGTCCTCGATGGTGTGGTGGGAGTCGATGTGCAGGTCGCCGTCGGTCTTCACGGTGAGGTCGAACAGACCGTGCCGGCCGAGCTGGTCGAGCATGTGGTCGTAGAAGCCGACACCGGTGGCGACATCGACCTTTCCGGTGCCGTCGAGGTCGATCTCGACGACGACGGACGTCTCCTTGGTGGTCCGTTCGACCCGTCCTACGCGGCTCATGCCTGCTGCTCCTTCTTGAGTGCGCGAACCGCTTCCAGGAACGCGTCGTTCTCTTCGGGGGTGCCCGCGGTGACCCGCAGCCAGCCCGGTACGCCGTTGTCCCGGACCAGGACGCCCCGGTCGAGGATCTTCTGCCACGCCTCGTGGGAGCCGGCGGCGCCGTCGAAGCGGCCGAACTGCACGAAGTTCGCGTCGGACGCGGTGACCTCGTAGCCGATCACGCGCAGTTCGTCGACGAGCCGGTCCCGTTCGGTCTTCAGCTGCTCGACGTAACCGAGCAGCGTGTCGGTGTGTTCCAGGGCGGCCAGTGCGGTGGCCTGGGTGACGGCGGAGAGGTGGTACGGCAGCCGGACCAGCTGGACGGCGTCGACCACGGCCGGGTGGGCCGCCAGGTAGCCGAGGCGGAGCCCGGCGGCTCCGAAGGCCTTGGACATGGTGCGGGAGATCACCAGGTTGGGGCGGCCCTCGATCAGCGGCAGCAGCGAGTCGCGGTGGCTGAACTCGACGTACGCCTCGTCCACCACGACCAGCGACGGCTTGGCGGCCTGGGCGGCCTCGTACAGGGCCAGGACGGTCTCCGCCTCGACCGCCGTGCCGGTGGGGTTGTTGGGCGAGGTGATGAAGACGACGTCCGGCGCGTTCTCGGCGATGGCCTGCTCGGCCGCCGTCACGTCCACGCGGAAGTCGTCGTCGCGCGGGCCGGAGATCCAGCCGGTGCCGGTGCCGCGCGCGATCAGCGCGTGCATCGAGTACGAGGGCTCGAAGCCGATGGCCGTGCGGCCGGGACCGCCGAAGGTCTGCAGCAGCTGCTGGAGGACCTCGTTGGACCCGTTGGCCGCCCAGACGTTCTCGACCGTGACCGGGTGCCTGCCGGTCTTGGTGAGGTACGCGGCCAGCTGGGTGCGCAGCTCGATCGCGTCCCGGTCGGGGTAGCGGTTCAGGCCGCGGGCGGCCTCGGCGACCCGCTCCGCGATCCGGGCCACCAGCGGCTCGGGCAGCGGGTACGGGTTCTCGTTGGTGTTCAGCTGGACGGGCACGTCGAGCTGCGGCGCGCCGTACGGGGACTTGCCGCGGAGCTCGTCGCGGATGGGGAGGTCGTCGATGCCGACGGTCCTGTCGTTCGTGCTCACTTGCTGTCCGGCACCTTCCATCCGAACCTCGCCTTGAGGGCCGCGCCGTGCGCCGGCAGGTCCTCGGCCTCGGCCAGCGTCACCACGTGGTGGGCGACCTCGGCGAGCGCGTCCCGGGTGTAGTCCACGATGTGGACGCCGCGCAGGAAGGACTGCACGGACAGGCCCGAGGAGTGGCAGGCGCAGCCGCCGGTGGGCAGCACGTGGTTGGAGCCGGCGCAGTAGTCGCCGAGCGAGACCGGGGCCCAGGGGCCCACGAAGATCGCGCCGGCGTTGCGGACCCGGGCGGCCCACGCGGCGGCGTCGGCGGTCTGGATCTCCAGGTGCTCGGCGCCGTACGCGTCGACGACCTTGAGACCGTCCTCCAGGTCGCGGACCAGGACGATCGCGGACTGCTTGCCGGACAGGGCCGGGACGATCCGGTCGTCGACGTGCTTGGACGCGGCGACCTGGGTCTTCAGCTCCGCCTCGGTGGCGGCGGCCAGCTCCTCGGAGTCGGTGACCAGGACGGAGGCGGCCATCGGGTCGTGCTCGGCCTGGCTGATCAGGTCGGCGGCCACGTGCACCGGGTCGGCGGTGGAGTCCGCGAGGACCGCGATCTCGGTCGGGCCGGCCTCGGCGTCGATGCCGATGCGGCCCTTGAGGAGGCGCTTGGCGGCGGCGACGTAGATGTTGCCGGGGCCGGTGACCAGGTTGACCGGGGCGCAGCCGGGCTCGTCGGCGGTGCCCTCGGTGCCGTACGCGAACATGGCGATGGCCTGGGCGCCGCCGGCGGCGTAGACCTCGTCGACGCCGAGCAGGGCGCAGGCGGCCAGGATCGTCGGGTGCGGCAGGCCGCCGAACTCCTTCTGCGGGGGCGAGGCGATGGCCACACCCTCGACGCCGGCCTCCTGGGCCGGGACGACGTTCATCACGACGGAGGACGGGTACACGGAGCGGCCGCCCGGCACGTACAGGCCGACGCGCTCGACGGGGATCCACTTCTCGGTGACCGTGCCGCCGGGCACGACCTGGGTGGTGTGGTCGGTGCGGCGCTGCTCGCGGTGGACGAGGCGGGCGCGGCGGATGGACTCCTCGAGGGCGGCGCGGACGGGCGGGTCGAGCTCTTCGAGGGCGCGGGCGATCGCCTCGGCGGGGACGCGGAGGCCGGAGACCCGCACGCCGTCGAATTTCTCTCCGTAGTCGATGACCGCTGCGGCGCCATGATGCCGGACGTCCTCGCAGATTGGCCGCACCGTCTCCAGGGCGGCTTCCACGTCGAACTCGGCACGGGGCAGCAGGTCGCGCAGCGCGCCACCCTGCGGAAGGGTGTCGCCACGCAGGTCGATTCGAGAGATCACGGGTCAATTCTCGCAGACCGCTTTCGGCGCCGGTCGCCCGTATCACTGGCTGATACAAGCCACACCGGGCACGGACT
Source organism: Streptomyces sp. HUAS YS2 (assembly GCF_033343995.1). Taxonomy (NCBI): domain Bacteria; kingdom Bacillati; phylum Actinomycetota; class Actinomycetes; order Kitasatosporales; family Streptomycetaceae; genus Streptomyces; species Streptomyces solicathayae. Next base: position 5,926,831 of record NZ_CP137573.1, on the reverse strand, counting down.
GTCACAGCTGACCGTTAGCGTTCAGTCCGTCACAGAGCGGGAAGAACGGCCGTACGAATCCGGAGACAGGGGGCGGCAGTGACCGAGCCGCGCGACGACAGTGCGCCGGAGGATCTCACCGGCGCGGAACGGATGATGTGGCAGGCGTTCAGGATCGGGGCGACCTGCGATCTGAGACAGGGCAGCCCGGTGCTCGACGATCCGTTCTCCGGGCGGGAGTGGCCGGCCGAGCGCACGGTCCGGGCGGACGTGGTGGCGCTGCTGCTGCTCGACGGACCGCCGGCCCGGTCCGGGCGTGTCTCGGCGCTGAAGCTGCGCGGGGCGCGGATCACCGGGACGCTGAACCTGGCGGGCGGCCTGATAGCGCCGTACGTGGAGCTGAACGGCTGCCGCTTCGACCACGAGCTGGTGCTGCCGGAGTCCCACTTCAGAACGCTGCGGATGGTGGAGTGCGCGATTCCGCGCATCGAGGCGGCGCGCCTGCACACGCAGGGCGACCTGCATCTGCCCCGGTGCCGCGTGGAGCGCGGGATCCGGCTCACGGACGCGCAGATCGGCACCGACCTCCTGATCAACCAGATCCAGGTGTGGCCGGACCGGCGGGGCCGGGCGATCACCGCGGACGGCCTGTCGGTGGCGCAGGACCTCCAGGCCGAACTGATCGAGACACACGGCGAGTTCAGTCTGCGCGGGGCGAAGGTCGGCGTGTCGCTGAGCCTGCGCGGCAGCCGGCTGCGCGGCGCGCGCGAGCGCCGCGCGCTGAACGCGCCGCAGCTGACGGTGGAGCGCTCGCTGTACCTGAACGCGGCCTGGGTCTACGAGCAGACGGGGAACTCCACGTCCACTCCCCCGTTCGGGGTCGGCGCCACCCCGGTGCACGGGGCGCGGCGGCAGCCGGTCGAGTGCCACGGCGGGGTGCGGCTCGACGACGGCCGGTTCGGGGACTCGGTGGACCTGCACCACGCCCGGTTCCTGCTGTCCGGGGCGCGCCGCGAGGAGGTGTCGCTGCGCCGGATCGTCACGCCCGAGCTGCGGTTCAACGGGGAGCGCCCGGCGGAGGGCCGGGTGGTGCTTAACGGGGCGAAGGTGGTGACGCTGATCGACCTGTCGACCAGCTGGCCGGGTCCCGGCGGCCTGGCGATCAACGGGTTCGGCTACGAGAACCTGGTGCCGTACGGGCACTTCCCGCTGGCCCGGCGGCTCGAATGGGTGGCGGCGGCGACGCCGGAGTACGCGCCGGAGCCGTACGAACGCCTGGCGACGGTGCTGCGCAACAGCGGTGAGGACGCCGAGGCGCGGCAGGTGCTGCTGGCCAAGCAGCGGCGCCGGCGCGAGACGCTGCCGGTGGCGGGCAAGCTCTGGGGATACGTACAGGACTGGACGGTGGCGTACGGCTACCGGCCGGGCCGGGCGGCGCTGTGGATGGCGGTGCTGTGGGCGGCGGGGGCGCTGGCGTTCTCGCGGTACGACCCGGTCCCGCTGAAGGCGGACGAGGCCCCGGTGTGGAGCGCCCCGCTGTTCGCGCTGGACCTGCTGCTCCCGGTGATCAACCTGGGGCAGGACGGGTACTGGCGGCTGACGGGTCTGTGGCAGTGGACGGCGGCGGCGCTGATCCTGCTGGGCTGGGTGCTCGCGACGACGGTGGCGGCGGGCGCGTCGCGGCTCCTGACCCGGGGCTGAGACCGGCGTGTCGCACGGGCGCGGGATGTGCGGGAGGGGCGTGCGAGGTGGCCGTATTCGCCCCCTCGCGTCCGCTTCCTTTGCATCTTCTTGACGTTCCGGAATACAACCATTCCGCCGCTACCAAAGCTTCACACTCGCCCACTGGCGCGGCCCCGACCTGCGGTTTTCAATGGTCCGCACCATGCCATCGCTCCGTGCCCTGTTCACCGTCCGCAGGGTCCGGCCCACCCCGCCGACCACGGGGCTGCCGCCGGACGGCGACGTGCTGCTCGACGCGCCGGACGACCGGCTCGGTCCGGCGCTGGTCGCGGCCGCCCTCGGCGACCACGAACCGGCCGCCAAGCTGCTCGCCACCACGCGGGACGCCGCCGAGTGGGAGAACCGGGACCGGTACACGGCCCGCCTGGCGACCTTCGCGCACAGCCGCGGCGAGTGGCTGGCCCAGTGGCTCGCCACCTCCCCCGGCGACCCCGACGCGCGGCTCGTCGAGGCGGAGCTCGCGGTGCGCCGGGCCTGGCAGTCGCCGACCCGGGCGGAGCGGCTGCGCGAACTCTCCCCGCTCGTCGACGCCGCGGTGGCAGCCGATCCGGCGGACCCGGTGCCGTGGCGCCTCGCGCTGGACCACGCGCGCGGCGCGCACACCGGCGCCGCCGTCTTCGAGGCCCGCTGGGAGCAGGCGGTGCGCCGCTCCCCGCACCACTACGGCTGCCATGTCGCCGCGCTGAAGTACCTGTCGGCGCCCTGGCACGGTTCGCACGGCGCGTGCTTCGACTTCGCCGAGCAGGCCGCCGACGACGCACCGGCGGGCTCGCTGGTGCAGGCGCTGCCGGCCCGCGCGGCCCTCGCCCAGCTGTTGAGCGGCGACGCCGCCGGAGCGGTGCCGGAGGCGCGGATCGACGCGGCGGCCGAGCGGGCGGTGGCGCTGTCCGCCGTGTACCCGGTCGGCGACCCGTGGCCGGCGGAGGTGCGCAACAAGCTGGCGTACGTGCTGATCGAGCGCGGTCGCCGGACGGAGGCGCTGGAGCAGTTCGGCCGGATCGGCCGGTACGCGACGTCCTTCCCGTGGGCGTCCGTCAGCGACGATCCGCTGGCCCGGTTCCTCGAGGCCAGGGACGCGGTGCGGTCCTGCGCGCCGGCCGCCGTGCCACGGTTCGGACGGGCCGGACACGGCCGCGCCCACGGCCATTACGCTTGACCGCTGTGACCACCGCTCGTCTGCCTCTCTTTCCCCTGAACGGGGTGCTGTTCCCGGGCCTCGTGCTGCCCCTGAACGTCTTCGAGGAGCGTTATCGCGCCATGATGCGCGAGCTGCTGAAGACCGCCGAGGACGAGCCGCGCCGTTTCGCCGTCGTCGCGATCCGCGACGGCCGCGAGGTCGCGCCGACCGCCCCGGGGCTGCCCGACCAGACCGCGCTGCCCGAGAAGGGTCCGGCGGCCGGGTTCGGGACGGACCCGATCCAGGCGTTCCACCGGGTCGGCTGCGTCGCCGACGCGGCGTCGATCCGGGAGCGCGCCGACGGCAGCTTCGAGGTGATGGCCACCGGTACGACCCGGGTCAAGCTGCTCTCCGTCGACGCGACCGGCCCGTTCCTGGAGGCCGAGCTGGAGGAGCTGCCGGAGGACCGGGGCGAGGGCGCGGGCGCGCTCGCCGAAGGCGTGCTGCGGGCGTTCCGCGCGTACCAGAAGCGGCTGGCGGGGGCCCGTGAGCGCTCGCTGACCACCTCCGAGCTGCCCGACGACCCGTCGGTGGTGTCGTACCTGGTCGCCGCCGCGGCGGTGCTCGACACCCCGGCCAAGCAGCGGCTGCTGCAGGCCCCGGACACGGCGACCCGGCTGCGCGAGGAACTGACCCTGCTGCGCAAGGAGACGGCGGTGCTACGGCATCTGCCGTCGCTGCCGGCGGTGGACCTCACCCGCGCGCCGACCAGCCCGAACTGAGCCCGAGCCGAACGAGGACTTCCGGTGGCGAAGAAGCAGAAGAAGCAGGCAGATGGGGCGCGCGAAGCGCATTCGAACAAGGGTGGTGGTGGGCGACGGGCGGGAACCCCGGCGACCGTCGCGCTGACGGCGGCCGGCACGCCCTTCACCCTGCACGCGTACGACCACGACCCCGCCTCGGCCTCGTACGGCGAGGAGGCGGCGGAGGCCCTCGGCGTGTCGCCGGACCGGGTCTTCAAGACGCTGGTCGCGGACGTGGACGGCGAACTGACCGTCGCGGTGGTGCCGGTGGCCGGCCAGCTCGACCTGAAGGCGCTGGCCTCGGCGGTCGGCGGCAAGCGGGCCGCGATGGCGGACCCGGCGGCGGCCGAGCGGACCACGGGCTACGTGCGCGGCGGGATCTCCCCGCTGGGGCAGCGCAAGCGGCTGCGTACGGTGCTGGACGCGTCGGCCTCGTCGCACGACACGATCTGTATCTCGGCGGGCCGCCGCGGCCTGGAGGTCGAACTCTCCCCCGCCGACCTGGCGGCCCTCACCTCGGCGGTGCTGGCCCCGATCGGCCGCGGCTGACCCGGGGTTCTCAGGGCTCGGTGCGGCGCGGCGGGACCTGCTCCCACGGGCCCCACTCCGGCTCCGCGTCGCGCGGGCCGAACAGGGTGGTCAGGGCGAGGTGCAGGATCATCGCCGCTATGGGCCAGGCCAGCAGCGCGCCCACGGTGTTCAGCTCCAGGGGCGCGTCGAACGCGACGCCCTTGCCGACGGCCCTGGCGTGCGCGACCACGTCGTCCGTGGGGCCTAGGAAGCTGCCGACGCCCCAGGCGACCGCGGAGCCGGCCAGGCCGCCCGCCGCCAGGCCGAGCACCAGCCCCACCCCGCCGTGCCGGCGCCAGAGGAACACCAGGAGCCCGGCGAGCGCCCCGAAGCCGAGGCCCAGCAGCGCGAACGTGCCGTCCGCGCCGATCGCCGCCTCGCCCTCGCTGTTCTTCAGGAAGACCGCCTTGCCGTCGGAAATCAGCGGGATCCGGGGAGCCAGCCACAGCCACAGCAGCCCGAACACCACGCCCGCGAGGGCCGAGAGCGCCACCACCCCGAGCGCGTCCCGCACCTCGTGCCGCGCGCCCGGGACGTCCGGGGCGGGCTTCGGGAAGGGCTCCGGCCACGGCGTGTCGCCGTGGGGCTGGGAGTGCGGCTGGTGAGGCGGCGTCAGAGGTGCGGTCACCCCGCCATCGTGCCAGGCGCACCGGCGGAGCGCCTCACCGAGGGGATCTCAGCGGACGGCGGCCCGCCGGTACGCCCGCGTCGCCAGGGCCAGCGAGACGACGCCGACCGCGCCGCACACGGCGAGGTCGAGCGCCACGGCGGCCCAGTCCGGGTGCCTGTCGAACGTCCGGGCCAGCGCCTCCACGCCGTAGGTGGACGGCAGCAGGTCGCGGGCGTACCCGACGAGTCCGGGCAGCCGCTCGGCCGGCAGCACGCCGAGCAGCAGCGCGGCCGACATGCCGAGCTGGCCGAGCAGGGTGGCCAGCTCCTGGCGGGGCGCGAGCAGGCCGAGGGCCGCGCCGAGCCCGGCGAGCGCGGCGCCGGCCAGCGGCACGACGGCCGCCAGGATCCACAGGTGGGTGAGCGGCAGCCCGTACAGCAGCGAGCCGGCGACGGCGGTGAAGGCCGCGCCGGGCGCGGTGAAGGAGGCGTACGCGGCGGCCGTGCCGAGCACCACCGAGGCGGGCGGCACGGGCAGCGTGGCGTAGTGGTCGAGCCCTCCGCCGGACCGGAGCTGGCCGAAGTACTGGGCGAGCAGGTTGAGCGCGACGAACGCGACGACGAGGACGGAGGAGCCGGCGACGACCGCGCGGGCCTCGGGGCCGCCGTCGACGACCCCGCGCATCAGCACCATGATCCCGACGGACTGGAAGGTCGCCACGAACAGCAGCGGGATCCGGGCCACCCGGGCCCGGGAGAGCTGGGCCCGGTACACCGCGGCGAGCGCGGGCAGCGCCCGGGCCCGCGGCGCGAGCGGGGCGGCCTCCTCCTCGCCGGACCGGGCGGGGGCGCCGAGGGCTCCGGAGGGGGCCTCCGCGGGCACGGTGCTCACCTGACGCTGCTCCTGTCCGATTCCACTGGGGGTACGCGTGGGGCTCACGCCTTCACCAGACCCTTCGCCGCCCCGCCGAGCGCGAGGTAGACGTCCTCCAGGCTCGGGGTGGCGAGGGTGAAGTCGTCGAGGGCGGCGAAGGCCGCTCCGCCGGTGACCGCGGCGACGGCCGCGCGGGCCTCGTCGGGGGCGAGCCGGAACACCCAGCGGCGGCCGGACTCGGTGGCCGACGCGCGCAGCGCGGCGACCTCCGGAACGTCCAGCGGGGGCCGCTCGCGCCAGACCAGCTCGACCCGGACCTCGCCGGCGACGCGCTCCTTGAGCCCGGCGGGCGTGTCGCAGGCGATGACCCGGCCGCGTTCCAGGACGGCGACCCGGTCGAGGACGGTCTCCGCCTCGATGACGTTGTGGGTGACGAGCAGGACGGTCGTGCCGTGCTCGGCGCGGCGGCGGTCGACGGCGGCCCAGACGGCGCGCCGGGCCACCGGGTCCATGCCGGTGGTGGGCTCGTCGAGGACGAGGACGGGGCGTTCGCCGACCAGGGCGGTGGCGAAGCAGGCGAGCCGGCGCTGGCCGCCGGAGAGCTTCTTCAGCGGCCGGCCGGCGATGCCGGTGAGCCCCAGCTCCTCCAGGACGGCGTCCCGCTCGGCGCGGGCGGCGGGCGCTGACAGTCCGCGCAGCCGGCCGGTGGTCTCGGCGGCGAGCGCGACGGTCAGCTCGTCGAGCGCGGTGGACTCCTGGCCGAGGTAGCCGATCAGCCTGGCCGCGCGCTCGGGGTGGCGCACGAGGTCGTGGCCGAGCATCCGGACGCTGCCGGAGTCTGGGCGCATCAGACCGGTGAGCTGGCGGACCAGGGTGGACTTCCCGGCGCCGTTCGGGCCGAGCAGGCCGAAGATCTCGCCGCCGCCCACGTCCAGGCGGATGCCGTCGGTGGCGCGCACCTCGGGCGTCGCGGGGGTCCCGCGTCTGCCGCGCGTGGCGGGGTACGTCTTGACCAGATCCCGCACCACGCACACCGTACTCACGAGGGAGGAGCCTACGCCGGTCCTCGGGTCTGCTCCGGGGCGGGGGCGTGTTCTGCGGCGGCCCGGACGTCGATCTCGCGCCAGAAACCGGCCCGGATCGCGTACCGGTCGTGCTCGTCGATCTGGTCGTCCTTGTGCGCGAGCAGGCCGAACCTGGCCGCGTACCTCAGCAGTTCGCCGTCGATGCGGTGCGGGACGCGCGGGTACATGCCGGCCAGGCGCTGGACGTGACTCTGTTCCGGAAGCCGTTCCATCCAGCGGCGGGCGAACACCTGGCCGACCTCGAAGGGGTCGCCGCCGACGGTCGTGATGTCCTCCTCGCGGTCGGCCCAGCGCTGCTCGGCGCTGGTGAGCTGGGCGAGGGTGGGCAGCGACGCGGTCTCGGCGGGCTCGCCGAGCGGGCCGCCGGGACGGTCGACCCAGCCCCGGTCGGAGGACCAGCGCAGCGTCGCGCCGCCGGCCGGTGCGGCGGGCGCGTGGCCGCCGGGGCCGCGCAGGCCGGCGAGGTCCTTGGGGGTGGGGACGCCCTTGACGCCGTGCTGCGGCGCGGCGGGCGCGCCGTTGACACCGTTCAGCCCGTTCTCGTCGGGCGCGGCGGACGGATCCGCGGGCGCGTCGACGCCGCCGTTCGCCGCCGCGGCGGCGGCAGCGGCGGCCGCGGCCTCGGCGGCCCGTTCGGCGGAGGCGGCGAGCGCGGACTCGGGCAGCGGCGCGGAGAGGATCGCGGCGATCTCGGGGCGCGGGGCGGGCGGCGGCGCGCAGATGCCGGTGAGGTCCTTGGCGCGGACGGCGCGGGTGATCCAGGTCCGGTCGAGCACCCGGCGTTCGTCGGCCTCGGCGACGAGGTCCTCGGACTGGTTGTAGTCGCCGTCGGCGGCCTGGACGGCCCAGAGGTGGACGGCGACGCCGTGTTCCTTGGCGGACATCAGGCCGGGCAGCAGGTCGCCGTCGCCGGTGACCAGCACGACGTCCGAGCAGGCGCGGTTCCTGGCCAGCTCGGTGAGCTCGGCGTGCATGGCGGCGTCGACGCCCTTCTGGGCCCAGCGGCCGTCGCTGCGGGTCAGCGCGCCGAGCCGGACGGTGACCCGGGGCATCACGCGCAGCCTGCGGTGCTCCGGCTGGGGCACCCGGTCGGGCGCGCCGTCGAACCAGTAGATCCGCAGCAGCGGCTGGGCGGTGTCGGCCTCGGCGCGCTCGCGCAGCCCCTGGATGAGGGCGGCGTGGTCGACCGTGATGCGGGAGCGGGCCGGTTCCCCGGCGAGCAGGCTCGCGGCGGCGCCCAGCAGATAGCCGGCGTCCACCAGAACGACGCAGCGGTCCACGTGTTCCACCCTCTTTCGGGAACCTCGGGATCGGGAGTGCTTCGGGTTGCTTCGAGTCTGCCCGACCGTCGCGGCGCAGACAGCGGGAACTCGATCATCGGCGTGGCGGAAGTCACTCGGTTTCTCCGGCGCGCCGCGATTACGGTCCGTAATGATCCAAAATGCGACGCTTCTCCCCCTGTGTGAGTCTGACAGCGGCCCTGGCCCCCAGACCCCCTTGAGGAGGCATCACTCCCATGGCCAAGAACCGCAAGCAGAACCGCAGTCAGCAGTCCGCTTCGCCGGCCGAGCGCGGAACCCAGCAGGCCCAGCAGATGTCGATGGAGTCCGAGGCGCAGAACCGCGCCTCTCAGGTCACTCCGGGCGACATCGCCCGCAAGGGTCGGCAGAAGCGCTTCGGCCACAACTGATCAGGCCTGAAGCCGTAGGCAAAGGGGCGCGCCCGTGACGACGGGCGCGCCCCTTGCGCGTGCGGCGGAAGGTCCGGCGGATCAGCCCGCCAGGCAGGACGGGCCGAGCAGCACCTTCAGGTCGCCGAAGAGCGCCGGATCCGGCTGGACGCGGTGCCGGTCGAGCCGGAGCACCGTGGTCGTGCGCGGACCCTGGAGCTTGATCCGCACCTCGGTGTTGCCCTTGTGGTGGCTGAGGATCTCACCGAGGCGGCTGACCATCGGCGGGGTGATCTTCAGGGCGGGGATGGTGAGGATCACCGGCGCGTTGGTCCCGGCGTTCGACAGGTCGGGGACCATCAGCTCCATGGCGACCAGCCGGGGCACGTCCTCGCGCTTGTCGAGGCGGCCCTTGACGAAGACCACCGCGTCCTCGACGAGCTGGGTGGAGACCAGCTGGTACGTGGCCGGGAAGAACATGCACTCGATCGAGCCGGCCAGGTCCTCGACGGTGGCGATGGCCCAGGCGTTCCCCTGCTTGGTCATCTTCCGCTGGAGTCCGGAGATGATGCCGCCGATGGTGACGACCGCGCCGTCCGCGTGCTCGCCGCCGGTGAGCTGCGAGATGCCGGCGTCCGTCTTGTCGGACAGCACGTGCTCCAGGCCGAAGAGCGGGTGGTCGGAGACGTACAGGCCGAGCATCTCGCGCTCCTGGGCCAGCAGGTACGCCTTCTCCCACTCCAGCTCGGAGAACTCGACGTCGAGGCCGAAGCCGGGCTCGCTGCTGTCCTCCTCGCCCATGCCGCCGAACAGGTCGAACTGTCCCTCGGCCTCCTTGCGCTTGACCGCCACGACGTTGTCGATCATCGGCTCGTGCTGGGCGACCAGCCCCTTGCGGGTGTGGCCCATGGTGTCGAAGGCGCCGGCCTTGATCAGCGACTCGATGGTCCGCTTGTTGCAGACCACGGCCTCGACCTTGTCGAGGAAGTCGGGGAAGGAGGAGTACTTCCCCTTGGCCTTGCGGCTCTTGATGATCGACTCCACGACGTTGGAGCCGACGTTCCGGACGGCGGTGAGGCCGAAGAGGATCACGTCGTCGCCCTGGGCGGCGAAGTTCGACTGCGACTCGTTCACGTTCGGCGGGAGCACCTTGATGCCCATCCGGCGGCACTCGTTCAGGTAGACCGCGGACTTGTCCTTGTCGTCCTTGACCGAGGTCAGCAGTCCCGCCATGTACTCGGCGGGGTAGTTCGCCTTGAGGTAGGCGGTCCAGTAGGAGACCAGGCCGTACGCGGCGGAGTGCGCCTTGTTGAAGGCGTACCCGGCGAACGGGACCAGCACGTCCCAGAGGGCCTGGATGGCCTGGTCGCTGAAGCCCTTCTTCTTGGCGCCGGCCTGGAAGATGGTGAAGTTCTTCGCCAGCTCGTCGGGCTTCTTCTTGCCCATCACGCGGCGGAGGATGTCGGCCTCGCCGAGCGAGTAGCCGGCGATGATCTGGGCGGCCTTCTGCACCTGCTCCTGGTACACGATCAGGCCGTAGGTGACGTCGAGGACCTCCCGGAGCGGCTCCTCCAGCTCCGGGTGGATCGGCGTGATCTCCTGCTGCTTGTTCTTGCGCAGGGCGTAGTTCGTGTGCGAGTTCATGCCCATCGGGCCCGGGCGGTAGAGCGCGGACACGGCGGAGATGTCTTCGAAGTTGTCGGGCTTCATCAGCCGCAGCAGGGACCGCATGGGGCCGCCGTCGAACTGGAAGACGCCGAGGGTGTCACCGCGCTGGAGCAGTTCGAAGGTCTTCGGGTCGTCCAGCGGCAGGGCGAGCAGGTCGAGGTCGATGCCCTTGTTGGCCTTCACCATCTTGACGGCGTCGTCCATGATCGTGAGGTTCCTGAGGCCCAGGAAGTCCATCTTGATCAGGCCGAGCGACTCGCACTGGGGGTAGTCCCACTGCGTGATGGTGACGCCGTCGGTGTGCCGCACCCAGATCGGCGCGTGGTCGACGATGGGCTCGCTGGACATGATCACGCCGGCCGCGTGCACGCCCATCTGCCGGACCAGGCCCTCGACGCCCTTGGCGGTGTCGATGACCTTCTTCACGTCGGGCTCGTTCTCGTACATCGCCCGGATCTCGCCCGCCTCGCTGTAGCGCGGGTGCGAGGGGTCGGTGATGCCGTTGAGGTCGATGCCCTTGCCGAGGACGTCGGCGGGCATGGCCTTGGTGAGCCGGTCGCCCATCGCGTACGGGTAGCCGAGCACGCGGGCGGAGTCCTTGATGGCGTTCTTCGCCTTGATCTTGCCGTACGTGCCGATCATGGCGACCTTGTCGGCGCCGTACTTCTCGGTCACGTACCGGATCACCTCGACGCGCCGACGCTCGTCGAAGTCGATGTCGACATCGGGCATGGAGACGCGCTCGGGGTTGAGGAAGCGCTCGAAGATCAGTCCGTGCGGGATGGGGTCGAGGTCGGTGATGCCCATCGCGTACGCGACGATCGAGCCGGCCGCGGAGCCTCGGCCGGGGCCGACGGCGATGCCCTGGCTCTTCGCCCACATGATGAAGTCGGCGACGACGAGGAAGTAGCCCGGGAACCCCATCTGGATGATGACGTCCATCTCGTACTCGGCCTGCTTCTGCCGGTCCTCGGGGACGCCTCCGGGGTAGCGGCGGGCCATGCCGCGCCGCACCTCCTCCTTGAACCAGGTGACGTTGGTGTAGCCCTCTTCCGGGATGTCGAACTTCGGCATGAGGTCACGCGGCTCGAACATGCCGGTGGTGTCGACCTGCTCGGCCACCAGGAGGGTGTTGCGGCAGCCCTCCTGCCAGGCGTCCGAGGAGTCGACGGCGTACATCTCGTCCGTGGTCTTCAGGTAGTAGCCGGTGCCGTCGAACTTGAAGCGGTCCGGGTCGGAGAGGTTCTTGCCGGTCTGGATGCAGAGCAGGGCGTCGTGGGCGGTGGCCTCGTGCGCGTACGTGTAGTGCGAGTCGTTGGTGACCAGCGGCGGGATGCCGAGCTTCTTGCCGATCTCGAGCAGCCCGTCACGGACCCGGCGCTCGATCTCGATGCCGTGGTCCATCAGCTCCAGGAAGTACCGGTCCTTGCCGAAGATGTCCTGGTACTCGGAGGCCGACTTCAGGGCCTCGTCGAACTGGCCGAGGCGGAGCCGGGTCTGCAGCTCGCCGGAGGGGCAGCCGGTGGAGGCGATCAGGCCCTCCGACCACTGGGAGATGGTCTCCTTGTCCATCCGCGGCCACTTCTGCAGCCAGCCCTCGGCGTACGCGTCGGATGAGAGCCGGAAGAGGTTGTGCAGACCGGTGGAGTTCGCCGCCCAGATGGTCTTGTGGGTGTAACCGCCGGAACCGGAGACGTCGTCCCGCTTCTGGTGCGGCTGGCCCCACTGGATCTTGCGCTTGTTCCGCCGGGACTCCGGCGCCACGTACGCCTCGATGCCGATGATCGGCGTCACACCGGCCTTCTTGGCCGTGTGGAAGAAGTCGTAGGCGCCGTGCAGGTTGCCGTGGTCGGACATGGCGATATGGGTCATGCCCATCTCGTTGCACGCGTTGAACATGTCCTTCAGCCGCGCGGCACCGTCCAGCAGCGAGTACTGGGTGTGGACGTGGAGGTGCGTGAAGGGCGGCTTGGTCACGGTGGGAGGCCTCCAGGAAACGGCGGACGACAGGCTGCGGACAGTCTGGGGGGTCAGCGTGGAAGTCTACGTCGGCCGACTGACAACGGGTGGGCACTCGGGGGTACCGTCGCGCGTTGGAGAACAACGAACACGCTGTCCCATTTGTCATGCACCAGGAGGCACCTTCGATGTCGGTCCCGCAGCCCACCGCAGCCGAGCGCGGTGAGCAGATCCTCACCGTCTTCGACACCGCCTTCGGGGAGCTCCTGGCCGCCGACCCGGCCGCTTTCCGGGTCAAGTTCCGCAAGATGGCCGGCTCCGCTTTCGCGTTCTACCGGGGCACGGCGTGCCTGTTCTACAAGGACCTGGAGGACGAGGCCGAGACCGGCCCGTACGTGGACGAGCGGACCGGCCGGGTCTGGATCCACGGCGACCTGCACGCCGAGAACTTCGGCACGTACATGGACGCCACCGGCCGGCTGATCTTCAACGTCAACGACTTCGACGAGGCGTACGTCGGCCCCTTCACCTGGGATCTGAAGCGGCTGTCCGCCTCCCTGGCGCTGATCGGCTACACCAAGGCGCTCAGCGACGAGCAGATCTCCCACCTGGTCCGGATCTACGCGGCCGCCTACCGGGAGCGGATCCACGCCCTGGCGACCGGCGCGAAGGACGACGACGTGCCGCCGTTCACGCTCGACACGGCGCAGGGCGCGCTGCTCGGCGCGCTCCGCGACGCCCGCTCGCTGACCCGGTTCGGGCTGCTGGAGTCCATGACGGAGATCCGCGACTTCGAGCGCCGGTTCGCGCCGGGCGGCGGCTCGATCGAGCTGGACGCGGCGACGCGGTACAAGGTCCTCGCGGCCTTCGACGGCTACCTGGAGACGCTGCCGGAGTCCTCGCTGGCCCGCCCGGACTCGTACCGGGTGAAGGACGTCGTCGGGCGGCGCGGGATCGGCATCGGCTCGGCCGGCCTGCCCTCGTACAACATCCTCCTGGAGGGCAACAGCGACGCCCTGGAGAACGACGTCGTCATCTACATGAAGCAGGCGCAGACGCCGGCGGTCTCGCGCCATGTGACGGACCCGGCGGTGCGCGGCTACTTCCGGCACGAGGGCCACCGCACGGTGATCTCGCAGCGGGCGCTGCAGGACCACGCCGACCCGTGGCTGGGCTGGACGGAGCTGGACGGGGCGGGTCAGCTGGTCGCCGAGGTCTCGCCGTACGCGGTGGACCTGGACTGGTCGGACATCGACGACCTGGACGAGATCGCGGTCACGGTCGCCGACCTGGGCCGGGCCACGGCGACGATGCACGCGGCGGCGGACGACGAGAGCGGCCACTCACTGGTGCCGTTCTCCACGGAGCGGGCCATCGACGCGGCGATCGCGTCGGACGAGGAGGGCTTCGCGGAGCTGCTCGTCGACTTCGCGCACGCCTACGGGGCGCGGGCCCGGGCGGACCACCAGATCTTCGTCGACCTGTTCCGCAACGGCCGGATCCCGGGCCTGTAGTCCGCTCCCACACGCCGGGCGGCCCGTTCTCATGGGGTTCTTAGGACGCTCCTACAGGAAGGCGTGGCACACTCACACCGCTATGGACATGTCTGGGACGCGGCTGAGGGGGCTGCGGGCGGCGATCTTCACGACCGTGGTCGTGACGCTGTCCGCCGCCTCCCATGTGCTGCTGTCCCGGGTCCCGCTGCCGCTGCTGACCGTCGCCGCCGTCGCGGCCGGCGTCTTCGCGGTGGCCTACGCGCTGGCCGGCCGGGAGCGGGGCTTCGGCCCGATCGCGGGCCTGCTGGTGCCGCTGGAGCTGGCCGCCGACACGGTCTTCACCTCCGGCCAGGACGTCTGTTACGGCCCCGCCGGCGGCCCGGTCGCCGGATCGCTGCGGTCGGTCGGGGTGGACGTGTTCTGCGGCGGCGCCGTGGGCGCGCCGCTTCCGGGCGTGGCCGCCGCAGGGAACGGCCACCCGGCCGCCGCCCTGCTCAGCTCCCCCGATCCCGCGCTGCCGTGGCTGCTGCTCGCCGCCCACGTGGTGGTCGGGCTCGGTGCGGCGGTCTGGCTGCGACACGGCGAGCGGGCGCTGGCCCGGCTGGCCGGCGCCGCGGCCGCGGGCGCGTTCCGGCCGCTTCGGCTGGTCGCCGCCCTGGCCCGTGCCCCGCGTCCCGCGCTCCGGCGCGGCGCGCGCCCGGCGGACCGGCCGCGCCGGTCCGTCCCGCGTCTTCTCGTGCACTCCGTCGGACGGCGTGGACCGCCGTGCCCGGGCTTCGTCCTCGCCTGAGCACCGCAGTCCCCCTTCCCTCTTTCTTTCCCGTACGGAGATCACGAACATGAGTGCACGCAACAGCCAGGCCAACAAGGCGGCGGCCCGCGAGCGACTGCGCCTGGAGCGCGAGCGCCAGGCCAAGAAGGACAAGGCGCGCCGGCAGGTGATCGTCGGTGTGTCCGCGGTGGCCGTCCTGGCAATCGCCGGCGGCATCGGCTACGCCGTCGTGCAGGCCAACAAGCCCACCCAGTGGGAGGCCGCGAAGGACGCCAAGAACGTGACCGCGCCGAAGAACACCGAGGGCGCGAACGGCACGACCGTCCTCATCGGCAAGCCGGCCGCGAAGAAGACGCTGGAGCTGTACGAGGACTCCCGCTGCCCGGTCTGCGCCAGCTTCGAGCAGGCCGTCGGCGAGACGGTGAAGAAGGACGTCGACGCCGGCAAGTACAAGATCAAGTACGTGGGCGCGACCTTCATCGACAACGCCACCCGCGGCGAGGGCTCGAAGAACGCCCTGTCGGCGCTGGGCGCGGCGCTGAACGTGAGCCCCGAGGCCTTCATGCAGTACAAGGCGGCGCTGTACTCGGCGAAGTACCACCCGGAGGAGAACGACGACAAGTTCGCGAAGGACTCCTACCTGCTGGAGGTCGCGAACACGGTGGACGCGCTGAAGGGCGACGCGGAGTTCAAGAAGAACGTGGAGAACGGCACGTTCGACGCGTGGGCGATGAAGATGTCGGCGGCGTTCGACAAGAGCGGCGTGAAGGGCACGCCGACGCTGAAGATGGACGGCAAGACCGTCACCGCGGCGGGCAGCGAGAACCCCCCGATGACGGCGGCCGAGTTCACCACGGCGATCGACAAGGCCCTCAAGAGCTGACGTCCCCGACGGCACACGCCGCGGCCCCCGGACCCCTCGACGGGTCCGGGGGCCGCGGCGTCGGAGGCGCAGCGCCTCGCGGGTCGCGACGTCCGGTCGAAGATTCGGCGAACTTTCCGGTTTTCGCCTGCGTGTTCGCCATACCGGTCAGTAATCTGACGACCCGTGACCAGTCTCATTCCCTCGGCTCCGAGCCGCCGCTCCGTCGTCAAGGCCGCCGCCGTCACGGCCGTCGCCGCCCCCGCCCTGGCCGCCGCCGCCTCGCCCGCCGCTGCCGACTCCTCCGCCCCCGCGTTCCTGCACGGCGTCGCCTCCGGCGACCCGCTGCCCGACGGCGTCCTGCTCTGGACGCGCGTCACCCCCACCCCCGACGCCGTGCCGGGCTCCGGCAAGGGCCCGGACGTCGCGGTCTACTGGGAGGTCGCCGAGGACCGCGACTTCGCCCGGACCGTCGCCCGCGGCACCGCCACCGCGACCGCCGGCTCCGACCACACCGTGAAGGCCGACGTCCGCGGCCTGCGCCCGGCCACCGCCTACTGGTTCCGCTTCACCGCGGGCGGCACCGTCTCCCCGGCCGGCCGGACCCGCACCACCCCGGCCGTCGACGCAGCCGCGCCCGGCGTCCGCTTCGGCGTGGTCTCCTGCTCCAACTGGGAGGCCGGCTACTTCTCCGCGTACCGCCACCTCGCCGCCCGCTCCGACCTGGACGCGGTGCTGCACCTCGGCGACTACATCTACGAGTACCAGAGCGGCGGTTACCCGGCAGAGGACCAGGTGGTGCGCCGCCACGAGCCGCTCCACGAGATCGTCTCGCTGTCCGACTACCGCACCCGGCACGGCAAGTACAAGACCGACGCCGACCTGCAGGCGCTGCACGCCGCGCACCCGATGATCGCGATCTGGGACGACCACGAGTTCGCCAACGACGCCTGGTCGGGCGGGGCGGAGAACCACACCCCGGAGACCGAGGGCGCGTGGGCGGCCCGGGTCGCCGCGGGCAAGCAGGCGTACTTCGAGTGGATGCCGGTCCGCGCCTCCACGGAGGGCACGGTCTACCGACGGCTGCGCTTCGGCAAGCTGGCCGATCTGCACCTGCTGGACCTGCGCTCGTTCCGGTCCCAGCAGACGAGCGTCGGCAACGGCTCGGTGGACGACCCGGAGCGGTCCATCACCGGCCGTGCCCAACTGGACTGGCTGAAGGCGGGGCTGGCCGGCTCGGACGCCACCTGGAAGCTGGTCGGCACCTCCGTGATGATCTCACCGGTCGCCTTCGGCGCGCTGCCCGCACACCTCCTGGAGCCGCTGGCCGAGTTGCTGGGCCTGCCGAAGGAGGGCCTGGCGATCAACGTGGACCAGTGGGACGGGTACACGGACGACCGTAAGGAACTGCTCGCGCACCTGACCCAGCGCGCCGTCCAGAACACGGTCTTCCTGACCGGTGACATCCACATGGCCTGGGCCAACGACGTGCCGGTGAAGGCGGCCACTTACCCGCTCTCGGCCTCGGCGGCCACGGAGTTCGTGGTGACCTCGGTGACCTCGGACAACCTCGACGAGATGCTCAAGGTCGCCCCGGGCACGCTCTCGGTGGTCGCGGCCACGGCGATCAAGGCGGCCAACCGCCATGTGAAGTGGGTGGACATGGACCACCACGGCTACGGCGTGCTGGACGTGACCGCCGAGCAGTCGCAGATGGACTACTACACGGTCTCGGACAAGCGCCGGCCGGACGCGACGTCGGCCTGGTCGCGCTCCTACCGGACGCGCAAGGGAACGCAGAAGGTCGAGCGGGTGTACGCGCCGGTGCGCTGAGGGTCGATTTTCAGCCACTCGGCGAACTGTTAACAGGAGATCACAGCATCACGGCGGGTGGTGGGTCACGGCGACCGAATCCGGACACACCACCCGCCGTTGTCACGTCTTTCGTTACGTGCGCATCTCAAACTCCGGAACTGGCGCAAATTTTTCTTCCGGATGCCCCGATTCGCCCCCTGAATGATTGGGCTTGATCATCGCTCCTCTGTGTCTGACATGAACCCGTAATCTCCCGGCGGTGGCGAGGAAGTGCCTCTCCACAACCCCCCGCAAGGAGTCACGAGTGCGTGCTCTTGTTCGTATAACGCCGCGTATGTCACGTCGTCTGCTCGGCGCTGTAGCCATGGCCGGAACCCTGGCCCTGGCTCCCCTCTCCGCGCCCACCGGCGCGGCTGCTTCCACCAACACCCTGGCCGGTGCCTCCGCCGAGGAGTGCGCCGACGGCTCCGCCGCCGTGTCCGCCGCCCGCAAGGCCAAGGGCACTGCCACGAAGGCCGAGCCCAACGAGGTCTCGGCCACCCAGGCCAAGGCGATGGACGCGGACCTGAAGAAGAGACTGGAAGCGGCCCGCACGAGCGGCAGCAGCCTCGCCGCCGGCGCGACCATCCCGGTCTACTTCCACGTCATCCACAGCGGCACCACCGGCAAGCTTTCGGCCACGGACATCAACAACCAGCTGGCCGTGCTGAACGCCGCCTACGGTGGCCAGGGCACCGGCAACGTGAACACCGGCTTCCAGTTCACGCTGGCCGGAACCGACTACACGGACAACGCCACCTGGTACAACCTGTCCTCCGGCTCGCAGGCCGAGAAGGACATGAAGTCCACCCTGCGCAAGGGCGGCGCCGGCGCGCTGAACTTCTACACCGCGAAGCTCGGCGGCGGCCTGCTCGGCTGGGCGACCTTCCCGTCCTCGTACAACTCCAGCCCGTCGATGGACGGCGTGGTCGTGCTCGACTCCTCGCTGCCGGGCGGCTCGGCCGCCAACTACAACGAGGGCGACACCGCCACCCACGAGGTCGGCCACTGGATGGGCCTCTACCACACGTTCCAGGGCGGTTGCAGCGGCAGCGGTGACTCCGTCTCCGACACGCCGGCCGAGAAGTCCCCGGCGTACGAGTGCCCGACCGGCCGTGACTCCTGCGTCAACAAGACCGGTGTGGACCCGATCCACAACTTCATGGACTACACGTACGACAACTGCATGTACCAGTTCACCGCGGGCCAGGTCGCGCGGATGAGCAGCATGTGGACCGCGTACCGCGCCGGCTGAGGCGCCGTCTGACGGAATGACGGGAAGGGCGCGACGGGTTGAGCCCCCGCCGCGCCCTTCTCCCGTACCGCCGTACGGCTACAGGCTCTCCAGGAACGCCAGGGCGATCGCCCAGGTACGCTCCGCCGCCTCCTCGTCGTAGTCGGGCAGCTCCGGGTCGGTGTACAGGTGCCCCGCGCCCGCGTAGCGGTAGACCTCCACGTCCGCCCCCGCCCGGCGCATCTGCAGGTACCAGGCGGACAGCCAGTCGTCCGACTCGAAGGGGTCGGGCTCGGCCACATGCAGCTGCACCGGCAGGTCGTCGACGGACGCGTTCGGCGCGAGGTCCGAGGTGCCGTGGAGCAGCAGCAGCCCGCGCGCCTTCTCGTCGCCGAGCGCCAGGGTCTGCGCGACGGACGCGCCGAAGGAGAAGCCCGCGTAGACCAGGCCGCGGTCCGAGTACGGGGCGGCCGCCAGGACGGCCCGCTTGAGCAGCTCGTCCTTGCCGATCTCGTCCCGGATCGCCATGGCCTCCTCGACCGAGTCGGCGGTCCGGCCCTCGAAGAGGTCCGGCGTCCAGACCCGGTGTCCGGCTTCCCGCAGCCGCTCGGCCGCGGACTCCACGGCGGGGCGCAGACCGTACACGGAGTGGAAGAGCATGATGTCCATCCGGCCATCCTGCCACCCGCTCTATCTCATGCTGCGCACGTCCAGCTGTCGCAGCACCCGGTCGACGACCTCCGGGTCCGCGCCCGGCTCGCTGCGGGCGGCGAGCACCGCGTGCCGGGCGGCCGACATCATCTCCCGCTGGATCCGGTGCACCGCCTTCAGTCGCTCGGCCCGCTTCACCAGGGCTTCGCGCCGCTCGTCCCCCAGCATGTCCGGGCTGATCCGGGCCCCGATGTCGAACGCGCCGCGCAGCAGCCGCTCCTGGACCTCCTCCGAGAGCTCCTCGACCTCCTCGATCTCCTTCAGCCGCTTCTTGGCCGCCTTGGCCGCGCGGATCGCGAGCTCCCGCTCCAGCCTCCGCTCCGCGTCGGCGTCCGCCTCCACCCCGAGCCGCTTCACCAGCCGGGGCAGGGTCAGCCCCTGGACGACGAGCGTCCCGAGGATCACGCAGAAGGCGATGAACACGATCTCGTCCCGGGCGGGGAAGGGTTCGCCGTCGTCGGTACGGAGCGGGATCGCCAGGGCCAGCGCCACCGAGGCCACCCCGCGCATCCCGGACCACCACATGACGACCGTCTCCCGCCAGCTCATCGGGATCTCCTCGTCCACGTCCCGGAGCGTGTGCAGCCGCTTCGCCAGCCAGGTGGCGGGCAGCAGCCACAGCAGCCGGACGAGGACGACGACCGCGAGGACACATGCGCCCCAGCCGACCATCGTCCAGCCGCGCCCCTCCGACACCCCGAAGACGACCACGAGTTCGAGGCCGATCAGGCCGAACGCGATGCCGGTGACCAGGGTGTCGACCACCTGCCAGAAGGTCTGTCCGGCGAGCCGCCCCATCACGTCGTCGGCGTCGCTCGCGTGCTCCGCGAGGAAGAGCGCGGTCACCAGGACGGACAGGACGCCGGAGCCGTGCAGTTCCTCGGCGAGGACGTAGCTCACGAACGGCACGAGGAGGGTGAGCCCGGTCTGCAGGGTGGCGTCCCCGAGCAGGTCGATGAGCCGGTTGGCGAGCCAGCCGATGAGCAGCCCCACGGCCACCGCGACGACGGCCGACAGGACCAGCTCGCCGAGCGCCTCGGGCCAGGAGAACGAGCCGCTGACCACGGCCGCGATCGCCACGTGGTACAGCACGATGGCGGTGACATCGTTGAACAGGCCCTCGCCCTCCAGGATCGACACCAGCCGGCGCGGCAGCCCGAGCGAGCCCGCGACGGCGGTAGCGGCGACCGGGTCGGGCGGGGCGACCAGCGCGCCGAGGGCGAGCGCCGCGGCGAGCGGCAGACCGGGGACCAGGGCGTCGGCGACGAACCCGACGGCGGCCGTGGTGACGAAGACGAGGGCGACGGCGAGCAGCAGGATCGGCCGGACGTTGGCGGCGAACTGCCGCCAGGAGGTGCGCTGCACGGTGGCGTAGAGCAGCGGGGGCAGCACCAGCGGCAGGATCAGCTCGGGCGGGATGTCGACGTTCGGGACGAAGGGTAGGTAGGCCAGCGCGATCCCGATGAGGGTCATCAGGACCGGCGCGGGGAGCCCGAGCCGGTCCCCGAGCGGCACGGTGAGCACCGCCCCGAGCAACAACAGGAACAGCAGGGCCAATTGGTCCACGGGGCGCCCCTCTTGCCTTGCGGTGCGTCGGCGAGCAGGGCTCAACCCTGCCACGCCGCCGGGCGATTCCCCCGGAACGCACCACCGGGCCGATGGCCCGGTCCCGGCGTCAGAGCACGCGCCGCATGGCCCGGTGCGGAATGCCCGCGTCCGGGAACTCGGGGCCGTACGCCACGTACCCCAGGCGCTCGTAGAAGCCCAGCGCGTGGGTCTGCGCGTGCAGGTCGACGGCGGTCAGGCCGCGCTCGCGCGCCGCGTCCTCGATGCCCCGGACCAGCGCCGCGCCGACGCCGAGACCGCGCGCCGCCTTCGAGACGGCGAGCCGGCCGAGCGAGCCGACGGACGCGTCGCCGCCGGTCTTGCCCAGCGCGTCCTCGCCGTGCAGCAGCCGGCCGGTGCCCAGCGGCACGCCGTCCGCGCGGACGGCCAGCACGTGCACGGCCGTCTCGTCGTAGCTGTCGTACTCGATCTCCGCCGGCACGTTCTGCTCGACGACGAAGACCTCCCGGCGGACGGCGAAGCAGGCGTCCCGGTCGTCGTGCGCGTGGGCCTCGCGGACCTCGTACGCCTCCGGGGTGCTCACGCGCTCTCCGCGGCGATCGCGTCGAGGGCGTGCTGCAGGTCGGCCGGGTAGTCGCTCTCGAACTCGACCCAGCGGCCGTCCGACGGGTGCTCGAAGCCGAGCCGCACCGCGTGCAGCCACTGCCGGGTCAGCTTGAGCCGCTTCGCCAGCGTCGGGTCGGCGCCGTAGGTGAGGTCGCCGACGCAGGGGTGCCGGTGCGCGGACATGTGCACCCGGATCTGGTGGGTGCGGCCGGTCTCCAGCTTGATGTCGAGCAGCGAGGCCGCCCGGAACGCCTCGATCAGGTCGTAGTGGGTCACCGAGGGCTTGCCGTCGGCGGTCACGGCCCACTTGTAGTCGTGCTGGGGGTGCCGGCCGATCGGCGCGTCGATGGTGCCGCTCAGCGGGTCGGGGTGGCCCTGCACGAGGGCGTGGTAGCGCTTGTCCACCACGCGGTCCCGGAACTGCGCCTTGAGCAGCGTGTACGCCCGCTCCGACTTGGCGACGACCATGAGGCCGGAGGTGCCGACGTCGAGCCGGTGCACGATGCCCTGGCGCTCGGCCGCGCCTGACGTCGAGATGCGGTAGCCGGCCGCGGCCAGGCCGCCGATGACCGTCGTCCCGGTCCAGCCGGGGCTGGGGTGGGCGGCGACGCCGACCGGCTTCACGATCACCACGATGTCGTCGTCGTCGTGGACGATCTCCATGCCCTCGACGGGCTCGGCCACGATCTGCACCGGCGCCGGGGCCCCGGGCATCTCGACCTCGAGCCACGCGCCGCCGCTGACCCGCTCGGACTTGCCGACGACGGAGCCGTCGACCAGGACTTTCCCGGAGGCGGCGAGCTCGGCCGCCTTCGTGCGGGAGAACCCGAACATACGGGCGATGGCGGCGTCGACGCGCTCGCCCTCCAGGCCGTCGGGAACGGGCAGCGTGCGGATCTCGGGACTCGTACTCACCCGTCGAGTATGCCTTGTCAGTCCTTGTGGACGGTGCCGTCGGGGTCCAGGCCCCGGAACGACAGGATCACGATCAGGAAGCCGCCGCACACGATCGCCGAGTCCGCGAGGTTGAAGACCGCGAAGTGCGCGGGCGCGATGAAGTCGACCACCGCGCCCTCGAACACGCCCGGCGCCCGGAAGATCCGGTCGGTCAGGTTGCCCAGCGCCCCGCCGAGCAGCAGGCCGAGCGCGATCGCCCACGGCAGGCTGTACAGCTTGCGGGCCAGCCGCACGATCACGAAGATCACGACCGTCGCGATGCAGGTGAAGATGATGGTGAAGGCCTCACCCATGCCGAAGGCGGCACCCGGGTTCCGGATGGCCTCGAACTTCAGCAGGTCGCCGACGACCCGGATCGGCTCGTGCCCCTCCAGCTTCGCCACGACCAGCATCTTGCTGCCGAGGTCGAGCAGGTACGCGAGCAGCGCGACCACGAGGAGCGCGACGATCCTGCGCCTGCCCCTGGGCTGCTCGTCGGGCGTCGCCTCGGCCTGGTCGGCCCCGTCCGAATCCGGCGTACCGATGATGCGCTCCGCCTCTGCCACGTGAGTCCCTCAACCCTAGGTGCCTGACTGTGCACGAGGGTACGGCACACACGTGCGGTGTCAGCCTCGGCGTTCCTGCTTCTGCTTGTCCTCCACGCACAGCGTGGCCCGTGGGAAGGCCTGCATCCTCGCCTTGCCGATGGGCTTGCCGCAGACCTCGCACAGGCCGTACGTGCCCGTGTCGAGCCGCTCCAGGGCGTGCTCGGTCTGCTCCAGCATCTCGCGGGCGTTGGCGGCGAGCGAGAGCTCGTGCTCGCGGGTGATGTTCTTGGCGCCGGTGTCGGCCTGGTCGTCGCCGGCCCCGTCGCCCGAGTCGCGCATCAGTCCGGTGAGCGCGGACTCGGAGGCGTGGATCTCCGACCGGAGCCGGAGCACCTCGCTCTCCAGCTCCGCGCGGGCCTCCGCGACCTCGGCCGGGGTCCAGGGGTCCTCCCCCGGCCGTACGGCCAGCTCACCGGCGCGGGCCTGGGGCACGGCGCCCGCGTCGGACACGCCCTCCGTCGCCGTCGCGCTGTGCACGGTCTTCTTCGCTGCCACCGTCCTGGCTCCCGTCTTGTCCGCCGCGGTCGCGGCCCTGGTCTTCGCCGCGCCCGTGCTCCTCGCGGCCTTCGTGGTCCGCTCGGCCGCGTTCTTAGGAGCGGTCCCGGTCGCGGGTTCGGCCGCCGTCTTCTTCACGGCGGTCTTCGCCACGGTCTTCTTCACCGTCTCCTTCGCGACCTTCTTCGCGTTCGCGGCCTTCTTCGTGCTCGTGCTCGCGGCCTTCTTCGTGGCGGTCGCGGCGGTCTTCTTCGCCACCATGTCGCGGCCCCTTCACATTTTGTGATCTTGCTCGCGAATCGTGCTGGGACGATAAATCGACACCAGCCCCGCGGCAACGGGGCACGCCGCCGGTCGCACCCGCCCCGCGTGGGGTGCGCGGCGAGCCTGCATCCGTTGTGCCCAGCTCCCCGCCCCGTAATCCGCCGCAGGAGCCCACCGGAAGTCCGGCCGGCCCCATGTGGCCATTCGGGTCATGTCCGGGCCCGCCGGGGAGCCCGGGGAAACCCGGCTGCCGGGGCCTCCGGAGCCCCGTACACTGTGGGGGTCCCCCCTGCTCGAGCGAAGCCGAGAGCTTGGGGGAGAGCGAAAGGCTTGGATGGGGACGAGTAGCGTCGTACGCAGCCAGGAGCGACCCGGGGACGGTGAGAGCCCGGGGGCGAGCCCGATGTGAACCATCACCCCGGAGCCGCCGGAAGAACGCCGTGGACCCCCGCGGCCAGTAGAACCGGCATCGTGACCCCAATGAGGGGGCTCAGGGCGTCCACGCCCCGGGCCAAGGAGGGTGGTACCGCGGGAGCCGCGCACGCGCGGGCGCTCGTCCCTCCGGACGGAAGAAACAGCAGTCCGCCGGAGGAAGATCGATGACGCAGTACCGCCAGGTGCCCGCCCAGGTCGACCTGCCCGCGCTCGAGCACGCCGTGCTCGATTTCTGGCGCGAGAGCAAGGTCTTCGCCAAGACCCTGGAGCAGTCCGAGGGCCGCCCCGAGTGGGTGTTCTACGAGGGCCCGCCCACCGCGAACGGCATGCCCGGCGCGCACCACATCGAGGCCCGCGTCTTCAAGGACGTCTTCCCGCGCTTCCGCACGATGCGCGGCTACCACGTCGCCCGGAAGGCAGGCTGGGACTGCCACGGCCTGCCGGTCGAGCTCGCCGTCGAGAAGGAGCTCGGCTTCTCCGGCAAGAAGGACATCGAGGCGTACGGCATCGCGGCCTTCAACGAGAAGTGCCGCGACTCGGTGACCCGGCACACGGACGCCTTCGCCGAGCTCACCCACCGGATGGGCTACTGGGTCGACCTGGACGACGCGTACCGGACGATGGACCCCGAGTACATCGAGTCGGTCTGGTGGTCGCTGAAGGAGATCTTCGACAAGGGCCTGCTGGTCCAGGACCACCGCGTCGCCCCGTGGTGCCCGCGCTGCGGCACCGGCCTGTCCGACCACGAGCTGGCGCAGGGCTACGAGACGGTCGTCGACCCGTCCGTCTTCGTCCGCTTCCCGCTGACCTCCGGCCCGCTCGCCGGCGAGGCCGCGCTGCTGGTCTGGACGACGACCCCGTGGACCCTGGTGTCCAACACGGCGGTCGCCGCGCACCCCGAGGTCACGTACGTGGTGGCGACGAACGGCGAGGAGAAGCTCGTCGTCGCGCAGCCGCTGGTCGAGAAGGCGCTCGGCGAGGGCTGGGAGACCACCGGGCAGACGTTCACGGGCGCGGAGATGGAGCGCTGGACGTACCAGCGCCCGTTCGAGCTCGTCGAGTTCCCGAGCGTCAGCGAGGGAACCAATGGGCACAGCCCCGCCGGGGCGCACTACGTCGTCAACGCCGAGTACGTGACGACCGAGGACGGTACGGGCCTGGTCCACCAGTCCCCCGCGTTCGGTGAGGACGACCTCAAGGTCTGCCGCGCGTACGGCCTGCCGGTCGTGAACCCCGTCCGCCCGGACGGCACCTTCGAGGAGGACGTGCCGCTGGTCGGCGGCGTCTTCTTCAAGAAGGCCGACGAGGCGCTCACGAAGGACCTGGACACCCGCGGCCTGCTGTTCCGGCACATCCCGTACGAGCACAGCTACCCGCACTGCTGGCGCTGCCACACGGCGCTGCTGTACTACGCGCAGCCGTCCTGGTACATCAGGACGACCGCGGTGAAGGACCGTCTCCTCGAGGAGAACGAGAAGACGAACTGGTTCCCGGAGTCGGTGAAGTACGGCCGCTTCGGCGACTGGCTGACCAACAACATCGACTGGGCGCTCTCCCGCAACCGCTACTGGGGCACCCCGCTGCCCATCTGGCGCTGCGAGGAGGGTCACCTGACGTGCGTGGGCTCGCGCGCGGAGCTGACCGAGCTGACCGGCACGGACCAGTCCGAGCTGGACCCGCACCGGCCGTTCATCGACGACGTCACGTTCACGTGCACGGCGGAGGGCTGCTCGCTCGCTGCCGTCCGCGTGCCGGAGGTCATCGACGCCTGGTACGACTCGGGCTCGATGCCGTTCGCGCAGTGGGGCTACCCGTACAAGAACAAGGAACTGTTCGAGAGCCGCTACCCGGCGCAGTTCATCAGCGAGGCGATCGACCAGACCCGCGGCTGGTTCTACACGCTGATGGCGGTCGGCACGCTCGTCTTCGACAAGTCGTCGTACGAGAACGTGGTCTGCCTGGGCCACATCCTCGCCGAGGACGGCCGCAAGATGTCCAAGCACCTCGGCAACATCCTGCAGCCGATCCCGCTGATGGACCAGCACGGCGCGGACGCGGTGCGCTGGTTCATGGCGGCCGGCGGCTCGCCGTGGTCGGCGCGACGGGTCGGCCACGGCACGATCCAGGAGGTGGTGCGGAAGACCCTCCTCACCTACTGGAACACGGTCGCCTTCCAGGCGCTGTACGCCCGTACGGCGGGCTGGGCGCCGAGCGCCGCGGACCCGACGCCGGCCGACCGCACGGTCCTGGACCGCTGGCTGCTGAGCGAGCTGAACGCGCTGGTGGAGCAGGTCACGGAGACCATGGAGGCGTACGACACCCAGCGCGCCGGCAAGCTGCTCTCGGCGTTCGTCGACGACCTGTCGAACTGGTACGTGCGGCGCTCGCGCCGCCGCTTCTGGCAGGGCGACAAGGCGGCGCTGCGCACGCTCCACGAGGTCATCGAGACGGTGACCCGCCTGATGGCCCCGCTCACCCCCTTCATCACGGAGCGGGTGTGGCAGGACCTGGTGGTCCCGGTGACGCCGGACGCGCCGGAGTCGGTGCACCTGGCGACGTGGCCGGAGGCGGACGCCGCGCTGATCGACCCGACGCTGTCCGAGCAGATGACGCTGGTCCGCCGCCTGGTCGAGCTGGGCCGGGCGACGCGTGCCGAGTCGGGCGTGAAGACCCGCCAGCCGCTGTCGCGCGCTCTGGTCGCGGCGACGGGCTTCGCGGCGCTGTCGGAGGAGCTCCAGGCCCAGATCACGGAGGAGCTGAACGTCGAATCGCTCGCGTCGCTGAGCGAGGTGGGCGGCTCGCTGGTCGACACGACCGCGAAGGCGAACTTCCGTGCGCTGGGCAAGCGCTTCGGCAAGGGCGTGCAGGACGTGGCGAAGGCGGTCGCGGCGGCGGACGCGGCGGCGCTGTCGCTGGCGCTGCGCGGCGGCGAGGCGCGGCTGGAGGTGAACGGCGAGCAGATCACCCTCACCCCCGAGGAGGTCATCATCACGGAGACCCCGCGGGAGGGCTGGTCGGTCGCCTCCGACCAGGGCGCGACGGTCGCGCTGGACCTGGAGATCACCCCGGAGCTCCGCCTCGCGGGCCTGGCCCGTGACGCGATCCGGCTGATCCAGGAGGCCCGCAAGAACAGCGGCCTGGACGTCGCGGACCGCATCGCCCTGCGGTGGACGTCGGACTCCCCGGAGACGGTCGAGGCCCTGACGGCGCACGCGGAGCTGATCGCCGACGAGGTTCTCTCGACGGACTACGCCACGGGCCCCGCGGACGACTCGTACGGCCCCCCCTTCACGGACGAGCCCCTCTCCCTGACCTTCCACCTCCGCAAGGCATAACCCCCACCCCCCGAAAGGCCCGGCCCCGACGGCCGGGCCTTTCGCCTTCCCCCACGCCCTCGCCGGGGCCTGGGGGCGGTACGCAGCCGAGCTTTCGGTGCGCCCCCGGGCGCGGAGCTGCCCGGGACCCGGGACCCGGGGCCCGGGGCCCGGGGCGCAGCCCTGGTTTCGGCGCCCCGCCGGGCGCCAAGCCGCCCGGGGGCCCGGGGCGCAGCCCGGTCTCGATGCCCCGCCGGGCGCCAAGCCGCCAGGGGGCCCGGGGCGCAGCCCCGGTTCCCACCGGTCCGCTGGGGAGCTGGGGCGCGGCCCCCGAGCCCCACCGGGCCGGGGTCCGGGGCGGAGTCCCGGTTTCGGGGAGGGGCGGGGTGGGGGAAGGCTCGCCGCAGGCGTAACCCGCCCGCACCCGCCCGCGCACCTGCCCACGGCAAAGGGCCGGGCCCCTGGATTGCTCCAGGGGCCCGGCCCTTGACTGCCGACTGGCTACGCGCTCAGCGCGCGCCGCTTCAGTTGTCGTCCTCGTCGATCAGGAAGCCGCGCATCGGCGCCGGCGCCTGCTGCATCGGCTGCGGCGCCTGCGGGCGGACCGGAGCCATCGGCTGGGTCATCGCCGGGGACATCTGCTGCTGGCCGCCGTACGACGGGGCTCCGCCCATCGTGCCGTTGCCACCGTAGGACGGCGCGCCCGCACCGGCCGACGCCATCGACGGGGACGGCGGCAGCGACGCGGTCGCCGGGGTCCGCGGCGGGGCCAGCGAGTCGTCCGCCTGGGTCTCCAGCTGACGCAGCTGGGACTCCAGGTACGACTTCAGACGCGTCCGGTACTCGCGCTCGAAGCCCCGCAGGTCCTCGACCTTGCGCTCCAGCGTGGCGCGGGCGGACTCCAGGGAGCCCATCGCGACGCGGTGCTTCTCCTGCGCGTCCCGCTCAAGAGCGTCCGCCTTGGCGCGGGCGTCCCGCTCCAGGCCCTCGGCGCGGGAGCGCGCCTCGCCGACGATCTTGTTCGCCTCGGAGCGGGCCTCGGCGATCGCCTGGTCGGCGGTCTGCTGGGCCAGCGAGAGGACACGCGCGGCACTGTCGCCGCCGGGGCCCTGACCGGGCTGCGGCAGCTGCTGCTGCGGGTGACCCATGGGGCCGCCCATCGGCGCGCCCATCGGACCGCCCTGCATGGGGCCGCCCTGCATGGGGCCACCCTGCATCGGGCCACCCATCGGGCCGCCCTGCATGGGGCCGGGGCCGTGACCGCTGGGGCCGGCGGGAAGCTGCGGAGCACCCGAGGGAAGCTGCGGCGGACCGCCCATCGGAGGCTGCTGCTGCACCGGCGGACCGGATATGGCGGCGGGCACGGGCGCGCCCGGACCGGGACGGTCCTGCGGCTCCGGCGGCTTGCGCATCCCCTGCTGCTGGTTCTGCGCGGCGGCACGCGTCGCCGCGGCCAGCTTGGCGCGCAGGTCCTCGTTCTCGCGGAGCAGGCGGGTCAGTTCGGCTTCGACCTCGTCGAGGAAGGCATCGACCTCGTCCTCGTCATAGCCTTCTCGAAGGCGGACGGTCGTGAACTGCTTGTTCCGCACGTCCTCAGGGGTCAGCGGCATCTCTTCTTCACCTCTACGTAGTCGTCGGCAGTCGGCAAGACCGTATCGTCCACATTCACCTCGCGCTGCTCACCACGGAGATCAGGATGTAGACGATGATCATCAGAACGAAGAAGGACAGGTCGAGTGCCACGCCCCCGAGACGCAGCGGCGGGATGAACCGCCGCAGAAGCTTGAGCGGTGGATCGGTGACAGTGTAGGTGGCCTCAAGAACGACCACCATCGCCTTGCCGGGTTGCCATGAACGGGCGAACTGGAAGACGTAGTCCATGACCAGCCGGAAGATCAGCACGACGAGGAAGCACGTCAGCGCGATGTAGACCACATGCAGTGCCACGCTCATTCCGCGCTTCCCTCTCCCCTGTTTCTCGTGCTCTCGCGTTGCTCACCGGCCTCGCGGCCGGGTCGTACCCGGTGTCGTGTTCTCAGCTCTGGTTGAAGAATCCGCCCTCTGCGATGCGGGCCTTGTCCTCCGCCGTGACATCGACGTTAGCAGGCGACAACAGGAACACCTTCTGCGTCACGCGCTCAATGCTGCCATGGAGCCCGAACACGAGTCCGGCAGCAAAGTCGACAAGTCGCTTCGCATCGGTGTCGTCCATCTCGGTGAGGTTCATGATCACCGGGGTGCCCTCACGGAAGTGTTCCCCGATGGTACGGGCCTCGTTGTACGTCCGCGGGTGCAGCGTGGTGATGCGGTAGGGCTCCCGCTCGGACACGACCTTGGGCATGATCACCGGCGCGCTCTTCTCCAGGCTCGGGCGTTCTGGTGTGATGGATGACACGGGGGCGATTCGCGCCGGACGTCCGCTTTCGGCGGGGAGCGCGGCGGGCACGTGCACCGGCTCACGTTGCGCCGGCGGCGCCACGACCCTTACGGGCTCTTCACGCTCGATCTGGCGGGGAGGCTGGTGGTGCCGGCGCTCGCGCTCGGGCTCCGGCTCCAGCTCGGGTTCGAAATCGTCGTCGGGATCGAATCCCTGGCCGTCGTACCCATCGTCCTCCACGAGGCCGAGGTAGACCGCCATCTTGCGCATTGCGCCGGCCATTCTCCGAGTCCTCCGCTCTGTGGTGGATCGCCCTGGTCACACATGCCGCAGCGCCGCCAGCGCGTCCGCGATCCACGAGGTCCGCCCGCTACCTGCGGGAATGACCATATTTTCTGCTGTGGTCCGACTTGCTTCGCGACGTTACCCGAGCCGGGGGCGGACTCCGAGTACCGCCGTACCGATGCGCACGTGTGTCGCTCCGGCCGCGACGGCCTCTTCGAGATCCGCGCTCATCCCCGCGGACACCATGTTCGCAGCCGGACGTGTCGCGCGCAGGGCAGTCGACAAATCCATCATCCGGTCGAACGCCGCGCGTTGCCGCCCCGCGTACGGTCCGGCGAGCGGCGCGACGGTCATCAGACCGTCGAGCCGCAGACCCGGCGCCGCGTCGATCGCGCCGGCCAACTCCTCGACCCCGTCCGGGGCGACGCCGCCGCGCTCGCCGCGCTCGCCGTGCTCGGCGTCGAGCGCGACCTGGACCAGGCAGCCGACCTCCCGCCCGGCCTTCTCCGCGGCCGCGGAGAGAGAGGAGACGAGCTTCAAGCGGTCGACGGACTGCACCACATCCGCATAACCCACCACGGAACGGACCTTATTGGTCTGCAACTGGCCCACGAAGTGCCATCGCAGATCCAGATCCGCACACGCGGCGGCCTTCGGCGCCGCGTCCTGGTCCCGGTTCTCGGCGACGTGACGCACACCGAGTTCGTGCAGGATCCTCACGTCGCTCGCGGGGTAGGTCTTCGTGACCACGATGAGGGTCACGTCCTCCCGCTTGCGGCCGGCCGCGTCGCACGCGGCGGAGATGCGCTCCTCCACCCGGGCCAGGTTCTCGGCGAGTTGGTTCTTACGGTCCGTCATTTCACTGCCTCATCCGTCAAACCAGACATATCCCGCGAGTCGTCCTGTGGTGCGGTCCCTGCGGTACGAGTAGTGGTCGCCCGACTCCCGGGTGCAGACCTCCGACGCGCGCCGGTCCCGTACCCCCAGCGCTTCCAGCTGGGCGTGCACTCCGGCCGTGACGTCGACCGCCGGGGTGCCCCAGCTGGTCTCGGCCCAGGCGGCCGGTTCGACCGCGGCGACCTCGGCCCGCATCTCCGCCGGCACTTCGTAGCACCGGCCGCAGACGGCCGGGCCGGTGCGGGCGATCATGCGGGAGGGTTCGGCGCCGAGCTTCGTCATGGCCTCGACGGCGGCCGGGACGACCCCGGCGACCATCCCGGGCCGACCCGCGTGGGCCGCCCCGACGATCCCCGCGACCGGGTCGGCCAGCAGGACCGGGGTGCAGTCGGCGGTCAGGACCGCGAGGACGAGTCCGGGCCGGGCGGTGACGACGGCGTCGACCGGGGGGAGTTCGGTTCCCGGCTCCCGGTCGGCGCCGAGGACCGCGACGTCCGCGCCGTGCACCTGGTTCATCCACACGACACGCGCCGGGTCGAGCCCCAGCGCCCCCGCCGCGCGCGCCCGGTTGGTCCGGACGGCGGCCGGGTCGTCCCCCACCGCTCCGCCGAGGTTGAGCTCCTCGTACGGAACGGCGCTCACCCCGCCCCACCGGTCGGTGAAGGCGAAGTGGGCGCCGCTCGTGTGGTCGTGCTGCCCTATCACTTCAAGAAGTCCGGGACATCCAGCTCTTCGGCCTGGGTGTCCGGGTACGGGCGGGCCGGCGGGACGACCGGCGGGGTGACCGGCGGCAGCGGGGTCTCGCCGACCGCCGGCGCCGGCTCGGCCGGGGCCGCGGGCTCGTCGCGCGGGGTCACGGTGCCGAGGCCGCCCAGCGGGCGGGGGGTCTCGGTCGACCGGGGCGCGGGGGCCGGCTCCTCGCGCTTGGCCGAGGCCGCGCCGAGGATGTTGTCGCGCCGGGCCGGCGGCTGCCCGCCGTCGAAGCCGGCCGCGATGACGGTGACCCGGACCTCGTCGCCGAGCGCGTCGTCGATGACGGCACCGAAGATGATGTTCGCCTCGGGGTGGGCCGCCTCGCTGACCAGCTGCGCGGCCTCGTTGATCTCGAAGAGACCGAGGTCCGAGCCGCCGGAGATGGAGAGCAGCACGCCGCGGGCGCCGTCGATGGACGCCTCCAGGAGCGGCGAGGAGATCGCCATCTCCGCGGCGGCCACCGCGCGGTCGTCGCCGCGCGCCGAGCCGATGCCCATGAGCGCCGAGCCCGCCTCGGACATGACCGACTTGACGTCGGCGAAGTCCAGGTTGATCAGGCCCGGGGTGGTGATGAGGTCGGTGATGCCCTGGACACCGCTCAGCAGCACCTGGTCGGCCGACTTGAACGCGTCCAGCACGGAGACCTGGCGGTCCGAGATGGAGAGCAGTCGGTCGTTCGGGATGACGATGAGGGTGTCGACCTCTTCACGGAGCTCGGCGATGCCGTCCTCCGCCTGGTTGGCGCGCCGGCGGCCCTCGAACGTGAACGGGCGGGTGACCACGCCGATCGTCAGGGCGCCCAGCGAGCGCGCGATGTTGGCGACGACGGGTGCGCCGCCGGTGCCGGTGCCGCCGCCTTCGCCGGCGGTCACGAAGACCATGTCGGCCCCCTTGAGGACCTCCTCGATCTCCTCGCGGTGGTCCTCTGCCGCCTTGCGGCCGACGGCCGGGTTGGCCCCGGCCCCGAGGCCGCGGGTCAGTTCACGGCCGACGTCGAGCTTGACGTCGGCGTCGCTCATCAACAGCGCTTGCGCGTCGGTGTTGATGGCGATGAACTCGACGCCCTTGAGACCGACCTCGATCATTCGGTTGATGGCATTGACACCACCGCCGCCGACACCGATGACCTTGATGACTGCGAGGTAGTTCTGCGGTGCTGCCACGTCGAAGGCCTCTCGCCTCGAGTTACGTGTCGCCGCTGCGCGGTGGTAGTCGCGTCGCGACGACGGATGCCGATTGGGGCGGTCCGGAATGCCGACCCAAACCCTAACGTTGAAGTTTAGGGTTACCAGTGTCTCTGTTCGCTGGACTCTTCCGAACAGGACACTAAGTCGACAAGTGGCGCACGTTCAACGAACACGCCGAACCTCCCGTTTTTCTTTTCACCCTATGTGATCACCCGTAGCGCTGGCCAACCAGGGTGCTGGCCAGCAGTGATGCGCGTCAACTCCGTGACGCCGCAGGGGCGGTCGGGGCGCTTACGTCGAAGTGTCCCGCTTTGGGTTCCGCTTTCATCAGAGCGGTGAGGACGCGCGCCTTGACGGCACCCTCCTCGCCGCTCCCCCAGAACACGGTGCGACCCCCGGTCAGCTCCAGGGTGAGGGAGTCGTACGACGCGATCCTGACGACACGGACGTCCCGGGCGATTTTCTCCGGGAGTTCGCCCGTCACGCCCACCGCCTCCATGAGCAGGCGGTCCGCGTCGAAGCGTCGCAGGCTGGGCGACCCCGAGGCGTTCATGACGAGCCGGGGCACGCCCGCGGGCGCCCGGTCCACGGTGGCGAACCTGACGCCGCCGGAGTCCACTTCGGTGAATTTTCCGCCCTTTTCCACCAGCAGGACGGGCTTTCGCTCGGTCACTTTCAGACCGATTCCGTGCGGCCAGGACCGGGTGACCTCCACCGAGTCGATGCGGGGCAGTTTCTCGAGCAGCCGGACCTCGATCGCGCCGGTGTCCACGGAGGCGAGCGGGGACCCGAGCGGGACGGCCGCGGCGGCCTCCACTTCCCGGCTCGTGAGGACCTCGACGCCCGAAGTCTTCACATGTTCCGCACGGAGCCAGGACGACCCGTAGAGCGCCCAGACCACGCCCGCGCCGAGCGCCACGGCGGCGGCCGCGGCGACCAGCGCGCGCGGTCCGCGCAGCCGGGCGAGCCGGCCGGGGCCGGGCCGGGAGCCGGGCGGCCGGGCCGACGGACCCTTCGGTTCGCGCGTTCCGCGCTTCTCTGCGGTCGTCGGTCCGGCTGCCACGCGGGTCTCCCTCCGGCCGCGCTACGCCTGTCGGCGGGCGGCGATCGCCTCGTACACCATGCCGACGAGCAGGTCGTCGGCGTCCCGGCGGCCGAACTCGGCGGCGGCGCGGGACATCTCGTACAGCCGGTGCGGATCGGCCAGTACGGGCAGGACGTTGCCCTGCACCCACTGCGGGCTCAGCTCCGCGTCGTCGACCAGCAGTCCGCCCCCGGCCTTGACCACCGGCTGGGCGTTGAGCCGCTGTTCGCCGTTGCCGATCGGCAGCGGGACGTACGCGGCCGGGAGCCCGACGGCGGAGAGTTCGGCGACGGTCATCGCGCCCGCGCGGCAGAGCATCATGTCGGCGGCGGCGTACGCGAGATCCATCCGGTCCACGTACGGTACCGGCACGTAGGGCGGCATTCCGGGCATGTTGTCGACGCGCGGCAGTTCGTTCTTCGGGCCGACCGCGTGCAGGATCTGGATGCCGGAGCGCTGGAGCACCGGGGCGATCTGCTGGACCACCTCGTTGAGCCGGCGCGCGCCCTGCGAACCGCCGGAGACCAGCAGGGTCGGCAGGTTGGGGTCGAGCCCGAACGCCGCCCGCGCCTCGGGGCGGACCCGGGCCCGGTCGAGGGTGGCGATGGTGTGCCGCAGCGGGATGCCGATGTAGCGGGCGCCCCGGAGCTTGGAGTCCGGGGTGGCGACGCCGACCCCGGCCGCGTACCGCGAGCCGATCTTGTTGGCCAGGCCGGGCCGGGCGTTGGCCTCGTGCACCACGATCGGCACGCCGAGGCGCTTGGCGGCCAGGTAGCCGGGCAGCGCGACATAGCCGCCGAAGCCGACCACGCAGTCCGCCTTGGTGCGCTCCAGGACCTGCTCGGCGGCCTTGATCGTGCCGCGCAGCCGTCCGGGGACGGTGATCAGTTCAGGGGTGGGCTTGCGCGGCAGCGGCACGGCGGGGATGAGCGCCAACTCGTAGCCCCGCTCGGGCACGAGCCGGGTCTCCAGGCCCTTCTCCGTGCCCAGCGCCGTGATCCCCACGCTGGGGTCCTGCCTGCGCAGGGCGTCCGCGAGGGCGAGCGCGGGCTCGATGTGGCCGGCGGTCCCCCCACCGGCGAGTACGACATGCACCGAAATTCACCGCTCTCCGGACGGACGCTTCTTGACGCGCCGTCGCATCGACTTCCATCTCACCCCGACCCGCTTGCCCCAGCCGGGGCGACGCATGGCCAGGGCCGCTTTCGCGGCGGGTTCCTGTCGCGCGAAGGCGATCAGCAACCCGACGGCGAACATGGTCGGCAGCAGGGCCGACCCTCCGTACGAGAACAACGGGAGCGGGACTCCGGCGATCGGCAGCAGACCGAGCACCGCACCGATGTTGATCACGGCCTGCGCCGTGATCCAGGTGGTCACGCCTCCCGCGGCATACCTGACGAAGGGGTCCTCCGTGCGTCCGGCCACGCGGATACCCGCATAGCCTAGAGCCGCGAACAGGGCGAGTACCGACAGCGTCCCCGCCAGCCCCAGTTCCTCCCCGGTGACGGCGAAGATGAAGTCGGTGTGCGCTTCAGGCAGTTGACCCCATTTTTCCACACTGGCACCCAGTCCGGAACCGAACCATCCGCCTGATGCCAGAGCATAGATTCCGTGCGCGGCCTGCCAGCAGGGGTCCCCCTCCCCGCCGGGGTCGCTGGCGCCGATGCAGGCGAACCGCTTCATCCGGTTCGGGCTGGTCTTGATGAGGATCAGACCGATCAGCGCGGCGACCGAGAGCACGCCGGCGAAGAGCCGGGTGGGCGCGCCCGCCGTCCAGAGCAGGCCGAAGAGGATCGCGGCCAGCACGATGGAGGTGCCCATGTCACCGCCGAGCATGATCAGCCCGAGCAGCATGAACGTTCCGGGAACCAGCGGGACCAGCATGTGCTTCCACTGGGTCAGCAGCTTCATGTCCTGCTTGCGGGCGAGCAGGTCGGCGCCCCACAGGATCAGCGCCAGCTTGCCGAACTCGCTGGGCTGGAGCTGGAACGGACCGCCCAGGTAGATCCAGTTCTGGTTGCCGTTGACCGAGTGCCCTATCCCCGGGATCTGGACGAGCACCATCAGGAAGACGGTGCCCATGAGCAGCGGGTAGGCGAGCGCGCGGTGCAGCTTGACGGGCATCCGGGAGGCCGCCAGGAGCAGGCAGCCGCCGATGACCGCGGCCAGGAACTGCTTGCCGAAGAAGTACGAGGCGGGCAGCTCGTACTTCAGCGCCGTGATCATCGAGGCCGAATAGACCATCACCAGGCCGAGGGTGGTGATCAGCAGCCCGGCACCCATGATCACGTAGTACGCGGTGAGGGGCCGGTCCCAGGCCCTGCGCGCCCGCTCGTACGTCCGCCGCAGGCCGCCCCGGCGGGACGGCCGCGGGGGTGCGGGGGCCCGGCCCCCGCCGCGTACGGCGGAGGGCCTGCGCGTCCCGGCGATCTTGCTCGGCATCAGTCGCTGTCCCCTCCAGTCGTGTCCGGCGCGGCCGCGCCGGACCTGAGGCTGGTCAGGTCAGGCGGGCCCGGTGCCGGTGCCGGTCTCGTTCTCGGCGAGGGCCCGGACGGCGTCCGCGAACGCCTCGCCGCGCTTGTTGTAGTTGGCGAACATGTCCATCGAGGCGCAGGCCGGGGCCAGCAGGACCGTGTCCCCCGGCCGGGCGAGCCGGGTCGCCTCCTGGACCGCCGCCGACATCGCCCCAGTGTCGGTCCGGTCAAGGTCGACCACCGGGACCTCGGGGGCGTGTCGCAGCAGGGCTTCCCGGATCAGCGCGCGCTCCGCGCCGATCAGGACGACCCCGCGCAGCCGGCCCGCGGACCGCTGCACCAGCTCGTCGAAGTCCGCGCCCTTGGCCAGGCCGCCGGCGATCCAGACGATCGGGTCGTAGGCCGCCAACGAGGCCTCGGCCGCGTGGGTGTTGGTGGCCTTGGAGTCGTCGACGTAGGCGACGCCGTCGACGTCCAGGACGTGCTCGATGCGGTGCGCGTCGGGGCGGAAGGCCCGCAGTCCGTCGCGTACCGCCCGCGGTTCGACGCCGAAGGCGCGGGCGAGGGCGGCCGCGGCGAGCGCGTTGGCGATGTTGTGCGGGGCCGGCGGCTGGACGTCGGAGACCTCTGCGAGCTCCTGGGCGTTCTTCTGCCGGTTCTCGACGAAGGCCCGGTCGACGAGGATCCCCTCGACGACGCCGAGCTGGGACGGGCCGGGGGTGCCGAGGGTGAAGCCGATCGCGCGGCAGCCCTCCTCGACGTCGGCCTCACGGACCAGGTCCTCGGTGGCCGGGTCGGCCACGTTGTAGACGCAGGCGACCGTGTTGCCCTCGTAGATCCGGCCCTTGTCGGCGGCGTACGCCTCCATCGAGCCGTGCCAGTCGAGGTGGTCCGGGGCGAGGTTGAGCACGGCCGCGGAGTGGGCGCGCAGCGAGGGTGCCCAGTGCAACTGGTAACTGGAGAGTTCGACGGCGAGCACGTCGTACGACTCGTCGCCGAGGACGGCGTCGAGGAGCGAGACGCCGATGTTGCCGACGGCGGCGGTCTTCAGGCCTGCCGCCTCCAGGATGGAGGCGAGCATCCGCACGGTCGTGGTCTTGCCGTTGGTGCCGGTGACCGCGAGCCAGGGCGCGGCGCCCGCCCGTCGCCCACCACCACCCTTGCCTGACTGCGCTGCGCGCAGGCTCTCCCCATAGCCGCGCAGGCGCCACGCCAGTTCGACGTCGCCCCAGACCTCGACGCCCGCCTCGGCGGCGGCGGCGAAGAGCGGCTTGTCGGGCCGCCAGCCGGGGGCGGTCACGATCAGCTCGGTGCCCTCGGGCAGGGTCGCCCCGTCGCCGAGCCGGACGGTGATCCCCTCGGCCTCCAACTCGGCGGCCTGGGCCTTGGAACGCTCGTCGTCGCCGTCGTTGACGACGGTCACGACCGCGCCGAGGCCGTGCAGGACGCGGGCGGCCGGGATGCCGGAGACCCCGAGCCCCGCGACCGTGACCCGCTTGCCCTTCCAGTCCACCGTCTCGCTCACTTCTCGGATGCCCATCCCGCGTAGAAGAGGCCCAGACCCACGATGACGCACATGCCCTGGATGATCCAGAACCGGACCACCACCAGGACCTCCGACCAGCCCTTGAGCTCGAAGTGGTGCTGGAGCGGCGCCATCCGGAAGACCCGCTTGCCGGTCATCTTGAAGGAGCCGACCTGGATGACCACGGACATCGTGATCAGCACGAACAGGCCGCCGAGCAGCGCGAGCAGCAGCTCCGTGCGGGAGCAGATCGCGAGGCCGGCGAGCGCGCCGCCGAGGGCCAGCGAGCCGGTGTCGCCCATGAAGATCTTGGCCGGCGAGGTGTTCCACCACAGGAAGCCGAAGCAGGCACCCATCAGGGCGGAGGCGACGACCGCGAGGTCGAGCGGGTCGCGGACCTCGAAGCAGGCGTTGGGGTTGGTCAGGGTCACGGCGTTGGCGCAGGACTCCTGGAACTGCCACAGGCCGATGAACGTGTACGCGCCGAAGACCATCACCGAGGCGCCGGTCGCCAGACCGTCCAGACCGTCCGTCAGGTTCACGCCGTTGGACATGGCCAGGATCATGAACAGCGCCCAGACCACGAACAGCACCGGGCCGATGGACCAGCCGAAGTCGGTGATGAAGGAGAGCTTCTCGGAGGCCGGGGTCAGCCCGCGCAGGTCGGCGAACTGGAGCGAGAGCACGGCGAAGGCGATGCCGACGATCAGCTGGCCGGCCATCTTCGCCTTGGCCCGCAGACCCAGCGACCGCTGCTTGACGATCTTGATGTAGTCGTCCAGGAAGCCGACCAGGCCCATGCCCGCCATCAGGAACAGCACCAGCACGCCCGAGTACGTCGGGTCCTCGCCGGTGATGACCTTGGCGAGCGCGTACGCGATGAGCGTGGCCAGGATGAAGGAGATACCGCCCATGGTGGGCGTGCCCTTCTTGCCGGCGTGGCCGCGCGGGCCGTCGTCCCGGATGAACTGCCCGTATCCCTTGCGGGCCAGCAGCTTGATGAGCAGCGGGGTGCCGATCAAGGTCAGGAAGAGCCCGATGGCTCCCGCGAAGAGGATCTGCCTCATCGGCCGGTGACCTCACCCTCGGCGGTGTTCTCGAGCAGTGCCAGTGCGACCTGCTCGAGCCCGACGGACCGGGACGCCTTCACCAGCACGACGTCTCCCGGGCGCAGCTCTCTGCGCAACAGGTCGATCGCCGCCTGCGCGTCGGACACGTGCACCGACTCCTCACCCCACGAACCCTCGTTATATGCGCCCAGTTGCAGCCAGGACGCTTCCCTGTCCCCGACCGCCAC
Organism: Streptomyces sp. HUAS YS2; assembly: GCF_033343995.1. Classification (NCBI taxonomy): domain Bacteria; kingdom Bacillati; phylum Actinomycetota; class Actinomycetes; order Kitasatosporales; family Streptomycetaceae; genus Streptomyces; species Streptomyces solicathayae. The sequence continues at coordinate 5,887,723 of NZ_CP137573.1, read as the reverse complement.
GAGCTTGCTGACGTTGAGCCGGACGGCGAGCCGCCCGACCGCGTCGTGCTCGGCGAGCGAGTCGTCGCCGAGCTCGGCCATCCTGCCGAGCACCGCCCACGTACGAGCCCCCCGGGCCTGAGCCGCCCTGCCCATGGCCGCGAGCGCGCGCAGGGCGGCTCGCATGGACTCGGGGTTCGCGTTGTAGGCGTCGTTGACGACCGTCACGCCGTCCGGACGCTCGGTGACCTCCATACGCCAGCGCGACAGGGTGCCGGCCTCGGAGAGCGCGGTGGCGATCTCCTCGACAGGCATGCCCAGCTCATGGGCGACGGCGGCCGCGGCGAGCGCGTTCGACACGTGGTGCTCACCGTACAGGCGCAAGGTCACGTCACTGCACCCGGTGGGTGTGTGAAGACTGAAAGAGGGTTGTCCGTTCTCCATGAGCCGGACATTCTCGGCACGCACGGCGGCGTCCTCGGCTTCGCCGAAGAGCACGACGCGGGCCTTGGTGCGGCTCGCCATGGCGCGGACGAGCGGGTCGTCGGCGTTCAGGACGGCGACGCCGCCGTCCTCCGGAAGCCCTTCGACGAGCTCTCCCTTGGCCTGGGCGATCTGCTCACGGCCGCCGAACTCGCCGATGTGGGCGGTGCCGACGTTGAGGACCAGGCCGATCCGGGGCGGGGTCAGGCCGGTGAGGTAGCGGATGTGGCCGATGCCGCGTGCGCCCATCTCCAGGACCAGGTGCTGGGTGTCCTCGGTGGCGCGCAGCGCGGTGAGCGGCAGCCCGATCTCGTTGTTGAGCGAGCCTGGCGTCCACACGGTCGGCGCGTGCTTCTGCAGGACCTGGGCGATCAGGTCCTTGGTGGACGTCTTGCCCGCCGAGCCGGTGAGGGCGACGACATCGGTACCGAGCCGCTCGACGACGGCGCGGGCGAGCGCGCCGAGCGCCGCCTGGACGTCGTCCACGACGATCGCGGGCACGCCGACGGGGCGGGCGGCCAGCACGGCTGCCGCGCCCGCCTCGACGGCGCGCACCGCGTAGTCGTGGCCGTCGACGTGCTCGCCGGCGAAGGCGGCGAAGAGGCTGCCGGGCCGCACCTCGCGGGAGTCGATGACGACGGGACCGGTGACCTGGACGGACGGATCCGGTATGTCGTACGACTGCCCGCCGACGATGGCGGCGATCTCGGCGAGGGAGAGGGCGATCACTGCTGCATCCCTGACTGGTCTCGTGACGACGGTGCGTTCTGCTGATGGGCGATCGCGGCGCGCAGCACCTCGCGGTCGTCGAAGGGGCGGACCACCCCGGCGACGTCCTGGCCCTGCTCGTGGCCCTTGCCCGCGACCAGGACGGTGTCGCCCGGCCGCGCGCGGGACACGGCCGCGGCGATGGCGGCGGCCCGGTCGGGTTCGACCAGGACGTCGCCGCGCTCGCCCGAGGGCACCTCGGCGGCGCCCGCGAGCATCGCGAGCAGGATCGCCAGTGGGTCCTCGGAGCGCGGGTTGTCGGAGGTCAGTACGGCGGTGTCGGCGAGCCGGGCGGCGGCGGCGCCCATCGGGCCGCGCTTGGTGGTGTCCCGGTCGCCGCCGCAGCCGATGACGACGTGCAGCCGGCCCTCGGTGACCTCGCGCAGCGAGCGCAGCACCGACTCGACGGCGTCCGTCTTGTGCGCGTAGTCGACGACCGCGAGGTACGGCTGGCCCGCGTCGACGCGCTCCAGGCGGCCGGGCACGCCGGGCACGGCGGCCACGCCGTCGGCGGCGGTCTGCGGGTCGAGCCCGGCGGCTGCCAGGGTGACGATCGCGGCGAGGGTGTTGGCGACGTTGAACGGGCCGGGCAGCGGGGCGGTGGCGGAGATCCGCTCGCCCTTGGGGCCGACGGCGGTGAACGTCGAGTCGGCGGCGCCCAGGACGACGTCCTCGGCGCGCCAGTCGGCGGCCGGGTCGCCCGCGGCGGAGAAGGTGGTGACCGGGACGCCGGCCTCCTTCGCCAGCCGGCGGCCGTACTCGTCGTCGAGGTTGATCACGCCCTGCTCGCTGCGTTTCGGCGTGAAGAGCTGTGCCTTGGCCCGGAAGTAGTCCTCCATGTCGGAGTGGAACTCCATGTGTTCCGGGCTGAGGTTGTTGAAGACGGCGACGTCGAAGACGCAGCCGTCGACCCGGCCGAGCACGAGGGCGTGGCTGGAGACCTCCATGGCGACCGAGTCGACGCCGCGTTCGCGCATGACCGCGAACAGCGCCTGGAGGTCGGTGGCCTCGGGGGTGGTGCGCTCCGACTTGATGCGCTCGTCGCCGATCCGCATCTCGACGGTGCCGATGAGTCCGGTCCTCCGGCCGGCCGCCCGCAGCCCGCCCTCGACGAGGTAGGCCGTGGTGGTCTTGCCGGAGGTGCCGGTGATGCCGAGCTGGAGCAGGCCGGCGCCGGGCCGGCCGTAGATCTCGGCGGCCAGCTCGCCCATCCGGCCGCGCGGGTCCTCGACCGCCAGGACCGGCAGGCCGGTCGCGGCGGCGCGCTCGGCGCCGCTCGGGTCGGTGAGGATCGCGACGGCGCCGAGGCCGGCGGCCTGGGCGGCGAAGTCGGCGCCGTGCAGCCGGGCGCCGGGCAGGGCCGCGTACACGTCCCCGGGGCGTACCGCCCGCGAGTCGTGGGTGATCCCGGTCACCTCGGCCTGGCCCGCGGTCTCGACACCCAGCCGTGCGGCCAGCTCGCCGAGCGGGGTCGGGGAGGGCTGCGCCGGGCGGGGCGGGGTGGTTCGGTACTGATCAGCTTGTGGCACGGCGGTGAGCGTACCGGGCGCACCCTGCGCAGGGCTAAATGGACCCTCGGGGGTGCGGGGGTCGGGCTTCCGGTTCCCGGAATCGGAGGTGATCGTTCTCACTGGTGCTCCCACCGGATCTGGGCTCGGTGTCAGGACGTGCGGTCAGGGCTTGAAGGCGACCGGAAGCCGGGGCGGTTCGGCGCCGGTCGGGGCGACGTGCAGGGTCTTGAGGGCGAACTCCATGACCTGCTTGTAGATGGGGCCGCAGATCTGGCCGCCGAAGTGACTGCCCTTGGTCGGGTTCTGGATGGCGCAGTAGACCGTGATGCGGGGCTTGTCGGCGGGGGCGAAGCCGGCGAAGGAGGCCGTGTAGCCGTTGTAGCGGCCGAGTTCGGGGTCGACCCGGTTGGCCGTTCCGGTCTTGCCGGCGACGCGGTAGCCGGGGATGGCGGCCTTGGTGCCGGTGCCCTCCTCGTCGCCGACCACGGACTCCAGCATCTGCGCGAGGGTCTTCGCGGTCTTCTCGCTGACCACCCGGGTCTGCTTGGGCTCGGCGGACGGGGTGAACCGCCCGTCGGGCCCCTTGGTGCCGCGGACCAGCGTCGGCTCGATCCGGACCCCGCCGTTGGCGATGGTCGAGTAGACGGAGGTGGCCTGCATCGCGTTGATGGACAGGCCCTGGCCGAACGGGATCGTGTACTGCTGCGAGGTCGACCACTTCTGCGGCGGGGCGAGGATGCCGGGGGTCTCGCCGGGGTAGCCGAGCCCGGTCGGGCTGCCGATGCCGAACTTGCGCAGGTACGAGTGGAGGACCTTGTTCGACTCGGCCTGGGTGTCCCCGAGCTGGCCGGTGGCCAGGATGGTGCCGATGTTGCTGGACTTGGCGAGGACGCCGCTCAGGGTCAGGTACCAGGTTTCGTGGTCGATGTCGTCCTTGAAGAGCCGGTCGCCGCGGTGCAGCCGGTTGGGGACGGTGACGTGGGTGTCGGCGGCGGCCGCGCCCTCCTCGAGCACGGCGGCCATGGACATGACCTTGCTGGTGGAGCCGGGCTCGTACGCGTCCTGGAGGGCGGCGTTGCCCATGGCGGCTGAGTTGGCCTGGCTGAGGTCGTTCGGGTCGAAGCCGGGGGCGTTGGCCATGGCCAGCACCTCGCCGGTCTTCGTGTCCTGCACTATCACGTAGCCGCGGTCCGCCCGGGACTTCTTCACCTGCGCGGTGATGGCCTGCTGGGCGGCCCACTGGATGTCCCGGTCGATCGTCAGCTCGATGTCGTCGCCGGGCACGGCCGGGGTGCCGCGGGAGCCGGCGGTCGGGACCTCGCGGCCGCCGGACTGGGCGTAGCGAATCTTGCCGTCCTTGCCGGCCAGCTCCTTGTCGAGCATGGACTCCAGGCCGCCCGCACCGCGGCCCTCGGCGTTGACGTACCCCAGTATCCCGGCGGCGAGTTCGCCGTTCGGGTACACGCGCTTGGTGCTGGGCTCGCTGAGGATGCCGCCGAGCAGGTTGATCCCGTTGCCGCCCTGGGAGGGCCGGGACTTCTGGGCGTAGACCTTCTTCAGGTCCTTGATCTGGTTCCAGACCTGAGGGGTCTGCCGGCGGGCGAGCAGCGCGTAGCGGGACTTGGGGGTGCGCAGCTTCTTGGCGAGTTCGGCGGGCTCCTTGCCGAGCAGCGGCGCGAGGAGCGCGGCGGCCTGCTCGGGGGCGTCGGGGCGCTTGCTCTCCTCGGGCGTGAAGAGCTTCGGGTCGGCGGTGATGTCGTACGCGTCGACGCTGGCGGCGAGCGCGATGCCGGCCCGGTCGGTGATCTCGCCGCGGTCTGCGGAGAGCGTGTACTCCTGGTAGCGGTGCTTCTCGGCCTTGGCCGCGTACGCGGCTGCGTCGACGGCCTGGACCTGGAGCAGCCGGACCACGAAGGCCAGCATGACGAGGGTCAGGCCGAGCGAGACGAGGCGGAGCCGGGGCCGCGGGCTGCCGAGCTTGATGGTGCGCGCCCTCGGCCGCGGCCGGGACGCGGGGCGGGCGGCGGGGCGGGCCGGGCGGCGGGCGGCCGGGCGGGGCGCGGCGGACGGGGTCCGGGGGCGCGCGGGGCCGGGGACCCGGCGGCGCGGGGGTTCCTTGGGGGGCACTGCGTCACCTGCCGGAGGTCGTCGGGGCGGGCGCGGTCGGGAGTGTCGCGGGGTCCTGCCGAGCGTTCGGCGGGGTGTTCTGCTGGGCGTTCGGCTGCGGCTTGCCGGCGGCGGGCGGGGGCGTGCGCGGCGGGGTGCCGCTGGGCGTCGGGGAGGGTTCCGGCGGCGGGGCGGACGCCTCCGAGCGCTCACCGCGGACCTTGCCGTCCGGGTCCAGGAAGGCGGGGCTGCCGCCCGGCACCATGCCCAGCTCGCGGGCCCGGCGCTCCAGCGCGTCGGGCGCGGAGTAGTCGTCCACGTCCCGCTGGAGGGCCTGCTCCTCGTCGGTCAGCTCGGTGGTGCGGGACTTGAGGTCGCGCAGCTTGAAGGAGCCCTGGTTGAGGGCGGAGTTCAGCAGCAGCAGGGTGATCAGGCCGCCGCCGAGGAGCACGACGACGAGCAGGACGAACGGGGTCCGGGCCGCGGTGCTGGGCCCCGACGGCATGAACCGCCCGAGCCGCGCGGCCCGCCCCTTCAGTGGCCCCTGCTTCGTCACCGTGCTTCCCCGTTCCTCACGAAGGCTCGTCCTCCCGGATCCGCTCCGCACCGCGCAGCCGGGCCGGGGCCGCCCGTCGGTTCTCCGCGATCTCCTGCTCCGTGGGCAGCTCGGCGCCACGGGTCAGCAGCTTCAGGCGGGGCTGGTACTGCTCGGGGATCACCGGCAGGCCGGGCGGCGCGGTGTTCGCCGCGCCCGCCGCGAAGACCTGCTTGACGATCCGGTCCTCCAGCGACTGGTACGACAGGACGACGACCCGGCCGCCCACCCGGACCGCCTTCACGGCCGCGGGGATCGCGTTCTCGACCGCCTCCAGCTCGCGGTTCACCTCGATGCGCAGGGCCTGGAAGGTGCGCTTGGCCGGGTTGCCGCCGGTGCGCTTGGCGGCCTGCGGCAGCGCGTCGCGGATCAGCTCGACCAGCCGGGCGCTGTTGCTGAACGGCTCCTTCTCGCGCTCCCGCACGATCGCCGAGACGATCCGCTTGGCCTGCTTCTCCTCGCCGTACGCCCGCAGGATCCGGACCAGCTCGCCGGCCGGGTAGGTGTTGAGCACCTCGGCGGCGCTGATCCCGGTCGTCTGGTCCATGCGCATGTCGAGCGGGGCGTCCTGCGCGTAGGCGAAGCCGCGGTCGGCCTCGTCCAGCTGCATGGAGGAGACGCCGAGGTCGAACAGGACCCCGTCGACGCGCGGGACGCCGAGCCGGTCGAGGACCTCGGGGAGCTCGTCGTACACCGCGTGCACGAGGGTGGCGCGTTCGCCGTACGGGGCGAGCCGCTCGCCGGAGAGGCGCAGCGCCTCCTTGTCCCGGTCCAGGGCGATCAGCCGCACCTCGGGGAACTGCCGCAGCAGCTCCTCGCTGTGTCCGCCGAGCCCGAGCGTGCAGTCGACGACGACCGCGCCCGGCCGTTGCAGTGCGGGGGCCAACATGTCCAGGCACCGCTGGAGCATCACCGGGACGTGTCGGTCGTTGCTCAAAGCCGCCCTCTCAGAATCCGGCGCGGCGCTCCGTACAGCCGGGGTCACAGCCGGGCCCCCCGTACGCAGCCGCCGCCCACGCGGGGAGAAACCACTGAAATCGCGCAATGTCTCCGTGAACTGCGCGTCACTTTAGTCCACAGGTCGGTGCGGTCAATCAACCGGCTGGCGCGTCGCCGGGGGCGTCGGGGACCGATGGGCAAATCGGACACCTCACCCGTTCGGACCCACCTTCCACCCGCCTGTGGGTTACCTCACAACAAGCCTCATTGACGTTCTTTGTCCGCTCTCACAGCGGGCCGGGGCGGAACGTGACCACTAACGTCATAGACATGTCGACCTCCGCGCACCCCTCAGCCGACACCGCCGACGCCATACGCTCCGACGGGTCCGTCACCGACCGCCTCGTCGAGGCGAACGAGCGCTACGCCGCCGGCTTCACCGACCCCGGCATGGACGCCCGCCCCGTCCTGAACGTCGCCGTCGTCGCCTGCATGGACGCCCGTCTCGACCTGCACGCCGCGCTCGGCCTCGAGCTCGGCGACTGCCACACCATCCGCAACGCGGGCGGCGTGGTCACCGACGACGTGATCCGCTCCCTCACCATCAGCCAGCGCGCCCTCGGCACGCGCAGCGTGGTGCTGATCCACCACACCGGCTGCGGTCTGGAGTCCCTCACCGAGGAGTTCCGGCACGAGCTGGAGATGGAGGTCGGCCAGCGGCCGGCCTGGGCCGTGGAGGCCTTCCGCGACGTCGACCAGGACGTGCGCCAGTCCATGCAGCGGGTGCGGACCTCGCCCTTCCTGCTGCACAGCGACGACGTCCGCGGCTTCGTCTTCGACGTGCACACGGGCCTGCTGCGGGAGATCGACCCGGCGTAGCGCCCGGGGCTCCGGCACCGGTCCCGACCGGTGCCGGAGCCTGTCTCGGCCCGTCGTAATCCGGCAAACCCCGGCATATCCGCGGCACTTGTCCACAGGCGAGTGACACGACGCGGCGAGCGAACAAGAATGCCGGTGTGACACCCCCTCGGAACCACTGGGGACGCGGTGTCGCGTTTCGGCGAGGAGGGCCGGGTGACGACCTATGACGAGCGAGCGAGCCTCTCAGATCTGACCACCACAGCGGAGCGGGTGCGCCGGTCGGTGGAGAGCGTGATCGAGGGCAAGCCCGAGGTCGTACGCCTTGCCCTGACCGTGCTGCTCGCGGAGGGACACCTGCTGATCGAGGACGTCCCCGGCGTCGGCAAGACCATGCTGGCCAAGACGCTGGCGCGGTCCGTGGACTGCTCGGTGCGGCGGATCCAGTTCACGCCGGACCTGCTGCCCTCGGACATCACGGGTGTGTCGATCTACGACCAGCAGCGGCGCGACTTCGAGTTCAAGCCGGGCGCGATCTTCGCGCAGATCGTCATCGGTGACGAGATCAACCGCGCCTCGCCGAAGACCCAGTCGGCCCTCCTGGAGTCCATGGAGGAGCGGCAGGTCACGATCGACGGGCAGACGTACGAGCTGCCCAGCCCGTTCATGGTGGTGGCCACCCAGAACCCGGTGGAGATGGAGGGCACGTACCCGCTGCCCGAGGCGCAGCGGGACCGCTTCATGGCCCGCGTCTCGATGGGGTACCCGAGCCCCGAGGCCGAGCTCCAGATGCTCGACGTGCACGGCTCGGTCTCCCCGCTGGACGACCTCCAGCCGGTGGCGCACGCCCATGACATCGTGAAGCTGATCGACGCGGTCCGCACGGTGCACGTCGCCGACGCGGTGCGCCGGTACGCCGTCGACCTGGTCGCGGCCACCCGCAACCACCCCGATCTGAGACTCGGGGCGTCGCCGCGCGCCACGCTGCACCTGCTCCGCGCCGCCAAGGCGTCCGCCGCGCTCAGCGGCCGCGACTACGTGCTGCCCGACGACCTCCAGGCGCTGGCCGCCCCGGTCCTCGCGCACCGGCTGCTGCCGACCGCGCAGGCCCAGCTGAACCGGCGCAGCGCCGATCAGGTCGTCCGCGACATCCTCCAGCGCACCCCGGTGCCGCAGGCCGCGCCGCCCGCCGGCCCGCTGTACGGCCAGCAGCAGCCCGGCACCCGGCGGCTGTGATGGCGGCCGCCGGACCCGCCGCCGCGACGGACGGCGCTCCGGGCGGCGAGCGGCCGGACACCGGGCGAAAGGCGGAGGACCGGGGCGGCCTGCGGGCCGCGTTCGCCGGTCTGACCACCCGTGGCCGGTCGTTCCTGGCCGCCGGGGTCGCCGCGGGCGTCTGCGCGTACGTGCTCGGCCAGGGCGACCTGCTCCGCGTCGGCCTGCTGCTCGCCGTCCTGCCGCTGATCTGCGTCCTCGTGCTGCACCGGACCCGCTACCGGGTCGCCGGCAGCCGCCGGCTGACCCCGGTCCGGGTGCCCGCGGGCGCCGAGGCCCGGGTGCACCTGCGGATGGACAACGTCTCCCGGCTGCCCACCGGGCTGCTCATGCTCCAGGACCACGTGCCGTACATGCTCGGGCCGCGGCCCCGGTTCGTGCTGGACCGGGTCGAGCCGGGCGGCCGACGGGAGGTCTCGTACAAGGTCCGCTCGGACCTGCGCGGGCGCTTTCCGCTGGGACCGCTGCAGCTGCGGCTCACCGACCCGTTCGGGATGTGCGAGCTGACCCGCTCGTTCAGCGCGTACGACACCCTCACGGTCGTCCCCCGCACCGAGCCGCTGCCGCCGGTGCGGCTCGCGGGCGAGTCGGCCGGGTACGGCGACGGCCGGCAGCGCTCGGTGGCGCTGGCCGGCGACGACGACGTCATCCCGCGCACCTACCGCTACGGCGACGACCTGCGCCGGGTCCACTGGCGCTCCACGGCCCGCTACGGCGAGCTGATGGTGCGCCGCGAGGAGCAGCCGCAGCGGTCCCGCTGCACGGTGCTGCTCGACACCCGCCGGATCGCCTTCCAGGGCGCCGGTCCGGAGTCGGCCTTCGAGTGGGCGGTCTCCGGTGCGGCGTCCGCGTTGGTGCACATGCTGGAGCGGGGCTACTCGGTCCGGCTGCTCACCGACGACGGCACGGCCGTGCCGGGCGAATCGGGCGAGGGCTTCGCCGGTTCGTCGACGGAGTCCGCCGAGACGGCGGGCCTGATGATGGATACCCTCGCGGTCGTCGACCACTCCGAAGGGGCCGGTCTCTCGCGCGCGTACGACGTGCTGCGTGGCGGCGACGAGGGGCTGCTGATCGCCTTCCTGGGCGACCTCGACGAGGAGCAGGCGACGCTGGCCGCCCGGCTGCGGCACCGCAGTGGCGCGGCGGTCGCCTTCGTCCTGGACAGCGGCGAGTGGCTGACCGGTGGTGCGGTGAGCGGCGCCGTCGAGCGCCGGCTGCGCACACTGCGCGAGGCCGGCTGGACGGCGCTGCCGGTGCGGCCCGGCGAATCGCTCGCCGCGCTGTGGCAGCAGGCCGGTGGCGCGGCCCGGACCGGGGCGGGCGCCCACGACCCCGGCACGTACGGCTCCGGCACGCACGGCTCCCGCGCCGCGGACGCCGGTACGACGAACCACCCGGGGGTACGGTCATGAGCGGCCGCGCGAGGCTGACGCTGTGCGCGTACGCCGCCACGCTGATGGCGGCGGGCGCGCTGATCCCGCTGGTCCGCCCCTCGTCCTGGATCCTGACGGCGGCGTTCCTGCTGGCCGTGCAGAGCGGTGTCGGCGCGCTGACCCGGCGGGTTCCGCTGGCCCGGCCGCTGACGATCGCCGCGCAGGCCGTCGTCACCCTGCTGGCGCTCACCCTGGTCTTCGTCCGTGAACAGGCGGTGCTCGGCCTCCTGCCGGGCCCGCAGGCGTTCCTGGGCTTCGCCACGCTGTTCGACGCGGGCGTGGCGGACGTGACCCGGTACGCGAGCCCCGCGCCGGCCACCGACGGCATCCGGTTGATGCTGGTCACCGGGGTGCTGGTGATAGGGCTGCTGGTGGACACGCTCGCGGTGACGTTCCGCGTCGCGGCCCCGGCCGGTCTGCCGCTGCTCGCCCTGTACTCGGTCGCCGCCGGACTGACCGGCGGCGGGGCGAGCCGGCTCTGGTTCCTGCTGGCCGCCACCGGCTACCTGCTGCTCCTGCTGGCGGAGGGCCGCGACCGGCTCTCTCAGTGGGGCCGGGTCTTCGGCGGGGTGCAGCAGCCCGGCCGCGCGGGCGCTCTGGAGTCGGGCGGGACGGCGTCGGCGCCGACCCGTACCGGGCGGCGGATCGGTGTGGCCGCGATGGGCCTCGCGCTCGTCGTTCCGATGGCGCTGCCCGCGCTGAGCGGCGGTCTGCTCGGCGGGGCCGGCCAGGGCGAGGGGCAGGGGAACGGGCGCGGCGGGACGATCTCCGCGGTGAACCCGCTGGTGTCCCTGCAGGACAACCTGAACCAGCCCGAGGACCGCGAGGTGCTCAGCTACCGGACCACCACGCGCGACACCTCGGACATGTATCTGCGTCTGGTGGCGCTGGACCAGTTCGACGGGACGTCGTGGAAGTCCTCGGTCCGCAAGGTCCAGGACGTGCCCCGGGAGCTGCCCGGCCCGGAGGGGCTCGGCGACGCCGTCGACCGGACCGGGGTGACCGCCAACTTCGTGGCCTCTCCCTCGTACGAGCAGAAGTGGCTGCCGATGCCGTACCCGGCGACCCGGGTCGAGATCGGCGGGCGCTGGCGGTACGAGCCGGCCGGCCGGATGCTGGTCGGCGACGACAAGCAGACCACCCGGGGCGTGCGGTACACCGTCTCCAGCCTGAAGGTGCGGCCGACGGCCCGGCAGCTGTCGGATGCGCCGCCGGCCCCGAACGGGCTGCGGCGCGAGTACACGAAGGTGCCGGCCGCGCTGCCGCCCGAGGTGGCGACGAAGGCCCGGGAGATCACCAGGGGCGCGGGCAACCCGTACGAGCAGGCGGTCGCGCTGCAGGACTGGTTCGCCCGGGACGGCGGCTTCCGCTACGACACGGAGGTCGCGTCGGGGACGGGCGTGCAGGCCATCAGCCGCTTCCTGAAGCAGAAGGAGGGCTTCTGCGTCCACTTCTCGTTCTCGATGGCGGCGATGGCCCGGACGCTGGGCATCCCGGCGCGGGTCGCGGTCGGCTTCACCCCGGGCACTCCGCAGCCCGACGGGCGGATCACGGTCGGCATACGGGACGCCCACGCGTGGCCCGAGCTGTACTTCGAGGGCGTGGGCTGGACCCGCTTCGAGCCGACGCCGACGCGCGGCACAACGCCGGCGTACACCCGGTCGGACGTCCCGACGGGCGAGAGCAGCGGGCCCGCGGAGCCGCAGGAGAGCGAGGCGGCCGTCCCGTCGGCGGCGCCGAGCAGCTCGGACGGCTGCACGCCGCAGCTGCGGCGGCAGGGCGAGTGCGGCACGGAGGACCAGGCAGGTGCGGTCGCGGCCTCGGACGACGGGATGCCGCCGCTGCAGATGGCACTGATCGGGCTCGGGGTCGCGGTGGTGCTGACACTGCCGTTCCTGCCGATGCTGTGGCGCAAGCGGGTACGGGCCGGACGGCTCGGGTCGGCCGGCCGGGCGCCTGAGGACGTGGCGGCGCGGGCGCTGGCGGCCTGGCAGGAGATCGTCGACACGGCGTGGGACTACGGGATCACGCCGGACGAGTCGCTGACCCTGCGCAGAGCGGCGGCCCGGATCGTCCGCCTCGGGCACCTGCAGGGTGACCCGGCGGACGCGGTGCACCGGGTGGCACGGTCGTTGGAGGAGGTGCTGTACGCCCCCGCCCCGCGGCCGGCCACGGCGCCCGCCGACGAGGTGGGGGTCGTACGGACCGGGCTCGCCGCCCTGGCGACCCGCCCGGAGCACTACCGTGCGCTGCTGGCGCCGCGTTCGTCCGTCAGGGTGATCTGGGCGGTCTCGGCCCGCTGGGCGGCGTTCGCCACCCGGGTGTCGACCCGGCGGGACGACCTGCTGGACCGCTGGACGGCGGCGGGCCGCCGACTGCTGCGCCCGTCCCGGCAGCGCGGCTGAGAGTCGGCGTGGGGCGTCGTCCCGCTGAGGCGGGACGACGCCCTACGCCGTGGCCGCGCCCGCCGGGACGCACATGGCGGGGCCGGACGTACCAGGGGCTCGACATGCCGCTGCCCCGGCGCGCGGATGCGGCCGGGGCAGCGGGGAGTTTCAGGTGGAGGACCGGGGAGGGGGCGTCAGTGCCCGCCGCCCTGCTGCTCGTCGCGGCGGCGCTGCCAGCGCTCCTCGATGCGGTTCATCATCGAGCGCCGCTGGCGCGGCTGCCGCCCGCCGGCGGCCTGCTGTTCACCGCGCTTGGGCGCCTTGCGCCAACCGGTGACGGCGAGGACCGCGCACCCCAGCATGACGAGGAAACCGATCACGCTGAGCCAGACCTGAACGAGCACCATTCCGGTCATGAGGAGCGCGATACCCACCAGGAAGCCGGCGACTGCCTGGTAGACCCGTCGCCGGGTGTACGTACGCAGTCCGCTTCCCTCGAGCGCTGTCGCGAACTTGGGATCTTCGGCGTACAGCGCTCGCTCCATCTGCTCGAGCATTCGCTGCTCGTGCTCCGAGAGCGGCACGGAGTCCTCCTAGTCGTCGGTCGCGGGGGCGACCGGATGCGGCCCTTTCAGGATAGGCAGGGAATCGCCCCCGTGAAACCCGCCCACTACGCGTAATCGCCAATCCGGGCCGCCACGGCGGTTCGGCTGCTGAGGCGTAGATTCCCCGACGGCCGATCCGTCATGCCGGATGGTGTCCCCCGATCATACGGGGCGAACCGCTCGATCGGGGGTCCTGTGGCGTACTCCATCTGCGGCTGCGTCCCTGATCAGCCCGTCGGTCGGGCGCGGTCAGGCGCGCTTCTCGCCGAGCACGTGCAACTGGGTGGCGACGGCGTGGAAGGACGGCAGCTCGGCGGCCGCCGCCTCCAGCTTCAGCAGGGCCTCCAGCGCGCCCGGCTCGGTGTCCACGAGGACGCCGGGGACCAGGTCGGCGAAGACCCGGACGCCGTGCACCGCGCCGACCTCCAGGCCGGCCGCCGCGGCCAGCTCGGTGAGCTGGTCGGCGGTGAAGCGGCGCGGCACCGGGTCGGCGTCGCCCCATCGGCCGTCCGGGTCACCGAGCGCGTGCCGGGCCTCGTTGAAGTGGCCGGCGAGGGCCCGGGCGAGGACCGCCCCGCCGAGCCCGGCGGCGAGCAGGCTGAGCGCGCCGGCGGGCCGCAGCGCGGCCACCGCGTTGCGCACGCCCTCGGCCGGGTCGTCGACGTACTCCAGGACGCCGTGGCACAGCACCGCGTCGTAGCCCTCGCGCTCGACGACGTCGAACAGGCCGCGGATGTCTCCCTGCACTCCGGTGACGCGGTCGGCGACCCCCGCCTCGGCGGCCCGTCGCTCCAGGGCGAAGAGCGCGTTCGGGCTGGGGTCGACGACGGTCACGCGGTGGCCGAGCCGGGCGACCGGGACGGCGAAGTTGCCGGAGCCGCCGCCGGTGTCGAGGACGTCGAGGGTGTCTTTCCCGGAGGCCTTGGCCCGGCGGTCGAGGGAGTCCTTGAGGACGTCCCAGACGACGGCGGTACGCAGGGAGGCACGCGACGGGCGCGTGGAGGTCTCCCGGGCGAAGACAGCGGAAGGGTCCGACACGGCAGTTGACTCCTCGTGGACGGGTGCGAACGCTTCCACCCTATGGCCTCGGCCGCACTCCCCGGTCATCCCACGGCGTCGCCCGCCCCCGGCTGCCTCGGCAGCACCGGCTGGAGCACCAGCAGGCGTTCGACCAGGCGCAGGAACATCATCGCGTCGCGCACCAGATCGTCGGCGTCCCTGCTGGTGGCGGCGCCGGTGATGCCCGCCTCGGCGCGGGCCCGGCGGGCCGCTCCGGAGGCGAAGAGGGCGCTCCACTCGGTCAGTTCGGGGGCTATCTCGGGGAGGACCTCCCACGCGCTGCGGATCCTGGCCCGCCGGCGCGGGTTGGTCTCGGGCCGGCCGCGGGCGGCGAGCACGGCGGCGGCGGTGCGGAGGGCGGCGAGGTGGGCGGTCGCGTACCGCTCGTTGGGCACGGGGAGCGTGGCCGCCTCGTCGAGGCCCGCGCGGGCCTGGGCGAGCAGGTCGAGGGCGGCGGGCGGCGCGGTGGAGCGGCGCGGCACCGGGTGGACGTCGGATGCCGGACCGGCGGTCGAGGGGGCAGGGCGGCCTCCAGGGCGGCGCCGGGGTGCGGCTGCTGCGGAGGAACTGGCCATGACGAGCCTCCTGTCGTCGTGTGACGGTTCTGTCGCCGTCTGCATCCATCGTGCAGGCCGCCACTGACAATCACTCCGACCTGGGCTTTCGCCCTCCTGTGTCCCGATACGCCGGTGGCCCGGCGGAAGTGGAGAAACGTTTCCCCTTCACTTCCGCCGGGCCGCCGGGCCGCCGGCGCCGTCAGTCGCGCCTCACGCCTGGGCGCGGGCGGCGAGGACGGTGCGGTCGCGGCGCATGAGGACCGCGTAGAGAACCGACGAGACGGCCATGCCGGCCGGCAGCGAGATGTCCACGCCGCCGAGGGCGGTGGCGACCGGCCCGGTGTAGAGGGTGTTGACGGACAGGGCGGCCGCGGCCACGCCCGCGAGGAGCGCGACGGCGCCGGACCGGTTGACGCCGCCGGTGTACCAGAACGGGCTGCCCGGGGTCTCGTCCGAGAGCGCCCGGCCGTCGTAGCGGAAGCGGCGCAGCACGATGTCGGTGGCGTACACGGCCATCAGCGGGCCGATCAGGACCACGATCACCTGCAGGGCGTTGCTGACGGTGTCGAGGAAGTTCGAGACCAGCAGGCCGTACAGGGTGAGCGCGACGGACACGGCGCCGTCGAAGAGGACGCTGACGGTACGGCGGATGCGCAGGCCGACGGCCTGGAGGGCGAGGCCGGCGCTGTAGGCGGTCAGGGCGTTGATGGCGATGGTGCCGACGACCAGGGCGATCAGGAAGATCGGGGTGAACCAGCCGGGCAGGATCGTCTGCAGGGCGGTCTGCGGGTCGGACATGTCGATCGCGGTGGCGGCGAAGGCGCCGAGCGAGCAGGTGATGACGCTCGGCACGAAGGCGCCGGACGCGGTCCAGCCGACGATCGCCTTCCGGGACGAGTCGGCCGGCAGGTAGCGGGAGAAGTCGGCGCTGGTCGTGTAGGACAGCGGGCCCGAGGCGATCATGGTGGTGCCGGCGATCAGGACGGCCCACAGCTCGACGCCGCTCAGCGGCTCGGCGGGCTGGTAGGAGAAGTCGGCGTGACCGATGACCGCGACGGCGAGGACGGCGAAGGCCGCGGTCAGCGCCAGGGTGATCGGCAGGTAGAGCTTCATGATCAGCGCGTGGCCGTAAACGCTGATGGCCAGCGTGAGCGCCGCGATGACCACGATGACGGCGACCTTGACCGGAGTGGTCGCGCCGATGCCCGTCTTCTCGACCAGGGCGAAGGCGGCGGTCGCGGCGGCGGCCAGATTGAGGGCGAAGTAGCAGACCGAAACGAACCAGCCACCGATCGCGTTGTTCACGCGGTTGCCGATGACGCCGTACAGCGCGCGGGTGACCACCTCGCTGGGGGCGCCGGCGGCCGGGCCGGAGGTCGCCAGGAGTCCGGTGAACAGCCAGAACAGGTTGCCGATGACGATCACGGCGACGGCCTGCCACAGGTTCAGCCCCATGAGCACCAGCGCACCGCCGATGACCAGGCTGAGGTAGTTCACGTTCGCCGCGGACCAGACGGAGAACAGGTCCCGCGGACGGCCGTGCCGCTCCGAGTCGGGGATGTGGTCGATGCCGTGGGCCTCGATGCGCCGGGCGCTCTCCGCGGCGGGCGGGGTCTCCCCCGGCGCTTCCTCGGCGTCGGGGTGGGGCTTTTCGATCGTGGACGCCATGCGGCCCTCCGGTTGGCTGGTATTCACCGCCTGCTTGCTTATTGGTCGCACACTCAATAGCATCCTCGGTATGTCGTCAAGCGTCCAGCGCAAACGAATTCGCAAATCTCCGGACGAGCGTCGGGCGGAGATCGTCGAGGCAGCGACCGCGATCGCCCTGACCGAGGGGCTGGAATGCGTCACGCTGCGTCGGATCGCCGACGAGCTCGACGTCCGACCCGGTCTGATCAGCCACTACTTCCCCTCCGTGGAGGATCTGGTGGCGGAGGCGTTCGGCAGTGCGGCGAGCGCCGAGCTCGACCGGCTGGTGCCCGTCGACCCGGCCGGCGCGACCCCCACCGAGCAGCTGGCCGCCTTCTTCGGGCACACCTCCGGGGCCGCGTACGACGCCATCAGCCGGCTCTGGATCAACGCCCGGCACCTCAGCCGCTACCGGGACGTGTTGCGCGACCGGGTCGCCGAGCAGGAGGCCGCCTGGCGCGGCCGGCTCGAGGGCGTCGTCCGGCGCGGGGTGGAGCGGGAGGAGTTCCGCACCCCCGATCCGTACGTGACGACCATCCAGATCCTGGTCGTGCTCGACGGCCTCGGGGCGCACGCGAACACCGACACCAGCAACCGGCCCGCCGCGGTGACGCGGATGGCCGTCGCCACGGCGGAGCGCGAACTCGGCCTGCCGAGCGGCGCGCTCGACGCCCGCCCCGCCACGGCACCGGACGCGGCACCGGAACCCGCCGCGGCACCCGGCTCGGACCCCGCGGCGGAGCCCGTCCCGAACCCTGCCGCCGTCCCCAACTGACCCTCCGCCTCCGTTCCCCAGGAGCTCCCCGTGCACAACCGTCTCGTCCTGCTCTCCGCCCGCCTGCTCGACCCGGTCACCGGCCTGTTCCTGCCGGAGACCGCACTGGCCGTGTCCGGCGGGCGGATCTCCGCGCTGGGCGACGACCGCGCGATCCGCGCGCTCGCGGACTCCTCGACGACGGTGGTCGACCTCAAGGGCGCCGTGGTGACGCCCGGCCTGGTCGACGGGCACATCCACCCCGTCTCCGGCGCCGAACTCACCCACGGCCTGAACCTGTCGGGCTGCACGGACCTGGAGCAGGTGCGCGCGGCGCTGGCCGGCGCGGTTCGCGAACTCGCCCCCGGCGCCTGGCTGCACGGCTGGGGCCTGGATCCGAACGTGTTCGGTGACGCGCCGGTGGAGACCGCCCCGTTCGACTCCGTCCTCGACGGCGTCCCGGCCCTGCTGCTGTTGTTCGACGCCCACTCCATGCTGGCCAGCCACCGCGCGCTGGAACTCGCCGGCGTCGACGGCCCGCGCACCTTCGACCAGGCCTCGGCCGAGGTCGTCTGCGACGCCGCCGGGCGGCCCACCGGGCTGCTCCTGGAGGACGCGGCCTGCGAGCTCGTGGAGCGCGTGGCCCCGCAGCCCACCCGCGAGGAGCGCCGCGACCGGCTCGCCGCCGCCCTGCGCGCCATGGCCGCCGCGGGTCTGACCGGCGGTCACGCCATGGACGCCAACGGCGACAGCCTCGCGTTCTACGAGGAGCTGGACGCGGCCGGCGAGCTGCCGCTGCGGCTGCGGGTCGCGCCCTGGTGCCAGCCGGGCACGGACACCGACGGGGTCCGCGAGCTGATCGAGCAGCAGGGCCGGGGCGGCGCCCTGTGGCGGACCGACGGCGTGAAGATCTTCATGGACGGCACCATCGACAACGGCACCGCCTGGCTGGAACACCCCGACTGCCACGGCGAGTCCACGGACGCCTTCTGGCCGGACCCCGAGGTCTACACCCGGATCATCGGCGAGCTGCACCGGGCCGGCGTGCCCACCGCCACCCACGCGATCGGCGACGCGGCGGTGCGGCACGTCCTCGACGCGGTCGAGAAGGCGCAGACCGACGGCGGGCGCGGGGTGCGCCACCGGGTCGAGCACATCGAGACGGTGCCCGACGACACCCTGAGCCGCTTCGCCGAGCTCGGCGTCATCGCGTCCATGCAGCCCACCCACTGCTGCGACTTCACCCGCGCCGACCACACCGACAACTGGTCCCGCCGCCTGGGCGAGGAGCGCGCCGGGCGTGCCTGGCGCTGCCGCGACCTGCGGGACTCCGGCGCCACCGTGCTCCTCGGCTCGGACTGGCCCATCGCGCCGTACCCGCCGCTGGGCGTCATGGCGGGCGCCCGTCACCGCCGGCCGACCCGCGACCTGACCCAGGACCCGCACGGCCCGGAGCAGGCGCTGACCGCCCTGGAGGCGCTCCGCGGCATGACCACCGACGCCGCGTACGCGGCCGGCGAGGAGCACGAGGCGGGCCGGATCGCGGTGGGACACCGCGCCGACCTCACCGTCCTCGCCGCCGACCCGCTCACCACCCCGGCGACCGAACTGCCGGACGTGCCGGTGCTGATAACCGTCCTCGACGGCCGCCCGACCCACCGCGACGCGAGCGTCTGATCCCACCCCGTCCCCCGGAACGGGGCCGCCGTCCACCCGACGGCGGCCCCGCTCTGTCCGTTTCGCCCCGAACCGCCCCTGCCCCTTTGCCTGAAGGGGTGGATCGGCGGTAAGTTTTTGCACTGACCGGTCAGTTCAAATGAGGGGGAGGAACCGTGGACAGCCAGGACGCCGTCCCGGAGAGCCCGCACGGGGCCGCGGTGGAGGCCGTGGGCTTCGGGGTGAAGGGCCCGCGGGGCTGGGCCTTCCGGGACGTGGGCTTCCGCGCCGAGCCCGGCTCGCTGGTGGCGATCGAGGGCCCGTCCGGCTCCGGCCGCACCTGCCTGCTGCTCGCGCTCACCGGCCGGATGAAGCCGACGGCGGGTCACGCCGAGGTGGGCGGCCTGCGGCTGCCCCGCAAGATGGCCGCCGTACGCCGGATCAGCGCCCTCGGCCATGTGCCGGGCGTCAGCGAACTCGACCCGGCCTTCACGGTCCTGGAGCACCTGCGCGAACGGGCGCTGCTCCAGCGCCGGTACGACGGTTCCGTCCGTGCCCTGCTCCGCTCCCCCGGCCGTCGCGCCGCCGCCACGCAGGCCCGGATCGACGCGGCCCTGGTGGCCTCCGGCCTCGACCTGGACGCGCTGCCGAAGGCCGAGCGGACCTCCGTACGGGACCTCGAACGGCTGGAGGCGCTCCGTCTGTCGGTGGCGCTGGGCCTGATCGGCGAGCCCCGGCTGCTCGCCGTCGACGACACCGACCTGAAGCTCTCCGACGCCGACCGCGCGGAGGCGTGGGCGCTGCTGCGCGCCGTCGCCGCCGCCGGCACCACCGTGCTGGCCGTGTGCAGCGAGGCCCCCGAGGACGCCCTGCGCATCACCACGAGCACGACGGGCACGACGGGCACTCCGGACGCGCCCGAAGCCGCCGGGACCACCGAAGCAGCAGAGAACACCGAAGCAGACACCACCGAGGAGGGGGCAGCCGATGCGCTCGCCGAGACTGGCCGCTCTTGAGCTGAAGCGCTTCGGCAGGGGGAAGCTGCCGCGCGCCGCGCTCGTCGCCGTCCTGCTGCTGCCGCTGCTGTACGGCGCCCTGTACCTGTGGTCCTTCTGGGACCCGTACAGCAGGCTCGACCGGATACCCGTCGCGCTGGTCAACGAGGACCGGGGCGCCACCGTCGCCGGCAAGAAGGTCGAGGCGGGCGACGACATCGTCGAGGGCCTGCGCGACAGCAAGGTCTTCGAGTGGCACGAGGTGTCCGACGCCGAGGCCCGCGAGGGCGTCGAGGACGGCACGTACTACCTGTCCCTGACCATGCCCCGCGACCTCAGCACGCGGATCGCGTCCAGCTCCGGCGACGCCCCGGAGACGGGCGCGCTCAAGGTGCGCACCAACGACGCCAACAACTACATCGTCGGGCAGATCTCCCGCACGGTCTTCTCCGAGGTGCGCACCGCCGCCTCCACCAAGTCGTCGCGGACCTTCCTCGACCGCATCTTCATCTCCTTCTCCGACATCCACGACGCGACCGCCGAGGCCGCCAAGGGTGCCAACCAGCTGAAGGACGGCACCGTCAAGGCCAAGGCGGGCTCCAAGAGCCTGGCCGACGGCCTGAAGAGCGCGAAGAAGGGCAGCGGCGACCTGGCCTCCGGCCTGAAGAAGCTGGACAAGGGCGCGGGCGATCTGGAGACCGGCTCGCGTCAGGTGGCCGACGGCACGCAGGTGCTGGCCGACAAGGTCAACGGGACCGCGGACAAGGTCCGTCCGTTCCTCAAGGACAACGGCAAGTCGATCGCCGACACCGCCCGTCTGGTCCGCGACTCCGCCAAGGCCGTCCGGCACAACCTGGACGACCTGGCCGAGCGCGCCCCGGCGGCCCGCACCGCCGCCCATGTCGCCGACGACGAGCTGGAGAAGCTGCACCGCGACGCGTGCGTGCTGAACCCGGCCCCCGACGCCAAGGCATGCAAGACGCTGAAGAAGGCGAAGGTCGCGGCCGACGACGTGGCGACCATCGCCGACGACCTGCACGAGCTGACCAAGGACAACAAGGGCGACCTGAAGAAGCTGAACGGCCAGCTGGTGACCCTGGAGAAGCAGGCGGACGGGCTGATCAAGCAGGCCCCGAGCCTGCACAAGAACCTGGAAGCCGCCGTCGCGAAGATCAACGCGCTCAACACCGGCGCTCACAAGGTCGCCACCGGGGCCGACAAGCTGCACACCGGGCTGAGCAGCGCCAAGACCGGCTCCAGCAGCCTGGACACCGGTGTCGGCAAGCTGAAGAAGGGCGCCGGGGACCTCGACGGCGGTCTGTTCAAGCTGGTCGACGGCTCGGGACAGCTCGCCACCGGCCTCGAGGACGGCGTGGAGAAGATCCCGGACTACGACAAGCCGCAGCGCGACCAGCGCACCGAGGTGATGGCCGACCCGGTCCGGCTCGCGTCCGAGTCGCTGCACAAGGCGCCGAACTACGGCACCGGCTTCGCGCCGTACTTCATCCCGCTCTCCCTCTGGGTCGGCGCCATGGTCGCGTACATGATCATCCAGCCGATGAACCGGCGCGCCCTCGCCGCCGGCGCCTCCGCCTGGCGGATCGCGCTGGCCGGCTGGCTGCCGGTCGCCGTGCTCGGGCTGCTCCAGGTCGCCGCGCTGATGTCCGTGCTGCACTGGGGCCTCGGGCTGCAGATGGCCCGGGCCGCCGGGACGATCGGCTTCCTCGTCCTGGTCACCTGCTGCTTCGCGGCGATCATCCAGTGGCTCAACGCCCGCTTCGGCGCGGCCGGCCGGATCCTGGTCCTCGCGGTGCTGATGCTCCAGCTGACCTCGGCGGGCGGCACGTATCCCGTCCAGACCAGCCCGGGCTTCTTCAACGCCATCCACCCCTACCTGCCCATGACGTACGTGGTCGAGGCGCTGCGCCGGCTGATCTCGGGCGGCGGCATCGGACCGGTCTGGCAGGCGTGCGCGGTGCTGGCCGCGTTCACCCTGGGCGCCCTGGCGCTGACGGCCGTCTCCGCGCGCCGCAAGCAGGTGTGGACGCTGGACCGGCTGCACCCCGAACTGAGCCTGTGATCCGGAGGGACCTGTGACAATCGGGCTCATGGACAGCAGCAGCACCAGACGCCAGGCCACCCGGGCCAAGCTGTACGAGGCGGCCGTGACGCTCATCGCGGAGCAGGGCTTCTCGGCCACCACGGTGGACGAGATCGCCGAGCGGGCGGGCGTCGCCAAGGGCACGGTCTACTACAACTTCAAGAGCAAGAACGAGCTGTTCGAGGAGTTGCTGCGGCACGGCGTCGGCCTGCTGACCGCCTCGCTCCGTACGGCGGCCGAGGAGACCGCCGCCCGCGGCGGCTCCCGGGTCGACGCGCTGGACGCGATGACCCGGGCCGGCCTGGTCTTCATCGAGCGCTACCCGTCCTTCACGCAGCTGTACGTCGCCGAGCTCTGGCGCACCAACCGGACCTGGAACTCCACCCTGATGGTGGTCCGCGAGCAGGCCGTCGCGGTGGTGGAGGGCGTACTGCGCGAGGGCGTCGCGTCCGGCGAGCTGAGCGAGGAGATCGACGTCCCGCTGACCGCGGCGGCGCTGGTCGGCATGGTGCTGGTGGCCGCGCTGGACTGGCGGGCCTTCCAGCCCGAGCGCTCCCTGGACGACGTACACAGCGCGCTGTCGCTGCTGCTGCACGGCCGGGTCGGCGGCAAGCCGTAGCCCGACCGGCGAAGAACCCCTGGGCGCGGAACACCAGGCTCGCCCCCCCCGGGCGCGGAAATCCGGGCAAAGAACGCGGAACGCACGACGCCGGTCCGGCGAGGCTCGATCCCCCCGAGCCTCGCCGAACCGGCGCCTTTTCGTGCCCCGTGGCACCCCGTGCCCCCGTGTGCCCCGTGGCACCCCCGTTCCGGCTGGTGCGCGGGCCCGTTCCGCCGCCCCGTGACGGCGGTGCGGGCCCGCGCCCCTTCCGTGGTCTCCACTCTCCCTTCCGCCCAGGTCCGGGCCCATCCGCATGCCTACTCATCCTGGCGACTAGGTACGGATACTCAGGTCTCCGTCCGAACGCCCATACGCGCCGCGCCCCGGCTGGTTACGATCACGTCCGTGTCCGTACTCCCCCTGGTCTTCACCAGCGGCTGGGCGAGCGGGATCAACGCGTACGCGGTGGTCCTCCTCCTCGGCGTCTTCGGCGTGACCGGCGTCTCCGACGAGGTCCCCGCCGCCCTGCAGCGCACCGATGTCCTGGTGGCGGCCGGTGTGCTGTTCCTGTGCGAGGCGGTGGCCGACAAGATCCCGTACGTCGACTCCGCCTGGGACTCCGTCCACACGGTGGTCCGGCCGGTCGCCGGGGCCGTCCTGGGCGCGCTGCTGGCCGGCGAGACCGGGTCGCTGCCGGAGCTGGCGGCGGCGGCCGTCGGCGGTTCGACGGCGCTGATGAGCCATCTGGTCAAGGCGGGCACCCGGATGGCGATCAACACCTCGCCGGAGCCGTTCACCAACGTCGGGATGAGCATCGCGGAGGACCTGGGCGTAGCGGGGCTGGTCACCTTCGCCATATTCAACCCGGAGGCCGCGGCGATCATCGCTGCGGTGCTGCTCGGCCTGGGTCTGGTGATACTGATCTTCCTGGTCTCGCGGATCCGGCGGTTCCTGCGCCGGCGGGCCCAGCGCCGCGAGGAGAAACGCCTCGCCCGCGAGGGCGTCGGGGGCGGCCCATAAAATCGCCGGCATGGCACGAATCGCAGTGATCGGGGCAGGTCTGGGCGCGATGGCCGCGGCGGCCCGACTGGCCGTGGCGGGGCACCGGGTGACGGTGTTCGAGCGCACGTCGACGTACGGCGGGGCCGTCGGCCGCTTCGAGCGGGACGGCTTCGCCTTCGACACCGGCCCCGGGCTGCTGCACCTGCCGGCGGTGTACCGGGACCTGTTCGTGAAGACGGGCAAGGAGCCCCTGGAGAGCCGCGTCGAGCTGACCCAGGTCGACCCGGCGAGCCGACACGTCTTCGCCGACGGCGTCTCCGTGGACCTGCCGAACGCTTCCCGCGCCGGCACGGTCGCCGCCCTGGACACGGCGCTCGGCGGCGGCGCGGGCGAGCGGTGGGGCGAGTTCCTGGTGCGGGCCCGCGAGGCCTGGGACCGGACCCGCCGGCCGCTCCTGGAGGAGCCGCAGCCCGCGGACGTGGCCCGGCTCGGCCGGGAGCCGTACCCCGCTCCGAAGGCGGGCTTCCTGCGCCGGCCCACGACCACGCTGGCCCAGGTCGGCGCGCGGGAGCTGCGCGACCCCCGGCTGGTGGCGCTGCTCGACGCGTACGCCTGGTCCTACGGCTTCGACCCGTCGACCGCGCCGGCCGCGGCGGCCGTCCTGCCGTACATGGAGCAGACCTTCGGCAGCTGGTACGTGAGCGGTGGCGTCCGGGCGCTCGCGGACGCGGTGTACGAGCGGTGCGTGGCCCGCCGGGTGGAGTTCGCCCTCGGCGCCGAGGTCACCGGCGTGCGGACGAAGGACGGCCGGGCGGCGGGGATCGAGCTGGCCGACGGGACGGTCGTCGACGCGGACCACGTAGTCGCGGGCGCACGCGTGCCCGCGCTGGACGACCTGGGCGGCCGGCCGCGCCACGGGTCTCCGGGCACGGGCCGGGTCGTCCTCTGTCTGGCGCTGCGCGGCGGGCGGGAGCCGGACGCGGTGCACCGCACGGTCGTGCACGCCGCGGCCGGACGGCCCACGGTGACGGTGCTGCGGCCCGGGGACCCGGCGCTGGTCCCGGACGACGCGCACGAGGCGGCGACGGTCACGGCGACGGTGTCCACCGCACCCGGACAGGACTGGGCGGAGTACGCGGAACGGATGCTGGGGGCCGCCGAGTCGGCGATCCCGGGACTGCGCGAGCGACTGCTCCACCACGAGGTCCGCACCCCGGACGACACTCTGCGGGAGACGGGCTCGGCCGAGGTGCCGGGCCCCGCGCTGGGCGGCGCCGACGGCCGGCACCTGCCCGCCGGCAACGTGTCCCCGCTGCCCGGCCTGTACTTCGCCGGCGGCTGGGCACACCCGGGCGGCGGGCTCGCCCACGCGGGCATGTCGGGCGCGCTGGTGTCGGGGCTGATCGTGGAGGGCGCGGACTTCCGCGGCTCTCAGTAGCGGTACTGCTGCTGGTCCTGGTCGTAGTAGCCGTACTGCGGCGACTGCGGCGGCTGCGCGGGCGGCTGCGGATGGGGCGGCTGCTCGCCGTCCCGCTGCTGCGGCACCCACACGCCACCGGGCGGGGTGTCGTAGCCGTACGGCGGGCCGTACGGGTCGGCGTAGCTCTGCTGGCCGCCGCCGGTGCCGTAGTCGTACGCGGCGTACTGCTGGTCGGTGCCGGGGCCGATGTACGGGTCCGAGTAGGCGGCGTACTGCTGCTGCGGGGCGCCGGTGCCGTAGTCGTACCCGGGCTGCTGGGCGTACCCGGGCTGCTGGTCGTAACCGGGCTGCTGGTCGTAACCGGGCTGGTAGGTGTCGTATCCGGTGCCGTAGCCCTCGCCGTAACCCTGCCCCGCGCCGGCCCGGCCCTGCCCCTGGTCGTACGAGGTGTCGTAGATGCCGTACTGGCCGGTGTCGTCGGGCATCGGCTCGGTGGCGTAGACGGCCGCGGGCTCGTCCGGGGCGGGCTCGGCCGGCTCGTACGCGAGCTCGGTGACCTCCAGGCGCGGGCCCTCGTCGGGGGCCCGGCCGGACCTGCGGCGGCGGCTCGCGCCGGGGCTGCCGCCGAGCGCCCAGCCGGTGGAGAAGCCGCGGCGGTAGGAGAGCGTGACATACGTCTGGCCGACGGCGAACGCGATCGCGCCCGCGATGATCACCAGAATCGACGGGAGCAGCACCCCGAGCACGACGCACAGGAAGCCGCTGAAGGCCAGCAGCCGCCAGCGCAGCCGCGCCTTGTACTGGAGCAGGACCTCACCGAGCAGCCACAGCGCGACGATCCCGAACGCGATGTAGAGAACCGTCCACCCCATGCCCGCCCGCCCCTCTCCTGCGGCCGTCGCCGCGGGTCGGGGCGGTTACGGCCGGTCACGACTGCTCGTGCAGTCCGAGATTCTCGTAGATCTCGAGCGTCGCGGTCGAGTTGTTCAGCGTGATGAAGTGCAGCCCCGGGACACCCTCGGAGAGCAGACGCGCGCAGAACTCGGTCGCGAACTCGATACCGATGGAGCGTACAGCGGCGGGATCGTCCTTGACGGCGAGCATCCGTTCTTTCACGTCCGCCGGGAACGCCGCGTTGCTCAGCTGGGGCAGCCGGTCGAGCGTCCGGGCGTTCACAACGGGCATGACCTCAGGGATGATCGGCGTCTCGCAGCCGGCCCGCTGGACACTGTCGCGCAGCCGCAGATAGTTCTCGGGATCGAAGAACATCTGGGTGATGGCGTAGTCCGCGCCGGCGCGGCACTTGTCCACGAAGTGCCGGATGTCCGTGTCCCAGTCGGAGGACCGGGGGTGCATCTCGGGGAAGGCCGCGACGCCGACGCAGAAGTCCCCGGACTCCTTGATCAGCCGCACCAGGTCGGCGGCGTACCGGACACCCTCGGGGTGCTCGATCCACTCGCCGAGCGGGTCGCCCGGCGGGTCGCCGCGCAGCGCCAGCATGTTCCGGATCCCGGCGTCCGCGTACTGGCCGAGGACGTTGCGCAGTTCGGCGACCGAGTGGTCGACGGCGGTGAGGTGCGCGACCGGGGTGAGGGTGGTGTCGGCGGCGATCTCCTGGGTGGCCTTGACGGTGCCGCCGCGGGTCGAGCCGCCGGCGCCGTAGGTCACCGAGACGAAGCTCGGGCCCACCGCCTCCACGCGCCGCAGCGCGTTCCACAGGCTCCGCTCGCCCTTCTCCGTCCGGGGCGCGTAGAACTCGAACGAGTACGAGGTCTTGCCGGACGCGAGGATGTCGCGGACCGTGCGGGCACGGTCGGAGCGGGTGGACGCGGTTCCTAGAGCCATAGGGGCAGGTTAGACGGGGTCCATGTACGGACGAAGGGGAGTCCACGGGCTGGACAGTTTTTTGGACACCTCTGGAGCAGGGCTGGACGCCGGCTGGACCAGCGCTGGACACGGCCGGACGAGGGACGAGGGATTCCGCCCGCCGGGGGGCTAGGCGAGCCGGTCGCGGACCCGCTTCGCCAGATCCGCGGCGGCCGCGGCCGGGTCGTCGGCCTCGGTGATCGCCCGGACGACGACGATCCGGCGGGCTCCGGCGTCCAGAACTTCGTCCAGATTCGACGCGTCGATGCCGCCGATGGCGAACCACGGCCGGTCCTGCGGGAGCGAGGCCGCGTACCGGACGAGGTCGAGGCCCGGGGCGTAGCGGCCGGGCTTCGTCGGGGTGGGCCAGCAGGGGCCGGTGCAGAAGTAGTCGACGCCGGGCTCCACGGCCGCGGCGGCGGCCTCGGACTCGGCGTGGCAGGAACGGCCGATCAGCACCCCCGCGTCGAGGATCGCGCGGGCGGCCGGCACCGGCAGGTCGCCCTGGCCGAGGTGCAGCACGTCGGCGCCGATGGCGTGGGCGACGTCGGCCCGGTCGTTCACGGCGAGCAGCTTGCCGTGCCGGCGGCAGGCGTCGGCGAACACGGCGAGGTGCTCCAGCTCCTCGCCGGCCTCCATGCCCTTGTCGCGCAGCTGGACGATGTCCACGCCCGAGGAGAGCACGGCGTCGAGGAACGCGAGCAGGTCGCCCTGGCGCTTGCGGGCGTCCGTGCACAGGTAGAGCCGGGCGTCGGACAGCTGGGCGCGAGGCGTGGACATGAGGCGTTCCCCCCGGGTGGTGCGGCGGTGCGCGGTCCGGGCGTCACCCGGACCGCGCACCGCCTGTCGGTCGTTCCTTGACGGCGTCAGAAGGCGAGCGCCTGGGCGCGGCGCTTCACCTCGGTGCCGCGATTCTCGCTGAGGGCCTGCGCGGGCGTGCCCGGCAGGGTCGGGTCCGGAGTGAACAGCCACTCCAGCGCTTCTTCGTCGGTGAAGCCGTCGTCCTTCAGCAGGGTCAGGGTGCCACTGAGGCCCTTGACCACCTTGTCGCCGTCGATGAAGGCGGCAGGCACCTGCAGAGCCCGGTTCTCACCGCGGCGCACGGCGATGAGCTGGCCCTCCTTGACCAGCTGGCGCACGCGCGTCACCTCGACGTCGAGCATTTCGGCGATGTCGGGGAGGTAGAGCCAGGCGGGGACGAGAGCATCGGTCTTTGCGTCAATCTCGGTCACGGGACAAGCCTGCCATCCCGGACTGACAGCCGGTAGTCGGGCCCTACCGGGCTGCGGCCTTCAGAGGGACGGCGGGGTCGGCGGCGCGCTCCGGATCGACCGGGGTGCCCGCCTCGATCAGCTTGCGCCCCTGGGCCAGGTCGCGCGGCCGGCCGACCGCGAGGAGGGCGACGGGGACCCCCTCGCGCAGCCAGAGCACCGACCAGGAGGCGTCGTCGGGGCCGCCGCGCCAGACCTCGGCGTCGGCGTGCGCGTGGTGCCCGGCGTACTGGACGAAGCGGCCGAACTGCTCGGACCAGAAGTACGGCACCGGGTCGTACGGCGGGGCGGCCGGTCCGTCGGCGATCCCGGCGGCGACGGTGCGCGGGCCCTGCAGCGCGTTGTCCCAGTGGTGGACGAGGAGCCGTTCGCCGTAGCGGGCGGACGGGAAGGAGGCGCAGTCGCCGACCGCGTACACGTCGGGCAGCGAGGTGCGCAGCCGGTCGTCGGCGGTGACCGAGCCGTCCGCGCCGAGCGCGATGCCGGAGCCGTCCAGCCAGCGGGTGGCGGGCCGGGCGCCGATGCCGACGACGACGGCGTCCGCGGGCAGCGTGCGGCCGTCGTCGAGGACGACCTCGCCGGGGGCGACCCGCGCGACGCGCGCGCCGGTGACGAGCTCGGCGCCGCTCTCGGCGTACCAGTCGGCCATCGGCCCGGCGACGTCGTCGGGCAGCGCTCCGGCGAGCGGCCGGTCGGCGGCCTCGACGACGGTGACGGCGCAGCCGGCCTGGCGGGCGGCGGTGGCGAACTCGGCGCCGATCCAGCCGGCGCCGACCACCACGATGTCGTGCCGGCGCTCCAGGACGGGCCCGAGGCGGACGGCGTCGTCGAGGGTGCGCAGCAGGTGCACGCCGGGGACGCCCTCCGAGCCCGGCAGGGTGACCGGGTTCGCCCCGGTGGCGAGGACGAGCACGTCGTACGGGACGGGGCCGGCCTCGGTGTCGACCTCGTGGGCGTCCGCGCGCAGCCCGGTCACCTCGACGCCGAGGCGCAGCTCGACGTCGAGGGCCTCGAAGTCGATGTCGAAGGCGGAGCCCTCCGCCTTGCCGAGGAGGACCGCCTTGGACAGCGGCGGCCGGTCGTAGGGCTGGTGAGGTTCGGCGCCGATGAGGGTGACGGTCCCGGTGAAGCCCTGCTCGCGCAGGGCGACGGCGGTCTGGACGCCGGCCATGCCCGCGCCCACGACGACGACATGCTGGGGTGCCTGCTTCTGCTCGCTCACCCGTCCACCTTACGCATCTGACGACTCGTCAGGAAGTCGGGTGGTCCGGCCCGTGGTCCGACCCGTGGCCGGGCGCTCCCCTCCCGCCCCGCCGGTCCCGCCCTTACAGCCCCCGGACGGCTGGGGTTAGGCTGACCGTCGACGTAGAGCACACGCGGGAGCCCGGACGCACCGGGCTGAGAGGGAGGCTGGGCGGCCTCCGACCGTACGAACCTGATCCGGGTCATGCCGGCGAAGGGAGGGGCTGGACGCCCATGCACGCACGTACCGAATCGGATGTCCTCGTCGTCGGGGGCGGGATCATCGGCCTGGTCACGGCCTGGCGCGCGGCCCTGCGCGGGCTGCGCACCGCGGTCGCCGACCCGGAGCCGGGCGGCGGCGCCGCGCGGGTCGCGGCCGGAATGCTGGCCGCGGTCACCGAACTCCACTACGGCGAGGAGACGCTGCTGGGCCTCAATCTGGCCTCCGCGCGCCGCTACCCGGACTTCGTCGCCGAACTCGCCGACGCCACCGGCCAGGACGTGGGCTACCGCGCCTGCGGCACGCTCGCCGTCGCCCTCGACGCCGACGACCGGGCGCACCTGCGCGAACTGCACGCCCTGCAGACCCGCTGCGGCCTGCAGTCGGAGTGGCTGAGCGGTCGCGAGTGCCGGCGCCTGGAGCCGATGCTGGCGCCGGGGGTGCGCGGCGGGCTGCGGGTCGACGGGGACCACCAGGTGGACCCGCGGCGGCTCGCCGACGCGCTGGTCACCGCCTGCGAGCGGGCCGGGGTGGTCTTCCACCGGTCCTGGGCCGAGCGTCTGACGGTGGTACGGGACCGGGCGGCGGGCGCCGTGCTCGCCGGCGGGACGGAGGCGGCGGCCGACCAGGTCGTGCTGGCCGGGGGCAGCCTGAGCGGCCGGCTCGACGGCGTCCCGGAGGAGGTGCTCCCGCCGGTGCGGCCGGTCAAGGGGCAGGTCCTGCGGCTGACCGTGCCGCCCGCGTACGCGCCGTTCCTGTCCCGGACGGTCCGCGCCGTGGTGCGCGGCAGCCATGTCTACCTGGTGCCCCGGGAGAACGGCGAGCTGGTCGTCGGCGCGACCAGCGAGGAGCTGGGCTGGGACACCACGGTGACCGCGGGCGGGGTGTACGAACTGCTGCGCGACGCGCACGAGTTGGTGCCCGGCCTCACCGAACTGCCGCTCACCGAGACCCGCGCCGGGCTGCGCCCCGGCTCCCCCGACAACGCGCCGCTGCTCGGCGCGACCGCGCTGCCCGGACTGCTGCTGGCGACCGGGCACTACCGCAACGGGGTGCTGCTGACGCCCGTCACGGGCGACGTGATGGCCGAGGTCCTGGCCACCGGGGTGCTGCCGGAAGAGGCGCGCCCGTTCAGCCCCCGCCGTTTCTCCTCCGTACGTCAGGAGCAGCCCGCATGAGTCTGAAGGTCTCTGTCAACGGGGAGCCGCGCGAGCTCTCCGGCCCCGTCGCGCTCGACGCGCTCGTCGCGACGCTGACGACGTCCCCGTCCGGGGTGGCCGCGGCCGTCAACGAGGCGGTCGTGCCGCGCAGCGAGTGGTCCGCGACCGTCCTCGGCGAGGGCGACCGGGTCGAGGTCCTCACCGCCGTGCAGGGAGGGTGAGCGCGATGGCCGACGACGTGTTCGTGCTGGGCGGGACCGAGTTCTCCTCCCGGCTGATCATGGGGACGGGCGGCGCGCCCAGCCTCGACGTCCTGGAACGCTCGCTGGTGGCGAGCGGGACGGAGCTGACGACGGTGGCGATGCGCCGCCTCGACCCGACGGTGCAGGGCTCGGTCCTCTCCGTCCTGGACAGGCTGGGCATCCGGGTGCTGCCGAACACGGCGGGCTGCTTCACGGCGGGCGAGGCCGTGCTGACGGCCCGGCTCGCCCGGGAGGCGCTCGGCACGGAGTGGGTCAAGCTGGAGGTCGTCGCCGACGAGCGGACCCTGCTGCCGGACGCGGTGGAGCTGCTGGACGCCGCCGAGACGCTGGTGGACGACGGCTTCACCGTGCTGCCGTACACCAACGACGACCCGGTCCTCGCGAAGAAGCTGGAGGACGTGGGCTGCGCGGCGATCATGCCGCTGGGCTCGCCGATCGGCTCCGGCCTGGGCATCCGCAACCCGCACAACTTCCAGCTGATCGTCGAGCAGGCCGGCGTGCCGGTGATCCTGGACGCGGGCGCGGGCACCGCGTCGGACGCGGCCCTGGCGATGGAGCTGGGCTGCGCGGCGGTGATGCTCGCCTCGGCGGTCACCCGCGCCCAGGAGCCGGTCCGGATGGCGTCCGCGATGCGGTACGCGGTGGAGGCCGGCCGGCTGGCGTACCGGGCGGGCCGCATCCCCCGCCGCCACTTCGCCGAGGCGTCCTCCCCGCACGAGGGCCGCGCCGCGCTCGACCCGGAGCGGCCGGCGTTCTGAGGCCCCCGCGCGTCACAGCTGCGCTGCAGTGCCGCTGTGACGCGCGGAGGGGCTCCGGACGGCTCGTAGACTCGACGCCGTGGACACGACCCTCAAGGACCCTTCCCCTAGCCCTTCGGGCTGGGGAGGCCCCAACGTCGGACAGCTGCTCGACGGCCGCTACCGCGTCGACGCGCGCATCGCCGTCGGCGGGATGGCCACCGTCTACCGGGCCATGGACACCCGCCTCGACCGCGTGCTCGCGCTGAAGGTCATGCACCCCGACCTCGCCACCGACGCGTCGTTCGTCGAGCGGTTCATCCGCGAGGCGAAGTCCGTCGCCCGGCTCTCGCACCCCAACGTGGTCGGCGTCTTCGACCAGGGCGCGGACGGCGCGTACGTGTACCTCGCCATGGAGTACGTGGCCGGCTGCACGCTGCGCGACGTGCTGCGCGAGCGCGGCGCGCTGCAGCCGCGGGCCGCGCTGGACGTCCTGGAGCCGGTGCTCGCCGCGCTCGGCGCCGCCCACCGGGCCGGGTTCGTGCACCGGGACATGAAGCCGGAGAACGTCCTGATAGGGGACGACGGCCGGGTCAAGGTCGCCGACTTCGGTCTCGTACGGGCCGTCGGCTCCACCACGAACACCACCGACACCGTCCTCGGCACCGTGTCCTACCTCGCCCCGGAGCAGATCGAGCACGGCACCGCGGACACCCGCGCCGACGTGTACGCCTGCGGCGTCGTGCTGTACGAGATGCTGACCGGCGGCAAGCCGCACACCGGCGACACCCCCGCCCAGGTCCTCTACCGGCACCTGAACACGGACGTCCCGGCCCCGTCCGCCGCCGTGCCCGGCCTCGCCCTCGAACTGGACGAGCTGGTCGCGGGCGCGACCGCCCGGAACCCCGACGTCCGCCCGTACGACGCGGTGGCGCTGCTGGCGTGGACCCGGGAGGCCCGCGCCACCCTCACCGACGAGCAGCTGGACCTGGTCCCGCCGCAGGCGCACCCCGAGGCGGAGCCCACCGACACGGACGACCGCACCACCGTCATCCCGCGGCCCTCCGCCACCTCGCGGCTCGCCGCGCCCCCGCCGGAGCCCCCGGCGCCCGCCCCGGCCCCCGGGCCCCTTCCGGCGTTCCGGCGCCGCGGCCCGCTCGTCGCGGTCCTCGCGGTGCTGCTCGTCCTCGGGATCGGCTCCGGCGTCTGGTACATCAACTCCGGGCAGTTCACCCGCGTCCCGAGCGTGCTCGGCCGGACCGAGGCCGAGGCCACGAAGCGGCTCGCCGACTCCGGGCTCGACGTCGCCTCGACCAAGCGCGCCTTCAGCGACGCGTACGCCCGCGGCACCGTCATGGACACCGACCCGGACCCGGGCGAGCGGATCCGCGGCAACGACGCGGTGACGCTGACGATCTCCCGCGGCCCCGAGATCGTGAAGGTGCCGAACCTCAAGGGCAAGCGTCTCGCCGAGGCGAAGAAGCTGCTGGCCGCCGACGGCCTGGTGCCCGGCGTGATCACCCAGGCGTTCAGCCAGGACATCCCGCAGGGCGCGGTGATCAGCTCAGACCCGGAGCCGGGCACCGAGCGCCGCCCCGACTCCGCCGTCGCCCTGGTCGTCAGCAAGGGCGTCCCGGTCGACGTCCCGGACGTCACCGGCGAGTCCGTCTCCGAGGCCACCACGACCCTCCGTGACGCCGGGCTGAAGGTGAAGGTCGCCCCCGAGCAGGTGTTCTCCCCCGAGGCGGCCGGCTCGGTCGCCGCCCAGTCCCTCGCCGAGGGCAGCCGGGCGGCCGCGGGTGACGTGATCACTCTGACCGTCTCCAAGGGCCCCCGCATGATCACGGTCCCCGACGTCACCGGCAAGGACGTGGACGAGGCGCGGGCGGCCCTGGAGGGCCTGGGCTTCGAGGTGAAGGTCCAGCGGACCTTCCCGTACCTCGGGACGACCGTCGCGAGCCAGGACCCGACCGGCACCGCCCCCGAGGGCAGCACGATCACCCTCAAGACCAAGGGAATCTAGAGACTCATGCGCAACCCCGTCGGCGGCCACGTCCCCGTGGCCGGCGGCCTCGCCAAGGTCGGCCTGGGCTATGCCCGCGAGCTGCGCGCCGAGACCGTCCAGGTCTTCGTCGCCAATCCGCGCGGCTGGGCGACCCCGCCGGGCAACCCGGCGCAGGACGAACTGTTCCGCGAGCAGTGCGCGGCCGAGGACATACCCGCGTACGTGCACGCCCCCTACCTGATCAACTTCGGCTCGCACACCGAGGCCACCGTGGACCGCTCCGTCGAGTCGCTGCGTCACTCGCTGCGCCGGGGCCGGGAGATCGGGGCGCTGGGCGTGGTCGTGCACACGGGCTCCGCGACCGGCGGCCGGCCGCGCGCGGAGGCGCTGGCGCAGGTACGGGAGCGGATGCGGCCGCTGCTCGACGAGCTGACGCACGACGACGACCCGTTCCTGCTCCTGGAGTCCACGGCCGGCCAGGGATCCTCGCTCTGCTCCCGCACCTGGGACTTCGGCCCGTACTTCGAGGCCCTGGACCACCATCCCAAGCTGGGCGTCTGCCTCGACACCTGCCACATCTTCGCGGCAGGCCACGACCTGGCGGGCCCGCACGGCATGATCCAGACGCTGGACCTGCTGGTGGAGACGGTCGGCGAAGGACGCCTGAAGCTGATCCACGCCAACGACTCCCAGGACGTCGTCGGCGCCCACAAGGACCGGCACGCCAACATCGGGGCGGGGAACATCGGCGCGGAGCCGTTCCGCGAGCTGATGAAGCATCCGGCCACCGAGAACGTGCCCTTGATCATCGAGACTCCGGGCGGCCGGGAGGGTCACGCCGCGGACATCGCGCGGCTGAAGGAGCTCCGCGACTGAAATTCCTGTTGAGGAATACCCCAGGGGGGTATACGGTTCCTGCTGTACGCAGGAACCGCTACCTGACGTTGGGGGCCTTCTCATGCAGCACGAAACGCACGCGGCGCACGACCGGCACGGCCACGAGGGCCACCACGACCACGCCCAGCACGCCCAGCACGCCCAGCACGCCGGTCACGACCACACCGCGCACGCGGGCCACGACAACCACGGTGCGCACGCCGACCACGGCGCGCACGCCGGACACGACGCCCACGCCCATCACCAGCACGGCGGCAAGGTGTCCTGGGCGATGGCCGCGCAGGCGACGCTGCACTGCCTCACCGGCTGCGCCATCGGCGAGATCCTCGGCATGATCATCGGCACCGCGCTCGGCTGGGGCAACATGCCGACGATGGCCCTCGCCATCGTCCTGGCGTTCTTCTTCGGCTACGCGCTCACCCTGCGCGGGATCCTGAAGGCCGGGGTCGACTTCAGGACCGCCTTCAAGGTCGCGCTCGCCGCCGACACGCTGTCCATCGCGGTCATGGAGATCATCGACAACGGCGTCATCGCCCTGTGGCCCGGCGCCATGGACGCGCACCTGACCGACGCGCTGTTCTGGATCGTCCTCGCCATCGCGCTCGGCGCGGCGTTCGTCCTCACCACTCCGGTCAACAAGTGGATGATCGGCCGCGGCAAGGGCCACGCCGTGGTCCACCAGTACCACCACTGACCATCGGTCAGCGACGAATCGGGCGCCGGTCAGAGTTCGGGACCGTCGCCCGGTTCTTCCTGGTACGAGTACCGCTGCTCGGTCCACGGGTCACCGATGTTGTGGTACCCGCGCTCCTCCCAGAAGCCGCGCCGGTCGGCGGTCATGTACTCCACGCCGCGGACCCACTTGGGCCCCTTCCAGGCGTACAGGTGCGGCACGACGAGCCGCAGTGGGAAGCCGTGTTCGGCGGTGAGCAGCTCGCCGTCCTTGTGGGTGGCGAAGATCGTGCGGTCCGAGTCGAAGTCGGAGAGCCGCAGATTGGCGCTGAAGCCGTACTCGGCCCAGACCATGACGTGGGTGACGTTCGGCGCCGGCGGGGCGAGTTCGAGGATCGTCCGGGCGGGCACCCCACCCCATTCGGCCCCCACCATGCTGAATTTCGTGACGCAGTGCAGATCGGCAACCACCGTGGAGAACGGCAGGGCCGAGAACTCCTCGTGGTTCCAGCAGCGCTTCTCGCCGTCCGCGGTCGCGCCGAAGACCCGGAACTCCCAGCGGTCCGGCTTGAACCGCGGCACCGGGCCGTAGTGGGTGACCGGCCAGCCGCGCTGCAGCCGCTGCCCCGGAGGAAGTTCCGACTGCCCTGCTTCCCGCTCTCCGCTGTCCGGCTGACCCATGTCATCCATGGTGACAGACCGGGAGGGGTGGTCATGACCAGGGCGCACCCCAACCGGGCAAGAGCTACTAAGCGTGTACTTACTGGACGCTCCCCATCCCCGGTGCGAGGATGCGCCCATTCTGCCCAGTGACATGCGTGGAAGGAGCCGCTGCGATGCAGGGCGACACCGAAGTCCTCGAGTTCCTCAACGAGCAGCTGACCGGTGAACTGACGGCCATCAACCAGTACTGGCTGCATTACCGCATCCAGGACAACAAGGGCTGGACGAAGCTCGCGAAGTACACCCGCGAGGAGTCCATCGACGAGATGAAGCACGCGGACAAGCTGACCGAGCGCATCCTGATGCTCGACGGCCTGCCCAATTACCAGCGGCTCTTCCACGTGCGCGTCGGTCAGACGGTCAAGGAGATGTTCGAGGCGGACCGGCAGGTCGAGGTCGAGGCGATCGACCGGCTGAAGCGCGGCATCGAGGTCATGCGGGCCAAGAACGACATCACGTCCGCCAACCTCTTCGAGGAGATCCTGGCCGACGAGGAGCACCACATCGACTATCTCGACACCCAGCTGGAGCTGATCGAGAGCCTGGGTGAGGCGCTGTACATCTCGACGCTGATCGAGCAGCCGAGCTGACCGGCCGAGCGGCGGCTCAGGCGGCTTCGGAGAGGCCCTCAGGGGACGAGGTGAGGGCCGGCAGCCCCTGCTCGACCAGATCCCGTCGCGGACAGTTGCCGCGCCCGAGAATGGCCTGAATGCGCCGTACACACGAGCCGCAGTCGGTTCCGGCCTTGCAGGCGGAGGCTATCTGGCGAGGGGTGCAGGCGCCCGCGTCCGCGTGCTCCTTGACCTGCTTCTCCGTCACGCCGAAGCACGAGCAGACGTACACGCGGTTCACCTCCCGCCGAGATCGATAAGGCTAACCTAACCTTACCCGGCGACCCTCAGGTGTAAAGACCGGAAAAGACTGTGGGGCGCGGATCACATGGATCCGCGCCCCACAGTCGTAGGAAGCTACTTACTGATCGCGGTACATCTCCGCCACCAGGAAGGCCAGGTCCAGCGACTGGCTGCGGTTGAGCCGCGGGTCGCAGGCCGTCTCGTAGCGCTGGTGCAGGTCGTCGACGAAGATCTCGTCGCCGCCGCCCACGCACTCCGTGACGTCGTCGCCGGTGAGCTCCACGTGGATGCCGCCCGGGTGGGTGCCGAGCTCCTTGTGGACCTCGAAGAAGCCCTTGACCTCGTCGAGCACGTCGTCGAAGCGGCGGGTCTTGTGGCCCGAGGCCGCCTCGAAGGTGTTGCCGTGCATCGGGTCGGTCACCCAGGCGACGACCGCGCCGGAGGCGGTGACCTTCTCGACGAGCTCCGGGAGCTTGTCCCGGACCTTGTCGGCGCCCATGCGGACGATGAAGGTCAGCCGGCCCGGCTCGCGGTCCGGGTCCAGGCGGTCGATGTACGTGAGCGCCTCGTCGACCGAGGTCGTCGGGCCCAGCTTGATGCCGATCGGGTTCGCGATCTGCGAGGCGAACTCGACGTGGGCGTGGTCGAGCTGGCGGGTGCGCTCACCGATCCAGACCATGTGGCCGGAGGTGTCGTACAGCTTGCCGGTGCGCGAGTCGGTACGCGTGAGGGCGCCCTCGTAGTCGAGCAGCAGCGCCTCGTGGGAGGCGTAGAACTCGACCGCGCGGAACTCGGCCGGGTCGGTGCCACAGGCCTTCATGAAGTTCAGCGCGTTGTCGATCTCGCGCGCCAGCTGCTCGTAGCGCTGGCCCGACGGGGACGACTTCACGAAGTCCTGGTTCCAGGCGTGCACCTGGCGCAGGTCGGCGTAACCGCCGGTGGTGAAGGCGCGTACCAGGTTGAGCGTGGAGGCGGACGCGTTGTACATCCGCTTCAGGCGCTCGGGGTCGGGAACACGGGCCTTCTCGTTGAAGTCGAACCCGTTGACGGAGTCGCCGCGGTAGGTCGGCAGGGTCACCCCGTCGCGGGTCTCGGTCCCCTTGGAGCGGGGCTTCGAGTACTGCCCCGCGATGCGGCCGACCTTCACCACGGGCACGGAGGCCGCGTAGGTGAGGACGGCGCTCATCTGGAGCAGCGTCTTGAGCTTGGCCCGGATGTGGTCGGCGGACACGGCGTCGAAGGCCTCGGCACAGTCGCCGCCCTGGAGCAGGAACGCCTCGCCACGGGCGACGGCTCCCATCCGGGCGCGCAGCTGGTCGCACTCGCCGGCGAAGACGAGCGGAGGATACGACTCGAGGTCCGCGATCACATCGCGCAGAGCCTCGGCATCGGGGTACTCGGGCTGCTGCGCCGCGGGCAGGTCTCGCCAGGTCGCCTTGGCGACGGCGTGGGATTCAGCGTTCACGGTCACGCATCCCACAGTACGTGTCGAATTGCTCCGTCCACGCCAGTGACCGATGGATGAGACGGACCTGACTCGAATCATGCGTTACGATCACCCCCATGTTCGCGCAGACGACCCAGAACTGGTGGTGGACCGCTCATCCGGCGGCCCACTGACTGCGCGTACACCGACACACGCGAAGGCCGCCCGAGGGGCGGCCTTCTTCGTTTTCCCGGGCCGTTCCTCCCTCACTCCGATGGAAGGAACGCACGCATGGACCTGTCCCGTCTGCTGGACGACTCCTGCCCCCCGTTCGCCCTGCTGCGCCGCCGCACCCCGGGTCGCGACCACGACACCGTCGAGGTGCTGATCGGCGCGGTGCACGAGGCCGAGCGCCTCGCCGACCTGCCCGTACGGGAGCTGCCGACGCTGGCGCTCGTGCCGTTCCGGCAGATCCGCGAGCGCGGCTTCGACGTCCGTGACGACGGCACGCCGCTGTCGGTGCTGGTCGCCGAGGAGGCGTACGAGCTGCCGCTCGCCGACGCGCTCGCGCAGCTCCCGACGCACGACGTGCGGGTGGAGGGCGGCGGCTTCGACGTCTCCGACGAGCAGTACGGCCGGATCGTGCGGCGGGTGATCGACGAGGAGATCGGCTCGGGCGAGGGCGCGAACTTCGTGATCCGCCGCACCTACACCGGCGAGATCCCGGGCTTCGGGCGGGCCGACGCGCTCGCCCTGTTCCACCGGCTGCTGGCGGGTGAGCGGGGCGCGTACTGGACGTTCGTCGTGCACACCGGGGACCGGACGCTGGTCGGGGCGAGCCCCGAGGTGCACGTCCGGATGTCGGGAGGCACCGTCGTGATGAACCCGATCAGCGGGACGTACCGCTACCCGGCCGGGGCCGCGCCGACGCCCGAGGACCTGCTGGAGTTCCTCGCCGACCGCAAGGAGACCGAGGAGCTCTCCATGGTCGTCGACGAGGAGCTGAAGATGATGTGCACCGTCGGCGACATGGGCGGGGTGGTGATCGGGCCACGGCTCAAGGAGATGGCGCACCTCGCCCACACGGAGTACGAGCTGCGCGGGCGGTCGTCGCTGGACGTGCGGGAGGTGCTGCGCGAGACGATGTTCGCGGCCACCGTCACCGGGTCCCCGGTGCAGAACGCCTGCCGGGTGATCGAGCGCCACGAAGTCGGTGGGCGGGGCTACTACGCGGGTGCGCTGGCGCTGCTGGGGACGGACGCCAACGGGGCGCAGACCCTGGACTCCCCCATCCTGATCCGGACGGCGGACATCGCGGCGGACGGGACGCTGCGGGTGCCCGTCGGGGCGACGCTGGTCCGGCACTCCGACCCGGCGTCCGAGGTCGCCGAGACGCACGCGAAGGCAGCGGGCGTGCTGGCCGCTCTGGGGGTGCGGCCGGGGAGGCCGGCCGAGGCGACCGGGCCCGTACCGCCGCGACTGGCGGACGATCCGCGGGTGCGGGCCGCGCTTGACGCCCGGCGGGCCGACCTGGCGCCGTTCTGGCTGAAGATGCAGGTCCGATCCGCGGAGCTGACCGGGCACGCGCTGGTGATCGACGCCGAGGACACCTTCACCGCGATGCTGGCGCATCTGCTGCGCTCCTCCGGCCTGGAGGTCTCGGTGCTCCGCTACGACGAGCCGGGGCTGCGGGAGCTGGCGCTCGCGCACGAGGGCCCGGTGGTGCTGGGCCCGGGGCCGGGCGACCCGGGCGACGCGGCCGACCCGAAGATGCGGTTCCTGCGCGGCCTGACCGCCGATCTCGTCCGGGACCACCGTTACGGTCTGCTCGGGGTCTGCCTGGGGCACGAGCTGATCGCGGCGGAGCTGGGGCTGGACATCGTCCGCAAGCGCACGCCGTTCCAGGGGGCGCAGGTGCGGATCGATCTGTTCGGGCAGGAGCAGACGGTCGGCTTCTACAACAGCTTCACCGCCCGCTGCGACGACCGGACGGCCACCGAGCTGGCGCTGCACCGCATCGAGGTGAGCCGGGACGCGGAGACCGGCGAGGTGCACGCGCTGCGCGGGCCCGGCTTCGCCTCCGTGCAGTTCCATCCGGAGTCGGTGCTGACGATGGACGGGGCCGCGGTGACGGCCTCGCTGCTGGCGGGGGTGCTCGTCTAGTCGTCGCCCTCCTGGACGACGGCGGCCGGGACCAGGACGTTCTCGCCGCGCCGGCCCGCGGTGTGGTCGAGGACGTTCTGGAGGGTCGCGGCGACGATCTGGGCGACCGCTTCCTCGGTGTAGTACGCCTGGTGCGAGGTGACGACCACGTTGGGGAAGGTGACCAGCCGGGCGAGGGTGTCGTCCTCGACGACCTCCAGGGACCTGTCCTGGAAGAAGAGCCCGGCCTCCGCCTCGTACACGTCGAGCCCGACGCCGGTGAACCGGCCCGCGCGCAGCTCGCCGACGAGGGCGTCGGTGTCGATCAGGCCGCCGCGGCTGGAGTTCACCAGGATCGCGTCGTCCTTCATCGACTTGAGGGCGCGCCCGTCGACGAGGTGCCGGGTGGCCGGTGTCAGCGGCACGTGCAGGCTGATCAGGTCGGACTCGGCGAAGAGCCGTTCCTTGTCGGTGTACGTCATGCCGAGGGCGACGCAGACCGGGTTCTCCGTGATGTCCCAGCCGAGCAGCCGGGTGCCGAAGCCGTGGGCGATCCGGGTGAACGCCTCGCCGATCCTGCCGGTGCCGAGCACGCCGACCGTGCTGCCGTGCAGGTCACGACCCATGAGCCCGTCGAGCCGGAAGTCGAAGTCGCGGGTCCGGGTGGCGGCGCGCACGATCCGCCGGTTGACCGCCATGGCCAGCGTCCAGGCGAACTCGGCGACCGAGTACGGGGAGTAGTGCGCGACGCGGGCGACGGTCAGGCCCAGTTGCTGGGCGACGCCGAGGTCGATGTTGTTGAAGCCGGTGGAGCGCTGGGCGATCAGTTTCGTACCGCCGGCGGCGAGGGTGCGCAGCACGCGAGCGCCGAGGTCCGCGTTGACGGACGTCGAGACGATCTCGTAGCCGGCCGCGATCGGCGCGGTGTCCTCGTTGAGGAAGACGTCCAGACAGCGCACCTCGTGGTGGCCCTCGAAGGCGGCCTCCAGCAGCGGCTTCTCGTCGGCCTGTACGCCGAATGCCAGGATCTCCACGACGCCCCTCCGGGGTTTGTGCCGTATTTGTCCGGTCACCGGCGAATATACGACCACCCCGGAGGAGGCGCGCGGGCCACGGCCCGGGCGTCAGCCGAAGAAGACGCCGACCTCCTGGTAGAGCGCGGGGTCGACCGTCTTGAGCTTCGCGGTGGCCTCGCCGATCGGGACGCGGACGATGTCCGTGCCGCGCAGGGCGACCATCTTGCCGAAGTCGCCGTCCCGGACCGCGTCGATGGCGTGCAGCCCGAAGCGGGTGGCGAGCCAGCGGTCGAAGGCGCTCGGGGTGCCGCCGCGCTGGACGTGGCCGAGGACCGTGGTCCGGGCCTCCTTGCCGGTGCGCTGCTCGATCTGCTTGGCCAGCCACTCGCCGACGCCGGACAGCCGGACGTGCCCGAAGGAGTCCAGCGTGCCGTCCTTGAGGACCATGTCCCCGTCCTTGGGCATCGCGCCCTCCGCGACGACGACGATCGGCGCGTACGAGGCCTTGAACCGGGAGGTCACCCAGGCGCAGACCTGCTCGACGTCGAAGCGCTGCTCGGGGATGAGGATGACGTTCGCCCCGCCGGCCAGGCCGGAGTGCAGCGCGATCCAGCCCGCGTGCCTGCCCATGACCTCGACGACCAGGACCCGCATGTGGGACTCGGCGGTGGTGTGCAGCCGGTCGATGGCCTCGGTGGCGATGCCGACGGCGGTGTCGAAGCCGAAGGTGTAGTCGGTGGCGGACAGGTCGTTGTCGATGGTCTTGGGCACGCCGACGCAGGGCACGCCGTACTCGTCGGAGAGCGTGGCCGCGACCCCGAGGGTGTCCTCGCCGCCGATCGCGATCAGCGCGTCGATCTCGGCCTTGGCGAGGTTGTCCTTGATCCGGCGGATGCCGTTCTCCTCGCGCAGCGGGTTGGTGCGCGAGGAGCCGAGGACGGTGCCGCCGCGCGGCAGGATGCCGCGGACGGCGGGGATGTCGAGCGGCACGCTGTAGCCCTCCAGCGGGCCGCGCCAGCCGTCCCGGTAGCCGGTGAACTCGTAGCCGTACTCCTGCACGCCCTTGCGGACGATGCCGCGGATGACCGCGTTGAGGCCGGGGCAGTCGCCGCCCCCGGTCAGTACTCCGACCCGCATGGAAGGTCCCTTCGCCGTCGTGGGTGACGTATGCGGGTCACGCTAGTGTGACCCGCGTCACCACAGACACGGCAGGAAAGGTGAATTCCGGGCAGATCGACGGCAGTTGACCGCCCTATTTCCACTCGATCGAGTGAAAGGTCGTCAGGCGTCGTCGAGACCGCGCTCGATGGCGTACCGGACGAGCTCGACCCGGTTGTGCAGCTGGAGCTTGCCGAGGGTGTTCTGGACGTGGTTCTGCACGGTCCGGTGCGAGATCACCAGGCGCTCGGCGATCTGCTTGTAGCTCAGACCCTTGGCGACCAGCCGGAGCACCTCGGTCTCCCGCTCGGTGAGTTGCGGGGCCTTCGGCTCGTCCCTGCCCTCGGCCGGCGCGGGTTCGGAGGCGAGCCGGCGGTACTCGCCGAGGACGAGCCCGGCCAGGCCAGGGGTGAAGACCGGGTCGCCGACGGCGGTACGGCGCACCGCGTCGAGGAGTTCCTCGGTGCTGGCGGACTTCAGCAGGTAGCCGGTGGCGCCGGACTTCACCGCCTCGAGGACGTCGGCGTGCTCGCCGCTCGCCGAGAGCACCAGGACCCGCAGCGTCGGGTCGGCACCGACGAGCTCCTTGCACACCTGGACGCCGGGCTTGGCCGGCAGGTTGAGGTCGAGGACCAGGACGTCGGGGGCGGCCGCGTGGGCACGGCGCACGGCCTGCTCGCCGTCGCCGGCCGTGGCGACCACGTCGAAGCCGTTCTCGGCGAGGTCGCGGGCGACCGCGTCCCGCCACATCGGGTGGTCGTCGACGACCATCACCTTGATCTGCTGCTGTTCGCTCATCGTCCGCGTCCTGCCTTCCCCCGTCCGTCACGGGAAGCCCGTGGAACCTTCAACTCGACCTCCGTGCCCTGGCCGGGGACCGAGATCAGCTCGGCGGTGCCGCCGATGTCGCGCAGCCGGCCCCGGATGGAGAGGGCGACGCCCATCCGGCCCTCGCCCTCGGCCTGGTCGAGCCGCCCCTCCGGGATGCCCGGCCCGTCGTCCCGGACGGTGACGATCACCTCGTCCGTCCAGTCCTCGACCAGGATCCACGCCCGGGCGTCCGGCCCGGCGTGGACCGCCACATTGTCCAGCGCGGCGCCGACGGCCGCGGCCAGTTCCCGGGCGGCGGCCGGCGGCAGCGGCACCGGGGCGCCGGGGTCCGCCAGGCTGACCTTCGCCCCGGCGCGGGGGGCGAGCAGGGTGCGCAGGTCGACCGGCGTGTCGTCGTCCGCGTCCGGCTCCTCGACGACCCGTACGACGGCTCCCTCCGACTCGTCCTCGGAGACCAGGGACGGCCGGGTGAGCCCGCCCGCGACCAGGGTGCGCAGGGCGATCTCCTGCTCGCCGGCCATCCGTCCGAGCTCGGCCGCCTCGCCGCCCAGCGCGGTGCCGCGACGCTGCACCATGGCGAGGACCTGGAGCACGCTGTCGTGGATGTCCCGGGCGAGCCGCTCCCGTTCACGGTTGGCGGCCTCGATCTCCAGGGCGCGGGCGAGGGTGCGCTCGGAGGCGCGGGCGACCTCGACGATGTAGCCGACGGCGACGGAGGCGACCCACACCAGGAGCACGTTGTGCAGGGTGTCGAGGCTGGGCGTGCCGCGCTCGACGAGGTTGGCGGCGGCGATCAGCGAGGAGGCGAAGGCCGCCCAGCGCCAGCCGCCCTTGATCGCGTACGCGAGGGCCACGCCGGCGGTCCATATGGACGGCAGGGTGGGCCCGTCGATGCTCTGTGCCTGCTCGTCGGCGAGCGGGGTGAGCAGGATGCCGGTGAGCGCGACGGTGAGGTCGACGGCCAGGAACCGCTTGGTGCAGCGGATCGCGCCGGACACCTGGGGCAGCGTGGCCAGGG
Organism: Streptomyces sp. HUAS YS2; assembly: GCF_033343995.1. Lineage (NCBI taxonomy): Bacteria > Bacillati > Actinomycetota > Actinomycetes > Kitasatosporales > Streptomycetaceae > Streptomyces > Streptomyces solicathayae. The sequence continues at coordinate 5,843,449 of NZ_CP137573.1, read as the reverse complement.
TCCAGACGCACATCACCGCGAGGAACGCGATCGCGACCCAGGGGTGCTCGAAATGGTCCCGGCCGAAGACGAACAGCAGGACCGCGTAGATCATCGTCAGGACGCGGTAGCCGGTGAGCGCGCGCCACAGCGGCTGCTCGACCGACATGCGCACGACACGCTCGCGCTTGGCCATCTCCCCCACCCCCCGGCACCCCTCGCGGGGAGCTACGCGCCGGACTCTTCCCGCGCGGCGATCTCTTCCTTCACGGCCTCCTTGGCCGCCTTCTCGGCATCCGCGATCTGCCGCTTGGCGGCGGTCGCGTAGATGTCGACATACTCCTGCCCCGACAGCTTCATGATCTCGTACATGACCTCGTCGGTCACCGAGCGGAGGATGAAGCGGTCCGCCTCCATGCCCTGGTAGCGGCTGAAGTCGAGCGGCTTGCCGATCCGGATCCCCGGGCGCATCAGCTTGGGAACCACCTTGCCGGGCGGCTGGATCTTCTCGGTGTCGATCATCGCGACCGGGATCACCGGGGCGCCGGTCGCCAGCGCGACGCGCGCCAGGCCGCCGGGCTTGCCGCGGTAGAGCCGGCCGTCCGGGGAGCGCGTGCCCTCCGGGTAGATGCCGAACAGCTCGCCGCGCTCGATGACCCCGATACCGCTCCTGATGGCGGCCTCGCCGGCGCCGCGGGCGCCCGAGCGGTCCACCGGCAGCTGGCCGACGCCCTTGAAGAAGGCGGCGGTCAGCTTGCCCTTCACACCGGGCGAGGTGAAGTACTCGGCCTTGGCGATGAAGGTCACCTTGCGGTCCAGGACCGCCGGCAGGAAGAAGGAGTCGGAGAACGACAGGTGGTTGCTGGCGAGGATCGCCGGCCCCTCGGCGGGAATGTTCTCGAGGCCCTCCACCCAGGGCCTGAAGGCGAGCTTCAGCGACCCTCCGATGGAGAACTTCATTGCGCCGTAGATCAAGACCAGTCCTCCTGTGTTCCGTCGGTCGAAACCTTAACCCGTGCGGGCCCGCGCTCCCCCGCACGGGGGCGCGACGGCCCTGGTCGGTGTCGGTCCCGTCGCGTACGGTGAAGGCACCGTACGCACAGTCCCGTACAGCCCCGTTCAGCCCGTACTCCCGCGCACTCCCCCGTACGTCCCACCAGACCTCACGAACAGGAGACCGAGGTGCCGGTCCTTCCTGGAGCCGAGCCGTACCGCCACGAGGGCGGAGAGGTCGGCGTCCTTCTCTGTCACGGTTTCACCGGATCCCCGCAGTCGCTCCGCCCCTGGGCCGAGTACCTGGCCGAGCGCGGCCTCACGGTGTCGCTGCCGCTGCTGCCCGGGCACGGCACACGCTGGGAGGACATGCAGGTCACCACCTGGGAGGACTGGTACGCGGAGGTGGACCGGGCCCTGGAGGAACTGCTCGCGCAGTGCAGGACGGTCTTCGTCTTCGGACTCTCCATGGGCGGCGCGCTGTCGCTGCGGCTCGCGGCGAAGCACGGCGACCGCATCGCCGGCCTCGTCGTCGTCAACCCGGCGAACAAGGTCCACGGCCTCTCGGCGTACGCCCTTCCGGTCGCCCGGCACCTGGTGCGGACGACGAAGGGGCTCGCCAGCGACATCGCCAAGGAAGGCGTGGCGGAGGTCGGCTACGACCGGGTGCCGCTGCACGCCGCGCACTCGGTGCGGAAGTTCTTCCGGATCGTCGACAAGGAGTTGCCGCAGGTCACGCAGCCGATGGTGCTGCTGCGCAGCCCGCAGGACCACGTGGTCCCGCCGGCCGACTCGGCGCGGATCCTCAGCCGGGTGTCGTCCACGGACGTCACGGAGATCGTGCTGGAACAGAGCTACCACGTGGCGACGTTGGACCATGACGCGGAGCGCATCTTCGAGGAGAGCTGGGCCTTCATCGGCCGGCTCGCCACGGGCGTCGGGACGGCGAAGGGAAGCACGAGCGGTGGCTGAGCAGCAGGACGGCGGCGAGCGGGAGCCGCAGCCGATCGACGAGGAGGCCGCGTGGGCGGCGATCGTCGCCGGCTACGGCGAGGAGCCTGCCGACCCGCCGGGCGCGAAGCCCTTCAGGTCGGTGGAGGATCTCGCGCTGCCCGCGTACGAGGAGGGCTCCGACGAGACGGAAGCGGACTCCGGCTCCGCCGAGGACGACGACGCGGATGAGGACGGGGACGAGGACGAGGACAGAGCCGTCGACGGGAAGGCGGCCGGGGACACCTGGAAGCCCACCCTCGGCAGCTCGATCGTCTTCGCGCCCGGCGTCGGCCCGGGCGCCGGCCCGCGCGACTACTCGATCGCCGAGCCGGACGACGAGCCGGTGGCGCGCAAGAAGAGCAAGGGCGACGACGAGGACGACGAGGGCCACTTCGTCCCCCCGGAGCCGCCGCCGCTGCCGGAGGCCGACGCGACGACGAAGTTCGCCTGGATCGGCGTCATCGGCGGCCCGGTCCTGATGCTGCTCGCGGTCCTCTTCCAGTGGGAGATGACCTGGTGGCTGACGACGGTGTGCGTGGTCGGCTTCCTGGGCGGCTTCGCCACGCTGGTGGGCCGCATGAAGCACGACGACGATGACGACGGCCACGACGACCCGGGCCGCGGCGCGGTCGTCTGAACCACCGGACGCCGGCGCTCGCACCGCTCGGCGCCGGGGCGCCTCCCCGGCTTCGGCCGGCTGCGCCGGACTCCGTCCGCCGACGGGGTCCTCGGCCCCGTCAGCCCGTTACCCCGCCGGCACCCGCAGGGCGGCCAGGACCGGGAGACGGGCTGGATCCTTCCGACGCCGGCGCTCGCACCGCTCGGCGCCGGGGCGCCTCCCCGGCTTCGGCCGGCTGCGCCGGACTCCGTCCGCCGACGGGGTCCTCGGCCCCGTCAGCCCGTTACCCCGCCGGCACCCGCAGGGCGGCCAGGACCGGTAGATGGTCCGTGGCCGCCTTCAGGTCCGTGTCCGTGACGCCGGGGAGGTCGGTGGGGACGCCGCAGCCGAGGACCTCGACGCCGGGCGTGGCGAAGATCCCGTCGATCCGGCGGCGCGGGTCGCCCGGCGTGAACGTGTACTCGCCGCCCCAGGGGCGTACCGCCCGGCAGTCCTGGAGCTCGGTGGCCAGCCGTCGGAAGCTCCGACCCTCCGGGCGTTCGTTGATGTCCCCGGCGACGATGCCGTGCGGGACGTCCATGGCCTTCAGGTGGTCCAGGAGCATCCCGGTCTGGGCGTACCGCTCCTCGTCCTGCAGGCTGAGGTGACAGCTGATCAGCCCGAGCCGGGCACCGGCGATCCGTACGACGGCGGTGGCCAGGCCCCGCCGGTGCAGCCCGGGGGTGCGCGGCAGCAGCACGTCCTCGGTGCGTTCCACGGTGGCCCGGAGCGAGCACAGCAGCAGCGGGCCGGCGGCCGTCCCGCCGCCGCTCAGGATGAGCAGTTCGCTCCTGGCGGCGAGCCGGGCGGCGTGCTTGCGCCAGCGGAAGAAGACCGGCGCCTCCTGGACGAAGACCAGGTCGGGCGCGCAGGCGCGGACGACCCGGACGAGCGCGTCCTCGTCGTCCTTCAGTGAGCGGACGTTGTAGCTGAGCACCCGGAGCACGGCCGAACCGTCCGCCTCGGTCCGGGAGTCGGGCAGCGCGGAGTTCCCCATGTCCGGCAACATACGACACGTCGCCCGCCGCACCCAGAGGGCACGACGGGCGGGTGACGGTGCGTCGGGTGCGAGCCGGTCAGCCCTGGCGGGCCAGGTCGGCGGCGCCGACCAGTCCGGCCTTGTTGCCGAGCCGCGCCGCGAGGACCTGGGCGTGCGGGCGCCACTGGGCACCGATCAGCCAGCGGCGGAAGGACTTCCGGATCGGGTCGAGGACCAGCTCGCCCTCGTCCGAGACGCCGCCGCCGACGATGAACGCGGAGGGGTCGAAGAGCGATGCCAGGTCGGCGAGGCCGGCGCCGGCCCAGCGGGCCAGCTCGCGGAAGGAGTCCACGGCGACCGGGTCGCCCTGCCGGGCCGCCGCGCTGATGTGCTTGCCCTCGATGCCCTCGGGCGTGCCGTCGCCGAGCCCCAGCAGGATCCGGGCGTGCTCCGGGGTCGCGCTCGCGCGCTGCTTCGCGTATCGGACGAGGGCGCGGCCGGAGGCGTACTGCTCCCAGCAGCCCTGGCTGCCGCAGCCGCACAACAGGCCGTCCGGGACGACCCGGATGTGCCCGAACTCCGCCGCCACGCCGAAGCGTCCCCGGCGCAGCTTGTTGCCGATGATGATGCCGCCGCCGAGGCCGGTGCCGAGCGTGATGCAGATGACGTCGTCGTGGCCCTGGCCGGCGCCGAAGCGGTACTCGCCCCAGGCGGCGGCGTTCGCGTCGTTCTCCACGACGACGGGCAGCCCGACCCGCTGCTCGACCTTGTCCTTGAGCGGCTCGTGCCGCCAGTCGATGTTCGGCGCGAAGAGGACGGTGGCGCGCTTGTCGTCGACGTAGCCCGCGGCGCCGATCCCGACCGCCTCGATCTGGTACCCCTTGCCGGCCTCGGAGACCGCGGCGCAGATCGCGTCGACGATGCCTTCGGCGGTCGGCGGGGTGGGCACCGTGTGGGTGTCGAGGATCTTGCCGTCTTCGTCGACCACGCCGGCCGCGATCTTCGTTCCGCCGATGTCGACGCCGATGGTGAGTCCCATGTGTCCCTCAGTATTCGGTCGAGCCCCGCTAGGGCCAACCGTACCCGAGGGGGCCGGTCCTCCCGGTCAGTCCAGGTCGATGCTCTCGCCCGGTCCGGGGCCCTCCTCGCGCGGGTCGTCGCGCGGGTCGTTCTTCTCCGGGGCGCCCGCGCCGCGGGTCCAGCGGCTTTCCTGCCCCTCGACGGCGGAGCGGTACGCGGCGAGCAGTTCGTTGCCGGCCGCGGCGAGGTGGTCGAAGACCTGCGGGTTGCGCTCGATGACCGGCTCGACGACGGCCTTGGCCTGCTCGACGAACTGCTGGACGGCGCCCTGGGCGGCCATGCCCATCAGCGGTGACTTCAGCCCGGAGACCTTGTCGGCGACGGCCTCGAAGAGCCTGCGGAACTCATCGGCGGCCGAGCCCGGCTCCTGGCCGGCGGCGGCGCGGCGGCGGGCCTTCTCGGCCTCCAGGTCCTCGGCGCAGGCCCTGGCCCAGGCGTCCGAGTCGACGGAAGGACGCTCGGTGGCATCGCTCATGACGCTCTCCTCGGACGGGCCTCGTGGCGGGTTGTGCCGGGTTGCCGGTTTCTACGCTCGACGTTACCCGAACGGCGGCATCCCGTTCACGGGGTCCGCTCGGACGGAACGGCGTCCTTCGGCCACAGGCCGGGGTCGGGCGTGAAGCGGATCCGCAAGAAGCCGTCGACGAGCGCGGCGCCGGAGACGGTGCAGCGGCGCAGGACCGGGGCGAGCGGCAGGACGCGCCGGAACGGGCCGACACCGAGGAGCAGTTCGTCGCCGCGGCGGACCAGCGAGATGTCCCGCTTGGCGGCGCCGGGCACGGGCAGCCGCCAGGTGAACACGCCTCCGGGTTCGGCCGGGTCCTCGATCGCCGCGCGGGGAGCCGGGACGAGCCCCGGGTCGGGTGCGTCGGTGCCTTCGCCCGGGGCGAGCAGGGCAAGGTCCTCGGGACCGCGCGGGGCGCGGCCGAGGTGTGGGACTTCGTGCACGGAGCCGTACGCGGCGCGCAGGCTCTCCAGGTGGGTGCGCTGCTGTGCGGCGAGCCCGGCCAGCCACGGGTCCGGGGAATCGGCGGGCAGAAGGCGGTTGGCGACGACCCGGTCGACGGTGCGGCCGTGCAGGGCGAGGCCGAGGCGGGCGGTGCGCAGGGCGTCGTCGGCGGCCGGTCCGGGTTCGGCGACGACGCGTACGGAGGTGCTCGGCGCGTCGACGACGGCCTGTACGGCGGCGAGCTCGGCCTCCCAGCGGGCGGCGGTCCCGTACAGCCACTGGGCGGGCATGGGGACGCCCGCGAGCTGGGCCAGCATCGGGCGCAGCGCGCGGGCGGCCTGCCGCTCCGGCGGCAGGATCCGGCGCAGGTAGCGGCGGAGCTGCTCGGGCAGGGCGAGCAGGGCGACGGCCTCGGGGAGCGGCGGGAGGTCGGCGACGACGAGGTCGTGGTCTCCGGCGGCGGCCGTGCGCAGGGCGCGGAGCAGGGCGAACTGGGTGCTGCCGGGCAGCTCGGTCAGCTCCGCGTCCTCGAAGGGCACCGCGCCGAGCAGATCGAGCGCGGCGGCGGACCGGCTCTGGAGGGCGAGGAACTCCCGCCGGAAGTCGGCGGCGGGGTCCGGGCGGAGGAGGGCCGGCCCGGGGACGCCGTCCGCACCTTCGCCGAGGACGGCGTCGGCCTCGGCCGAGACCAGGAGCACCCGGCGTCCGGCCCGGGCCGCGGCGAGCGCCGTGGCCGCGGCGACGGTGGTGCGGCCTGAGCCGCCGGGGCCGGTGACGAGGATGATCCGCATGGGGTGACGGTACCGAGGCCCGGCGGAGCGCCGCGCGGCGGTCTTACGCGCCCGACTCCACGCGCTTCTTCAGGCCGGCCAGGGCGCGGTCGATGATGACCTTCTCCGCCTTGCGCTTGATCATGCCGAGCATGGGGATCTTGACATCGACCGTCAGCTGGTAGGTGACCTCGGTGCGGTCGCCGCCGCCCGTCGCCTTCAGCCGGTACGAGCCGTCGAGCGCTCGCAGCATCTGGGACTTGACCAGCGTCCAGCTGACCTCGTCGTCGCCGGTCCAGGTGTACGCCAGGGTGTGGTCGTCCTTGATGGCACCCGCGTCGAGGAGCAGCCTGACCTTTTCCGCGCGGCCGGCCTTGTCCGTCTCCAGGACCTCGGCCTCCTTCACCTCGCCGGTCCACTCCGGGTAGCGGGCGAAGTCGGCGATCACGCCCATGACGTCGGCCGGGGCCGCCTCGATGGTGATGCTCGAGCTGGTGTGTTCCGCCATCGCGGTGGCTCCTCGAGTGAGCGAAGGAAGAGGACGGACGAAGGCTATCGCGTGGCCCTCCGTCCCCGCCCCACCGCCCGGGGCGTCACCACTCCAGGGCCCACGGCCGTCCCGTCGCGGCGAAGTGACCGACGTTCACGCACTCCGTCGCGCCGATCCGCATCCGCCGGGCCAGCGGCTGGTGCACGTGCCCGAACAGGGCGTACTTCGGGCGGGTGCGCCGTATCGCCGCGAGCAGCGCCCCGCTGCCGCGCTCGAAGCGCCGGGCGACGGTGTCGTAGGTGAGCTCGGGGACCTCCGGCGGGATGTGCGAGCAGAGCACGTCGACCTCGCCGAGGGCCTCGACCTTCGCCGCGTACTCCTCGTCGGAGACCTCGTACGGGGTGCGCATCGGGGTGCGCAGCCCGCCGCCGACGAAGCCGAAGACGCGGCCGCCGATCTCCACCCGCTCGCCGTCGAGGACGGTGGTGCCGGGGCCGGCGTACTCCGGCCAGAGGCCGGGGATGTCGACGTTGCCGTACGTGGCGTACGTCGGGGCGGGGAAGGCGGCGAACAGCTCGGCGTACTGGCGGCGTACGGCGAACTCGATGGCGGTGTCGCGGTCGATGTCGAGGTCGGCCCACAGGCTGCGGCCCAGGTCACGGGCCTCTTCGAAGCGGCGGGCGGTGCGCAGCGCCACGATTCTGTCGGCGTTCTCGACCCCGAAGAGATCGGGGAAGATCCCGCGCGAATGGTCGGCGTAGTCGAGGAAGAGGACCAGGTCACCGAGGCAGACCAGCGCGTCGGCCCCGTCCCCCGCCTTGGCGAGGGCCTCGCTGTTGCCGTGCACGTCACTGACCACATGGACTCGCATGTCCCACACCTTAGGGCGTCGGACCTGCGGTTACTTGGGAGTCGTGAGAGCTGTGGATTACTGTGCGCGAAGCACAACCACGTGTGTGTGATGCACGGAACATCTGACCGGGACCCCCTACCGGGAACCGTGTACTGGTGGGTAACGTCCGGGCAGTCCAGTCGTGCTCTTCCCCCCACGAGAGCACCTCCCGGTCATGGACCGCACCGGTGCATCACACAGAGCCGTGGCGCCGGCGCCCGATGAGGAGCAGCAGTCTTGCGCGAGTTCAGCCTTCCGGCCCTGTACGAGGTCCCCACGGACGGCAACCTGACGGATCTCATCCGCCGCAACGCCTCCCAGCACCCAGACGTCGCCGTGATGGCGCGCAAAGTGGCGGGCGCCTGGGCCGACGTCACCGCCAAGCAGTTCCTCGCCGACGTGCGCGGGGTCGCCAAGGGCCTGATCGCCGCGGGCGTGGGGGTCGGCGACCGGGTCGCGCTGCTGTCCCGGACCCGGTACGAGTGGGTGCTGCTGGACTTCGCGATCTGGAGCGCGGGCGCGGTCACCGTGCCGGTGTACGAGACCAGCTCGCCGGAGCAGATCCAGTGGATCCTCGGCGACTCGGGCGCGACGCTCGTGCTCGTCGAGTCGGCGGCGCACCAGGAGTCGGTCGCCTCGGTGCAGGCCGAGCTGCCGGCCCTCAAGGGCGTCTGGCAGATCGAGGCGGACGCCGTCGCGCAGCTCACGGCGACCGGCGCTGACGTCTCCGACGAGCTGCTCGACGAGCGGATGTCGACGGCGCACGCCGACGACCCGGCGACGATCGTCTACACCTCGGGCACCACCGGCCGCCCCAAGGGCTGCGTGCTGACGCACCGGGCGTTCTTCGCCGAGTGCGGCAACCTGGTCGAGCGTCTGAAGCCGCTCTTCCGCACCGGCGACAGCTCGGTGATGCTCTTCCTGCCGGCCGCCCACGTCTTCGGGCGCATGGTGGAACTCGCGGCGGTCATGGCGCCGATCAGGCTCGGCTGCCTGCCGGACATCAAGAACCTCACCGACGAACTCGCCTCGTTCCGGCCCACCCTGATCCTCGGTGTGCCGCGCGTCTTCGAGAAGGTCTACAACTCCGCCCGGGCGAAGGCCCAGGCGGACGGCAAGGGCAAGATCTTCGACCGGGCGGCGCAGACGGCGATCGCCTACAGCCGGGCCACCAGCACGCCGCAGGGCGCTTCGCTCGGCCTGAGGATCAAGCACAAGGTCTTCGACAAGCTCGTCTACAGCAAGCTGCGTGCGGTGCTCGGCGGGCGCGGCGAGTACGCCATCTCCGGCGGCGCGCCGCTGGGCGAGCGGCTCGGCCACTTCTACCGCGGGATCGGCTTCACCGTCCTGGAGGGCTACGGCCTGACGGAGTCCTGCGCGGCGACGGCGTTCAACCCGTGGGACCGGCAGAAGATCGGCACGGTCGGTCAGCCGCTGCCGGGCTCGGTGGTGCGGATCGCCGACGACGGCGAGGTGCTGCTGCACGGCGAGCACATCTTCAAGGAGTACTGGAACAACGAGGCGGCCACGGCCGAGGCGCTGGCCGACGGGTGGTTCCACACCGGCGACATCGGCACCCTGGACGAGGACGGCTACCTCGCCATCACCGGGCGGAAGAAGGAGATCCTGGTGACGGCGGGCGGCAAGAACGTCGCCCCGGCGGTCATCGAGGACCGGATCCGCGCGCACGCGCTGATCGCGGAGTGCATGGTGGTCGGCGACGGCCGCCCGTTCGTGGGCGCGCTGGTCACCCTGGACGAGGAGTTCCTCACCCGCTGGGCCGCCGACCACGGCAAGCCGGCCGGCGCGACGGCGGCGACCCTCCGCGACGACGCGGAGCTGCTGGCGGAGATCCAGCGCGCGGTGGACGACGGCAACGCGGCGGTCTCGAAGGCCGAGTCGGTCCGCAAGTTCCGGATCCTGTCGGCCCAGTTCACCGAGGAGGCGGGGCACATCACCCCGTCCCTGAAGCTGAAGCGCAACGTGGTCGCGAAGGACTTCGCGGACGAGATCGAGGCGATCTACCGCGCGTAGCGCGGGAGTCGGACACCGAAGCCCGTGGCGCCCCTGAAGGGGGCGGCCACGGGCTTCGGTGCATCCCGGGGGAGAGAAGGCCGGGGACCGTCCGGCATCCGCACGGGGGCGCGCAGGGCTCGCCGGACGCCCGTCGCGGCGGCGACGGCCTTCGCGGCGCCCCGCGCGGGCCGTTCCCGGCAGGGGTTTCGCGGCGAACGGGCGCGCTACAGCAGCTTCTTCAGGTTCTCCGCGAGGAGGTCCCAGCGCCACTTCTCCTCGACCCATGCGCGGCCGCGTTCGCCCATGCGCCGGCGGAGTTCCGGGTCCTTGAGGAGGGTGACGACGCGCTCGGCGGAGTCCTCCGGGGCGGTGCCGCGGACGACCCAGCCGGTCTCGCCGTCGAGGACCGCGTCGGGGGCGCCGCCGGAGTCGCCGGCGACGACCGGCAGACCGGTGGCCGAGGCCTCCAGGTAGACGATGCCGAGGCCCTCGACGTCCAGGCCGCCGCGGCGGGTGCGGCAGGGCATCGCGAAGACGTCACCGGCGCCGTAGTGCGCCGGCAGCTCCTTCCACGGCACCGCGCCGGTGAAACGTACGGAATCGGCCACGCCGGTTTCACGGGCGAGCCGGTGCAGGGCGGCCTCGTACGGGCCGCCTCCGACGATCAGCAGCACCGCGTCCGGCACCTCGGCCAGGATCGCCGGCATGGCCCTGATCAGCGTGTCCTGACCCTTGCGCGGGACCAGCCGGGAGACGCAGACGACGACCGGGCGGTCCGTGAGCCCGAGGCGTTCGCGCACCTCGGCGCCGCCGGAGTCGGGGTGGAAGGTCTTCTCGTCCACGCCCGGCGGGAGCTGCGTCATCCTGGCCGCCGCCTCCGGCGTGAGCGCGGAGGCGATCCGGGAGCGGGTGTACTCGCCGAGGTAGGTGAGCGTGTCCGTGCCCTCGCCGATGCGCCGCAGCAGCTGCCGCGCGGCCGGGAGCTGCGCCCAGCCCGCCTCGTGCCCGTGGGTCGTCGCCACGATCCGCCGGGCGCCCGCGCGGCGCAGGACGGGCGCCATCAGGCCCAGCGGCGCCGCCGCGCCGAACCAGACCGACTCGCAGCCGTGCTCGCGCAGCAGCCCGACCGCGCGCGCTGTCACCCGGGGCGTGGGCAGCAGCATGGTGGTCCGGTCGCGCACCACCGTGAAAGGCTGCTCCGCGTCGAACGCCGCGGTGGCCGCCAGGCCCTCGCTGCCGCGCTTCCAGGTGGAGGCGTAGACGACGATCCGCTCGGGATCCAGACGGAGCGCCATGTTGTGCAGGAACGCCTGGATTCCACCGGGCCGTGGCGGGAAGTCGTTGGTTACGATCAAGGTCTTGTGCATCGCCGCCGACAGTAACCGACGGTCCCGCACGCTGGCTCGCGCACAACCCCGCCCGGCATCACAAACCCCGCATGTGCGGACATACAGGACAAGGACGAGGTAGGTATGACGGGCGCGACCGCGCGATCGACGATGACCGCACTCCGGCTCCCCCTCGCGGTGTGGGCCGTCACCCGGATCGTCCTGCTGCTCTGCGTGTTCAAGGTCGTCGTGGTCCCGGGCCCGGACGTCACCAGCGACATCTCGGTGATCTACCAGGGCTGGTACGAGGTCCTGAAGACCGGCACGTACCCGCTGGACGACGTCACCTGGCAGTACCCGCCCGGCGCCGCCCTCGCCGTCCTCTCCCCCGGCCTGCTGCCCTTCCTGGACTACCCGTCCGCCTTCTTCCTGCTCGCCTGCGCCGCCGACGCCGTCGTGTTCGGACTGCTGCTGTACGCGGGCCGGCGCCCGGGCCGCACCCTGCGCGGCGCGTGGCTGTGGGTCGCGGGCGTGCCTCTGCTCGGCCCGACCGCGTACGCCCGCTACGACCTGATGGTGACCGCGGTCGCCGCCGCCGCGCTCCTGGCGGGCCTGCGCCGCCCCGGCGTCCTCGGCGCGCTGGCCGCGTTCGGCGCGCTCCTGAAGGTGTGGCCGGCGCTGCTGCTCGCCGGTACCCCGCGCGGCCGGGCGACCCTGCGCTCCTGGTCCTCCGGGGCCGCCGTGGGCGTGGCGCTGCTGCTGGTGTTCAGCGCGTGGATGCCCGGCGGGTTCGCCTTCCTGACCTTCCAGCGGGACCGCGGCACGGAGGTCGAGTCGCTGGGTTCGCTGGTCTTCCACGTGGCCCGGCACTTCGGCTGGGAGGGCCAGGTGCTGCTGAACTACGGCTCGGTGGAGTTCCTCGGCCCGTACGTCCCGCTGGTCAGCACGGCGTCGATGGCACTGACCGCGGCCGTGTTCGGCTGGCTGCTGCTGTGGCGCATCCGAGCCCGGGAGTTCACGACGACGACCCCGGCGGACGCCGCGTTCACGGCGGTGCTGCTGTTCACGCTGACCAGCCGGGTGATCAGCCCGCAGTACATGATCTGGCTGGTGGGGCTCGCCGCGGTGTGTCTGGCGTACCGGTCCAGCAGGATGCGCAGGCCCGCCCATCTGGTGCTCGCGGCGACGGCGGTGACGCAGTTCGAGTTCCCGGTGTGGTTCTCGCACGTCGTGGACAGCGACCCGCTCGGCCTGGCCCTGCTGGTGCTCCGCAACGGCCTGCTGGTCTGGGCCTCGGTCGCCGCCTGCCGCGTCCTGTGGTTCCAGACGGTCACCGAGCCCCGGCTGCGCGCCACCGTCCCCGCGCCGTCCCGCGAGGCGGCTCAGCCCACCCGCGACAAGAGCCTGCTCGGCTCCTGATCCGCCGTCCGACCGGTGCGCCGGCGCAGTACGGCGAGGGCACCGCACTGCGCGGCCATCGCGAGCGCCATCGCCAGGCAGATCCCGGGCAGCCCCAGGCCGGCCGGACCTGACAGGCCGTACGCGAGCGGCAGCTGGAGCAGCACGCCCGCGAAGGTGATCCGGGCGAGCACCGGACTGGCGCCGCCGCCCTCGAACACCCCGGCCAGGGCGATGAACCCGGCCATGAGGACGAGGTACGGGCCGAGGCAGCGCAGGAACAGCGCCCCGGCGGCGGCGACGTCCGGCGCCGCGCCGAAGCCGCGCAGCACGAGGTCGGCGGTGAGCAGCAGGAGCACGGCCGCGGCCGTGCCGAGCGCGCCGCCGACCACGAGGGCCTGGCGGCCGACGACCCCGCGCGCGTCGTGGCCGGCCCCGAGCAGGTGGGCGGTGTGGATGGCGGCGGCCTGGCGCACCGCGTAGAAGGCCATGGTGGCGACGTACATGGCCTTGGTGGCGATGCCGTACGCGGCGACCTCGACGACGCCGAGGCGGGCGACGGTCGTGACGAGGGCGAGCGTTCCGGTCATCCGGACGACGAAGTCGACGGACATCGGCAGTCCGGTGGCGGCGGTGCGGCGCAGCGCCGCGAGGGTGCCGCCGGTGCCACCGGCCCGGGCGGACTCCTTCAGGAGGGCGTTGCGGCGCAGCGCGAACAGCCCGGCGGCGAGCGCGACGGCGCGCCCCGTGACGGTGGCGACGGCCGCGCCCCGGATCCCGTACGCGTGGATGAGCAGCGGGTCGAGGACCAGGATCAGCCCGTTGGCGAGGAAGGCGAGGCGCATCGGGGTGCGGGTGTCGCCCGCGCCCTTGAGGATGCCGTCGACGACGTTGCCGGCGAAGAAGACGGCCGTGCCGGGCAGCGCGATCGCGAAGTAGCCCGCGGCGAGCGGGAGGGCGGCGGAGTCGCCGAGGAGCAGGCGGGCCAGCGGCTCGCGGAGCAGGAAGCCACCGACGGCGACCGGCGGGATCAGCAGCGCGCAGAGCGCGGTCCCGCCGCGGACGGCGGCGCGCACACCGGCCGGGTCGTCCGCGCCGCGCGCCCGGGCGACGAGGACGGTGGTGCCGGAGCCGGCCATCAGCACGACGCCGAGCAGCACGTTCTCTACGTTGCCGGCCACGGCGACGGCGGCGACGGCGGCCGGTCCGAGACGGGCCACCCAGACCATGTTGATGACCCCGGCGGCGACGGACGCGAGCAGCTCGAAGTAGACGGGGTACGCGAGCGAGACGAGTCGCCTGCGGTGTTCCATGAATCCCCCTCGAATCGCGTACCTCGTTTCGAGGCACCTCGATGAGAGGTACCATGATGAGGGCAGACGCGACAAGTCCGAGAGGAGAGCGGGTTGCTGGAGCTGACGATCCTGGGCTTCCTGCACGACGGCCCGTTGCACGGCTACGAGTTGAAGGAGCGCATCCAGGCGCTGAGCGGCCACGTCCGGCCGGTCAGCGACGGCGCGCTGTACCCGGCGATCACCCGCATGGTGACGGCGGGCCTGCTGGAGAGCCGCACCGAACCGGGCGCGGGCGGAGCCTCGCGCCGGACACTGTCGCTCACGGACGCGGGCCGGGCGAGGCTGCGGGCCCTGCTCGGCGAGCCGAAGGACGCGGACATCTCCGACGGGCAGCGCTTCAACACCGTCCTGGCGTTCCTCGGCGTCCTCGGCGACCCCGCCGCGCAGGCCGCTGTCCTGCGCCGCCGGCTGGATTTCCTGGAGACCCCGGCCAGCTTCTTCTACCGCGACGGCGAACCGGTCCGCGCGGAGCGCGAACCGGACGTCTTCCGCGCCGGAATGCTCCGCATCGCCCGGGCGACGGGCACGGAGGAGAAGGCGTGGCTGCGGGAGACGCTGGCGGTGCTGGAGGGCTGACGCCCGTCAGGCCAGGCGTTCTCGCAGGTACGCCCGCCACTCGGCGGTGAAGGCGTCCGGTGTCGTCGACAGGACGTCGTGGAGGGCCTTCTCGACCGCGCCCGCGCGCCCCGGGTGGGCACCGACCGCCGCGTAGAACGCGGTCAGCTTCGCCTCGCCCCAGCGCTCGGCGACGAGTTCACAGGCCAGCCAGCCCGACTCGTACGCGCGGGCCAGCGCGTCCCCGTCGCCCGAGAAGGCGAACGCCTCGTCCTCCGGGAGCCGGTCCGGGGGCGTGCCGTCCTGGACCGCGCGGCGGAGTTCGGGCGCCGCCTGGGCGGCCGTGCGACCGCTGCCCCGGTACGCGGCCCAGTCCGCGAAGCCCTCCGAGAGCCACATCGGGGTGGCCGCCGAGGTGTGCGCGCGGGTCGCCACATGGGTCGTCTCGTGGGTCAGCACGACCTGTCGGCCGAAGGTGCCGAGCACCCCGTACGCGTCCGGGTTCACGATGACCCGGTCCGCGGGCGCGTCCGCCCCGCCGCCGGTCTCGCCGGTGGTGACCGCCGCGATCCCCCGGTACCCGGCCGCCGGGGCGCCGAGGAGCCGCCCCATCGCGTCCAGCGAGGCGGGCACGAGGATGACCACCCGGCCGGTCCAGGGCCGCGGCCAGGCGGCCGAGACAGCGGGCACCGCCCGGTCCGCCTCGGCGGCGATCGCACGCAGCCGCGCCGCGCTCTGGCCGACGCCCAGGACGAGGCTGCGCCCGCCGCGCACCACCTCGACGTCGCCCTGCTGCCAGAGCTGCTGGGAGGCCCCCGCGCCGTCGCGCTCGGCGGTGACGTACCAGCGGTCGTCCCGCTCGGTCAGCTCCAGCTCGCGCGGGGTCGTGACGGGGCCGGAGTCGTAGCCCCGGATCCGGTACCGGAGATCCGCGCGGACGACAGCCCGCCCCGGCCCGGTCCGGTCGATGTCGGTCACCCGGTACGTCCACGATCCGAACGGCACGTCCGCCAAGTGGTCGTACTCGCGCCGCGCGGCCGTCACGGCCGCCGTGGCACCGGGGTCGAAGGCGGCGACGTACCCGGCCGGATCGTGGCGGAGCACCGCCCCCGCACGGGAGTCGAGGAGCCGCTGGATCTCGCGGGCCGCGGGGTCGGCGGGCCCGGAGGCGGTCACACAGCCGGCGAGCAGCCCGGCGAGCGCGAGCAGGGTCAGCAGGACGACGACCGCGCGTCGCGCCCCTCCACTCCCCTGACCTGCCACCCTTCCGATCGTACGGTCACACCCGGGTGACCGTGACGTGGGACATCATCCCGACCGGGTCGTAGCGGACCTTGGCGCCCGGGTAGGGGGCGTGGATCACCTGCCCGTTCCCGGCGTAGATCGCCACATGGCTGGCGTCGCCCCGGTACGTCACGAGGTCGCCCGGCCGCGCCTGCGAGAGCGGCACCTGCCGGCCGGCGTGACGCTGCGCCTGCGAGGTGCGCGGCAGGCTGACGCCGGCCTGCCGGTACGACCACACCATCAGGCCGGAGCAGTCGAAGCCGGACGGGCCGGTCGCGCCCCACACGTACGGCCTGCCGACCGCGCTGCGGGCTGCCATCACGGCCGCGGCGGCCCGGGACGAGGAGGCGCCGAGGCCCTCCAGCGGCGGGAGTTCGCCGTCCCGCCCGGACCGGGACGCCCGGTCGAAGTCCGCCCGCTCGTCGGCGGGCAGCGCCGCAAGCACCCGCCGGGCCTCGGCGAGTTTGCGTTCGACGGTGCGCTTGTGCCGGGCCACCTGCTGTCGGCTGCGCTCCAGTTCGGCGAGCGCGCGCCCGGCCTCCTCGCGCACCTGCGCCGACCGGCGCAGTTCCTCGCGGAGTTCGCGGAGCGCGTCGCTCTGCCGGGCGGTCACCCGGTCGAGCACCGCGGCCCGGTCCAGGTAGGTGTCGGGCTTCGAGGAGAGCAGCAGGTCGAGCACCGGGTCGATGCCCCCGGAGCGGTACTGCGCCCCGGCCAGCGTGCCGAGCGCGCCGCGCATCCGGTTGATCCGCTCCTGGCCGCGCGCCACGCCGTCCCGGGCCCGGGAGACCTGCGCGCGCAGCCGGTCGGCGCGCTCGTCGGCCTTGTTGTAGCCCTCGGTGGCGCGTTCGGCCTCCTCGAAGAGCCGGTCGACGGTGGCCCTGGTGGCCTCCGGGCCGCCCTGCGGATCGGCGTTCGCCGGGACGGCGCCGCCGAGGGCCGCGGCGGCGGTGGCCGCCGCCGCGGACAGAACGGTGGCCTTGGAGGGCCGGCGATGGGACGCCACGTACGGCGCTCCTTTCCGCTGGACGCACAGGTCGCGTGCACGACGTGTGTGACGCCTGAGGCGTCGTCGCGACGGCAGAC
Organism: Streptomyces sp. HUAS YS2; assembly: GCF_033343995.1. Classification (NCBI taxonomy): domain Bacteria; kingdom Bacillati; phylum Actinomycetota; class Actinomycetes; order Kitasatosporales; family Streptomycetaceae; genus Streptomyces; species Streptomyces solicathayae. The sequence goes on along the minus strand of NZ_CP137573.1, from coordinate 5,826,644 downwards.
AGTAACCCGTCGACCACGGAGCGACCAACGAACGCGCCGCGTACGCACAGTGACGCCCCGCCGGAGATCACAGGTCACCGGCGGGGCGTGGAGTCAGCGGAGGAACGGGCGATTCGCCCGATCGGACGTCAGATGCGGACGCCGAACTGGAAGGTGCCCATGTAGTCCATGGACTCGTAGCGGACGACCGCGCCCGGCTTCGGGGCGTGCAGGATCGTGTTGTTGCCCGCGTACAGGCCCACGTGCGAAAGGCTGTTGAAGAAGACCAGGTCACCCGGCTTGAGCTGGCTGCGGCCGATCTTCACGCCGTCGTTCTGCTGCGTGTAGGTGGTGCGGCTGAGCCGGACACCGGCCTGCCGGTACGACCACTGCGTGAGACCGGAGCAGTCGTACGAGTTGGGGCCCTCGGCGCCGGAGACGTACGGCTTGCCGAGCTGCGTGGCGGCGGCGTTGAGGGCGGCGGCGCCGCGCTGGGAGGCGGGGACCTCGTTGCCGAGGTCGACGCGGTCACCGGCGGCGCGGCTGGCGCGCTGCTCCTCGGCCCGCATCTTGGCGCGCTCGTCGGCGGTCAGCGTGTTGAGCAGCTTCTGCGCCTCGGCGAGCTTGCCCTGGAAGGACTTCTTCTTCTCGCCGAGCGTCTTGCGGACGCTCTCCAGGTCGGCGAGCTTCGTGGTCGCCTCGGCCCGCTGCTGGGCGAGGGTCCGCTGCTTCTCCTGGATCGACTGGAGCACATCGGCCTGCTTGGCGCTCAACTGGTCGATCGCGGACGCCTTGTCGAGGTAGGTGTCCGGGTCGGAGGAGAGGAACAGCTGGATCGACGGGTCGATGCCGCCGGACCGGTACTGGGCGCTGGCGACCGAACCGATGCTGTCGCGCAGCGTGTTGAGCTCGGCCTGACCGCGGGCCACCTTGTCCTGAAGGGCGCTGATCTCCTTCTGGAGGTTGCCGCGGCGCTCCTCGGCCAGGTTGTACTGCTCCGTGGCCTCCTCGGCCTCGTGGTGGAGCTTGTCGACCTTCGACTTGACCTCGTCGACCTTCGGCTTCGGCGCGGCCTGGGCGCCGGCGTTGGCGGACAGGGCGACGGCCGCGGCGGCGGTGGCGGTGAGCACGGTCACGCGGGTGCGGCTCGGCTGCTTGGGACGACGGTGGGACGCCACGAAGGCGATCTCCTTCTGCCTCGAGCCGCCTGGCCGCGGGTGGGCAGGCGGTCCTTCACTGCCATCCCGGATGGATGATCAACCGCGCGAAGGTTCGAGGCCCGACCCTAGTGACCAAGTTGTGATCAGTTCAAATCCTCATGCGAAAAATCTCGCCCACGCAGCACATTATTTACATACACCACACGGGCAGTAGCGGCCACTTGACCCTGCGCCCTCCAGAATTCGGGCATTGCGCCCAGGAGTTGCCGAGCCCTCACGAGAGGCGCGAAAGGCGCTTCAGCAACAAGACGGACGCGACCGGCCGGGCGCCGGCCTTGGCGACGCCGTCGGCGACCTCGCGGTCGGTGGACACCACGACCACCGGCCGGCCGGGCGGCTCGGCGCGGACCAGCTGGCGGATCAACTCGTCCGCGGTGACGCCGGGCTTGGAGAACAGCACGCGCACCCCGCGCGGCGGCGCGAGCAGCACCGGGGCGGCCAGCTCGGCCCCGTCGAAGACGCAGGTGACCTCGGCGCCCGAACGGGCCGCGAGCGCGGACAGGCCGCCGAGCAGCCGCAGCCGCTGCTTCTCCAGCGGCATCGTCGGATAGCCGGTCTTGGTCACGTTGTAACCGTCCACCACCAGGTGCGCCTGGGGCAGCGCGAGCAGCTGGTCGAGGAGCGCGGGGTCGGTCTCGGACAGCGCGCGGTTGGCGATGTCCTTCGGCGACATCCGGCCCGGCTCCACCGCGTCGACCGTGTCGGCGGGGTGCACGGAGACCGGGGGCAGGGCCAGTTCGCGGCGCAACCCCTGCGCGGCGTCGAGCACGGTGTCGAGCAGCAGCCGCAGCCGCATGTCCTCCACCGAGCGCCCCTCGCGGGCGGCGCGCCGGCTGGCCTCCAGGGCCGCCTCCACCTCGCCGAGCCGGGACTTGAGCCGGCGGCTCTCGCTCTCGGCGGCCGACACCTGCGCTCCGGCCTCGGCCCGGATCGCGTCGATCTCGCCCTGGGTGCGGCGCAGCGCGGCCTCGCCGCGCTTCACGTCGCTCTGGGCGCTGCGCAGCTTGCGGTGAAGCGATTCCGCTTCCTTCCGGGCCGCCTCCAGGTCGTGGCGCAGCTGCTCGGTCTCGGCGCGGCCCCGCTCCTTGGCGGTCGCGACCTCCTCGCGCAGCCGCTCCAGTTCGCGCCGGCCGGCCTCGTCGGCCCGCTCGGCGTCGGCCCGCTGGGCCTCCTCGCCCGCGGCGGCCACCAGCTTGACCCAGCCGGCCGGCCGCAGCACGTACGCGGCGGCGGCGACGTCCACGGGATCGGCCGCGGCCGGCGGGGCGCCGGACTCGACCGCCCCGGCCAGCTCCGGCTCGGCCTCCCGGAACCGCTCGCCGATCCGCTGCCGGAACAGCGGGTCGCCCTCCAGGGCGGTGGCCATGGCGTTGCCCGCGAACTTGGCTCGGCGACTCGGGGTGAAACGGGCGTACTGCCGCAGAGCAGCCGGAAGCTCAGCGACCGTCAGCCCGCCGAAGGCGTCGGAGACCAGCGCGACGACCCGTCGCCGCACGCCTTCCGGCAGCGGTCGGTCGAGCGCCTCGGCGGCGTCGCCGGCCGCACCGGCCGGCTCACCGTCCCGTGCGGGCTGCTCCACGTTCCGTCACCTCGTTGTCGTCCGCGCCGTGCGTCAGGAAGCCGTACCCGGCCTGTCCACCAGTTCGATCTGGTCCACCGCGTTGCACCAGCGGCAGCGGACCGACTCGATGGTCTCACTGACCACCTCGCGCTCCTCCACGGTGGGCTCGCCGGCCAGGTCCAGATGGACGTACTCGACGACCTTCGAGGACCGTGTCACGTCGAAGCGGGTCAGGTTTCCGCAGAGCGTGCAGCGCCAGCGGGTCTCGGCGGTCGGCTGGGGAACCGTCGTCATCGTGCCGTCCTTCTTTTCCTGTCCAGGGGGCCCGCGGTGCGCCGTCGAACTGCGGAGGTACTGCCCGCAACCCTACGGCCTCCCGGGTATCCCATGTCGCGGCGAGGCACTCTGTCCCGCTCGGTCCCGGTACGACATGATCTGGGAGTGATCGACTGGCGGGGAACGGCGCGCAACGTGAGGCACGGACCGACGGTGACGTACGGCCTCATCGCGGCCTGCTGCCTGGTCTTCCTGATCGGTCCGGTGTCCGGGTTGAACCCGGTGTACGGCACGGGCGACCAGCTCCTCGCCGCGCAGAGCGACTGGTTCCGCCGCTGGGGGGTGGTCCCCGCCGAGCTGATGAGCAGCGAGCCGCACGCCCTGCTCACCCCGCTGACCGCACTGTTCGTACACGGCAGCTGGCTGCACCTGCTGGGGAACATGCTCTTCCTCTCCGTCTTCGGCGCGATGGCGGAGGAGCGGATGGGCGCGGTGGAGTTCCTCCTCTTCTATCTGGGCTGCGGATACCTCGCCCTGTTGGCGTACGCGGCCGCGCACGCCAACAGCGAGCAGACGCTGGTCGGGGCCTCGGGAGCGATCTCCGCGGTGCTGGGGGCGTTCCTGTTCCTCTTCCCCCGCGCCCGGGTGACCAGCCTGTTCCCCTTCCTGCTGTTCCTGCCGCTGCGCTTCCCCGCCTGGATGGTGCTGGTCTTCTGGTTCGTGCTGCAGTGGCTCGCGGCCCGCTCCGCGGGGCCGGGACCCGGCGTGGCGTACCTGGCGCACGTGGTGGGGTTCGCGGCCGGCTTCCTCTACGCCTGGGGACGCTTCCGCGGTGGCGCTAAGGTGAAGGCTCCAGCCGCGGCGACCGAGGGAGAACGCCAGCCATGATCACCGCGATCGTGCTCATCAAGACCAGCGTGGACCGCATTCCCGAGATCGCCGAGTCGATCGCGGCGCTCGAGAACGTCAGCGAGGTCTTCTCGGTGACCGGCACGTACGACCTGATCGCCATGGTCCGGGTCTCCCGCCACGACGACCTGGCGGACGTGATCCCCGGCCGCATCAGCAAGATCCCCGGTGTCGAGGGCACGGACACCCACGTCGCGTTCCGCACGTACTCGCAGCACGACCTGGAGGCGGCCTTCGCCATCGGCCTGGAGTCGTAGCGGGCCCTCATGACGGCACGGTGAAGGGGTCTCCCGTCCGGGGGACCCCTTCACTCGTACGAGTGGGTGCTCAGCCGCGGTCCGGGACGCAACGGCCGTCCTCGGTGCGGTAGTTCCACTGCGCGCCGTCGCGGACCAGCTCCTTCACGGCCCGCACGAACCGCTCCACGTGCTCGTCCGGCGTACCGGCGCCGAAGCTCACCCGGATGGCGTTGAGCGACCTCCCCCAGCCTTCGGCCGGGGGGACCCCCACCCCCGGCTCCGCCTCCGGCGCGCCGCACTCGCCGATCTGCTGCGGGTCGCTGCCCAGCAGGGTGCGGACCAGCGGGTGGGCGCAGAACAGGCCGTCGCGGACGCCGATGCCGTACTCGGCGGAGAGCGCGGCGGCGAAGTGCGAGCTGTTCCAGCCCTCGACGACGAACGAGATGACGCCGACGCGCGGCGCGTCGTCGCCGAACAGGGAGAGCACCTTCACCTCGGGCACCTCGGCCAGGCCGGCCCGGACGGTGTCGATCAGGTGCTGCTCGCGGGCGACCAGCGTGTCGAACCCGGCCTCGGTGAGCGCCTTGCAGGCGGAGGCGATGGAGTAGACGCCGATGACGTTCGGCGAACCGGCCTCGTGGCGCGCGGCGGTGGTGTGCCACTCGACGTCCACGCCGCCGTCGGTCCGGCGGGCCACCTTGCGCGACGCGCCGCCGCCGGCGAGGTACGGGGCCGCGTCCTGCAGCCAGTCGGCGCGGCCGGCCAGCACGCCGGAGCCGAACGGCGCGTACAGCTTGTGCCCGGAGAACGCGACCCAGTCGACGTCCAACTCCCGTACGGAGACGGGGTGGTGGGGGGCGAGCTGGGCGGCGTCCAGGACGATCCGGGCGCCGTGCGCGTGGGCGGCCGCGGCCAGCTCCCGTACCGGCCACAGCTCGCCGGTGACGTTGGAGGCGCCGGTCACGCAGACGAGGGCCGGGCCGTTGGGCTCACGGCCGGCGAGCGCGCGCTCCAGGGTGTCGACCGCCTGCTGCGGGGTGCGCGGCGCATTGAGGTAGGTGACCCGGGCGTCCTTCCAGGGCAGCAACGAGGCGTGGTGCTCGGTCTCGAAGACGAACACCTGGCAGTCGGCGGGCAGGACGGCGGCGAGCAGGTTGAGCGAGTCGGTGGTCGAGCGGGTGAAGACGACCTGGTCGTCCTCGCGGCAGTCGAGGAACTCGGCGACGGTGACCCGGCTGTTCTCGAACAGGTCGGTGGAGAGCTGCGAGAGGTACCCGGCGCCGCGGTGCACGCTGCCGTAGTACGGCGCGTACGCGGCGACGTCGTCCCACACCCGCTGCAGGGCCGGCGCGCTGGCCGCGTAGTCGAGCGCGGCGTACGTGACCTCGCCGCCGATCACGAGCGGGACGGTGACGTCGCGGCCGAGGACGGGCAGCGGGGCGGCACAGCAGGGGTCGGCGGCCGGCTCGGCGACGGCGGAGGTGGCGGCGGTGGCGACGGCGGCGTGCGGGCGTGCGGACATGGCGGTATCTCCCGGCAGGACAAGGCGAAAGGCGTGAAGGGGCCCGCAGGGCAGCACGAAGTGACGTGCCGGACACGGGTGTTGCCTCGACGCACGGCGAGAAAGGGGCCGCACGGAGGTGGGGAGGAGGGGGCCGGAGGCCCTAACGCATTCGCTTGCTCACGAGACTGCTCCCTTGAGGACCAGGACCCCAGGGTGTCGCAGGGGTCCGCGCTTGCCGTGGACCTTGCTGTCCACGGCCTGGTCTTCACCCGGGGCACCCCGCCACGGACGGAGGGTTGCCGGACAGCGAGCCGGGGCTTCGTAGCTGTCACTCATGACCTGGCCAAGAAGTTATGCCACGTGATCGCCCCGACGCAACCCGTGTCCGGGATCCGGGACGCGAAAGAGGGGCCCGGACGACCCCGGACCCCTCTGCCGCACGCCCAATCGCTACGCGTTGCTCACGGCCACCCAGCGCTCCAGCGCCCGGCGCGCGGACCCCGAGTCGATCGACTCGGCGGCCTGCTCCATTCCGGCCCGCAGCTGCTCCGCCAGGGTGCCGCTGCCGGGGTTCAGGGCGGTCAGTGCCGCCGCCGAATTGAGCAGGACGGCGTCCCGTACCGGACCGGTCTCGCCGGCCAGCAGGCGCCGGGCCACGTCCGCGTTGTACGAGGCGTCGGCGCCGCGCAGCGCCTCCACGGGGACCAGCTCGATGCCGACGTCCCGCGGGTCGAAGGACTCCTCGCGCACCGCGCCGTCGCGGACCACCCACACCTTGGAGGTGGCGGTGGTGGTCAGCTCGTCCAGGCCGTCGTCGCCGCGGAAGACCAGGGCGGAGGAGCCCCGCTCGGCCAGTACGCCGGCCATGATCGGGGCCATCCGAGGGTCGGCCACACCGGTCGCCTGTGCCTTCACCCGGGCCGGGTTGGTGAGCGGGCCGAGGAAGTTGAAGACGGTGCGCACGCCGAGCTGGCCGCGGGCCGCGGCGACGTGGCGCAGCGCCGGGTGGAACTTCACCGCGAAGCAGAAGGTCACGCCTGCCTCCTCGGCGACCTCGACGACCCGCTTCGGGGTGAGCTCCAGGTTGACGCCGAGCTTCTCCAGGACGTCCGAGGACCCGGAGGCGGAGGACGCGGCCCGGTTGCCGTGCTTGACGACCTTGGCCCCGGTGCCGGCCACCACGATCGCCGACATGGTGGAGATGTTGACCGTCTTCGCGCCGTCGCCGCCGGTGCCGACGATGTCCACGGAGGGGCCGGAGACGTCGATCAGGTTGGCGTGCGCGTACATCGCCTCGACCAGACCGGTCAGCTCCTGGACCGTCTCCCCCTTGGCCCGCAGCGCCACCGCGAAGCCGGCGATCTGGGCGTCGGTGGCCTCGCCGCTCATGATGCGGTCCATCGCCCACGCCGTGGCCTCGGTGCTCAGGTCCTCACCGGCCAGCAGGGTGTTCAGGACGACGGGCCAGGAGCGGCCCGCCGTGGTAGTGCCTCCAGCGGGGGTCACAGCGCTCATGGTCGCTCCTCGTCGTACGGAAAGTGGTTACCACCCTATCGATCTCCGGGGACGGCAAAGAGCCCCGTCCATCGAATGGACGGGGCTCTTGCCGTGGCGACCTTCAGGTCAGGGGATCAGTGGTGGCCGTGGCCGCTCTGGATCTCCTTGTACTCCTCGGCGGTGGGCTTGGCGATCTGGCTCTCCTCGCCGTAGTAACCGCGGTTGAGCTTGACCCGCAGCTTCTCCATGCGACCGATCTTCCGCTCGACACCGTTCTCGTCGACCGCCGCCGGCAGCTCGGCCGGCTCGTACTGCTCGTGCGCGGTGAGACGGTGCAGCTCGCCCTGGCTGAGCGGCGTGTGGACCTCGACGAACTCACCGTGCGGCAGGCGCTTGATGATGCCCGACTCGCGGCCGTGCAGCACCTTGTCGTGGTCGCGGCGCTGGAGACCCATGCAGATCCGCTTGGTCACGACGAACGCGATGACCGGGCCGACGAAGAAGAAGATCCGCACGAACCAGGTGATCGAGTTGATCGACAGGTTGAAGTGGGTGGCCCAGATGTCGTTGCCACCACCGACCAGCATGATCATGTACGCGGTGATCCACGCGACACCGAAGGCGGTGCGCGTCGGAGCGTTGCGCGGGCGCTGCGCGATGTGGTGCTCGCGCTTGTCGCCGGTGATCCAGGACTCGATGAACGGGTAGACCGCGATCGCAGCCAGGACCGCCGGGAAGATCGCCAGCGGGATCATCACGCCCAGGACCAGCGTGTGGCCCCAGAAGTTGATCTCCCAGCCCGGCATGACACGGATCAGACCCTCGGCGAAGCCCATGTACCAGTCGGGCTGGGCGCCGGTGGACACCTGGTCCGGGCGGTACGGGCCGATGGCCCAGATCGGGTTGATCGAGGCGATGGCCGAGATGATCGCGATGACACCGAAGACCAGGAAGAAGAAGCCTCCGGCCTTCGCCATGTAGACCGGCAGCAGCGGCATGCCGACGACGTTCTTGTTGGTGCGGCCCGGGCCCTCGAAGTGCGTGTGCTTGTGCACGAACACCAGGATGAGGTGGGCGACCACCAGGCCGAGCATGATGCCCGGCAGCAGCAGGACGTGGGCCGAGTAGAACCGGGCCACGAAGTCGCCGCCGGGGAACTCGCCGCCGAACAGGAACATCGACAGGTAGGTACCGACGATCGGCACCGACAGGATCGCGCCCTGCATGAAGCGGACACCGGTGCCGGAGAGCAGGTCGTCCGGGAGCGAGTAACCGGTGAAGCCGGTGAACATGCCCAGGAAGAACAGCAGGAAGCCGAACAGCCAGTTGATCTCACGCGGCTTGCGGAACGCGCCGGTGAAGAACACGCGCATCATGTGCACGAACATGCCGGCGAGGAAGATCAGCGCCGCCCAGTGGTGGATCTGCCGGATGAGCAGACCACCGCGCACATCGAAGGAGATGTGCATGGTCGAGTTGAACGCCTCGGACATCAGCTGACCCTGGAGCGGGATGTAGCTGCCGTGGTACTCCACCTCGTTCATCGACGGGTGGAAGAACATCGTCAGATAGACGCCCGTCAGGATGATGATGAGGAAGCTGTAGAGGCAGACCTCGCCCAGCATGAAGGACCAGTGGTCCGGGAAGATCTTCCGCATGTTGGCCTTGGCCAGCGTGTAGATCCCCAGGCGTCCGTCGGCCCAGTCGGCCACCCGCTCACCGGCGGGGGCCTTCTTCTGCGTATCCGTCACAGTGCTCATCCGCGCTCCCAGAATGCAGGACCGACGGGCTCGTCGAAGTCGCCGAGCGCCTCGAGGTTGCCCTTGGCGTTGACGCCGATCCGCAGCTGCGGCAGCGCGTGGCCGGCCGGGCCGAAGATGACCCGGGCGCCGTCGGACAGGTCGAAGGTGGACTGGTGGCACGGGCAGAGCACGTGGTGCGTCTGCTGCTCGTACAGCGAGATCGGGCAGCCCACGTGGGTGCAGATCTTCGAGAAGGCGACGATGCCCTCGTGCGACCACTCGAGCTCGCGCTTGTCCTTGATGTCCTCCGGCTGGATCCGGACGATCATCAGGGCGGCCTTGGCGATCTCGGTCTGGAAGTCGTGGTCGTGCTCCGAGAGGCCCTCGGGCATCGCGAAGGTCAGCGACCCGACCGCGACGTCCTCGGGACGCAGCGGCTCGTGGGTGTTCATGTTGATGAGCTGCTTGCCGTTGGCCCACAGGGTGACCCGGAGCTTCTTCTCGGGCAGCGGGCCCATGTCACGCAGCAGGACGATGCCGGAGAGCGGCACCATCGCGAGCGCGCCGAACATCGTGTTGCGGATCAGCTTGCGGCGGCCGAAGCCGGACTCGTCGGCACCGGCCGCGAAGTCCGCCATGACCTTGGCCTTGACCTCCGGGGAGGCGGCCATCGGGTGCCGCTCGTCCGCGATCTCGACGTCGGACATCAGGGTGCGGGCCCAGTGGACCGCGCCCGCGCCGATGAAGAAGAGGGCGAGGCCGAGGGTCCAGCCCAGCGCGAAGTTGAGCGCGCTCACCCGGCCGAACGGCCAGATGTACACGATCTTGTCGACCGGGAAGATCACGTACGAGGCGATGAAGCCGATGGTGGCCAGCATCGACAGCACGAACATGAAGGCGACCACACGCTCGGACCGCTTGGCGGCCCGCTCGTCGATGTCCTGGACGCGCGGCTTGTGGGGCGGAAGGCCCGGGTCGGCGAACGGGTCGTCGAGGACCTTCACCGCGCCGTGCGCGGTGTCCTGCTCAGCGGGCAGGTTCTCTTCTGGAATCTCTTGGCTACTCATGACTTCTTGGCCTTAGCGGTGTGGGCCGCAACCCAGACGGCAACTGCGATCAGTGCGCCGAGCCCGAAGACCCACGCGAACAGACCCTCGCTGACGGGACCGAGACCACCGAGCTTGAAACCGCCCGGGTTGTCGGCCTCATCGCTGTTGACGGCCTGGACGTACGCGATGATGTCCTTCTTCTCCTTCTCCGGCATGGTCGTGTCGGGGAAGGAGGGCATGTTCTGCGGGCCGGTCTGCATGGCCTCGTAGAGGTGCTTGGGGCTCACGCCCTCGAGGTTCGGGGCGTACTTGCCGTGCGTCAGCGCGCCGCCCTCACCGGTGAAGTTGTGGCACTGGGCGCAGTTGGAGCGGAAGAGCTCGCCACCCTTGGCGATGTCTGCGCCCTCGGGGCTGTACTGCTTCTCGGTCGGCTCGATCGGACCGGCGCCGAGCGAGGCGATGTACGCCGCCAGCTGGTCGATCTCCGCGTTCGAGTAGATGTTCGGCTTCTTGGGCACCTGGGCGCCCGGCTGCTGCGCCGGCATGCGACCGGTGCTGACCTGGAAGTCCACGGCCGCGGAGCCGACGCCGACCAGGGACGGGCCGTCAGTGGTGCCCTGACCGCCGGTTCCGTGGCAGCTGGCACAGCCGACGGAGTAGAGCTTCTTGCCCTCCTCGATGGCGAGGGACTGGGAGGTTTCTTCGGCCTGCGCCTTGTCCGCGGGTGCGAACGCGGCGTACAGCCCCCCAGTGGCCGCCAGCGCGAGAAGTAGGACGACGACCGCCGCCAGCGGATGGCGTCGTCGTGCGGAGAGCTTTTTCACGGATTACCCCGGTGTCAGGATCTTCTGCGTCGATCTTGCTGGATGTCTCGGTTCGCCTGGGTCGGCGGTCCGACTACTTGATCATGTAGATCGTGGCGAAAAGGCCGATCCAGACGACATCGACGAAGTGCCAGTAGTAGGACACGACGATGGCGGCGGTTGCCTGCTCGTGAGTGAATCTCTTGGCGGCGTACGTCCGGCCCAGGACCAGCAGGAAGGCGATGAGACCGCCCGTCACGTGCAGGCCGTGGAAGCCGGTGGTCAGGTAGAACGCCGAGCCGTACGGGTCCGACGAGAGCGAGAGACCCTCGTGCTTGACCAGCTCGGTGTACTCGAAGACCTGGCCGCCGATGAAGATCGCACCCATCACGAACGTGATGATGAACCACGCCCGGAGCTTCTTCACGTCGCCCCGCTCGGCGGCGAATACGCCGAGCTGGCAGGTGAGGGAGGAGAGCACCAGGATCGTGGTGTTGGTAGCCGAGAACGGGAAGTTCAGGGCCGAGGCCTGTTCTGCCCAGAACTCGGCACCCGTCACCGATCGCAGGGTGAAGTACATCGCGAAGAGGGCCGCGAAGAACATCAGCTCGGAACTCAGCCAGATGATGGTTCCGACGCTGGTGAGGTTCGGTCGATTGACCGACGGGTGCGCGTGCCCGGTTTCTACTGTCGTTGCTGTCGCCACGACCGACATTATGTCGGTCCCTTATCCCGCCCTCACTCCGGGGGGTGCCGTTCGGAGTGTCAGGCCCGTGTGTCCAGCCCGAACGGCCCATCGAAGCACCCTTCGAACAGGTGTTGAACGGCTGTTGACGGGGTGTGGGTCGGAGTAGCATCCGGCGCATCGGTTGATGACCTTCACGGAGGAACGATGCAGTCGAGCGCCACGGTCCTGGTCTACAGCGACGACGCGAACACCCGCGAGCAGGTGCGGCTGGCGGCCGGGCGCAGGCCCGCCTCCGACGTCCCTCCGGTGGAGTTCGTCGAATGCGCGACACTGCCCGCGGTCCTGAAGCGGCTGGACGAGGGCGGGATCGACGTGTGCGTGCTGGACGGTGAGGCGGTGCCGGCGGGCGGCATGGGCGTCTGCCGCCAGATCAAGGACGAGGTCTTCCACTGCCCGCCGGTGCTGGTGCTGATCGGGCGTCCGCAGGACGCCTGGCTGGCCACCTGGAGCCGGGCGGACGCCGCGGTGACCCTGCCGGTCGAGCCGGTCGAGTTCGCGGACGCCCTGGCGGGCCTGCTGCGCGCCCGGCTCGCGGTGGACGCCTGACGCCGGGCCCCGCGGGGCCTACAGCGACGGCCTGAGGCGGGCCGTGACGGCCGGGGTCACCGGGGTACCGGTGGACCCGGTCAGGGCGCTGCCCTTGAGCCACTTGTCCCAGGTCATGTTCCAGTCGCCGAAGCCGTTCCCGAAGGTGTCCATCGTGTCGCCGAGGCTGTTGACGGTGCGGACGATGTCGCCGGGGCGCACGGTCTCGAAGAACCAGGCCGCGTTTCCTGTCGACATGCCGACACAGCCGTGGCTCACGTTCGCGAAGCCCTGCGAGCCGACCGACCACGGCGCGGCGTGGACGTATTCACCACTCCAGGTGACGCGGGTGGCGTAGTAGACGGGCAGGTCGTACGACTCGGAGCTGCCCGCCGAGATACCGACGGTCGTGCTGCGCATCCGGACGAAGTACTCCTTGCCCAGCACCACCTTGATGCCGTTCCGGGTGGAGAAGCCCGGTTTGCCGGTGGTCACCGGAATGGTGTTGATCACTTTTCCGTTCCGGCGGACCGTCATCGTAAAGCTGCCGGCGTCCGCGACGGCCTCGAGCCGGTCGCCGATGGTGAGCGTGAGCGGCTTGACGGGGCCGCCGTAGAGCTTGTTCGCGACCTTGATGCCGGCCAGGTTGCCGGTGACCGCGACGGTCGCGCCGGTCGGCCAGTACTCCTTGGGCCGGTAGTGCAGCTTCTTGTCGTCGACCCAGTACCAGGAGCCCTCGACGGCCGGTACGGAGCGCACCTTGAGGGCTCGCTCGACGACCGCCCTGGCCTTCCTGTCCTTCACCGGCTGGTTCAGCTCGGCCGTGATGGGCTGCCCGACGCCGTACTTGCCCGCCTCCGGGCCGAATTTCACGGACAGGGCCGCCTTGGCCGGGGACGTCTCGAACGTCAGCGTACGGGTGCCTGGCGCGCCGTCGTCGTCCTCCGTGGACACGTGGACCGTGTAGCGCGTTCCGGCCGCCAGAGGGGCCGTGGAGCGCCAGCGCGCGCCGTCCGCGGACAGCTCGCCCGCCAGGTGGTGACCGGCCTCGTCGACGGCGGTCACGTCGGTGATCCGGCCGTCGCCGCCCTTGGCGGTGACCTCCAGCGGCTTGTCCGGGTCGGCCTTCTCGGGGCCGGAGGGCAGGTTGAAGGCGACCTGGCGGGTGGCGTCGTAGGGCTTCGCCGTCAGCGGATCGCCGTCCGCCCCGCCGCACGCGCTCGCTGCGGCGGTGACCGCTGCGGCCAGCAGAGTGCAGCTGAAAAGAGTCCGAATGCGCGGCGTGTCGTTCATGACATCACCGTAAGAACATTCCTTCGCCGCAGCGCGCGGAGTGACTGCAAACGAGGGGCCCGGACACTTCGTTGACGAAGCGTCCGGGCCCCTCGGGGTCCTGCGGGTGGTGCGGAGGTGCTACTGGTTCTGGTTCTCGCCGCGGTAGAACTCGAAGACCCAGCCGAAGATGCCGACCAGGATCAGCGGGGCGGAGAAGTACAGCAGCCACCAGCCGATGGCCACGCCCAGGAAGGCGAGCGCGCCACCGATGGCCAGCGACAGCGGCTGCCAGCTGTGCGGGGCGAAGAAGCCCAGCTCACCGGCCTCGTCCGCGACGTCGGCCTCCTTGTTGTCCTGCGCCATCGCGTCGACCCGCTTGGCCGTGAAGGCCAGGTAGTAGCCGACCATGATGCACAGCGCGAAGGCCAGGAAGAGGGCCGTGGTACCGGCCGGCTCCTTCGACCAGACGCCGTACAGGATCGCCATGGCGAGGATGAAGACGCTCAGCCAGATGAACATCTTGCCCTGGATCTTCACTTGCCGGCCTCCTTCTCACCCGCGAGGGCCTTCTCGCCGTGGTTCTCGAGCTGGTCGAGCGCCGCGATCTCCGGGTGGTGCAGGTCGAACGCCGGGGATTCCGAACGGATCCGGGGCAGGGTGAGGAAGTTGTGCCGCGGCGGCGGGCAGGACGTCGCCCATTCGAGCGAACGGCCGTAGCCCCACGGGTCGTCGACCTCGATCTTCTTGCCGTACTTGGCGGTCTTCCAGACGTTGTACATGAACGGCAGGATCGACATGCCCAGCAGGAACGAGGAGATCGTCGAGATCGTGTTCAGGGCGGTGAAGCCGTCCGCGTTCAGGTAGTCCGCGTAACGACGCGGCATGCCCTCGGCGCCCAGCCAGTGCTGCACCAGGAACGTGCCGTGGAAGCCGATGAACAGCGTCCAGAACGTCATCTTGCCGAGCCGCTCGTCGAGCATCTTGCCCGTCATCTTCGGCCACCAGAAGTGGAAGCCGGCGAACATCGCGAACACCACGGTGCCGAAGACGACGTAGTGGAAGTGCGCCACGACGAAGTACGAGTCGGAGACGTGGAAGTCCATCGGCGGCGAGGCCAGGATGACACCGGTCAGACCACCGAAGGTGAAGGTGACCAGGAAGCCGATCGTCCAGAGCATCGGGGTCTCGAAGGACAACGAGCCCTTCCACATCGTTCCGATCCAGTTGAAGAACTTCACGCCGGTCGGTACGGCGATGAGGAACGTCATGAAGGAGAAGAACGGAAGGAGTACGCCGCCGGTGACGTACATGTGGTGGGCCCACACGGTCACGGAGAGACCGGCGATCGCGATCGTCGCGGCGACCAGACCGATGTAGCCGAACATCGGCTTACGGCTGAAGACCGGGATGATCTCGGAGACGATGCCGAAGAACGGCAGGGCGATGATGTACACCTCTGGGTGACCGAAGAACCAGAAGAGGTGCTGCCACAGCAGTGCGCCACCGTTGGACGGGTCGAAGATGTGCGCGCCGAACTTGCGGTCGGCCTCCAGGGCGAACAGCGCCGCCGCGAGGACCGGGAAGGCGAGCAGGACCAGCACACCGGTCAGCAGCACGTTCCACACGAAGATCGGCATGCGGAACATCGTCATGCCGGGAGCGCGCATGCAGATGATCGTGGTGATGAAGTTGACCGAGCCGAGGATCGTGCCGAAGCCGGAGAAGGCCAGACCCATGATCCACATGTCGGCGCCGACGCCCGGCGAGCGGACCGCGTCCGACAGCGGGGAGTAGGCGAACCAGCCGAAGTCGGCCGCACCCTGCGGGGTGAGGAAGCCGGCCACCGCGATGATCGAGCCGAAGAGGTACAGCCAGTACGCGAACATGTTCAGCCGCGGGAACGCCACGTCGGGCGCGCCGATCTGCAGCGGCATGATCCAGTTCGCGAATCCGGCGAACAGCGGCGTCGCGAACATCAGCAGCATGATCGTGCCGTGCATCGTGAACGCCTGGTTGAACTGCTCGTTCGACATGATCTGCGTACCCGGACGGGCCAGCTCGGCGCGCATGAAGAGCGCCATGAGTCCGCCGATGCAGAAGAAGACGAACGACGTGACCAGGTAGAGCGTACCGATCGTCTTGTGGTCGGTGGTGGTCAGCCACTTCACCACGACGTTGCCGGGCTGCCTGCGTCGTACCGGGAGCTCGTTCTCGTACGAGTCCTCAGCCGCGGCCGCCCCGTGGGGTTCGTTGAGAATGCTCACAGCTTGTTCGTCTCCGCATTCCGGGCCGGGTCCGTCTGCTCAATGCCGGACGGGATGTAGCCGGTCTGCCCCTTCTCCGCCAGCTCCTTCAGGTGCTGCTGGTAGCGCTCCGGGGAGACCACCTTGACGTTGAAGAGCATCCGGGAGTGGTCGACACCGCACAGCTCGGCACACTTGCCCACGAAGGTGCCCTCCTGCGACGGGGTGACCTCGAAGGCGTTGGTGTGACCGGGGATGACGTCCTGCTTCATGAGGAAGGGGACCACCCAGAAGGAGTGGATGACGTCACGGGAGGTCAGGACGAACCGGACCTTCTCGCCCTTCGGCAGCCACAGGGTCGGACCCGGGTTGCCGGTCTGCGGGTTCCGGGTACCCGGAATGCCGTAGTCGTAGACGCCGCCGGCGTTCGCCGGGAAGTCTTCCCGGTACCTGTCCGGGATGGCCAGCAGGTTGGGGGCCTTCTGAGCGTCGCCCTTCACACCGGGGACGTCCTCGATGTAGTTGAAGCCCCAGCTCCACTGGTAGCCGACCACGTTGATGGTGTGGGCGGGCTTGGGAGCGAGTGAGAGGAGCTTCGACTCGTCGCGCGCGGTGAAGTAGAAGAGCACCGACACGATGATGAGCGGGGTGACCGTGTACAGCGCCTCGATGGGCATGTTGTACCGGGTCTGCGGAGGAACCTCGACCTTGGTGCGCGTGCGGCGGTGGAAGAAGACCGACCACAGGATCAGACCCCAGACCAGCACACCCGTGGCGAGCGCTGCCGCCCACGAGCCCTGCCAGAGGGAGAGGATCCGCGGCGCCTCTTCGGTCACCGGAGTGGGCATACCAAGGCGGGGGAAGTCTTCCCAGTTGTACGAGCAGCCGGTGGCTGTCGCCAGGATCAGGCCCGCAGTCAGCACCTGCGGCAGCTTCCGCCGCATCGGGCGCCGCGACGAGCGGTCGGAGCCGTTGGGACTCACGTAGCGCCTTCCCGAGAGTCTCGGCCCGCGCTAGGTCGGCCACGGCCGTCCGTCTCGCTGGTCGGTCGCCGCCCCGGCCGCGGGCAGGGGTTTGGATGTTTATGCGGACCAAACCCTACTGGACGCTATTTGGGGTCGCGCGGGGAGGGTGCCCAACGCGCCGCCGGAGTCCCCGAAGGGGTGGACCGCGTCATTCCGGGGGCGGGTTCCGGGGGCCCGATCGGCGGTGCGACAGGGGCATCTGACGGCCCCTCGCCCCGCTGGGGTTAGCGTGGCCGGATGCCGTACTTCGACACTGCTTCCGCCGCACCGCTGCACCCCGTCGCCCGCCAGGCGCTGCAGGCCGCACTGGACGAGGGCTGGGCCGATCCGGCCCGGCTGTACCGGGAGGGCAGGCGGGCCAGGATGCTGCTCGACGCGGCGCGGGAGACCGCGGCGGAGGCCGTCGGGTGCCGCCCGGACGAACTCGTCTTCACTCCTTCGGGGACACGCGCGGTCCACGCCGGTGTCACCGGAGCGCTCGCGGGGCGTCGGCGTGTCGGATCCCGGCTGGTCGTCTCGGCGGTGGAGCACTCCTCCGTACTGCACGCCGGAGAGGCGCACGAGGCGGCCGGCGGCACGGTCCACCAGGTGCCGGTGGGGCGGTCCGGCGCGGTGGACCCGGAGGTGTTCGCCGCCGCGCTGACGCCGGACACCGCCCTGGCGTGTCTGCAGTCCGCCAACCACGAGGTGGGCACGGAGCAGCCGGTCGCCGAGGCGGCCGAGGCGTGCCGGGCGGCGGGTGTGCCGCTGCTGGTGGACGCGGCGCAGTCGCTGGGCTGGGGGCCGGTCGCGGGCGGCTGGTCGCTGCTGGCGGGCAGCGCGCACAAGTGGGGCGGGCCGGCCGGGGTGGGACTGCTCGCGGTGCGCAAGGGGGTGCGGTTCGCGGCCCAAGGCCCGGCGGACGAACGGGAGTCGGGGCGTGCGCCCGGCTTCGAGAACATCCCGGGGATCGTCGCGGCGGCGGCCTCGCTGCGGGCGGTGCGGGACGAGGCGGCGGCCGAGGCGGTGCGGCTGCGGGCGCTGGTCGACCGGATCCGGGCGCGGGTGCCGGAGCTGGTCCCCGACGTGGAGGTGGTCGGGGATCCGGTGCGCCGGCTGCCGCACCTCGTCACCTTCTCCTGTCTCTATGTCGACGGGGAGACCGTGCTGCACGAGCTGGACCGGGCCGGTTTCTCCGTTTCGTCGGGTTCGTCGTGCACGAGTTCGACCCTGACGCCCAGCCATGTGCTGCGCGCGATGGGGGTGCTGAGCGAGGGGAACGTCCGCGTGTCGCTGCCCACGGGCACCGCGGAGGCGGACGTCGACCGGTTCCTGGAGGTGCTGCCGGGGGTGGTGGGCTCGATCCGCGAGCAGCTCGGCGTACCGGCGGTGGAGATCCGTACGGCCGCGGCGGAGGAGTCGTCGCTCGTGGTGGACGCGCTGGGGCGGCGCTGCCCGATCCCGGTGATCGAGCTGGCGAAGGTGATCGGGGACGTCCCGGTCGGCGGGACGGTCACGGTCCTCGCCGACGACGAGGCGGCCCGCCTGGACATCCCGGCGTGGTGCGAGATGCGCGGCCAGGAGTACGTGGGCGAACGCCCGTCCCCGAAGGGCGGGGTGGCGTACGTGGTGCGCCGGGTGGTGTGAGCGACACGAGGGGGTGCGGGGCGGCCGCCCCGCACCCCCTCGCTCACGTCAGGACAGGTGGGACCGGACCTCGGCCGCGGCCTCGTGGCCGTACGCCTTGGTGAAGCGGTCCATGAAGTGGGCGCGGCGCAGGGTGTACTCCTGCGTGCCGAGGGTCTCGATCACCAGCGTGGCGAGCATGCAGCCGACCTGGGCGGCCCGCTCCAGGCCGACGCCCCACGACAGACCGGTCAGGAAGCCCGCGCGGAACGCGTCGCCGACGCCGGTCGGGTCGACCTTGGCCTCCTCCTCCGCGCAGCCGACCTCGATGGCCTCCTCGCCGACCCGCTCGATGCGGACGCCGCGCGAGCCGAGGGTGGTGACCCGGTGGCCGACCTTGCCGAGGATCTCCTCGTCGGTCCAGCCGGTCTTGGACTCGATGAGCCCCTTCTCGTACTCGTTGGAGAAGAGGTACGTCGCGCCGTCCAGGAGGGTGCGGATCTCGTCGCCGTCCATCCGGGCGATCTGCTGCGAGAAGTCCGCGGCGAACGCGATCCCGCGGGTCCGGCACTCCTCGGTGTGGCGGAGCATCGCCTCCGGGTCGTCCGCGCCGATCAGCACCAGGTCGAGCCCGCCCACGCGGTCGGCGACGGCCTTGAGCTCGATCAGCCGGGCCTCGCTCATGGCACCGGTGTAGAAGGAGCCGATCTGGTTGTGGTCCTTGTCCGTCGTGCAGACGAAGCGCGCGGTGTGCAGCACCTCGGAGATCCGGACGGAGGCCGTGTCGACGCCGTGCCGGTCGAGCCAGCCGCGGTACTCGTCGAAGTCGAAGCCGGCCGCGCCCACCAGGATCGGCGCGCTGCCGAGCTGACCCATGCCGAAGCAGATGTTGGCGCCGACCCCGCCCCTGCGCACGTCGAGGTTGTCGACGAGGAACGACAGGGAGACCGTGTGCAGCTGGTCCGCGACGAGTTGGTCGGCGAACCTGCCGGGGAAGGTCATGAGGTGGTCGGTGGCGATGGAGCCGGTGACTGCGATACGCACGGCTGGCGCTCCTGACGGATACGGAAGGCGTTGACGATTCACGCTACCCGGTACCGGGGGTCGCGCCGAACAGCGGAAACTACCCCAGAGTAGGTCTTTTTTCTGTGGCGGGGGCGTGCATACGGTGCGCCTATGGCGAACCACACCGCTCCGCGCGAGCGCGACGAGTCCGAGATCACTCTGGCCGAGCTGCGCGGCGACAGCGCCCGGATGGCCCCGCACTGGGTGACCCCGGCGGCCGCCGCCCCCGCCCCGGTCTCCCCCGCGCTGATCCACGGGGTCGTCGTACCGCCCGCCTCGGCCCGGCTGGCCGACGCCGCGTTCGGGTACGGCGACTAGGCGACGGGGCGGCCGAGGGCCCGTCCGGCCGATCGGGGGAACCGCTCGCCGTCCCGTTCCGTCACACCGGTGTCTCCTGCCAGAGGAGCACGACGGACGAAGGAGCGAAGCGGTGAGCGGTACGGAGCCCCCCACCCCGGACACGCCCGACACCCCGGGCAGGCCCGGCACACCCGACCTGCCCGGCACCCCCGACCTGCCCGGCACGGCCGAGGCCCCGGGCCCGGACGACGCGCCCGAGGGCGCCCGGCGACGGTCCCGGCTGGTCGTGGCGTCGGTCGCGGTCGCCGCCCTGCTGATCGGCGGCGGCGGCGCGTACTGGGCGAGCACCGCCTCGGACGGCGGACGCGGTACGGACGACAGGGCGGCGGCCGCGGACGCGGCCGGCACTCCCCCGCCGCTGGTGCTCGACGGGCAGGGCGACGGGGGCCCGGGGATCGCCCCGGGTGAGCCCGACCCGAGCGGTGCGGTCTACAAGGCCGAGGGGCCGCTCCCGAAGGGTCCCGCCAAGGCCGCCGTCCACCGTGCCCAGGGCAAGGTGACCGCCGCCGAGGTGACCCGCCTCGCCGAGACGCTCGGCATCTCCGGCACGCCCCGGCTGAGCGGCACGCAGTGGCGGATCGCGCCGGAGAAGGACGCCGGCGGGGCGCGCCTCGACGTGGCCGTGGAGGCGCCGGGGACCTGGTCGTTCACCGTGGTGCCGGGCGCAGAGCAGGGCGACACCTGCAGCAAGGGCCCGGACTGCCCCGCGCCGGGCGGCAAGCTCCCCGGCGGCACGCCGGTGGACGAGGCGGCGGCGAAGGCGGCCGCGGCCCCGGTCCTGAAGGCGCTCGGCCAGGCGGACGCGGACGTCGACGCCCGCCAGGTGATGGGCGCGACCCGGGTGGTGAACGCCGACCCGAAGATCGGCGGGCTGCCCACCTACGGCTGGTCCACCGGCCTCCAGGTCGGCCCGGACGGCGAGCTGACCGGCGGCAGCGGCCGGCTGAAGGAGCCCGTGAAGACGGCCACGTACCCGGTGATCGGCGCGGAGAAGGCGCTGGAGCGGCTGAACGAGGCCGCCCGGGGCACCGGCCCGGTGGACATCGGCGGCTGCGCCACGGACCCGGCGGCGTCGAAGGACGGCGCGCGGCCGGCGCCCGAGTCGGGGAAGCACCAGGCCCCCTGCCAGGTGGCGTACGACCGGGTGGCACCGCAGGAGCTGACCGTGCGCGGCGCCGTCTTCGGCCTGGCCGCACAGTTCGCGGGCGGCCGTGAGGCGCTGGTGCCGTCCTGGCTGTTCGAGGTGGCGCCGACCGGGGCGAAGGCCGCGGCCGTGCACACCGTCGTGCAGACGGCGGTGGCGCCCGAGTTCCTGTCTCCGAAGCCGAGCCCGACGCCCACCCCGGTGCCGATCCCGTCCGACGACGCGGCCCCGCCGCGGCAGCTGCAGTCCTACACGGTGGACGGCACCGGCCGGAAGCTGTCCGCGACCTTCTGGGGCGGGGTGTGCAGCGACTACGGAATCACGGCGGCGGAGAGCGCCGACCGGGTGACCGTGACGATCACCGAGACGCCGCGGCAGCCTGACCGGGCCTGCATCATGATGGCCGTGGAGGTCACGAAGTCGGTGACGCTGAAGGCACCGCTGGGCGACCGGCAGGTCGTGGACTCGGCGAGCGGGGGCGTGGTTCCCCGGCAGGGCCCGAAGTAGCCCGCACGGGGACGTGTGGATACGCCGAAGGCGGCGGTCCCGGACCAGGTCCGGGGCCGCCGCCTTCGGCGTACGTACGGCTCAGCTGAACGAGTCGCCGCAGGCGCAGGAGCCGGTGGCGTTCGGGTTGTCGATCGTGAAGCCCTGCTTCTCGATCGTGTCGACGAAGTCGATCGAGGCGCCGCCCAGGTACGGGGCGGACATGCGGTCGGTCACGACCTTGACGCCGTCGAAGTCCTTCACGACGTCGCCGTCGAGCGAACGCTCGTCGAAGAAGAGCTGGTAACGGAGGCCGGAGCAGCCACCGGGCTGTACGGCGACGCGCAGCGCGAGGTCGTCGCGGCCTTCCTGCTCGAGCAGGGCCTTGACCTTGGCCGCGGCGGCGTCGGACAGGAGGATGCCGTCGCTGACAGTGGTCTTCTCGTCCGATACGGACATCTGCTTCTCTCCCGGTTTGTACGGAGACTGCTTGCCGACGGTTGCAACCGGCGGGGCCCCGGATTCATTCCGGGTCGAGGCCTTCTCTTTCCATGGCTTCTGCCTTCATGCTCGCACACCCGCCGAAGTACAGGCACCGGACCGCCGAAGGGGAACTCGTCACATCGACACTATGGACATCGTCAAAGTGACGTGAAGCGGTTATGATAGATAGCGTCATTTCGACGAAAAGCGTCTCCGCAGAAAAGTCCGCAGAAAAGAAAGGGTGTGTGACGTGACCACCGCCCAGCCCCTGGATGTCCAGCCGACGCCGCTCGCTCTCCTCCTGCTCGGCCGTGAGGCCGACCCGAAGAGCGAGCGCGGTGTGGAGTGTCCCGGTGACCTGCCCTCGCCGTCCGACCCGGACCTGGTGGCGCGCGCCCGCGCGGCCAAGGAGAAGCTCGGCGACAAGGTCTTCGTCCTCGGCCACCACTACCAGCGTGACGAGGTCATCCAGTTCGCCGATGTCACCGGTGACTCCTTCAAGCTGGCGCGCGACGCGGCGGCCCGTCCGGAGGCCGAGTACATCGTCTTCTGCGGTGTGCACTTCATGGCCGAGTCGGCCGACATCCTGACCGGCGACGAGCAGAAGGTCGTCCTGCCCGACCTCGCGGCCGGCTGCTCCATGGCCGACATGGCCACCGCCGAGCAGGTCGCCGAGTGCTGGGACGTGCTGACCGAGGCCGGCATCGCCGACGTCGTCGTTCCCGTCTCGTACATGAACTCCTCGGCCGACATCAAGGCGTTCACCGGCAAGCACGGCGGCACCATCTGCACCTCCTCCAACGCGAAGAAGGCGCTCGACTGGGCCTTCGAGCAGGGCGAGAAGGTGCTCTTCCTGCCCGACCAGCACCTGGGCCGGAACACCGCCGTCCGCGACATGGGCATGTCCCTGGACGACTGCGTCGTCTACAACCCGCACAAGCCGAACGGCGGTCTGACCGCCGACGAGCTGCGCGCCGCGAAGATGATCCTGTGGCGCGGCCACTGCTCGGTGCACGGCCGCTTCTCGCTGGACTCGGTCAACGACGTCCGCGAGCGGGTCCCGGGCGTGAACGTCCTGGTCCACCCGGAGTGCAAGCACGAGGTCGTCGCCGCGGCTGACTACGTGGGCTCGACGGAGTACATCATCAAGACCCTGGAGGCGGCCCCGGCCGGCTCGAAGTGGGCGATCGGCACCGAGCTGAACCTGGTCAAGCGCCTGGCGAACCGTTTCGCCGCGGAGGACAAGGAAGTCGTCTTCCTCGACAAGACGGTGTGCTTCTGCTCGACCATGAACCGGATCGACCTGCCGCACCTGGTGTGGGCGCTGGAGTCGCTCGCCGAGGGCAACCTCGTCAACCGGATCGAGGTCGACAAGGAGACGGAGAGCTTCGCGAAGCTCGCCCTGGAGCGCATGCTGGCGCTGCCGTAGCGGCGACCGGCACGAAAAGGGGCGGCCCCCCGCGCGATGCGCGGGGGCCGCCCCTTTCGTGGTGCGTGGCCCGGGGGCGGGTCAGACGTCGAGCGCGTCCAGGAGCGACGTGTCCGTGTCCGTGTTCGCCTCCGTCGGCTGCTCCGGGACGCCGTCCCGCTTCGCGCGCTTCGCGGCCTTCTTCTTCGCCCGGCGCTCCTTGCGGAGCTCGACCATCGCATAGAGCGTCGGCACGAGCAGCAGGGTCAGCAGGGTCGAGGTGACCAGGCCGCCGATCACGACCACCGCCAGCGGCTGGGCGATGAACCCGCCCTCGCCGGTGACGCCGAGCGCCATCGGGAGCAGCGCGAAGATCGTCGCCAGGGCCGTCATCAGGATCGGGCGGAGCCGGTGCCGGCCGCCCTCGACGACCGCCTCGACGACGCCCAGGCCCTGCGCCCGGTACTGGTTGATCAGGTCGATCAGCACGATCGCGTTGGTGACCACGATGCCGATCAGCATCAGCATGCCGATCATCGCCGGGACACCCATCGCGGTGCCGGTGATCACCAGCAGACCGAGCGCGCCGGTCGCCGCGAACGGGATGGAGACCAGCAGGATCAGCGGCTGGATCAGCGACTTGAAGGTCGCGACCAGCAGCATGAAGACGATCGCGATCGCCGCGAGCATCGCCAGACCCAGCTGGAGGAACGCGTCCGACTGGTCCTCGGAGACACCGCCGATGGACGCCGTGGCGCCCTCCGGCAGGTCGAGCGCGTTGATCTTCGACTGGAGTTCGGCGCTGACCGCGCCGGTGTTGTCGCCGGTCGGCTTCGCCGTGATCGTCGCGGCGCGGGCGCCGTCGATCCGGGTCATCGAGACCGGGCCGGGGACCAGCTTCACCTCGGCGATGTCGCCGAGCTTCACCGGGCCGAGCGGCAACGCCTTCAGCTCCGCCATCGTCTTCGCGGGCTTCGCCGCGGTGATGACGACCTCGCGCTCGGTGTCGTCCAGGATCGCCTTGCCGGCCGGGGTGCCGCGCACCGCCTGCGCCACGGCCAGGCCGAGCGTGGTGTCGTTGAAGCCGGCCTCGGCCGCCTTCGGGGTCGCCTTGACGGAGATCCGCGGCACGGACTGCGCCAGGTCGCTCTGGACGTCGGTGACGTCGTCGAGCTTCGCGACCTCGCCGCGGACCGCCTCGGAGGCCTTCTTCAGGACGTCGGCGTCGCCGGCCTTCACGACCACGCTGAGGTCCTGGCTGCCGAAGCCGTCGCCGGCCGCGATGGTGGTGTCGCCGATGCCGTCGAGCTTCGCCAGCTCGGCGTCGATCGCGTCGCGGACCTTCTCGTACGAGGCCGAGTCCGCCAGCTTCACCTGGTACGAGGCCTGGTTGGCGCCGGTGCCGCCGCCGAAGGCGGCCATGAAGCCGGACGAGCCGACGGTGACCTGGTAGTCCTTGACGCCCTCGGTGGAGGCGAGGACCTTCTCGACCTTCTTCGCCGCCTCGTCGGCGGCGGCCAGGCTGGTGCCGGGGGCCAGCTCCTGCTTGACGGAGAGGATCTCCTGCTCGCCCTGGTCGAAGAAGTTGGTCTTCAGGAGCGGGGCCATGCCGAAGGTGCCGACCAGGACGACGATCGCGATCGCCACGCTGGTGAGGCGGCGGCGGGTCGCGAACCGCAGGACCGGGACGTACAGCCGCTGGAGGCGGCTGCGGCTCTCCTTCTCCTCGGCGACCCGGCGGGCCTCGTCCGGGTCCTCGGACGTGCCCTTGGGCGCGCGCAGGAACCAGTACGAGAGAACCGGGACGACGGTCAGGGAGACGAGCAGCGAGGCGAGCAGCGCGGCCGTCACGGTGAGGCTGAACGAGCCGAACAGCTCGCCGACCATGCCGCCGACCAGGCCGATCGGCAGGAACACGGCGACGGTGGTGAGCGTGGAGGAGGTGACCGCGCCGGCCACCTCGCGGACCGCGGTGAGGATCGCCGCCTGGCGCTCCTCGCCGTAGCCGAGGTGCCGCTTGATGTTCTCCAGGACCACGATCGAGTCGTCGACGACCCGGCCGATGGCGATGGTGAGCGCGCCCAGGGTCAGCATGTTGAGCGACAGGTCGCGGGTCCACAGCACGATCAGCGCGAGCACCACGGACAGCGGGATGGAGACCGCGGTGACCAGGGTGGAGCGCAGCGAGGCGAGGAACACCAGGATCACGATGACCGCGAAGAGCAGGCCGAGCGCGCCCTCGGTGGTCAGACCGGAGATGGACTTGGAGACCGCCGGGCCCTGGTCGGAGACGACGGTCAGCTCGGCGCCCGCGCCGAGGTCCTTGCGCAGCTCGGGGAGCTTGTCCTGGACGGCCTCGGAGATGGCGACGGCGCTGCCGTCCTTGTCCATGGTGGCCATCACGGCGAGGCTGGGCTTGCCGTTGGTGCGGGTGATGGAGACCCGCGTGGACTCCTCCTGCTTCACGGTGGCCACGTCGCCGAGCCGGACCGGCTTCGCCGGCTTGCCGGAGGCGCCGGCGCCGGGCTGCGGGGCGATGCGCAGGTCCTGGATCTGCTGGAGCGAGGTGAACCCGCCGCCGACCTGGACCGTGCGGCTCTTGCCGGCCTCGGAGAAGGAGCCCGCCGGGATCGTCCCGCCGCCGGCCTTGATCGCCTCGGCGAGGGTCATGGCGTTGAGGCCGGCCGCCGCGAGCTTCGCGTCGTCGGGGGTGACGGAGACCTGGACGTCCTGGACGCCGTCGACGGAGACCTGGCCGACGCCGTCGATGTCCTCCAGGGTCGGGACGACCGTGCGCTGGAGCTGGTCGGCCAGCGCCTGCTGGTCCTTGTCGGAGGTGACGGCGAGGACGACGGTCGGGATGTCGTCGGTCGACCCGGCCACGACCTGCGGGTCGACGGAGTCGGGCAGCGCGATCCGGGCGCGGTTGACGGCCTGCTGGACGTCGGCGACGAGCTGCTTGGTGCCCTCGTCGCCGTAGTCGAAGGTGGCCATGATGACGGCGTTGCCCTCGGAGGCGGTGGCCGTGATGCCCTTGATGCCGTCGACGGCCTTCAGGGTGTTCTCGAGCGGTTCGACGACCTGCTTCTCGACCACGTCGGGGGACGCGCCCTGGTAGGGAGCGAGGACCGACACCATCGGCAGCTCGATGGACGGCAGCAGCTGCTGCTTCAGCTGCGGGATGGCGATCGCCCCGAAGACGATCGCGACGATCGACATCAGGCCTATAAGGGCCCGTTGCGCGAGGCTGAATCTGGACAGCCAGGACATGGGGTCTCTCTTCTGTGGCGTACGTACGCAGGAAGCGGGCGCCCCGCCCGAAGAGCTCAGTCAGGTACCGCCCGCCTATACCCTCCGCCACGGAGCGGGCCGTTCCGTCGGTCCCAGGTCCAGATCCTTTATGCCGCGCATACCGCGTTCGGAGTACGCCGGGGGTTCGGGCTACTCCACCCTTGGACGTACCAGGCCCGATTCGTACGCGGTTACCACCAATTGCGCCCGGTCGCGGGCGCCCAGCTTGGCCATCGCCCGGTTCACATGCGTCTTGACCGTGAGCGGGCTGACCTCCAGCCGGTCGGCGATCTCGTCGTTCGAGTGGCCGCCCGCGACGAGGACGAGCACCTCGCGCTCCCGGGTGGTGAGGGCGGAGAGCCGCTCGGAGTGCGCGCCGGGCCCGTCGCCCGGGTCCGAACCGCCGCCCTGCGCGAGGAACTTGGCGATCAGCCCCTTGGTCGCGGCCGGGGACAGCAGCGCCTCGCCGGCCGCCGCGATCCGGATGGCGTTGAGCAGTTCCTCCGGCTCGGCGCCCTTGCCGAGGAAGCCGGACGCGCCGGCGCGCAGCGACTGCACCACGTACTCGTCCACCTCGAAGGTGGTCAGCATGACGATCCGGACCGCGGACAGCTCCGGGTCGGCGGTGATCATGCGGGTCGCGGCGAGGCCGTCGGTGCCGGGCATCCGGATGTCCATCAGGACGACGTCGGCCCCGGCGGAACGGGCGAGCGCGACCGCCTCCGCGCCGTCGGCGGCCTCGGCCACGACCTCCATGTCGGGCTCGGAGTCCACCAGCACCTTGAAGGCGCTGCGGAGCAGGGCCTGGTCGTCGGCGAGCAGTACCCGGATGGTCATGCGTCCTCCCGCGTGCGGACCGTCACCGGCAGTATCGCCTGCACCCGGAAGCCGCCGCCGTACCGGGGGGCCGCGGTGAGCGTCCCGCCGAGCGCGGTGACGCGCTCGCGCATGCCGACGAGGCCGTGGCCGCCGGTGTCGTGCACCGCGGGCACGGGGCCGGGGGCGCCGTTGTCGAGGACGGTGACCTCGACGGTGCGGCCCACCCGGACGACGCTGACCTCGGCCTTGGCGTCCGGCCCGGCGTGCTTGCGGACGTTGGTGAGCGCCTCCTGGATGATCCGGTACGCGGCGAGGTCGACGGCCGCGGGCAGCGCGCCGTCCTCGTCGGCGCGGGCCACCTCGACGGGCAGGCCCGCGTTGCGGAAGGTGTCCAGGAGTTCGTCGAGGACGCCGAGGCCGGGGGCCGGTTCGGTGGGCGCCTCCGGGTCGCCGGACTGGCGGAGCAGCCCGACCGTGGCGCGCAGCTCGTTGAGCGCGGACCGGCTGGCGTCCCGGACGTGCGCGAGGGCCTCCTTGGCCTGGTCGGGGCGCTTGTCCATGACGTGCGCGGCGACTCCGGCCTGCACGTTGACCAGGGCGATGTGGTGGGCGACGACGTCGTGCAGGTCGCGGGCGATCCGGAGCCGCTCCTCGGCGACCCGCCGCCGGGCCTCCTCCTCGCGGGTGCGTTCGGCGCGTTCGGCGCGCTCGCGGATGGCGTTGATGAAGGCCCGGCGGCTGCGGACCGCGTCGCCTGCGGCGGACGCCATCCCGGTCCAGGCGAAGATCCCCAGGTTCTCCTGGGTGTACCAGGGGGTCTTGCCGAAGAACATCGCGGCGGCGGTCAGCACGGTCATGGTGAGCAGGCCGACGCGCCAGGTGGTGGGCCGGTCCGTGGTCGCGGCGACCGTGTAGAGCGCGATGACGGCGCTCATCGCGACGGGCGCGGGCGGGTCGTCGACGACCAGCTCGATCAGGGTGATGCCGACGGTGGCCGCGAGCACGGTCCGCGGGTCGCGCCGCCGCAGCACGAGCACGGCGGCCCCGAGCACCATGAACGCGACGCTGGTGGCGTCGGGGGTGCGATTGCCGAAGGTGGGCCCGTTGGGCCCGCCGTGCGGGTCGGCGAAGGACCCGGTGACCATGCAGACGAGCACGGCCACGGCGAGGCCCGCGTCGAAGGCGAGGGGATGCGCGCGGAGCCAGTCCCGACTCCGGGACAGCCCGCTACCGATGGACGTCACGTCGAGCAACGGTACGGGGTGCCGGGCCCGGGGGGCAGGCCCGGACGCGGGCGGCCCCGGCACCCTTGTGGGGCGCCGGGGCCGTCGGAGTGCGGTGCCCGGTCGGCTCGGCCCGGTGTCAGCCCGGGATCAGCCCGTTGTCCGAGAGCAACTCGCGGACCTCTTCGAGCGTGGCGTCGGGTGCCGGAAGGATCAGTTCGGAGGGTTCGAGCGCGTCGTCGGGGAGCGGTTCGCCGAGCTGGCGGATCGCGTCGAGCAGCGCGCCCAGAGTGCGGCGAAAGCCCTCCTCGTCGCCGCCCTCCATCTCTTCGAGCAGTTCGTCGTCGAGCTTGTTGAGCTCGGGAAAGCGGCTGTCCGCCACTTCCCACTGGCCCTCCCCCATGATCCTTACGATCATGACGCGTCCTTACTGCGAGTCGGGGCTACTGCTTGTCGAACCTCGGGTGGGAGGACTGCTGCGAGGACTGGGACTGCGCCTGGTCCTGCGTACCGCCCTCGATCGCCTGCTGCGAGGCGGACGGGCCGCCGGCCAGCTCGGCCTTCATCCGCTGGAGCTCCAGCTCGACGTCCGTACCGCCCGACAGGCGGTCCAGCTCGGCCTGGATGTCGTCCTTGGCGAGCCCGGAGTGGTCGTCCAGGGCACCGGAGGCCAGCAGCTCGTCGATCGCGCCCGCCCGCGCCTGCAGCTGGGCGGTCTTGTCCTCGGCGCGCTGGATCGCCACGCCGACGTCGCTCATCTCCTCCGAGATGCCGGAGAACGACTCCGCGATGCGGGTCTGCGCCTGGGCCGCGGTGTACGTGGCCTTGATCGTCTCCTTCTTCGTGCGGAAGGCGTCGACCTTGGCCTGCAGCCGCTGCGCGGCCAGCGTCAGCTTCTCCTCCTCGCCCTGCAGCGTCTGGTGCTGCACCTCGAGGTCGGAGACCTGCTGCTGGAGCGCCGCCCGGCGGGACAGCGCCTCGCGGGCCAGGTCCTCGCGGCCGAGCGCCAGCGCCTTGCGGCCCTGGTCCTCCAGCTTGGCGGACTGGCCCTGGAGCTGGTTCAGCTGCAGTTCAAGGCGCTTGCGCGAGGTCGCGACGTCCGCGACGCCCCGGCGCACCTTCTGCAGGAGCTCCAGCTGCTTCTGGTAGGAGTAATCGAGGGTCTCGCGCGGATCCTCGGCCCGGTCAAGGGCCTTGTTTGCCTTCGCGCGGAAGATCATCCCCATACGCTTCATCACACCGCTCATGGGCTTCGCGCGCCCCCTTCTGACGGACTCGGCTCAAGCACTCCAACAGAACCCACAGTACGGTTCCTGCCTCCATTACCGCACTGTTCGGGGCCGGATGCGCTCCTCCCCAAGGACGACTGCGCACCGCCCGTCTCCGGCCCAGGGAGTAGATGGACCTCGGGGGACCGTGTACGGCGTCCGGCCTCGTCCATCCAGACGCAGGCCGTTAGCGGATCGTTCCCGCCCGCACTGTGGTCCATGCCTGCCACCACGTACCCTGGCAATGTGTTCCGTAGCCGTTCGAAGGATGAGAAGGCCCCCACCGACCAGGTGACGGCGGACCTCTCCAAGCAGCCCCGCGACCCCGAGGCCCCGAAGGGCCGCCCGACCCCGAAGCGGAGTGACGCCCAGTCCCAGCGCCGCCGCGCGCAGACAGCACCGCTGGACCGCAAGGACGCCATGCGCCGGCAGCGCGAGGCGCGCCGCACGGACATGGCCAAGCAGCGCGAGGCCCTCGCGACCGGAGACGAGCGGTACCTGCCCGCCCGCGACAAGGGTCCGGTCCGCCGCTTCGTGCGTGACTTCGTCGACTCGCGCTTCGCCGTCGCGGAGTTCTTCCTGCCGATGGCGGTGGTCATCCTCGTCCTGTCGATGATCCGGGCCGGCAACCTGCAGCAGATCTCGCTGGTGCTGTGGCTCGGCGTCATCGTCATGATCGTGATCGACTCGATCGGTCTCACGATCCGGCTGCGCAAGCAGCTGAACGAGCGCTTCCCGAACGAGCCGAAGCGCGGCGCTGTCGCGTACGGCCTGATGCGCACGCTCCAGATGCGCCGTCTGCGGTTGCCGAAGCCGCAGGTCAAGCGCGGAGAGCGGCCCTGAGCACGGAGGCATTGCAGCCGGAGCCGGGCCCGGTCGTACCGGGTGTCCCGGGTGTCCCGGGCCGCGTCGGCCTGCCCGGCCTGCGCGAAGCGGTCCGGCACGAGCTGATCGCGCGCCAGCTCGACGAGCAGATAGCCGCCCGCTACCCCGTGGGGCAGCGGCTGCGGATCCTCGACGTCGGCATGGGTCAGGGCGCCCAGGCGCTGCGGCTCGCGCGGGCCGGTCACACGGTGACCGGCCTGGAGTCGGACCCGGAGCTGCTGAAGTCGGCCCGTGAGTCGCTGGCCACCGAGCCGGCCGGGATCCGCGAGCGGGTCCGGCTGATCGAGGGCGACGGCCGCGACACCGGCGTGCACTTCCTGCCGGGCAGCTTCGACGTGGTGCTCTGCCACGGCGTCCTGATGTACGTGCCCGAACCGGACGGGCTGCTCGCCGGCCTGGCCAGGATGCTGGCGCCGGGCGGTCTGCTCTCCCTGGTCGTACGGAACGCGGACGCCCTGGCCATGCGGCCGGGGCTCGCCGGGGACTGGCCGGGCGCGCTCGCGGGCTTCGACTCGGACACGTACCCGGACCGGCACGGCACGAAGGTGCGCGCGGACCGGCTGGGCTCCGTGACGGCGACGCTGGCGGGCATCGCGGCGCCGCTGCACGCCTGGTACGGCGTCCGCGTCTTCACCGACGGCGTGCCGCACGAGGCCGGGCTGCCGGCCGCGGACGAGCTGGAACGCCTGCTGGCGGCCGAGGACCGCGCGGGCCGCACCGACCCGTACCGGGGGATCGCGGCGCTGCTCCACCTGTGCGGGGTGCGGGGCCAGTAGCCCCGTCCTTCTCCACGGCGCCGGGGGTGGTCGCGTGTCGCGACCACCCCCGGTCGACCGCGGGCTCCGCTAGCCCTCCGCGTTCAGCGGCATCGGGCCGTAGATCTTCGTCGCGTCCTCGAACAGGACGACCTGGTCGGCGCCGCCCGCCAGGAGGTCCTTCCAGACCTCACCGATCCAGGACTCGGCGTCCCCCTGGGTCGTGAACTCCTCGGGTACGACCGAGGGCTCGACCTCGGTGCCGTCGGCCTTCTCGAACCGCCACGTCCATGCCATGTGCGCCTCCCGGAGCTCACCGGATGATCGGTTTCCTGCCCGCAGCGTAGCCGGGCGCGCACGCGCGGAGGGGACGCGGGAGGATCGTGACCGTGGAACTGACTCTGCTCGGCACCGGAGCCCCCGAGGGGCTCCCCCGCCCCGACTGCCCCTGCGCCCGCTGCGCCGTCTCCCGCGGTCCGTACGCGCGGGCCGCCACCGCGCTGCTCATCGACGGGGCGCTGCTGCTCGACCTGACCCCCGGGGCGGCGCTGGCCGCGGCGCGATCGGGGCACTCGCTGGCGGGTGTACGCCAGGTGCTGCTGACGCACCCGCACGACGGGCCGGCGGTCGAGCTGCCGCCCGGCCTGCCCACGGCGGGCCGGGTGCCGGACGGACGGGAGCTGACGCTGATCAGCGGGCACCGGGTGCGGGCGGTGTCGATGGACTCGCCCGGAACGGGGTACGAGGTGACCTCGCCGGACGGGGAGCGGCTGCTCTACCTGCCGCCGGGGGGCGCGCCGGCGGGGCTGCCGGACCACGGCCGGCCGCCGTACGACACGGTCGTCGGCGACGTGACCGGGCGCCCGGACGCGCTGGCGCGGCTGCGGGCGTCGGGGGCGGTCGGACCGGCGACGGACGTGGTCGCGGTCCACCTGGACCACGACGTGCCGCCCGGCCCGGAGCTGGACCGGCAGCTCGCGGCGGCGGGGGCGCGGGCGGTGCCGGACGGGACGACGCTGACGGTCGGCCTGTACCGCGAGGTCCCGGAGGTGCCGCGACGCACGCTGGTGACGGGAGGGGCGCGGTCGGGGAAGTCGCTGGAGGCGGAACGACGTCTGGAGGCGTTCCCGGAGGTGCTGTACGTGGCCACCGGCGGGACGCGGGAGGGCGACCCGGAGTGGGCGGAGCGGATCGGCGCGCACCGGGAGCGCCGGCCGGGCTCCTGGCGGACCGCCGAGACCTGCGACCTCGTCCCGCTGCTGGCCGGGGAGGGTCCGGCGCTGCTGATCGACTGCCTCGCGCTGTGGCTGACGGACGCGATGGACCGGGTCGACGCGTGGGACGACGAGCGGTGGGCGTCCGGCGGCCGGGAGTCGCTGCGCAGGCGGATCGACGAGCTGGTCGCCGCGGTCCGGGCGACGCGGCGGACGGTCGTCGCGGTCACCAACGAGGTCGGCTCGGGCGTGGTCCCCGCGACAGCGGCGGGCCGCCGCTTCCGCGACGAACTGGGGCGCCTGAACGCCGCGTTCGCCGACGAGTGCGAGCAGGTCCTGCTGGTGGCGGCGGGCCAGGCCCTGGTACTGCGCGACTGACGCCGCGGCCCGGCGCGGAGCGGCCCTGTCGCTGGTGCCGCGCGGCTGACGCCGCCGTACGCCGCGGCCCGGCGCGGGCCGGCGCGGGCCGGCCCCGGCCGAGCCCCGGCTCCGGCCTCCGGCCGGGTCGGGCTCCCCCACCCCGCCGCTCCCCGAAACTCTGACGAGACCGAGGGCTCCGCCCCCGACCCCCCGCCGCGCCGGCTCCGCGGCGCGAACACCCGCCCCGGGCGGGAGCCTGCGCACGTCGTGCGCCGCTGCGCCCCGAGGTGGGGGCGGGGCACGCGCGGCGGAGGCGGCGCCGGGGCAGAGCCCCCCTGGCCCGATGAGGGGCACCCGGGCACGCGCCGCGAGCCGGCGCGGCCCCACGCCGCCGGCGCCTGCGGACGCGGTGCCGGGGGGAGCCCCTGGCCTGGTGAGGGGCGCCCGGGCACGGCGCCCAGCCTGGGGAGCCGGTTCTGGTCGTGGGTGGCGAGCGGGCTGGCGGCTCGTGTGGGGTGGGGGCGGCGATATTGTTCCGGGACGGACCTGAAATCGATGACGTCACAAGGCGGACCCTTGAACCTGGACGACTTCTCCGATCTGATCGAGCGCCCCGACGGGGGGATACGGCGTGACGCCGAGGAGCGGCGCGAGCGGCTGGGCGTGGCCGTCGGGGCGCTCGGGCGGCTGGACGAGTTGGGCGAGTGGCTGGCCGCCGCGCAGCACTCGGTCCCGGTCCGAGCCGTCGAGCGGCCGAGGGTCGTGCTCTTCGCGGGCGACCACGGGGTGGCCTCGCTCGGGGTGTCCGGGCGGGAGGCCGTGGGTGCGTACGAGCTCGTCCGGGCCGTGCTGGAGGGCGCCAGTCCCGTCTCCGTGCTCGCCCGGCGCATGAACGTTCCGGTGCGGGTCGTCGACGCGGGCGTCGACTGCGACCCGGAGCTGCTGCCCGCCGAGGTCGTACGGCGCCGCGTGCGCCGCGGCACCGGGCGGATCGACGTCGAGGACGCGATGACCGCCGACGAGGCGATCGCCGCCATGGAGCTCGGCATCGCGATCGCCGACGAGGAGGCCGACTCCGGCACCGATCTCGTCGTGCTCGGCGATCTGAGCGTGGGCGGCACCACGCCCGCCTCGACCCTCGTCGCCGCGCTCTGCGGCACGGACGCCTCCGTCGTCACCGGCCGCGGCGGCGCGGGCATCGACGACCTGGCGTGGATGCGCAAGTGCGCGGCGATCCGCGACGCGCTGCGCCGCGCCCGCCCCGTCCTCGGCGACCAGCTCGCGCTGCTCGCGACCGTCGGCGGCCCCGACCTCGCCGCGACGACCGGCTTCCTGCTGCAGAGCGCCGTGCGCCGGACCCCGGTGATCCTGGACGGCGTGGTCTCCGCGGCCTGCGCCCTCGTCGCGCAGCGGGCCGCGTTCCGCTCGCCCGACTGGTGGCTGGCCGGCCAGCTGACCGGCGAGCCGGCACAGGCGAAGGCACTGGACCGGATGGCGCTCAACCCGCTGCTCGACCACGGCGTCCGTGTGGGTGAGGGAACCGGGGCGTTGCTCGCACTTCCCCTCGTCCAGGCCGCCGCGGCGCTCGCCGCCGAGCTGCCGGAGCGTCCGGCTCCCGAGCCGGAGCCCGAGCCGGAGCCGACCACTCCGGAGCAGCAGGACGAGACGGAAGCCGAGCCGAAGGGCTGATCAGGTGCCCGCACACGCCCGTCGCGCATCCGCGTGGCGGGCCGCTGCGGCACCCCGCCATGACCAGCGACGCCCCATATAGTCGCTTTTCATGGGAGAGGTCCGCTTGTCCACCGAAGGAAGGCCCCGCGGCACGGCCCGCTCGCGCCGCAGCGCAGCGTTCGCCGTCTGGTACCTGCGCGCCGTCACGTTCGTCAACTTCCTGAGCGCGGTCTGGGTCTCGCTCGGCCAGGACCTCCGCCGGCACAACACGGACGACTACTTCACCCCGTACCTGCTCACCGCCGGCTTCGCGTCCGGGGCGTTCACGCTCTTCCTCGCCGTCACCATGCGCCGCCGCAAACGCGCCGCCTGGATCCTCAACATCGTGCTCAGCGGCCTGTTCCTGCTGCTCTTCGCACTGGCGATGATCTTCCCGGAGATCCGGCAGCACGCCCAGAACTGGATCTCGCTGGGCCTGACCGCGGCCTTCGTCGTCGCCCTGCTGCTCGGCCGCAAGGAGTTCTACGCGAAGGGCGACCGCTCCAACCCGCTGCTCGCCGCGGCCGTCGCGGTCGGCGGCCTGCTCGTCACCTCGCTCCTCGCCGCCCTCCTGGTCACCTGGACCAACACGGCCACCGGCCCCTCCACCTTCCTGGAGCGCTGGCGGTACGGCGTGATGCGGCTGGTCACCCTCGCCGCGGACGACTCCCGCTTCCCCGCCATCTCCACCCCCGGCTGGGTCGACGTCACCATCAACGTGATGTCCACGCTGCTCCTGTTCGCGGTGCTGTTCGCCGCGTTCCGCTCCCGCCGGGCCGTGGACCCGCTCACCGACGAGGACGAGCACCGGCTGCGGATGCTCCTCGACAAGCACGGCGACCGGGACTCGCTCGGCTACTTCGCGCTGCGCCGCGAGAAGAGCGTCGTGTGGTCCCCGAGCGAGAAGGCCGCCGTCGCCTACCGGGTGGTCGGCGGCGTCTCGCTCGCCTCCGGCGACCCGATCGGCGACCCGGAGGCCTGGCCCGGCGCGATCGAGCCGTGGCTGGCGGAGGCCCGCGAGCACGGCTGGATCCCGGCCGTGATGGGCGCGAGCGAGGAGGCCGGCACGATCTACGCCCGGCACGGCCTGGACGCGCTGGAGCTGGGCGACGAGGCGATCGTCGACACGGCCGAGTTCACCTTGGAGGGCCGCGCCATGCGCACCGTCCGGCAGGCGTACAACCGGGTCAAGCGGGCCGGGTACGAGGTCCGGATCCGGCGCCACGAGGACATCCCGGCCGAGGAGATGGCCGTGCTGCTGGCCAGGGCGGACGACTGGCGGGACGGGGCGACCGAGCGTGGCTTCTCGATGGCGCTGGGGAGGCTGGGCGATCCGGCCGACGGGCGCTGCGTGATGCTGGAGTGCACGGACGGCAACGGCGACCTGCGGGCCGTGCTGTCGTTCGTGCCCTGGGGCCCCGAGGGCCTGTCGCTGGACCTGATGCGGCGTGACCGGGACTCCGAGAACGGCCTGATGGAGTTCATGGTCATCGAACTCCTGCAGCGCGCGAAGGAGATCGGGACCACGCAGGTCTCGCTGAACTTCGCGATGTTCCGGTCGGTCTTCGAGCGCGGCTCGAGGCTCGGCGCCGGTCCGGTGCTGCGGCTGTGGCGTTCGCTGCTGAGCTTCTTCTCCCGGTGGTGGCAGATCGAGTCGCTGTACCGCGCCAACGCCAAGTACCGGCCCATCTGGGAACCCCGCTTCATGCTCTTCGAGAAGAGCGCCGACCTGCTGCGCATCGGCCTCGCGGCGGGCCGCGCCGAGGGCTTCCTGGAGGCCCCCGGCCTGCCGAAGTGGCTGCACCGCAAGCACCTGGAGAGCGGACGCTGAGCGGCCGCTAGCGGGAGGCCCGCTCCTGGAAGCCGCCGACCACGTCCTGGAAGCGGCGGACGGCCTTGTTCCACCGCTTGTCGTGGTGGAACGCGCGCAGTCCCGCCCGGGCCCGGGCCTTCGGCCGCTTGGCGTACGCCTTGCGGGCCCACAGCGAGCCCGGGCGGGCCAGCCGGAGGGCGCCGACGATCGCCACGAACGGCACCAGGGTGCCGACGACGGCCATCCGGAACTTGCCCTTGAACAGGGCGACGAGCACGAAGAGGAAGTTCACCACCAGGGAGAGCACGAAGGCGGCGCGGTTCTCTCGCTCGTCGCTGGTGAGCTCGTTGACGCCGAGCGGCGAGAAGCCGGCCAGGGTGAGCATCACCAGGGACGCGGTGAGCACGACGACCTCGACGCTCTTGCGTCCGTCGTCGCTCCAGTACACGTCGTCCAGGTGCAGGATCAGCGCGAACTCGTCGAGGACGAGGCCCGCCCCCATGCCGAAGACGACCGCGAACACGCAGGGCGCGACGCCCTCCCGGCCGGTGGCGACCGCGCCGAAGCCGCCGACGATCGTGAGCACGACGCCCGGGACGACGTGGTGGATGTGCACCCCGCCGGCGCCGGAGACGTTGCGGAACGGCCCCTTGCCGGCCCGGATCATCCTGGTGATCGTCCGGGTGATCAGAAAGGTCAGGACGAAGGAGCCGAGAGCGAGGAAGAGCGGCAGCTTCCCCGGCTCGACGATGTTGATGTAGAACCAGTGACCCATGCCACCCTCTACCCTTTCGCCCGGTATCCGTACGGTTCATGCGGTATGCGTAACTTACCGGTCGGGGGCGGCGGCTACTGTGCCGCGCATGGACGGCATCCGGTTCGCCTTCGGCACGCTCACCGTGCTCCCCGCCCGTGTGACCCGCTGGGACCGGGACGCGGCACGGGCCGGCATGCTCTGCGCCCCGCTCGCCGGGCTGGTGGTCGGGCTCCTCGCGGGCGCGCTCGGCGGCGTGTTCCTGCTGCTCGGCTCCGGCCCGCTGCTCGCCGCCGTCGCCTCGGCCGCCGTCCCCGCGCTGCTGACCCGCGGCCTGCACCTCGACGGGCTCGCGGACACCGCGGACGGACTCGGCAGCGGCAAGCCCGCCGAGGACGCGCTGCGCATCATGAAGCAGTCGGACATCGGCCCGTTCGGCGTGATCACCCTGCTCTTCACGCTGCTCGCCCAGGTCGCGGCGCTGGCCTCGTTGTACGCCGAGGGCTGGGCGCGGGGCACGGTCGCCGCCGTCGTCGCGGCGGCGGTCGCCCGCCTCGCCCTCACCCACGCCTCGCGCTCCGGCGTTCCGGCCGCCCGGCCGGAGGGCCTCGGCGCGATGGTCGCGAGCACGGTGCCGGCCGGCCCGGCCGCCGCGCTGACCGGCGTGGTCCTGGCCGGCTGCGCCGCCGCCGGTGCGCTGTTCTCCCCGTACGACGCCCTGCGCCACGTCCTCGCGGCCGCCGCCGCCCTCGGCGTGGCGGCGCTGCTGCTGCGC
This sequence comes from Streptomyces sp. HUAS YS2, assembly GCF_033343995.1. Lineage (NCBI taxonomy): Bacteria > Bacillati > Actinomycetota > Actinomycetes > Kitasatosporales > Streptomycetaceae > Streptomyces > Streptomyces solicathayae. The sequence goes on along the minus strand of NZ_CP137573.1, from coordinate 5,788,631 downwards.
CGCTGCGTGGCCCGCTTCGGCGGGGTGACCGGCGACGTGTTCGGCGCGGTGGAGGAGACGGCGGCGACCGCGGCGCTGGTGGCGCTGACGCTGGGTTAGCGCCGGAGCGGCGGCCCTAGGTCGTGTCCGGAAAGTCATGGGAGCCAGAGTCGGAGGCAGGCGAGGGTGACCATGGCTTGGTAGTGGACGGCGCGTTTGTCGTAGCGGGTGGCCAGGGCCCGGTTCTGCTTGAGCCGGCTGAAACAGCGTTCGACAACGTTGCGGCGCCGGTAGGCGGTCCGGTCGAGGCGGCAGCGTGTCTCGCCGCGGCGGATGCGCCCGTTGATCTGGTCGATCCGCTCCGGGATCGTGCAGGCGATCCCGCGTCGCCTCAGGTAGGCCCGGATCTTGCGGGCCGAGTAGCCCTTGTCTGCGACCACGCGCTGGGGCCGGGTCCGGGGCCTGCCGGGCCCCGGCCGGGCGACGCGGATCCGGTCCATGACCGCCTCGAACTGGGTGCAGTCGTTGACGTTCCCGCCGGTCAGGGTGAAGGCCAGTGGCCGGCCCTGGCCGTCGCAGGCCAGGTGGATCTTGCTGGTCAGCCCGCCGCGTGATCGGCCGAGTGCCTCGCCTTCCCAGGGCCCCCTTTTCGGGCCCCGGCCGCATGCTGATGCGCGCGGACCGTGGTCGAGTCCACGCAGACGATCGACCAGTCGACGGTCCCGACGGCGTCGGAGTGCTGCTGGACGTGGGCCAGCAGCCGGTCCCAGGTGCCGTCGGCGGACCAGTGCCGGAAGCGTTCGTAGACCGTCTTCCACGGCCCGTACCGCTCGGGCAGGTCACGCCAGGCGGCCCCGGTGGACAGCTTCCAAAGGATCCCGTTGACCACCTGGCGCCGGTCCCGCACGGGCCGGCCCATACGGCCCGGCGCCAGCAACGGAGCGATCAACGCCCACGACTCATCCGTCAGTTCATGTCGACGCACCACAAACGGAGTAACGAGCCAACAACTTTACGGACACGGCCTAGCAGGGCCGGCGCCAGGCCCCCAGCTCGTACTTCTTCAGCATCGAACTCATGCCCAGCCTGCGGGCCTCGGGACAGAACTCCCCGGTCTCCAGCTCGTACTCGACGTGGAAGACGGCCTTGCCCGCCCGGACGAACGGGGTGAGCCGCTCGCACTCGGCGTACTCGGCGCACTGCTCGTTGACCGCGAAGTCGAAGTCAAGGAGCAGGGCGGGGATCTGGTCGAGGTCGTTCTTCAGGCCGACCGCGAGTCCGCGGTCGTGGGCCAACCGGGCGATCAGGCGGTTGTAGCGGAGCTGGTCGGCCGCGGTGAGCGGAAAGCCGGTGCGGTTCGCGTAGCCGTCCATGTTGTCCGGCTCGACCGCGTCGAAACCCTTGGCGCGGCACATGTCGATCCGGGCGGCCATCAGCGGTTCGAGGAGGTCGGTGCGGCGGATGTCGAGCCAGCGCTCGCCCGGCCAGCCGTTGCTGCGGCCGAGCAGGGACGCGGGGAACTTCTCGGCGTCCGGGCGGAATTCCTCCCAGGCACCGGTGGACAGATAGCAGATCACCTTGCGGCCGCGCCGGTGCAGGTCCGCGACGGCGGAGGCGGGGTGGTCGAAGCCGTCGATGTCGTACACGGGGGCGTCCACGGCCGGATCCAGCCTGCCGCTGAGCTGCCACTGCCAGGCGAGGCCGGGCGCCGGCTGCCAGCGGTCCCCGGAGCGACCGCCGGAGCGGTCGTCCGACCGGTCGTCGTCCGGGGCGGAGGTGCAGGCGGTCAGCGCGAGCAGCAGGACGGTGAGCAGGGCGAGGAAACGTCTCACCGGGCGGCCTCCAGGGCGTGCGGCAGCGTGCCCCACGGATGCGCCCCTGCCCCCGGTACGGAGCACTGCACGCGCGAGGTGACCCGGGCGTCCGCGGGGGCGGCGTACACGAGGTGGCAGTACCGGTCGCCGGCCGGCAGATCGAGGTCCCGGTAGGTGTCCCACGGGCCCTCGAAGGTGACGAGCAGGTCGGCGAGCGGCGCGTACGAGGGGTGCGGCTGGGCCCCGTGGTTGAGCACCAGCGTCCCGGCCCCGGCGGCGCGGGCGGCCACGGCGAGGCGGTGGACGTGCGGGACGGCCTCCGGCGCGGTCGGCACCTGGTCGAGGAACGCGCCGTCGGTCCCGTACCAGTCGCGGTGCCGCAGCAGATCGGCGGCGACCTCGGCGTGCGGGCGGCGCCCGTAGTCCGTGTCGGTGTACCCGAGCACCCGCACCCGGGCCGCGCGCAGCCGCGCCGCGATGTCGGCGAAGGCCGGATCGGGCGCGGTGCCGGGGCCGTTCGCCGGGTTGAGCACCACCCCGTACAGCCGGGGCGCGGCGGCGAGCAGCGCGCCCCAGGCGTCGGGGCGCTCGGCGGGGTGCTCGTAGAACGGGACGAGGAGGGACGGGGTCACGATCGGAATCCCCCAGGGGTGTCGTGCGGAACGGGGGTGGGCGCGGGCCGTCCCGCGCCCGGGGTGCGTCGGGTGTCCGCGTGCGGGGCGGGTGCGGGCCGGGCGGGTGCGGGCCGGGCAGCGCGGGTTCGTCCGCTCGGCAAGAGGCCCCCTCACGCCCGGTGAGCCGTCGGCCGTACCAGCAGAGCACAGCTCAGGACGGCGAGCACGGCGGCGGCGGTCGCGGTGATGGCCGGGCCGGCCGCGGGGGCGGTGATCTGCGCGGCGGCGGCGAGCAGGCAGACCAGGGCGGCGCTCAGGACGGCGCCGAAGGCCTGGAGCAGCAGCCCCAGCCAGAGCACGACGCCGACCAACAACAGCGACACCGTCCGCGGGGCGTCGGGCGGGCCGGCGCCCGGCCAGGCCAGGGTGCCGGCGACGGCGAGCGCCAACAGCACGACGAGGTAGCCGGTGAGGCAGAGCGCGAGGGTGGTCGCGGCGGTGCGGCGGAAGGCGCGGGCGGTGGTGGTGACCCGCAGTCCGGCCCTGCTCTCGCCGCGGAACCGGTGCAGCAGCCACTCGGCCGGGCCCATCGAGAGGGTGAGCGCGACCGCCGAGGGGGCCGCCACCAGGTCGGCCGGGCCGGCCGAGGCGAGGACGTCGCCGACGGCCGCGTACAGCACCAACAGGCCGGTGCCGAGGCCGAACAGACCGTACGGCAGGGACGCGGCGAGCGACGGCCCGGCGCGGCGGTGCGCGCCGCCGGACGGTTCGGGTGCGGCGGCCGGCAGCAGCACGACGGCCGCGAAGGCGGCCGTCGCGGCGAGGGAGGCGAGCAGCAGCGCGATCCGGAGCGCGTCCGGCAGGTCGTACCGGAAGGCGAAGCCGGCCCCGGCGAGGGGTGACAGCGCGTACAGCAGGGCCCGTTCGCGACCGAGGACGAGCAGCACGGTCGCCGCGGCCAGGTAGAGCGCCTGCCCGGCCGCGAACGCGGCCGCCGACCACTCCCCCGGACCGGTCACGGCGACCGCCACGACCGTGCCGGCCAGCGCCCCGGCGGGCGCGCCGGTGAGCAGCGTCCGCACGGCGGCGGGCCGGTCGCCGAGGCCGAGCCAGGTGTACGCCCGGTGGGACAGCGCCTGGTTCCACACCCAGCCGGCGACCGCCCCGGCGAGCAGCGGCACCGTCCCCGAGGGCAGCCCGAACCGGCCGGGCGGCCCGGCGAGCAGCGGCGCGCCGAGCACGTACGCGAGCCCCGGCAGCGCGAACACCAGCCCGCGCAGCAGGCACCCGCCGAGCCCGGCGTGCCACGGCGCGGGCGCCGCGGCGGCGGCCGTGGGGTGCCGGCGCTCGACCCGCGCGTAGAGGTCCTCGGCGAGCGCGAAGGAGTCGGGGCGTCCGTAGGTGAGCCGGATGTGCTCGTCGGTCATGCCGTCGGACTCGAGGATCGCGGCGATCTCGTCGGGATGCACGGCAACGGCCGCCAACGCGTGCAGCCGATCGGCGAGTTCGTCGAGCGGATCCTCGGCGAGTCCGGCGTCTTCGCCGCCACGGGACCCGTGGGCGCGGGACGAGCCGTCGTCGGCGCACGGACCGTGCACGCAACCCACGCCGTCGGCACGGGACGAGCCGCCGGCAGGCACGCCGCACGCCGCCGCGGCGGCGGGGTGCCCCGGCTCGGCGTCGGCCCGTGGTCCGTCCGCGGCTTCGGCGCCGGGCGTCGCGACGCGTCGGGGGCGCGGGATCGACGGGAGGGTGTCCTGGGTCGCGCCTGGCTTCAGCCAGAGGGAGCCGCTCATGACAGGGTGCCTCCGCCGACGAGTTCCTGGCGCCAGGGGTCGGTGAGGCGGACCGTCCAGTCGGCCGCCGGGGCCTCCGGGACGGGTGGTTCGCCGGTCAGCTCGCGGTAGATGTTCCGGAAGCCGTCCACCGAACGGTGCAGGGTGAACCGGTCGACGACGCGCTGCCGCGCCCGGCGCCCGAGTTCGGCGCGCCGCGCGTCGTCCCGCAGCAGGTCCACGACCGCCGCGGCCATCACCGCGGGCTCCCGCGGCGGGACGACGAGGCCGGTGTCGCCGACCGCCTCGCGGACCCCGCCGACGTCCGTCGAGACGGTGGCCCGGCCGCAGGACATGGCTTCGATCAGCGAGAAGGGAAAGCCCTCGCTGATCGAGGAGAGCATCACGACGTTCCCGGCGGCGTACGCGCGGGCCACGTCGGAGACCCGGCCCTCGTACGTGATGCCGTCCGCCACGCCCAGTTCCGCGGCGAGCTTCTCCAGCCGGGTCCGGTAGTCCTCGCCGCCGGCCGGCACCGGGCCGAACAACCGCAGCCGCAGCTCGGGGAGTTCGGCGCGGGCGATGGCGTACGCCCGGATCAGCGTCGCCAGGTCCTTGATGGGGTCGATCCGGCCGGCCCAGCTCAGCGTGGGCGTCTCCGGCTCGGGCCCGGCGTACGGGAACGCGTGCGGGTCGACGCCGTTGTAGACGGTCCGGATGCGCTCGGCGGGCGCGCCGCCGCGCTCCTCCCAGCGCCGGTTGTACTGGTTGCAGGGGGTGATCAGACGGGCCTTGCGGTAGCCCAGCGTGTTGAGCTCCCGGTAGAAGGCGAGCAGCAGCGCCTTGACCGGCCAGCTCTGCGCCTCGGTGCGGTAGCCGAGGTAGCGCTCCCGCAGGTAGATGCCGTGTTCCGTGAGGAGGAACGGCACGCCCTCGAAGTGCTGGGCGGCGAGCGCGGGCAGCGTCGCGAGGCCGCTGGAGACGGCGTGCGCGACGCCGTCCGGGGATATCCGGGCGGCGAGCGGGCGCAGTGCGTGTTCCATCAGGTCGGTGGCGGTGAGGGCGTCGTGGACGGTGGGCCGGGCCGCGGCCGTCGGCAGGTGCGGCATGGACCAGATCCACATCAGGGAGCGCAGCACCGCCTCGGTGCGCAGCGCGGCGGTGAGCCGGCCGCGCCGGGCGAGCGCGGCCAGCGCGTACAGGCCCTCGCCGAAGTCGCAGCCCGCCGCCGGGTCGAGGAGCGAGAGCAGGAAGCGCTCGTACGTGTCGACGAAGCGGCGGCGCTCGCGCCCCACGAGCGGCCGGCGCGGGGCCGGCCCCTGCGTGGGTCCCCAGAGCGGGAAGGCGGTGTGGCGGCGGACGTTGGGCGGCAGCTCCCAGCCGACCGGCTCGCGGCCGCTGCCGGTGAGCGAGAGTACGGAGAAGTCGACCTCGGGCATGCCCCGGACGAGTTGGTCGCACCAGGTGCTGACTCCCCCGTGGACGTGCGGATAGGTGCCTTCGGTGAGCATGGTGACGTGACGGCCACTGCTCGGCATGTGCGTGTCCCCCCAGGACGTACGTGCTGTGCTACGCGGTCGGCAGCTTGAGCGTGATCGCGGTCTGCAGCGGCTCCGGGGTGGTCCAGTCGGAGCGCGCTCCGGCGTAAGGGGACCCGAACACCGCCGTACCGAGCAGGAGTTGCTTGCGGGTTCCCTCGGGCACGGTGACCGGGGCGGTCACTCCGGAGGGCGCCTTGACGGTGACGCTGGTGCCGACGCGGTACGCGGTGACCCGGCCCTCGGCGACGGCCTTCTCCCAGGCGGCGCGGCGGTCGAGTTCGGCGCCGACGTCCCGGTGGCGCGGGACGACGAGCGGGGTGTTGTCGGCGAACAGGGCGCGGTAGTCGGCGAGGACGCGGTCGAGCACCGGGTAGAGCAGCCGTTCCTCCGCGAGGTTGGACTGGTGCACGTAGTGCGGGCGCGGGTCGTTGGCCACGATGTGGGAGAGCGCGGTGCGCGCCTCCTGCGGGACGATCCGGTCGGCGTAGCCGGTGGCGGGGTCGAGCGGGGCGGGCAGGCAGGTCGAGGCGGGGTTGGACTCGCAGACGCCGCTGCCGCCGTCGGCGCGCGAGGTGTAGATCCAGTTGTACTCGTCGGTCATCTCGGCGGCGGTGCCCACGTTGTAGTACACGTTCATCGGGTGCCGGGGGACGGTCTTCGAACCGCCGACGGTCCGCTGCGCGGGTTCGCGGGAGTTGTCGGAGGCGAGCCACTTCACGCCGTTGTCGGCGAGCGCGCCGGCGAGGTTCGGGTTGTCGGCCGGCTGCTGCGGCAGGGTCTTCAGGCCGGAGTGCTCGCCGGTGACCAGCTCGGAGCGGTCCACCGAGATGCCCTTGCCGACGGCCCAGTTGTGGTTGTTCCGGATCTCCGCGGAGATCGCCGAGCGGCTCGTCCACAGCGTGTTCCCGGCGGTGTCCTCGGCGCACTGCCAGGGGACGGCGGAGGTGTCCTGCACGCAGCCGAGGAAGGGGTGGGTGTAGGTGTGGTTGACCCAGCGGTACTGGGCGCGGTCGGCGATCAGCCGGGCCGCGAGCGGGTCGGTCCCGCCGTGCGCGGTCTTCCACTGCTCGCCCTGGCCGCCGTTGTAGACCATGTCGAGGGTGAAGCCGGCGGACTTCTGCCAGGCTGCGGCGTACACGGCGTCGTCGGCGGTCATCCGGATGACGTCGCCGTCCTGCCCGTCGTCGCCGACGCAGTCGAAGTCGCCGGGGGTGCAGTTCCGTTCGGTGTTCCATCGGGCGTCGGGGGCGAAGACGTCGTCGACGTGGACGGAGAAATAGCTGCGGCTGCGGCCGAGGTGGACGCCCTGGGTCAGCCATTCGACGATGCCGCGGGCGAGTGCGCGGAACTGCCGCTGGTTGCGGTTGTAGGCGAAGGTGACGACGAGTTCGCGGCGGCCGTCGTGCGCGTACTCGCCGATCAGGCTGGCCCGGCCGCCGCCCTCGACGGGCAGGTCGAGGTAACTGGTGTAGCCGGCGCGGGGGCGGCCCGCGTAGCCGTAGCTCTCGGAGATCGCGGGGTCGTTGTCCTCGAAGGTCAGCGGCCCGTCGAGGTGCCGGAAGGGCCCGGCCCTGCCGGCCGCGGTGACGGAGGCGGTGACACCGTCCAGGACACCGGACCAGCCGCCCTCGTTCGTCCAGTCGAGGCCGACGCCGGGATGGGCCCAGGTGTAGGCGTCGACCTGCGGGATGCCGAAGGCGCTCTCGTACGCGGCGAGCGCGGACTGCTCCGCCGAGTCGGGGCCGAACGGCGCCTCGTGCGGGAGGACGACGCCCTGGTACTTGGCGCGGGGCCGGCCGTCGACCGTGTCGCTGAGGAACCCGGCGTCGACGACCGGGCGGTCCGGGTCGGTCAGATCGAGGGTGCGGTACGGGACGCCGGTGGCGCGCAGCTCGTCGGCGATCGCCCCGACGGTGGTGCTGCCGTCGTCCACGAGGAGGACGGTGAGGTCGATCCGCGGGACGGTCGCGGAGGCGGCCGGGCCGGCGGTGGGCACGACGGTGGCGAGCAGCGCGGCGGCGACGAGCGCCGCCCTCCGGGCCGTTCTGGGCATGCGGGACCGGTTCGGGTCCATCGGCTGGTTCCCCCCTCGGCAGGCCTCCGCCCCCTCGACCGGGGCGCGACCTGTGGAGATGATGCGAAGGCGCGAGTGCCGCGCTTGCGTGGACGAGGCGAGTGTGGATCAGCCAGGCAGGCCCACGGGGTAAACCTGGGACAGACACCACGGATGAGTGAACGGCCGCCGCCGTGAGCGAACCGAACGAGCGAGCGTAGGCTCGTTCACGGCGGTTCGCGGGCCGAAATACGATGCGGCGGGCACGGTCGGCCCATCCCTCGACCGCCACAGAACTCAATGGAAGCGAGATTTCACCACCGTGACTGCTCTCACTCTCAGCACTGCCGGCCCGGCGACGCTGCGCGCCGACGCCCTCGTGGTCGGCGTCGCCAAGTCCGGCAAGGGGCTCGTCGTCGCGCCCGGCGCCGAGGCCGTGGACGCGGCGTTCGACGGCAGGCTCGCCGCCGTCCTGGAGACCCTGGGCGCCTCCGGTGCCGAGGGTGAGGCCATCAAGCTGCCCGCCCCCGCCGGCGTGAAGGCCCCCGTCGTGCTCGCCGTCGGCCTCGGCACCGCCCCGGAGGGCGACGCGGAGTACGCCGCCGAGGCGCTGCGTCGCGCCGCCGGCACCGCCTCCCGCGTCCTGCACGGCTCGAAGAAGGCCGCCTTCGCGCTGCCGGTCGGCTCAGTCGAGGACGCCGAGGCGATCGCGGAGGGCGCGCTGCTCGGCGCGTACGCCTACACCGCGTACCAGGAGCAGAGCGGCAAGAACGCCAAGAAGCCGCTCGCCGAGGTGGCGCTGCTCGGCGGCAAGCCCCGCGACAAGGCATTCAAGGCCGCCGCGGAGCGCGCGCAGGTGCTGGCGGAGGAGATCAACCGCGCCCGTGACCTGATCAACATGCCGCCGAACGACCTCTACCCGGCCACCTTCGCCGCGACCGCGCAGGCCGTCGGCAAGGAGCACGGCCTCAAGGTGCAGGTGCTCGACGAGAAGGCGCTCGCCAAGGGCGGCTACGGCGGCATCCTGGGCGTCGGCAACGGCTCGGTGAACCCGCCGCGCCTGGTCAAGATCGCCTACACCCACCCGGACGCGGTGAAGACCCTGGCCCTGGTCGGCAAGGGCATCACCTACGACTCGGGCGGCATCTCGCTGAAGCCGGCCGGCCACAACGAGACGATGAAGTGCGACATGAGCGGCGCCGCCGCCGTGTTCGCCGCCGTCGTCGCGGCCGCCCGCCTCGGCCTCGCCGTGAACGTCACCGGCTGGCTGGCGCTCGCCGAGAACATGCCGTCCGGCACGGCCACCCGCCCGGGCGACGTGCTGCGCATGTACAGCGGCAAGACCGTCGAGGTCCTCAACACGGACGCCGAGGGCCGCCTGGTCCTGGCCGACGCGCTGACCCGGGCCTCCGAGGAGAACCCGGACGCGATCGTCGACGTGGCGACCCTGACCGGCGCGATGATCCTGGCGCTGGGCAACCGCACCTTCGGTGTGATGGCCAACGACGACGCCTTCCGCACCGAGATCCACGAGATCGCGGAGGAGGTCGGCGAGGCGTCCTGGCCGATGCCGCTCCCGGCCGACCTGCGCAAGGGCATGGACTCCCCGACCGCCGACATCGCCAACATGGGCGAGCGGATGGGCGGCGGCCTGGTGGCCGGTCTGTTCCTGAAGGAGTTCGTCGGCGAGGGCATCGCCTGGGCCCACCTGGACATCGCCGGTCCGGCCTTCAACGAGGGCGGCCCGTTCGGCTACACCCCGAAGGGCGGCACCGGCTCCTCGGTGCGCACCCTGGTGAAGCTGGCCGAGCGCACCGCCGAGGGCGACCTGGGCTGACCCCCGCCCGTGTGTGACGCGCCACCGCCCTCGGTCCGCCCGGACCGGGGGCGGTGGCGTTCCCCCGGCGGCCCCGCCTCGGCCCAGTCCCTGCTCACCGCTGCGGATTCCGCGGCCGGCGGCCACGGATTCCGTAGCTTCGTACGGTGCGGTAACCCCCGCGTACGGAAGATCGCCCCGTCTCAGACCGCGGCCCCGCGTCCCGTGTCCCGGCAACAAGTGCGAAGATGGGTTCTCGGCAGGACAGGGCCCCCACCACAGGGCCGAAATAAAGCGGCCGAACACCAGCCGCCGCCCGGTCAGAGAAGACCGGCGACCGGCGCACATGCATGGAGGACGTGACGTGGCGAACGACGCCAGCACCGTTTTCGACCTAGTGATCCTCGGCGGCGGTAGCGGCGGTTACGCCGCGGCGCTGCGCGGAGCGCAGCTGGGCCTGGACGTCGCACTGATCGAGAAGAACAAGCTCGGCGGCACCTGCCTGCACAACGGCTGCATCCCGACGAAGGCCCTGCTCCACGCCGGTGAGGTCGCCGACCAGGCGCGCGAGGCGGAGCAGTTCGGTGTCAAGGCCTCCTTCGAGGGCATCGACATCAAGGCCGTGCACAAGTACAAGGACGACGTGATCTCGGGCCTGTACAAGGGCCTGCAGGGTCTCGTCGCCTCCCGCAAGGTGACGTACATCGAGGGCCACGGCCGGCTCTCCTCCCCGACCTCGGTGGACGTCGACGGCCGCCGCGTCGAGGGCCGCCACGTCCTGCTGGCCACCGGCTCCGTGCCGAAGTCGCTGCCGGGCCTGGAGATCGACGGCAACCGGATCATCTCCTCGGACCACGCGCTGACCCTGGACCGCGTCCCGGAGTCCGCGATCATCCTCGGCGGCGGCGTCATCGGCGTCGAGTTCGCCTCCGCGTGGAAGTCCTTCGGCACCGACGTGACGGTGATCGAGGGCCTGAAGCACCTCGTCCCGGTCGAGGACGAGAACAGCTCGAAGCTTCTTGAGCGCGCGTTCCGCAAGCGCGGCATCAAGTTCAACCTCGGCACCTTCTTCCAGTCCGCCGAGTACACCGAGAACGGCGTCAAGGTCACGCTGGCCGACGGCAAGACCTTCGAGGCCGAGGTCCTCCTGGTCGCCATCGGCCGCGGCCCGGTCTCCGCCGGTCTCGGCTACGAGGAGCAGGGCGTCGCGATCGACCGCGGCTACGTCCTGGTCGACGAGTACATGCGCACCAACGTGCCGACGATCTCGGCCGTGGGCGACCTCGTCCCGACCCTCCAGCTGGCGCACGTCGGCTTCGCCGAGGGCATCCTGGTCGCCGAGCGGCTGGCCGGCCTGAAGCCGGTTCCGATCGACTACGACGGCGTGCCGCGGGTGACGTACTGCCACCCCGAGGTCGCCTCCGTCGGCATCACCGAGGCCAAGGCCAAGGAGATCTACGGCGCGGACAAGGTCGTCGCCCTCAAGTACAACCTCGCGGGCAACGGCAAGAGCAAGATCCTGAAGACCGCGGGCGAGATCAAGCTCGTCCAGGTCAAGGACGGTGCCGTGGTCGGCGTCCACATGGTCGGTGACCGCATGGGCGAGCAGGTCGGCGAAGCGCAGCTGATCTACAACTGGGAAGCGCTGCCGGCCGAGGTCGCGCAGCTGATCCACGCCCACCCGACGCAGAACGAGGCGCTCGGCGAGGCCCACCTGGCCCTGGCCGGCAAGCCGCTCCACTCGCACGACTGACGCTCACGTCATCACACGGGCGCGACGACCAACTTCCGCAATTCGTAAGGAGCAACCGAAACCATGTCGGTTTCCGTAACCCTGCCGGCGCTCGGCGAGAGCGTCACCGAGGGCACCGTCACCCGTTGGCTCAAGGCCGAGGGTGAGCGTGTCGAGGCCGACGAGCCGCTGCTCGAGGTCTCGACCGACAAGGTCGACACCGAGATCCCCGCCCCGGCTGCGGGCATCCTCGCCTCCATCAAGGTCGCCGAGGACGAGACCGTCGAGGTCGGTGCCGAGCTGGCGATCATCGACGACGGCACGGGCGCGCCCGCTGCCGCCCCGGCCCCGGCGGCCGAGGCCGCTCCGGCCCCGGCCGCCGCTCCGGCTCCGGCCGCCGAGGCCCCGGCCGCCCCGGCCCCCGTGGCCGAGGCCCCCGCCGCCGCCCCGGCCGGTGCCGCCTCCGGCACCGAGGTCGTCCTGCCCGCCCTGGGCGAGTCGGTCACCGAGGGCACCGTCACCCGCTGGCTGAAGTCGGTCGGCGAGTCCGTCGAGGCCGACGAGCCGCTGCTCGAGGTCTCCACGGACAAGGTCGACACCGAGATCCCGGCGCCGGTCTCCGGCGTCCTCCTGGAGATCACCGTCGCCGAGGACGAGACCGCCGAGGTCGGCGCCAAGCTCGCCGTCATCGGTGCCGCGGGTGCTGCCCCGGCCGCCGCCCCGGCTCCGGCCGCCCCGGCCCCCGCCGCCGCTCCGGCCCCGGTCGCCGCTCCGGCCCCGGCCGCCCCGGCTCCGGCGCCCGCCCCGGTGGCCCCGGCGGCCCCGGTCGCCGCTCCGGCTCCGGCCGCGCCCGCCGCCCCGGTGGCCGCCCCGGCTCCGGTCACCCCGGCTCCGACCGCCCCCGCCGCCGCACAGCCGGCGGAGGACGGCGCCTACGTGACCCCGCTGGTCCGCAAGCTCGCCACCGAGAACGGTGTCGACCTGGCGACCGTCAAGGGTTCGGGCGTCGGCGGCCGTATCCGCAAGCAGGACGTCCTCGCGGCCGCCGAGGCCAAGAAGGCCGCCCCGGCCCCCGCCGCCGCCGCTCCGGCCGCCGCCGCGAAGACCCCCGCCCTGGAGGTCTCCCCGCTGCGTGGCCAGACGGTCAAGATGACCCGCATGCGCAAGGTCATCGGCGACAACATGATGAAGGCGCTGCACGGCCAGGCCCAGCTGTCCTCGGTCGTCGAGGTCGACATCACCAAGCTGATGAAGCTGCGCGAGCAGGCGAAGGCCTCCTTCGCCGCCCGTGAGGGCGTCAAGCTGTCCCCGATGCCGTTCTTCGTCAAGGCGGCGGCCCAGGCACTGAAGGCCCACCCGGTCATCAACGCCCGGATCAACGAGGACGAGGGCACCATCACGTACTTCGACTCGGAGAACATCGGCATCGCCGTGGACTCCGAGAAGGGTCTGATGACGCCGGTCATCAAGGGTGCGGGCGACCTGAACATCGCCGGCATCTCCAAGGCCACCGCCGAGCTGGCGGGCAAGGTCCGGGCCAGCAAGATCACGCCGGACGAGCTGTCCGGTGCGACCTTCACGATCAGCAACACCGGCTCGCGCGGTGCGCTGTTCGACACGATCATCGTCCCGCCGAACCAGGTCGCCATCCTGGGCATCGGTGCCACGGTGAAGCGTCCGGCCGTCATCGAGACCGCCGAGGGCACCGTCATCGGCGTCCGCGACATGACGTACCTGACGCTGTCCTACGACCACCGTCTGGTGGACGGCGCGGACGCCGCCCGCTACCTGACGGCCGTCAAGGCGATCCTGGAGGCCGGCGAGTTCGAGGTCGAGCTCGGCCTGTGAGCGCACGCCACTGAAGCGCAAGCTACTGGGCTGTAACGAGCCTCACCTGCGGTGTCCCCGTCCGGATGTGTTTCCGGGCGGGGACACCGCCGTATTGTCTAAGAGTCAATGACTCCTAAGGAGCGGCCCCATGACCATGCCCGTCGTCCACTCCCTGCGCGAGCAGATCCGCGAGCACATCGTGGAGGGGATCGTGAGCGGCCGCTGGAAGCCGGGCGAGCGCATCGTGGAGCGTCGGATCGCCACCGAGCTGGAGGTCAGCCAGACGCCGGTGCGCGAGGCGCTGCGGGAGCTGGAGTCGCTGCGGCTGATCGAGTCGGCGCCGAACAAGGGCGTACGGGTACGGAACCTGACCGCGGCCGACCTGGAGGAGAGCTACCCCGTCCGGGCCGGTCTGGAGCAGATCGCGGCGGAGCTGGCGGCGGACCGGCTGGCGGCCGACTGCTCGGCCCTGGAGCCGCACGTGGCGGCGCTGTACGAGGCGGACGCGACGGCCGACGGGACGGCGCAGGTACGGCACACGGTGGCGTTCCACCGCGAGTTGGTGAAGGCGGCCGGGAACGGCGTACTGCTGCACACCTGGGAGGGCCTGGGCATCGAGGTCTTCACCGCGCTTTCGATCCGGTGGCTGGGCACGGTCCAGAAGTCCTACGCGGAGGAGCACCAGGAGCTCGTGGAGGCCTTCCGGCGCCGCGACCCGAACATCGGCGTCCTGGTCAAGTCCCACGTCCTGGGCTGCGCCCCCAGGGCGTAGGGGCGCGGGGCGCGCCCCGGGCTTCCCGGGTGAGGGCTGCGGGGGCGATGCCCCCGCACCCCTGCGGCAGCTTCGCGCCGCGACAAGCGCCCGACGACCGACCCCGCCGGGGTCCCCGGCCGCGTTCTTCGCCCGCCACCGCCGCCGGGCCTCGGGCGGGCCCCCGTCCGTGCCGGCGGCCGCTGTGCGCCGCGGCGCACACACGCGGGCCCGCTCATTCGTGCGAGGCCCCCCTCATCCGGCTCCTCACCTGCGAAAACAAGGCACCCGGTGCCCATTTTCGCGGCACCCTGTGCCGACTTTCTCGATCTGGAGAGGTTTTCCCCTTCCACCCTTTGATCGATCATCGATCGACGGCTTACAGTCTTCGGCGGGCCCCACCCGGCCCTTCGCCCTGTCCTGCCAGACAAGGCCCCCCTCTCCACCCCCGACCCACCTGTCCGGAAGGCGGCGATCATGACCGATCCCGTAGGCAAGATTCCGAGCGAGCTCGACCAGCTCCCGGACCGTGACACCGAGGAGACCGCCGAGTGGGCGGCCTCCCTGGACGCCGTCACCAAGGCCGCCGGCCCCCACCGGGCCGCCTACCTGATGCGCCGTACGCTCCAGCACGCCGAGGGCGCGGGCCTCGCCCTGCCCAAGCTCCTGGAGACGGACTACGTCAACACCATCCCCACCTCCGCGGAGCCGTCGATCGGCGAGTTCGGCGGCGACGAGGAGATGGAGCGGCGGATCACCGCCTGGAACCGCTGGAACGCGGCGGCGATGGTGACCCGCGGCTCCAAGCACGGTGTCGGCGGCCACATCGCGACCTTCGCGTCCGCGGCCTGGCTGTACGAGACCGGCTTCAACCACTTCTTCAAGGGGAAGGAGGGCGACGGCTCCGGCGACCAGCTGTACATCCAGGGCCACGCCTCCCCGGGCATCTACGCCCGCGCCTTCCTCGACGGCCGCCTCACCGAGGCGCACCTCGACAACTTCCGGCAGGAGTCCGGCGGCAACGGTCTGCCCTCCTACCCGCACCCGCGCCGCCTCCCCTGGATGTGGGAGTTCCCCACCGTCTCCATGGGTCTGGGCCCGCTCTCCGCGATCTACCAGGCGCGTTTCAACCGTTACCTGACGAACCGTTCCATCAAGGACGTCTCCGCCTCCCACGTGTGGGCCTTCCTCGGCGACGGCGAGATGGACGAGCCCGAGTCGACCGCCGCCCTCGCGCTGGCGGCCCGCGAGGGTCTGGACAACCTGACCTTCGTCATCAACTGCAACCTGCAGCGCCTCGACGGCCCGGTCCGCGCCAACTTCAAGATCGTGCAGGAGCTGGAGGCCCAGTTCCGCGGCGCCGGCTGGAACGTCGTGAAGTCGCTGTGGGGCAACGCCTGGGACGAGCTGTTCGCGCTCGACACCACCGGCGCCCTGGTCCGCCGCCTCCGCGAGGTCCCGGACGCGCAGGTGCAGACGTACCAGACCCGCGACGCCGCCTACATCCGCGAGGACTTCTTCGGCAAGGACGCGGCGCTCGTCGAGATGGCGAAGCTGCTGTCCGACGACAAGATCCTCGAGTGTTTCCACCTCTCCCGCGGTGGCCACGAGCCGCGCAAGGTGTACGCCGCGTACAAGGCGGCCCTGGAGTTCAAGGGCGCGCCGACGGTGATCCTCGCGCAGACCGTGAAGGGCTTCACCCTGGGCGAGGGCTTCGCGTCGAAGAACGCGAACCACCAGATGAAGAAGCTGACGGTCGACGAGTTCAAGAACATGCGCGACCTGCTCGAGCTGCCGATCTCCGACGCGCAGTTCGCCGACGGCCAGGTCCCGTACGGCCACCCCGGCGCCGACGCCCCCGAGGTCCGCTACCTCCAGGAGCGCCGCGCGGCGCTCGGCGGTCCGGCCCCGGCCCGGCGCGTCCAGCCGCTGGCCCCGCTGCCGGCCCCGGCCGACAAGACCTTCGCCGCCTTCGACAAGGGCTCCGGCACGCAGTCGGTGGCGACCACGATGGCCTTCGTCCGGCTGGTGAAGGACCTGGTCCGCGACAAGGAGACCGGCAAGCGCTGGGTCCCGATCGTCCCGGACGAGGCCCGTACCTTCGGTATGGAGTCGCTGTTCCCGTCGCTCGGCATCTACTCGCCGAAGGGCCAGACGTACGAGCCGGTCGACCGCGACCAGCTGATGTACTACAAGGAGGCCAAGAACGGCCAGATCCTCAACGAGGGGATCACCGAGGCCGGCTCGATGGCCGACTTCATCGCCGCGTCCACCGCGTACTCCACGCACGGTGAGGCGATGATCCCGTTCTACATCTTCTACTCGATGTTCGGCTGGCAGCGGACCGCCGACCAGATGTGGCAGCTCGGCGACCAGCTCGGCCGCGGCTTCCTCGTCGGCGCGACGGCCGGCCGCACCACCCTGACCGGTGAGGGCCTGCAGCACGCCGACGGCCACTCGCCGATGATCGCGGCGACCAACCCGGCCGCGCTGACGTACGACCCGGCCTTCGCCTACGAGGTCGCGGCGATCGTCAAGGACGGTCTGCGCAAGATGTACGGCGAGGCGGCCGAGGGCGAGGACCAGAACGTCTTCTACTACCTCACCGTCTACAACGAGCCGATGCCGCAGCCGGCCAAGCCGTCGGGCGTGGACGAGGGCATCCTCAAGGGCCTGTACCGCTTCAACACCGCCGAGTCCGCCGGCCTGGAGCTGCCCGCGAACGCGGCGCGGATCCAGCTGCTGGGCTCCGGCACGGCGATCCACTGGGCCCTCCAGGCACAGAAGCTCCTCGCCGAGGAGTGGGGCGTGGGCGCGGACGTGTGGTCGGCCACCTCGTGGACCGAGCTGCGGCGCGACGCGCTGGAGGCCGACGCGGCGCTGCTGCGCGGCGAGGAGCGCGTCCCGTACGTACGCCGGGCCCTGGAGGGCGTGGACTCCCCCGTCCTCGCCGTCTCGGACTACATGCGCCAGGTCCCGGACCAGATCGCGCAGTGGGTCGAGCAGGACTGGTCCTCGCTGGGCGCCGACGGCTTCGGCCTGTCGGACACCCGCGAGGCGGCCCGCCGCCACTTCGGCGTGGACGCGCAGTCCATCGTCGTCGCGGCCCTGGCCCAGCTCGCCCGTCGCGGCGAGGTCCCGGCCTCGGCCGTGAAGGAGGCGCGCGAGCGCTACGGCCTGTAAGGCCGGTCGACGAGGGGCGGCGCGCATCATCGGGGGTATGCGCACCGCCCCTCGCGCATACCCGGGAGATGCGCGCCGGCCCTCGCGCATCATGGGGGGATGCGCGCCGCCCGGCTGATCAAGATGGTCCTGCTCCTCCAGTCCCGTTCCTCGATGACGGCCGCCGAGCTGGCGGCCGAGCTCGAAGTGTCCGAGCGGACCATCACCCGCGATGCCCTCGCCCTCTCCGAGGCGGGGGTTCCGGTGTACGCGGACCGGGGCCGGGCCGGCGGCTACCGGCTGATCGGCGGGTACCGCACGCGGCTCACCGGGCTGGCGCGCGGCGAGGCGGAGGCGCTGTTCCTGTCCGGGCTGCCGGGCGCGCTGCGCGACATGGGCCTGGAGGACGCGGCCTCGGCGGCCCGGCTGAAGGTGTCGGCGGCGCTGCTGCCGTCCCTGCGGGACGCCTCCGAGTCGGCGGCGCGGCGCTTCCACCTGGACGCGCCGGGCTGGTACCAGGAGCCGGAGACGCCGGAGCTGCTGGCGCCGGTCGCTGAGGCGGTCTGGGACGACCGTCTGATGTCGGCCCGCTACCGGCGCGGCGACACCGAGGTGGAGCGCGAGCTCGCCCCGTACGGCCTGGTCCTGAAGGCGGGCGTCTGGTACGTGTGCGCCCGGCCGGCCGACGCGTCGATCCGTACGTACCGGGTGGACCGGTTCACCGCGGTCGCGGTCGGCGAGGAGCGCTTCGTCCGCGACCCGGAGTTCGACCTGCCGGCCTTCTGGACCGAGCGGGCGGCGGAGTTCGCCCGCTCCCTGCTCCGTGCCGAGGTGGTGCTGCGGCTGTCGGAGGCCGGCGTGCGGCGGCTGCCGTACGTGACGGACCGGGCGGCCGCCGAGGAGGCGCTCGCGGCGGGCACGCGGGACGCGGACGGCCGGCTGACGGCGACGCTCCTCGTGGAGAACGAGGAGGTCGCCTTCTCGCAACTGCTCGCACTGGGCCCGGAGGCGGAGGTCCTGGCTCCCCCCACCCTGCGCACCCGCTTCAGGGACGCGGCCAGGGGCCTGACCGCCCTGTACGACTGACGGCGGGACGGTCCGCCGGGCCGCCGGGCCGCCGCCGTCACGGCGCCGCTCGCCGGTCGGGGCGCTCGCGCACCGGCGCACGGCCGTGTCGTCCTCGGCCGACGGCCGCGGTCCACGGCGGCCCCGTCCGCGCACCGGACCGCGTGCTCGGTGGCCCTGACAGCCCGACACCCACGGCCACCCCGGCCACCGGCCGGCCCCGGCGCCCCGTGTCAGCGGTAGTCGTCCGGGGAGACGTTCTCGTCCGTCTCCTGGGCGATCAGGAAGCCCCAGGCGTCCGGCCGGGAGCCGTCCGTGTCGGTGAAGCCGTACTCCTTCGCCAGCCCGCCGCTGGAGAGCGAGCGGCCGTTCCAGCGGGCCCGGTCGGGGTCGGCCGCGAGTGCGGCGACCGCGCGGCCGACGTACGCGGGGGACTCGGCGACGCCGAAGCCCGGGACCTTCGCGGTCGCGTCCCGCCAGTTCTCCTCGGTCACCCCGAACGCCTCCAGCATCTGCTCGGAGCGCAGCCAGCCAGGGCTGATCGCGACCGCCGCGCAACCGACCTCCGCCAGGCCGCCGGCGAGCCCGAAGGCCATCCGGATCGGCGCGTTCTTGGCCAGGTCGTAGAAGAGGTTCTCGCGGAAGCGGGTGCCGTTGTACTCGGCCGTGCCGTCGGTGACCTCCACGACGAGGCCGCCGGAGTGCCGGACGAGCAGCGGCACCGCGAGCCGGGACGTGATGGCGTGCGTCTTCACGCCGAGTTCGAGCATGCGCAGCCCGCCGTCGAGGTCGGTCTCCCAGAACTTCTCGCCGAACTTGATCAGGTGCTCGCCGCCCCACACGTCGTTGACCAGCACGTCGAGCCGGCCGCGCTCCTTGTCGATCCGCTCGACCAGCGCCCTGACCTGCTCGATCTCCAGGTGGTCGGTGGGGACGGCGATGCCCTCGCCGCCCGCCGCGGTCACCAGCTCCGCCGTCTCCTCGATGGTCTCGGTCGTCCGCCCGACCTCGCTGGCCCTCGCCCGCGTGGTGCGTCCCGTCACGTACACCGTGGCGCCGGCCGCGCCGAGCGCCACGGCGATGCCGCGTCCCGCGCCCCGCGTCGCGCCGGCGACCAGTGCGATCCTGCCGCCGAGCGGCTTCGTCTCCGTCGTCATGAACAGGAGACTGCCAGGGAAAGGCGACACCTTCTGTCCGGTTTCATTTCGGTCGCTCCGGGTGCGTCGCCCTGTGGGAGGCCCGATGCTGGTTCCCGTGATGGACGAGACGGAGTTCTGGGAGATCATCGACTCCACCCGGGAGGCCTCTGAGGGCGACCCGGAGGAGCACGCCGACCTGGTCGTCGAGAGGCTGCTCCGGTTCGATCCGGACGCCGTGCTGGACTTCGCCCGTCACTTCGAGGCCCGGTACAACCGCGCGTACCGCTGGGACCTGTGGGGCGCCGCGTCGCTGCTGCTCGACGGCGCGGGCGACGACTCCTTCGACTACTTCCGCTGCTGGCTGATCGGCCAGGGGCGGGAGGTCTTCGAGGGCGCGGTGCACGATCCGGACGCGCTCGCGGAGCTGCTGGGGGACTTCGACGAGGAGATCGACGGGGACGGCGAGGAGCTGGGGTACGCGGCGGACGAGGCGTACGAGCGGCTCACCGGCGCCGAGGCCCCGGACCTGGGCATCCCGCCGCAGGCGGCGGAGCCGGAGGGCGTCGCGTTCGACATGACGGACGACGCGGAGCTGGCGGCGCGCTTCCCCCGGCTGTGGGACCGCTTCGGGGGTTAGGAGGGGGTGCTCCCCGAAGCGGTCCCGGTCTGTGAGGCACGGCCGTCTGTGAGGCGCGGGCCGAGGTCGGCCATAGGTGGGTACGGGCCCGGGGGCCCTACCCTCCCCCTAGGGCTTCGCCCTGGGGGGACCCCCTCCGGGCCCGTACCGGCCTGTCAGCCCACCTGGAGGGTGGGGTTCACCTGGCCGAGGATCATGTCCGTGCGCGGCTGGAGCGCGGGGAAGAGCTGCTCGGGCTGCGGGATCGCCCAGTACTTCCCCTCCGCGACCATGTCGAAGACGCGCGCGGCGTGCTCCTCCGGCGTGATCCCGAACTCGTCGCTCATCGCCTGGAGGTGGTCGGCGAAGCCCGCGAGCTCCGGCGCCGCGTCCTCGCCGGGGCGCGCCGCTCGGAAGATCTCGCTCTTGACCGAGCCGGGCGTCACCACGGACACCTGGACCGGCGCGCCCTTCATGAGCATCTCGTGGTGCAGCGACTCGGTGAGCGCGAGGACCGCGAACTTGGTGGCGCTGTACGGGGCCATCAGCGGGCTGGGCAGCAGTCCGCCGATGGACGACACGTTGACCACCCAGGCCCGCTCGCCGCGCTCCAGCATCCGGGGCACGAAGGCGCGGATCCCGTTGACGTAGCCGCCGATGTTGACGCGGAGCATCGCGTCCCAGCGCTCGGCCGGGATCTCCCAGGAGTAGCCCATGGCCATGATCCCGGCGTTGTTGACCAGCAGGTCGACGGTGCCGAAGCGGGCGTACGCCCGCTCGGCCAGCGCCTCGACGGCCGCCGGGTCGGCGACGTCGGTGACGACGGCCTCGACCTCGGCGCCGAGGGCGGACACCTCGCCCGCGGACTCGGCGAGGCGCACCGCGTCGATGTCCGCGAGGACCAGCTTCATGCCGAGCCCTGCGGCGTGCCGGGCGAGCCCGGCACCGATCCCGGAGGAGGCTCCGGTGATCACCGCCGTACGGCCGGCGAAGAGCTCCGCGGCGGACATCAGAAGTGCGTCCCGCCGTCGATCCGGACCTCGGTGCCGGTGATGAACCTGCCGTCCTCGGAGGCCAGCATGGCGACGACGCCCGCGACGGTCTCGGGGCCGGCGAAGCCCTGGCCGAGGGCGGGGGCGAGCTTGGTGAAGAGCGACCAGTCGGTGTCCTCGGGCAGGCCGGGGCCGGCGGACTGCTTGCTGGCGCCGCTGCCGTCGGTCATGCCGGAGGAGATGGAGCCGGGCTGGACGGCGGTGAAGCGGATGCCCTGCTTGGCGTACTCGGCGGCGAGCGCGTGGGTCATGGACTGGATGCCGCCCTTGCTGGCCGCGTAGGCGGCCATGTACGGGTGGGCGAACATCGCCGAGGTCGAGGAGAAGTTGACCACGGCCGCGTCGTTGCCCTGGAGCAGCGCCGGGATCGCCTCGCGGATGACGAGGAAGGTGCCGGTCAGGTTGATCCGGATGACCTGCTCGAACGCGTCGAGGCCGGTCTCGTGGGTGTGCGAGGAGCGCAGGATGCCGGCCGCGTTGACCAGTACGTCCAGGCCGCCGAGGGTCTCGACGGCGGCGGCGACGCCCTCCCGTACGGAGGTCTCGTCGGCGATGTTCACGACGAGAGTGGTGAGGCGGTCGGCGGCGTCGCCGGCCTTGGCGACGGTGTCCTTGAGGCCGTCCTCGCTGATGTCGGCGGCGACAACGCGACCGCCCTCGGCCAGCAGGCGCAGGACGGTGGCCTGGCCGATGCCGGAGCCGCCGCCGGTGACGAGTGCGCGGCGTCCCTCGTAACGGGTCAGCTGGTTCATGACGACAACCTCTCGATCTCAAGATTTCCGGAGCGATAACCACCGTACGCCTATGTGGCACGTTTTGCCATAGTTGCACGATGTGCATCTTCGGCATGATCGTCGAGCTCGGGCGTAGGCTACGTCCGGTGAGCACCAAGCCCCCCTCCCTCACCGAGCGACGCAAGGCCGCGACGCAGCTCGACATCGCCCGCGCGGCGGCCGAGCTGTTCACCGAGCGCGGCCCCGACGGCACCACGGCCGAGGACATCGCCCTGCGCGCCGGGGTCGCCCTGCGCACCTTCTACCGGTACTTCCGCTCCAAGCAGGACGCCGTCGCGCCGCTGCTCGCGGGCGGCGCGGACCGCTGGCGCGAGTCCCTGGCCGCCGCCGGGCCGGGCGCGACGGTGCCGGCCGCCCTGGAACACTCGATCGCCGAGGCGCTCGGCGCGGCCGACGAGGACGCGGCGGAGGGGCTGCGCTGGACCCGGGGACTGCTCCGGGCCGCGGCCGAGGACCCCGCACTGCGGGCGGTCTGGTACCGGGTCAACCAGGAGTCCGAGGAGAAGCTGCTGGCCGTCGTCGCGGAGCTGGCGGGCCCGGACGCGGACCCGCTGGAGGTCCGGCTGGCCGCCGCGGCGGCCACCGACGCGATCCGGGTGGCCCTGGAGGCCTGGGCGGAGACCGACGCGCCGGTACGCGGCGAGGGGGCCCCGGCCGAACTGGCGGTGCGCTGCCTGCGCGAACTGATGGGCGGCATGGGGCCGTTGACGCCGGGGCGGTGAGCCCGGCGGGAGTGGTGAGCCCGACGGAAGCGGGGACGGGCGGCGCCTAGAGCGAGCGGCCCATGAAGACGTCGTCGACGTACGCGCCGTCCAGCAGGAACTCCCCCGGCAGCACGCCCTCGACGGCGAAGCCCTCGGCCTCGTACAGGGCACGCGCGGGCGCGTTGTGACCGAGGACGCGCAGGGTGATCCGGCTCGCGCCCTGCCGCCGCGCCTCCTCGAAGGAGGCGCGCA
Organism: Streptomyces sp. HUAS YS2; assembly: GCF_033343995.1. Taxonomy (NCBI): domain Bacteria; kingdom Bacillati; phylum Actinomycetota; class Actinomycetes; order Kitasatosporales; family Streptomycetaceae; genus Streptomyces; species Streptomyces solicathayae. Next base: position 5,765,942 of record NZ_CP137573.1, on the reverse strand, counting down.
GCAGCGCCCGGCCGACCCCGCGGCCACGGGCGTGCCCGGCCACGGCGAGGCCCTGGATCTGCCGGACGTGCGTGTGGCAGGCGAGCGGACTGGGCCGGTGCAGCCGCAGGAAGCCGTCCATGGTCCCGCCCTCGCCCTCGGCGACGAGGTAGTGCTCGGGCCGGTGGGTGGAGTCGAAGAAGGCATCGTACGGGGCCTGCGGCGCGGGCTGCACGGAGTGCAGGGTGGACCAGACGGCGCGGTCGAGTTCGCCGAGCGCAGCCTGGTCGGCGAGCCGGGCGGTGCGTATGTGCGGCGTAGTCATGCCCGCCACTGTGCCATGAGGGACCGGCGGGGCAGGATGGGCTCATGCAGCGTTCTCGTATCGCCGTCACCGGCGCGTCCGGACTCATCGGCTCCGCCCTCGTGCGCTCCCTGCGCGCGGACGGCCACGACGTCGTCCGCCTGGTGCGGCGCCCCGCCGTGGCGGCGGACGAGGTCGAGTGGGACCCGAAGCGGCTGTACGTGGACGTCGCCGGCCTGGTCGGCTGCGACGCGGTCGTCCATCTGGCGGGCGCGGGGGTCGGCGAGCGGCGCTGGACCGAGGCGTACAAGAAGGAGATCCGGGACAGCCGGGTGCTCGGGACGACCGCGATCTCACAGGCGCTGGCCTCCCTCGCGGAGCCCCCGAAGGTCCTGGTGTGCGGCACCGCGCTCGGCTACTACGGCGACACCGGAAGCAGCGCGGTGGACGAGAGCGCCCCGGCGGGCGAGGGCTTCCTGCCGTCGGTGTGCGTGGAGTGGGAGGCCGCGGCCGCCCCGGCGGAGGAGGCCGGGATCCGCGTCGCGTACGCCCGCACCGGGCTGGTGGTGGCCCGTCAGGGCGGCGCCTGGGGAAGGCTGTTCCCGATCTTCGGGGCGGGGCTCGGCGGCCGGATCGGGGACGGCCGCCAGTACTGGAGCTTCATCTCGCTGCACGACGAGGTGGCCGCGCTGCGCCACCTGCTCGACACGGAGTCCCTGTCCGGCCCGGTGAACCTGACCGCCCCTGAGCCGGTCACCAACCGCGAGGTCACGGCCGCGATGGGCCGCGTACTGCGCCGCCCGACCCCCTTCCCGGTGCCGGCCGCCGCCCTGCGCGTGGCCCTCGGCGACTTCGCCGCCGACGTCCTGGGCAGCCAGCGCGTGCTGCCCGGCCGGCTGCTGGAGTCCGGCTTCGCCTTCGCCTTCCCGACCATCGACGAATCGATCCGCGCCGCCTGAACGGCGGCCCGGATCTCAAGAGGGGGGACAAGCAGCCGTCATGAAGTGGTCCCGTGTGCTCAGGAACTCTCTCCTGTGCTGTCTCGCGCCGGCGTTCGCCGTCTCGTGCGCCGCTCCGTCCGGCGCGGGCGCCGACGGGCCGCCCCGCGCCTCGGCGAGCCCCGCGGAGAAGAAGTGCGACGTGCGGACCGAACCGGAGCCGATCAGGAAGCGCTTCCTGCAACTCGGGGAGCCGCGGCGGACCCGGTGGTGCGCCATCGTGCTGGGCGTCGAGAATTCGCGGGTGCCCGGCCCTACGGACGTGCGCATGGTCGCGGTCGTCGAGGTCACGCCGGATGCGTTGAAGAGGATCCTCGTGTACGGCACCTTCGCCCCTGCCGTGCCGGAGAACGTCCCGCCGGCCCTCGTCGACGCCGTCCCCGAACTGCGGGACGCGCGCTGGACCGCGAGCGAGGCGTTCGACGCGAGCGTGACGCGCGAGGCGTACACCGGAACCTTCTACGTCGACCGCGCGAAGCGGCTGGTTCTCGTCGACGCCGTGAACCCGGGGGCGGCCGACGCTCCCCTCGTGAGCAACTAGCCCGTACGCCCCGCAGGTCGGCGCCCTGTGCGACCCCCGTGCACCGGCTGCCCCGCCCGCACGGGGGGCGCCGCCGTACCGCGGTCCCTAGGCTCGATCTCCGAGCTCGATCCGAACTCGGGCATTCCGTGGCGCTGTTGGGGGCATGAGCCTCCCACCAGTCGCGCAGACCTGGGGAGGGGCACGTGCTCAGTAGCGCACGCCACACGGACGTCGTCGTCGTCGGAGCCGGGATAGCGGGCCTTTCCGTCGCCCACCGGCTGACCGGCGCCGGACTGACCGTCACGGTCCTGGAGGCCGCGTCGCGGACGGGCGGGCGGATGGCCACCGAGGTCGTGGACGGCTTCCGGCTGGACCGCGTCGGGCAGTTGCTCGGCGCCTCCGCGCCGGAGCTGCACGGCACCCCGGGCCTAGAGGGGTTGACGCTGCGTCCGTTCGCGTCCGGGGTCCTCGTCCACCACGACGGACGGTACGTCAGGACCATGGAACCGGCCCATGTCCGCGGGGTCCGGGCCACGGGGCCGGGAGGCTCCCACACCCTCTGGGGCGTAGGGGGCGCGCTCACCGTCGCGCGCGCCCTCGCGAGCGCCCCCCGCTCGCTGGACCAGGCCCGCCTCGGCGCGGCCCTCGCCCGCCTCGCGGCGACACCGGTCCCCCGACTGCTCGCCCGCCCGGAGCGGACCGCGCTCGACGCGCTGAACGCCCGGCTGCCCGCCCGTACCGTGCAGGGCTTCCTGCGCCCGCTGCTCGCCGCGCTGCTCGGCGACCCCGACCTGAGCACCTCCAGCCGGTGCGCCGATCTCGCCCTGCGGGCCTTCGCCCGGGGCGGGCTGTGCGTGCCGGCGGGCGGCGCGGCGACGGTCCCGGAGCTGCTGGAGGCCGAGCTGCCGCCGGGCACGGTACGCACCGGGGTGCGCGTCACGGAGGCGTCGATCAGCCGCGTGGCGACCGCCGACCACGGGGTGTTCCGCTGCCGCGCGGTGGTCCTGGCGACCGGCGGCCGGGCCGCGGCGGAACTGCTCCCGGGCCTGCGGGTCCCCGACTTCCGCACGGTCACGGTGCTGCACCACACCGCGCCCGCGCCGCCGCCGCTCGCCGAGCGGGCCCTGCTGCTCGAGTCCGATCCGGGCGGCCCGGTCGCGCACACGGCCGTGATGAGCGCGGTGGACCCCTCGCGCGCCCCGGCCGGCCGGGTTCTGGTCAGCTCCACCGTCCTGGGTCCGCCGCCGGACGATCTGGAGCGCCGGGTCCGCAAGCACCTGGCCGCGCTCTACGCCTGCTCGACGGACGACTGGGAGCTGCTCGGGCTGCACCACGACCCGGAGGCGATCCCGGCGATGCCGCCGCCGCACGACCCGCAGCGCACCGTGCGGATCCTCTCCGGCCTGTACGTCTGCGGCGACCACCGGACCACCGGCACCCCGCAGGCCGCCCTCGCCTCCGCGCGACGCGCCGCCCGGTCCCTGCTCGCGGACCTCGGCGTCCGCGAGGACCGCCGGGCCGCCGAGGAGACCCCGGTGGCCGCCTAGCCGATCGCCGCGACGCGGTCCCGGTACGTACGGACGGCGGCCGCGTCGCGGTACGGCTCCAGGCGGCGCTCGAAGTCGCGTACGTACTCCAGGGCGCGGGCCGAGCGCATCTCGGAGGCCTGCTGGGCCGCCTCCGCGCCCAGGGCGCACGCCTGGTCGAGCTCGCCGAGGCCCAGCCGGGCGGAGGCGAGCACGACGCGGCAGAACAGCCGGCTGCGGGCGAAGCCGGGGGCGCGCAGCTGGAGGGAGCGCTCGGCGTGCTGGGCGGCGGCGCGGTACTGCTGGAGGTCGCGATGGCAGTGGCCGAACTCGTCGGCGAGCTGCGCCTCGTCGAAGGCCCGTGCCCAGTAGGGCACCTCGTCGCCGGGCCGGGCGGCCTCCAGGGACCGCTCGGCGCGGGCCAGCGCCGCGCTGCACGCGCGTACCTCGCCGAGGACGCCGTGCCCGCGCGCCTCCACGGAGTGCAGCAGCGCCTGCACCACCGGCGGGGCGGAGCTGCCCACGCCCTGCTGCGCGACCCGGGCCAGCTGCACGGCCTCCCGCCCGTGGCCGAGGTAGACCGCCTGCCGGCTCATGGTGATCAGCACGTAGGAGCCGTACGCGCGGTCGCCGGCGGCCTGGGAGAGCCGCAGCGCCTGGACGAAGTACCGCTGGGCGAGGCCGTGCGCGGCGATGTCGTACGAGGTCCAGCCGGCCAGCCTGGTCAGGTCGGCGGCGGCCCCGAACAGGCGGCGACCGACGGCCTCGCCGTAGGTGCCGCGGAGCATCGGCTCGGCCTCGTGCTCCAGGTAGCGGACGAGGGCCTGGCGGGCGTGGCCGCCGCCGTAGGCGTGGTCGAGGGTGCGGAACAGCTCGCCGACGGAGCGCAGGGCGGCGATGTCCCCGGCGGAGACCCGTTGACCGGGGCCACGGTCGGTGCCGCGCTGGCGGGGCACCGAGGGCCGGCCCTGCGGCGGCACGCGGCCGCCCGCGGCGCCGGGCGGCGGCCCGGGGAGCGTCTCGCCGCGGCCGACCCGTTCGTCCGCCCGCCCGATCAGCCAGTCGCGGCTGGGCACGACGAGCCCGGCCGGGGTGAACGCGATCTTGCGCAGTTCGGCGTGGCTGCCGGAGTCCTTGCGCCACAGGCCGCCGACGATGTCCACGGCCTCCTCGGGGGTGGCCGCGAACTCGAGCCCCGCGTACACCGGCGCGCAGGCGTCGAGCCCCAGGTCCTGCGCGGAGAGCCGGCGGCCGAGGCGCCGGGTGAAGACCTCGGCGATCAGGGCGGGCGTGGTGCCGCGCGGTTGCTGGCCGCGGAGCCAACGGGTCACCGAGGTCTTGTCGTACCGCAGGTCGAGGCCGTGCTCCAGGCCGAGCTGGTCCACCCTTCTGGCGAGGCCCGCGTTGGAGAAACCGGCCTCGGCGATGAGCGCGGCGAGCTGGCGGTTCGGGATGCGCTGCGGGGGTCGTTCCGTCATCAGCTGTGCGGTCTCCTGCCTTCCGGGCCCGGGTGCAGCCCTCATGGAACGGCGTGAATTTAGCGGCCCGTACCGCCTGTGCCGCCACCTTCGCCCCACATTCATCCGATCGTGTGAGGAACGGGAGGGAGGGTTGCCGCCGGGCGGTGACCAGCGGCAACCCCGCGGGAACGGCAGCGGTCGGGCGAGGGGTCTCCGTGCCGTGCCGAGGGGTCGCTGCGCGGCAGACCGGACACCGGCCGGTCGGGGACGCGCGGCACCGCCGTACAGTGGCATGGGCGCGAATGACACATGGTGCCGCGCCGGCCCCGGGACGATCCTCGGGACCCGGCACCCGACGAGGAGGCTTTGCCGTGAGTGAGCTGCGATTCGTCCGTCTGGGCTTCGGCGGGGACGCCGTCGAGTACCAGGTGGCGTGGGACAAGCAGCGCGAGGTGCACGCCGCCCGGTTCGCCGACGAGGTCCCCGACACGTGTCTGCTCCTGGAGCACCCGCCCGTCTACACGGCGGGGCGGCGCACCGCGGAGAGCGAGCGCCCGCTGGACGGCACGCCTGTCGTCGACGTGGACCGCGGCGGCAAGATCACCTGGCACGGCCCCGGCCAGCTGGTCGGCTACCCGATCCTGAAGCTGCCGCGCCCGGTCGATGTGGTGGCCCACGTCCGCCGCCTGGAGGACGCGCTGATCCGCACGGCCGCCGAGTTCGGCCTGGAGACCACCCGGGTCGAGGGCCGCAGCGGCGTGTGGGTGCTGGGCGACCCGGTCGAGCAGCGTCCGTCGTTCGGCGGACTGAACCTGGACTTCGACCCCCGGCTGACCGACGAGGAGTTCGATCCGCGGCTCAACGGCCCGGAGTACGCTCCCTCCAACGCCGGCCAGCGACGTGAGGACCGCAAGCTGGCGGCGATCGGCATCCGGGTCGCCAAGGGCGTCACGATGCACGGCTTCGCGCTGAACGTGAACCCGGACAACACGTGGTTCGACAAGATCATCCCGTGCGGCATCCGCGACGCGGGCGTGGCCTCGCTCGCGAACGAGCTGGGCCGGGACATCACCATCGAGGACGTCCTGCCGGTCCTGGAGCGGCACCTGCGGGACGTACTGGAGAACGCGGACCTGAAGCCGCGCGAGATCGAGCGCGAGCCGGAGACGGCCCCCGCGTCCGCCTAGGGAATGCGCCGCGTTGGCCACAGGTTGGCCACACGTAAGCGCACGAAGCAAGGCAAACGAAATAACGGGCGTACTCTGGTGTGCGCCGAAGAATCGAAGCTACAGGGAGCCGATGTGTCCGCAGTCGCACCCGACGGACGCAAGATGCTGCGCCTGGAGGTCCGCAACAGCCAGACCCCCATCGAGCGCAAGCCCGAGTGGATCAAGACCCGGGCGAAAATGGGTCCCGAGTACACGAAGATGCAGAACCTCGTGAAGAGCGAGGGTCTGCACACGGTCTGCCAGGAAGCCGGCTGTCCGAACATCTTCGAATGCTGGGAGGACCGCGAGGCGACCTTCCTCATCGGCGGCGACCAGTGCACCCGGCGCTGCGACTTCTGCCAGATCGACACGGGCAAGCCCGAGGCGCTGGACCGTGACGAGCCCCGTCGGGTCGGCGAGTCCGTCGTCACGATGGACCTGAACTACGCCACCATCACCGGCGTCGCCCGCGACGACCTGGAGGACGGCGGCGCCTGGCTGTACGCGGAGACCGTCCGCCAGATCCACCAGCAGACCGCCGAGCGCGCGGCCGGCCGGACCAAGGTCGAGCTGCTCGCCCCCGACTTCAACGCGGTGCCGGAGCTCCTGGAGCAGGTCTTCGACTCCCGCCCCGAGGTCTTCGCGCACAACGTCGAGACGGTGCCGCGGATCTTCAAGCGGATCCGCCCCGGCTTCCGCTACGAGCGGTCGCTGGAGGTCATCACCAAGGCCCGTGACTACGGTCTGGTCACGAAGTCGAACCTGATCCTCGGCATGGGCGAGACCCGCGAGGAGATCAGCGAGGCGCTGCAGCAGCTGCACGCGGCCGGCTGCGAGCTGATCACCATCACGCAGTACCTGCGCCCGTCGGTCCGGCACCACCCCGTGGAGCGCTGGGTCAAGCCGCAGGAGTTCGTGGAGCTGAAGGAGGAGGCCGACGAGATCGGCTTTTCCGGCGTGATGTCCGGCCCCCTGGTCCGTTCCTCGTACCGCGCGGGTCGGCTGTACCAGCAGGCGATGGAGCGGCGCGGCGCCACCGCCGTGTGAATCGACTCACAAGTCATTACTGACGGGTAATGGCCGCATCGGCGCGGCCCGTACACCCTCCGCAGGTCGGAGCGGGGTACGGGCCGCGTCGTCGTTCACGGAGCCGTTCGTCCAGGCGCATCAACGTTTCATCAGTGTTTGACCACCGGCTCACACGCTGGTAACACCAGTCTGTGAGCCTGGCATCACTCACCGCCGCTGCTTACCCCCCACCTCATCTCATCCGCTCTTGAGGGAGGACCCCCGAATGCAGGCCGCGACGCACGTCCGCGCCACCGCCCTTCCGTCCGTGACCGACGCCCTGCGGGCCGTGGAGGCCCTGCTGCTCGGCAGCGGGCAGCGCACCGCCCGCCGCAACGCCTGGACCTCCGTCCTGGAGGACCGGCGCCGCGCCAAGGACCGGGTCGAGGCCCAGCACGTACTGGAGGCGGTGGCGGGCCGCACTTCCAGCGCCACGTAAACTTCAGGACATGGCGAGGAAGGCAAACACGAACACCGCTGGTGCCGCTGAGAACCAAGGGCGACTCAAGCAGATCGTTCTGACGTACAAGATGACCCGAAAGGCCGATCCGAAGGTCGGTCTTGTCGTCGCGGGTGTGGGCATCGTCGTTCTCGGCGTCCTCCTCGGGATCGGCTTCGCGATCGGTCACCCCATCTATCTCGGCATCCTGGGCTTCGTCCTGGCGCTGCTGGCGATGGCCATCGTCTTCGGCCGGCGGGCCGAGAAGGCGGCCTTCGGGCAGATGGAGGGCCAGCCGGGCGCGGCGGCCGCGGTCCTGCAGAACATCGGCCGGGGCTGGACCACCACCCCCGCGGTCGCGATGAACCGCAACCAGGACGTCGTGCACCGCGCGGTGGGCCGTGCGGGCATCGTGCTGGTGGCCGAGGGCAACCCGAACCGGGTCAAGACGCTGCTCGCGGCCGAGAAGAAGAAGATGGCCCGGGTCGTGGTCGACGTGCCGGTGAAGGACATCATCGTCGGCAACGAGGAGGGCCAGACCCCGCTGAGCAAGGTCCGCACGACCATGCTCAAGCTGCCGCGGGTGCTCTCCGGCCCGCAGGTGACGGCGACCAACGACCGGCTCCGGGCGATGGGCGACCTGATGAGCAACATGCCGCTGCCGAAGGGCCCGATGCCCAAGGGCATGCGGATGCCGCGCGGCGGAAAGATGCGCTGACGCGACGCACGCGAAGAAGGGCGCCCCGGCCGGATGGCCGGGGCGCCCTTCTTTCTTCGTGTCTCCGTGTCGCCCGGGGGGCTCAGATCCGGACCTGGACCGCGCCGGCGAGCCGGTCGTGCAGGCCGCGGCCGTCCCGGTCCCAGATCAGCGCCGGGATCGCGAGGCAGACCAGCACGCTGCGGACCACGACGCGGACGATGCCGAGCCGGCCGCCCTTGTCCGAGACCACGCGGAGCCCGAAGAGCCGCTTGCCGGGAGTGAAGCCGACCGTACCGACCGTGAGCACGCTCATGACCAGCAGGATCACGATCGCCCAGTTGCCGGTCGCCTGCTCGTAGCCGTCGGTGATCAGGCCGTATGCGATCAGCAGGCACAGCGCCCAGTCGACCGTGAGGGCGCCGATCCGCCGGCCCGGGCGGGCGATCGAGCCGGGCCCCTCCTCGGGCAGGCCGAGCTGCTCGCCCCGGTATCCGAAGTCGACGCCTGCGTCCTCGGCCGCCGCGCGCGGGCCGGAGAGCCATGATCCGAGTGCTTGCCTGTTGTCCACCCGACCACGGTACTGCGCCCGTTTTCGATCACTTCCGCCCGGGTGTCGACGGCGGCTGCGGAGGCCCGCCGCACCCCGCTCCGGTTAACTTGGGCGAAACAAATGGGTCATGATTGAGAAATCCCGTCTGCCTATGGTCGGGTGCAGCGTGTGCCACCGCACTGGCCGCACGACCGAGCTACAACCCCGCCCTTCCCAGGTCGGGAGTAGGAGGAGTTGGATGTCCGAGAAGCACGGGTTCCAGAACGCCGACGAGGTCCAGAAGTTCATCAAGGACAACGACGTCAAGATGGTCGACGTCCGGTTCTGCGACCTGCCCGGCGTGATGCAGCACTTCACGATCCCGGCGACGGCGTTCGACCCGACCGAGGAGCTCGCCTTCGACGGTTCGTCGATCCGCGGTTTCCAGGCGATCCACGAGTCGGACATGGCGCTGCGTGCCGACCTGTCCACGGCGCGGGTCGACCCGTTCCGCAAGGACAAGACGCTCAACATCAACTTCTTCATCCACGACCCGATCACGGGCGAGCAGTACAGCCGTGACCCGCGCAACATCGCCAAGAAGGCCGAGGCCTACCTCGCGTCCACCGGCATCGCGGACACCGCGTACTTCGGCCCGGAGGCGGAGTTCTACGTCTTCGACTCGGTCCGCTTCGAGACCTCGGCGAACCAGGGCTTCTACCACATCGACTCCGAGGCCGGCGCCTGGAACACCGGCAAGGAGGAGGACAACCGGGGCTACAAGGTCCGCTACAAGGGCGGCTACTTCCCGGCCCCGCCGGTCGACCACTTCGCCGACCTGCGCTCGGAGATCTCCCTGGAGCTGGAGAACGTCGGCCTGCAGGTCGAGCGCCAGCACCACGAGGTCGGCACCGCCGGCCAGGCGGAGATCAACTACAAGTTCAACACGCTGCTCGCCGCGGCCGACGACCTGATGCTCTTCAAGTACATCGTGAAGAACGTCGCCTGGCGCAACGGCAAGACCGCGACCTTCATGCCGAAGCCGATCTTCGGCGACAACGGCTCGGGCATGCACGTCCACCAGTCGCTGTGGTCGAACGGCGACCCGCTGTTCTACGACGAGGCCGGCTACGCGGGCCTCTCGGACACCGCCCGCTACTACATCGGCGGCATCCTGAAGCACGCCCCGTCGCTGCTCGCCTTCACCAACCCGACGGTGAACTCGTACCACCGCCTGGTGCCGGGCTTCGAGGCCCCGATCAACCTGGTCTACTCGCAGCGCAACCGCTCCGCCGCGATGCGCATCCCGATCACCGGCTCGAACCCGAAGGCCAAGCGCGTCGAGTTCCGCGCGCCGGACCCGTCCTCGAACCCGTACCTCGCCTTCTCGGCGCTGCTGCTCGCGGGCCTCGACGGCGTCAAGAACAAGATCGAGCCGGCCGAGCCGATCGACAAGGACCTGTACGAGCTGGCCCCCGAGGAGCACGCGGGCGTCGCCCAGGTCCCGACCAACCTCGAGGCCGTCCTCACCGCCCTGGAGGAGGACAACGAGTACCTGCAGGCCGGTGGCGTCTTCACGTCCGACCTGATCGAGACCTGGATCGACTACAAGCGCGCCAACGAGATCGCCCCGATCCAGCTGCGCCCGCACCCGCACGAGTTCGAGCTCTACTTCGACCTCTAAGCCGGAGCGTCCTCGACGAAAGGCCCCGCCGCCCTCCTTCGGGAGGGTGGCGGGGCCTTCGTCGTGCCGGTCGGTCGGTCAGCGGCGGAGGAGGGTGCGGACCATGCGGCAGGTGATGCCGGACGGGTTGTGCAGGCCGATGCGGTCGGCGGTGGTGCGTATCGTGGCGTCGTCCGCCTGCGAGGGCGCGTAGACGCCCGAGTCCATCAGGGCGATCGCGAGGCGCATGGCCTTCAGGCGGCGATTGTGGGTGATGTACCACTCGCGGGGCAGGCCCGCCGGGAGCGGCTTCCTCGTGAGGGGCTTCCAGGCTTCGAGGGGCAGCGTCGAGATGGTGGCGACAGCCATGCGGCGACCTCCTGGCGCAGGTGGGCGGGGGCCCTCCCCGGGACCCTCGCTTCAGCCTCTATTTTAGTGCCGCCCACTGACAATCGTCCCTGGCCAGACGGGCTTTGAGGGGGTCTGGTGGGGCTCGGGAGCGGTACCGTGGCGGGCATGGAGATCTGGATCAATCCCGCCTGTTCGAAATGCCGCAGCGCCATCAGCCTGCTCGACGCGGAGGGCGCCGAGTACACCGTCCGCCGCTACCTGGAGGACGTGCCGACCGAGGACGAGATCCGCGCCGTTCTGGACCGGCTCGGGCTGGAGCCGTGGGACATCACCCGGACCCAGGAGGCGGCCGCCAAGGAGCTCGGGCTCAAGGACTGGGCCAAGGACGCCGACTCCCGGGACAAGTGGATCGCCGCGCTCTCGGCACATCCCAAGCTGATCCAGCGGCCGATCATCACGGCCGAGGACGGCACGGCCGTGGTGGCGCGGTCCGAGGAGGCCGTGCGGGACGCGCTGTCGCGCTAGGCGCTACCGGCCGGCCGCCAGGAATTCCGCGATGCGGCGGAGGGTGTCCGGCGGCGTGGCCGGCGGGAGCGTGTGGTGCGTGGCGCCGGGGACGGTCACCGTCTCCAGGCGCGGCACCGCGGCCCGCGCGCGGGCCGCGACCCTGCGGACGTCGTGCGCCCTACTGTGCTCGGCGAGCAGGAGCAGCGTCGGCGGTGCCAGGCGCCGGAGTTCCTCTGGCCTCGGGCGGGGGCCGGTGACGGGCCGGACGGTCGGGAAGTCAGCGGTGCGGGCGTCCAGCTCCCGCCACGCGGGGTCCAGCGGGGCGCCCCTGGTCTCCCATGCCAGGAAGGCCCGGTTCCGGGCGGGGGCGGGGCGCAGCAGCATCGGCAGCGCGCGCAGCAGGTAGCGCGGGGTGAACCCGGTGAACGCGTTCGTGGGGTCGAGGAGCACCAGCCGGCCGACCCGGTCCGGCGCCCGGAGGGCGTGGTGGAGGGCGATCCAGGCCCCGTACGAGTGCCCGCAGAGCGCGGCGGACGTCAGGCCGAGCCCGTCGTACAGCGCGTCGAGCCAGGCGCTCAGGTCGTCGGCCGTACGCAGCGGCCGGTCGCCGGGGACGCTGCGGCCGGGGTCGCCGATCAGGTCGGCGGCGTACAAGCGGTGGGTCCGGCCGAGTTCGGCCGCGACGCCGTACCAGCCGGTGGAGGTCGCGCCGCCGCCGGGCAGGAGCAGCAGGGGCGGCGCGCCGTCGGGTCCGTACCGGTGGACGTGTGTGGTGCCGAAGGGCGTCGGTACGTCGAACGAGCTCGTGCCGGCGGGCCACTTGGCGAGGACCGCGTCGTACGCGGCGGAGAAGGCGGTGGAGAGGGCGGTGTCCTCGGGCATGATGCTCCTCAGTTATCTCGCCGAGCATTTATCTCGTTGAGCGAGATATTAGAGGAGGGTGGATCCGTTGTCCGAGAGTCCGGAGAGTCCCGAGCGGGAGATCTTCCATCTGCTGCGGGCCGTCACCGTCGCGTACGGGCTGCGCCAGGCCGCCTTCGCGAGCGAGAACGGGCTGCACCCCACCGACGTCCGCGCCCTGATCTGCCTGCTCGACGCTGAGCGCGCGGGGACCGACGCCACCCCCGGCGCGCTCGGCACGGAGCTCGGCCTCAACTCGGCCGGGACGACCGCGGTGATCGACCGGCTCGAACGCCTCGGCCACCTCTCCCGCGTCCGCGACCCCCGCGACCGGCGACGCGTCCTGCTCCGTGTCGACGACCGCGCCAAGGAGCTGGGCTGGGCATACTTCGGGCCGCTGATCCACCGTACGGAGGCCCTGCTGCGCGGCTTCGACGCGACCGAGGCGGCGGCGATCGACCGCTTCCTGCACGGGGTACGGGACATCCTGGCCGACGACGAGCGCGGAGCGGACACGTGACCGAGTCCGGGGCCCTCGGGGTCGACCTGCATCTGGAGCTGGCCGGCGGCGGCAGCCGGCGCGCGGCGCTCACCCGCGCCCTGCGGGACGCGGTGCGGGGCGGGCGGCTCGCGCCCGGGACCAGGCTGCCGCCGTACCGTTCGCTCGCCGCCGACCTCGGGATCGCCCGGAACACCGTCGCCGACGCGTACGCGGAGCTGGTCGCCGAGGGGTGGCTGACCGCGCGCCAGGGGTCGGGCACCCGGGTCGCCCGGATCGAGGCCCCCACGCCCGACGCCCCGGCGCCCTCCCCCGCGGTCGCGCCCGCCCCCACGTACGACCTGGTGCAGGGCAAGCCGGATCCCGCGACCTTCCCCCGCACGACCTGGGCCGCCGCCGCCCGGCGGGCACTGAACGCCGCGCCGCACGAGGCGTTCGGGCCGGGCGACCCGCAGGGGCGGATCGAGCTGCGGCAGGCCCTGGCCGCGTACCTGGCGCGGGTGCGCGGCGTACGCACCACGCCCGCGCGGATCGTCGTCTGCTCCGGCACGGCGCACGCGCTGCGGCTGCTCGCCCGGGTGGTCGGCGGGACGTGGGCGGTCGAGGAGTACGGCCTGCCGTTCCACCACCGCCTGCTTCTCGACGGCGGCGTACGGACCGTGCCGGTACCGGTGGACGAGGACGGGGCCCTGGTCGACGGGGTCCGCGGGCGGGCCGTGCTGCTCACGCCCGCGCACCAGTTCCCGACCGGCGGGCCCCTGCACCACGACCGTCGAGCGGCGGTGGTCGACCGGGCCCGGACGGGCGGCGCACTCGTCGTCGAGGACGACTACGACGCCGAGTTCCGGTACGACCGGCGGCCGGTGGGTGCGGTGCAGGGGCTGGCCCCGGACCGGGTGGTGCTGATGGGCTCGGTCAGCAAGAGCCTGTCGACGGCGCTGCGGCTCGGCTGGATGGTGCTGCCGGAGCCGCTGGTCGGCGAGGTCGTGGCGGCCAAGGGCGTACGGGAGCAGTACGCCTCCGTGATCGACCAGCTGACGCTCGCGGAGTTCCTGGCGGGCGGGGCGTACGACCGGCACGTACGGCGGATGCGGCAACGGCACCGGTCCCGGCGCGACCGGCTGACCGAGGCCCTGGCGGACCGCGTCCCCGAGGTCCGGGTGACCGGGATCGCGGCCGGGCTCCACGCCGTGGTCGAACTCCCGCCGGGCACCGAGGCGCGGGCGCTCGCGGCGGCGGAGCGACGGGGCGTCGCCGTCGAGGGGCTGGCCGGGTTCCGGCATCCGCGGAGCACGGCGGAGCCGCGGGACGGGCTGGTCGTGGGGTACGCGACCCCGCCGGAGCGGCGGTACGGACCGGCGCTCGACGCGCTGTGCGCGGCGCTCCGCGAGGCTCTGGGGCCACCGGCCAACAGAAGTGACCTGAGGGAGAGTTGAGCAGAACCGGCGTGCTACTCGTACGTAACGGCACACGGACCGAAAGGAGCCCGACGTGTCACGCAAGAGGACGCTCAGCCCGAGGAAGAAGGTCGCGCTGCTGGCCGGCGCGGTCGCGCTGGTCGGCGGGACGGCGGTGGTGGTGACCGGGACCAGTCAGGCGTCGACGGCCTGCGACGGCCTGGCCGGCGCGCTCGCCAACAACGAGAGATTCATCGCGGACCAGCGGGCGAACCCGGACGCCCTGTCGGACGCCCGGATCGCCAATCGGGAGGCGGTGATCGCGGAGATCCGCCGCAAGCAGGCCGCGTCGGGCTGCGGAGGCGAGGCGGCACAGCCTCCGGCCGCCGCCCAGCCTCCGGCCGCACAGCCTCCGGCCGCCGCACAGCCTCCTGCGGCCCAGCCCCCGGCCGCCCGGCCGCCCGCCCGACCGCCCGTTTCCGTCCAGCCGCCCGCCGCCGGCGGTGACGTGGTCTGCCCCGGCTCCACCGTCACGCTCTCCGGGGAGGGCGGCGCGCCCGCCGCGTCCAGCAACCAGTTCCCGCTCGGCACCCGCCTGAAGGTCACGAACCTGGACAACGCCAGATCCACGACCGTGGAGGTCACCTCCGTCTCCGGCAGCTGCGCACTCCTGAACAACGCGGCCTTCGAGCAGGTCCGCGAGCCCGGCAAGTTCCTGATCCGCAAGGCCCGCATCGAGCGCGTGGGCTAGCCGGCCGACGGTGCCGCCGCGCGCACGGCACCGTCCCCGGCACCACCCCCGGCCCCGACGCTCCCCTCGGCCTCGGCCAACAGCTCCGTCAGCCGGACCCCGAACCGTATGTCGCAGGCGTGCGGCACTCCCGTCCGCGCCGCCTCCAGCAGGGCGTCGACCGCGCCCGTGAACGCCGACCGGGCGTCGCCCCAGTCCGGCAGCTCCACGCTCCCCCGCTCCCCGTACAGCGTCAGGCCCACCTCCGCGGCGGCCGGCGGGGCACTCAGGGTGACCGTCGCCGTGCTGCTCGCTCCCGACGCGTGGCGCATGGTCAGGTGCCGGGTGTCGGCCGGGCCCGCCACGGCGCGTATCTCCGTGACGTCGCCCAGCACCGGCAGCAGCACCGACAGGACGTGCGGCCCCACGTCCCACAGCCCACCCTTCTCCCGCCGCCACGGCGACGCGGCGTAAGGGCTTTGGGAGCCGGAGCCGTACAGCGAGCCCAGCCAGTGCGCGCGGGCCGTGAACCAGCCGCCCGCCCCGGCCTGTTCGTCGATCCAGCGGACCGTGGGCCCGGCGAACCGCAGCGTGCAGAACACGACCGAGGCGACGCCGGCCCTCTCCGCCGCGTCGGCCGCCGCCCGCGCCGCGGCGGGCGCCGTCGCCACCGGCTTGTCGAGCAGCAGATGACACCCGGCCTCGGCGGCCCGGACCGCCAGCGGGGCCTGCACGTCCGGCGGCAGCGCGAAGGCGACCGCGTCGCACGCCGCGAACAGCGCGTCCAGATCCTCGTACGCCCGCGTGCCGTGCCCGGCGGCCAGCTCCGCCGCCGCCCCGGCCCGTCTCCCCCACACCCCGGCGAACTCCACACCGGCATGTGCCGCCAGCGCGGGCGCGTGCGTGGCCCCCGCCCAGGGGCCGGTGCCGACCAGTCCCACCCGGGTCGTACGGGGAGTGGCCACCGAAGTCTCCGTCATGCCCCAAGTCTGCCCGCCCCGCCGACTTCGCGGGCCGCCTGTGGAAAAGCCCGTCGCCTCCCGCCTCCACGAACCGCCGCCCTCCTTCACGAACCCACGGCCCGAAACTCCGTACGCCCCGCCCCTCCCCCGGTGTTACGTTTCCTCCGCCGGCCGCGGGACTCCGGTGCGACTTCCGGGACCTGCCTTTGAAGCAACGTTTTCGCTGTTCGTGCCCCCATTCCCCGGCCGGCGCCCAGACACGAGAGCCCGGGGGAGCCATGTCGGAGACGGTCACCGATCTCGTCGCCGCCGAGGACGTGCTGTTCTTCGTGAACGCGGCCGTCACCGCCACCGGGCAGCGGGAGTTCCGCTCCTCCGCCGCCGAACAGCGGCTGTCGCTCGCCTTCCTGCACGAGTACGTGCGGGTCAACTACCGGCCCCTGTACGCGGCCTGCCTGGCGCTGGACGTCAACGACCACAACGCGGCCCTGATCGTCGAGCACCTGCTGCGCACCCCGCACGAGGCCGGCGCGGAGGAGGGCCGGCTGATCGCCGCCCGCCTCGCGCTGCTGCCGCCGCAGCGGGTCTACCGGCTGTTCCGCGCGCTGCGCGCCGCGAAGGTCAACAACCGCCGCACCCGCGCGATCGTCCGCGACTGGCTGGCCGCCCGGCCCGACCTCGGCCTGGACGCGGTGAAGTACCGCGCCGGTCTGAAGGCCGCCGCCCGCCATCTCCACCTGCCGCTGCCGGACGACGAGACCGGTGACTTCCTGTTCGCGCCGCGCCGCCGGGCCCGCTACGACCACGCCCTGCTGGACGCGCACCGCCGCGCCCACCACGACCAGCGCGCGGTCTACGAGCTGCCGTTCACCGTGGCCGAGGGCTTCGCCGCCCGGCACGGCGTCCCGCGCGGGGTGTTCCTGGAGCGGATCGCGCCCCGGATGACCCGGCTCGAGCGGCTGCGCACCCAGCGGCACGCGGGTGTGGCGGCCGACCTGTCCACGATGCCGCTGACCCGGCTCGCGCTGTACGTGCTCGCGCTCCCCTTCGAGGAGCGCGCGGCGCGGCGCACGGAGCTGACCGGCGCGCTGCGGGCCGCCGCCGCACGGGCCGCGGGGCCGTACGCGGGGACCTGGGGCCGGGTCGCCGCCGTGCTCGACGACAGCTACTCCTCCTCCGGCTCGGGCGTGAAGCGCCGCCGGCCGCTGGCGGTGGCGCTCGGCTGCCATTTCCTCCTGGAGGCTCTGGCGGGGTCGTACTCCGCGCACTGGACCTCGGGCGGCACGGACCCGCTACTGGTCCGGCCGCACGGGCCGACCCCGCTCGGTCTGCGCGTGCTCGACGCACTGGAGGCCCCGGGCCCCGCCCCGGACCGGTTGGTGATCGTCTCGGACGGCTGGGACAACGCCCCGCCCGGCCTCGCGGGCGAGGTGCTGCGCGTCTGGCGGACCCACCTGGACCCGGAGCGCCGCACGGCGGCCGTGCATCTGAACCCCGTATACGACCCGGACGGCTTCGACGTGCGCCGGCTCGCGCCGAGCGTGCCGACCGCCGGCGTCCGGGACGCGGAGGACCTGCCCGCGCTGGTGGAGATCGCGCAGTTCGCGGAGGGCCGGACCGGCCTGGCGGAGCTGCGCGCCTATCTGGACCGCCGGGTGGAGCTGTTCCTGAAGGAGGCGGTCCGGTGACCGGGATCGACCTGACCGGCCTGGAGGTCCGCCCCGCGCAGGTGTGGGGCGGCGTCCGGCTGGTCCCGCTGGTGCGCGCGGCGCCGGTCGCGGGGCTGCGGCTGCACCGCGAGGTGTACGCGTGCTCGGGGCACGGGGTGGACGTCGGCGACGGCACCGCGTACACCTCGTACATCCCGCACGGCTTCGTCGCGGACTGGTCCGGCGAGGGGGCGGGCGCGGAGTCGGCGGCGTACGGCTCCCGGCTCGGGGGCGAGCCGCGGACGGTCCCGGTGCGCGGCCCGCACCACCGGCTCGCCAAGCGTCAGCGCGCGAAGAGCGGGCGGGCCGAGCCGCGGCTGCGCTTCCTGCCGCTGCACCTCGCCCTGGAGGGCTATCTGGCGCTGCATTTCGGCGGCCCGTCCACGGTCTGGGAGGAGTGGTCCCGGGAAGCGGTGCGCCAGGGTCTGTCGCCGCGCGCGGAGGCGGCGTACGCGGGCTGGTCGGTGCCCGGGCTCGGCGAGGCACTGCGGGTGTTCGAGATCCACCCGGGGCAGTGCGGTCTGATGCTGTACGTCGCCGACGCGCTCGCCGCCGCCTTCGTCGTGCCGCACCCGGACGACTACCGCCTGCTGCACCCCACCCTGGTGGAGGACCTGTACGGGGAGCTGGTGCACCAGTACGCCCACTACGGCGCGCCGGTGCCCGAGTTCACGGCGCGGATCCGGGACGCCGCCGGGGGCGGACGGACGCTCGCGGACCTGCGGGCCGCGGCCGTCGCGCAGGAGCGGGACTGGGCCGCGGGGCACGACGGGCTGATGGCCCGCGACCTGCTGGAGACCTCGTACGCCTTCGAGCGGGTGTACCGGATGGACGGCTTCGAGCTGCTGCGCTTCCTGCCTCCGTTCCGGCGGGGCGGGACGGAGCAGCACATCGGCGAGCTGATCACCGACCACAAGGGGCGCACGGCGTACCTCAAGACCTTCCGGCTGTCCGAGAACCAGATCCGGCGCGGTCATCTGCTGCAGCGGCTGGCGGACCACGACTGGCACCTGGGCCGGACCGCGGAGGCACTGGGGACCTCGTACCGGGAGCTGGTGCTGCGGATCCAGCGGGCGGGCTTCGGATCGCTGCTGAACGCCCACGAGGTCGCACGGCGACTCAGGGAGACAAAGGAAGGCTGAGTAACACGGGGTTCACAAACGGGCAACCGACGGGAAATCCCGTGTTGCGAAGCTGCGCGCATACCCCCGCAGCTCTCGCAGCGTCGCGAGCCGCAGCAAGTCTCCCGCAGCAGCAGCACGCCAAAGGATGAGGCACCGTGACCTTCAAGGCCGAGTACATCTGGATCGACGGCACCGAGCCGACCGCCAAGCTTCGTTCGAAGACGAAGATCCTGACGGGCGACGCCTCCGCCGAGCTCGCCGACCTCCCCATCTGGGGCTTCGACGGATCCAGCACGAACCAGGCCAAGGGCCACGCCTCGGACCGCGTCCTCAAGCCGGTCTTCGTCTGCCCGGACCCGATCCGCGGCGGTGCCGACATCCTGGTGATGTGCGAGGTCCTGAACACGGACATGACGCCGCACGAGTCCAACACCCGTGCCGCGCTGGCCGAGGTCTACGCGAAGTACGCCGCTCAGGAGCCGATCTTCGGCATCGAGCAGGAGTACACCTTCTTCGACGGCGAGCGTCCGCTCGGCTTCCCGGTCGGCGGCTTCCCGGCCCCGCAGGGCGGCTACTACTGCGGTGTCGGCGCCGACGAGATCTTCGGCCGTGACATCGTCGAGGCGCACCTGGAGAACTGCCTGAAGGCGGGTCTGGGCATCTCCGGCATCAACGCCGAGGTCATGCCGGGCCAGTGGGAGTTCCAGGTCGGCCCGCTGGCGCCGCTGGACGTCGCGGACCAGCTGTGGGTGGCCCGCTGGCTGCTGTACCGCACCGCCGAGGACTTCAAGGTCTCCGCGACCCTCGACCCGAAGCCGGTCAAGGGCGACTGGAACGGCGCGGGCGCGCACACCAACTTCTCCACCAAGGCGATGCGCGAGGGCTACGACGCGATCATCACCGCCTGCGAGTCGCTGGGCGAGGGCTCGAAGCCGCTCGACCACGTCAAGAACTACGGCGCCGGCATCGACGACCGTCTGACCGGTCTGCACGAGACGGCCCCGTGGGACAAGTACTCCTACGGCGTCTCGGACCGCGGCGCCTCGGTCCGCATCCCGTGGCAGGTCGAGCAGGACCAGAAGGGCTACATCGAGGACCGCCGCCCGAACGCGAACGTCGACCCGTACACGGTGACCCGCCTGCTGGTGGACACCTGCTGCGAGGCCCTGGAGAAGGCCGGCCAGGTCTGATCCGGACGAAGCACGAGCGCGCCCCCTGCCGGGACCGGCAGGGGGCGCTCCGCGTTGTCAGTGGGCTCTGTCACAGTGAGGGCATGCTCGACATCACGGTCAGGACCGAGAACTGGCAGCACCACGTGCGCGTTTCGGAGGAGACGCTGCGGGACCTCGCGCTGCGGATCGGCGGCGACGGGGACCGCTTCCTGGTGGTGCAGCGGATCCCGGACATACCGGACGAGTTCATCCAGGTGTGGCACGAGGACGGCGGCGGCTACCAGTTGGAGCACCGGGCCGGCGGCCCCGAGCGGCATTACGTCGTGGAGGGCGGCGACGCGGAGCGGGTGGCGGCGGTGATCGTCCGCTGGGCGCGCCGCGAGACCGCCTGGGACCACGGGCTCGGCTGGGCGCTCGCGGACCTGCCGCTTCCCGAGCCGGTGCCGGAGATCGACGAGGAGATCCGGGGCGTGCTGGAGGACCGGGTGCGGGAGCTGTTGCGCTGCGGCTACGACGACCGGGAGCGGCTGTCGGAGGCGGCGGAGCACCACCTGGTGGAGGGCGAGGTCCGGCCGGTGACCCGGGCGCAGGCGTCCGCCCTGGTGGACCGGCTGTGGCTGGAGCGGGTGGAGGAGATGGCCGGCTGGGCCGGGACGACCGATCCGGAGCGCGTCACGGCCGCGTTCGAGACGCTGGAGGGCGCCGGCATCACCGCCCGGGAGAACTTCACCTGCTGCCGGAACTGCGGGACGACGGAGATAGGCGGCGAGGGCGAAGAGGACGCACGGGGGTTCGTGTTCTTCCACGCGCAGTGCACGGAGGGCGCGGCGAACGGCGGCCCGCTGTATCTGCTGTACGGCGGCTTCGACGGCGTCGCGGAGACGACGACGGCGGTGGGCCGGGAGGTGACGGACGCGCTGCGCGGGCAGGGTCTGACCGTGGAGTGGGACGGGTCTCCCGAGTCGTCGATCCTGGTCACGGGTCTCGACTGGCGGAAGCGGCTGACGGGTTGACGGTCCGCCCGCCGGCCGGCGTGTCCCGCGCATGTCCGGGGCATGACGTACGTCATGGCCGGATGGGGGCTGCGCAGGGCGTTTCCCTGCTGGTTTAATAGGGATATGGCCCGCATCCAGAACGACACCGCTTCGAGGCGTTTCGACCTCGAGCCGTTCTGGCCTTCCCGGCAGCACCACGACTACGACCGGTGCTGTCGACGCGTGAGGAACGCGCCGGCCCTCTAAAGCCCGACCGGATCCGTGTCCGGTCCCTGGCCTTCGGCCGACGCGCATGACGTACGACGACGAACCGTCCGTCCGTGACTCGCGCGAAAGAGCTGAACTCTCATGGCCCACACCCAGGCTGCCGCGTTCCCCTCCCCTCTCCGTCCCCGCCTCCGTGCCGTCGCCCCCGACGAGGCCGCCGATCTCGCCGGGGTCGCCGAGTACCTCCCGCCGGGCGCCACGCTCCTGCCCGCTCCACCGCACGCCCTGCCCGCACTGCCGGGACGGCCGCCGATGGTCGGCTACCTGGTCCTGGTACCGGCCGACGCCCAGCAGCCGCCGCTCTCCGGTGCGCACACGGCCACCGCTCCGGGCGCCGCCGACGGGCCGGTGGCCATCGACGGCGCCCAGCGGATCGCCCTCGTCGACGGCAAGCCGCTGGACCTGACGTACCTCGAGTACGAGCTGCTGGCCCATCTCGTGGCCCACCCGCACCGGGTGCACACCCGCGACCAGCTGGTGACGACGGTGTGGGGCTACGGCCACGTCGGCGACGGCCGGACCGTCGACGTCCATGTGGCCCGGCTGCGCCGCAAGCTGGGCGCCGAGTACCGCCGCACGATCCAGACCGTGCGGCGGGTCGGCTACAAGTACACGCCCTGACCGAGGGTCAGTGACGCGCGGCGGGGTCCCCGGACCGGGACCTCGCCCGCGCCGCCAGGCCGAGCGCGACGTCCACGGCGAGGAAGACCAGAAGGCTGATGCCGAGCAGCGGCACGAACCAGCCGACCAGCGCGGTCCCGGCGAGCAGCGGCAGCAGCACGGTCGGCGGAACCTTCCGCCACGCGCCGCGGGCGACCGGCCGGCCGGGCCGGCGCAGCCACCACATCCGGTAGCCCCAGACGACCAGCAGGATCAGGGCGAGCGCGAGGGCGGCGAGGGCGAGCTGGTTGACCAGGCCGAGGAAGACGCCGGAGTGGGCGTCGATCCCGAACCGGGTCAGCTTCGCGAGCAACGGGTAGTCGGCGAACCTGAGCTCGTCCATGACCGTGCCGTCGGCCGGGTTCACGGCCACCGAGTCGAGGTGGACCGGGAACTGGGTGTCGGTCTCCTTGACCACGTAGCCCTTGCCCTCGGCGGGCAGCACGACCGACATGCTCCCGTCGATGCCGGCCGCGCGGGCCGCCTCGACGACCTTGTCGACGCCGACGTCGGGTCCGGTCGCGGCGGGAGCGGCCGCGCCGCCGCCGTGGCCCGCGTGCCCTTCGTGGCCGGAGCCGCCCTCGCCGCCCTCGCCTATGACGGCGGAGACGGTCGGGGTGGCACCGTCGAGCTGGGCGCGGACCAGGTCGATGTTCTCGCCCGCGTACGTCGACCAGGTGAGGCCCGTCGCGGAGAGGCCGAGCAGGCCGGCGGCGGCCCACAGGCCGAGCGAGCCGTGCCAGGAGAGCGTGCGGCGGCGGGACTTCGGACCGCGCTCGGGGACGAACAGTTCGCGCCGGGCCTTGCGCCGGCGGCCGATCCACAGCGCGAGGCCGCCGAGGGCGACGACCCACATCCAGCTGGCGGCCGTCTCGCTGTACAGGCGTCCGGTCTCACCGAGCTTGAGGTTGGCGTGGAACTCCGACAGCCAGGTGCGCACCGGCAGGGCGCCGGAACCGCCGTAGCTGGGCAGCTGTCCGCGGACCTCGCCGGTGTACGGGTCGACGAAGACGGCGAGGGACTTGCCCTCCTCGACGTCCGGGTCGTCCATCAGGACGCGGGTGGTGGCGCCGGGCTCGGCAGAGGGCCAGACGGCGGTGACGGTGCCGTTCGGGTTGACCTTCTTCGCCGCGTGGACCTGCTGCGACAGCGGGACGGTCTCGTCTCCGACGGGGACGGTGAGTTCGTGCGCGTACACGATCTTCTCCGCCTGGTAGGAGAGCGCGTACAGCAGGCCGCTGACGGCGGCGATCAGGAGCAGCGGGGCGACGAGGACGCCCGCGTAGAAGTGCAGCCGCAGGACGAGGGGGCGCAGGGCGCTCCAGGTGGATCTCCGGCCGGAGGTCTCGGGGGCGGCGGGCGCGTCGGTGCTTTCCGGGCGCGCGGAACTGTCAAGGGTCATGACTGTCCTAGGAGTCGGTGTCGACGTGGGGAACCGGCCCCCAGGTCAGACGTGTCCTCCGAGGGCCGTGGTGCGGGGTACGGACAGCCGGGGCGGCCCGCGCCGGGAGAGGGCGTGGGCGAGGACGACGCCGTGCAGCCGCCGGGCGTACGGGCGCGGGCGGACGGGGCCCGCGGGCTCGGGGGCGGGGACGGCGAGGTCGCCGACGGCCAGGAGCAGCCGCAGCGGAGTGAGGGCCGCCGCTCCGGCGGAGCGGGCCAGGGAGAACAGCGCGGCCTCGCCGCGGGCCAGCCACAGGCCGCAGACCAGTGCGGCGAGGAGGTGCGCGGCGGTCATCCCGAGCGCCCCGTGCCCGGCTGCCGCGCCGCTCATGTCCATGGCGCCGCTCGTGCTCATGGCGCCCATGTCCATCGCACCGCCCATGTCCATGCCCGCGTGGGACATCGTCGACGTCCCGGTCGCGCGGGCCTGGCCGACCGAGAAGATCTGGTGCAACGCCGTCTGGACGGCGAGGAGTCCGGCGCCGATGGCGAGCGTGCCCCGCCGCCGACCGCAGACCGCCCAGGCCGCCGCGCCCGTCACGGCGAAGGCGAGGAGCAGGGTGCGCGTCGGTATCTCGTGCGCGGACATGGACAAATGCCCCACGGCGGCCAGTGTCACGCACACGGCCGCGAAAAGTGCGGCTCGCAGGGCGCGCAGCGGCGACCGGGCATCTGTCATGTCGGCCCCATGGTGTCACCCCGCCCTCCGCCGCGGGAGACCGCCTCCTCTCTCCCGAGAGCAGAAAGACGGGCGCCGGGGTCCTCGCCCGGGGCAGAGTCGTCGCCATGACTCGACTGCTGATTCTCGGAGGCACGGAGTTCGTCGGCCGCGCGATGGCGGAGGCCGCCGTCGGCCGGGGCTGGGACGTGACCGTCTTCCACCGCGGACGGTACGAACCGCCCGCCGGGACCGTCTCGCTGCTCGGCGACCGGACCGGTCGCGACGGGCCGCCCGTGCCCGCGACGGGGAGCTGGGACGCGGTGGTCGACACCTGGTCGGCCGCACCGTCCGTGGTCCGCGAGGCGGCCCGCGAACTCGCCGGCCGCGTGGGCCGGTACGTGTACGTGTCGAGCCGTTCGGTGTACGCCTGGCCCGCGGCGGCCGGGCTGACGGAGGACGGACCGCTGGTGGCGGGTTCGCCGGACGCCGGCGACGGCGTCCCGTACGGGGAGGCCAAGCGGGGCGGCGAGCTCGCCGCCGTCGGGGCCTTCGGCGCGGACCGGGCGCTGCTGGTGCGGGCCGGGCTGATCCTCGGGCCGTACGAGAACATCGGCCGGCTGCCCTGGTGGCTGAACCGGATCGCCCGCGGCGGCCCCGTCCTCGCGCCGGGTCCGCGCGAGCTGCCGATCCAGTTCATCGACGTGCGCGACCTCGCCGAGTGGACGCTGGACGCGATCGCGGCCGAGCGCTCGGGCCCGTACGACCTGGTCTGCCCGCCCGGGCACGCCACCATGGGCGAGCTGCTCGACGCGTGCGTCCGGGCCACCGGCGCGGACGGGACGGCGGCGGACGCCCGGCTGTGCTGGACCCCGCCCGAGGCGGTCCTCGCGGCGGGCGTCGCGCCCTGGACGGAGCTGCCGGTGTGGATGCCGCCGGGCGAGTCCCACGACGCGATGCACACCTCGGACGTCTCCAAGGCCGTGGCCGCGGGGCTGCGCTGCCGCCCGGTGGCGGAGACGGTCGCGGACACCTGGGCCTGGCTGACGGAGATCGGCGGGACCGCCCCGCACCGCCCGGACCGCCCGGCGGTGGGACTGTCCGCGGAACGCGAGACGGCGGTACTCGCGACAGCACCGGCGGCGGTCCCCGTCACGAATCCCGGGGGACGCTGAACGCCCCACCCGTCCCGTCCGTATGAACGCCCATGGGAAGGACTCGAAAACGTTCGACACTCGCGAGCCGGGCCATCGTCGCGTCGGCCGCACTGATTCTGGGCGGCGGTGGCCTGGTGGCCGTCAACGTCTACGCGTCGGCGGGTCAGGGCCAGTGGGGCCAGAACCCGTCCGGCCCCCGGCAGCCCGCCATGTCCACCATCGACTGCCCCGACGTCGGCGCCGAACTGACCGAGGTGCCACAGGGAGCAAGGGGCTCCGTGGACCGGGAACTCGCCACCCTCGACGGGCAGATCACGGTGGCGTACCAGCGGTTCGCCGACAACCGGGAACGGATCGCCCAGGACCCGGAGTTCGCGCGGCAGCAGATCCTGCAGCCGCTGCAGAACGAGCGGCTGGTCATCCTGCAGCGGATCGTCGCGCTGATCGACCGGGAGGGCGGCGAGCCGCCGAAGAAGCTGGAGAGCCTGGCCCCGTGCACCCTGCGCGCGGACGACGAGAAGGGCGGCGGGGCGGGAGGCGGGGACGACGGGGCCGGGCAGGACCAGGGCAAGGGACAGGCGGGGAACGGGCCGGAGGCCTCGGACTTCGTCGACATCACGTCCGTGCAGCCGAACGTGAAGCAGCCCCGGGTGCGCAGCGGCGCGTCCCGGGGCTCGTTCACGACGAACTGCGGCCGCAACCAGAACGGCAAGTTCAACCCGGACAACGTGATCGTCGCCCCGGGCGTGAGCAACGGCGCGCACCACATGCACGACTACGTCGGCAATCAGGCCAACGACGCCTTCGCCGACGACGACGACCTCGCCAAGGGCGCGACCAGCTGCCGCAACCAGGGCGACCGGTCCACGTACTACTGGCCGGTGCTGCGGCTGCAGAACGGGCAGGCCGAGAACGACGCGCAGGCGGACGGCGGCGGCAACGACCAGAACGTCGGCGAGATCCAGACGCCGGCGCAGGTCACGCTGAAGTTCGTCGGCAGCCCGGTGTCCCGGGTGACGGCGATGCCCCGGTTCCTGCGGATCATCACGGGCGACGCCAAGGCGTTCACGAACGGGGACGCCAACGCCAACGCGTCGTGGTCGTGCACCGGGTTCGAGAACCGGCAGCTGAAGGACAAGTACCCGATCTGTCCCGAGGGCAGCAAGGTCGTCCGGACGTTCAAGTTCCAGAGCTGCTGGGACGGACAGAACACGGACAGCGCGAACCACCGCACCCACGTCGCGTTCGCCGACGCGGCCGGACGCTGCAAGAACGGCTTCCGGGCCATTCCGCAGCTGGTGCAGCGGATCGTGTACGACGTGCCGCCGGGGCCAGGTTTCGCGGTCGACTCGTTCCCCGAGCAGCTGCACAAGCCGGTGACCGACCACGGGGACTTCATCAACGTCTTCGACGAGCGGCTGATGCGGCGGCTGGTCGGCTGCCTGAACGACGGCCGCCGCTGCGCGTAGACGTCAGTGATGCGAGCCGTGCGAGCCGTGCGAACCCTGCGGCCGGTGCGGCGGGGCGGTCTCGACCGTCCCGCCGAGCCGGCCGCGCACGGCTGTCACGGTGCGCTCGTCGCCGGCGACCACCCAGCGGCGGCCGACGAGGTACGAACCGCCGTAGTCCTTGGCCTGGTTGATCCAGTCGCGCTGGCCGCGGTCGGTGGCGAAGGTCAGCAGGACGTACTTCCCGTCGTCGGTCGCGCAGGACGCCTGGCGCAGCTCGGCGGAGTCCGTCCGGACGTCGGGCCGGTCGCACCGGGCCCGCTCGGCGAGCTGCTCCAGGGTGCCGCTCGCCTCCTGGGGCACGTCCGGGCCACCGCCCGCTCCGCACCCCGCCACCAGCACCGTCGCGGCCAGAAGGGCCGCCGTCACCGCGGTTCGCTGCGTACGCATGGGGTCATCGTGCCGGTTCGACGGGGCGTCCGGGGGCCGAACGCCAGGACTGGTACGACCCGATCGATTACGGTTTCGTACGTAAATGGACGATACGTACGAGAAGAGACGCACATGCCCGCCATCCCCGCGACCACCGTGGCCAACCTCCGCGACCTGGGGAGCCTGCCGCTCGCCGGCGGCCGTACGGTCCGCCCGGGGCTGCTCTTCCGTTCCGGGCAACTGGACCGGCTGGACCCGGCGGACGGGATCGTGGCGGCCCTCGGCATCCGCACGGTGGTGGACTTCCGCACCGAGGGCGAACGGACGGACCGGCCGGACCACGTCCCGGCGGGCAGCCGGGTGGTCCTGGCGGACGTGCTCGCCGATCATCTGGCGGCCAGCGGGCTTCCGCCGGCGGCCCGGCTGAAGCGGCTGCTCGCCGACCCGGCGCTGGCGGAACAGACGCTCGGCGGGGGCAGGGTGCGGCGGGCCTTCGAGAACACCTACCGGGCGTTCGTGTCGACGGACTCGGCGCGGGCCTCGTACCGGACGCTCCTGACGGAACTGGCGGACCCGGCGGCGACCCCGCTGCTCTTCCACTGCACGGCGGGCAAGGACCGTACGGGGTGGGCGGCGGCGATCGTGCTGGCACTGCTCGGCGCGGACGAGGCGACGCTCCGGGAGGAGTACCTGTCGGTGAACCCGGCGGTGCGCCAGGCGTTCGCGCCGCTGGTGGAGGGCTTCACGGCGCAGGGCGGCGACCCGGAGCTGGCGCTGGCGATCATCGGGGTCGCGCCGGAGTACCTGGCGGCTGCCCTGGACGAGGTCGCGGTGCGGCACGGCTCGATGGAGAAGTACGTACGGGAGGGCCTGGGGATCCCGGACGACGTGGTGGACCGGATCCGCGGGCACCTGACGGCCTGACCGGCACACATCAAGATCCGGGGTGACCATCGGATCATTCGCTCGTTCTGCTGAATGTGAGCACCCAGGAACTCGACCCCGCGTCCCCCGGCCCCTCCTCCGGGCCCATCGACGTCGAGCAGGCCGAGGCCGCCCTCGTCGAGCACTATCCGCGGCTCGTGCGGATCGCATATCTCGTGCTGCCCGCCGCGCTCGGGCGCAACCGGCGGGTGCTGGCCGCGCACGCGCTGGTGCAGCGCTCGCTGCCGCGGCGGCGGACGGGCGGGGCGGCGGTGCCGGGGCCGCGGCGGGCGGAGGACGCGGTCGACCCGGGGTACGCGTACGTGCGCGGCGAGGTGCTGCGGCAGGCGCTGCGTCGCCGGGCGCGGGTGCCCTCGCCGGTGCCGCACATTTGGGGGCTGCGGGTGTTCCCACGGGCCGGCGGCACGGATGAACTCGCCCTGGACCAGCGGCTGTCGGAGCTGACCGGCGCCGGCCGGGCGGCGTACGTACTGCGCGGCCTGGAGCGGCAGGGCGACGCCGAGGTGCGGCGGGTGCTCGCCGCGGCCGGGGTGGCGGACCCGCGGGCGGCGCTGGCCGAGGCGGACACCGTCGAGGGCATGCACACGCTCCTGGAGTCGCCGGAGTTCGACCCGTGCTCGCTGCAGGCCCGGCCCACCGACCTGATGCGGCGGCGTCAGCACGGCCGGGCCGCGCTGGCCGCGACGGCCGCCGCGCTGGTCTGCGGCGCGCTCCTCGGGCTGCCCGGGGACGGCTGGGGGCCGGGCGGCGCGGCGGCCCCGGCGTACGCGCGCAATCCGGCGGCCGAGGCGGCGCTCGACCCGGGGCAGCTGCGTCGGATCGCCCCGGCGGTCTGGCAGAGCTCGGCCCGCACCGACTTCTCGGTGTGGCCGGAGCGCGGCGCGCTCACCGGCGACCGCGCTCTGCTGCGCCGGGCGCTCGCGGTGTGGGCGCGGCCGGGCCGGAAGGTGCACACCTCGGCGACGCCGGGGACGCCGCCGGGCCCGCCCATGGGACCGCCGCAACTGCTGTACGCGGGCGAGGTGGACGGCTCGCGCGTGGTGCTGTTCCACGACGGGCTGCGGGCGGTCCGGTACGCCGAGCCGGCCGAGGGCACCAGCGGCGCGGCGCTCGACTTCGCGCGGACGGACGGCGCCGACGCGGCCGGGTCCGCAGCGCTCGTGGTCTCCCGTACCTCGGCGAACGTCCGCTATCTGACGGCTCCCTGGGTCCGTTCGGCGGCGGTACGGGACCTGCTGCGGCCGGCGAAACCGGTGGTGCCGCTGACGCGGGACCAGGACGGGGTGACGAGTCCGGTGCTCAGCCCGGCGCAGGCCCCTGGCTGCTCGGCGTGGCCGGTGCTGCAGATCCGGGACGAGCGGGTCGAGCGGCTGCTCGCGGACCTGGGCGAGCTGACCCCGGCCCGGCTGACCTGGGGCGCGCCCGGCGCCGAGGCGGACGTGACGGGGCGGGCTGCGCGCGCGGCGTGGGCGCGGACGGCCTGCCTGCTGCCGTCGGTGCGCTCGCACGGGGTGCGGGCGGTGAACTCCTGGCAGTTCGCGCAGCAGCGGCTCCCGGCGGGCGGCGGGCGGGCGGACTGGCTGTGCACCCGCGCGGAGACCTGGCGGGGCACGGGTGCGCGGGTGCTGGCCCAGTTCCAGGCGCCGGGCGCGCGGACGGGCGCCGTGGCGGCCACGTCGGAGGTCTCGCCGGCCTGCGGGTCGCGCGACGCTCGGGTCCTGGCGGGCGTGCTGTGGCAGGCCCGCACCGGGCAGTGGTACGTACTGGCCGCCGGGACACGGGAGTTCACGTCCCTGAGCACGACCGGTGGGGTCCGCGCGCACGAGGAGGGCCGGTTCCTGGCCGCCGAGGCGACGCGCGGGGCGCGCGCCGACCTGACCGGACGGCTGAGCAGCGGCCTGCGGATGGCCGCACTGCGATGACCGCCACACCCCGGGCACGAAATCCACGCGCACACACCTGTTGACGGAACCGTACCCCTCAGTACATTGACATCATGTCTAATACGCAGCCTGCACCGGTGGCGTCGGAGCACATCGAGCTCAAGGCCCGCAAGGTCTCCTTCGACTGGCGCGAGACCCCGCTCCACTGGGTTCCCGGCGACCCGTTCACCACCCACACCATCAACGTGCTGCACCTGCTGCTCCCCGCGGGCGAGCGCTGGTTCATCCACGTGTACAAGCAGGTGCTCCCCTACATCACCGACGACCGGCTGCGCGAGGACGTCATCGGATTCATCGGCCAGGAGGCCGTGCACTCCCAGGCCCACGACGACGTGCTGCCGCGCCTCAAGGAGCTGGGTCTCGACCCCACCCCGTACACGGCGCAGGTCGACTGGTTCTTCGAGAAGCTGCTCGGCGACAAGACCCTGCCGCCGGGCCGGCCGCGCCGCTGGTGGCTGATGGAGCGGGTCGCGCTGATCGCCGCGATCGAGCACTACACCGCGTTCCTGGGCGACTGGGTGCTCAACGCCGAGGAGCTGGACCGGCGCGGCTGCGACCCGGCCATGCTGGACCTGCTGCGCTGGCACGGCGCCGAGGAGGTCGAGCACCGCTCGGTCGCCTTCGAGCTGTTCATGCATCTCGACGGCAGCTACCGGCGGCGCGCCCGCACCTGGGCGCTGGCGTTCTCGGCGCTGGTCTTCTTCTGGCAGCGCGGGGCGCGGTTCTTCATGGAGAACGACCCGACGCTGATCGACGGCAAGGCGTCCGTGGGCCAGTTCGTCCGCAAGGGCCGGGAGGGCGTACTGCCCTCCACGCCCGACATGCTCCGGTCGATCCCCCGCTACCTGAGCCGCGCCTACCACCCCTCGCAGGAGGGCGACACCGCCCAGGCGGTCGCCTACCTCGCGTCCTCCCCCGGCGCCAACGGAGGTCGCTGAGCATGCCCCGTCTGCGTACCGTGGTCCTGGTCGCCGGGGCCGCGCTGCTGGCACGGCGCGCCATGCGGCGCCGCATCCAGCAGTCCCCGCTGTGGCCGATGCCCACGCTCGAAGAGCCGATATCCGGCCGGGGTCCGGGCACGACGGTCCCGCGCTTCGTCCGCGTCGCCGAGCGCACCTCGCCCGCCGAAGGCGTCGCCGAGCTCCGGCTCGAAGGCTCGGGGCTGCCCGGCTGGCAGCCGGGCGCGCACATCGACCTGGTCCTGCCGTCCGGCCTGGTCCGCCAGTACTCGCTGTGCGGCGACCCGGCCGACACCGGCGCGTACACCGTCGCCACCCGGCTGATCGGCGAGGAGCAGGGCGGCCGGGGCGGCTCGGCCGAGGTGCACGAACACCTCCACGAGGGCGCCGAGATCCAGATCCGCGGCCCCCGGAACCGCTTCCCGCTGGTCCAGGCCCCCGCATACGTGTTCGTCGCGGGCGGCATCGGCATCACGCCGGTACTGGCGATGGTCCGCGCGGCGGCCGCGGCCGGCGCCGACTGGCGGCTGCTGTACTGCGGGCGCAGCCGGGCCACCATGCCGTACGTCGACGAGGTCGAGAAGCTCGGCTTGGAAGGCGGGCGAAGCGAGACGGGGGTCCCCCCGGACGGAGTCCGGGGGAGGACGACGGTCGTCGCCGAGGACGAGTCCGGGCTGCCGGACCTGGGCTTCCTGGCCGGCGTGGCGCCGGAGACGGAGGTCTACTGCTGCGGCCCGGACGGTCTGATGGACGCGGTGTCCGCGGCCGTGCCGGAGGGCCGGGCGCCGCGCCTGGAGCGCTTCTCGGCCTCCGCACCGGCCGGCGGCACCGCCTTCGAGGTCGAACTGCGGCGCTCCGGACGCACGGTGGAGGTGGCGGCCGGGCAGTCGGTGCTCGCCGCCGTCCGAGAGCAGGTGCCGGACGTCTCGTACTCCTGCGAGCAGGGCTTCTGCGGCACCTGCCGGCAGCGGGTGATCGCGGGCGAGGTCGAGCACCGGGACGAGCTGCTCACCGACGCGGAGCGGGACGACTCGATGCTGATCTGCGTCTCGCGGTGTGCGGGCGAGCGGCTGGTGCTCGACCTCTAGCTCCGGCGACGGCTCCGACCCCGACCCCGGCTCCGGAACGTCAGGGAAGGATCAGCCAGTCGGCGACCAGCGCGGCGAGCAGGCCACCGGCGAGCAGCCAAGTACCCAGACGGGTACGGCCGTTGCGGGACAGCTCGATCACGACGCCGCAGAGGATCATGGCGAGCCCGTAGACGCCGACGACGAGGACGGAGGTCCGGCTGGCCAGCCGGACCACCAGGACGACCGCCATGGCCACCAGCAGGACCGACGCGGCGGCGATCCGAAGCCGCCGTGCCTGCCGGGGAGTCAGCCCGTCGGACGCGTCCTCGTCGGCGTCGTCCCCGGTGGGCGCGTCCTCCTCGGGGGCGTCCTCCGGAGCGCCTTCGGGGGCGTCGTCGACGGGTGCGGCCTCCGCGGGAGCGCGCTCCTCGGGGGCCTCCTCGGTGGTGGTGTCCTGGCCGGTGGTGTCCTGGTCGGAAGCGCTCATGTGGTGGGAGCGTAACGGACGCCCGTTAGGCTGTTCGCATGACGACCGGGGTACGCCGCAGGATGGGCGTCGAGGAGCGCAGACAGCAACTCATCGGGGTGGCGCTGGAACTGTTCAGCCACCGCTCCCCCGACGAGGTCTCCATCGACGAGATCGCAGCCGCCGCGGGCATCTCGCGGCCGCTCGTCTACCACTACTTCCCGGGCAAGCAGAGCCTGTACGAGGCGGCCCTGCGACGGGCGGCCGACGAGCTGGCGGGCCGCTTCCTGGAGCCCCCGCAGGGGCCGTTGGGGGCCCGGCTGCTGCGGGTGATGGGCCGGTTCTTCGACTTCGTCGACGAGCACGGCCCGGGTTTCGCCGCGCTGATGCGCGGCGGTCCGGCGGTCGGCTCCTCCACCACGAACGCGATGATCGACGAGGTGCGGCAGGCCGCGTACGAGCAGATCCTGGCCCACCTGGAGGTCGGGAAGCCGTCCGCCCGGCTCGAGATGGTGGTCCGCTCCTGGGTCTCGCTCGCCGAGTCCACCGCGCTGCTGTGGCTGGACGGGCGCCGCATACCGCGCGCCGAGCTGGAGTTGCAGCTGGTGCACGACTTCGCGGCGCTGGCCGCGGTGAGCGCCGCGTACGACGACGGGATGGCGGATCTCGTCGTCCGCATGCTCGCGGACGAGCCCGCCGACGGGCCGTTCGGCGACCTGGTCGGCCGGCTCCTGGACCTCGCCCCGCGGGTGCCCGCTCAGCGGTTGCGGTAGGACGGGTCGAGGTCGCGCACCTCGGCGGAGATCCTCACCCCGTCGCTCTGCTTGAGGTGGCGCGGCAGCAGGTCGAGCACCGCCTCGGCGAGCCGCGCCTTGGCCTCCCCGGTCCGGCCCGGGAGCAACGCGATGTCGACGTGCACGACCACGTCGTCGGTGGAGCCGTCGCCGCAGACGCTCTCCTCGATCTCGCGGAACCGGGTCTTGCAGCTGTCGGTCGTGGCGTCGACCGTCGCCACGACGATCGGGTGCAGCGCGAGCGCGAAGCCGCGCCGGTCGAGGGGCGCGGAGTAGTCGACGGTGATCTGCGGCATGGAAGCGGGCTCCTGGTCGTACTGGTGTCTGGGCACACCTTTACGGTGATCACCATGACGACACAAGTGACCTTCCGGCAGGCGGACGAGCGCGATCTGGACCTTTTGGTGGGGCTGTACGAAGGAGCGGCGCGCTGGATGGCGCGGTCCGGTTCCGTCCAGTGGCGGCCCGGCGGCCGGGGCGCGGAGTACTTCCGCGGCCGGATCTCCGAGCGCGAGGTCTGGCTGGCGTACGCGGCGGAAGGCGGCCCGCTGGTCGGCTCGTACGAGCTGTGGTGGGACGACGAACCGGCCTGGGGCCCGCAGCCGCCCGTCGCCGGGTACGTGCACGGGCTGATGATCGACCGGGACACGGCACCCGCGGGCACGGGGGCCACGCTCCTCGCGGACGCGGAGGCGCGGATCACGGCCGGGGGGCGCGGGCTCGCCCGGCTCGACTGCCTGGCGCGCGTCGAGCGGCTGCGGTCCTACTACGAGAAGGCGGGCTACCGGGTCGTCGGCGAGAACACGGGCAAGCCCCAGCCCGACGGGTCCCACAACCGGTTCACGCTGATGGAGAAGTCCCTCTGAACGCCGCCGAGGCCGGCCGGGGGAGCCGGCCGGCCTCGGGGCGTGCGGGTCGCGGGTCAGCGTGCGGTGAACACCGCGACCGTCCGGGCCGGGACCGTGAAGGTGCCCGAACCCGCCTCGTACGAGGCGGACTTCACCGTGGCGTCGGCGCCGGACGCCTGGACCGGGTGAAGGGCGTAGCTCTTGTCGGCCAGGGCGGCGACCCGCTGGGCCTGCCGGTCCGGGGTGGCGTTGAAGACCACCACCAGGTCACCGAGGCGCATGGTGATCACGCCGGGGGTCTCCTCCGGGCCGGACAGCGGGAAGGACAGGGAGTCCTGGACCCGGCCGGCGGTGGCGAGCGAGAAGACCGGCTCGGTGGTGCGGATCCGCTGGAGGTCCCGGTACGCGGCCGAGGCCCCGTCGATCTGCGCGCAGCCGACGGTGAGGGCCGGGTTCACCAGGAGCGGCCTCGCGTACCCCCACTTGGACGTGTTGTCGGCGGCCGGCGGCAGCCCGCGGCCGAAGCCGTTGCCCTCCCGGCAGTCCCAGTGGACCGCGTTGAACCAGTCACCGCTGTCGTACGAGTTCCGGTCGAGCGACTTGGAGCGGAGCAGGTCGGAGCCCGCCTGGGAGAGCGCCGGGCCCTGCGAGAGGGTCGCGGTGGCCATGGCGAGGACCTGCATCCTGGCCCGGTCGGCCGGGGACGTGTCCGCCGGGAGCTTGAAGGCGAGCGCGTCGTACAGGGTCTCGTTGTCGTGCGCGTCGGCGTACGCGAGGGCGTCGCCGGGCGCGTCGGCGTACCCGGCCGCAGCGCCGTTGTAGTCGACCTGGGAGCCCTTGACCGTGCGGCCCGAGGTGTCCGTGAAGGAGTAGGACGCCAGGTTGCCGGTCAGTCCGACCTTGATCAGGTCCTGGTAGTGGAGCAGCCGGGCCTTCTGCTCGGCCGGAGTTCCGTTGGCCCTGGACGTGTTGGGGTCGGTGAAGAGGCCGGAGGCGAATCCCTGGACGCCCGGGTCCTCGTCGAAGGGCCCGCCGCCGCGGACCGCGTCGCGGGCCCGGTCGGAGAAGGTCGCGACGCCGGTCCCGGCCATGTTCTTCTGGGTGGCCTGGACGAACCGGGCGTCGTCGGCGATCTCGCCGAAGTTCCAGCCCTCGCCGTACAGGACGATCGCCCTGCCGTCGACGCCGTCCTTCTCGACGGTCAGCGCGTCGAGAGCCGCGCGGACGGCGAGGATGTTCGCCTTCGGGTGGTGGCCCATGAGGTCGAAGCGGAAGCCGTCGACCTTGTACTCCTTCGCCCAGGTGACGACCGAGTCCACGACGAGCTTGCCCATCATGGCGTTCTCGGGCGCGGTGTTGGCGCAGCAGGTGGAGGTCGCGACGGAGCCGTCGGCCTGGAGCCGCTGGTAGTAGCCGGGCACGATCTTGTCGAGGACGGACTTGTCCGACTGGCCGGCGGCGACGGTGTGGTTGTAGACCACGTCCATCACCGTGCGCAGGCCGCTGCCGTTGAGCGCCTGCACCATCCGCCGGAACTCGACGGTGCGCTGCGTGCCCTCGGGGTCGGTGGCGTACGAGCCCTCCGGCACGGTGTAGTGCAGCGGGTCGTAGCCCCAGTTGTACGCGTCCTTCGCCGCGGCGGCGGCCACGCAGGCCTGCTGCTCCTCGGAGTCGGGCGCGTACACCTTCAGGTCGCAGGCGGGGGCGGACTGGTCGGACTTCTTCTCGGGGACGGTGCCGATGTCGAAGGCCGGGAGCAGGTGGACGTACGAGGTGCCGGAGGCGGCCAGCGCCTTCAGGTGCCGGGAGCCCTTGCTGTCGGGGTCGGTGAAGGCGAGGTAGGTGCCGCGGTGGTCGGCCTTCGCCGTCGGGTCCGCGAGGGAGAAGTCGCGGATGTGCAGCTCCTGGATCTGCGCGTCGCGCAGCGGTACGGCGGCCGGCTTGGCCAGCTTCTGCCAGCCGGGCGGCGCGAGCCGGGCGTCGGCGAGGTCGACGACCAGGCTGCGGGCCGAGTCGGTGGTCAGGGCGGTGGAGTACGGGTCGGTGACCCTGTTGGTGACGAGCTTCTGGACGCTGGGCGCCCAGACCTTCACCGCGTACCGGTACGGCTTGCCGGTCCAGGTGGCCGGGCCGGTGACCGACCAGACGCCGGAGGCGTCGTCGCGGCGCATCGGGACGGTCTTCCCGTCGAGTTCGAGGGCGACGGACCGCGCGGTCGGCGCCCACAGGGACAGCGTGGGGCGGCCTGCGCGGAAGACCGGGCCGAGGGCGGCCTTGGTCGCCTTCGCCGCGTACAGGTCGTCGAGCACGCCCGCGGTCTGCACGCCGGTCGCGGCGAGCAGGGCGCCGTTGGCGGCGCGCTGGGTGGCGATCAGCTGCCCGCGCAGCGAGCCGCGGACGCGGTCGGCGTCGCGCGGGTCGACGGTGAACGCCGGGTAGTCCTCGAGGTGCGGGAACTTCGCCTTCTGCGCGTCGGTGAGGGCGCCCGGGTTCAGGCGCAGCCACCGGCCCTCGGCGCTGAGGGCCCCGTCGGTGACGGTGATGCCGCCGTCGGCCGCGTACACGAGCTGCTGGCTGGTGGCGTCGGTGGCCTTGACCTTCCAGACGACCGTGTTCCGGTCGATCCACTGCGCCTCGGCCTTGCCGAGGTCGAGGCTCGGCGTGCCGCCGGTCTGCGGGAGCAGGTACCCGGGCTTTCCGGCGAGCAGCCAGACCTCGTTGCCGTAGGTGGCGAGGTCGAGGGACTGGTCGGTGGGCAGGTCCTTCTGGTCGCCCTTGTGCAGGATGTACGAGAGGGACGTCGCGCCCGGGGAGAGCGGCACCTCGTAGACGGCGCCGTACGCGTCGACGCGTACCGGCATGAGGGGCTTGGACCAGTCGGTGGGCTGGGCGGCGCCGGTCCAGGTGTGCAGACCCCAGCCGTCGTAGTCGCCGTCGGGCCGGTTGTAGTGGACGACGGCCTTGCCCTTGTCCTGCGGCGGGTACGCGCCGTCCGGCGCGGAGTCCGCCTGGCCGGCGGCGCCCTGCGTGATCCAGACCTGGCCGGTGCGGCCGAGGCTGATGCTTCGCTGCGGGCCGTCGGCGGTCCCGTCCTTCTCGACGGTGTACGCGACGCTCGACGCGCCTTCGGCGACGGGCACCCAGGCGAACGCGCCGTAGGCGTCCCGGCCGGTGAACGCGGCCTCCTTGCCGTCGGCCTTCAGCGTCCAGCCGGCGTAGTCCCCTGCGGGGCGCTGGTAGTGCACCACGGCGTACGGGCGCTGGACGGCCACCGGCTTCTCGGCGGGCGGGACGGGCGGGGCCGTGGTCCCGGCGAGGGCGCTCGCGGTGCGGCCGGCACTGTCGACGACGACGGCCTTGTAGCGCACGGGCGTTCCGGCGGCGGCGGTGATGTGGTGGCTCACCTGGTACGGGGCGTGGTCGGCGGAGCCGAGGACCTTCCAGGGGCCGTCGCCCTGCTGGGCGGCGAAGACGACGCGGTTGAGGCCGCCGCCCCGGACGCCCGCGGAGACCTGGCCGTCCGGGGTCGCCGTCAGGGTGAGCGAGGGCGCGGCAGAGGGCGCCGCGAGCGGCCGGCCGGCCTTCAGGACGAGCGAGGAGAGCGCCGGGACGGTGACGGTGATCCGGCCGTCCTCGGCGGCGACGGCGCCCTGGCCGCCGTACAGGACGCGGAAGTCCTGGGAGCCGACGGGGAAGGTGACGGTCTTCGGCGTGGTCGCGCTGTTGGCGGCGACGACGTACTCGGTCCGCTCCTCGGCCGCGTCCGTACGGGAGAAGGCGTAGACGGAGCCCTCGGCGTACCGCTCCTGCTGGACGCCGTCGCGCAGGGCCGGGTGCGCCTTGGTGAGCCGCGACAGCTCGGCGATCGACTTGTAGACCGGGTGGTTCGGGTCGTACGCGTCGGAGGCGTGGGTGCGGGCGGTGCCGATCTGGTCGTCGTCGAGGTAGTCCGCGGTCTTCGAGGCGAAGAGGGTCTGGCGGGCGTCCTTGTCGCCGCCGGGGCCGGTGAAGCCCTGCTCGTCGCCGTAGTAGACGACGGGGTTGCCGCGGGAGAGGAACATCAGCTCGTTGGCGAGCCGGGCGCGGTCCAGGAGTTCGGCGTCGGCGGCGTCCGGGTGGTCCTGCTTCAGGAACGCGCCGATGCGGCCCATGTCGTGGTTGCCGAGGAAGGTCACCTGCTCGTAGGCGTTGGCCTTGTCGGTGGTGTACCGGTGGTCCTCGGCGAAGACCTTGGCGAGCCGGTCGGCGCCGGCGCCCTGCGAGGCGAAGGCGCGGGCGGCGTCCTGGAAGGGGAAGTCGAGGGTGGCGTCGAGCCGGCCGCGGGTGACGTACGGGGCAGTGACGGCGGGGTCGGCGGAGTACACCTCGCCGAACATGAAGAAGTCCTCGCGGCCCTGCGTCCTGGCGTAGGCGTCGAGGGCAGTGGCCCACTGGGTCCAGAAGTCGAGGTCGACGTGCTTGACGGTGTCGATGCGGAAGCCGTCGATGTCGAAGTCACGGACCCACTTCTGGTAGATCCGCTTCATGCCGTCGACGACCTCGGGACGCTCGGTCCACAGGTCGTCGAGTCCGACGAAGTCGCCGTACTCGGCGGACTCGCCGGCCCAGGTGGAGTCGCCGCGGTTGTGGTACATGGCCGGGTCGTTGAGCCAGGACGGGACCTTGCCGCCCTTGCTCTCCGGCGTGTACGGGAACGAGTCCGCGTCGACGGCCGGGATCCCGTTCCGGTCGTCGAAGGGCCGGCCGGAGGCGTCGAGGTACGGGTAGGCGCCCTTGGGGCGGTAGCCGTACTTCTTCTCGGCGTAGTCGACGGTGTCGGCGGTGTGGTTGGTGATGACGTCGAAGAAGACCTTCATGCCCTTGGCGTGGGCGGCGTCGATCAGCTTCTCGAGGTCGGCGTTGGTGCCGAAGTGCGGGTCGACCTGGGTGAAGTCGGTGATCCAGTACCCGTGGTACCCGGCGGAGGCGTCCTTGCCGGTGCCCTGGACGGGCCGGTTCTTGAAGATCGGCGCCATCCAGATGGCGGTGGTGCCGAGGCCCTTGATGTAATCCAGCTTCTGCGTCAGCCCCTTGAGGTCGCCGCCCTGGTAGAACCCCTTGTCGGCGGGGTCGAACCCGGTCTCGAGCCGGGTCCCGGTGAGCCCGCCGCGGTCGTTGGCCGCGTCCCCGTTCGCGAACCGGTCCGGCAGCACGAAGTAGAACTGCTCGCGGGTGAGGTCGTGACGGGCGGGCTGCGCGGCGAGCGTCTTGTCGGAGGGCGGGGGTGGGGGTGCCTTCGCTGTCGCGGGCAGGGCCGGTACGAGGGCCGCGCACAGGGCGGTGGCCACGACGGCCGCCGTTCTCTTGCGTATCACGGGGTGCTCCCAGGAGGTACGGGAAAGGGGTCCGCCCCGGACGGGGCGGACCTCACGGGAGGGAAGATCAGCTGCGGAAGGTGTCGTTCAGGACGACCTGGCCCGAGGCGGGAACGGTCGCGACGCGGTTCGCGCCGGACTCCCAGGTCACGTTGCCGGCCGCGTCCTTGCGGAGGTACTTGTACTCGAAGGCCGTTCCGGCGGGCAGGGAGGCCGTCAGCTTCCAGACCGGGTACGACGCAGGGTCGAGCTTGAGCGCGGCGGACGGGGACCAGTTGCCGAGTTCGGTGCGGTTGCCGGTGACGTAGATGTTCTGGCCCGGCGACGTCGTCGCGGTGACGTTGAACGACGCTCCGGCCGCCACCGGCGCCGCGCACGTCCGCGCGTTCGCGTGCAGCGCCACCGCCGTGTTCGGCGCGAGCGTCGCCGTGAACTGGCCGGAGGTATTCACCGTCACCGCCGTGTCGCGCTGCACGTCGCAGTAAGTGCCCGCCGGAAGCGACGTCTGGAACGTGCGGGTCAGCGCCCCGGCCTCGTGGTTGATGGCCACATACGCCTTCGCGCCCCGGCCGAAAGCGATCGCGTTGCCGCCGTTGTCCCACCAGTCCGTCATGCCCTGGCCGCGCGCCGCGTTGCGGAAGCCGACCATCGAGGCGATCTCGCGCCAGGCGTGCTGGCACTTCCAGCCGCCGGTGTAACACGCGCTCACCTGGCCGCCGCCCGGCGCGCCCGCGTCCTTGTCGGACCACTCGTAGCCCGAGTGGACGTCCGGCGAACCGTACGGCCAGGCGAGCATGAAGACCGACGCCAGCGTGTAGTTGGCGCCGTCCTTGTAGTTGAGCGTGTCGCCGACGCGTTCCGTGTCGTGGTTGTCGACGAAGACGCCGGACTGGCCGGACGGCATGTAGCCCCAGCCCTCGCCGAAGTTCTTCAGGTACGCGAGCTTCTCGTTCTGGAAGACCCGCTTGAGGTCCCGCGCGTAGCGGAACTCCTGCACGTCCCCGTTGCCGAGGTACTCGCTCGGCGAGACGGCCTCACCGGCCCCGTATATCGCTTCCTGCTTCCAGTACACGGACGGGTTCGTGAGGCGCGACTTGATGTTCGCGAGATCGGCCGCCGGCATGTGCTTCGCCGCGTCGATCCGGAAGCCGTCGACGCCCAGCGACAGCAGGTCGTTCAGGTAGCCGGCGATCCGGCCGCGTACCCAGTCCTCGCCGGTGTCCAGGTCGGGCAGGCCGACGAGTTCGCAGTTCTGGACCTCGGCGCGGTTCGTGTAGCCGCCGATCGTGGCGCGGCAGTCGTCCATGTCGGCGCCGGAGTAGAGCCCCGGGTAGTCGTACTTCGAGAACGAGGTCCCGCCCGTTCCCGTGCCCGACGCGTTCGCCATGTGGTTGATGACGGAGTCCGCGACGACCTTCACCCCCGCCGCATGGCAGGTGTCCACCATGCTCCTGAAGGCGGTGCGGTCGCCCAGCGGGCCCGCGATCCGGTAGCTGACCGGCTGGTACGCGGTCCACCACGCCGAGCCCTGGATGCGCTCCTGGGGCGGCGAGACCTGGACGTACCCGTACCCCGCCGGCCCGAGCTGCTCCGTGCACGCCTTCGCCACCGAGGCGAACTTCCACTCGAACATCACCGCGGTGACGTCCTTCTCACCGGGGGGAGCGGCCTGCGCGGTGGGGGGTGCCGTGACGGCCACAGCGGCTCCCGCCACGAGGGCGAGTGCAGCGGCCACGGTCCTTCTGGCCATTGTTCCTCCTGCTGACGTCGATGTCGCAAGAAGTTGCCGCAAGTAACAGCAACTGTTTTCAGCCGTGACCGTAGGGGTGCCTTGACGTCCGGTCAACCCTCCGGACGCCCCGACGCACGTCGTTACGAAAGAAGTTGCGGCCCCTGCGCGGTCGAACCGCGCACCACCAGCTCCGGCTGGAACACGAACTCCGTGCGCTGCACGGGGTTCCCCTCGATCTCCTCGATCAGCGTGCCCACCGCCGCCGTCGCCATCGCCTGCACGGGCTGCCGCACCGTCGTCAGCGGCGGGTCGGTGAACGCGATCAGCGGGGAGTCGTCGAAGCCGACGACGGAGACGTCCCGGGGCACGTCGAGCCCGCGCGCCCGTACGGCGCGGATCGCGCCCAGTGCCATCAGGTCGGAGCCGCAGACGATCGCCGTGCAGCCCTGGTCGAGCAGCAGGTCGGCGGCCGCGTGACCGCCCTCGACGCCGAACAGCGTCGGCCGGACGTGCGCCTCCGCCGCCGCCCGCTCCATGCCGAGCAGGCCGTGCAGCGCGGCGGTGAACCCCTCCGCCTTGCGCCGGGACGGCACGTACCGGGTCGGGCCGATGGCCAGGCCGATCCGCTCGTGCCCCAGGTCCACCAGGTGCTGGACGGCCATCCGTGCCGCCGAACGGTCGTCCGGCGAGACGAAGTTGGCGTCGATGCGCTCGTTGAAGCCGTTGATGAGGACGAACGGGACGCCCCGGGCGGCCAGTTCGACGTACCGCCCGGGATCGGCGGTGGCGTCGGCGTGCAGCCCGGACAGGAAGACGATGCCGGCGACACCCCGCTCCACCAGCTGCTCGACGAGTTCGTCCTCGGTCGCGCCGCCGGGCATCTGGGTGCACAGCACCGGGGTGTAGCCGTGCCCGGCGAGCACCTGCTCCACGACCTGCGCAAACGCCGGGAAGATCGGGTTGATCAGCTCCGGCACGACCAGGCCGACCAGGCCGGCGCTGCGCCGTCTCAGCCGGACCGGCCGCTCGTAGCCGAGCACGTCGAGCGCGGCCAGCACCTTGTGCCGGGTCGCGTCGGCCACGCCCACCTTGCCGTTGAGCACCCGGCTGACGGTGGCCTCGCTGACCCCGGACTGGGCCGCGAGGTCCGCGAGCCGCGGGGCGCCCCCTCCGGCGCCCCGCGGCAGGGGGATCGTCACACCGCCCACCAGACGGTGGTGTCGGCCGGCACCTCGGCGGCGCCGTCGACGATCCTGATCTCCTCGTTGGAGAGGATGTACCGGCCGGGCAGCGGGACGGTGATGGCCCGGCCGGTGGTGTTGGCGGTGCAGACGAAGCCGTCACGGCGGAAGGAGAGCACACCCTCGGGTGCCTCCAGCCACTCGACGCCCTCGCCCGCACCGAGTTCGGGTCGCGCCCGCCGCACGGCGAGCGCGCTGCGGTACAGCTCCAGGGTGGAGCCCGGGTCGCCGGCCTGCGCCTCGACGCTCAGGCTCCCCCAGCCGGTCGGCTGCGGCAGCCAGGAGCCACCGGCGCCGAAGCCGTACGAGCTGCCCTCGACGGTCCACGGGATCGGCACCCGGCAGCCGTCGCGGAAGCCGTCCTGGCCGGTGGCCCGGAAGAACGACGGGTCCTGGCGCACCTCGTCCGGCAGGTCGGTGACGTCCGGCAGGCCGAGCTCCTCGCCCTGGTAGACGTACGCGGAGCCGGGCAGCGCCAGCATCAGCAGCGTCGCGGCGCGGGCCCGGCGCAGGCCGAGCTCCCGGTCGCCGGGGGTGCGCAGCTGGGTGCCGAGGCCGGCCGGGTTGGCGAACCGGGTGGCGTGCCGGGTGACGTCGTGGTTGGACAGCACCCAGGTGGTGGGCGCGCCGACCGGGCGCATCGCCTCCAGCGAGGCGTCGATGACGGTACGCAGCTCGGCGGCGTCCCAATGCGTGCCCAGGTACTGGAAGTTGAAGGCCTGGTGCATCTCGTCGGGGCGCACGTAGTTCGCGGTGCGCTCGACGGTCGGGGTCCAGGCCTCGGCGACGAGGACGCGCTCCCCGTCGTACTCGGAGAGCACCTGCCGCCAGGAGCGGTAGATCTCGTGGACGCCGTCCTGGTCGAAGAACGGCATGACGTCGTTGCCGAGCAGCTTCAGCTGGTCGTGGCTGCCGATGTCGGGCAGGCCCTCGGCCTTGACCAGGCCGTGGGCGACGTCGACGCGGAAGCCGTCCACGCCCATGTCGAGCCAGAAGCGCAGGATGGAGCGGAACTCGTCGCGGACGGCGGGGTGTTCCCAGTTGAAGTCGGGCTGCTCGGGCGCGAACAGGTGGAGGTACCACTCGCCGTCCGCGACGCGGGTCCAGGCCGGGCCGCCGAAGATGGACTCCCAGTCGTTGGGCGGCAGTTCGCCGTTCTCGCCCTTGCCGGGGCGGAAGTGGTAGCGCTCGCGCAGCGGGGAGCCGGGGCCCTCGCGCAGCGCGCGCTGGAACCACTCGTGCCGGTCGGAGGAGTGGTTGGGCACCAGGTCGACGATGATCCGCAGGCCCAGCTCGTGCGCCTCGCGGATCAGCGCGTCGGCGTCGAGCAGGCTGCCGAACATCGGGTCGATGGCCCGGTAGTCGGCGACGTCGTAGCCGGCGTCGGCCTGCGGGGAGGCGTAGAACGGGCTGAGCCAGACGGCGTCGACGCCGAGGTCCCTGAGGTACGGCAGCCGGCTGCGGATGCCCTCCAGGTCGCCCATCCCGTCGCCGTTTCCGTCGGCGAAGCTGCGCGGATAGACCTGGTAGATCACCGCGTCGCGCCACCAGCCCGTGTC
The DNA here is from genome assembly GCF_033343995.1 of Streptomyces sp. HUAS YS2. Taxonomy (NCBI): domain Bacteria; kingdom Bacillati; phylum Actinomycetota; class Actinomycetes; order Kitasatosporales; family Streptomycetaceae; genus Streptomyces; species Streptomyces solicathayae. The sequence continues at coordinate 5,722,223 of NZ_CP137573.1, read as the reverse complement.
CGTGCCGGTGGTCGGGTCGGCTGCGGGGGCGGCGAGGTGCTGGGTCATGTCTTCCCTGGGTAGTAAGGGGCGAGTGCGTACGGAGGAGGGCGGCGGCCCGGACACCGCGGCGCCTACGACTTGGTCGCGCCGGCGGTCAGGCCGGAGACCAGGTGGCGCTGGACGAGTCCGAAGACCACCGCGGCCGGGGCGGCGATCAGGACGGCCGCGGCGGTCAGCGAGCCCCACTCGGCGGTGTACTGGTTGACGAAGGACTGCAGGCCGCCGGCGAGCGTGAGGTTCTCCTCGCCGGTCATGAACGCGGACGCGTAGGCGACCTCGGCCCAGCCGGTGATGAAGGTGTAGAACGCGGTGACCGCGAGGCCCGGCTTGGCGAGCGGCATGATCAGCCGCCAGAAGGTGCCGAAGGGGTTGAGTCCGTCGACCCTGCCGGCCTCGTCGATCTCGACCGGGATGCCGTCGAAGTACCCCTTCATCATCCAGGCGCAGAACGGCACGGCGACGGTGAGGTAGGTGACGACCAGGCCGACCGGCTGGTTGAGCAGCCCGAGCCCGGCGAGCAGGTTGTACAGCGGCACGATGAGGATCGCGACCGGGAACATCTGGGTGATGAGCAGCATCCACATCAGCGGGCGCAGGCCCGGGAAGCGGAAGCGGCTGACCGCGTAGCCGGTGGTGGCGGAGATGAACACGCCGATGACGGTGGTCAGTCCGACGACGATCAGCGAGTTGCCGAGCCAGGTCAGGAACTCGGTGTCCTTGATGACGTGGGTGTAGTTGCCGAGGGTGAAGTTCTTCACCAGGTGGGTGTCGAACGCGTCCGTCTTCGGCTTGAACGACGTGACCACCAGCCACAGCGGCGGGAAGACCGCGATGACGGCGGCGACGATCAGGGTGAGGTGCAGGCCGACGGAGGCCAGCGGCGAGCGTTCGCCGCGCGCCCGCACCTTGCGGGGCGTCGGCATGGTCTTGTCGGTCACCACTGGTCTCCCTGCTTCTTGAGCGCACGGCGGTAGACGACCGCGATCACCGACAGGAGGAGCAGGATCACCACGCCCCAGGCGGCGGAGGCCGCGTAGTCGCGCGGGCTGTTGACGAACGAGAGCCGGTACGCGTACGTCACGAGGATCTCGGTGGAGTCGCCCGGGCCGCCCCGCGTCAGCAGGAAGATCACCGGGAACATGTTGAAGGTCCAGATGGCGCTGAGCAGGATCACCGTGGAGGCGACCGGACGCAGACCCGGCATCGTGATGTGCCGGAAGCGCTGCCAGGCGCTCGCGCCGTCCATCTCGGCGGCCTCGTACAGCTCGCCGGGGATGGACTGCAGCCCGCCGAGGACGGCGACGAGCATGAAGGGCACGCCGAGCCAGACGTTCACCGCGATGACGGAGACCTTGGCCCAGGTGGGGTCGTTGAGCCAGCCGATGGCGTCGATCCCGCCGCCCTGGAGCAGCTTGTTGAACAGGCCGTTGCGCTCGTTGAAGAGCAGCCGCCAGGTGAAGACGGAGACGAAGGCCGGCACGGCCCAGGGCAGGATCAGGGCCATGCGGTAGAAGCCGCGTCCCTTGATCTTGCGGTTCAGCATGTTGGCCAGGACGAGTCCGAGGCCGAAGGAGAGGGCGACGCAGACCACGGTCCACACCAGGGTCCAGCCGAGCCGGTCCCAGAAGACGCTGTCGGTGAGGACCGCCTTGTAGTTGTCGAGACCGACGAACTCGTAGGTGGCCGGGATGTGGTTGACGCCGATCGTGCGCTCGACGTTCGCCTCGTTGGCGTCGGTCAGCGACAGGTAGACGCCGCGCACCAGCGGATAGCCGATGATCACGCCGATCACGATCACCACCGGGGCGATCATGCTCCAGGCGTACCAGTGGGTGGCCAGCGCGTGACGCAGCCTGCCCGGGTGCTTGTCAGTGCGGCGGCCGCGGCCGCGGGCGCTGTGCGCGCCCGCGGCCTTCGCCACCGACTGGCTGGTGTCGACAGCCATGGGTCGGTCAGCCCTTCTCACTCTTTACTTGTAGTCCTTGAGGAGCTTGCGGTACGCCTCGCCGGTGTCGGCCGCCGCCTTCTCCGGGGAGGCCTTGCCGCCCAGGACGTTGGCCATCTGCAGCTTGATCGGCTCGAAGAGCGAGTTGCCCTGCGGGATCCACGGGCGCTCGACGGCCTTGTCGACGGCCGGCTTGAAGAACTGGACCATCTCGTTGCTCGCGACGGTCGGCTGCGCGTAGACCGAGGTGCGGGTCGGCAGCAGGCTCAGCTTCTCGGTGGTCTGCTGCTGGACCTTGGCGGAGCTCATGTACTTGGCGAACTCGTAGGAGGCGTCCAGGTTCTTGGAACCGGCGTAGACGGAGAGGTTCCAGCCGCCCTGCGGGGAGCCCTGGGCGACGCTGCCGGCCGGGACCGGGGCGATGCCGAGGTTCTTCGGGTCCTTGAACTCGGCGCCGGCGCGGGAGTCCTCGATGGCCCACGGGCCGTTGAGCATCATCGCGACCTTGCCGGTCTTGAACGCGTTCTGCATGTTGTTCCAGCCGTCGGAGGCGTCGGTGATCGCCGCCTTCGAGTCGACCAGGTCCTTGATGGTCTTGTACGCGTTGACGCCGGCCGGGTTGTCGATGACGACCTTCTTGCCCTTGGCGTCGACCATGTCGCCGCCCTCGCCGTACAGGAAGGGGAGGAACCAGTACGGGTCGTCGCCGCGCAGGTAGAGGCCGGTCTTGCCGGGCGACTTCTCGCTGATCTTCTTCGAGGCGGCCTTCAGCTCGGTGAGCGTCTTCGGCACCTCGACGCCGGCGTCCGCGAGCATCTTCTTGTTGTAGAAGAGCGCCATCGTGTCGATGACCTGCGGGACCGCGTAGGTCTTGTCGTTGAACTTCGTGGACGCGGCGGCCTGCGGCAGCCAGTCGTTCTGCTTCTCGATGGCAGGGGTGCCGTCGAGCGGGGCGAGGTAGCCGAGGCTCGCGAAGTCGGCGACCCAGGCGACCTCGGTGCGCATGACGTCCGGGGCGCCCGAGTTGCCGCCGGCCGCGTTCTTGAACTTGGCGTTGGCCTCGCCGAAGGGAACGTTGACGTACTTGACCTTCACCTTGGGGTGGAGCTTGGTGAAGCCCTCGGCGAGCGCCTGGTAGGTGCCCTTCTCGGCCTCGTTCGAGGTGTCCCAGAAGGTGACGGTGCCGGAGAGCTCGCCCGAGCTCTTCTTGTCGCCGTCCTGACCGTCGTCGCTTCCGCACGCCGCAACGGTCAGACCCAGGGCCGCGACCAGCGCGGTGGCCGCTATGCCACGCCGCATGTGAACTCCTTCAACAGATCCCGGGGGGAAGAGGGGCGAAGACCTGACCTCTGCGACCGCTCCCTCGCGGCGCGCCGGGTTGCCAGGAACGTAACAGGGATGAAAACAAGCCGAAAGACCTTGCGAGAACTTTCTGCAAGGCCAGCGGATCGTTACATCCGCGTGTCCGTACAGTTGCCGACAGATCGCTTGACACGCGCGTGGACTGCGCCGTTGCGCCCTTGCAGCGCCCGTACGGGGTCTGCAAGGCTTTGCAGGACTGGTTGCAGGACCGAGAGGGACACCGCACATGGCCCAGGAACTGACCTCCCCGCCGCCGGCACGGCTTGCAAGCCCTTGCGACGGGTCTTCCGGCCCGACGGCCCCGTGGTGGCGGGACGCCGTCATCTATCAGGTGTACGTCCGCTCCTTCGCGGACAGCGACGGCGACGGCGTCGGGGACCTGCGCGGCGCCCGCGAGCGGCTGCCGCACCTGGCCCGGCTGGGCGTCGACGCGGTCTGGCTGACCCCGTTCTACGCCTCCCCGCAGGCCGACGGCGGCTACGACGTCGCCGACTACCGGGCCGTCGACCCCGTCTTCGGCGACCTCCAGGACGCCGACGACCTGGTCCGCGCCGCGCACGAGCTGGGCCTGAAGGTGATCGTCGACATCGTCCCGAACCACACCTCCGAGCGGCACCCGTGGTTCGAGGCGGCCCGGGCGGGCGCCGGCCCCGAGCGGGACCGGTACGTGTTCCGGCCCGGCCGCGGCCCGGACGGAGCCGAGCCGCCCAACGACTGGGAGTCGGTCTTCGGCGGCCCCGCGTGGACCCGGGTCGCCGACGGGTCCTGGTACCTCCATCTCTTCGCGCCCGAGCAGCCCGACCTGAACTGGAACGACGCCGGGGTCCGGGCCGAATTCGACTCGGTGCTGCGGTTCTGGCTGGACCTGGGCGTGGACGGCTTCCGGATCGATGTGGCGCACGGCATGGTCAAGGCGGACGGCCTGCCCGACATCGGGCACGGCAAGCAGGCCAGCCTCATCGGCACCCAGCGGCTGCCGTTCTTCGACCAGGACGGGGTGCACGAGATCCACCGCGGCTGGCGGCGCCTGCTGGAGTCGTACGGCCCCGGCCGCATCGGCGTCGCCGAGGCCTGGGCGCCCACGCCGGAGCGGCTCGCCCTGTACGTGCGCCCCGACGAACTCCACCAGGCGTTCAACTTCCAGTTCCTGAACTGCCCCTGGGACGCGGCGGCGCTGCACCGGGTGATCGACGAGTCGCTGCGCGCCACCACGGCGGTCGGCGCGCCGACGACCTGGGTGCTCTCCAACCACGACGTGGTCCGGCACCGCACCCGGTACGGCGGCCTGGCGCGGGCCCGGGCGGCGGCGCTGCTGATGCTGGCGCTACCCGGCTCGGCGTACGTCTACCAGGGCGAGGAGCTGGGACTGCCGGAGGTGGCGGAGCTGCCGGACGAACTCCGCCAGGACCCGGCGTTCTGGCGCGGCGAGGGACAGGACGGGCTCCGCGACGGCTGCCGGGTGCCGCTGCCGTGGACGCTCCGAGGCCCCTCGTACGGCTTCGGGCCCGGCGGCTCCTGGCTCCCGCAGCCCGCGGACTGGAGCGGGCTGAGCGTCGAGGCGCAGACCGGCGACCCGGCCTCGGTGCTCGAGCTGTACCGCCGCGCCCTGGAACTGCGCCGCGCCCACCCGGCGCTCGGCGCGGGCGAGGGCGTGGAGTGGCTGCCCGCCCCGGAGGGCGTGCTGGTGTTCCGGCGACGGGCGGCGGAGGGCGACGTGCTGGTGGTCCTGAACACCGGTGCCGACGACGTGGAGCTGGAACTCCCGGCGAAGGCGCCGCGGCTGCTGCTGAGCAGCGCGGAGGACGCCGTCGGCACTGCCCGCGAGGATGTACAGGACGTCCGGGTTGCCGCCGATTCCTGTACCTGGTGGGCAATCTGACGTGCGACCGGTACAGTCCAATCCCATGACCGCGCGGCTTGCCGACATCGCAGCCCAGGCGGGGGTCAGTGAAGCCACAGTCAGCCGCGTGCTCAACGGCAAGCCCGGTGTGGCCGCGGCCACCCGTGAGTCCGTGCTTGCCGCGCTCGACGTCCTCGGCTACGAGCGTCCGGTGCGACTGCGCCGGCGCAGCGCCGGACTGGTCGGACTGATAACCCCCGAACTGGACAACCCGATCTTCCCCGCGCTCGCGCAGGTCATCGGGCAGGCCCTGACCCGGCAGGGCTACACCCCCGTCCTCGCGACGCAGACCCCGGGCGGGTCCACCGAGGACGAGCTCACCGACATGCTGGTGGAGCGGGGTGTCTCGGGGATCATCTTCGTCTCCGGGCTGCACGCGGACACCACCGCGGACACCTCGCGCTACGACCAGCTGCGCGGCAAGGGGGTTCCGTTCGTCCTGATCAACGGCTTCTCCCCCAAGGTGCAGGCCCCCTTCGTCTCGCCGGACGACCGGGCCGCGATGCAACTGGCGGTCACGCATCTCGCGGCGCTCGGGCACACCCGGATCGGGCTCGCCGTCGGGCCGAAGCGGTTCGTGCCGGTGCTGCGCAAGATCGAGGGCTTCCGGCGCGGCATGAACGAGCGGCTCGGGCTGTCCCCGGAGGAGTCCGAGGAGCTGGTCCAGCACTCCCTGTACACCCTGGAGGGTGGTCAGGCCGCGGCGACCGCGCTGATCGAGCGGGGCTGCACGGCGATCGTCTGCGCGAGCGACATGATGGCGCTCGGCGCGATCCGGGCCGCCCGGCAGCAGGGGCTGCGGGTGCCCCGGGACGTCTCGGTGGTCGGCTTCGACGACTCCCCTCTCATAGCGTTCACGGACCCGCCGCTGACGACCATCCGGCAGCCGGTCCAGGCGATGGGCCAGGCGGCGGTGCGGGCGCTGCTCGAAGAGGTCGGCGGCACCCCCGCGCCGCACAGCGAGTTCGTGTTCATGCCGGAGCTCGTGGTGCGCGGATCAACAGCTTCCGCCCCCTCCCCCGGACAGCGAAACCCCTGATAGAACCGTGGTTCCGGCTCATCCTCGAGTCGGACCGCGTGCACCGGGAACCCGTTCGAGGGATGATCGGTCGTAGGGCGTGAATCTGGCAGACTCTCCTCCTATGGGTGAAACGACCGTGAATCGATCGGAAGGCCGCGAGGCGGCCACCCCGTCACCCCCGTCACCCATCAAGAACGGTGCCGGAGTGAGGGCACGCCTGCGCGCGCCCCGCCGCCCCCGGATCTGGTTCGAGATCCTGCTCATCGGGCTCAGCTACTGGACGTACTCGCTGATCCGCAACGCCGTGCCGGAGCAGAAGGCTGAGGCGCTGAAGAACGCCGACTGGGTCTGGCAGACCGAGAAGTCGCTCGGTCTGGCCTTCGAGGAGGCGGTCAACCACGCCGTCAACTCGGTGACATGGCTGGTCGTGTCGATGAACTACTACTACGCGACCCTGCACTTCATCGTCACCATCGGTGTGCTCGTGTGGCTGTACCGCCGGCAGCCGGGCCGTTACGCGGCGTCGCGCACGGTCCTGTTCGCCACCACCGGTGTGGCGCTGGTCGGTTACTACCTGTATCCGCTCGCGCCGCCCCGGCTGATGAACGGCCAGAACTTCGTCGACACCGTGCTGATGCACCAGACCTGGGGCTCGATGGCCTCCGGCAACCTCAAGCACATGTCGAACCAGTACGCGGCGATGCCGTCGATGCACATCGGCTGGTCGCTGTGGTGCGGACTGATGATCTTCTTCCTGGCGTCGGCCCCCTGGAAGAAGATCCTGGGCCTGCTCTACCCGGCCCTGACCCTCGTGGTCATCGTGGCGACGGCCAACCACTTCTGGCTGGACGCGGTCGGCGGCATGGTCTGCCTGGCGTTCGGCTTCGCCGTCTCGTACCTCTGGTACGGAGCGCTGCCGCAGCGGCTGCCGAAGCAGGTGGAGAGCAGGCGGGTGCAGTCGTCCGGTCCGCCTCCGCCGTCGGAGGCGGACCGGGACACCGCGCCGGAGCGGGTCCGCTCAGGCACGTGACGGGCGGGGCTCAGCCCCGGTACCTGACCGGAGCCGCCCCGGCCCCTCAGCCGCGGTACGTGACGCGGCCGCCGGCGATCGTGAGCCGGATCGGGGCCTGCTCGGTCTCGTCGGCCGGGGCCTCGGCCGGGTCGACGGCGAAGGCCGTCAGGTCGGCCCGGAAGCCGGGCGCGATCCTGCCCGCCACTGCCTCCTCCCCCGCCGCGTAGGCGGCGTGCGTCGTGACGCCCTCCAGCGACTCCAGGCCGGTGAGGCCGGGGCGGGCGGAGGCGGCGCCGCGCGGACGCTGGGCGGTGGCGAGGACCTGCCGGGCGTCGTAGTGCGCGATCGGCCAGTCGGAGCCGAGGGCGAGCGCCGCGCCCGCGTCCCGCAGGTCGCGGATCCGCCACGCCCGGCCGGCCCGCTCGTCGCCGAGCCGCTTGGACCACTCGTCCGTGTGGTCGGCGCGGGTGTACGCGGTGTGCGGGGGCTGCATCGAGGCGGCGACGCCGAGCGCGGCGAACCGGCCGAGCTGGTCGTCGGGCACGGTCTCGATGTGCTCGATGCGGTGCCGCGGGCCGCCGGGGCCCAGCGCCTCCACCGTGTCCAGGACGTTGCGGACGGCCGCGTCCCCGATGGCGTGGGTGGCGGTGCCGACCCCGGCGCGGTGCAGATGCCGCACGGCGGCGGCGTAGCCGGCCGGGTCTGGCCAGAAGGCGTCCGTGCCCTGGCCGTGGCAGTCGGCGTGCTCCAGCCAGGCGGTGCCGCCCTCGACCGTGCCGTCCATGAAGAACTTCACGCCCGCGACCTGCCACAGCCGCCCGGACCGGCTCTGCAGCCGGACCAGCTCGTCCAGCTCCGCCGCGTCCGCGCCCGGCATGCACCAGGGCGCGAGGCGCAGCCGTACCGGCAGGTCGCCCTCCGCCTCGACGGCGGCGAGCAGCCCGGGCACGTCGGGGCCGCCGAGGTCCATGACATGGGCGGAGGTGAGCCCGGTGGCGGCCATCTCGGAGAGCAGCTCGACCAGCCGGGAGCGCCGCTCGTCGGTGGACCGGACCGGCAGCACCGCGGTGAGCAGGTCCATGGCGGCGTGCTCGTTCAGGTGGCCGGTGGGGATGCCGTCGGCGTCGCAGACGATCTCGGAGCGCTGTGCGAAGCTCCGCGGGCCGTCGATGCCGGCGGCCTCGAGGGCCGGGCCGGTGGCGAGGATGGAGTGTCCGTCGTAGAGCCGGAGGCAGGCGGGTACGCCGTCGAGGACGTCCTCGATCAGGGCGCGGTGCACCGCCCGGCCGCCGAACACGTTGTGGTCGAGGCCGTAGCCGATCACCCAGCCGTCGCGGCGGTCGGCACCGGCGAGCACGGCCCGCAGCTCGTCGAGGTCGCGGACGGCCGAGAGGTCGGTGCCGGAGAACATCTCCAGGCCCCAGACGGGGTGGCTGTGCGCGTCGGTCAGGCCGGGGGTGAGGGTGGCGCCGCCGAGGTCGATCGTCTCGGTGCCGGGACCGGCCCAGGCACGGGCGTCGGTGTCGTCGCCGAGCGCGGTGATCAGTCCGGCGCGGACGGCGACGGCGGTGTGGGCGGTCAGCTCGGGCGTGCGGACGCGGGCGTTGACGAGGACGAGGTCGGGTGCGGACACGACGGCGCTTCTCCTTCGGTGGACGGGGTGTCGGTGGCGGGCGCGGTGCCGGGCTCGGTCCCGGGATCGGTCCGGGGCTCGGCGGCGAAGTTCGCGTACACCTCGGGGCGGGTGCGGCGCAGTCGCCGGGCCAGGGCGAGGCCGAGGACGAACACGGCGGGGACGACGGCGACGAGCACGGTGTTGACCAGCGGCGGGGCGGCCGTGAAGAGGTCCATGTGCGTGATCACCAGCCAGATCGCCCCGGAGAGCAGGACCACCGCGACGGCGGGGGCGACGGTGGTGCGCAGCACGCCCTCGGTGTGCGTGATCTTCCGGAAGAAGAACGGCACGGCGAGCGCGGCGAGCAGCTGGAGCGCGAGCAGGCCGATCATGCCGGGGGTGTTCACCCAGAGCAGCAGCTGCTGGTACGGGTCGGCCCCGGCCAGTGCAAAGCCGAGGACCACGACCGCGCCGAGCACGGTCTGGGCGATGCCCGCGGCGTACGGGGAGCGGTGGCGCGGGTGGATCCGGCCGAAGGACCGGGGCAGCACGCCCTCCTCGGCGAGCGCGAGGCCGTAGCGGTTGATCGCGTTGTGGAAGGCGAGCAGGGAGGCGAGGACGCTGGTGACGATGAGGACGTGCATCAGGTCGGCCGCCCAGCCGCCGACGAAGGTGGTGATGGCGGTGAAGAACAGCCCGGCCGGATCGCCGCCCGCGGCCTCGACGACCTTCGCGTCACCGAAGGCCTGGATCGCGATCCACACCACGAAGGCGTAGAACAGCCCGAGGAAGCCGACGGCCAGATAGGTCGCGCGCGGGACGGTGCGGTCGGGGTTCTTCGCCTCGCGGCGGTAGATCACCGTGGACTCGAAGCCGGTGAACGCGGCGAACGCGAAGGCGAGGACGCCCGCGGTGCCGGGGACGAGCACGTTGCCGGGGGCGAAGGAGGCGAGCGACAGGCCGTCCGCGCCGCCCTTGAGCAGCACGCCGCCGGCGAGCAGCACGAGGATGCCGGTCTCGGCGACGAGCAGGAGGCCGAGGACCTTGGCGCCGAAGTCGATCGAGCGGTAGCCGCCGTACCAGATGAGCAGCAGCCCGGCGAGCGAGACCGGGAGCCAGGGGATGTCGACGCCCCACAGGGAGTGGGCGGTGTCGGCGGTGGCGGTGCCGAGCAGGCCGTACACGCCGATCTCCATGCCGTTGTAGCCGAGCATGGCGAGCAGGGCGGCGGCGATGCCGAGGGGCTTGCCGAGGCCGCGGGTGATGTACGCGTAGAACGCGCCGGCGCTCTTCACGTGGCGGCTCATGGTCGTGAACCCGACCGCGAAGATCGCCAGGGTGATGCCGGCCAGCAGGTAGCCGGTGGGGGCGCCGATGCCGCCGAGCACGATGGCGATCGGGGCGACGCCGGCCATGACGGTGAGCGGGGCGGCGGCCGAGACGACGAAGAACGAGATGTCGGCGGTGTTGAGGGTGCCGGTTCTCAACCCCTCGGACGTGTCGGGGGTGGGTGCGGTCATAGGTGGGGAAGCCCTTCCGAGGCAGGAAACCTAAAGGCTTTCGGTTTCGGCAATGTAGCCTCGTCCCGACGATCCGGGAAGACCTGAACTGGGGGAACCGACGATGGGCCGGCCGCGCAAGGCGCTGCTCGACCGCGAGCGCATCACCAGCACCGCGCTGGAACTCGTGGACGCGCAGGGAGAGTTCAGCGTTCCGCAGATCGCGCGGAAACTGGGCGTGCAGACGGCCTCGGTGTACCACCATGTGGACGGCCGGGACGGCATCGTGGAACTCGTGCGCGAGCGGGTCTGCGCCGCCATCGACCCCGCGACGCTGCGCCTGGAGGGCTGGGACGAGGCGATGACCGCCTGGGCCCGCTCCTACCGGGCGGCCTTCGCCGCCCACCCGCGGGCGATCCCGCTGCTCACCACGTCACCGGTCCGCGCGCCGATGGTGCTGCTCCAGTACGAACAGGCCGTCACCCGGCTCCTGGACGCGGGCTTCGCGCTGCCGGACGTCATGCCGGTGATCATCGGCCTGGAGAACCTGGTCCTCGGCTCGGCGCTGGACATGGCGGCCCCCGAGGCGATGTGGGAGCTCACGGACGAGGCGGAGACCCCGCAGCTGGCCCGCGCCCTCGGCGTGACCGACACCCGCTCGGAGGCCGCGTTCGAGCTGGCCCTGACCGGGTACGTGGCGTACCTGCGGACACTGCTGGAAGCGGACGACCCGGCGTAGCCCGGCCCGGCGAAGGGCCCTGACTACGCCCCGTAGAACAGCTCCTCCACGACCGCTCGTGCCCGCCGGGTGATCCGCCGGTAGTCGTCGACCATCTCACCGACGTGGCCGGGCCCGTACCCCAGGTACCGCCCCACGGCAGCCAGCTCGCGGCCGTCCGAGGGGAACGTGTCGCCGGGCCGGCCGCGGACCAGCATCACCGCGTTGCGCACCCGGGTGGCCAGCACCCACGCCTCGTCGAGGATCTGCGCCTCGTCGCCCGGGATCAGCCCCGCCGCGTGGGCGTGGGCGAGCGCCTCGCGGGTCCGGGTGGTGCGCAGCCCGGGCAGCTCCCAGCCGTGCTGCATCTGGAACAACTGGACGGTCCACTCCACGTCCGACAGCCCGCCCCGGCCCAGCTTCGCGTGCAGGGTGGGGTCCGCGCCGCGCGGCAGCCGCTCGCTCTCCATCCGGGCCTTGAGCTTGCGGATCTCACGGACCGCGTCCTCGCCCAGGCCCTCCATCGGGTACCGCAGCGGGTCGATCAGCTCCACGAACCGCGCGCCCAACTCCGGGTCCCCCGCCATCGGCTCGGCGCGCAGCAGCGCCTGCGCCTCCCAGACCAGCGACCAGCGGCGGTAGTAGGCCTCGTACGAGCCGAGCGTGCGCACCAGCGGGCCGCTCTTGCCCTCCGGGCGCAGATCGGCGTCGATCAGCAGCGGCGGGTCGGCGGTGGGCAGTTGGAGCAGCCGTCGCATCTCCTCGACGACCCGGTTGGCGGCCCGGGCGGCCTCCTGCTCGTCGACGCCCTCGCGCGGCTGGTGCACGAAGAGCACGTCAGCGTCGGAGCCGTAACCCAGCTCGTGGCCGCCGAAGCGGCCCATGCCGATGACCGCGAAGCGGGTCGGCAGTTCCTCGCCCCAGCCGGCCCGGACGGCGGCCCGCAGCGCGCCCGCGATGGTCGCCGCGTTCAGGTCGGTGACCGCGTTGCCGACCCGGTCGACCAGGGCGCCGGGGTCGGGTTCGCGGGGGTTGTCCTCGGTGCCGTACGAGCCGATCAGGTCGGCGGCGGCGGTACGGAACAGCTCGCGGCGGCGCACTCCGCGGACCGCCGCGACGGCCTGTTCGGCGTCGTCGGCGCGGCCGACCGCGGCCAGCACCTCCTGCTCCAGGTGGTCCCGGCCGCGCGGCTTCAGGCCCTCCGGGTCGCCGAGGATGGCGACCGCCTCGGGGGCCCGCAGCAGCAGGTCGGGGGCGAGCCGGCCGGCCGACAGGACGCGGGCCAGGTTCTCCGCCGCGGCGCCCTCGTCGCGCAGCAGCCGCAGGTACCAGGGGGTCTTGCCGAGCGCGTCGGACACCTTGCGGAAGCCGAGCAGGCCCGCGTCCGGGTCGGCCGAGTCCGCGAACCAGCCGAGCAGTACCGGCAGCAGGGTCCGCTGGATCGCGGCCTTGCGGGACATCCCGGCGGTCAGCGCCTCCAGATGGCGCAGGGCGGCGGCGGGATCGGCGTACCCGAGCGCCTCCAGGCGCTGCCCGGCCGCCTGCGGGCTGAGCCGGATCTCGCCGGGCGCGAGCTGGGCGACCGCGTCGAGCAGCGGCCGGTAGAAGATCTTCTCGTGCAGCCGCCGGACCACGGAGGCGTGCCGCCGCCACTCCTTGTTCAGGTCGGCGACCGGGTCGGTGCGCAGGCCGAGGGAACGGCCGAGCCGGCGCAGGTCGGTCTCGTCCTCGGGTACGAGGTGGGTGCGGCGCAGCCGGTACAGCTGGATGCGGTGCTCCATGGCGCGCAGGAAGCGGTACGCGTCGTCCAGTTGGGCGGCGTCGGCGCGGCCCACGTAGCCGCCGGCGGCGAGCGCGCCGAGCGCGTCGAGGGTGCTGCCGCTGCGCAGCGTGGCGTCGCTGCGGCCGTGCACCAGCTGCAGCAACTGGACGGCGAACTCGACGTCCCTCAGGCCGCCGGGACCGAGCTTCAGCTCGCGGTCGATCTGCGCGGCGGGGATGTTGTCGACGACCCGGCGGCGCATCTTCTGCACGTCGGGGACGAAGTTCTCCCGCTCGGCGGCCTGCCAGACCAGCGGCGACACCGCCTCGATGTACTCGGCGCCCAGCTCCGGGTCGCCGGCCACCGCGCGGGCCTTGAGCAGTGCCTGGAACTCCCAGGTCTTGGCCCAGCGCTGGTAGTAGGCGAGATGGGAGCTGAGGGTGCGCACCAGCGGACCGTTGCGGCCCTCGGGGCGCAGGTTGGCGTCGACCGGCCAGATGGAGCCCTCGACGGTGGTCTCGGAGCAGATCCGCATCAGGTGCGAGGCCAGCCGGGTGGCGGCCTGCATCGCCTTGCCCTCGTCGGCACCCTCCACCACCTCGGCCACGAAGATCACGTCGACGTCGGAGACGTAGTTGAGCTCGTGACCACCGCACTTGCCCATCGCGATGACCGCGAGCCGGCACTGGGCGGCGTCGGCGGGCGCGGCCGTCCGGGCGATGGCCAGAGCGGCGCGGAGGGTGGCGGTGGCGAGGTCGGCGAGCTCGGCGGCCGTCTGGGCGACGTGGGTCGTGCCGCACACGTCGCGGGCCGCTATGGCGAGCAGGCAGCGCCGGTAGGCGACCCGCAGCGACAGCGGGTCGACGGCCTCGGCGAGCCCCTGCTCGAACTCGGCGACCCCGGGGTGCAGGTCGGCGGCCTCGTACGTGACCAGGGCCTGCCAGTCGCGGGGGTGCCGGGCCAGGTGGTCGGCGAGCGCCTCTGAGGACCCGAGCACGCCGAGCAGCCGGTCGCGGAACGGCTTGGCGGAGAGCAGGGTGGTGGTGAGGGTCTGCCGCTCGTCCTCGGGCTGCGCCTCGACCAGCCGTACCAGGCCGTGCAGCGCGAGGTCGGGGTCCGCGGTGGCGCCGAGCGCGTCGAGCAGCACGGAGTCGTCGCGCAGCGCGGCCAGCTCGGGCAGGTCGAGCAGCCGCTCGGCGCGGGACGGGTCGGTGAAACCGTGCCGCAGCAGCCTGCTGAACGTGCTGCTCCTGCGCCCCGGTCCGGTCATCCCGCCGCTCCCTCCAGCCGCGTCACCTCGTGCGGAACGAGCCTATCCGCAGCGATGAGTCCGCGCCGCGAGCGGAGTCTTCACCGCAGCAGGACCGCGTCGGGACTGCCTCAGGAACTGCCTCAGGAACTGCCTCAGGAATCGGGAGGAACCATCATGGAACCGCGGACCACGGAACTGGATCCCCGTTACAGCGACCCGAAGGCCGGGGCACTGCCCTGGCATCAGGCGCAGGAGCGGCTGGCGGCAGCCGAGATGTTCTGGCTGACGACGGTACGCCCGGACGGCCGCCCCCACGTGACCCCGCTGATCGCCGTCTGGTCCGCCGGCGCGCTGCATTTCTGCACCGGCCCCGACGAGCGCAAGGCCCGCAACCTGGCGGAGAACCCGGAGGTCGTGCTGACCACCGGCTCGGGCCGGTTCGACGAGGGGACGGACCTGGTGGTGGAGGGCGCGGCGGAGCGCGTCACGGACGAGACGCGGCTGCGGGCGCTGGCGGCGGCGTACGAGGAGAAGTACGGCGCGGAATGGCGGTTCGAGGTGCGGGACGGCACGTTCGTGGGCGACGGTGGACCCGCCGTGGTGTTCGCGGTCGCCCCGCGCACGGCCTTCGGCTTCGCGAAGGGCGACCCGTTCGGCCAGACCCGCTGGCGCTTCTGAGGAGGGCGCATGAACTGGACGCTGGAAGTCGTACCGGTCCCCGTCACCGACCTGGAACGGGCGAAGGAGTTCTACGCCGACAGGGTCGGCTTCACCGTGGACCTGGACAACGAGGTCGCCCCCGGCGTGCGCATCATCCAGCTCACCCCGCCCGGCTCGCGCTGCTCGATCGCGATGCTGTCCGGCATGCCGGAGGCCCCCGGCGCGGGCTCGATGGCCCCGGGCTCGCTGCACGGCCTCCAGCTGTGCGTCACGGACATCGAGGCGGCCCGCGCGGAGCTCGTCGACCGCCACGTCCCGGTCAGCGCGATCCGGCATGTCGGCGCGACGGGCTGGGAGGACGGCAGGGGCGACACCTGGAACTCGTTCATGACCTTCGCCGACCCCGACGGGAACACCTGGGTCGTCCAGGAGGCCCCGTCGGAACTGTCGGAACGCTGAGTCAGGCGGAGCCGGTGCCGGCCGCGAACTCCAGCCGGTAGTACCGCACGCGCTCGTCCTCGCCCGCGTACGTCATCCCGGCGGCCTCCATCACCCGCTGCGAGGGGAGGTTGTCCAGGTTGGCGTCGCCCTTCACGCCGGCGGCTCCGGCGTCACGGGCGATCCCGATGAGCCCGCCCAGCGCCTCGCGCGCGTACCCCTGCCCGCGCGCGTCCGGCACCAGGCTGTAGCCGACGGTCGCGAACCGCTCCTCGTCCGGCGGCCCGTGGAAGCCGATCCCGCCGATGGCGAAGCCGTCCTCCCGCCGCCGTATCTCGTACGCCCGGTACACCCCCGGGTCCCCGCGCTCCGCACAGCCGCGCAGGAAGCCACGGCCCCCGTTCCGGCTCCCGTCCTCGGGATACCCCTTGGCCCACCGGTCGCCGGGCAGGGCCTCGCCCTCGACGATCCGCTCGGCCTCGGCGACGGACAGCGGGTGCAGCAACAGCCGCTCGGTGACCACAGATTCGATCTTCACCGCCGCAGTCTCGGCGGCCCCGCCGGGCCGGGTCAACACGTTTCCGGCCGGATGCGATCACGAGTGTGGGCTGCATAGCCTGGAACCAGGGACCAGGAACTCGGGGTGCTTCGTTCGGCGGGAGGAACCCCATGCCAGAGGAACCCATCGAGAACCCCTACCGCCCGTCGTTCGAAGGGCCCCTGTTCAACACGGAAACGCAAATGGCGATGATGCCGGAGGGCGGCCTGAACGGTGAGGGATTCGGCATCGTTCGGAAATTCATCGGGCCCGCTCAGCGCTGGCGTGCGCAAGAACTCGCAGACGGTTCCTACAGGATCCTTCACACGTCCTCGGGGAAGGTATTGGACGTGGCCGGCGCGTCGATGCGGAGTGGCGCCCACCTCCCGTGAGTGGAACGACCTTCATGACGCAGCTCTACCACGATCCTGATTCGGTGCCGGATCTGCGGATTCAGTTCCAACGCGTACCGCCGTCCGGTCTCTTTCGCATCGCCACGCCGGAATTCCGGACGAACGACGATCCGGCCGGCCAGCCCAAGGTCCTCGACATCGAGGGGGCGTCCACGGCGAGCGGGGCCCGGGCCATCCTCTGGGACTGGCACGGCGGGAAGAATCAACTGTTCGCCATCAGTCCGTCGGGCGAGAAGAGGGGATACACGATCAGGGCGGAGCACTCCCTGAAGGTCATCCAGATAGGCGAGGGTGGATTCGGGGGCATCGGGCCGCTCGTCCAGGCGGACTTCACCGGCGACGACACCCAGACGTGGCTGCTCTGAGACAGGGCCCTGGGGGCCGGCAAGGTCCTCTCCGACCGCCTCGAGCGCCTCCAGCCCGTCCTGGCCGCCCGCGGCGTCGTCGTCGACCGGGGCCGCACCAAGACCGCCCGCTACATCGAGATGACCCGCCCGCCGCTCCCGTCGCCCGACGAGCAGGCCGGAATGTTCTGGACCGCGCCGCACGGGCCGCCGATGGCCGCCGCCGAGCAGTGGCCCGACCCGTGGTTCGAGCGCTGGGAGCCCGCCGTGCCCGCCGGCTGAGGGCTACGGGCCGTCAGAAGTCGTGCCCCATTGGCCGGATATGGTCGAGGCGCTCTTGCGGGCCGGTCCTACGCTGGAGGCATGGCCACCGATCCCTTGTTGAGACAAGGCCCCGACTCGACGGATCTGGTCCTGCGCGCCGGCCCGACCGGGCCGGTGTGGAACGCGCTGATCTCGGTGGGGCCGGCGCTGTTCACTCCGCTCGCCTTGGGCGGGCCGACCCTGGTCGTCGCCCTCTGGATGGCGCTGGCCGGGACGCGGGCGTCGACCGTGTTCGTGGTGGTGGGGGTGATCGCCGGGCTGGAGTACCTGATCGGCTGGTCGGCGCTGGCCTTTTCCCGGGCCCGGGACATCCTGCGGGTGGAGTTCGCTCCGGCCGGGGAGCCCGCGTCCCTGCGGCTGGTCCGGGGCGCCGGGCCGGACGTCTGGCTGCCCGTCGAGACCCTGCGCGAGGTGCGACTGACGCACAAGGTGGTGGAGCCGTACCAGGGGGACTACAAGCCGGCCGTCTCCACGCTCGCGCTGGAACTCGTCCTACGGGGCTCCCGGGAGCGGATCGCGCTCCCGTTCGGCGGCGACCCGCAGCGGCTCGCCGACGCGTTGAAGGCTCTGCTCGGCCCGGGTGGGATCGTGGTGGCGCTGCGCACCGAGCGCAGCACGCGCGATCGGCCGCAGCCCAACTCCCGCTGGACCTCTGGCGGTTCGGCCTCGGCCGGCTCGGGTGGCGGCTGACCCCGGGCTGCCCGTGACGCTCCCCGGCCGGGAGCGCCCGTCGATGCAACCGGCGGCGGGTGGTGCGGGGCAGCCTGCCGCGACCCGGGCGCGTTGAGCCGCCGGGTCGACTGTTGCGGGCGTTCGCCGGCTTCGGGGCGGCGGCACTGGATGGCTACGTTGGCGCCCTCCTGCTTGAGGATTCATCCCTGCGGCGCGCGGCTGTGGCAGCGATCAGCCGCTGGAACAGCGACGTGCCGACTGCCGCGCGACGTGTCCTGCCGCTGCTCGAACGAGGGCCCCGATCCGACGTCCGACGGCCCAGGGACGGCCCAGGCCGTGTGAGACGGCTCAGGGCCGACGGTTCGCCACCGTCGGCCCTGAGCGTCATTTCCAGGCTCTAACTGCTCTGACCTGCGCTTACAGAACCGGCAGGTTCTTCCGCAGTTCGAAGGCGGTGACCTCGGAGCGGTACTCCTCCCACTCCTGCTTCTTGTTGCGCAGGAAGAAGTCGAAGACGTGCTCGCCCAGCGTCTCGGCGACCAGTTCGCTCTTCTCCATCAGGTCGATCGCCTCGCCGAGGTTCTGCGGGAGCGGGGCGATGCCCATCGCGCGGCGCTCGGCGTCGGAGAGGGCCCAGACGTCGTCGTCGGCGCCGGCCGGGAGTTCGTAGCCCTCCTCGATGCCCTTCAGGCCCGCGGCGAGCAGCACCGCGTACGTCAGGTACGGGTTCGCGCCGGAGTCGATGGAGCGGACCTCGACGCGGGCGGAGCCGGTCTTGCCGGGCTTGTACATGGGGACCCGGATCAGGGCCGAACGGTTGTTGTGGCCCCAGCAGATGTACGAGGGGGCCTCGCCGCCCGCGCCCGCGCTGCGGGCCGAGCCGCCCCAGATGCGCTTGTAGGAGTTGACCCACTGGTTGGTGACGGCCGAGATCTCGGCGGCGTGCTTGAGCAGGCCGGCGATGAAGGAGCGGCCCACCTTCGACAGCTGGTACTCCGCGCCCGACTCGTAGAACGCGTTCCGGTCGCCCTCGAAGAGCGACAGGTGGGTGTGCATGCCCGAGCCGGGGTACTCGGAGAACGGCTTCGGCATGAACGTGGCCTGCACGCCCTGCTCGAGGGCGACCTGCTTCATGACCAGGCGGAAGGTCATGATGTTGTCGGCCGTGGAGAGCGCGTCGGCGTAGCGCAGGTCGATCTCCTGCTGGCCGGGCGCGCCCTCGTGGTGGCTGAACTCCACGGAGATGCCCATGGACTCGAGCATCGTGATGGCCTGGCGGCGGAAGTCCATGCCGACGTTCTGCGGGGTGTGGTCGAAGTAGCCGGAGTTGTCCGCGGGGGTCGGCCGGCTGCCGTCCAGCGGCTTGTCCTTCAGCAGGAAGAACTCGATCTCGGGGTGGGTGTAGAAGGTGAAGCCGAGGTCCGAGGTCTTGGCCAGCATCCGCTTGAGCACGAAGCGCGGGTCGGCGAAGGACGGCGAGCCGTCCGGCATGAGGATGTCGCAGAACATCCGCGCGGTGCCGGGGGCCTCGGCCCGCCACGGCAGGATCTGGAAGGTTCCCGGGTCGGGCTTGGCGATCATGTCGGACTCGTAGACCCGGGCGAAGCCCTCGATCGCCGAGCCGTCGAAGCCGATGCCCTCGTCGAAGGCCTGCTCGAGCTCGGCGGGGGCCACGGCGACCGACTTGAGGAAGCCGAGCACGTCGGTGAACCACAGGCGCACGAACCGGATGTCGCGCTCCTCGAGCGTACGGAGGACGAACTCCTGCTGCTTGTCCATCTACGTTCCTACCCATCCTTGCTGGTCAGGCCGCCTGCTCCCACCGCCTCGGGGCTCATCGGGGGGCACCTGAGCATCCCACCACATGGTTTCGTGCACGTTGCACACCCATACTGCCTGTTCAGATGTGGCGCAGGTAACGGGGGAGCGGCCGATCCCGACCGGTATTCGCCCGATCGTTCCCGCCCACCCTGCCGGTGGAGGGGCGCGGACCACTACGATCTCGGCCCATGGGGGTCCCGCGGCACGTCCGCATCCCACGTCACGCGCGTCCCATGGCACTGCTGAGTGCCGTGGCGGCGCTGCTCGGCGTACTCCTCCTCTGTCCGGACATCGGCCGGCCCTCGCACGGCGTCGCCGGGCCCTCGCACGGCGGGGACGGGATCACGGCCGGCCGGACGGTTGCTCCGGTCGGGCCCCATGCCCTGAACGAGTACCTCTGCCCGTACGACCGCGGCGACTGCCGTCTCCTCCCCGCCCTGAGCCCCGCGGTGCTCACCGCCCCGCCGCCGGCCGCGCCGGTCGAGGCGGCCGGTCCCGTGCCCCGCGCCGCCGCCTCGGACGGCGGCGGCCGGATCCCGCGCTCCGGCGCCCGCCCGCGCGCGCCGGACCTGCACGTCCTCCAGGTTCTGCGGACATAGCCGGGCCTGTCTGTCCCGCACGCACGTGTCCCGCATGCACGCCGACCATTCCGCATTTCACGAAGAAGGACGTTTCCCCATGGCTGCCAACCGCTCCGCCACCGCCGACCGCCGCGCCCGAATAGAGGAGATGCGCAAGGCCGAGCAGGCCCGTGAGCGCCGCAACCGGATCCTGACCCTGGGCATCGCCGGTGTCGTCACCCTCGGCCTCGTCGGCTTCGGCGGCTGGGTGCTCAACAAGGAGTCGAACGAGAAGGAGCAGAAGGAGGCCGCCGCCAAGGCTCCGGTGAAGGACGAGAAGTCCTGGGACGCCAAGAAGCTCGGCCGCAACCACGTCACCACTCCGGTGACGTACCCGATGAAGCCCGCGGTGGGCGGCGACCACCACCAGGTGTGGATGAACTGCTCCGGCGACGTCTACAAGAAGGCCGTCCCCGAGGTGAACGCCGTGCACTCGCTGGAGCACGGGGCCGTCTGGGTGACGTACAACGACAAGGCCGACGCCGGTGACGTGAAGAAGCTGGAGACGAAGGTCGGCAAGACCCCGTACTCCCTGATGAGCCCGGTGAAGGACCAGGCCGGCGCCATCATGCTGTCCGCCTGGGGCAAGCAGGTCACCGTGGACGGCGCGGACGACCCGCGCGTCGACCAGTTCTTCACCAAGTACGTCCAGGGCCCGCAGACCCCCGAGCCGGGCGCCGCGTGCACCGGCGGGATGGGCGCGGAGGGCCAGACCGGTGCGGGGATGGGTCAGTGAGGCTGAACCGCACGCACTGGGTGGCGATCACCGCGGTCGTCCTCGCGCTGCTCTTCGCCGGGTACGCGACGGTGAGCAGCGCGTGGGGCGGTGAGCCCGCCGCGGCCGCGACGCCCACCCGGGAGTCGGCGGACGCGGGTTTCGCCCGTGACATGGCGGTCCATCACCAGCAGGCGGTGGAGATGTCGTTCATCGTGCGGGACCGCACGCAGGACGAGGAGGTGCGCCGCCTCGCGTACGACATCGCCAACACGCAGGCCAACCAGCGCGGCATGATGCTGGGCTGGCTGGACCTGTGGGGGCTGCCGAAGGTGGAGTCCGGGACCGAGCCGATGACCTGGATGGACATGGGCATGCACATGCCCGAGGGCGCCCTCATGCCGGGCATGGCCACGGCCGCGGACCTGGCGAAGCTGAACACGCTGAGCGGCCGGCAGGCCGAGGTCTTCTACCTCCAGCTGATGATCGACCACCACAGGGGCGGCGTGCACATGGCCCAGGGTTGTGTCGAGCGGTGCTCCGTGGAGGTCGAGCGGAACCTGGCGCAGGGCATGGTCGACGCCCAGCAGTCGGAGATCGACCTGATGACGGACCTGCTGAAGAAGCGGGGCGCGGCCCCGCGCGCCTGAGCCCGTGCCGTACGGCCGGCCGGCCCCCGCGACCCGCTGCAGTCGCGGGGGCCGCGCCGTCCACGGACAATGAGGGGTGCTCGGGGACGTACGCACGACGTTTCTACGGAGGTACGCACCCCATGACCACGGCCAAGGACATCATGCACACCGGCGCCCAGTGGATCGCCCGGCACGAGACGCTCGACCGGGCCGCCCAGATGATGCGCGACCTCGACGTGGGCGCGCTGCCGATCGCGGACGAGGAGGAGCGGCTCTGCGGCATCATCACGGACCGCGACATCGTCGTGAAGTGTGTCGCCATGGGCCACGACCCGGCGAAGATCACCTGCGGCCAGATGGCCGAGGGCACCCCGCGCTGGATCGAGGCGGGCTCCGACGTCAGCGAGGTACTGAACGAGATGACGGGCCACCAGATCAAGCGGCTGCCCGTGATCGAGAACAAGCGCCTGATCGGCATGATCAGCGAGGCCGACCTGGCGCAGCACCTGGACGACGACCAGATCAAGGAGTTCTGCGCGCGCGTCTACACGTCGCACTGATCCAGGTCCAGAACCGCCCGGGCCACCGCGTCCGGCCGGTCCAGCATCATCAGATGGCCCGACGGCTCGACCGCCTCGAAGCGGGCGCCGAGCCGCCGGGCCAGTCCGCGCTGGCGCTCCGCCCAGCGGGGCGAGCCGTCGGGCGCGGCGAGGACGGTGACCGGGAGGCCGGCCGGCAGCGGCGACCGCGCGCGCAGCGCGAGGAGCTCGGCGGCGACGGCCCGGTAGTGGGCGTTCTCCAGGAGCGCGCCGTTCATGACCCGTGAGGTCGCGTAGCAGCGGCGGACCAGGGCGGCCGGGGCCGGGTCGCCGCCCGAGTGCCGGGAGAGCCGTACCGCGGCCCGCCGGGCGAGCGGGCCGACCGCGGCGGGCACGCCGAGGGCCGTCAGCACGGCGCCGAGGCCGCTGACCGCGGCGGTGCGCAGGGCGGGGGCGGCCGGGACGCGGGCGTGCTCCTCGACGGAGGAGTCGACGAGGACGAGCCCGGCGGTGCGGCCGGGGTGCATCCGCGCGAACGCCTCGGCGTGGAACCCGGCGAGGGAGTGGCCGACGACGGTGGCCGGGCCCGGCAGCCCGAGGGCGTCCAGCAGGCCGGCGATCCGGTGGGCCTCGGCGGCGGCGCTCGGGGCGGCGGGCGCGGGGGCGGACAGGCCGTGGCCGGGGCGGTCGAAACGGACGACGGTCCGGTACGGGGCCAGCAGCGGGACGACGGGGTCCCAGTCGAACCAGCTCATCGCCAGTCCCGCGCTCAGCACGCAGACCGGCCCGGTCCCGTCGACGACGACGTGGTGCGCCACTCCCCCGACCCGTACGAAACGCTCCGCGCTCACCGCGCCGCCCCTGCCCGGGGCCGCTCGGCCGGGGCGGCCGGGGCGGCCGCCCGGCGCTCGGCCACCGCGAGGACGACGATCCAGGCCACCACGCACAGGAGTTGGACCCGCTGCGCCGCCCCCAGCCCCCACGTGCCGTTCCCGGCCTCGAACGCGGCGATCGCGCCCAGGGTCCAGCCGGTGGCGGCGAGCCCGACGACGACCAGCACCGCTCCGGTACGGGCGAGCGGCGGCCGGTCGCGGTAGCGGCGGGCCGCGACGGTCAGGGCGACCATCCCGACCAGCGCGCCCACCATGGCGAGCGCCGAACTGGTGGCGTGCGCCGTATGGGTGAGGGGGACGAGACCGGCGGCCTCGCGGGCCGCGCACGCCGCGTCGGCGGTGGGTGTGCAGCTCAGCGGCAGCCGCGAGTCCGCCACGGTCGACGCGCCGAACAGCGCGAGCCCGGCCCACCCGACGACCGCCCAGAGCCGGCGCTCCGTCCGCAGCAGCGCCCAGCAGGAGCCCGCGAGCAGCAGCAGACCGGCGACCAGGTCGGTGGTCCGGAACAAGGTCCCGTACGGCTGGTCGGTGGCGGCGAGTTCGGAGACGTACGTCCGGACGGGGTCGAGCCCGGTCCGGACGAAGACCTCCGTCAGCCAGGCGCTGTAGGCGAGCGCACCGAGTAAGAGCAGGGTGACGGCGGCCCGCGGGGCGCCGATTCGGGGCGTACGAGACATGATGCGCCCCATGCTAGGTACCGGGAGTTAAGAAGCGCGTTCGCTCCCCCGGTGTTCCGGGCGATGTCGACGGATACCCCTCAGGGGTAGGCCGGCAGGCAGGACGACCGGTCGGCGGCCGCGATCCCAGGACATCGCGTCGATTTGACGATTACACTGGGCGGCGTGCCTCAACTACGCCTCGCACTGAATCAGATCGACTCGACCGTCGGCGATCTCGCCGGGAACGCCGAGGCGATCGTCCACTGGACCCGGCACTCCGCCGAGCAGGGCGCGCATCTGGTCGCGTTCCCCGAGATGGTGCTGACCGGCTATCCCGTCGAGGACCTGGCCCTGCGCTCGTCCTTCGTGGCGGCCTCCCGGGACGCGCTGCGCGCCCTCGCGGCCCGGCTCGCGGACGAGGGCTTCGGGGAGATCCCGGTGGTCGTCGGCTATCTCGACCGC
Organism: Streptomyces sp. HUAS YS2; assembly: GCF_033343995.1. Taxonomy (NCBI): domain Bacteria; kingdom Bacillati; phylum Actinomycetota; class Actinomycetes; order Kitasatosporales; family Streptomycetaceae; genus Streptomyces; species Streptomyces solicathayae. The sequence goes on along the minus strand of NZ_CP137573.1, from coordinate 5,698,365 downwards.
TCCGAGAAGGCTCTGCCCCGGCTCGGCCGGCCCGCCGGCTCCCCCGAGAACGCCGGGGCCGTGCTGCACCGCGGCGAGGTGGTGCTCCGCTTCGCCAAGCACCACCTGCCCAACTACGGCGTCTTCGACGAGTACCGCTACTTCGTGCCGGGCGACACGCTGCCGGTCGTGCGGGTCCGGGGCGTCGACGTGGCGCTCGCCATCTGCGAGGACCTGTGGCAGGACGGCGGCCGGGTGCCGGCCACCCGCAGCGCCGGCGCCGGGCTGCTGATCTCCGTCAACGCCTCCCCGTACGAGCGGAACAAGGACGACACCCGGCTCGAACTCGTCCGCAAGCGCGCCCAGGAGGCGGGCTGCACCCTCGCGTACGTGGCGATGATGGGCGGCCAGGACGAGCTGGTCTTCGACGGCGACTCGATCGTCGTCGACCGGGACGGCGAAGTGATCGCGCGCGCCCCGCAGTTCTCCGAGGGCAGCGTGCTGCTCGACCTCGACCTGCCCGCGGCGCGGGCCGACGCCCCCACCGGGGTCGTCGACGACGGGCTGCGGATCGAGCGGGTGGTGCTCTCCGAGGAGCCGGTGCCCTCGTACGAGCCGCAGCTGACCGGCGGTTACGCGGACCGGCTCGACGACGACGAGGAGGTGTACTCGGCGCTGGTCGTGGGCCTGCGCGCGTACGCCGCGAAGAACGGCTTCTCGTCCGTGCTGATCGGCCTGTCCGGCGGCATCGACTCGGCGCTGGTCGCCGCGATCGCCTGCGACGCGCTCGGCCCGCAGAACGTGTACGGCGTCTCCATGCCCTCGAAGTACTCCTCGGACCACTCCAAGGGCGACGCGGCCGAACTGGCCAGGCGGACCGGGCTCAACTTCCGCATCGTGCCGATCGCCCCGATGTTCGACGCGTACATGGACGCGCTGGGCCTGACCGGGCTCGCGGAGGAGAACCTGCAGTCCCGGCTGCGCGGCACGATGCTGATGGCGATCTCCAACCAGGAGGGCCAGATCGTGCTGGCGCCCGGCAACAAGTCCGAGCTGGCGGTGGGCTATTCGACGCTGTACGGCGACTCCGTCGGCGCGTACGGCCCGATCAAGGACGTCTACAAGACGACGGTGTTCCGGCTCGCCCGCTGGCGCAACCGGGCCGCGGAGGAGCGCGGGCAGGTCCCGCCGATCCCGGAGAACTCCATCGCGAAGCCACCGAGCGCCGAACTGCGCCCGGACCAGGTGGACACCGACTCGCTGCCGGACTACGACGTCCTGGACCGGCTCCTGGAGCTGTACGTCGACCGTGACCAGGGCCGGGAGGCGATCGTCGCGGCGGGCTTCGACCCGGAGCTGGTCGCGCGGACGCTGCGGCTGGTCGACACCGCCGAGTACAAGCGCCGGCAGTACCCGCCGGGCACGAAGATCTCCGCGAAGGGCTTCGGCAAGGACCGCCGGCTCCCCATCACCAACCGGTGGCGGGAACACGCCTGACGGTTCACCGGGAACGAGGGCTCAGAGCTGCACGCGGGCGGCGACCGGAAGGTGGTCGCTGCCCGTGCGGGGCAGCGACCAGGAGGTCACCGGTTCGACGCCCTTGACCATGATCTGGTCGATCCGGGCCATCGGGAACGACGCGGGCCAGCTGAACCCGAAGCCGTCGCCGGCCGCGCCCTGGGTGGACCGCATCTGGGAGGTGACGGCCTTGAGCGAGCGGTCGTTCATGGTGCCGTTGAGGTCGCCGAGCAGGACCACCCGCTCCAGCGGCTCGTCGGCGATGGCCTCGCCGAGGTGGTCGGCGCTGTCGTCGCGCTGGTTGGCGGTGAAGCCGGCGTCCATCCGGACCCGTACGGACGGCAGGTGGGCGACGTACACGGCGACCTCGCCCTGCGGGGTGGTGACCGTGGAGCGCATGGCGCGGGTCCAGCCCATCCGGATGTCGACGGGGCGGGTGTCGCGCATCGGGTGCTTGCTCCACAGCCCGACCGTGCCCTGGACGTCGTGGTACTTGTACGCCCCGGCCAGGGCGTCCTCGTAGACCTTGACCATGTGCGGGGCGAGTTCCTCCAGGGCCACCACGTCGGCGCCGGACGCGGCGAGCAGCCGCGCGGTGCCCGCGGGGTCGGGGTTCTCGGCGTTGACGTTGTGGGTGGCGACGGTCAGGTCGCCGCCCGTCCCCGACTTGTCGGTGAGTAGCCCGCCGAACAGGTTGAGCCAGACGAGCGCGGGGAGAAGCAGAGCGATCAGCGCGGTCGCCGAGCGCCGTACCAGCGCGAGGACCAGGAGGACCGGGACGAACAGGCCGAGCCAGGGCAGGAAGGTCTCGGTGAGGCTGCCGAGGTTGCCGACGCGGTTGGGGATTTCGGCGTGGAACACCATGAGCAGCGTCAGGAGCACGGCGCACACCGCGAGCAGGACGCCGCGCCGCCAGATCCCCGGGTCGTGCCGGAGCCGTTGGGCGAGGGACCGGAACCGCGAGCGGGGACGGTCGTTCCGCACGTCGCCGTTCTCCGTCTCCGTCATGTCCACTCGCGCCATCACGCCGTCCTCACTGCCTTGCCCGTGCTGCTGTGCCGCTCCGCGACCCGACGTCGACAGTAGGCGATGACGGGTCGGCCGTACTGCCACGAGGACGACGGATCGGCGTGGCGGGTTCCTGCAGGTGGCACGGGTGGAACGGCTGTGACAGAACGCGCACATTCGTGTGGGTCAGTCCCGGGGGCGCACCCCGTCCAGGATCGCGTCGACGACCGACGCGGGGAAGTCCGGGGAGAGGTCGGCGGCGGGCTGGAGGACCGTACGGAGCAGCAGCGGACCGACGAAGAGGTCGTTGACCAGCTCCAGGTCGAGGTCGGCGCGGATCTCGCCGGTCTCGACGCCGCGGCGCAGCGCGTCGATGCCGAGCCGGCGGCGCGGCTCGATGGCGATGCGGTGGTACTGCTCCCAGAGCTTCGGATAGAGCTGCATCTGGGAGAACACGTTCCGCAGCAGCGCGGAGCGCTTGGCCAGGCCGCGCTCGCGCATCGTCGAGAGCATCACGATCAGGTCGTCGCGGACGGAGGTGCCGGGCAGGACCGGGTCCGGCGGCTCGATCGACCGGACGACGTCGACGAAGAGCTCCTCCTTGCCCTGCCAGCGACGGTAGATCGTGGCCTTGCCGACGCCGGCGGTGCGGGCGATCCGCTCGATGGACAGCCCGACGAGCGGTACGCCCTCCTCCAGGAGGGCGATCACGGCCCCGATGATCGCCTGCTCGGCCGCCTCGCTGCGGGGGCGGCCGCGCCGGGCGGGGCCGGCGGGCGGCTCTTCTTCCAGGGTCACGTTCCGCTTCACCTCTCGTCCGCGGTGATCTTTTCCTACCGCACCGATTCTCCCGCCTCCGCCGGCCGCTCCGGCACCGCGGAGGCTCCGGGGGCGGCGGCGCCCGCCGGCCCGCGGCCGGGCAGGTAGCGGGCCACCACCAGGGCGCCGACCAGGGCGACGCCCGCCGAGGCGAGGGCGGTGACGTGCATGGCGTCGAGGAAGGCGTCGTACGCGGGGGCCAGCAGCGCCTTCCCCGCCGGGCCGAGCGTCGAGGCGGCGCCGAGGGTGGCCTCGATGGACTCCCCCGCGGTCTCCCGCAGCCCCGCCGGGAGCGCGCCGAGGTGTCCCTCGATCTCGCCGCGGTAGGTGCTGGAGAGCACCGAGCCGAGGACGGCGACGCCGAGCGCGCCGCCGACCTGGCGGAAGGTGTTGTTGATCGCCGAGCCGGAGCCGGCCTTCTCGCGGGGCAGCGCCTGCATCACGGCCACGGTGACCGGCGTCATGATGTGCGCCATCCCGGCGCCCTGGACGAAGAAGACGACCTCCATCAGCCAGACCGGCGTCGACGCGTCGAAGAGCGCGAAGGCCCCGAGCCCGACGGCGACCGCGAGCATGCCGGCCGTGCACACGGCCTTCGTGCCGAAGCGCTCGACGACCAGCCGGGCCCGGGGCGCGAAGACCGTCTGCGCGACGGCCAGCGGCAGGATCAGCAGCCCGGCCTGCAGGGCGCTGTACCCCCGCACGCTCTGCAGGTAGAACGCCGAGAAGAACGTGACGCCCATCAGGGAGAAGAAGACCAGGGCGATCGCGGCGACCGCGGCCGAGAAGGCCGGCTTGCCGAAGTACGACATGTCGACGGCCGGGTGGTCGCTGCGCTTCTCGTGCCGCACGAACAGCGCGAGCACCGCGAGGCCGCCGAGGACCGGCACGAGGACGGTGACGTCCGTGACGCTGCCGAGCTCGCCACTGCGGATGATCCCGTACACCAGCAGGACCAGGCCGAGCACCGACAGGAGCACGCCCGGCAGGTCGATCCGGCCCGGCCGCGGGTCCTTGGAATCCGGTACCAGCCAGGCCATCAGCGCGAGCGCGACCAGCACCACGGGCACGTTGACGAGGAAGATCGACCCCCACCAGAAGTGCTCCAGGAGGATACCGCCGGTGATCGGGCCGATGGCGATGGCCAGGCCGACGCCGCCGGCCCAGATGCCGATGGCGCGGGGCTGCTCGTCGCGCTCGAAGACGTTCATCAGGACCGCCATCGTCGCGGGCATCACGAACGCCCCGCCGAGGCCCATCACGGCCCGGTAGCCGATGAGCTCGCCGGGTGTGCCGGACAGGGCGGCGAGCGCCGAGCCGATGCCGAAGACGGTGATACCGGCGAGCAGCACCTTCTTGCGGCCGAGCCGGTCGCCGAGGAGCCCCGCGGTGAACAGCAGCCCGGCGAAGACGAGCGTGTAGGAGTTGATGGCCCACTCCAGCTCGCCCTGGGTGGCGCCGATGCCGGTGGGCGCGGGGGCGGCGATCGTCCGGACGGCGACGTTCAGGATCGAGTTGTCGAGGACGACGATGAGCAGGCTCAGCATGAGGACGCCGAGGATCGCCCAGCGCCTGCGGTGGACGGCCTCCGGGACGCGGGACGGCGGGAGACCGAGGGAAGGCTGCGACATGCGGACCAGCGTAGCCCATTTTCGATACGAGACCGTCTCGTATATAAATTCTTTACGTTTCCCGGGTGTGAGTTCCTGGGTGTGAACAGCGCCACTGACCCGCCGCTCCGGCGTACTTCCCCCGCCGCCGCGCGAAGTGCCACCATGGATCTGGTCCGGGGACGCCGTCAGGGCGCCTCGAGATGACGAAGGAGCCGTTCACCATGACGCTTCAGGCTGCCCAGAAGCAGGCACCCGACAGCAGCAAGGCGCTGTACGGCGGCAAGGGCACGCGCCGCATCACCGTCCACGACATCGCCGCCGCGAAGACCCGCGGCGAGAAGTGGCCCATGCTCACCGCCTACGACGCGATGACCGCGTCGGTCTTCGACGAGGCCGGCATCCCGGTCATCCTCGTCGGGGACTCGATGGGCAACTGTCACCTCGGCTACGACACCACCGTGCCCGTCACGATGGACGAGATGACGCTCCTGTCGGCCGCCGTCGTACGGGGCACCAAGCGCGCCCTCGTCGTCGGCGACCTCCCCTTCGGCTCGTACCAGGAAGGGCCCGTCCAGGCCCTGCGCAACGCCACCCGGCTGGTCAAGGACGCGGGTGTCGGCGCGATCAAGCTGGAGGGCGGCGAACGCTCCCTCCCGCAGACCGAGCTGCTCGTCCAGGCCGGCATCCCGGTCATGTCCCACCTGGGCCTGACCCCGCAGTCCGTGAACACCATGGGCTACCGGGTGCAGGGCCGCTCCGACGAGGCCGCGCACCGGCTGCTCAGCGACGCGAAGGCGGCCCAGGACGCGGGCGCGTTCGCGGTCGTCCTGGAGCTGGTGCCGGCCGAGCTGGCCGCCGAGGTCACCCGCTCGCTGCACATCCCGACCATCGGCATCGGCGCCGGCGCCGGCACCGACGCGCAGGTCCTCGTCTGGACCGACATGGCGGGCCTGACCGGCGGCAAGGTGCCGCGGTTCACCAAGCAGTACGCCGACCTCCGCGCCACGCTCGGCGACGCCGCGCGCGCCTTCGCGGAGGACGTCAGCGGCGGGGCGTTCCCCGCCGAGGAGCACACCTTCCACTAGTCCCGCCGGCCCCTGCACGCACTGGCCACTGCGGTACGGACGACAGCCCGCCGACTTCCCCCATCGGCGGGCTGTCGGCGTGTCCGGGGTCTGTCGGGGGCTGTCGGCGGGGCTGTCGGCCGTCTGTCGGTGGGTTGTCGGTGGCGGCTGGTCCCATGAGGGACATGACGCGATCACACACCAACGCCGTCGAGGTACGGGGCCTCGTGAAGCACTTCGGCGAGACGAAGGCGCTGGACGGAGTCGACCTCGACGTCCGCGAGGGCACCGTCCTCGGGGTGCTCGGCCCCAACGGCGCCGGCAAGACCACCCTCGTCCGCTGCCTGTCCACCCTGCTCGTCCCGGACGCCGGCACCGCCGTCGTCGCCGGCTACGACGTGGTGCGGCAGCCCCGACAGCTCCGCCGCACCATCGGCCTCACCGGCCAGTACGCCTCCGTCGACGAGAAGCTCTCCGGCTGGGAGAACCTCTACATGATCGGCCGGCTGCTCGACCTGTCCCGGGGGGACGCCCGGCGCCGCGCCGACGAGCTCCTCGAACGGTTCTCGCTGACCGAGGCCGCCAAGCGCCCCGCGATGCAGTACTCCGGCGGCATGCGCCGCCGGCTCGACCTGGCCGCCTCGATGATCGGCAGCCCGGCCGTGCTGTACCTGGACGAGCCCACCACCGGTCTCGACCCGCGCACCCGCAACGAGGTCTGGGACGAGGTCCGCCGGATGGTCGCCGAAGGCGCGACCGTCCTCCTCACCACCCAGTACATGGAGGAGGCCGAGCAGCTGGCGAGCGAGCTGACGGTCGTCGACCGCGGCAAGGTCATCGCCAACGGACGGGTCGACGAGCTGAAGACTCGGGTCGGCGGGCGCACCCTGAAGGTCCGCCCGGCCGACCCGGCCGACCTGCCCGCGATGGCCGCAGCGCTGCGCGAGACCGGTCTCGACGGCCTGGCCGGCGCGAGCGTCGTCCCGGACGACGGCGCGCTGTACGTGCCGATCCTGAGCGACGACCAGCTGACCGCCGTCGTCGGCCTGTTCGGCGCCCGCGGCTACGCCATCGCCGACATCGGCACCCATCTGCCCAGCCTCGACGAGGTGTTCCTCGCCATCACCGGCGAGAAGGCCGCCGTCTCCGACCCGACCGCCCAGGAGGTCGCCGCATGAGCACCACCACGCTCCCCCAGTCGCCGGTCGACGCCGGCGTTCCCGCGCCCGCGAAGCGGGTGCCCGCCGGCGAGGGCCGGATCGGCCTGCGGGCCAACCTCCGCCACATCGGCGCACTGGCCCGGCGCAACGTGCTGCAGATCAAGCAGGACCCGGAGTCGATGTTCGACGCGGTCTTCATGCCGATCATCTTCATCCTGCTCTTCGTGTACGTCTTCGGCGGCGCGATCGCCGGCAAGGGCAACAACACCGCGTACGTCAACTACGTGACGCCCGGCATGATGGCGATGATGGGCATGAACATCGCCATGGGCGTCGGAGTCGGCATCAACGACGACTTCAAGAAGGGGGTCATGGACCGGTTCCGGACGATGCCGATCGCCCGGTCCTCCGTCCTCATCGCGAAGATCGTCGTCGAGCTCGGCCGGATGATGGTCGCCACCGCGATCCTGCTCGGCATGGGCTTCCTGCTCGGCATGGAGATCCAGACGAACGTCCTGGGCATGTTCGCGGCGATCGGGCTGTCCGCGGTCTTCGGCGCCTCGCTGATGTGGATCTTCATCCTGCTCGGTCTCACCATGAAGACGGCCCAGGCCGTCCAGGGAATGGCCATGCTCGTGCTGATGCCCCTGCAGTTCGGCTCCTCGATCTTCGCCCCGCCGACCTCGATGCCCGGCTGGCTGGAGACCTTCACCGACTACAACCCGCTGTCGAACCTCGCCGACGCCGCCCGGAACCTGATGATGGGCGGCCCGGTCGCCGACTCCGTGTGGATGACGCTCGGCTGGTCGCTGGCGATCACGGTGATCACCGCGCCGCTCGCCGTCGCCAAGTTCCGCAAGAAGACCTGACCGGCCCTGGGGTCGGAGGCGTACGGGGGTTCGGGGGCCTACGGGGGTTCAGGACTCGGCGCGTCTTCTGATCGCGTCGGCGCGGTCGAGCAGGGCGGCGGCCTCCTCCAAGGAGAGGCCGTCGCCTTCGGCGTACGCGGCCTCGAACTCCGCCGCGCCGAGGCGCGACCGGGCCAGCTCGGTGGCCCGGGCGAGGTTCTCCCGCTCCATCGGCGGCGGCAGGTGCGCGGCCGGGAGCAGCCCCTCGTACGCGCCGAGCAGCACCGCGGCGGTACGGGCCCCGGGGCCGCCGAGCCCCGCCAGCGCCCAGGCGGCGGTGATCAGATGGATCGCCGGCATCTGCGGGGCGACCATCATCGACAGCGCGCCCAGGGAACGGCCGTACGCCTTGCCGGCGAGCTCGAAGGCCGAGTCGTACCGCTCGTCGAGGTTGTCCACCCACGCCAGGCTGCCGAGCGTGAAGCCCTCGAAGATGGACAGGGTCTCGTTGCTGAAGTCGTCGAGCAGCCGCAGCAGATGGGTACGGGCCTCGGCGGTGCGACCGGTCCGGCCGAGGAGCAGCGCGAGGAAGATCCGGGCGGCGAGCATCGGCTCGTGGCCGCGGCCGTGCGCGCCCTCGACGACCTCCCGCAGGATCACCTCGGCCTCCTCCCGGCGACCGGTCTCGATCAGCATGTCGGCGTAGCGGGCCCGCAGCAGCGCCATCTGCGACTGGGCGCCGATCCGCTGCGCGTACTCGATGGCGGCGGCGAAATCCTCGGCGGCGCCCTTGAACTCGAGCTGCCGCTCGCGGGCCTCGGCGCGCGAGGACAGCGCCTCGGCCGCGCCCCAGGCGTCGTCGAGCCGGACGAAGATCGTCAGGCTCTCCTCGGCGTCGGCGCAGGCCTGCTCGGCCCAGTCGGAGCGGTTGGCGAGCAGATTGGCACGCAGCTGGAGGGCGTTGGCGAGCTCCCACTCGTAGCCGTGGCGGCGGCAGGCGGCCACGTTGGCGTCCAGGGCCTCGCGCATCCGGCCGGGCTCGCCGATGAGCAGGACGCCGAAGACGACGAAGGAGCCGGGCAGCCGGCAGGTCTGCGGGAGACCCGGCGGATAGACGGCGGTGATCCGCCGCAGCCGCGCGACGCCCTCGGGCCTGGTCCACCGGCCTGTCTCGTGGTCCATGTTGAGCAGCTCGATCAGCCGTACCCCGCGCCGGGCCTCCCACAGCTGCTCCTCGACCAGCGGCGGCGGCGCGGCGGTGCACGGCTCGTGCAGCGGGACGACGGGCGGGACCGACGGCCCGAACGGGTCGGGCCCGAGCGCGGCGACCGCCTCGGCCCAGTGCAGGGCGTCGGCGCGCAGGTCGCGCATCTGCCAGTACCAGAGCAGCGCGTGCACGAGGACGAGTCCCTCGTGCTCGTCCCGGGCCTCGACGGCACGCTGCAGCGCGGTGCGCAGATTGCCGTACTCGAGCCCGAGCCGGGCGACGGCCGCGACCTGGCGGCCGGTGCGCAGCTCGGGGTCGGTGAGGCGGACGAGTTCCCGGTAGTGGGTGAGGTGGCGGCGCTCCGCGGCCGCCCGGTCGCCCGCCTCGTCGAGCCGCTCGGCCGCGTACTCGGCGACGGTCTCCAGGAGCCGGTAGCGCATGCCGGTCTCGCCCGGTGTGGCGACGACGAGGGACTTGTCGACGAGGGAACCGAGCAGGTCGAGCACGTCGGGCCCGCCCGGCGTGCCGCAGACGGCCTCCGCCGCCTCCAGGTCGCAGCCGCCGGTGAACACCGAGAGGCGGCGCAGCACCGCGTGCTCCGCCTCGCCGAGCAGCTCCCAGGACCAGTCGACGACCGCCCGCAGCGTCTGCTGCCGGGGCAGGACCGTACGCGCGCCCGAGGTCAGCAGCCGGAACCGGTCGTCCAGGCGGTCCGCGATCTGGCGCGGCGTCAGCATGCGCAGCCGGGCCGCCGCGAGCTCGATCGCCAGCGGCATGCCGTCCAGGCGGCGCACGATCTCCGCCGCCGCGTCCGGATCGTCGGCGGCGTCGAAGCCGGGGCGCACCGCCGCCCCCCGCTCGCCGAACAGCCGCACGGCCGTGTCCTGCGGCAGCGGCCCCAGCGGTCGCACCGACTCCCCCGGCACGCCCAGCGGCTCCCGGCTCGTCGCCAGCACCGTCACGCCGGGACAGCGTGCGAGCAGCAGCTCCGCCAGCGTCGCCGCCGCGCCCACCACGTGCTCGCAGTTGTCCAGCAGGAGCAGCATCCGGCGCCCGGCGCAGTGCTCGACGAGCCGGCCGATCGGGTCCTCCCCGAGACGCAGTCCCTCGGCGCCTGCGCCGCGCAGGACGGTCTCGCGGGCGCCCAGCGCGCCGAGGACGGCCTCGGTGACGGCTTCCGGGTCGGTGACGGAGGCGAGTTCGACCAGCCAGACGCCGTCGGGCCAGGCTCCGCCGACGCGGTCGGCGGCCTCCTGGGAGAGCCGGGTCTTGCCCGCGCCGCCGGGGCCGAGGAGGGTGACGAGCCGGCCGGTCCGCAGGTCCTCCTGGAGGGCGGCGATGTCGTCCTCCCGCCCGACGAAGCTGGTGAGCCGCGCGCGGAGGTTGCCGAGGGGCGGGGTGTGCGGGGTGGGACGGGGGTGCGGAGCGGGGGTGGCGTGGCCGGCGCCGAGGGGCAGGCCGCCGGACCCGGCGGCGGCCTGGGCGGCCGGGCCGGGGCCGGGCGGTCCGGCGGGCGGCACCACGTGCTCCGTCCCCGGGGCTCCGGCACGGGCCGGGGCGGCAGCGCCGGCGTCCGGCGGCGACGCCTGGCCGGCCGGTGTACCACCGAAGACCGGCGGCGCCTCGCCGCGGGCGCCTGGGCCGGACGGACCGGCGGGCGGCACCGTGTGCCTGAGCCCCGTCCCGCGTGCTCCGGCACGGGCCGGGCCCACGGGGGCCGGGCCCACAGGGCCGACGCCCGGCTGCGGCGCCGAGCCGCCCGGGCCGCCGGGGCCGGACGGACCGGCGGGCGGCACCGTGTGCTCCGTCCCGGGGGACAGCAGCTCCGCGTGGAGGGCGCGGAGTTCGGGGCCGGGGTCGGCGCCGAGCCGGTCGGCGAGGAGGCGGCGGACGGCGTCGTACGTCTGGAGCGCCTCCGCGGGGCGGCCCGCCGCGCGCAGCGCGCGCAGGCGCAGGGCCTGGAGGGACTCGTCGAGCGGGTGCTCCGCGGTGAGCGCGGCGAGCTCCGGAAGCGCCGACTCCGCGCCGCCTCGCTCCAGTACGGCCTCCGCGCGGGCCCGGCGGGCCGCCAGCCGGCGGGCCTCCCAGCGGGCGGCCTCCGCCGTGCGGTCCGGCAGGTCGGCGAGGACCGGCCCGCGCCAGAGCCCGAGCGCCTCGTCGAGCAGCGGCGCCGCCTGCTCGGGGTCGCCGGCCGCGAGTTCCCGTACGCCCTCGCCGACCAGGCCGTCGAACCGGAACAGGTCCACGTCGCCGGGCTCGGCCGCGAGCCGGTAGCCACCCTCCGCCGAGGCGACGGTGTCGTGGCCGAGGGCCCGGCGAAGGCGTCCGACGAGCGCCTGGAGCGCGGCGACCCCGTCGGCCGGCGGGTCGCCGTCCCACACCTCCGCCACCAGGACGCCGACGGGGACGGCCCGCCCCGCGCGCAGCGCGAGCGCGGTCAGCAGGGCCCGCAGCCGGGGCCCGCCGACCGGGACGGGCGTCCCGTCGGCCGTGTGGACCTGCGTGGAACCGAGGACGGAGTAGCGCACGCCCCCCATTCTCCCCGTCCGCCGCCGGCGGAACGGCGAGAGGTCGCCACGCCAGGAACTCCACGGCCCCCGCGGAACGTTCGACCGGCACGACGAGCACCGATGATGAAGGACCCGCACCACCGAAACCGCGCCACCTCCACCCGCACGAGCCCGAGGAGCCGCCCAATGCCCACGGCGACCACGCGCAGGCACGAACGCCGGATCAGCCCGGTCTTCCTGGCGATCCTCGCCGTCATGGCCGTGAGCGGCTGGGCGGTGTGGACGGACTTCGCGTCCTCGCCGGGCGTGGCGATCTTCCTGTTCGTGTCGGCGGCCTGGATCGTCTCGCTCTGTCTGCACGAATACGCGCACGCCCGCACCGCGCTGCACAGCGGCGACCTGACGGTCGGCGCGAAGGGCTACCTGACGCTGAATCCGCTCGCGTACACGCACGCCGTGCTGAGCATCATCCTGCCGCTGCTGTTCGTGATCATGGGCGGCATCGGTCTGCCGGGCGGCGCGGTGTTCATCGAACGGCACCGGATCCGGGGCCGCTGGAGACACAGCCTGATCTCGGCGGCCGGCCCGCTGACGAACGTGCTGTTCGCGGTCGTCTGCACGGCGCCGTTCTGGCTGGACGCCCTCGACGGGGTGCCGCTCGCCTTCCGGTACGCGCTCGCGTTCCTCGCGATGCTCCAGATCACGGCCGCGCTGCTGAACCTGCTGCCGGTGCCGGGGCTGGACGGCTACGGCGTGGTCGAGCCGTGGCTCAGCCACGGCTTCCGGCGGAAGATCGAGCCGTACGCGCCGTACGGCTTCTTCGTGGTGATCGCGCTGCTGTTCGTCCCGGCGATCGGCGGGGCCTTCTTCGACGGGATCGACGCGCTGCTGCAGTCCCTCGGGGTACGGCCGTTCGACCGGTCCTGCGGCTGGGAGCTGTACCGCTTCTGGGAGACGGCACCGGAGGTCTGCGGGGTCTGACGGGCCCGCACGGGCGTCAGGACTGCGCGGCCGCGGTCTTCGCCCGGCGGATGTAGTACCAGGCCATGTTGGAGGACAGACCGGCGAGCAGCACCCAGATCACGCCGAGCCAGCTGCCCGAGACGAAGGAGACGACGGCCGCCGTCACCGCGAGGGCGCAGACGACGAGGGCGTACAGAGCGAGGCGGGGCATGGGGGTCGGCTCCTGTCCGGGTACGGCGTGCGGTGCCCGTCCAGTGTCCCCCATGCCCCGTTCCGGCCCGACATCGGCCGGACGTGTCCGGCGGGCGTCGGCCCGGCCTCGGCCGGGCGCGTCGGTCAGACGTCGGTGACGCGCAGGCCCGCGTGGGCCTTGTAGCGGCGGTTCACCGAGATCAGGTTGGCGACCAGCGACTCGACCTGGTGGGCATTGCGCAGACGGCCCGCGAAGACGCCGCGCATGCCGGGGATGCGGCCGGCCAGCGCCTGCACGAGGTCGGTGTCGGCACGGACCTCGCCGAGCACCATCACGTCCGTGTCGATCTCCTCGATCGACTCGTCCTGGAGCAGGACCGCGGACAGGTGGTGGAACGCGGCGGTGACCCGCGACTCCGGCAGCAGGGCGGCGGCCTGCTCGGCAGCGCTGCCCTCCTCCGGCTTCAGCGCGTACGCGCCCTTCTTGTCGAAGCCGAGCGGGTTGACGCAGTCGACGACGAGCTTGCCGACCAGCTCGTCGCGGAGCGACTCCAGCGTCTTGGCGTGCCCGTCCCACGGCACGGCGACGATCACGATGTCGCTGCGCCGCGCGCACTCGGCGTTGTCCGCGCCCTCGATGCCGAGGCCGAGTTCGGCGGCGGCGGTCTCGGCCCGCTCGGCGGCCCGGGACCCGATGATCACCTTCTGGCCCGCGCGGGCGAGCCGGTAGGCGAGGCCCCGGCCCTGGTCACCGGTGCCGCCGAGGACGCCGACGACGAGCCCGGAGACGTCCGGGAGGTCCCACGGGTCCTTGGCGGGAGCCTTCTGCGCACTGTCAGTGGAAGTCATGGCCCCGACATTACTGGCCGGTCGGCGGCGGGTGACGGGCCGCGGTCGGTTTCCCGTACGGGTGAGGTGCCCGGAACCGGCGGCGGACGGGCCGGGCCGACGGCAGGATGCGGTGCCATGGATGCCGTACGTGTCGCGTTGCTGCGTGAAGTGCTGGCGGGGACCGAGTGGCCGGCGGCGGCCCGCCGGTTCGCCGGTGCCCTGCGCTCCTCGGTGCTGCCCCACGGCGGTGGTCTGCTGCTGGTGGGCACGGCGCAGTACGAGCCGTGGCATCTGGCCGCGCACCTGGTGGACGAGGCGGCCTGGTCCGGCCGGCCCGAGCTGGCGCCGACGCTGGTGCGGCACCGGGCACGGCCCGGCGACCCGGCCCATCTCGCGGTGGGCCTGAGCCGCCTGGAGTCGGCCGGACGCGGATCGACGCTGCTGATGGTGGCGCCCCGGCGGCCGGACGCGCCGCTCCTGGAACGGGTGCACGACGCCCGCCGGGCCGGGGCGACGGTCCTGTCGCTCGACGGCGGGGACGCGGAGGTGCACGGCCTCGCGCACGAGACGCTGACCGTGGCCGAGGGCGCGGCGGAGGTCGACCTCGACACCGTGCAGCACCTGGTGAGCGCGGCGACCGGCGAGAACGGCCTGCCCACGGTGGCGCCGGGCGCGCGGCGCGGCTTCCGCGACCGGCTCTCCCGGCTCGCGGACCAGCTGACGTCCCCACCGCCCGCACGCTGGTGACACCGCACCCCACGGCGCGGTAATTCGGTTGCCGCGGGTTCCGGCGGCGCGGAGCATGGCGCCCCGTGTCCCTCTCCTCCGTTCTCCCCGACCTCTCGCCGTGGCGCTCGTCGCGCGACTTCCGGCTGCTCTGGGTCCAGGGTCTCGTCACGTACTTCGGCAGCTTCATGGCGCTGGTCGCGCTGCCGCTCCAGATCAAGGAGCTGACCGGTTCGCCGCTCGCGGTGGGCGCGATGGGTGCGGTGGAGCTGGTCCCGCTGGTGGTCTTCGGGCTGTACGGCGGCGCGCTGGCGGACGCGGTGGACCGGCGGAAGGTCATCCTCGGCACGGAGGCGGGACTCGGCCTGCTGGCCGTGGTGCTGCTGGTGAACGCGGTGGCGCCGGAGCCTGCGCTGTGGCCGCTGTACGTGGTGGCGGCGGGCGTGTCGGCACTCGCGGGGCTCCAGCGCCCGGCGCTGGACTCGCTGATGGCCCGGATCGTGCCGCACGACCAGCAGACCGCTGCGGCCGCGCTGAACTCGCTGCGCTGGCAGGTCGGCGCTATCGCCGGGCCCTCGCTGGCGGGTCTGGTGGTGGCGTTCGCGGGGCACTCGACGGCGTACGCGGTGACGGTGGGCACGTTCGCCGTGTCCGTCCTGCTGTGTCTGCGGCTGGCGCCCGCGCCGGCCGCGCACGACGCGGACCGGCCCTCGCTGCGCGGGATCGTGGAGGGCGCGCGGTACGCCTGGTCCCGGCCGGTTCTCCTGGGCACGTACGCGATCGACCTGGCGGCGATGTTCTTCGCCTTCCCGAACGCGGTCTTCCCGTTCCTCGCGGACGAGCTGGACGCGGACTGGTCGCTCGGCCTGATGTACGCGGCGGGCTCGGTGGGCTCGCTGCTGGTGGGCCTGACCAGCGGCTGGACGTCGAAGGTACGGCGGCACGGGCTGCTCGTGGCGGGCGGCGCGGCGGGGTGGGGCCTGGCGATCGCCGCGGCGGGCTGGTTCTCGAACGTGTGGCTGGTGCTGGTGTGCCTGGCGTTCGCCGGTGCGGGCGACATGCTGAGCGGGCTCGGCCGCTCGACGATCTGGAACCAGACGATCCCGGAGGAGCTCCGGGGCCGTCTGGCGGGCATCGAGGTGCTCTCGTACAGCGTCGGCCCGCAGCTGGGCCAGCTCCGCGCGGGGGCGATGGCGGGCTGGACGGGGACGCGGGCGTCCGTCTGGACGGGCGGCGTCGCGTGCGTGGCGTCGGTCGCCGTGCTGGCGGCCGCCCTGCCGAGACTCCTGGCGTACGACGCGGCGACGGACGAGGACGCCGCCCGCCGCAAGGCGGAACGGGACACGGTCGGTCAGTAGCCGGTGCCCGGGGACGGGGGCTCGTTCGTGGGGGCCTCCGCGCCGCCGACCGTGATCTCCGTCTTCATCCCTTGGTCCTTGTGCCCGTCGACCGGACAGTAGACCTCGTAGGTGCCGGACTTCAGGGTCACCCGGAGCGTGGTCGAGGCGCCGGGTTCGACCGTTTCGGACCTGTTCTCCCCGCCGGGGCCCTCGATCTCCAGGGCATGGTCGTGCCCGCCGGTGTTCTTGGCGACGAAGTCGTAGACGCCGGGTTCGAAGGTCTTCTCGGACAGCGTGATGCGGAAGTCGGCCAGATCCGCGTCGACCTTCGTCACCCCGTTCTGCGCGGGCGGAGGCGTCGTCGAGCCCCCGCCGTCGCCGTCGCCCCCGCCGCAGGCCGCGAGCACGGCCGTCAGGCCGCCCGCGGCGAGCCCGAGCGCGACGCGGTTCCGAGTTCGGGTCGTCATGGCTGAGCCCTTCGCAGAGTTCCGTACAGCAGTGGATGCGGTGGATGCGGTGGATGCCGCAGATGCAGTGGATACGGACGAACCGCGCCCGGGGATCGTCCGGGAGAATGGACGGGGCCTTCCCGCGCAATCCCCGCGGGGAGTCGGACCGTATCCACTGGTGTGCAGCACATGGGCCTTCCCAGCGGACGGGTGTCGGACGAGGCACTGCTGTCCGGCCTGACGACGGGCGATCCGGAGATCGCCGTCGCGTTCGTGCGCCGTTTCCAGCGCACCGTCTTCGGCGTCGCCGTCGCCGTCCTCGGCGATCCCCAGCTCGCCGAGGACATCGCCCAGCAGACCTTCGAGCGGGCCTGGCGGCATGCCCAGGTCTACGACTCGCGCCGCGGCTCCGTGAAGACGTGGCTGACGACCATCGCGCACAATCTGGCGATCGACGCCGTACGGGCGCGCCGGGCCGGGCCGGTCGCCCCGGAGGACCTGGACGCGCTGCTCGACCTCGTGTCGGACGCCGACACCCCCGAGCGGCGGGCGCTCGCCGACGAGACCTCGGACCGGGTGCGGGCCGCGCTCGCGACCCTGCCGCGGGAGCAGGCCCGGACGCTGGTGATGGCGGGGATCTACGGGATGACCGCGCGGGAGATCGCCGGCCTCGAGCACATTCCGCTCGGCACGGCGAAGAGCCGGATCAGGGCGGGCATGGGGAAACTGCGGACGGCCCTCGGCGCGGAGGAGTTCCGGCCATGAGCGAGCTGCGCGGGACGAGCGGCATGAACGGCGGGGACTGCGAGCGGCTGCGGGAGCTCGCCGCCGAGCTGGCCCTCGGCGTCCTCCCGGCCCGGGAACGCGCCGAGGCGGTCGCCCACCTGGACCGCTGCCCGGACTGCCGGGAGTACGTCGAGCGGCTGACCCTCGTCGGCGACGGCCTCCTCGGTCTGCTCCCGGGGGCGGAACCTCCGGTGGGCTTCGAGACCCGGGTCACGAACCGCCTGGCCCCGGCGCGGCCGGAGCCGCGCGGGCGCCCCGGCCCGCTCGGCCGCCCCCGCCCCCGCCGACGCCTGCGGCTCGCCGTCGCAGCGGCCGCGGCGGCGCTGGCCTGCGGGTTCGGGGGGTGGGCCGTCGGGACGGCGGTCGTGGGCGCCTCGGCCCCCTCCTCGCAGGTCCAGGAGCAGGACGGTCTCCTGGAGGCCGCCCTGGTCTCGGGGCACCACGAGGTGGGGCGGATCTTCGCCCATCCCGGCACGCCGGGTTCGCAGGGCTGGGTGTACATGTCCGTCGACCTGGAGCAGGCCGGGAACGGCACGGTCCACTGCCGTCTGGTGCGCGCCGACGGCACCACGGTCGCCGTGGGCTCGTTCGCCCTCAGGGACGGCTACGGCTACTGGGGCGCGCCGGTCTCCGTGGACCCCGCGACGGTGACCGGCGCCCGGCTGCTCGCCGAGGACGGTTCCGTCCTCGCGACCGCCCGGTTCTAGTCGGGGGTGTCGTCCGTGCGCGGGGTCTCGTGCCACTTGGGATCCGTGTCCCACTCCAGGTTGCGTTCCTGGGCCGTCTGCATCGCGTGCTCGGCCTCCTCACGGCTCGCGTACGGGCCGAAGCGGTCCTTCGCCGGGCACTCCGGCCCCTCCTCGACCTTCTTGTGCTCCAGGCAGTAGAACCACTCGCCCGGCTTGCCGACCGTGCGCCTCTTGAACAGGGCCATCTCCCGCTCCTTCATCCGTCGCTCTGACGCCATGCTGCCCCACCCCGCCTGGTTAGACTCGCTGCATGTCTGGCCAGTCGCTGCTCGTGCCCGGGGAGCTCTCCCCCCACCGCTCCGTCCCCGGAGCCATCCGCCGTCCCGAGTACGTCGGGAAGCCCGCCCCCGCCCCGTACACCGGGCCCGAGGTGCAGGACTCCGAGACCATCGAGCGGATGCGCGTCGCCGGCCGCATCGCCGCGCGGGCGATGGAGGAGGCCGCGAAGCACATCGCCCCCGGAGTCACCACCGACGAGCTCGACCGCGTCGCGCACGAGTACATGTGCGACCACGGCGCGTACCCCTCGACCCTCGGCTACCGCGGCTTCCCGAAGTCGCTGTGCGCCTCGGTCAACGAGGTCATCTGCCACGGCATCCCGGACTCCACCGTGCTGCGCGACGGCGACATCGTGAACCTCGACGTCACCGCGTACATCGGCGGCGTGCACGGCGACAACAACGCGACCTACCTCTGCGGCGACGTCGACGAGGAGTCCCGGCTGCTCGTGGAGCGCACCCGCGAGTCCCTGAACCGGGCGATCAAGGCCGTACGGCCCGGCCGCCAGGTCAACATCATCGGCCGGGTCATCGAGTCGTACGCCAAGCGCTTCGGCTACGGCGTCGTCCGGGACTTCACGGGGCACGGCATCAACTCGTCCTTCCACTCCGGTCTGATCATTCCGCACTACGACTCGCCCCACCACACGACGGTGATCCAGCCGGGCATGACCTTCACGATCGAGCCGATGCTGACCCTCGGCACCCACGAGTACGACATGTGGGACGACGGCTGGACCGTGGTCACGAAGGACCGCAAGCGGACCGCCCAGTTCGAGCACACGCTGGTGGTCACGGACAGCGGCGCCGAGATCCTCACGTTGCCGTAGGCCGTTCGCGGGGTAGCGTCTTTACCGACAGGCTGTCGGGAACCAGTTGACTTAGGCAAGCCTAAGGAGAAGGATCACCACTGGTTCCCGTCCCGATCGGTCCCGGAGGCCCGCCTTGACCACGCCCTTCTCCACGCTGATCCGCACCGCCTCGCAGGAGCAGCACACCGAGGCGGAGACGTCGACCTTCATGACCGACCTGCTCGGCGGCCGACTGGGCGTGGACGCGTACGCGCGCTACACCGAGCAGCTCTGGTTCGTGTACCGGGCACTGGAGGACGGCGCGGAGGTACTGCGCTCCGACCCGGTCGCGGGGCCGTTCATACAGCCGGAGCTGTTCCGCACCGCCGCCCTGGAGCAGGACCTCGCCCACCTGCGGGGCGCGGACTGGCGCGCCGGCCTCTCCCCGTTGCCGGCCACCGCGGCGTACGCCGCCCGGGTCGCCGAGTGCGCCCGCGACTGGCCGGCCGGGTACGTGGCCCACCACTACACCCGCTACCTGGGCGACCTCTCCGGCGGCCAGATCATCCGTGACCGCGCCGAGCGCGCCTGGGGCTTCGCCCGCAAGGGCGACGGCGTGCGGTTCTACGTCTTCGAGGAGATCGGCAACCCGGCCGCGTTCAAGCGGGGTTACCGCGAACTCCTGGACAGCGTGAACGCGGACGACCTGGAGCGGCAGCGGATCGTCGACGAGTGCAAGCGGGCGTTCGACTTCAACGGCGCGGTGTTCCGCGAGCTGGCGGGCGAGTTCCCGATCAGCGCGTAGCGGCCGCGGCAGGAGGCCGCGACCGCCGACGGCCGTTCAGATCGTCATCGTCCGCTCGAGCCGCACCCGGCCGCCCAGTTCGATCAGGCCGTCCGGGCCGGGAGCGGTCAGGAGCTGGGAGCCGAGGCCCTGGGTGATGTTGAGGGCGCGGCCCAGTTCGGCGGTGAGCAGCAGGGCCGCCGCGCCGGTCGCCTCGTCCTCGTCGATGCCGTCCCCGCGCCCGGGGAACCCGCGGGCGCGCACGCGGCCGGCCGCCTCGTCCTCCCATGCCCAGGCGTAGATCCACTCTCCCGGCTCGGGCACCTCGAGCGCGTCGACCTCCTCGGCGGAGGCGTACCGCCGCAGGGTGCGCGGCGGCGCCCATTCCGCGCGGGCCTCGATCCAGGTGAACTCGCCGTCCCCGCGCACCCACACCTCGCCCGCCTGCGGCCGGACGACCTCCAGGTCGAGCAGCCAGGCCGCGCCGATCAGCGGGTATCCGGCGAACGGCAGCCGCACGCCGGGGGTGTAGATGTCGACCGCACCGCGCTCGGGGTCGTCGACGAACACCGTCTCGCTGAAGCCCAGTTCCTTGGCGAGCGCCTGCCGGGACGCCTCGTCGGGATGCGTGCGCCCGTCGCGTACGACGCCGAGGGCGTTGCCGAACCGTCCGTCGCCCGCGCAGAAGACGCGCAGGACGTCGATGTCGGTGCCCCGGTCGGCGAAACGGCTAGTAGCGGTCGTGTTCATGGCGGAATTGAAGCATCAACGCGTCCCACTCCGCCGGTCCGCCCGGAATCGGCCATGCCCGCGTGGCCTCCTCGTCGTACGGGACGGCGAGGGCGGCCGCGCCGAAGGACCGGGCCAGCATCCGGCGCGCGGACTCCTCCTCCGGGGCGAGCGCGGCCATCCGCTCCTCGTAGTACGCGGTCGTGGCCGCGAGTACCGAGGCGCGCGTCGCGTCGTCCGCGCCGCGCATCAGTACCAGCGACGCCGGTTCCTGATCCTCCGCCAGGGCCGCCACCGCCCGGTCGTGGCCGTCGAGGACGACCCAGCCGTCGAAGGCGGACACCCACCACAGCAGCACCGGCGGCAGGACGCCCTCCCGGGCCTGGCGGCGGTACGCCTTGACGCGCGGCGCGTCGGCGGCGGAGAGCGGGCGCAGCGGGACGACGCCGTTCCAGCCCGCGACCCAGTCGAGATACGCCTCGGGCCAGGTGCGCGGGAGCTCCCGGCGCCACGCGCCGTACGGCAGCGTCGACCGCTCGGCCAGCAGCCAACGGCCGTCGTGCAGCGGTCCGTCGGGGGCGTCGGCGAGCAGCCCGGCGTACCCGTGGCGCCGGTCGGGCACGCGCCGGGCCTCGTCGGCGCGCAGCGGCGGGAGCGGCGAGCGGTACCCGGCGCGGCGGAGCAGCGCCACTCCGTCCCGGTCCGCGTCGACCCGTGCGAGCAGCACCGCCCGGCCGTCCTGACGCAGCAGCATGCGCCGGCCGTCGGTCATCTCCATGCGCAACGACGGCGGTTCGGCCCGGCCGGTGACGGTCAGGGCGAGCGCTCCGGGCAGGTCTTCTCGGGAGAGGCGCATGACCGCACGCTAGCGCCCATAACAAATCATTACGAAAGGCGCATCTCACCCCGCTTGACCAGTACTTGACCGATGCATGGGGACCCCGTGAACCCGCCGTGATCGAGCCGTGTCCACCCCGTCCGGCCTGAGAGGTGAATCACAGGAGGGGTGGGTATGGCTGAGGTAAGGCTCGGTTAAGTTAGGTCCGCCTCACCGCCTCTCTCCCCTCCCCAGGAGCCCACATGCGAGCCGTCCGTCTCTCCGTCGTCACCGCCGCCGCGACCGCGGCTGCTCTGACCGCCGTCACGGGCTGCACCGAGAAGAGCGACGCCAAGGGCGACGCCCACGGCGCCGTCTCCGTCGTCGCCAAGGACGACTCCTGCGAGGTCTCGAAGAAGGAGTTCCCGGCCGGCCACCTGGAGCTGGCCGTGGAGAACAAGGGCAGCAAGGTCACCGAGGTCTACATCCTCTTCCCGGACGACCGCATCGTCACCGAGCGCGAGAACATCGGCCCCGGCACCAAGGCGAAGATCACCGCCGAGGTCAAGGCCGGCGACTACGAGATCGCCTGCAAGCCCGGCATGAAGGGCGACGGCATCCGCCAGAAGGTCAAGGTCACCGGCGGCACCACCGCCAAGCGCTCCCCCGAGATGGACGCCGCCGTCGCCGCGTACCGCCAGTACGTGCAGACGCAGGCCGACGAGACCCTGCCCAAGGTGAAGGTCTTCACCGACGCCGTCCGCGCCGGCAACATCGAGGCCGCGAAGAAGGCGTACGCCGACTCCCGCATCGGCTGGGAGCGCACCGAGCCGGTCGCCGAGTCCTTCGGCGACATCGACCCGAAGGTCGACGTCCGCGAGGACGGCCTCGAGGCGGGCCAGGACCCGGCCAAGGACTGGACCGGCTGGCACCGGCTGGAGAAGGCGCTCTGGCAGGACAAGAAGATCGGCGACCGTGAGAAGCAGCTCGCCGACACCCTCGACAAGGACCTCGCCGACTGGGTGAAGCGGGTCGGCAAGGCCGAGATCACCCCGACCTCCATGGCCAACGGCGCCAAGGAACTCCTCGACGAGGTCGCCTCCGGCAAGGTCACCGGTGAGGAGGAGCGTTACTCCCACACCGACCTGGTCGACTTCAAGGCGAACGTCGAGGGCGCGCAGAAGTCCTTCGAGCTGCTCAAGCCCGTCGCGTCGAAGAACGACCCGAAGCTGGTCGCCGAGCTCGACAAGCAGTTCGCCGCGCTGAACACGCTGCTCGACAAGTACCGCGCGGACAAGACCACGTACGTCTTCACCCCGTACGACCAGGTCGGCAAGGAGCAGCAGAAGGAGCTCTCGGACGGCGTCAACGCGCTGGGCGAGCCGCTCTCCAAGCTCGCCGCCGCGGTTGTGAAGTAAGGGAGATCGCGACCATGTCCGAGACCGTCGACGAGAACGAGTCCACCGGCTCCGCCGCCCCCTCGCGCCGCAGCGTCATCGGCTGGGGCGGTGCCGGGCTCGCGCTCGGCGCCGCCGCGGCGGGCGGCGCCGCCGTCGCCCTGAACCGCGCCGGCGACGCCACCGAGAACGTCGCCGCCGCCGGCGGCGCGGTCCCCTTCCACGGTCCGCACCAGGCCGGCATCGCCTCGGCAGTCCAGGACCGGCTGCACTTCGCCGCCTTCGACGTGAAGACGAAGGACCGGGCCGAGCTGATCCAGCTCCTGAAGGACTGGACCCGGGCCGCCGAGCGGATGACGCTCGGCCAGGAGGTCGGCGAAGGCGCGTACGGCGGCCTCCCGGAGGCCCCGCCGGACGACACCGGCGAGGCCCTGGGCCTCAAGCCGTCCCGGCTCACCCTCACCATCGGCTTCGGCCCCTCGCTCTTCGACGAGCGGTTCGGGCTGAAGGACCGGCGGCCCGAGGCCCTGGTCGACCTGCCGAAGTTCCCCGGCGACAACCTCGACAGGGCGCGCAGCAACGGCGACATCTGCGTCCAGGCCTGCGCGGACGACCCGCAGGTCGCCGTGCACGCCATCCGCAACCTGGCCCGGATCGGCTTCGGCAAGGTCGCGGTGCGCTGGTCGCAGCTCGGCTTCGGCAAGACGTCCTCGACGACCCCCGACGCCCAGACCCCGCGCAACCTGTTCGGCTTCAAGGACGGCACCCGCAACATCGCGGGCACCGACACCGCCCGCCTGGAGAAGCACGTCTGGGTCTCCGGCAAGGGCGCGGAGGGCCCCTCGGCGTGGATGGCCGGCGGCTCGTACCTCGTCGCCCGCCGGATCCGGATGAACGTCGAGATCTGGGACCGCACTCCGCTCGCGGAGCAGGAGGACATCTTCGGCCGCGACAAGAAGGAAGGCGCTCCGGTCGGCAAGGCCAAGGAGCACGACGAGCCGTTCCTGCCGGCCATGAAGCCGGAGGCGCACGTCCGCCTCGCGCACCCGGACTCCAACAACGGGGCGACGATCCTGCGCCGCGGCTACTCCTTCACGGACGGCACGGACGGTCTCGGCCGCCTGGACACGGGCCTGTTCTTCCTCGCGTACCAGCGCGACGTCCGCAAGGGGTTCATCCCGGTGCAGACCTCGCTGGCCCGCTCGGACGTCCTCAACGAGTACATCCAGCACGTGGGTTCGGGCATGTTCGCCGTTCCGCCGGGCGTCCGCGACAAGGACGACTGGTGGGGCCGGGCGCTGTTCTCCTGACCCCCGCATCTCGAAGGAGGGGACCGACGTGTTCGGGAACTATCTGATCGGCCTGCGCGAGGGCCTGGAGGCCAGCCTGGTCGTCTGCATCCTCATCGCGTACCTGGTGAAGACGGACCGCCGTGACGCGCTGAAGCCGATCTGGATCGGCATCGGCGTGGCGGTCGGCGTGGCGCTGGCCTTCGGCGCCGGCCTCGAGTTCGGCTCGCAGGAGCTGACGTTCGAGGCGCAGGAGGCGCTGGGCGGCTCGCTGTCGATCCTCGCGGTCGGTCTGGTGACCTGGATGGTCTTCTGGATGAAGCGCACCGCGCGGCATCTGCGCTCGGAGCTGCACGGCCGGCTGGACGCGGCCCTGCAGATGGGCACCGGCGCCCTGGTCGCCACGGCCTTCCTGGCCGTCGGCCGGGAGGGCCTGGAGACCGCGCTTTTCGTGTGGGCTTCGGTGCGCGCCTCCTCGGACGGCACGTCGGCCCCGCTGATCGGGGTGCTGCTGGGCCTGGCGACGGCGGTGTTCCTCGGCTGGCTGTTCTACCGGGGCGCGCTGAAGATCAACCTGGCGAAGTTCTTCACCTGGACCGGCGGCATGCTGGTCGTGGTCGCCGCGGGCGTCCTCGCGTACGGCGTGCACGACCTCCAGGAGGCGCGCTTCCTCGGCGGCCTGGCCGACAAGGCGTTCGACGTCTCCGCGACGATCCCGCCGGACAGCTGGTACGGCACCCTGCTCAAGGGCGTCCTCAACTTCCAGCCCGATCCGACGGTGCTTCAGGTCACGGTGTGGGCGCTGTATCTGATCCCGACGCTCGCACTGTTCCTCGCCCCGGTAGGGTTCGGACGTCCGGTGCGGGTGGAGGAGCAGAAGGCAACCGATGAGAAGGCTGAGGCCGGCGACGGCGGTCGTGGCGACGACGGTGCTGGCGCTGACGGCGAGCGGCTGCGTGACGGTGCACGGCGAGCTGGAGCTCGTTCCGGCGGTGACGAAGTCTGAGGCCGAACAGGCCCTGAAGGACTTCACCGACGCGTACAACAAGGCCGACAAGGCCTATGACCCGGCCCTCGACGCGGGCCGGGTCACCGGCCCGCTCGGCGCCATCAACCAGGCGGGCCTGAAGGCCCGTTCGGTGACGAGCCCGGGCGGCAACCCGCGGCACAGGCCGCTGGAGCTGACGGACGCGAAGTTCACGATCCCCAAGAAGGCGGGCTGGCCGCGCTGGTTCGTCGCGGACACCGACGCGAACCGGGACCGGGCCGGCGCCAAGACCGACGACCGGTGGCTGCTGGTCTTCGTGCGCAACGGCAACGAGCAGCTGTGGGAGGTCGCGCACCTGGCGATCCTCACCCCGGACGAGGTCCCGGTGTTCAAGCAGAAGGACGGGTACGCGGTGCCGGTCGCCGCGAACTCCCAGACGCTGGCGGTCGCGCCGAAGGACCTGGGCACGCGGTACGTCTCGTACCTTCGGACGGGCGAGCCCGGCATGTTCGCGCCGGGGGCGCACACCACGTTCTGGCGGGCCTCGCGCGCGAAGAACGCCAAGCGGCTGGGTCTGGCGACGCAGTACGTCGACCAGACCATGGACGACGGCGACAACGCGCCGCTCGGTCTGGAGACCGAGAACGGCGGGGCTCTGGTGTTCTTCGGCATCCGCTACTTCGAGCGGCAGACCGCCGCGCAGGGCTACCGGCCGAAGGTCGACGCCGATGTGAAGGCGCTGATGACCGGCGAGGTGAAGAACACCGTCACCAAGGAGTGGGTGTCCGACCAGGCGGCGCTCGTGAAGCCGGCGTCCGGGGCGACGGACAAGGACGCGGTGGCGATAGCGGGACGGCTGCAGGGCGTCACGGGCGCGAAGGGCGAGTAGGGCTCGCCGGGCGCGGCGCCGGGGAAATCGACGAGGAGGGGGCGGCCGGTGGCCGCCCCCTCCTCGTTCGTCCCGCGTCGTCGTCAGTGGTTGAGCGGCCAGGCCGGCTCGTGCCGCCCCGGGTCGCCGTCCGCGGCTCGCGCGTCGGCGTACCGGGCGCAGGCGTCGGTGAGGGTCTCCAGGAGGGTCAGCGGGTCCGGGAGCGCGTGCTCCGGGCCGCGTACCCACTCCACCGTGCGGTCGTCACCGGGCAGCCGGGCCGGCGGGACGAGGACGTAGCTGCCCCGGCAGTGCCAGCGCAGGCCCGGGTGCTCGTCCATGGTCTCGGGGTGGCAGTCCAGCTCGCAGGGCCACCACTCGTCCTCGTCCTCGGGGGTGCCCCGGGTGGCGGTGAAGAACAGCATCCGGCGCTCGTCGGCGGGCAGTTCCTCCTCCGGCACGGCGGCGCCGGACTCGGCGACCGGGCCGACGTCGACGCCGTCGGCGAGCAGCCGCTCCAACGCGGCGCGACCGGCGTCCAGCGGAACGTCGAGGACGTCGTGGACCATGCCGGTCGCGGTGATGAAGTTGGCCTCGGGCTGATTCCGGGACCAGCGCTCGATCTGCGCGCGGTCCGTCGTCGACTGGGTCTGCCAGGCGAAGGAGACGGGATGCCGGGCCGGCGTGGGACAGCCGATGCGCTCGCAGGAACACCGGTAGCCGACGGGGTACGCGGCGGGGGCGAGGGGCAGACCGGCGGCGGCGGTGGCGAGGAGCAGGTTCTCGCGGCGGTCGGCGTCGTCCGCGGCGGTCCGCCGGGGGCGTCGGCGCAGCCACTGCGCGAGTTTGCTCTCCGTGCCGCGGTAGCGGCCGATGCCGTCGCCCATCTATCCCCTCACACCTGTGCTCGTCCCGGCCCACGCGCGGGTCCCGCCGCGTGTCGAAGCTGCTGCCATGGTCCCACCATCCTGCGCCCCGGGTGACCGGAGTCCCCAACCGGGGTACGCATCGCCCGTGCCGAACGCGACGCCATCGGGTCCGCTGGGCTCGCTCATCGCCCTGGCCCTGGCCTGCCAGGCCCTCGTGCTGCCGCCGCTGGACTGGGGACCGGGGCCTCGGGGGCCGAACGGGAATGGGTTCGCCCGGGCGGCCGGCAGGCGGCCCGCACCCCCGCGCGGGTGACCATCGACACACTTCCGGAGCCGTCCCGCGGGGTGGTCTGGACGGCGCACCGCGGCGGCGCGCTCGAGCCCCCGGAGAACAGCACGGCCGCACTGTCGAAGGCGTACGCGAGCGGAACGGCGCAGGTCCTGGACGTGGACGTGCGGATGCTCCGGGACGAGGACCTGCGCCGCGCGCTCCGGTCCGGCGTCCCCCGGGTCTGGGCCCACACCGTGAACACCCCCACGGACCGCGACCGCGCCCTCCGCCTCGGCTGCGACGGCGTCATCACGGACGCCCCGGAGCGACTGGGTCCTACGGGCGGGGGGCGAGCCCGCGCAGGACGTGGGTGACCAGGGCGTCCGCGTAGGCGTGGGTGAGGGGCACGGTGCGGTACTGCCAGCGCTGGGCGATCGGGGCGGTGAGGAGTTCCGCGGCGATCCGGAGGTCGGTGTCGGGGGCGATGTCGCCGTCCTCGCGGGCGGCCTCCAGCCGGCGGAGGTAGTAGGTGAGCTGGGGCTCCACCAGCTTCTCGGCCATCTGGGCGGCGAACTCGGCGCTGACCAGGCCCTCGGCGGCCAGGGCCCGGGTCGGGCCGTCGTACTTGGGGTCGCCCAGCTCGTCGACGGTGGCCCGCAGGACGTACCGCAGGTCCGCGGCGAGGTCGCCGGTGTCCGGGATGCCGCTCGCCCCCTCCTCGCCGTGGGCGGCTCCGCCGAGCGCGTCGTTCGCCTGCGCCGCGAGGTCGAGGTACGCGTCGAGCAGAACGGCCGCCTTGGAGGGCCACCAGCGGTAGATGGTCTGCTTGCCGACGCCGGCGCGGGCGGCGATGCCCTCGACGGTGGTCTTCGCGTAGCCCGCCTCGGTGACCAGCGCGAGGGCCGCGTCGAAGATGGCGCGGCGGGAGCGCTCGCTGCGGCGGGAGGCGTCGGGGGCCTTGGAGGCCTTGGCAGAGGTCATGGGGCCAGCCTTGAACGAGACGAGCCGTCTCGTCAAGCCGGTGGGCCGTCGCACGGGTGGGTGATCCGCATCGTCCCGGACTGTTACCCGGAACCACCCGATCGGTTCACTGCGCGAACGCCGCTGACGACGGACCATGGCTCCACGCACACACCGTGCGCCCTGTCTTTCGTGAGGAGCCCTCATTGCGCTCATCGCCGCGCGAGGCATCGCCCCGCCGTTATCTGATGTGCCCACCCGCGCACTTCAGGGTGACGTACTCCATCAACCCATGGATGGACCCCGCGAAACCGGTCGACCTCCGTCTGGCCCTCGCCCAGTGGGAGGACCTGCGGGACCGCTATCTGGCCCTCGGCCATACGGTCGACCTGCTCGACCCGCAGCCCGACCTGCCCGACATGGTCTTCGCCGCCAACGGCGCGACGGTCGTCGACGGCCGCGTGCTCGGCGCGCGGTTCGCCCACCCGGAGCGCACCGCCGAGGCCGCGGCCCATCTGGAGTGGTTCCGCGCCCACGGGTTCACCGAGATCCACGAGCCGGAGCACGTCAACGAGGGCGAGGGGGACTTCGCGGTCACCTCCTCGTACCTGCTGGCCGGCCGGGGCTTCCGGTCCAGTCCGCTGTCGCACGACGAGGCCCAGGAGTTCTTCGGCCGCCCGGTGATCGGTCTCGACCTGGTGGATCCGCGGTACTACCACCTGGACACGGCGCTGTGCGTCCTGGACGACGCGGCCGACGAGATCATGTACTACCCGGGGGCCTTCTCCCCCGGCAGCCGCGCGGTCCTGGCCCGGTTGTTCCCCGACGCCCTGATCGCGGGCGAACGGGACGCCGCGGCCCTCGGCCTGAACGCGGTGAGCGACGGCCGCCACGTCCTGCTCCCGCAGGCGGCGACCGGGCTGTTCGGCCCGCTCCGGGACCGCGGCTTCGACCCGGTCCCGATGGACCTGGGCGAACTCCTCAAGGGCGGCGGCAGCGTGAAGTGCTGCACCCAGGAGCTGCGGATGTAGCCTCCTGAGCGCCCGCCGGGGCGGCTCCTACCCCTCCGGGGGCCAGGCGTCGCCCCACTCCGCGTCCCGAGCCGCCTTGTACAGCGCGCCGTGCCGCTTCGTGACGGTGCTCCGCGACAGCCCCTCGTCCTCCGGGCCGCACAGGTCGAGCAGCACCTGCCCCTTGCGGATCTGCGGCCGACGGGTCACCCGGGAGAGCGCCGGGGTCGTGGCGAACCGGGTCGCCACGACGTAGCTGAACTTCTCGTCCTCGTACGGCAGCGAGCCGCCCTTCACCTGCCGGTGCAGCGACGACCGGCTGACCCGCGCCGCGAAGTGGCACCAGTCCGTGCCCGGCACGATCGGGCAGGCCCCGCTGTGCGGACACGGCGCGGCGACCCGCAGCCCGGCCCCGATCAGCAGCTCACGGGCGGCGATGATCCGCTCGTACCCGTCGGGCGTGCCCGGCTCCACGATCACGACCGCCTGCGCCGTGCGCGCCGCCTCGGTCACGACCGCGGTCCGGTCGGCCTCGGTCAGCTCCTTCAGGACATAACTGATCGTCACCAGGTCCGTCTCGTCGAGCCGCATCGCCGCGCCGATCCGCGCCCGCCGCCACTCCGCCTCGAACGCCCCGGCCGCCAACTCCCGGCCGAGCGCGAGCGCCGGCTCGGCCCAGTCGAGGACCGTGGTGCGCGGTCCGCCGTCGACCTCGCCCTCCCATGCCTCCGCGACCGCCCAGCTCGCCGAGCCGGTGCCGCCGCCGATGTCGGTGTGCGTGGCCGGCCGCCAGTCCGGCGCCGCGTCGCGCAGCGCGTCGAGCGCCGCCCGGACCGCCTCGAAGGTGGCCGGCATCCGGTACGCGGCGTACGCGGCCACGTCGGAGCGGTCGCGCAGCACGGGCGCGTCGGTCGGGGTGGTCCCCCGGTAGTTGGCGATCAGCCGCTCGACGGCCCGGGCGGCCTGGCTCGGCGGCAGCCCGTCGAGCAGCCCGGCGAGGGCGGCGCGCAGGGCGTCGGCGGTACGGGGAGAGGCGTTCACCGGGACATTTTAGGCGTGCCCCGGGACACCCGGACGAACGCGCTTCCGGTGGCCGGACGGGCGCGTTCTCGGTGGCCGGATGCGTGGCCCTACCGTCGCGTATCCATTGCTAGGCTGGCCGCCGTTGTCGGGGAGGGGGCAGAGCTGTCCAGGCGTGGTGTTTTCAGCAGATTCGGCGGATTCGGTCGCTTCGGCGGCGGCGGATCGGGCGGAGCCGGACTCGGCTCGAGCCTGGGCGCGACGCCCAGAGAGCGTTTCGTCCGCATGTCGATGCTCGGCGGCCTGGGCATCCTCCTGATGCTCCTCGTGCTGTCCATGTGCGACGCGGGCTCGGCCGCCGAGGACGCCAAGAAGAAGAAGCCGGCGAAGATCCCCGGTCCGGCGACGAAGCTCACCGTCCCGTACGGCTACGACACCGCGAAGGGCTGGGAGGCCGCCGACGCCTCCCCGGAGTACGCGGTCGCGCAGTCCTCCGGCCTCATCGGCTACCTGGAGCGCGCCGGGGACTTCCAGTACCGGCTGCGTGCGGTGGAGGCCAAGACCGGGAAGACCAAGTGGGCGGGCGAGCCGTGGCGGCCGTTGACGGCCGCGGGCAGCTTCCCGCGGGTGCTGTCCGTCACCAAGGGCGAGAGCCAGTACTTCGTGGCCTGGTCGTACGGCAGCACCAGGGCCGAGGGGCTGAACGCCGCCGGGAAGTTCATCTCGCTCGACATCTACGACACCGCCGACGGCGGCCGGCAGCGCGTGGAGGTCCCCTGGGCCGTGGCGCCCGTCGTCACCGGTACCGGCCCCGGCATCCTGATCTCGGACGGCAAGGCGAAGAGCTCGGTCGTCGACCCGGAGACCGGCGAGATCGACTCGATCCCGCCGGACAAGCTCGGCTACCCCGGGAACTGCGCCAACTGCCGCACCCTGACCGAGGTCCTCGCGATCACCGACAAGGGCCTGCTGGTGAGCGGAGCCCGGGAGTTCTGGGTGCTGGGCGGCTGGTTCAGCCGGAACCTCGCCCCGCGCGGGGCCGAAGTGACCAGCGGCCTGCCGACGTCGGTGACCTCCAAGCACGTGCTGGCCCGCTGGCACCACGCGGCGAAGACGCCCAAGGCGGCCACCCACGAGATCTGGGCGGTGCACGACCTCGCCACCGGCAAGATCGTGGTCCAGGCCGAGTGCCGCCGGCCGACCATAGCCCCGAGCGAGTACCCGCAGGCCAAGACCTCCCCGGACGGGCGGTTCCTGGTCGCCGGCAGCCTGGCCTTCGACCTGGAGGACAAGAAGGGGTACTGCTTCGAGGACCCCGACGGCACCAACCGCCTCACGCTGGTCTCGGTCACCGACGAGGGCACGGTCTTCGGCGCGGCCGGCGTGCGCAGCGCGGGCGACGCCCTCGCGGGCGCGGGCGCGCCGCTGATGGTCGACATGTGGACCGGCGAGCCGGAGCTGATGGACTCCAACGTCCGTCTCCCGCAGGCCGAGACGCTGGGCGTGGGCCTGTTCCGCTGGACGGACGCGAAGAACCGCCGGCATCTGATCGCGTACCACCTGAAGGACTGAGAACGGAGCGGCCCCGGGACCTTGCTCCCGGGGCCGCTCCGTTTCGTCGGTCAGGCGCCGGTCTCGCCCGTCGCCCCCGTCCGCCAGGGGCGGCACAGCAGCAGGAAGCAGCCGAGCGCGGCGACCGCGCAGGCGAGCTGCACCACGGCCATCGGGACCGCCGTCGCCTCGCCCGCGATGCCGACGAGCGGCGAGGCGATCGCGCCGATCAGGAACGACGAGGTGCCGAGCAGCGCGGAGGCCGAACCGGCCGCGTGCGGGGTGCGCATGAGCGCCAGCGCGTTGGTGTTCGGCATCGCGAGCCCCATCGCGGACATCAGCACGAACAGCCCCGCCGCGATCCCGGCGAGCCCCACCTCGCCGAACACCCCGGCCGTCATCAGCACCAGCGCCCCGGCCGCCAGCGTGATCACCGCGAGTCCGAAGCCGAGGGCCTTGTCCAGGCTGACCCGGCCGACCAGAAGCTTGCCGTTGATCTGGCCGACGGCGACGAGCCCGACCGAGTTGAGCCCGAACAGCAGGCTGAAGGTCTGTGGCGAGGCTCCGTAGATCTCCTGGACGACGAACGGCGAGGCCGAGATGTACGCGAAGAGCGCGGCGAAGGCGAGTCCGCCCGCGAGCATGTAGCCGGTGAACACCCGGTCGGCGAGCAGTCCGCGCATGGTGCGCAGCGCCTCGCCGACGCCGCCCTCGTGCCGCCGCTCGGGCGGCAGCGTCTCGTGCAGGAACCGCCGGACCACGAGGGTGAGCACGACGCCGACGGCGGTCAGGACGTGGAAGACTCCGCGCCAGTCGGTGATCCGCAGGATCTGGCCGCCGATGAGCGGGGCGATGATCGGGGCGACGCCGGAGATCAGCATCAGGGTGGAGAAGAACCGGGCCATCTCGACCCCGTCGTACAGGTCGCGGACCACGGCCCGGGCGATGACGATGCCGGCCGCGCCGGCCAGTCCCTGGAGCAGCCGGAAGGCGACGAGCAGTTCGACGCCGGGCGCGAAGGCGCAGACCGCGGTGGCGGCGACGTACACGATCATGCCGACGAGCAGCGGACGTCGCCGGCCCCACCTGTCGCTCATGGGACCGACGACGAGCTGGCCGAGGGCCATGCCCGCCAGGCAGGCGGTGAGGGTGAGCTGCACCGTCGCGGCGGGCGCGCGCAGCGCGTCGGTGACCTGCGGCAGGGCGGGCAGGTACATGTCCATGGAGAGCGGGGGCAGCGCCGTCAGGCCGCCCAGGACGAGGGTGACGAGCAGCCCGGCGCGCCGGGCGGCGGCGACGGGCGTGCGGGACGGTATGTGGCCTTCGTCTCGGCCCTCGGTCGTGGTGGTCCGGCCGCTCTCCGGCATCGACAAGCTCCGTTTCGTTGAATGCGGAGCCATCGTCTCAGCTCGGCCGGACCACCCGACACGGTCACGCCCCCGGCAGGGTCACGCCGGGGTGAGGCCCGGGTTCCCCGCCTCCGTCACGAGAGACGCGGCCGTCGTGACCGGCGCACCGGGCGTGGTCACGGCCGCGACCGTACGGAAGTCCGCGCGGGCCCGGTCCGGGCCGAGCTCGACCGTCACGTAGCCACGGCGCCCGTTGTAGAACTTCAGGTGCGGGTTGGCGGCGGTGAGGTCGCCGTAGTTCGCCGGGCGGTCGGAGCCGTCCTTCCCGCTGCTGACGGAGGTGGCGACGATCTCGGTGCCGACGGTCCGGGACGCCGGGTCGCGGAAGTCCGCCTTGATGTCGAGGCCGTACCCGACGTGGACGTCGCCGGTGAGCACCATCAGGTTGTCGACGCCGGCCGCCGCGGCCCCGTCGAGGATCCGCCGCCGGGATGCCGGGTAACCGTCCCACGAGTCCATGGACAGCTTGAACGCCGCGGTGGGGACGTTGCGCCGCTCCGAGAAGACGACCTGCTGCGGCACCACGTTCCAGGTGGCGCGCGAGGCGCGCCAGCCGTCGAGCAGCCAGCGCTCCTGCGTCTCCCCGGTCATCGTGCGCGCCGGGTCCTCGGACTCGGGGCCGGGGACCTGCCAGCCGTCGCCGTACGCCTGGTTGGAGCGGTACTGGCGGGTGTCGAGGATGTCGAACTGGGCCAACTGCCCGAACCGGAGCCGGCGGTACAGCCGCATGTCCGGGCCCTCGGGCCGCTGCGGGGCGCGCAGCGGCTGGTTCTCCCAGTACGCGCGGTAGGCGGCGGCCCGGCGCAGCAGGAACTCCTCCGGAGGGACGTCGTTCTCCGGGATGTCCCCGGCGTAGTTGTTCTCCGTCTCGTGGTCGTCCCAGGTGACGACGAACGGGTGGGCGGCGTGCGCGGCGCGCAGGTCGGGGTCCGACTTGTAGAGGGCGTAGCGCAGCCGGTAGTCCTCCAGGGTGAGGGTCTCCCTGTTGAAGACGGCCGGCAGGCGGCGGTCGGTGTAGGCGCGGGCGCCGCCGGTGGCGGTCACGGCGTACTCGTACAGGTAGTCCCCGAGGTGGAAGACGACATCGAGGTCCTCCTCCGCGAGATGGCGGTAGGCCGTGAAGTAGCCGTCGTGGTACGCCTGGCAGGACACGGCGGCGAGCTTCAGACCGGCGGGCCGCGCGTGCTCGGCGGGCGCGGTGCGGGTGCGGCCGACCGGGCTGATCCAGTCCCCGGCGCGGAAGCGGTAGAAGTAGGCGCGGTCGGAGTCGAGGTGGTCGACCTCGACATGGACGGTGTGCTGGAACTCGGGGTGCGCGGTGGCGCGGCCTCGCCGGACGATCCGGGTGAAGCGCTCGTCGTGGGCGAGTTCCCAGAAGACGGAGACCCGTTCGGGCGGCAGGCCGGAGTCGGGTTCGAAGGGACGCGGGGCGAGCCGCGTCCACAGGAGGACGGAGCCGGGCAGCGGGTCGCCGGACGCCACGCCGAGGGTGAACGGGTCATCGGCGATCCGCTTCCCGTCGAGCTCGGCGGCGCTCGCGCTGCCGGCCGCGGGAAGTCCGACGGAGAAGGCGAGCGCGGCGGCCGCCCCGGTGACGGTGAGGAATCTGCGGCGACCGATGTGACGGTCGAAGTGCCGTGCGGCGGCGCGGAATTCGGGATGGTGACGATCCACGGGTGTCATATGCCCCTCCCCTGTCGGCAGTGATGTGACGCATTGGAGTGGCACGGGACGTCGCTGGGTTGTCGGGTACAGAACATCCGCGTGTCGGACGGATGAGTGTTCCGTGCACCGATCTGCCGTACGCTGCGCGGCCATGAGCATCGCAGTGGTGACGGGAGCGGGTTCGGGCATCGGGCGCGGC
This sequence comes from Streptomyces sp. HUAS YS2, assembly GCF_033343995.1. Lineage (NCBI taxonomy): Bacteria > Bacillati > Actinomycetota > Actinomycetes > Kitasatosporales > Streptomycetaceae > Streptomyces > Streptomyces solicathayae. Next base: position 5,663,708 of record NZ_CP137573.1, on the reverse strand, counting down.
GTCGCGCTGGCCCTGTCGGCGGCGGGCTGGACGGTCGCGCTGGCGGGCCGCCGGGCCGAGCCCCTGGAGGAGACGGCCCGTCAGGCGGCCGGGGAGACGTCGGTCGTGCCGACCGACATCACGGACCCGGCGGCGGTCGTGGCGCTGTTCGCGACGGTCCGGGACCGCTTCGGCCGGGTCGACCTGCTGTTCAACAACGCCGGCTCGTTCGCGGGCGGCGGGACCCCGGTGGAGGACCTGGCGTACGAGACGTGGCGTCAGGTCGTCGACGTCAACCTGACCGGCTCGTTCCTCTGCGCCCAGGCCGCGTTCCGGACGATGAAGGAGCAGTCCCCGCAGGGTGGCCGGATCATCAACAACGGCTCGATCTCCGCGCACGTACCGCGCCCGCACTCGGTGGCGTACACGGCCACCAAGCACGCGATGACGGGTCTGACGAAGTCGCTGTCCCTGGACGGCCGGCCGTACCGGATCGCCTGCGGGCAGATCGACATCGGCAACGCGGCCACCGAGATGACGGCGCGGATGCAGACCGGGATCCTGCAGGCGAACGGCGAGACGGCCGTGGAGCCGGTGATGGACGCGGCGGACGTGGCCCGCACGGTGGTGCACATGGCGGGGCTGCCGCTGGAGGCGAACGTCCAGTTCGCGACGGTGATGGCGACGGCGATGCCGTACATCGGGCGCGGCTAGCGGGCCGAGGTGCGCCCGTGCACCGACGCCGCCACCCTGGAAGGCATGAGTCCAGCGACACACGACGCCCTCGGCCCCCGGGGCATCGCGAGCGGGGCACGTCGTCCGGGCGTCCGCCCTCCGGAGGGAGCGTGGCCGGCGTGGCCAGGAACCGACGCCTGATCCTGAGTACTCCGTCCGAGGTCTGGGGCCTGCTGTCGGACGGCTACCGCTACGGAGAGTGGGTGACAGGAACCCAGCAGGTCCTCGCTGCGGACCCGCACTGGCCTGAAGTGGGTGCCCGCCTGCGGGTACGGGTCGGCATCGGCCCGGTGGCCCTCGAGGACACCTGTGTCGTCCGGATCAGCGAACCCGAGCGCCGCCTGGAGTTGGAGGCGAAGGCGGATCCCTTCGGCGCGGCCCGCATCGCCATGCGCCTGATCCCCTGGGCCGAGCACACCCTCGTCATCCTCGACTGGCACCCCCTTCGGGGCCCCGGCACCCGGATGCACGGGCTCCCTGTCGACTACGTCGTCGCCGTCCGCAACGGCATGATGCTGACGAAGCTGGCGCGGATCGCCGTACGCGAACACGACGGGAGCCGTTGAGCCGCGTCGCAGGACGAGGCAGGAGGACCGCATGCGTCTAGCGGGCGAACCTCAGCGGGAGGTACTTGATCCCGTTGATGAAGTCGGAGCGCATGCGCCGGGGCTCGTCCGTCGTCTCGACGTGCGGGTGACGGCGCAGCAGCTCACGGGTGAGCGCCTTGATCTGCGTACGGGCGAGTCCGGCGCCGAGGCAGAAGTGGGGGCCGCCACCGCCGAAGGTGAGGTGGTCGTTGGGGCTGCGGCGCAGGTCGAGCACGTCGGGGTCGGCGAACACGGACTCGTCGCGGTTGCCGGAGGTGTAGAAGAGCACGGCCTTCTGCCCCTCGCGGATCTTCTGCCCGCCGATCTCGGTGTCGCGGGTCGCTGTGCGCCGGAAGTTGTGGATCGAGCCGTTCCAGCGCAGGAGTTCCTCGGTGGCACTGGTCCACAGCCCGTCGTCGTCGATCCCGGCGACGAGCTGGGCGCGGGCGGCCGGGTGCCGGGCGAGGGTGAGCAGCGCGCCGGCGAGCAGGTTGCGGGTGGTCTCGTTGCCGGCGACGACCAGGGTCACGAAGAACAGGTCGATCTCGTGGGCGGTGAGCCGCTCGCCGTCCACCTCGGCGTGGACGAGGGCGGTGAGGATGTCGTCGCGGGGCTCGGCCCGGCGGCGGGCGGCGAGTTCGTCGCAGTACGCGTAGATCTCGGCCGCCGCGACCTGCCCGTCCTCCTCGGTGGTACGGAAGTCCGGGTCCTGGAAGCCCACGAGCCGGTTGCTCCACGCGAAGATCCGGTCCTCGTCGGCGGCCGGCACCCCGACCATCTCGCAGATCACCTGGAGCGGCAGCCGGGCGGCGACCTCCTCGACGAACTCGACCTCGCCGCCGCGTGCGGCCACGGAGTCGGCGAGCAGTTCGGCGCGGCGCTGGATGTCCTCCGCGAGTCGCCGGATCATGCGCGGCGAGAAGACGGTGCTGACGAGCCGTCGGTACCGGGTGTGCCGGGGCGGATCCATGCCGAGCAGGCTCAGCGCGAGGGTTTCGAGCGCCTCGGGCGTCTGCTCCCGGATGAAGAACGACCCGCGCTCGACGGACCACAGCTCCGGGTCGCGGCTGGCGGCGACGATGTCGGCGTGCCGGGTGAGCGCGAAGAACCCGTCGCCGTCGTCGCCGAGCGGGTGCCAGTGCACCGGCGACTCCCGCCGCAGGTACGCGAACTGGTCGTACGGGACCTCCCGGGCCCAGGTGTCCTCGAGCAGGTCGATCACGACGCCCCCTCGGAGTCGTACCGGCGGCAGTACGACCCCGAGGAACCCACATTCCTGACGAACTATCAAGACACGTGACGCCGAAGGCCGCTATGCCTGCCCGGTGTCGAAGCGGGCCACCTTCCCGTCCTCCACGGTGAACTGCCACTTCGTCCGCATCTCGCCCCAGGTGTCGTTCCGGTACCGCGCGACGAGTGTGAGCCCCTCGTCCTTCTCGGACTCGACCTCCATGTGTCCGCGCGAGGAGAAGATCTCCTTCTCGGTCCACTGCGCGAGATCGCGATCCGACCCGTCGTCGGACATGGTGGCCGCGGGCGTGAGCGCGAGCCGGAAGGCGTCCTCGTCGTTGGCGTTGAGCGCGGTGACGAAGGCGCGCACGGCCGCGTTGCTGAGCCGGTCCACGGGAATGGTCATCGGTCCTCCAGGTGTGGTGTGTCGTCGGTCAGGGGCACCCGCCGCGCGAGATGGCCCCACCAGATCAGCCGGTAGTCCGAGGTGAACTCCGGAGTGCAGGTGGTCAGGGTGATGTACCGGCCGGGGCTGCGATAGCCGGACTCCGGAGGGATCGGATCCAGGACCGAGTAGTTGTCCGCGTCGGTCTGCGGCAGCTGCCGGTCCAGGACGTAGTGGTACGCGGCCGACGCGGTCCTGACGACGACCTCGTCGCCGACGCGCAGCTCGTCGAGGTGGCGAAACGGTTCACCGTGCAGGTTGCGATGCCCCGCCAGACCGAAGTTCCCCTCCTCCCCGGGGAGTTCGGTGTCCGGGTAGTGCCCCACGGCTCCGTCGTTCAGGACGCGTGCCTTGTCGATGCCCTGTGCGACGGGGAACCGTGCGGGGTACCCGAGCTCGGCAAGGCGCGGGATGCTGATCTCCCCGAGCGGCGCACCGTCCTTCGGCTGCGGCAGCCTCACCTTCCGGACCGGAGGCGCCTCGGTCGCCGCCGGAGCCCCGGCGGCCGGCGGCGGAGCTTCGCCGCGCTCGGTTCCGGGGACGCCGTGGAGAACGCACACCGCGGCCGCGGCCGGCAGCAGGACGAGCAGTCCCGACCATCGCGGCAGACGGCGCCACGTCGGTACGGGGCGGGCCGGGTCCCGCGTCATGACCGCGCCCGCGGGCGCAGGCCCAGCAGCGAGAGGCCGACGGCGAGGTACTCGCAGCTCTTGAGCAGCAACAGACCGCCGACCAGCCGCGGATCGCGGCTGATCCGCCAGCCCCGCAGGCCGAGCCGTACCAGCCGCAGCGGGCTGGCCTGGATCGCGAACTGGCGCGGCTGCTTCATGGCGTACCGGTGGGCGGTGGCCGCGTAGAAGGCCTTCTTCCGCATCGTGGTGCCCAGCCGCGTCCGTCCTTCTCGGTGCTCCAGGGCGTGGCCGGTCACACCGATCCGGGCGCCGGCGGCCCGTACCCGCAGGTCCAGGTCCTTGTCCTCGCCCCAGACGAAGTTCTCGTCGTGCCCGCCGACCCGCTCGTACAGCTCGCGGGGCATGCACCGCACACCCTCGACCCGCGGATCGCCGTCGTGGCAGCTCTTCTCCAGCACCTTGCAGCGGGCCCAGAAGCCCTCCCCCACGGAGACCTCCGGGATGACCAGCGCGTCGTACCCCTGGCGGTCGATCATGTCGCGGCACTCCGACAGCAGTCCGGGGGGTGCGGTCATGTCGGTGTCGAGGTGCAGCACGAGCCTGCCCCGGGCGAGCGCCGCGCCGCGGCGGCGTCCGGCGGGCATGGTGGGGTTGTCGTGGATCACGCGGACGTCGAGGCCCTGGCCGCGGAACGCGGCCGCGGTGCCCTCGAGATCGTCGGACGAGCTCGCGTCATCGTTCAGAACGACTTCCACCCCCTCGCAGTCCTGCGCGGCCAGCGAGGCGAGCAGTGGGGTCACCAGTTGCGCACTGTTCCTGGCGGGAATCACCACCGAGATCAGCGGGCTTCTGGCGGGGGACGGCGTCAGCGTCATCTCCGGACTCCGAAAGGCGTGGGGGAAGGATGGGCGGGATCGAGGGTGAGGTGGGGGCCGGCCGTCTCCGGGGGCGGGCCGGCAGGGTGGTCCTGAGCAGGCAGAGCAGCGAGGCGGCGACGGCGGCGAACCACCAGCGGTCCGGCCCGAACCCGGCATCGAGGACGGCGTCGCCGTGCCCGCTGACCACCCAGGCCTGCCGGTAGCCGTCCACTTCGAGGGCGCGGGCGGTCCAGCCCGCCGGCAGCCCGCTCAGCCGCCACTGCGCGTGGAACGAGTCGCGCAGGGCCACGACGGTGCTCCCCCGCAGGTCCGTGAGGGTGATCCGCTGGTGGCCGGCGCCCAGGCGCCGCACCTGGGCCGCCGGTTCGGCCGGTGCCGTGGCGGGCGCCGCGGGGGTGATGCGCACGGTCAGCGGATCCGGGGTCCTGGCCACCCGCACGTCCGTGTACTCCACCCGGGTCGTCCCGGCGTCGTCGCCGTCCGCGTAGAGGTAGAGGGCCAGTTGACGGGTGCCCGGCCGGGGCGTGACGCGTGTGTCGAACGTGGTCCAGCCGGTGCTGTCGGCGAGCGGGGGCAGATCGGCGCAGCGGTCCGGTCCGTCCTGCCACAGACACATTCTGGCCGGGCTGCCGGACAGGGTGCGGTAGCGCAGGGAGAGGCGGTAGCTGCCCGTGAGCCGGCCCTCCGCGGGGTCTTCGGCGCGGTCCGGGCCCGGGTCCGCGGCGGCCACGACGGCCGCCACGCAGGCGGTGTGGGCGTTCGCCCGCAGCTGTACGGAGCCGGGCCCGAGGTGCCGTGCGGCGAGCCCCGCGGCGCGGAATCCGCGGTCGTCCCTGCGGGCGCAGTCGCCCAGCCCGCCGAACAGGGCCGGCTGGGCCGTACCGCCCGTCTGCCGCACCTCGATCCGGTGCCGGCCCGCCTGCGCACTGCCCTCGACCGTGGCCGACGGGACCTCGGGAGCCTCCGCGCTGCCGGCCACCGTCAGGGCGGCGGCATGCGCGTCGGCGTACTCCGCGACCGTGGGCATCCCGGCGCCCGGGAGCCCGTCCGCGTAGGCGTAGAGCGCCGCGGAATCGGTGCCGGGATCGAGCCTCACCACGGCGTGCCAGGTGCGCCAGGCACGGTCCGCCGGCAGAGTGCGGGACACCGCGCAGCTGTCCGGGCCGTTCTGCCACAGGCAGACGCGCGGACTGCCGGCGCCGAGCGAGCGGTAGCGCAGCGAGACGGACACCAGACCGCTGTCGGGGACACCTTCCAGCGGCATGCGAAGGCAGGTGGTCCCGGTGCGGGCCGTGACGGCCCAGGAGCCGCCGGAGCGCCGGTCCAGGCGCCGGTCGGCGCCCAGGCGGCTGCACGAGCCGTTGCCCTGCCGCGACCACTCGGACATCAGCTCGCCGGAGCCGTCGGGCACCGCTACGCCCACCTCGTCGCCCGGGCTGACGGCGACCGGCGTGTCCGCCTGCCAGGGCAGCACGGAGCCGTCGACCAGCAGGGCGGCCGGAGGCCCTTCGGTGCCCTCGTCCAGGAAGATCCGCATGCCGGGTGCGGTGGGCAGGTCGTCGCCGTCGACGCGGACCCGGTGGGCGTCCGTGAGCTCCACCTGGGGCGTCCCGTCGGCGAGGTACCGGGGCCGGTAGCTGGTGCTCGTGCCCCTGTCGACACCGATCCGGTACGTGCCCGCCCTGCGCAGGACGAGGTCCTGCGTGGTGTCGCCGGAGACGGTGAGGTGGGCGCTGTCCACCGGCGCGGAGGAGTCGGCCGTGGTCGCGGCTCCCTGCGCGGCCGCCCGGGCGGTGACCCCGGCCTCGACCGGCCGGTTGAGGACCAGTCGGCCGCCGCGGCTGGGAGCGGCCGGCAGTTCGTAGAGGTCGGCGACCTCGGTGGCGGCCGTGCGGCGCACGCCGTTCATCCGGGCCAGCGTGCGGCCGAGCCTGTCCGGGGAGGCGATCTCGTCGTCCGTGATGACGAGATCGCGCCGGACGACGACCTGGTCCACGTCGAGCGCGCGCAGCGCTCCCAGTGCGGCACCGGTGTCGCCGCGCTCCAGGCTTTCCTCCGCCAGCGCCAGCAGGTCGGCCAGTTGCGGCGAGGCGTCGAAGTAGCCGCCGGGCAGGCGCTGCAGAAGCGGCCGGGTCAGCAGTTGCTGCGGGACGGAGTCGGTGCCGTGGTAACCCCATCGGGTCAGCACCTGGTAGTAGTTCTGCAGCGGGAGTTCGAGCACCTTGCCCGGAGCCTTGGACGCGTTGGCCCGCTCGGCAACGTGGTGCCACGCGGCCGGCACGCGGACGGAGGCGGCCGGCAGCGGATCGCGGTCCTGCTCGACCAGCGCCCCGGTCCACAGCGGTGCCGGATAGGCGACCGCGCCGAGGACCACGGCGGCGGTCGCCGCACGCAGCCCCCGGCGGACCCCCCCGCGCATCGGGACGACCCGGTCCAGCACCCGTTCCACGGCCGCTCCGGCGAGCAACGACACCAGCAGCACCAGCAGCACGCCGAACTTGCTCATCGGCTCGCGGAACATCCACATGCCCGGCACGTACGTGTACAGCCAGTCGTTGAGGCCGGCCAGCGGCGGGTGCAGCCCCTTGCAGAGGAGGACCAGGACGACGCAGAATCCGCCGAGCACGCGCAGGGCGCGCCGGGTCCGCGGCGGTCCCGGCGGGAAGGCCGCCCCGGCCAGGGCGAGCAGGGGCGGCACCCAGCGCAGCGCGGCCCACGGCCAGGAGTCCATCGCCCGCGCGAACGGGTAGTACTCGCTGTAGGTCCAGCCCCAGTGGGCGTTCAGGGTGACGATGTTGGTGAGCGTGTTCCGCGCCTGGGTCCATGCCCAGGCCGCCGCGTTCGTCTGGGCGCTGAACACGGTGGCGGAGCTGCCGCCCTGAAGGGTGATCAGCTGAGGGACCAGCCACCACAGCTGCAACCCGATCACCAGCGGCGCGGCCCGCAGGGCCAGGCGCAGCACCGACCGGGCCCGGCCGGGGGCGGACAAGGCGCCCACCGCGCCGAGTACGGCGACGCCGATGAACACGATGGCCAGCAGCGGGGGGTTCATGCCCAGGTAGCACAGGGGCAGCGTGGTCAGCGCCACGGTCCGGGGCCTGACCTTCCGGCCCTGCGCGGCGCGCACCAGCTGTCCGCCGAGGAAGGCGGTGAGCGCGCCGGCCAGCGCGGGCAGCGGGTTGAGCAGGGTGACGAGGACGTACACGTTGGCGACGGAGAGCACTCCCGCGGCGGCGGCCGCGACGGGACGGCGCAGCCAGCACGAGGCCAGGAAGGAGGTGCCGGCGGCGGCCGCGCCGAGGATCAGCGCGTACAGCACGACCTGGGCAACGGGTGCGCCCAGGCCCACGGCGGCGCACAGCTTGATCAGGACGACGTCGGGGAGCCGGGAGATCTCGTACGAGGGCCCGCCCGCACCGGTGATCTGATGACTCCACACGCTGCCCAGGTCGGCGGCCAGCCCGTCCCGGACGAACGGGCCGACGTCACCGGCGGCGAAGAACCGTCCCGGCCGGAACCAGAGCAGCGGGAGGACGGCTCCGGTCAGTGCGGGCAGCAGGTAGCGCAGCAGCGGGTCCCGGTGGCGCCGGGCCCGGTCGGCGACCGCCGCCGGGCCCGGCACGCCCGCGGGACGCGGAAGAGTGACGGAGGAGAGGGGGAAGAGCCGGGAGGTCACTGCTCGGTGTCCGCCTCGTGCCTCGTCAGCCTGCCACGACGTCTTCCGGCGGATCCGGTGGCCCGCAGCGCGGTGTCCAGGAACCGTTCGGCCACCTCGTCCCAGGGCACCGCTCCGCCCGCCCAGCCCTGGGGCGCGGGAGCGGCCGCAAGACCGGGGAGTTCCCGAGCCAGCGCCGCCGCCAGCGCCGCCGGGTCGGGCGGCACCAGCGTGCCGCCCGCGGCCGCGACGGAGTCCCGCAGCCCCGGCCGGTCGTAGCCGACGGTGGGCGTGCCCATCGCCGCGGCCTCGTCCACGACGAGGCCCCAGCCCTCCCGGATGGAGGTGACGACGAGCGCGTGGGCCCTGGCGAGCAGGGCGTCCCGCTCCTCGGTGGACACCCGGCCGTGGAAGGTCACTCCGGGCGGGGCCGTGCGCTCCAGCCGGTCGCGCTGCGGCCCGTCCCCGACGATCCACAGCTGCGCCGCGGGCAGCACCCGGCGGAGCAGTTCGAACGCCGTGATGGCGTGGTCCACCTGCTTGACCGGTGCGAGCCGGCCGAGGAACACCACGGTCGGCCGTTCCTCACGGGGCACGCTCGGCCGGGGGCGGCGCGTGATCCCCTCGGGAACCAGGTGCAGGTCCCGGAGCCCGTACTCCCGCAGCGAGTCACGGCTGGAGGGCGACACGGTCAGCACCGGCGTGCCGCGCAGGGAGCGCAGCCAGTACGGCTCCGCGAGATGTCGCCCCGCCCAGGACAGCGGGGGCGGGAACTCGGCCGACCAGATCTCCCGGGCCACCTGGTGCACCAGAGCCACCGTCGGCGTTCCGCGGGCCCAGCGGGCGCACCCGAAGGGACGCGTGTTGACCTCGTCGATCAGCAGGTCGTGGCGGCCGGCCGGTTGTGCGGCGTACCACGCGCGGGCCTCCTTGTAGACCGTCAGCCGGGAGCCGCGCCGGTGGACGGTGACGCCGTCCCGGACCTCGACGGCGGGGGCCCCGTCGGCCGCACCGGCGAACCAGGTCACCTCGTGCCCGCCGGCGGCCCACCGGGTGAGTAGTTCACGGGTGTACACCTCCGCGCCACCGGCGGCCGGGTGTGCCAGGTCCTTCCAGTTGAACAAGCAGATGCGCATGGGTTCAGCCCTGGGTCTCGGGAACCGTCCGCAGCACGGGCTGCGGACCGATCGCGGTGGTGGTCGGACGGGGAAGCCCGGGCCGCCGGAGCAGCGGCCGGGTGCGGCTCACGCGGAGACTGAGCTGGACCGTGTCGATCAGCATGAGCAGCACGGCCATGAAGCTGACGGTGCTGGTAAAGCGGGTCCTGAGCCTCACGGGCACCACGGCGAAGCGCCGGAAGCCGTGCCGCTGGAGCAGTGCCAGCAGCTCCAGGTCGAAGGCGAACCGCGGCTCCCTGCACAGCGGGAGGATCGAGGCGAGGGCCTCGCGCCGGAACACCTTGATTCCGGTCTGCGTGTCGTGGACGGGTAGGTGGAACAGCAGCCGCGTCACGCGGCGGTAGGTGTGGGAACACACCCAGCGCGCGATCTCCGAGCGGTGCGAGAGCGCGGCCGGCTGCGCGGTCTTGGCCCCGATCGCCGCGTCCGCGCCCTGGATCCGGGCGACGTCCAGCAGTGTCGGGAGGAGGTCGGCAGGTACGTCCCCGTCGGCGTCGATGAAACCGATCCAGCGCCCCCGGCTGTGGGAGAACCCGGTGCGCACGGCCGTGCCCTTGCCGCCGTTCACCGGATAGCCGACCCGCACGAGCCGATGGTGCGTCACGTCGTCGAGGAGTCGCGGACTGCCGTCGGTGCAGCCGTCGGAGACCGCCACCACCTCGTACGGAAGACCGTAGCCGTCCAGGACCCGCAGGACGTCCTCGACGTGCCGACGAAGCGCGGGTCCGGGGTTGTAGTACGGGATGACGATACTGACGTCGAGGTCGGCGGCGCGGTGCAGCAGGCCGCCGCCGGCCCGCTCGGCCGGGCCGTTCGGGCCGTTCGTGCCGTTCGGCAGGGAGGGAACGACGGCCGCCGGGTGCCGGCCCCGACGGGTCCGCGGCACGTCGTACAGCGCACGGGCGACGGAGAGTCCGGCGGCGACGGCCAGCGCGGCGGCGACGCCCTCGGGGGTTCGGGGCAGCAGCAGGAGCAGTACCGCGAAGGCGAGCGCCCCGGTCCAGCCGCCGCTCATCGCGGAGCCGTTGGTGGCGTGGTAGTGCAACAGCACGGTGAGAGCGACCAGCAGGGTCACGGCGACACCGAGACACAACCCCAACAGAGCGCCGATCCGATAGGCGTCACCGAACATCAGGGGCACCAGGGAGTGCCCGCCCAGCGTCAGCGCGCCGGTCGCGACCGTGCCGGCGAGTCCCGCGGCGGCCAGCGCCATGCCGAGTGCGCGACCGGACGCGGCGGCGTCCTGCGAAGCGAGCCGGTCCAGCAGGAACAGCAGGATCACCTGGGCGGCGCACACCAGCGCCTTGGCCAGAAAGGCGGCGGCGGCGTACCTGCCGGACTCCTCGGCGGGCAGCCACCGGCGGGCGAACACCACGTCGATGCCGGTGAGCACCCACAGCCCGGTCATGGTCGTCACCGCTGTCGTCGCCACGCGCGGTGCGAGGCGCAGCACGACCGTCCGGCTGTGGGGGGCGCGCCGGCCCAGCACACGTGAGGCGATCAGCAGCGACACCGCGGTGACGGTCTCGCCGAGCACCGTCGCCGCCACGACGCCGAGCGCCCCGTGCCCACCGTGCAGGAACAGCACCGTGGCCGCCAGTCGCACCGACGCCCCGGCCGCCGTCGGCAGGACCACGGCGGCCAGGCCGTGGCTGCCGTAGGCCCAGGCCCACAGCACCGCGCAGGCGGCGCTGGGGATCAGGAAGAGATCGGCCAACAGGAGAGGGAGGACGGGAATCCGAAGGGCCGCGCCGAGCGGCCAGGCCAACGGGGCCGATACGGCGGCCAGAACGGTCGCCAGGATCAGCACCCGCCGCAGGAGCTGCTGGGGCCGGACGGCCTGTCCGCGCTCCCTGGCCCGTACGACGGTCGCGGCCAGCACGGTCTGCACCGCGGCGAGCGGTACCCCGAGCGCGGCGACGAGGGAGAGGAGGGAGGCGACGGTGCCGTAGTCGGCGGGACCCAGCAACCGGCAGGAGACGGTGTGTACGAGGAGGTCGGCCGCCCCGGACAGCACGACCAGGACCGCGCACAGGACCGTGCCCGGCAGGCGGACACGCGCGGTCGGCGCCCCGGCGGCGGGACCCACGAGCCCCGCCGCCTTGTCAGTGTTACTGCGCGCCTGGGCAGCGGTGCCGTGACGGAACACGTGCCGGCTGCGCATCTGATGCTGCGTCATGGAGCTGCAGCTCAGCCTCGCGTCCTGCGGTGCGCGCGGACCGCGAGCAGGGCGGCGCCGGCCAGCGCCGTCGCACCCAGCGCGGTGGCCGCCGCGGCCGTCGACCAGGGATCGTCCTGCGTTCCGGCGGCCAGCGCGCCCGTCGACGAGGGGGCGCCCGGCGCACCCGCGGCCAGGGTGGACCGCTCGGCGGCCGTCACCCCGGTCTCGGCCAGGCTGTGGCCCGTGCGACACGTGACCTTGATCTTGGCGGTCTCCAGCAGCGTGCCGCCCCGCGCGTCCGACCCGACGGCCTTGATGGTGTGCCAGCCCCGGTCGACGCCAACAGGCAGCGTCACCGTCTTGGTGAAGGTGCCCGTGGGCCCGGCGAAGGCCTCACCGAGGGAGTGCTCGTGGGAGTGCAGGCTCAGCCGGACGGTGGCACCCGGGGTGTAGCCGCTGCCCGAGACACCCAGCTTGGACCCGCCGCACAACTGATGGTCGTAGAACTTCAGGTGCAGCTTGCCCTTGTGCACCGGATAGTCGCCGTGGCCGCTGTGATCGCCGTCGCCCACGGGCTGCAGGACGGCGACCGCGGGCGCGGCCGCCGGGGCGGGCACGGCGACGGCCTGCGCGACGGGGCCCGCCGCGAGAGCGCTGGTCAGCAGGGAGACGGCACCGAAGGACAGTGCCCTGATTCTGATCTGACTGGTCATGGGTTCTTCCTGAGAGGAGGTCCTCGTCCGGGCAGAGCACCCGGCAACACGAGAAGGACATATCTCCGCAGACAGGGTGAATGGGGCACTTAATGCATCTTTATCACTCAGTCAGACTTGTGAGTTGCTCCGCGCGTTGAGGCACCCGGGTGGAACCGGGGGCGCTCCACCGGGGTGTTCCGCCCTCCGGCGTCCGCACCGGCCGACCATCGGTCGGAACCAGACCTCGAGGGACGCGGCACCGACCGCAGGGAGACTCATCGATGGACCTCAGACAGCGCGCCGCCATGGCGGTGATCCGCACCGGCCGACAGTGGCTCGGTCGCACCCAGGTGGCCCGGTGGCCGCTGGCCGGCGCCGTCGTCCGGCAGATCGTCCACCTCGGGTACGGCTCACGGCCGACCCGCACCGCCTTCCGCGACCTGGAGCTCACCGTCCCGCCGTCGGGCTCCTCCATCACCGCGGGCCTGCTCGGCGGGTACTACGAGACCATCGAACTCGACCTCTTCGAGCGGCTGTGCGCCGAGAGCCGGACGGTCGTCGACGTCGGAGCCAACCTCGGGGTCTACAGCTGCCTGGCGGCCCGTCGACTTCCGCCGGGCGGACGGGTGGTGGCGTTCGAACCGGTTCCCGAGAACCGCGCTCTGCTGCGCGAGAACGTCGAGCGCAACGCCGCGCGCGGCGCCGGTGAGGCCGGCGTCGACGTCGTCGTCGAACCGCTGGCCGTGGGTGCGGCGGCCGGGACGGCCGTGCTGCGTCTGGCACGGGACTGCGGACAGCACTTCGTCACCGTGGACGGGAGCCGGGGCGTGCCCGTACGGCAGGTCGCCCTCGACGACCACCTGCCCGGACTGCTCGGCGACGGCCCGGACCGCAGTCCCGTCGACGTCCTCAAGGTCGACACGGAGGGGTACGAGGGCCACGTCCTGCGCGGCGCCCGTCGCATCCTCGCCGAGGACCGCCCCACGCTGCTGGTCGAGTACTGCCGTGACACCCTGACCCGGGCCGGCTTCCGCGTGGAGGAGTTCGCCGACCTCCTCGCCGAGGTGTACGACACGATCCACGTCGTCGACGCGACGGCCGCGTGCGTCCGTACCGGCGCCCCGCGCGACCTCCTGACCCGGCCCTACGGCAATCGCCTGTTCAACATCGCAGCCGCCGCACGCCCCGAGCACGCGGCCGTCCTCGCCGCCTGGGCCGCGCGGCACACCGGCCGCCCGCGGCACGCCGCCAGACACACACGGCCCCTCGTCCCTGCCACGGAGGACACACGGTGACCACACGCACCATCGCCCCGCGCGGGCTGCGCGACTTCTACGAGGACCCTGCCGTGCCCGTCGCCTCCGGCGACGCCCGCAGCCACCGTCAGGCACGGCTGCTCGCCGCCGCACTCGGGCCGGCCGCCGCCGCGGGCCCGGCGACCGTCCTCGACATCGGCTGCGGCGACGGCACCGCCGGGAGCGTCGCCGCACGCCACCTCACGGGTCACCGGCTCGTCGGCGTGGACTGGTCCCACGACGCCCTGCGCCGCGCCCGCACCCGTCTGCCGCACGTCGTACGCGGCGAACTCAGCGACGGGGGGCTGCCGTTCGCCACCGGATCCGCCGACGCGGTGCTGTTCAGCGAGGTGATCGAGCATCTCGTCGACCCCGACGGCGCCCTCGACGAGCTGCACCGGGTCCTCCGGCCCGGCGGCCATCTCATGCTCTCCACGCCGAATCTCGCCGCCTGGTACAACCGTGCGCTGCTGCTCGCCGGCGTGCAGCCGGTCTTCTCGGAGGTGAGCCTGCGCCGCATCCACGGCCGCCCCGGCAGCGAGGTCGTCGGCCATCTGCGCCTGTACACCGCCCGCGCGCTGCGGGAGTTCGTCGGCGCGGCCGGGTTCGACGTGGTGCAGCTCGCCGGAGCGCCCTTCCACGGAGTGCCGCGCCCGCTGCGCCTCGTGGACCGCCTGGCCTGCGCGACCCCTCCCCTGTCCTCGCTCCTCCTGCTGCATGCCAGGAGGAAATGACCCGGAAGGGGAGATGACCCGGAAGAGGGGATGCCCCGGAAGGGGGTGAGGCAGACGAGTCGGGCTGTACGCCGGGTTCTGTCGCCCGGTCGCCTCGCGGCGGCCGGGGAGACGGCCATCCATCTAGGACCGGTGTTGCCACCGGCCTCGTGCGGTCTACCCGCGAACTCGGGCGGGCAGCCCTCGATCGTCCGCGCAGGAGCACCGGAGTGCTCCCTCTTGACCTTGCTCCGGGTGGGGTTTACCTAGCCGCCTGAGTCACCTCAGGCGCTGGTGGTCTCTTACACCACCGTTTCACCCTTACCGGGGACCGAGGTCCCCGGCGGTCTGTTTTCTGTGGCACTGTCCCGCGGGTCACCCCGGGTGGGCGTTACCCACCACCCTGCCCTGTGGAGCCCGGACGTTCCTCGGGAGGATCTTGCAATCCCCACGCGGCCGTCCGCCCGGCTCGTCTGCCGTGCCGACCATGCTACCCGTCGTGCGGCGTCCGGCCGACACCGCTTGACCTTGTCGCAGCGTCAGGGTTTCTACTGAGGCCATGCGTATCGGCGAGATCGCCGCGCTCGTCGGGGTCACCCCGCGGGCCGTGCGGCACTACCACCAGCTCGGGCTGCTGCCCGAGCCCGTGCGGCGGGCCAACGGGTACCGGTCGTACACCGTGCGGGACGCCGTGCTGCTCGCCCGGATCCGGCGCCTGACCGAGCTGGGGCTCGGGCTCGACGAGGTGCGGGACGTGCTCGCGGACGACGGGGGGCGGGAGCTGGTCGAGGTGCTGGAGGAGCTCGACGACGACCTGCGCCGGCAGGAGGCCGTGCTCCACGAACGGCGGTCGCGGCTCGCCGGGCTGCTCGCGCAGGCGCGGGCGGGGCGGCTCACCGCCGAGGGGCCCGTCTCCCCCGCGCTCGCGGAGCTGTTCCACGACATGGCGCAGGCGTCCGCGGGGCTGCCCGAGTCGCCGATGGCGGCCAAGGACCGGGAGATGCTGACGCTGCTGGAGACCGTGGCGCCGGCGGGGGCGGAGCGGGAGCGGTTGATGGGGGCGATGCGGGCGATGGCGGAGGCGCCGGGGGCGGCGGCGCGGGCGCACGACGTGTATGTGCGGCTCGACGCCCTGGCCGACGCGTCCGTCTCCGACCCTCGTGTGGCCGAGGCCGCGGGGGCGCTGGCCGATCTGTTGCCGCCGGAGGTCGTCTCCGGGCTCGGTGACGACGGGGGCGTCCCGGGTGACAGTGCCCTTGCCGATGTCTTCTTCGCCGAATTCTCGCCGGCGCAGGAGGCCGTGATCCGTCTCGCGCTGCGGCTGGTGCGGGAGCGCGCGGGGGCGGGGTGAGGGGGTCCGTGCGTGGTGCCGCGGGTGCCGTTCCGGGGGTCGCATTCGGGACTGCATGATTTACGGCGCCTTCGGGTCCCTCGTCCGCTCGGCGTTTCCCGCGCGCCACAAATCACGCTTCACGTCCCGAACACGACCCCCTCCACGTCCCCCGCTCCTGTCCGTCCCGTCCGACCCGACCGTGCCCTGGAGGTCCCGGTGAATCCTCTCGTCCGTGTGCTGCGCGGGGTCGCCTACACCGCGCTGCCTGCCGAGATCGTGCTTGTCGTCCTCTTCGTTGCTGGAGTGCGCGTTCCTGAATTCGTGGTGGTCGTCGCCGAAGGGGTCGTGCTCGGGTTGTTCGTCGCGGAGGTCGCCGCCTACGCGACCTTGCGGCGGCGAGGGCTGTCGCGGCAGGAGGCCGCCGGGGTGCTGGTGCCCGAGGCCGTGCTGAGGCTGATCGGGCATGAACTGCGGCTGATGGCCAGTCTCGGGTTGTGGGTGATGCGGCGGCGGGTGGGGGTGGGTGCGGCGGCGCGGGCGTTCTCTCATGCCCGTGACCAGGCCGCGCTCATGTACGGGTTCGCGTTCGTGTGTCTCGTCGAGACCGTCGGGATGTCTTATCTGCTGGCTGATCTGCCGGTCGTGCACGCCGTGGTGCTGGTTCTCGATGTGTACACGGTGATGTTCGTGCTCGGGCTGCACGCCGCCTCCGTCACTCGGCCGCATGTGTTGTCCGACGACTCGTTGCGGCTGCGGCAGGGGGCTCATGTCGATGTTCGGGTTCCGCTCGGGCTGATCGCCTCGGTGCGGCACGAGTCGTTGTTCACGCACGACAAGGCCGACGGCGAGCTCGACCTCGCCGTCGGATCCCAGACGTCCGTCACCGTCGAGCTGAGCGAGGCCGTGAACGCGCCCCGCTTCCTCGGCGGGCCCCGGGCCGTCCGCATCCTCCGCTTCCACGCCGACGAGCCCCGGGAGCTGGTACGGGCGCTCACGCAGGCGCGAACCGCACTTTCGCCGAGCCCGGGTCAGCCTGTGTGAGGCGGACGCGGAGCCATGCGCCGAGGGGGAGGTCGTCGCCCTCGACCCTGGCGACGACCGCCGGGTCGTCCAGGTGGACCGTGCCGACCGTCGGCTCCTGCTCCTTGACGTCGATCACGTACGCGTCGAAGAGTTCGCCCACGCGGGGCTGGAGCAGCGCCGCCTCCACCGTGTCCACGCACTCGCGTTCGACCGTGTTGGCGCGTCGTGCGCCCTCGGCCATCTCGTCGGGGAGTGCTGCGAGCCCGGCGGTCGCCCATTCGGGGGGTTCGCGGCCGGCTACGGCGGCGACGCAGAGTTCGCCCGCGTAGCGGTCGACCAGTCTGCGGAGGGGCGCTGTGCAGTGGGTGTACTCGTCGGCCACGGCCGCGTGGATCGCGGGTGTGGGCAGCTTGCCGTCGGTGAAGACCGTGTAGCCGGCGCCGCGCAGGAGGGTCGTGCAGTCCTGGAGGAACGCGGCGTGCCGCGGGTTGCGCGGGTCGAGGCGACGAACGACGTCGGCGTACGAGACGTGGTGCGGCCAGTCGACGCCGAGTGCCTTGGCCGAGCGCCGCAGCCGGGCGACCGCGCCGTCCGGGGCGGTGGGCAGGGTGCGCAGGACGCCCGTTCCGGCGGCGGTCATGATGTCGGCCGCGGCCATGCCGGTGAGCAGGGAGATCTGCGCGTTCCAGGCGTCGGCGGGGAGCGGGGCGCGGTAGTGCAGGGAGTACGAGCCGTTCCGGTCGACGATCTCCTGCTCGGGGACGCCGAGGGAGATGCCGCCGCGTTCGGCTTCGAGGGCCTCGCGGAGCCGGCCGATCTCGCGGAGCAGGGCGAGGGGTTCCTCCGCGGTGCCGTCGTCGATCTGCTGCTGGACTCCCGCGTAGTCGAGCCGGGCGCGGCTGCGGACCAGGGCGCGGCGGACGTCGGTGGCGACGCGGCGGCCGCCGGCGTCCAGGTCGATGCGCCAGAGGAGGGCGGGGACGGTCTGATCGGGGAGGAGGCTCGCGGCTCCCTCGGAGAGCACGGGCGGGTGGAGCGGGACCTTGCCGTCGGGGAAATAGAGGGTCTGGACGCGGTGGTGGGCCTCGTTGTCGATGGCGCCGCCCGGGGTGACGAACGCGGCCACGTCCGCGATGGCGTAGTGGATGCGGTAG
Organism: Streptomyces sp. HUAS YS2; assembly: GCF_033343995.1. Lineage (NCBI taxonomy): Bacteria > Bacillati > Actinomycetota > Actinomycetes > Kitasatosporales > Streptomycetaceae > Streptomyces > Streptomyces solicathayae. The sequence continues at coordinate 5,646,015 of NZ_CP137573.1, read as the reverse complement.
CCGTCGGCGCGGCGGGCCAGGTGCATGGCCTGGTCCAGGTCCGTGGCGCCCGGCGGGTCGATGGTGAAGAGGGGGAGGTCGGTGGCGTCGTCGGCGGGGAGCCGGGGGGCCTTCGCCGCGGTCTCCGCCTCGGCCAGGACCGCGGGCGGGAAGGCGTCGGGGATCGCGAGCTCGGTACGCAGTGCGCGCAGGGCGGCCCGGAGGGGAGCCTCGGCTGCGCCGGTCACGTGGAGGTGGCGGCGGGGCATGGACCGAGCGTATGGCGGGGGGCGGGGTGCGGCACTTTGTAGGCTGGGCCGGGGCCGCACCCCCATCCCCTTGTACGTACGAATGGAGAACCACGTGCTCGTGCTGTTGCCGCCGTCGGAAGGTAAGGCCGCTTCCGGGGGCGGGGCGCCGCTGAAGGCGGAGTCGCTGTCGCTGCCGGGTCTCGCCGAGGCGCGGGCCGCGGTTCTGGACGAGCTCGTCGAGCTGTGCCTGGCCGACGAGGAGAAGGCGCGCGAGGTCCTTGGGCTGAGCGAGGGGCTGCGGGGGGAGGTCGCGAAGAACACCGGGCTGCGGACGGCGGGCGCGCGTCCTGCCGGGGAGATCTACACCGGCGTGCTCTACGACGCCCTGGGCCTGGCGACGCTGGACGCGGCGGCGCGGAAGCGGGCGCGGGCGTCGCTGCTGGTGTTCTCCGGGCTGTGGGGTGCCGTGCGGGTGGACGACCGGATTCCGTCGTACCGCTGCTCGATGGGTGTGAAGCTGCCCGGGCTCGGCGCGCTGGGCGCGCACTGGCGCGGGCCGATGGCGACGGTGATGCCGGAGGCCGCCGGGGACGGGCTCGTGCTCGACCTGCGCTCGTCGGCCTACGCGGCGGCGTGGCGGCCCAAGGGCGAGGTCGCGGAGCGGACGGCGACGGTGCGGGTGCTGCACGCGCCGACGCGGAAGGTCGTGAGCCACTTCAACAAGGCCACGAAGGGCCGGATCGTGCGGAGCCTGCTGGAGGCCGGGGCGGCGCCGAAGGGGCGGGCGGAACTGGTGACTGCGCTGCGGGATCTGGGGTACGTGGTCGAGGACGGGGCCAAGGCCGGGGTGCTCGACGTGCTGGTGGACGAGATCCACTAGCGTTGCATTCTGCGCAACGCTCGTTGCACCTCTTGCTTCGCCTGGGCAGGATGGGCGCATGATGAGCGTTGTCGACCTTGCCCCCGTCGTGCCCGTCGTCGTGATCGAGGACGCGGACGACGCCGTACCACTGGCCCGCGCGCTGGTCGCGGGCGGACTGCCGGCGATCGAGGTGACGCTGCGGACGCCCGCGGCGCTCGAGGCGATCCGCGCGATCGCGGCCGAGGTGCCGGAGGCGGTCGTCGGCGCGGGCACGGTCGTCTCCGCGGCGAACGTCACGGGTGCGTCGGCCGCGGGGGCGCGGTTCCTGGTGAGCCCCGGCTGGACGGAGTCCCTGCTGGACGCGATGCGCGCGTCCGGGGTGCCGTTCCTGCCGGGCGTCTCGACGACCTCGGAGGTCGTGGCGCTACTGGAGCGCGGGGTGCCTGAGATGAAGTTCTTCCCGGCGGAGGCCGCGGGCGGTGTCGCGTATCTGAAGTCGCTGTCCGGCCCGCTGCCGCAGGCCCGGTTCTGCCCGACCGGCGGCGTCACGCTCGCCTCGGCCCCGTCGTACCTCGCCCTGCCGAACGTCGGCTGCGTCGGCGGTACGTGGATGCTGCCGAAGGCGGCGCTGGAGGCGAAGGACTGGGGACGGGTGGAGGCGCTGGCCCGCGAGGCGGCGGCGCTGGGCTGACAGCGGGGCCGGGCGCGGTGTGCGCCCGGCCCCGCTGCGTTCAGCGCAGGTGGGACGTGTCGTTCAGGAGGCGTACGGACGCGTTGCCGTCCGCGTAGTACGCCACGGCCGAAAGCGAGGCCGCCGACAGTTCCATGCGGAACAGGGACTCCGGCGGGGCGCCGAGGGCCAGCCGCACCAGGGTCTTGATCGGTGTGACGTGGGTGACCAGGAGGACCGTGCGGCCCGCGTACTCCGCGGCCAGTTCGTCCCGGGTCGCCGACACGCGGCGGGCGACGGCCGTGAAGCTCTCGCCGTCGCCGGTCGGTTCGGCCTTCGGGGAGGCGAGCCAGGCGTCGAGGTCCTCGGGGTACCGCTCCCGTACCTCGCCGAAGGTCAGGCCCTCCCACGCGCCGAAGTCCGTCTCGCGCAGCCCGTCCTCGATCCGTACGTCCAGGCCCAGGCGGGCGCCGACCGCCTCCGCGGTCTGCCGGCAGCGCTTGAGCGGCGAGCTGACGATCTCCTGGATCGTGCCGCGCGCGGCGAGCGCCTCGGCGACGGCGTCGGCCTGACGCAGCCCGGCCGACGACAGCTCGGGGTCGTTGCCGCCGCTGCCGGAGAACCGCTTCTCCGGCGTGAGCGCCGTCTCGCCGTGCCGGAGGAGTACGAAGGTGGCGGGGGCGCCCATGTCGGCGGTGGCCCCCCAGCCCCGGGCGGGAGCGGGGGTGGCGGGCTCGGCCGCCGTACCGCCGTGCCGCACCGCGTACGCCGCGCCGCCCGCGGCCGCTTCGAAGTCGCCCGTCGCCGTGGTCGGCGTCGTCAGCGACGCCCGGGCCTGAGCGGCCAGGGTCTCGTCGGGGACGAAGAGCGGTTCGGCCGTCGTCGCGCGGGCCGTCGAGGACAGCGCCGCACGGGCCTTCGCGGCGCCCGCGGCCGCGTCGCCGGGCGGGCCGGCCGGGGCCGGCGGGAGCGCCGCCGCGTTGCGGGCCGCTGCGGCGTCCAGGCCGGCCGTCGAGTCCGACGGCTGCCACTGCTCGCCGCGCTTGCCCGCGTCCATCGCCTCGTTGGCGAGCCGGTCCGCGTGCTTGTTCCGCTCGCGCGGGATCCACTCGTAGCGGACCTGGCCGGCCGGCAGGATCCGGCCCGCCTCCGCCGCGAGCGGCTTCATGTCCGGGTGCTTGATCTTCCAGCGGCCGGACATCTGCTCGACGACCAGCTTGGAGTCCATCCGGACGAGGATCGACACGTCGGCCGCGCCGCCGGTCAGCTCGCGTGCCGCCGTCAGGCCGGCGATCAGGCCCTTGTACTCGGCGACGTTGTTCGTCGCGACGCCGATGTACTCGGCCCGCTCCGCCAGCGTCTCGCCGGTCGCCGCGTCCAGGACCACCGCGCCGTACCCGGCGGGCCCGGGATTGCCCCGGGAGCCGCCGTCCGCCTCGACGATCAGCCGGGCTGCCATTACAGGCCGGACTCCGCCGTACGGACCAGGATCCGGCGGCAGTTCTCGCAGCGCACCACGGTGTCCGCGGCGGCCGCGCGGACCTCGTTCAGCTCGGTGATGTTCAGCTCGATGTGGCAGCCCTCGCAGCGGCGCTGGTAGAGGCGGGCCGCGCCCACGCCGCCCTGCTGCTCGCGGAGCTTCTCGTACAGCTTCATCAGGTCCGCCGGCACAGAGCCGGCGACGAGCTCGCGCTCCTTGCCGACCGAGGCGGCCTCGCCGTCCAGCTCGGCCTGCGCGGCGTCGCGGCGGGCGGTCGCGTCCTCGGTCTTGGCCTGGACGGCGCCGACGCGCTCGGTCAGCTCGGCGACCCGCTCCTGCGCGGACTCGCGGCGCTCCATGACCTCGAGGACGACGTCCTCCAGGTCGCCCTGGCGCTTGGCGAGCGAGGCGATCTCCTTCTGGAGGTTCTCCAGGTCCTTCGGCGAGGAGACCGCGCCGGAGTCGAGACGCTGCTGGTCCCGGGTGGAGCGCTGGCGCACCTGGTCGACGTCCTGCTCCGCCTTGGTCTGCTCGCGGGCGCAGTCGCTCTCCTCCGTCTGCGCGGCGACGAGCAGGTCGCGCAACTGCGTGAGGTCCTTGGTCAGCGACTCGATCTCGGCGTGCTCGGGCAGCGACTTGCGCTTGTGCGCGAGCTGCTGGAGGCGGACGTCCAGGGCCTGGACGTCGAGGAGGCGGATCTGGTCGGCGGGCGCGGCGTTCAGTTGGGGGCTCCAGAGGAATCGTGGTGGGAAGACCAGGGGTCGGTGACCGTCTTCGAGACGTGGACGCGCAGGTCCCAGCCGTGGCGGTCGGAGATCTCGTCGAGCTGCGCGGCGGCCTGCTCGCACCAGGGCCACTCGGTGGCCCAGTGCGCGGCGTCGACGAGGCCCAGCGGAGATTGTTGGGTGGCCTCGGACACCGGGTGGTGGCGCAGGTCGGCGGTGAGGAACGCGTCCACACCGGAGGCCCGCACGACGTCGAACAGGCTGTCGCCGGAGCCGCCGCTGACGGCGACCCGGCGCAGGATCATGTCGGGGTCGCCTGCCACACGGATGCCCTGCGCGGTGCCGGGCAGCCGCTTCGCGGCGCGCTCGGCGAAGGCCCGCAGCGTCTCGGGGTGGTCGAGCTCGCAGATCCGGCCGAGGTTGTTCTCGGGGACGAGCGGTCCGGTGACCCGGAGGTCGAGGGCGCCGGCGAGGGCGTCGGAGACTCCGGGGTCGGCGGTGTCGGCGTTGGTGTGCGCGACGTGCAGGGCGATGTCGTGCTTGATCAGCGTGTGCACGACGCGGCCCTTGAAGTGGGAGGCCGCGACCGTCGTCGTACCGCGCAGGTAGAGCGGGTGGTGGGTGACGATCAGGTCGGCGCCGAGCGCGATCGCCTCGTCGGCGATCTCCTGGACGGGGTCGACGGCGAACAGCACGCGGCCGACCTCGGCGTCGGGGTCGCCGCAGACGGTGCCGACGGCGTCCCACTGCTCGGCCCGCTCGGGCGGCCAGAGGACGTCGAGTTCGGCGATGACTTCGGAGAGACGGGGCACGGGGGAAAGGCTACCTGTCCCCCGCGCCCCGCCGCCCTGGCCTGTGGACGGGCTTGTCCACAGGCCAGGGTCGCTCCCTACTTCTTGACGAGGTCCGCGCGCAGGTCGTCGAGGACCTCGTCCGCGGCGGTGACGCCGAGGCCCAGGTACCAGGTCTCGTCCGGGACGTCCTTGGCCTGGCCGGCCTTGACGGCCTTGAGGTTCTTCCAGAGCGGGTTGGCGATCGCGGTGTCGCGCTTGGTGGCCTTCGGGTCGCCGTAGACGCCGCTGAAGATCCAGTCGCCGTCGGCCTCGTCGATCTTCTCCGGGCTGATCTCGGCGGCGAGGTCGTCGATCTGCTGGTTCACCGGCCGGGGCAGGCCGGCGTCCTCGAGGATCGTGCCGATGAAGGAGGCGCGGGCGTACAGGCGGATCTTGCCCGGCAGGTAGCGGACCATGGAGACGGTCGGCTTGTCCGGGCCGATGTCGGTGCCGAGCTGCTTCGCCTTGGTCTCGTACGCGGCGAGCTTGGTCTTGGCGTCGGCGGTCTTGTCCAGGGCGGCGGCGTTCAGGAGGTAGTTCTCCTTCCAGGTGAAGCCGGGCCGGATGGAGAAGACGGTCGGGGCGATCTTCGAGAGCTCCTGGTACTTGTCCGCGGCGCGCAGCTGGCTGCCGAGGATGAGGTCGGGCTGCAGGTTGGCGATCGCCTCGAGGTTGAGGTTGTTGATCGTTCCGATGGACTTGGGGTTCCCGGCGTCCTTCTTCAGGTACGTGGGGATGCCATCGTCACCCTCGGACGGCGCATAGCCGACGGGCTTGATCCCGAGCGAGACGACGTTGTCCAGCTCGCCGACGTCGAGCACGACGACGCGCTTGGGGGCGGCCTTCAGCTCGGTCCTGCCCATGGCGTGGGTGAGGGTGCGGGGGAACTGGCCGGGCTTGGCGTCCGTGCCCATGGCGGCGGTCTTGGCCGCCGCGTCGCCGAAGCCCTTGCCGCCCTGGGCGACGTCCTTCTTGCCGGCCTCGGCCTTCTTCTCCGAGGTGGCGCCGGTCGCGCCGTCGCCGCCTCCGCAGGCGGCGAGGGAGAGGGCGGCGGCGAGGGCGACGGCTGCGGCGGTGCCACGGCGGCGGAGGGACATGGGGCGGACTCCTGTACGGGACGGTGACGGGTGCGGGTCGGGAGCGGCTTGGGGCGACCCCGAGCGGAGCCTCGGACTCCACTTAGGGTCGCCTTACCTTACCCATCTCCCTCATCTCCAGCACAATCACCCCCTCCCGCTCAGGAGAATCGATTCGCGGCCACCCTTATGTGTGAAGTGCCAGGTCTCGTGTTGTTCGGCAGGAAGTGCGAAAACTAGCTTCGATGGCCGGAGGTGACGAGTCGATGACAGCGTGTGCCATCGAGGCGGCCGCGGGGAACGACGGCGCGGCACGGCCGACGAAGTTCATGATCACGGCGAACGGGGCGTACGCGGCCCGGCTCGCGGGGAGCGGCGACGCGCTGTACGCGGAGCGCTGGACGCTCGACGGGCCGGAGCCGTACGCGGTGCCGCTGCCGCTCGACCAGCCGGAGGAGCCCGACACGCAGGTGCTGCCGCTGGCGGACGGCCGCGTGCTCATCTGCCGGCGGGTGGCGGGACGGCAGGCGTTCTCGCTGCTGTACCCGACGGGGCCGCGGACCGGCGAACTGCCGCTGGGCGCAGTCGGGTCCGGGGCGGACGGGTCCGGGCCGGTCGCGGAGCTGCGGCTGCTGCCGCCGTCGCCGGACGGCACGTGCGCGTACGCGACGGCCGTCGGCCCGGACACCACGGAGCTGTGGCTGGTGGCGGGCGGGGCGTTCGGGCCGGAGCGGGTGGCGGAGATCAAGGGCGCCTGCACGGGCGGGGTGTGGCTGGACCGTACGGGGCGGATGCTCGCGCTCGACCGACGCCTCGACGACGGGCCGGTGAAGGCGGTGGCGGTCGACCTGGAGCGGGGCGGTGAGGTGACGCCGCTGCTCCAGATCACCGAGGAGAGCGACGACCGGCTGCTGCTCGCGGACCCGGACAGCGGGCTGCTGATGATCGGCTCGGACGCGCCGTCGCCGGGGCGGGAGCGGCTGGGGTGGGGGGTGCTGGGGAGTACGCGACCGGTGCGCTTCCCGGAGTGCCTCCGGCCGGTGGACGCGGACGTGACTCCGTTCGCCGTGCAGCCGGGGCAGGTGCTGCTCCCGGAGAGCTGCTGGGTGGCGCTGCGGGTGGACGCGGGGGCGGGCAGCTGGGTGGGCATGTGGCGGCCCACGTCGCGCCGGTTGCTCCAACTGGCCTCGCCGCTGGGGTGGCTGGCGGGGGCGGGCCTGTGGACGCCGGAGGCGGTGCTGCGGCTGCCGTACGCGACGGACGGCGTGCCGTGCGGCCTGGCGGGTCTGGAGGTCCCGGAGGAGCCGCCTGAGCCGGCGCCGGTGGTGGAGGTCTGCCGTCCGGTTCCGCTGCAGCAGGCGCCGCTGACGGGTGCAAGTCCGCGGCCCGGCAAGGCTCGTTAGACTCACGCCCCGCTAGGCACGAAAGCGATCAACACGGGGTGAGTTCCACCATGCAGGAAACCAGCAAGGACACGACCGAGACCGCAGCAGGCCGCCACCGCGGCGCCCCGGCCCCCCAGGAGGAGCCCACAGGCGCCCCCCACGGCCGCCACCGCCGCGACGGCGAGGAGTAGGGGCCGGGCGGAAGTCCCCCACCCCGCCCCTTCCCGAAACCCTGCCGGGGGCTGGTGGGGGTGAGGGCAGGGGGCTCACGTCCCGCGCCGAACCCGCCGGGCCCACGGCCCGGCGGAGCAGAGGGACACGGGGGGGCGAAGCCCCCGACCCCCGAAGCGGCAGCTCCGCGCCGCAAGCCCGGGGACGCCCCCGGACTCCGTCCGGGGAGGGCGGGGTGGAGGGTTTGACGCTCGCCCCCGCCACAGGGGGCAGCGCCGCCGCCCCAGGCACCACCGAGCGGCAGCTTCGCGCCGCACAGGGCAGGAGCCCCCGGACTGCGTCCGGGAGGGGGAGGTGGGGGCGGTATCCGCCCCCACCTCCCCCTCAGGACTCGTGCTTCAGGCCCAGGATCTCCGCTGCCGCGAAGGTTTCGCCCTGGGGGCGGGTTGCGTAGTGGGGGGTCAGGAGGCTGTCCAACTCCTCGTACGTGAAGGTGGACTTGGCGGTGTCGAACTTCGCCGCGACCTTCGGGCGGTCCACCACCGCGACCATGCCGCCGTGGACGACCAGGAGTTGGCCGTTCACCCCGGCCGCGGCCGGGGAGGCCAGGTAGCCGACCAAGGGGGCCACGTGGTCGGGGGACAGGGGGTCGAGTTCGCCGGCGTGGGGTTCCGCGAAGCCGGCGAAGACGTCCTCCGTCATTCTCGTCCGCGCCCGCGGACAGATCGCGTTGGCCGTCACGCCGTACTTGGCCAGCGCCAGCGCCGTGGACGTCGTCAGGCCGACGATGCCGCCCTTCGCCGCCGCGTAGTTCGGCTGGCCGGCCGAGCCCGCCAGGAACGCCTCCGACGAGGTGTTGACGATGCGGCCGTAGACCCCCGTCTCCCCCGCCTTCGCGCGGCCGCGCCAGTGCACCGCGGCGAAGTGCGTCGTGTTGAAGTGGCCCTTCAGGTGGACCCGGATGACCGAGTCCCACTCGTCCTCGCTCATCGAGAAGACCATCCGGTCCCGCAGGATCCCCGCGTTGTTGACCAGGATGTCCAGCTTCCCGAACTGCTCCACCGCCAGGTCCACCAGACCCCGCGCCGTCTCGAAGTCCGCGACGTCGCCGAGGTGCGCGACCGCGCGCCCGCCGGCCGCGCGGATCTCCTCCGCGACCTGCTCCGCCGGCGCCGCCGACGCCGCGCCCGATCCGTCCCGGCCCGGCTGCCCGTAGTCGTTGACGACGACGGCCGCGCCGAGCCGGGCGAGTTCGAGCGCCTCGGCCCGGCCGAGCCCCCGCCCCGCGCCCGTGACGATCGCGCTCAGGCCCTCAAGAGGGAGTGACATCCAGGGTCCTCTCAGATCTCGATGCACGTACGCAGCGCCACGCCCGTACGCATCTGGTCGATCGCCTCGTTGATCCCGGCGAGCGGCACCCGGTGGGTGATCAGCGACGCCAGGTCGATCCGGCCCGCCCGCCACAGCGCGATGGCCCGCTCGTACGAGGTGAGCACGTCGCCGCCGCCGTACATCGACGGCAGGATCTTCTTCTCGTCGAAGAACAGCTCGAACATGTTGAGCTGCAGGAAGTCGTCGAGCGCGCCCGCCCCGACGACGCACAGCGTGCCGCCGCGCCGGGTCGTCTCGTACGCCGTCCGCGCGGTCGCGGACTTGCCGACCACCTCGAAGACGTAGTCGAAGCCCTCCCCGGCCGTGATCCGCTGCTTCGCGTCCGCCAGCGCGTCCGGCGCGACCGCCTCCGTCGCGCCGAACCGCAGCGCCGCCTCCCGCCGCGACTCCACCGGGTCGACCGCGACGATCTGGGCGGCGCCCTTCAGCTTGGCGCCCTGGATCGCGGAGATGCCGACGCCGCCGCAGCCGATCACCGCGACCGACGAACCGGCCTCCACCTTCGCCGTGTTGATCGCCGCGCCGAGCCCGGTCGTGACGCCGCAGCCGATCAGCGCGGCGATGTCGAACGGCACGTCGTCCGGGATGGGCACGGCGCAGCCGGCGGCGACCACGACCTCCTCCGCGAACGTCCCCGTCCCGGCGAAGCCGAAGACGTCCCCGCCGGGCCGCTTGAAGTTGGGCACGCCCGCGTTCATGAAGCTGGCCAGGCACAGCTGCGTCTGGCCGCGCTTGCACGCCGCGCAGGTGCCGCAGGCCGGCAGCCAGCACAGCAGCACCCGGTCGCCGGGGTTCAGCCCGGTGACGCCGTCGCCGACGTCGAGGATCTCGCCCGCGCCCTCGTGCCCGGGGACGAACGGCGCCGGCTGCGGCAGCACCCCGCTCATCGCCGAGACGTCGGAGTGGCAGAGGCCGGTGGCCCGGACCCGGATGCGTACCTTGCCGGGGCCGAAGCCCACCGCCTCGACGTCGTCGAGGACTTCCAGTTTCTCCTGGCCTATCTCGTGCAGTACGGCTGCGCGCATGGTGCGGCTCCAATCACGAAATCACGCGTGTTCGACGACGGTGTCGGCGAGGACCGGAGCGTCGTCCCGTTCCGCGGCCGTCACGGACACCTGGACGTGGCCGTCCCCGGCCCACATCCGGATGCGCAGGGTCTCGCCGGGGAAGACCACCCCGGCGAAGCGGGTGCGGTACGAGCGGACGCGCGCGACGTCGCCGCCGAGCAGCGTGTCGACGACCGCCTTGAGCGTCATCCCGTACGTGCAGAGCCCGTGCAGGATGGGCCGGTCGAAGCCGGCCAGCTTGGCGAACTCGGGGTCGGCGTGCAGCGGGTTCCAGTCGCCGGAGAGCCGGTACAGCAGCGCCTGCTCCTCGCGGATCGCCCGTTCGACCGTGCGGTCCGGCGCGCGGTCGGGCAGCTCGGTGCGGGCCGAGGGCCCGCGGTCGCCGCCCCAGCCGCCCTCGCCGCGGACGAAGATCTGGGAGTCGCTGGTCCACAGCGGCCCGTCGTCGTCGGCGGCCTCGGAGCGCAGGACGAGAACGGCGGCCTTGCCCTTGTCGTACACGGCGGCGACCCGGGACGTGGACACGGCCCGCCCGCCGACCGGGATGGGGCGGTGCACGGTGACGGTCTGCCCGCCGTGCAGCACCGCGGCGAGGTCGATGTCGATCCCGGGGGCGGACAGGCCGCCGACGACGGCCGTTCCGGCGCCCGCGACGGTGGCGAAGCTGGGCAGGACGTGGAGCCGGGACTCGAGGGTGTAGCGGAGCTCGTCGGGGTCCGTCGCGGGGACGCCCGCGCCGAGGCCGAGGTGGTAGAGCTGGATGTCCTTGTGGTCCCAGGAGATCTCGGCGCTGCGGGGCTCGGCGGCGATCGCCTTGGCGGCATCGATGGGCATGTGGATGCTGCTCCTTGAGGGAGGTAAAGACCTCGGTGCGACCGTCCGCACCGTCGGCCGCACCGAGGCCGTGCGGGACCGGCCCTGTCACATCCGTTCTGGCCGTTCTAGAACGCGTTCTAGGCCGGTGGTCCCCATGTATAGCCGAGCCTTCGGTAGTTGTGAACCCTCTTCGCTGACGAAGCGTCAGATAACCGGCGGCACACCGGCCGTCGGGGGACCCAGGACATTTGTCACCGCCGGGTCCGTACATTCACTCCTGCCGCGCCTCGCCGCCGCTCCGTAGCGTCGTCGGCATGAGGAACGAGCCCGCAGTCGCCTTCGAGACTGTCACCAAGTCCTTCGGGACGGTCCGCGCCGTGGACGCCGTCGACCTGACGATCCGGCGCGGCGAGACCGTCGCCCTCCTCGGCCGCAACGGCGCGGGGAAGTCCACCTCCATCGGCCTGCTGCTCGGCCTGGACGAGCCCGACTCCGGCCGGGTCCTGCTGTACGGGGACGCCCCCGCGAAGGCCGTCCGGGCCGGCCGGGTCGGCGCGATGCTCCAGGAGGGGCGCGCCGTCCCCCGGGTCACCGTCGGCGAGCTCCTCGCCTTCGTCTCCCGCGCCTACCCGTCGCCGATGCCGGTGGCCGAGGCCCTGGAGCTGGCCGGGCTGACCGAGTTCGCCGGCCGCCGGGTCGACCGGCTGTCCGGCGGCCAGACCCAGCGCGTCCGGTTCGCCGTGGCGCTCTCCGGGAACCCCGAGCTGATCGTGCTCGACGAACCGACCGCGGCGCTCGACGTGGAGGCCCGGCAGGTCTTCTGGGACGCGATGCGCGGCTATGCCCGGCGCGGCAACACGGTGCTGTTCTCCACGCACTACCTGGAGGAGGCCGACGCGTACGCGGACCGGATCGTGGTCGTCGACCACGGCCGGGTCCTCGCGGACGGGACGGCGGCGGAGCTGAAGCGGAACGCCGGCGGCAGCACGGTCGCCTTCGACCTGGCAGGCGGCCCCTCGGACGGCCTCGAACTGCTCCCCGGGGTCACCTCCGTGGAGGTCCGCGGCGACCGGGCCCGGCTCCGTACCGACGACTCCGACGCGACCGTCCGGGCGCTCGCCGCCGCGGACGCGGTCCGCGGCCTGGAGGTCGCGCCGCTCTCCCTGAACGACGCCTTCCTCTCCCTGACCTCCGCCCACCGGAAGACCCTGGAGACCGTCCGATGATCACCGCGTACGTGAAGCTGGAAGTCCGCCGCACCCTGCGCGACGTCGGGTTCGCGATCGGCAGCATCGGGGTGCCGGTGATGATGTACCTGCTCTTCACCAACCTCGGCGGCGGCGACGCCGGTGGGTGGAAGACCGCCTCCATGGTCGGCATGGCCGCGTACGGCGCGCTGAACGCGGCGCTCTCGGTGGGCGGCGGGGTCGCCGAGGACAAGTCGATCGGCTGGCTGCGGCAGCTGCGGGTCACCCCGATGACCCCGCGCCAGGTGGTGGTCGGCCGGACGCTGACCGGTGCGGTCGTCGTGGTGCCCGCCATCATCGCCGTGATGGCCGCCGGCGCCCTGGTCAACGGGGTCCGGATGGACGCCTGGCAGTGGCCGGTGGTGGCCCTCGTGCTCTGGCTCGGCTCGCTGCCGTTCACCCTGCTCGGCCTCGGCAACGGCTACCGCCTGACGCCGCAGGCGACGGGTGTGGTGAACATCGCCTCGAACATGGGTCTCGCGGTGGTCGGCGGCCTGTGGTTCCCGACCGAGCTGTTCCCCGGCTGGCTGCGCGCCATCTCCGGTTTCACGCCCACCAACCGGTTCGCCGAGCTGGGCCGGGCGATCGCGGAGGGCTCCGCGCCCCATCTCGTGACGGTGGCGGTCATCACCGTCTGGACCTTGCTCTTCGGCGCGTACGCGGTGTTCTCGTACCGTCGTTCCGCCAGGACGATCTGAGGGGGAGCCGGGATGCGCGCGTTCGGAGGACCGGGCGGGGAGAGCAGGCGGCGCAGGGCGTGGCGACCCGAGAGCATGGGCCCGCCGAACGGTTTCTCGTTGCTGCCGTGGCTGCTGATGGGGATGGGCGCGGTGTCCAACCTGCTGCAGGGCCGGAACCCGCATCCGGTCGCCGCGGGTGTGGGCGTGTTCCTCTTCAACTCGCTCTACGTCGCGGTGGTGATGCGGGCCTTCAACCGGAGGATGCGCGAGGCGCCGACCACGTGGTGGCTGCTGGGGCTCCTGACGGCGGTCACGCTGGCCCTGGCGATCGCCTTCGGCGGCCCGTACCTGCTCTTCTTCCCGCTCCTCGGTCTGGCCGTCGGCTCGGTCACGCGGGGCCGGCGGGTGCCGCAGGTGGTGTTCCCGCTGGTGGTGACCGCAGGGGTGGTGGCCGGGGTGCGGGACGGGTGGGGCGCGATCAACGTCGCGTACGGGACGTTCATCTCGTCCATGGTGACGGCGGCCGTTCTCGCCCTGTCGGAGACGGTGAAGGAGCTGCGTGAGACCCGGCAGGAGCTGGCCCGGACGGCGGTGGAGAAGGAGCGGCTGCGGTTCTCCCGCGATCTGCACGACCTGCTCGGGCACACGCTCTCGGTCATCGTGGTGAAGTCGGAGGCGGCGCGCCGGCTCGCGCCGCGGGACCTGGACGCGGCGCTGGTCCAGATCACCGACATCGAGTCGGTGGGCCGGCAGGCGCTCACCGAGATCCGCGAGGCGGTCACCGGCTACCGGGAGGGCAGTCTCGGCACCGAGCTGGACCGGGCCAGGGACGCGCTGACCAGCGCGGGAATCGAGCCGGTGGTCCGCCGGTCGGGGCCGCCGCTGCAGCCGCAGACGGAGGCGCTGTTGAGCTGGGTGGTCCGCGAGTCGGTGACGAACGCGCTGCGGCACAGCGGGGCGACACGGTGCGAGATCGAGGTGGCGGGCGGCCCGGAGCAGGTGCGTCTCACGGTGAGCGACAACGGCCGGGGGACGGACGACGAGTCGGGTCCCGGCAGCGGTCTGAAGGGGTTGCGCGAGCGGGTGGCAGCCGCAGGCGGCACTCTTGAATCGGGACCGGTCCCCCGGGGCGGGTTCCGGGTCGTCGCGGAACTCCCCGTAGAGGCCCTGGTGTCGACGGAGCTGGAGCCGACCGAATGATCAGAGTCCTTCTCGCCGAGGACCAGGGCATGATGCGCGGCGCGCTGGCGCTGCTCCTGGGGATGGAGCCGGACATCGAGGTCGTCGCCCAGGTGGGCCGGGGGGACGAGATCGTGGAGGCGGCGCTGGTGAACCGCCCCGAGGTGGCGCTGCTCGACATCGAACTGCCGGGCCGCAGCGGCCTGGACGCGGCGGCCGACCTGCGCGAGGAGGTGCCGGACTGCCGGGTGCTGATCCTGACGACCTTCGGGCGGCCCGGCTACCTGCGCCGGGCGATGGAGGCCGGGGCGGCCGGCTTCCTGGTGAAGGACGGCCCGGTGGAGGACCTCGCGGCGTCGATCCGCAAGGTGCTGCGCGGCGAGACGGTCATCGATCCGGCGCTGGCCGCGGCCGCGCTGAGCGCGGGCCCGAACCCGCTGACCGCCCGGGAACGCGACGCGCTGGGCGCGTCGGTGGACGGCGCGACGATCGCCGACATCGCCGCGACGCTGCACCTCTCGGAGTCGACGGTACGGAACTACCTGTCGTCCGCGATCGGCAAGACGGGCACCCGCAACCGCATGGAGGCGGTACGAGCCGCCCGGCAGCAGGGCTGGCTCTGAGCGGACCCCCTCCTCGCGCCCCCTGTCGCCCTCGTGGTCAACTGAGCGTCGATCGAGAGATCTTGGGGGGGTTCGATGACGGAGACGACGGCGGTGTTCCGGCCGCTGCGGGAGGACGATCCGCGCCTGGTGGGTCGCTATCGCCTCGCCGCCCGGCTCGGCGCGGGCGGCATGGGCCAGGTCTACCTGTCGCACACGCCCGGCGGACGACCGGTGGCCGTCAAGGTGGTGCGGCCCGAGCTGGCCGACGACCCGGACTTCCGCAAGCGGTTCCGCCGGGAGGTCGGGGCGGCCCGGCGGGTCAAGGGCGCGTACACCGCGGAACTGATCGACGCCGACGCGGACGGCGTCCGGCCCTGGCTCGCCACGCTGTACGTTCCAGGGCCCTCCTTGGCCGAGGTCGTCGCCCGGCACGGCCCGCTGCCGGCGCCGGCCGTGCTGTGGATGCTGGCGGGGGTGGCCGAGGCGCTGCAGGTCATCCACGGCGAGGGGATCGTGCACCGCGACCTGAAGCCGTCGAACGTCCTGCTGGCCGCCGACGGACCGCGCGTGATCGACTTCGGCATCTCGCTGGCCGCCGACGCCACCTCGCACACCGCCACGGGCGCCGTCATCGGCACGCCGACGTTCATGGCGCCCGAGCAGGCCTCCGGGGGCGAGATCACCGCGGCGACCGACGTGTTCGCACTCGGCCAGACAGCGGCGTTCGCCGCGCTCGGGCAGCCGCTGTACGGGGAGGGCACGTCGGCCGGCGTGCTGTACCGGATCGTGCACAACGAGCCCGAGCTGGACCGACTGCCCGCGCAGCTCCGCCCGTTGATCGCCCGCTGTCTGGCCGCGGACCCGAATCAGCGAGCCGCCCCGGCGGAGATCGTCGAGTGGTGCCGGCAGCGGCTCGGCCCGGACGCGGACGGCGGCGGGGCGCCGCCGGTCTGGCAGGAGCTGCGTGGCCCGGACCTGCCGGTCCCGGCGCCGGTGCCGCACCCCACCCCGGTCGTGACGCAGGCGGTGTACGCCCGCAACGAGCCGTTCGCCCCGCCGCAGCCACCGCCCCCGGCGAGCCCCGAGGAGCGGCGGGCCCGCCGCCGCAGGGCACTCGTCACGACGGTCGCCGTGATGGCGGGGGTGCTGCTCCTCGCGGGGCTGGTGAGCATGATCGCGGACGGCGCGGGCCGGCTCCTGGAGCGGAGCGCATCGGTGACGCCGAGCGGGAAGGCGTCCCTCGCACCGGACCCCAAGGGCACTCCGGGTACCAAGGACTCCGCCCGACCGTCGTCCCCCGGTGCGACGACCACGCCGAATCCGCGGCGCGCCCCGACGGACGCCGAACCACCGGAGGCCACGCTCTACCCCAGCCTGTGGCTCGGCATCGAGAACTCGATGGACCTCACCGAGCCGATCCGGCCGATGGGCCGGGAGGACCGCAAGGGAGACATCCGGCTCAACTGCGAGTACGGCTGCATGCTGAAGAGCCGCAGCAGTGTGATGACCCTGCTCGACGGCAAGCAGCGCGGCACGTACGCGACATGCCGCGCCGCCCTCGGCCGCTCCGCCCGCCACGACCTTCCGCTGGCCGGGGCGAAGACGGGCAGCGACATCTGCGTCAAGCTCGAGTCCGGGGACATCGCCCTGCTCGAAGTCAAGACGAAGTCGACGGCGGTGCCGTCACTGGCCTTCGTGACGGCGGACCTGAGGATCTGGCGCCCCGAACGGCCCTGACCGGCGCCACGCGCCCGGCAGGATCCGGCCTGATCCTGAAGACACCCCTAGGCCTTCTCGCTCGCCGTCCCGGAAGGCCTCGGAAGCCACAGCAGCATCAGCACCACCGCCGCGAGGAGGACGCCGGTGGCGGTGCGGAAGGCGAGGGCGTAGCCCTCCGTCAGGGCCTCGGGGCTCGTCCGGCCGCCGGTGCGGGCGGCGGCGACGGTGGACAGGACCGCGAGGCCCAGTGCGCCGCCCATGGTGCGGGAGGTGTTGACGAGGCCGGAGACGAGTCCGGCCTCGCCGGGGGCGGTGCCGGAGGTGGCGAGGGAGGCCAGCGGGGTGATCACCAGGCCCATGCCGACCATCATCAGGACGCCCGGGCCCAGGATGGTGACGAGGAACGAGCCGTCGGCGGTCATGGTCGACTGCCAGCCGAATCCGGTCGCCGCGACCAGCGCGCCGAGGACGGCGAGGTTCCGGGCCCCGGTGACCGGGATGAGCCGCGGGGCCAGTTTGGAGCCGACGATGACGCTCACCGAACTGGGCACCAGGGCGAGTCCGGCCTGGAGCGGGGTGTAGCCGAGGACGCCCTGCGCGTACACCGTCATGAAGAACCACATGCCGAACGAGGTCGAACCGACCACCAGCATCGACACGTTGGCCGCCGCGACCGCCCGCGACCGGAACACCCGCAGCGGCATCAGCGGGGCCGCCGTACGGGCCTCCACGGCGACGAACGTGCCGAGCAGCGCCAGTCCGCCGAGCAGCGGTACGAGGGTGGCCGAGGCTCCCCAGCCGGTCTGCTCCGTCTGCGCGATGCCGTACGCGACGGCCGCGAGGCCGCCGGTGACCAGGATCGCGCCGGGCAGGTCGAGCTTCCGGCCACCGCCGGTACGGCTCTCGGTCAACCACAGGACGCCACCCGCCATCACGAGCACGCCGACGGGGACGTTGATGAGCAGCACCCAGCGCCAGGAGAGCAGGTCCACCAGGACGCCGCCGACGAAGCCGCCCGCCGCGCCGCCGGCCGCGCCGACCGCGGTCCAGGTGCCGATGGCCCGGGTCCGGGCGGGCCCGGCGGGCACGGCGGCGGTGACGAGGGTGAGCGTCGCGGGCGCGAGGACGGCGGCGCCGAGGCCCTGCACGGCCCGGGCGGCCACCAACTGCCACCCTTCCTGGGCCAGTCCGCCGGCCACCGACGCGGCGGTGAACAGCCCGAGCCCGAGCAGGAAGATCCTCTTGCGGCCGAAGAGGTCCGCGGCCCGCCCGCCGAGCAGCATGAACCCCGCGAAGGCGATCGAGTACGCGTTGACCACCCATTGCAGCCCCACGGCCGACAGCCCGAGGTCGGAACGCATCGACGGCAGCGCGACGTTCACCACCGACACGTCGAGGACGACGAGGAACTGTGCGGCGCACGCGGCGAGGACGACGAGCCAGGTGCGGGGGTCGGGACGTGCGGGGGCGGGCTTCTCGGCTGCGGGTTGTTCGGCGGCGGGGGACGCGGTGCGCTCGGGGTGGGCCATGGCTGTCATGGTCGCAGACGGCCACTGCCCCGTACATCGGGATTCGGCCCCACCCCCGTACCGGTCCTGAGACCTACGACCTGCGCAGCATCGTCACCACCGCCGCGCCGCCGAGACCGATGTTGTGCGCGAGCCCGACGCGGGCCCCGTCGACCTGTCGCGGGCCCGCCTCGCCGCGCAGCTGCCAGACCAGTTCGGCGGCCTGCGCGAGCCCGGTGGCGCCCAGCGGGTGGCCCTTGGAGATCAGCCCGCCGGACGGGTTGACCACCCAGCGCCCGCCGTACGTCGTCGCGCCGGACTCGACGAGCTTGCCCGAGGCGCCCTCCTCGCACATGCCGAGCGCCTCGTAGGTGAGCAGCTCGTTGATGGAGAAGCAGTCGTGGAGTTCGACGACGTCGACGTCCTCGATGCCGAGCCCGGAGGTCTCGTACACCTTGCGGGCGGCGGCCCGGGACATCGGCCGGCCGACGACGTCGATGCAGGAGCCGGAGGCGAAGGACTCCTCGGTGTCGGTGGTCATCGCCTGGCCGGCGATCTCCACGGCCCGGTCGTGCAGCCCGTGTTCGACGACGAAGCGCTCGGAGACGACGACGGCGGCCGCCGCGCCGTCGGACGTGGGCGAGCACTGGAGTTTGGTCAGCGGCCGGTGGATGGTCTTCGCCGCGAGGATCTCCTCGACCGTGTACACGTCCTGGAACTGGGCGCGCGGGTTGTCCGCGGAGTGCCGGTGGTTCTTCGCGCCGACCGCGGCGAGCTGCGCCTCGGTGGTGCCGTACCGCTCCATGTGCTCGCGGGCCGCGTTGCCGAAGATCTGCGCGGTCGGCGGGGACATCTCGAAGCCGTGCCCGGCGGCCATCACGCCGTAGTGCCGGGCGACCGGAGACGTCTTGAAATCGCCCCCGTCGGAGCCGCCGCCGAGCGCGCCGCGGGCCATCTTCTCGAAGCCCAGCGCGAGCACGCAGTCGCTGATGCCGCCCTCGACGAACTGCCGGGCCATCATCAGCGCGGAGGAGCCGGTCGCGCAGTTGTTGTTGACGTTGTAGACGGGCACGCCGGTCAGGCCGAGTTCGTACGCGGCGCGCTGCCCGGCCGTCGAGGCCTGGAAGCAGTAGCCGACGGGCACCTGCTGCACCTGCGCGTACGCGACCCCGGCGTCGGCGAGCGCGGCGGTGCCGGCCTCCTTCGCCATGTCCCAGTACTGCCAGTCGCGTGTCTCGGGCTTCTCGAAGTTCGTCATCCCGACGCCGACGATGTACGCCTTCATGGCCATGGTTCTCCTTCAGTCCCTGGGCAGGCCGAGAATGCGCTCGGCGACGACGTTGAGCTGAACCTGCGTGGTGCCGCCGGCGATGGTCAGGCAGCGGGACATCAGCAGCCCGTGGACGGCCCGCTCCCCCGCGCCCTCGCGCACCGCGCCGGCCGGGCCGAGGAGTTCGAGCGCCAGCTCGGCGACCTTCTGCTGGTGTCCGGTCTGCACGAGCTTGCGGACGCTGGCCCCCGCTCCGGGTTCCAGGCCGGAGACCTGGAGCAGCGTGGTGCGCAGTCCGATGCAGCCGAGCGCGTGCGCCTCGGCGACGAGCGCCCCGATGCGTACGGCGACGGTGTCGTCGACCCGGTCCGCAGCCCCGATGAGGGCCTCCAGACCGGTGTCGAAGGCGACCTGGTCGGCCATGTGGACGCGTTCGTTGCCGAGGGTGTTGCGGGCGACCTTCCAGCCGCCGTTCACCTCGCCGACGACGGCGTCGGGAGGCAGCAGCACATCGTCGAACCAGACCTCGTTGAAGAGCGAGTCCCCGGTGATCTCCTTCAGCGGCCGGATGTCGATCCCGGGCCCCTCTCGAGTGTCACCGGCCTTCATGTCGACGACGAAGTACGTGAGCCCCTGGTGCTTGGGGGCGTCGGGGTCGGTCCGGGCGAGGAGGATGCCGTAGTCGGCCCACTGGGCGGCGCTCGTCCAGACCTTCTGACCGTTGATCCGCCAGCCGTCCTCGGTGCGTTCGGCGCGGGTGCGCAGGGAGGCGAGGTCGGATCCGGCGCCAGGCTCGCTGAACAGCTGGCACCACAGCAGTTCGCCGCGGAGCGTGGGGGCGAGGTAGCGCTCCTGCTGCTCGGTCGTGCCGTACGCGAGCAGCGAGGGCACGACCCAGGTGGCGATGCCGAGCCCGCTCGGGCTGACCCCGGCGGCCGTCAGCTCCTGCTGCACGGCGAGCTGCTGCACGGGCCCGGCGCCGAGCCCGTACGGCGGGGGCAGGTGCGGGGCGGCGTAGCCGGTGGGCGCGAGGGCGCGGCGGGCGGCCTTCGGGTCGAGTCCGCGGGCCGGTGCGATCGCCTCGCGCGCCTCGGCCCGGTAGGCGTCGGCCTCGGCCGGCAGCTGGAGCCGCAGCTCGCGCCGGGTCCCGGCGGCGGCGAGCCGGACGGCCCGCGCGCGGTGGGTGTCGCCCGCGCCGAGGAGCTGGCGGGCGACGACGGCGCGGCGCAGGTGGAGATGGGCGTCGTGCTCCCAGGTGAACCCGATGCCGCCGAGGATCTGGATGCAGTCCTTGGCGCAGCCGTACGCGGCGTCGAGCGCGGCGGAGGCGGCGAGGGCGGCGGTGAGGGCGCGGACGTCGTCGGTCGCGTCGGGGTCGTCGGCGGCGAGGGCGGCGTCCCAGGTCAGGGCGCGGGCCTGTTCGAGCCGGACGAGCATGTCGGCGCAGAGGTGCTTGATGCCCTGGAACTGTCCGATCGGCCGGCCGAACTGTTCGCGCGTCTTGGCGTACTCGACGGCGGTGTCCAGCGCCCGTCCGGCGGTCCCGCAGGCGTCGGCGGCGTACAGGACGGAGGCGAGGTCGCGTACGGGGCCGGTGCCGGGGCCGTAGGCGAGGACGCGGTCGGCGGGGACAGTGACGGACGCGGCGGTGACCTCGGCGGTCGGCCGGGTGGGGTCGGCGCTGTCGTGGACGCGTACGGCGAGGGCGTCGGCGTCGACGGCGGCCCAGAGGACGGTGCCGTCGGCGGTCTCGGCGGCCAGGATCATCAGGTCGGCCTGCGCGCCGCCGAGCACCGGCGGGGCGGTCCCGGTGAGCAGCAGCCCGCCGTCCTCGGCGGGTACGGCGGTCAGCGCGCCGGCCCCGAGGGCGACGGCGCCGGTCCGGCGCCCGGAGGCCAGCTCCTCGACGAGCCCGCCCTGCCCGGCGCGCCGCAGGATCTCGGCGGCGAGGACGGTCGGCAGGTACGGGCCGGGCAGCACGGCCCGCCCGGCCTCCTCCAGGACGACGGCCAGGTCGGCGAGTCCGCCGCCGCCTCCGCCGTACTCCTCGGGCAGGTGCAGCCCGAGCAGCCCCTGCTCGGCGAGCGCGTCCCAGTGACCGGGGCGGACGGTGGCGGTGCCGGGTACGTCGAGGTGCTTGCGCACCTCCTCGGCCGGCGCGACCCGGGCCAGCAGCCCGCGGACCGCCTTGGCGAGCTCCCGCTGTTCGTGCGTGATGGCGATGCCCATGGCAGGGCAGACTAGAACACGTTCCAATCTGACGGAAGGTCAGATGCGCCGGGAATCACGCGCGTAGTTGTGCGAGGACCGGCCCTAGCCCTCCGGCGACCTCACCTGCATCCCGTAGCGGGCCCCGACCTCCGCGATCCGCGCGATGTCCGGCGGTCCTTCGGGGACGGGGGGAAGCGTGTTCGACGTCGCGGGTTCGCCCACCTCGGCGAAGAACTCCTCGAAGCCTCCCGGCTGGTACACGGAAAGGAACTTGGCGGTCCCCACCGGTTCCGGCTGTTCCCAGACGCCCGCCGGAATGTGCACGAAGGACCCGGGACCCGCCTCCACGACCTCGCCGTCGAGGTGGAAGCGCATCCGTCCCTCCAGGACGTAGACCGTCTCGCTGCAGTCGTGCGTGTGCGGCGGCGGGCCCATGCCCTCGCGCACCGTGAACTCGATGACGGTCATCGCGCCGCCGGTGTCGGCGGCCCCCACCTTCACCGTGTACAGACCGCCCAGCACCCAGTACGAGCGTCCCTCCCCGGGCTTGTGCGTCACCATTTGCTCGCCCATGAGGAAAAACCTCCTCTCCTCCAGCGTCCGACCGCCCGGGGACCGCCGCAACCGCCGGAGGCGGCGTTGTCAGTGCCACCTGCCACGATGCCTCCCATGGGTACCTGGGACATCGGACACTTCGACAACGACTCGGCGGCGGACTTCGGGGGCGCCCTCGGCGACCTGCCTCGGCACGAACGCCCCGGACTGATCCGCGCGCAGTTCCTCGCGGTGATCGGGACGGGCGAGGAGTTCCTCGACTCGGACGAGGCGGCGACGGCCCTCGCCGCCGCGGCGCTCGTGGCGGCGCAGTGCCCGGGCGGCGACCCGGTCACCACGGCCTACGGCCCGGACGAGCCGCTGCCCGAGCTGCCCCTGGACCTGCGCCCGCTCGCGGTGCAGGCCCTGGACCGGATCCTTGGCCCGGACTCCGAGCTGGTGGAGCTGTGGGAGGAGTCGGCGGACGGCGGCCTGTGGCGGGACGGCGTGCTGCGCCTGCGCGGCACGATCGCGGCCGCGACGTCCTGACCCTGTGCGATCGTGGAGGGGTGACTTCGCTGGAGGATCTTGCCCGGCTGCGTCGGGCCCGTGACCAGATGGACCGGGACTACGCGGAGCCGCTCGACGTGGCCGCGCTGGCGCGGACCGCGCTCATGTCGACCGGCCATTTCGCCCGCAGCTTCCGGGCCGCCTACGGCGAGACGCCTTACAGCTATCTCATGACCCGCCGCATCGAACGGGCGAAGGCCCTGCTGCGGCGCGGCGACCTCTCGGTGACCGAGGTCTGTTTCGAGGTCGGCTGTACGTCACTGGGGTCCTTCAGCTCCCGGTTCACCGAGCTGGTCGGCGAGAGCCCCAGCGCGTACCGGGCCCGCGACCACGGCGACGTCGCCGACATCCCCGCCTGCGTCGCCAAGGTCCACACCCGACCGGTCAGGAACGGAGAAGCGAAAGCCGCGCCCCACGCCTAACGTCGTGGGCATGGACATCAACCTCTCCCAGTGCTTCATCGCCGTCGACGACCACGACAAGGCCCTCGGCTTCTACCGCGACATCCTCGGCCTGGAAGTACGCAAGGACGTCGGCTACGAGAACATGCGCTGGGTCACCCTCGGCTCCCCCTCCCAGCCCGACGTGAACATCGTGCTCGAACCCCCGCTCGCCGACCCCAGCGCCTCCGCCGCCGACCGCGAGACCTTGAACGAGCTGCTGGCCAAGGGCCTGCTGCGGGGCGTCATCTTCACCACCGACGACGTCGACGCGATCTTCGAGAAGATCCGCGCCGCCGGCGGCGACGTCCTCCAGGAGCCGGTCGACCAGCACTACGGCGTCCGTGACTGCGCCTTCCGCGACCCCGCCGGCAACATGATCCGCTTCCAGCAGCCGAGCAGCTAGCCGACGCCATGGCACGACCCATCTACTACGTCGACCGCTCCGACATCCGCGAGGGCAAGCTCGCGGATGTCCGGAGCGGTCTGCGCGACCTCGCCGCGTTCGTCGAGGAACGCGAGCCGCAGCTGCTCGCCTACCACTTCTACATCGACGAGTCCGCGTCCACTATGACCCTCATCGCCACCCACCCGGACTCGGCGTCGATGGAGTTCCACATGGAACTCGGCATGGAGCGCTTCCGCGCGTTCAGCACGCTCATCCGCATGACATCCATCGACGTCTACGGCGACCCGAGCACGGCCGTCGTCGCCCGCCTCCGCGAGAAGGCCGAGATGCTCGGCGGCGGCACGGTCACCGTCCACACGGAGCAGGCGGGCTTCAGCCGGTGGCCGTGACGGTGCCGCCGGCGCTTCAGACGAGTTTCGTCAGCAGCTCCGCGAAGACGCCGGGCCTGCTGAAGTAGCCGACGTGCGAGGCCGCGAGGGTGTGCACGTCGAAGGGATGGTGCGGGGTCAGCGCGTCCGCCGCGCGGATCATGTGGTCCTGGACCGCCAAGGGAAGGCTCCGGTCGTCGGAGAGTCGTACGTACGTGTGCGGCACCCGCCCCCACGCGTCGGCCCGGACCAGCGCTCCCGGCTCCATCACCGCGTAGGTCTCGTCCGGGTCCAGGGAGTCGAGCAACAGCCGGAACTGATGGTCGGTCGAGTCGGCCATGATGGCGGCCTTCAACGCGGCGAACACCTCCGGATCGGCGTGGGCGGCCCGCCAGTTCAGCCGGGCCACCCCCGGATCGCCCTCGCGCGGCACGGCGATCCGGGCCACCGCGGCGTCCATCAGGTTGTCGTCGGCCACGTCCCACGCCTCGGTGAGCATGGCCGGATCCGCGAGGCAGAGCGCGGAGAGGTAGACCACCCGGTCCAGCAGGGCCGGTACGGCGTTGGCCACCGCGCTGATCGTCAGCCCGCCGAGGCTGTTGCCGACCAGGACGACCGGGCCCGACGGGGCGAGCCGCCGCACGACGCCCACCACATGGCGGACGTTGTCCGCCAGCGTGACACCGCGCACCGGGGAGGGCGCGGCGGCGAACGCCGCCACGTCCTGGGGCTGCTGGTAGTAGGCGGCCGGAATGCCGGCCAGGTCGCCGTGGCCGGGCAGGTCCACAGCATGCGAACGGTAACCGAGCAGGGCCAGTTCGTTCTGCAACGGGCCCCAGGCCCGGGCGTTGCTGGAGCCGCCGTGAACGCATACGAAAACGGGGCGCGAGTCTGCGCGCATGGTGAAGATCCTCGTCATCCTGAGGTGAGGTGAATGGTGGACGTGGGACCCGGTGTCGGCGGACCGACACCACGGTCAGCGCGTCGACCGGATGCGCAGCGCGTACCAGTTGTGGATGACAGAGGACATGCGAGGCAACGTAACAGCCGGCTCCGTAACCCGCACCGCCTTTTTCGCCGACGGGCGCTAGGGGCGGATCCCGTCGCAGGTGATGTGCAGGTGGCGCGGGCCGCGCAGGACCGCGTTCTGCCGGTACGGGGGCGGGTCGTCGACCAGGCGTGGGTTCTCCAGCCTGCGGGCCAGCTCGGACAGGGCGAGTTGGGCCTCCAGGCGGGCGAGCGGGGCGCCGAAGCAGCTGTGGATGCCGCTGCCCAGGCCGAGGTGCTGGATGTCCGGGCGGTCCGGGTCGAAGCGGTCCGGGTTCTCGAAGCGCAGGGGATCGCGGTTGCCGGACGCCAGGACCAGCCAGAGGGACGAGCCCTTGGGGATCGTGACGCCGCGGACCTCGATGTCGGCGAGCGTGGTGCGCTGCGGCAGCAGCTGCACCGGCGGCTCGAAGCGCAGCAGTTCCTCGACCAGCGGCACGACCAGCTTCGGTTCGGCCCGCAGCCGCTGCAGGACGTCGGGATTGCGCAGCAGCGTCAGCATGCCGTTGGTGATGAGGTTGACCGTGGTCTCGTGCCCCGCGATCAGCAGCAGCGCCGCGGTGCTGAGCAGCTCCATCGTGGTCATCTGACCGTCCTCGCCCCTGGACGTGGCCAGTTGGGACAGCATGTCGTCCCCGGGGTTCTTGCGGCGCTCCTCGATCAGCCCGGCCAGGTACATGCCCAGCTCCATCCGGGCCTCGTTCGCACCCTTGCCCCGCTCGGCGGGATCGGCGTCCGGGTCGGGGTCCAGGCTCGCGGCGAGGGTGTCCGCCCAGGTGTGGAAGCGCGACTCGTCCTCGCGCGGCACCCCGAGCAGCCGGCAGATCACCGTCACCGGGAACGGGTACGAGAACTGTTCCACCAGGTCGATCCGGCCGGGGTCGTCGATGCCGGCGATGAGGCCGTCGACGATGTCGTGGAGCTCCGGGCGCATGTCGTCGACCCGGCGGGGCGAGTGGGGCGGGCCGAAGTGCCGGTTGGTCATGCGCCGCATCCGGTCGTGCTCCGGCGGGTCGAGCTTCAGGAAGCCCGGCGGCAGGGCGCCCTCCTGCGGGGTGGTCTCCTCGGCCAGCGGATCGGCGCCGGCCGAGGCCAGGTTGCGGGCGTCGGAGCTGATCCGGGGATCGTGCAGAAGGCTGCGGATCTCGTAGTACGTGCTGATCACGTACGGACCGCCGTCCTCGTGGTGGACGGGCGTCTTCCGCAGCTCCTCGTAGATCGGGTACGGATCGGCCCGGTTGGCGTGGTCCAGGATCTGGTGCAGCAGCGATTGCGTCATGGCAGGTCGTCCTCGTGGCCGTGCGGGGTCAGTGCGCGGGGATGAACGTGATCCGGCGGTCGGCCGGCGAGTAACCGCTGAGGGTCACGGTCGGGCCGTGGGAGGGCACGGACGGGTCGGGGAAGTCCGCGTCCATCGGCCGCTGTCCGTCCGGATGCCGGTCGACCGTGGGGAACGACGGCGGGAACGGCGCGGTGCTCTCGATCAGCTCCTGGTAGAACGGCAGCCACCGGCCGTGGTCGAAGGAGACGGCGCCGATCACGCGCCCCTGGTACCCGTAGACGCCGACGAACCGGCGGCTCTCCAGCGAGCCCTGCGCGATGAGGATCTCCGTCCCCATCGACGGCACTCCGACCGACTTGATGTTGACGCCGAACTGCGAGGACCAGAAGGCCGGTACCTCCATGTGCGGCAGGCGGTCCGTGCTCTCGCTGATCATGTTGTGCGCCGCGATCCCCGCCTGGGCGACCGCGTTGCCCCAGTGCTCCAGGGACAGGAACTGGTAGCCGAACAGGGGGTGTGGGCAGCGCGCGACGTCACCCGCCGCGTAGATGTCGTCGGTGACGATTCCTCGGATGTCGAAGGCGCGGCAGCCGGCGTCGCAGGCGATGCCGCGGGGGCCGGCCCCGAGTCCCGAACCGGCGAGCCATTCGGTGTTGCGGAGGGCGCCGAGCGAGACGACGACCACGTCGGTCTCGACCGTGGAGCCGTCCGACAGATGGGCGGCGCGCACCCGTCCCGAGGCGTCCCCCTCCAACGCCGTCACCATGACCCCGCACCGCAGGTCCACCCCGTGCTCGCGATGCAGGCCGGCGGACACCGCGCCGATCACCCCGCCGAGCGCGCCGACCAGGGGCGACGCGCCGCGTTCGGCAACGGTGACGGGGATGCCGCGTTCACGGCAGGCGGAGGCGACCTCCGAGCCGGCGAACCCGCCCCCGATGACCAGGACCCGCTTGGGCCCGTCGGCGAGCCGCCGGGCGAGCGCGGCACCGTGGTCACGGGTCCGCAGCACGAAGACGCCGTCGAGCTCCGCCTCCTCCTCGCGCGGCCACGGGCGTGCCCGGACCCCGGTGGCGATCAGCAGCCGGTCGTACGGCACCTCGTCGCCGTCGGCCAGCCGCACCCGACGGGCGGCCATGTCCAGGCCCGCGGCGGGAACGCCGAGCCGCCAGGTCGCGTCGACGGACCGGAGCCGGGGCAGCGCGGTGCGGTCCGCGCGCGCCTTGCCCAGCAGCACCTGCTTGGACAGCGGAGGGCGGTCGTACGGCTCCCCGGGCTCGTCGCCGATCATGGTCAGAGACCCCTCGAAGCCCTTGGCCCGCAGGGTCTCGGCGGCCCGCAGGCCGGCCAGCGAGGCGCCGACGACGACGATGCGGCCCTCGCGCTTGAGCTGCTCCAAGGCTCCGTCACCGCGCACCGGACACCGCCTCGGCCGAGGCGTCGACGGCGTCCACGGCATCGACCGCGTCGACGAGGATGGCCTGGACGGGGCACGCCGCGGCGGCCTGAGCCAGCTTCGCGCGCTGCGCCTCGTCGGCCTCCGGGTCGTACAGCAGCGCCTCGTCGCCGTGCATCGTGAAGATCTCGGGAGCGAGGAACGCGCACTGCGCATACCCCTGACAGCGGTTCAGATCGACGGCAATCCTGACCACGGGAACGGTCCTCTCCGACGGGCCCGGTCGAGTCCCCCGCACACACTCTGGGTGGCCGGGCGGGCCGCGGCGACGGGGAGCGGACCGTTCGAGTGAGCGGTGCGGCCGGATCAGGCCGAGGCGGCGGGCCGTGCCGTGCCGGGACGCCGCCCCCACAGGATGTTCAGGCTCAGGAGCAGCACCCAGGCCGGAAAGACCAGCTCGGACCAGGGCACGGACGCTCCCACGACGAGCAGCGTCAGGCCCGCCAGATAGCCGAGGACGACGAGCGGACGTGGGAGCGCGCCCAGCCGGCGGCCGATGCTCGAGGTGGTGATGACGAACACCGCCGCCATCCGCATGGCGTACGTGGTCAGCAGCGCGTAGGCGACGTCACGGCCGAAGGACGAGCCCTGCCCGCCCTCGTCGAGAACCGTCCAGGCCGCCGCGGCGGCGCCGAACAGGGTCGCGACGAAGATCAGACCGCTGCCCAGCAGCACGGTGGAGAGGAACTTGTCCTCGCGCTCGCCCGCCTGCTCCCGCAGCGCCCCCATGAACCACAGGAACGCGATCCCAGCGAACGGGACCAGCTCCAGCGCCGTCCGCACGGCGCTCCGCTCCCCGGCGTCGACGGTCACCCCGTCCCCGTCGGCGCCGCCCGGCAGCGCGACGCGCACCAGAACGATCGCCGTGGCCGTCAGGATCGCGAACACCACCCCGGCCACACCGGCGGCTCTGGGTGGCGCAAGGCGCTTGTACTTCCACTCCATGGTCTCCAGACACCAGGGAGCGCGGGACTCACGCCACCGGGATCACCCGGGCGGAAGACCTCGGGTGCGCCATACAGTCGTGCAGAGCCTCAGTCCTGCCACTTGGAGTAGTCGATGGCCGTTCGCCGTGTCGTACCCAATGTCCAGTCTTCGGCTGTGCGGGAGAGCCGGGACTTCTATGGCCTGCTCGGGTTCGAGGAGGTCATGAACCACGGCTGGATCATGACCCTGGGCTCCCCGTCGAACCCGGCGGCCCAGATCAGTTTCATGGCCGACGACAAGACCGCCCCGGTCACGCCCGACCTGAGTGTCGAGGTGGAGGATGTGGACGCGGCGTACGAGGCCCTGCGCGCCAGCGGCGCGGAGATCGTGCACCCGTTGCAGGACGAGGAATGGGGCGTGCGCCGGTTCTTCGTCCGTGACCCCAACGGCCGGGTGATCAACGTGCTGGGCCACCGCTGACGCTCCGCCTAGGGCCTGTTCCACGTTTGGATCATCTGGGTCAGAGGCTGCGGAGCCAGATGACGGCACCGCGCAAGTCGAGTCCGGCAAGGTAGCTGGCGGGAGTCTTGTCACAGTGGCCAGACCCCGCCACTCTTTGATCTTGGGTCGACCAGAAGCCGTAGCGTTCAGGGATGTCACGCCACGGGCTCCCTGTCACCACGCCGGCCTGAGCCTCTACCGCATCGTCCGCGAGCTACACACCCTCCTCGCGACATGGACCGGCGTATGCCCCACCTGCCACCGCGGCATACCCACACCAGCCCCAACCTGACCAAGCCCTACTAGGCTTCGCGGCGAGTTCCCGCGTGGCTGGTGGCGCTCGGCGCGATGGTGGATTACCGGAATCCGTGAACTGGCACTGACCACTGTGGCGGCTGTGACCACCGTGGTGTTCGTCGGCGAGATGGTGCGCTCCGTGCAGCATCGCAACGAGCCGAGGACCCTGGCGCGTCTGGCCGGCACGTTCGAGGGGTACGTGGCCAGCCTCTTGGCCAGCAGCGCAGGCTTGGTCGTTCTGGCCACCCTGGCGATCAAGGACAGTCTGCCTGTGGTGCTGACGGCGTTGCTGGCCGGGTGGTGTCTGCTCAACATCGCCATCAGTCCCACGGTGTTCGTCGTGGCGGCCCGGTCGAGGATCCGGCAGCCGGCAGCGTGGGCTGAGCTGGATTTCGTCGAGCAGCACGCGCCCAAGTACGGCCGGCCACCGGAGACGATTGAGGAGTACCGGGCGCAGCAGCTCCAGGAGTAGGTGTCAGAGAAAAGACAGAACCCCGTGGACATGATGTCCACGGGGTTCTGTGCTGCCTAGGTGGTGCGGCAATCAGCTGTGCTGGTTGCAGTCCTTGGCCATCAAGGCCTTCGCCTGGTCGCTGTCGGCGGGGATGAGCTGGACCTGGTCGATCGAATAGGCGAAGGTATACCCGAGCGTGATCATGCTGTTCGACATCGAGATCGAGCCGGATCCCAAGTCAGTGCCTGTCTGGTCGGAGCCGTTGACGTCGTCCCAGAGCACACTGGTCCGGCTGTCGTTGATCGTGCCGGTCGAGAGAACCTGGTACTGACCCGTGTCGGTCTTGCCGTCCTTGACGATGGAACCGTGCTTGATGTCGTCGAGGGCCTTCGTTGTCAGCTGGCACTGCTGGTCGCCAGCGGTGACGTTGATGTACGTGATCTTGTGGCCTTCGACGGCTGCGATGCCGCCGCGCTCCCCGTCGGTGATGGAGATGTAGGCACCGTCGAAGCTGGAAGCCTGGCTGCTGCTGGGGCTCCGGGAGGAAGCAGCATCGCTGCTCCCGCCGCAGGCGGTGAGCATGAGCGCGCCCCCGGCCAGGGCCACGGCGGACACGGCGATCCTGGTCCGCGTCGCATGCGCAGTCCTGGTGGTCTTCATGGCGTTCTTCCTTCGTTCGTTCTGGATGGTCGGTCGGGGTCAGCTCTACGGAGGCTGGGTCGGTGGCATCTGCGGGATCGCAGACGCCTGACGCGACGGCAACCGGATGAGGACGGCAGCAGCCAGCATCACGACCGACAGCAGCGCCAGGAGCACCACGCCTGCTCCGACGGAGGCGTAACGGGTGCCGCTGGCGGAGCCCAAGGTCCCGAAGCCGTCGATCACGTCGATCAAGCCTGCGACGGTGCCACGACTCAGGCGGTTATGCGGGACCACTTCACGTTGAGGAGGATCGTCAGGATGAACGCGGCGATGGCCACGAGCATGACGCAGAGCAGGAAGCCGACCTCGTCGCTGAAGTAGTTGACCGAGAAGCCTATGGCCGAGGTGACCGGCATGAACAGCGCGCGGCCCGCTGCTCGGCCGTGACAACGGGCGGAACCTGCGGTCGCGGCGGCACGGCCTGTGACGCTGTTGCATGGCCCTGTGTCGGCTGCTCGGGTAACTGAGGCTGATCCTCAGTCATAACCGCCCCCGCTTCATCTTGTTCAGTCCTGCGTGTCCAGGCGGTGCCATCTTCACAGGGACCAGCGTCTCGGCTCCACAGTTCCACACTGCATCCCCGAGACCCGCCTCCCGACCACGCCCGGGAGCCGAAGCTGGCCCCCTTGAGGACCACCTGACCGGCTTCCGAGCCTTCTTCTCGTACATCAGCACTTGCGAAGGCATTCACAAGCCCACTATCACTATCGCAGATTGATGTACCGGATGTACCACCTGACGACAGAAAGCCAGTCAAAGTCGCCTATGAATAGGTGACTTTGACTGGCCAGGACTCAGTCTGTCAGGCGTCTTCTCGGAGGTTGCCGAGTCGATGCTCAGTCAACGCCAGTGCGACTTCGGACTGGTTGAGCGCGTGCTCGCCGTCCTGGATGCGCCACTGCAGACGCTGCACGGGCGGGGCATCTGCTTCTTGGACTGCCAGGTCGCCGAGTTCACGCAGCTCTGCGTACACTCCCTGCAGCTGTTCCTCGTGGTGTGCTGACCGGACCCTGAGGCGGCCAGCCCACTCTTCCCACCAGCGCACCCGCGACTCGCGGTCGAGCGTGGTCTTCCCCTCGATCCAGGCACGGAGCTCGGTTGGGTCGACGTCACTCGGGAGCCCCGTGGCAAAAGGCCCCTCGGGTTCCGGCATGTCGATAGGGATGTGCGACAGCAGCACCGCGGGGGTCGTGTTGAGCACGTAGGCGATCGCGACGAGATCATCGACGGTCAGGGGGCGATCGCATCGCTCCATCTCCGCGAGAGCGTCGGCTGAGATCGGGTGATCGAGCATCGAGACACCACGCCGGCCTGAGCCTCTACCGCATCGTCCGCGAGCTACAGACCCTCCTCGCGACATGGACCGGCGTATGCCCCACCTGCCACCGCGGCATACCCACACCAGCCCCAACCTGACCAAGTCCTACTAGTCCCGCCCGAGGGCCCGGCGCAGGCGGCTCTTGACGGGCGGTTCGGCGGGGACGAGCTCCTCGGCGTGCTCCAACTGCGCGACGGAGAAGCGGACCAGGCGCGAGCTGGTGTACGGCTCCTTCTTCTCGTCGTGCCAGTGCGAACGCAGGATCTCCACGAGCCAACTCGCCTCGGAGGTACGGAAGACCCGCCGCCCGACCTGCGGGATGGTGTCCACCGGCCACTCCTTGCCGTCGTCCCGGCAGGCCCGCGTCAGCTCGGTGGCGCGCGCGACGGCCTGCGCGCGGTCGCCGTCGACGTGGACGGTCCGCAGGAGTACCCAGTCGTCGTACCGCGCGCCCTCGACCAGGACGTACCAGTCGCTCACCGACCGATCCGGTCCTGCGCCGCGGCCTCGACGAATGCCGCGAAGGCGGCGGGGGCGAGGGTGAGGACGGGGCCGGCGGGGTTCTTGGAGTCGCGGACGGCGACGTGGGGGGCGAGGTCGGCGACCTCGATGCAGTCGCCGCCGGTGTTGCCACTGAACGAAGACTTACGCCACCGCGCGTTCTTCGGGCCGCTCCCCATAACGTTCCTCCATCACGCGCAAGATCAGTTCCGCCGAATCCTCCACGGAAAGGGCGGAGGCCTGCAAGTGAGCGTAACGAAGCGTTGCTTCGCGCACCGTCTCAGGATTGGCCGTCGTGTGCCCCGAGATGACGTCCTCCGTGTAGACCACGTCAGGGTCATCGTCGAACCGGAGCAGGTTGAACGATCCGATCAAGCTGGCGTGCTCGCCTGCCTCGTACGGGAGAACCTGCACCCGGACCCAGCGCTGGTCCGAGTAACTCAACAGGCGCTCCAGTTGGTTACGCATCACATCGTGGCCGCCGATCGGCCTGTGCAGCGCGGCCTCGTCCAACACGACCCAGACCATGGGTGGGCGGTCCCTCTTCAGGATTCGCTGGCGCTCCATTCGTGCCGCGACGAGATCGCTCAACCTCTTCGGCAACCCCGTTGCCAGTACCGACCGCGCGTACGCCTCCGTCTGCAACAGGCCGTAGACCAGCTGCGACTGGTAGGTCGAGATGTACGCCGCCTTCGCCTCCAGCTCCGCGTACGCCTGGAACCACGCCGGCAGCTGACTCCGCAGCACCAGCCCCACCAAGCGACTGAACACCCCGCCCGTCAGCAGCGCCGCGTCGACCCGTTCCGAGAACTCCCGCGTCGGGACCT
This sequence comes from Streptomyces sp. HUAS YS2, assembly GCF_033343995.1. Classification (NCBI taxonomy): domain Bacteria; kingdom Bacillati; phylum Actinomycetota; class Actinomycetes; order Kitasatosporales; family Streptomycetaceae; genus Streptomyces; species Streptomyces solicathayae. The sequence continues at coordinate 5,613,256 of NZ_CP137573.1, read as the reverse complement.
TCTTCGCCGTCTCGATCTGGCCGATCAGAGAACCCGTGCAGTAGACGAGCCGCCCCAGATCCGGCTGCTTGAGGTTCGCCTCCTCTCTCAGCCGTCTCAACTCGGAGCCGTAGTAGTCCAGCGGAGACGCGCTGGGATCCAGGTCACGGATGTTGCTCACCGCGCGGGTCACCCCCAAACGAACGCCCGCAGGCGTTGGGTTCGGTCCGTAGCCGAGCGTAACCAACCGACCGCACTCTGATGGCATGAATCACGTAACTGAGGCGACCTACCGCATGGGGTTCACCGTCGGTGAGCACTCCGCCCGCCACATGCGCCGCATCCTGCGCAGCTTTCTCGTCCACTGGCGGCTGCCCCACCTCGTCGACGCCGCCGAGCTCGCGCTCACCGAGCTCGTCGCGAACGTCGTGCGGCACGTGCCGGACCGGCGGTGCGCGGTGATCGTGCTGCGCGAGCCGTACGGGCTGCGGGTCGAGGTCGCTGACGGGGTGCCCGGCTCGGTCGCCGCGAAGGGCGGGGATCCGCTGGACGAGGGCGGGCGGGGGTTGCTGCTGGTGGAGGCGGTGACGGACCGGTGGGGGGTGGAGGAGGCGGGGGACGGGAAGAGGGTGTGGTTCGAGTGCGACGCGTAGGGCACGATGGGCGCCCGGACCCGCGTACCCGTCAGTAGGAGATCCCATGCCCGCCCCCGAGATCCTTTCCGCCTTCGAGTCGGCCAAGGGCTTCATGCCCGTCAAGGAGGGGCTGGCGCTGTACGAGGCCGCCGCCGAGGCGGCGAAGCTCGGGCTTCCGCTCCTCGAGGTCGGGACGTACTGCGGCCGGTCGACGATCCTGCTGGCGGACGTGGCGCGGGAGGCCGGGGTGATGGCGGTGACGGTGGACCACCACCGGGGCAGCGAGGAGCAGCAGCCGGGGTGGGAGTACCACGACCCGACGGTCGTGGACCCGGAGGTCGGACTGATGGACACGCTGCCGACGTTCCGCCGCACGCTGCGCAAGGCGGGTCTGGAGGACCACGTGATCGCCGTCGTCGGCCGCTCGCCGCAGGTGGCGAAGGTGTGGGCGGGCGAACTCGGCTTCGTGTTCATCGACGGCGGGCACACCGACGAGCACGCCACGAACGACTACGAGGGCTGGGCCCCCAAGGTCGCCGAGGGAGGTCTGCTGGTCGTGCACGACGTGTTCCCGAACCCGGAGGACGGCGGCCAGGCCCCGTACCGGATCTACTGCCGGGCCATCGAGTCGGGGGCGTTCGAGGAGATCTCGGTCACCGACTCGCTCCGCGTGCTGCGCCGCGTGGGCGCGGGGATCTGAGCGGATCCGGGCCCGTCGCCCGCCGCCTGCCGCGCGGCCGAATGTCCGGTCTGTCGCGGCGGGGCTCGAACAACTGACGGCCCCGCGCCGTAGAGTCGCGGGGTGCCCCACCACCGGAAGATCCTCGCCGTCACGCTGTCCGCCGCCGCCTGCGCCGCGCTCGCCGGGTGCGGCAGCGGCTCCGGCGCCGCACCCCGGGCCGCCGCGAAGAGCCCCACGACGAAGAGCCCCACAGCGAAGGGTCCCGACGCGAAGAGCGGGGTGAACCCGGCCGCGTCCGCGCCGGCGCCCGGCGCCGCCCGCGCCGCGCTGCCTCTCGCCGGCCGGACCGTCGTCGTCGACCCGGGGCACAATCCGGGTAATTTCCAACACACCGCCGATATCAACAAGAAGGTCGATATCGGGACCCATCCCAAGGAATGCGACACCACGGGTACCTCCACCGCGGACAACTACACGGAAGCCGCATTCACCCTGGATGTTTCACACCGTCTGCGGGATCTCCTCAAGGCGCAGGGTGCGACGGTCGTCCTCACCCACGACGCCGACCGGCCCTTCGGGCCGTGCATCGACGAGCGCGCCCGCCTCGGCAACGCCGCGAAGGCCGACGCCGTGGTGTCGGTGCACGCGGACGGTTCGGCCGCGGGACACCGGGGTTTCCACGTGATCCTGCCCGCCCTCGTCCAGTCGGGGGCCGCGGACACCTCGAAGATCGTGGGGCCGTCGCGTACCCTCGGCGAGCGCATCGCCACACACTTCGCGAGCGCCACCGGCACGTCGCCGGCCAACTACATTGGTTCCGGCACCGGGTTGGACATCCGCTCGGACCTCGGCGGGCTGAATCTCTCGACCGTTCCCAAGGTCTTCCTGGAATGCGGCAATATGCGTGATCCGAAGGATGCCGCGTTGCTCTCGAATGCGGCATGGCGCCAGAAAGCGGCGCGGGGAATCGCGGACGGCATCGGGACCTACCTGAAGGGGTAGCCCCCACGGGACGATAGATTCGTCCGTACGACGGTGCCGCCCCCGTGCCTTGCGCCACCCCGACGAGACGACCCGACGAAGGACTCTTTCACGTGAATATCCGTGCGCTCACCCGAGGCGACGGCGTGGTGATCGGAGCAGCGGTCCTGCTGTTCATCGCCTCGTTCCTGGATGTCTCCAGCTGTAACGCCGCGGCCAGCATCTGCGACCGGGTGCCCTCGACGTTCTCCTGGGAGATCTCCCAGCTCGGCTGGGGCGCCTTCTTCCTGGGTATCGCCGGCGGCGCCCTCGTGGTCGTGTCGCACGGCCTGCCGCAGCCCCGCAAGGTCGCGGGTCTGGACCTGGCCCAGGTCGGTGCCGCGTTCGCCGTGGCGGCGGCCTGGAACCTGCTGATGTGGATCTTCGAGTCCACCAACGTCGGCGCCGGTCTCATCCTCGGCACCATCGCCGCCCTGGCGCTGGCCGGTGCCGCTGTCGCCGCCCCGCTGGTGCCCGCGCTCAAGGCGCCGCTGGTGACCGCGCCGAAGCCGCAGGCCCCGCAGCCGTACGGCATGCAGCCGGGCCAGCAGGGCCACCCCGGTCAGCCGGGTGTCCAGGGCGGCTACGGCTACCCGGGCGCGCAGCAGCACCAGCCGTACGGCGCCCAGCCGGGTCAGCCGGGCGACCCGCACGCCCAGCAGGGCCAGCCCTTCGGCGCCCAGCAGGGTCAGCCGCAGCCGGGTGCGCCGGAGCAGCAGCACGGCGCCCAGCCGCAGCCGGCCGCCGACTTCGCGCCGTTCTGGTTCGCCGTCCCGGTCGCCCGCCCGCTGTACGCGGAGGACGGCTCGCAGGCGCCGATCGCCGAACTGGCCCCGGGTACCTGGTACCTGGCGGTCGACAAGCGCGGTGACGCGCTGGTGGCGCAGACCCAGGACGGGCGTCGCGGCGTCCTCCAGGACACCACGGGCATCCAGCACGGCTGATCCCGCCCGCTCCTCACCGACGGCCCCTCGCCCTTCCGGGCGGGGGGCCGTTGGCGTACAGTCCGAGCGGAACTGACAGTCCGTCAGAAAGGCTGCCGGCCATGCGACTCGGACTCGCCCTCGGCTACTGGGGCCGCGGCCCCTCCCCCGCGCACCTCGAACTCGCCCGCGAGGCCGAGCGGCTGGGCTACGACTCGGTGTGGACGGCCGAGGCGTGGGGCTCGGACGCCTTCACCGCCCTCACCTGGATCGCCGCGCACACCTCCCGCATCCGGCTCGGTACGGCCGTCGCGCAGATGGCCGCCCGTACGCCCACCGCCACCGCCATGCACGCGCTGACGCTCGACCACCTCTCCGGCGGACGGATGATGCTCGGCCTCGGCCTGTCCGGCCCGCAGGTGGTCGAGGGCTGGTACGGCCGGCCGTTCCCGCGCTCCCCGCTGACCGCGACCCGCGAGTACGTGGACGTGATCAAGCAGGTACTGCGGCGCGAGGGGCCGGTGGCGCTCGACGGGCGCTTCCACTCCCACCCGTACGCGGGCGAGGACGGCACCGGCCTCGGCAAGCCGCTCAGGCCGATCACCCACCCGCTGCGGGCGGACCTGCCGGTCCTGCTCGGCGCGGAGGGCCCGAAGAACGTCGCCCAGACGCTGAAGATCGCCGACGGCTGGCTGCCGCTGTACTGGTCGCCGACACGGTACGCGGACGTGTACGGCGTCGCCGCGTTCCCCGAGGACTTCCTCGTGGCGCCCATGGTCCGGGCACAGGTCTGCGACGACGTCGCCGAGGGCCTGCTGCCGGTCAAGGCGATGCTCGGCTTCTACATCGGTGGCATGGGTCACGCGGCCCGCAACTTCCACGCGGACCTGATGGGTCGCATGGGCTACGAGGCCGAGGCCCGGCGCATCCAGGAGCTGTTCGCGGCCGACCGCCGCGAGGAGGCCGTCCTTGCCGTACCGGACGCCTTCGCCGACGAGATCGCCCTGGTCGGCCCGCGCGAGCGGATCGCCGAACGCCTCGCGGCCTGGCGCGCGGGCCCGGTCACCGACCTGCTGGTCACGGCCCCGGACCTGACGACGCTGCGGGTGCTGGCGGAGCTGAACGCCTGACGCCCTGCCTCAGCCGCCGAGTTGGGCGAGGCTCGGCACCTTGTCGGTCACCGGGGCGCCCGCGCTCTTCCCGGCGTCCTTCACGTTGTTGATGACGCCTTCGAGCGAGCCGACGTCCGCCTCGGTCGCCTCGCCCGTGCGGAGCTTCGTGCCGAGGTCCTTCAGCGACTCGATGCCCGCGGTGAGCGGGGCGACGGCCTTGGAGAGCAGGGCGTCGCCCTTGGCGTTGTTCACCGCCGCCTTGAGCCGGTTGTACGCGAACGCGCCGGCCAGGCCCGCCTTCACCACCGCGAACTTCTGGCCGTCCGCGCCCTTCTTGAACTTGCCCGCCCGGTACGGCTTGACGATCCACTGGTAGGTCGCGCCGGCCGCCAGGCCCGCGTTGGCGACGAACCGGGTCTTGGCCAGCTTCTGCTGCTCGAACGAGGCGCTGGGCGTCGCCGCGGCGCTCGCCGCCGGGTCGTCGTCACCCCCGCACGCGGTCGTCGTCACCAGCAGGGTGCCGGACAGGAGCAGCGCGGCGGCGGAGCGGCGTATCGGGGCGGAACGGGGCACGGCGGAACCTCCCTGGGAGCTGTGGCGTCAGCCTCGCCCCGCCCCCACCGTTGCGCCACCCGGGCGACTCCGAACGGGTTCCACACCCCGTTCGCGCGTCCCTCGTTGTTGGCGTCACCGCAGGTCAGGGGCCTGGGACATCCCTCTCCGTCCCTGGGACGCCGACGTCTCTGGCCCGCCGTCCGACTCCCTCCGAGAGTGATCGTGAACGACGGCCCGGGACGGTTCCGGGCCGAGGGGGGCGAGCGTGAGACGTCGTGTGTGCGCAGCCGGTGGCTGCCAGTGGTTCATCGCGAAGCCCGATGCCCGACTCCGGTCGGGCATCGGCGCGTACCGCGGATTCCGGTCGACGGCGGGCCTGCCGCAGGAGCGGCTGGTGGTGCCGAGCGGGAGGGTGTCGCTGCTCATCGGGTTCGGCGGCGAGATGCGGCTCGGCCGGACGGGCCGCAGGGCGTCGGGGACGCCGGCGCCGGCGCCGGTGCACACCTCGGTGGTGTCCGGTCTGCACACCCGGGCCCGGGTGCTCGGACATCAGGGCGACCTCCACGGGGTGGAGCTGTCCCTCGCGCCCTGGGCGGCGTACCGCCTCCTCGGCGCCTCCCTCGGGGAGCTCGCGGACACGGTCACCGATCCGGCCGACGTCCTGGGCGGCCGGGTGCGGGACCTCGGCGCGGCCCTTGAGGCGGCCCCGGGGTGGCGGGAGCGGTTCGCGCTGCTCGACGAGGCCCTGCTGCGCTGGACGGCCCAGGCCGAACCGTCCCACGAGCCGTCCCCCGCCGTCCTGGAGGCGTGGCGGCTGCTCGACCGGACGGGAGGTGCCCTGCCGATCGGGGAGCTGGCCGCCAGGACCGGCTGGAGCCTGCGGCACCTGGAGAACCGCTTCCGGGAACAGATCGGCCTCACCCCGAAGCGGCTGGCCCGCATCCTGCGGCTGAACCGCGCGATCCGGCTGCTGGACACGGGCGCCACGGCCACCGACGTCGCGGTCGCCTGCGGGTTCTACGACCAGGCCCATCTCAGCCGCGAGTTCACGGCGATGACGAGCATGCCGCCCGGCCGCTTCCTGGCGGCGAGGGGCGAGGCGAGCGCGTGGCTGGCCGGCTGAACGGGCGGCTCCGCGCGGTGCGTTTTTGTCCAATACACAGCGGTGCGACGGGTGTCAGCCTGTCTGCGCGCGCGACCCGTCGGGTCGCACACGACAAGAAGGTGGATCAGAGGATGAGCAAGAGCACTGCCCTCCGCAAGCGGGCCGCGGCCCTCGTCGGCGCGACCGCGCTCCTCGTGGGCGGCGGCATCGCCACCGCCGGCCCGGCCGCGGCGGACTACATGTGCGACCCGGGGTACCACTGCCTCTACTGGGGCGGCTACATCGGCGACAGCGCCTCGCACGACTACTACAACAGCGACGCCGACTTCCGGAACGACACCTTCAACACGAACCCCGGCACCGGCGGCTACGGCCAGACCGTGGACGACAACGTGTCGTCCGTCAGCAACGCCAGCACCGGCGGCTACGAGACCCACCTGTACCGCGACCCGGGCTACGCCGGCGGGCTGCTGTTCTGCGTCAACCCCGGCAGTGAGGCGTGGGGCGCCGACCTGGCCGACTTCACGCAGGAGGACCAGGCCAGCTCCATGAAGCTCCGCCCGTCGACGACCATCCACTGCTTCTGATCGACGAAGCAATCGATCGGGGCCCGGCGCCACGGGGGTGTTCCGGGCCCCACCCGCTGTCCAGGATCCAGAGAAAGGCGGACGCCACCATGTCCGGGACCACGCGCCCGCGCCGCGCCGCGCTCGCAGTCGCCGTCGCTCTCGTCGGCGGAGCGGCCGTCGTCGGCGGCACCATGCTGTCCTCGTCGGGCGAACCGCGGCCTCCCCAGCGGCCCGTCGCCGCCACCTCACGGCTGCACGCGCTGCCACCGATCACCGACCGCCTCTTCACCTGGACGGACACCCACGAGCGAAGCGCCGAGGCCCAGCGGCAGGTCGCCATCGCCTGCATGGCCGAGCGCGGATTCCACTACGCCCCCGTCGCGCACAAGGGGACGGCCGGCGAGGACCAGCGGCCGCAGCTGTTCGGCCTGGAGTCCTCCTTGCCGCCCCGCGCCGCCCCGCCGGTGGCCGAGAAGCCGCCGAAGCCCGGCAGCCCGGAGACCACCGCGGCGTACGGGAAGGCGCTGTTCGGCGACAAGGACAAGCGCGTCACGGCCAAGGGCGTGCAGGGCATGAAGGTGTCCCGGCCCGGCAACGGATGTCTCGCCGAGGCCGAGACGCGGATCCTCGGCGACGGCCGGATGCGCTGGCTCCAGGTGCGGATCATGCTCTTCGAGGCACAGGAGCAGGCGCGGGCCGACCTGGAGAAGGACACATCCTTCAAGAGCGCGACCACGCGCTGGCAACAGTGCATGAAGCGCCACGGGTTCGCCGGGCAGCGCGACCCGCAACAGCTTCTGATGTCACTCCGTGACGACCAGGCCCGGCGGGGCAATCCCGTCCTCAACGCGGACCTGAGCTGCAAGCACGACACCGGCTACCTGGACACCGCCTACACACGGCTCGCCGCCGTCCAGCAGCGGTGGCTCGACCGGAACCCGGCCGTCACCAAGGACTGGACGGCGTTGCTCGCCCGTCAGGACAAGACCTCTCGCGAGGTCCTGGGCCCTACTTCTCCTCGCTAGGGATGAACCGGCCCGTGCAGCTGCGCGGTCCTTCCTTGTCGCCGACCTTCGGCAGGGCCGCGCAGACCCACACCGAGCCGTCGTCGGGGGCCGCGATCAGCGGCGTGTAGACGTCCCGGTCGTAGTGCACGACATCGGCCTGCGCGGCGCCGTCGGAGTTGTTGACGACGACGGTGGCGCCGATCTGCGCGAAGGAGATCCGTCCCCACGCCGCCTGGCACGCCTTGCTGTAACGGAGCTCGATCACCAGGTCCTTGGGGATCGAGCCGGTGCGTACGGTGACCGCGTCGGCACCGCAGTTCATCTTCTTCGGGTCCCGGCCCTCGCACCCGGTTCCGGTGCAGCCGGTAGCCGGGCCCGCGACCTTCACGGCCGGCTTCGGGGTCCGCGGCTTCTCGTCGTCGGACGCGAAGGCGGTGTAGGCGACGACAACGGCGCCCGCCGCCAGGAGGACTCCGAGCACGACCGAGAGCCACAGGGCCCGGCGGCGCCCGGGCCGCACGGGCTCGACCGCCACGTCGGCCGCGTCCTGGGCGTCTTCGCCGGCCTCGCCCTCCGACGTCCGCTCCCCCTCCGCCCGGTCCCAGAGGGCGAGCAGCGCCGCCGGGTCCTGCTCGCAGGCCCGGGCGATGCCCTCCACGGCGGCCCGCGGCGGGAACTGCTTCCCGTTGACCCACCGCTCCCACGACGACTTCGCGTAGTGGGTCCTCTCGCCGAGCTGGGCGAAGCTCAGCCCGGACGCCTTCTTCAGGGCGAGCAGTTCGCCCGCCAACTCCTCGGCCGGGGCCGTGGATCTACCACTGACAGAACCTTGACGGTCCACTGACTCTGTTCTCCCGCAACATGCGCATGTTCATGCCACTCATGAACGCGCACATATTAGAGCTCGAATGTGACGGTTCAGAGCGCGAATGTGACGGCTCAGCAGCAGTCCGGCTCCAGGCCGCGGGGCAGCCTGTCCCCGCCGAAAACCGCCACCGTCGCCTCGTCGCCGCCGAGCGCCGCGACCGCGAGCAGCAGGGAGCCGGCGGTCCAGGTGGTGAGCTCCTCGGGCCAGACCGCGCGGTCGCCCTCGAACACGTACCCCGTCCAGTACATGCCGCCCTCGGCGCGCAGGTGCTGGATGGACTGCAGGATCTCCAGGGCCCGGTCGGACTCCCCCATCGCCCAGAGCGTGAGCGCGAGTTCGCAGCTCTCGCCGCCGGTGACCCAGGGGTTGGGCAGCACGCAGCGGACCCCGAGGCCGGGGACCACGAAGTCGTCCCAGTGCGCGTCGATGCGCGCCTTGGCCTGCGGGCCGGTCACCGCACCGCCGAGGACCGGGTAGTACCAGTCCATGGAGTAGCGGGACTTGTCGAGGAACCGCTGGGGGTGCTGCCGGATCGCGTGCCCGAGCGCCCCGGTGGCGAGCTCCCAGTCCGGCTGCGGCTCCTCGCGCGCCTCGGCGATCGCGAGGGCGCAGCGCAGCGCCTGGTGGATGGAGGAACTGCCGGTCAGCAGCGCGTCGGTGACGGGCGTGCCGTCGGCCTCGCGCTTCCAGCCGATCTGTCCGCCGGGCTGCTGGAGGGCGAGCACGAACTCGGTCGAGGCGTAGACGGCCGGCCACATCCGGTCGAGGAAGCCGTCGTCGCCGGTGGCGAGGTAGTGGTGCCAGACGCCGACGGCGAGGTACGCGACGAAGTTGGACTCGCGGCCCCGGTCCGTGACGTCGTCCGGGTCGCCGTCGTGGTAGGCCGCGTACCAGGAGCCGTCGGCGTTCTGGTGCCGGGCCAGCCACTCGTAGGCGCGGGCCGCGGCGGCGTGCTCGCCGGCCGTGTCCAGCGCCATGGCGGCCTCGGTGTGGTCCCAGGGGTCGAGGTGGTGACCGCGGAACCACGGGATCGCGCCGTCCTCGCGCTGGACGGCGAGTATCCCGGCGACGGTCTCGGCGGCCTGCTCGGCGGTGAGGACGCCGGGCAGGACGAGATGCTCGGCGATCCGCTCGGGAGAGGTCACGCGTCGGCCTTGGGCAGGTGCGGCTTGGTCGCGTAGACCACGAAGCTCTTGCCGACGACCGGGTTGAGCAGTTGCTCGGTGACCCGGGTCAGGGCGGGCTTCTTCATGATGTCCCAGACCAGGAGCTTGTGGTACGCGCGGACCGGCAGCGCCTTGTCGTTGTCCACGCCGAACGCGCACTTCAGCCACCAGTACGGCGAGTGCAGGGCGTGCGCGTGGTGACTGCCGTACGGCCGCAGGCCGGCCTGGCGGATCTTGCCGAGCAGCTCGTCCGCCTTGTAGATGCGGATGTGGCCGCCCTCGACCTCGTGGTACTCGTCCGACAGCGCCCAGCAGACCTTCTCGGGGCCGTAGCGCGGGACGGTGATCGCGATCCGGCCGCCGGGGCGGAGGACCCGGACCATCTCGGCGAGGACGCCCTTGTCGTCCGGGATGTGCTCCATGACCTCGGAGATGATCACGACGTCGAAGGACTCGTCCGGGAACGGCAGGTTGAGCGCGTCGCCCTCCATCGCGGTGGCGGTCGCACCGGCCGGCGCCTCGCCGGCCTCCTTCATGGCCGCGAACCACTTGGCGACCTCGCGGATCTCCTCGCCGTTCTGGTCGAGGGCCACCACCTGGGCGCCGCGCCGGTAGCACTCGAAGGCATGCCGGCCCGCGCCGCAGCCCAGGTCGAGCACACGGTCGCCGGGAGCAAGCGGAAATCGGGTGAAGTCGACGGTCAGCACGAGGACGTCCTGCTTTCACTGGTTACGAGGGTTGTGGCGGGGGGCCCGCCAGTGGTTTGTGGGCAGGCGTTCCGCAGGGCGATGGGGGCACCCCCTGCTCGAGCGGAGCCGAGAGCTTGGGGGAGGGTGGGCACAAACCGACCACCGGGCCGCACCCGGCGACGGCGGCGAGGCGTCACCGGCGCACCCCGGCGCCTTGCCGGGCGATGGCCTCGCGGTACAGCTCCGCGGTCCCCTGGGCGGCCCGCGCCCAGGTGAACCGTTCGAGCACGCGGGCCCGGCCGGCCGAACCGAGCCGAGCGCGCAGCTCACCGTCACCGAGCATCCGCCCAAGCGCCGCGGCAAGCGCCCCCGCGTCGCCGGGCGGCACCGCGAGGCACGTCTCCCCGTCGGGCCCGGCGACCTCCGGAATCGCCCCACCGGTCGTGGCGACGAGCGCCGTCCCGGTCGCCATCGCCTCCGCGGCCGGCAACGAGAACCCCTCGTACAGCGACGGCACGCACGACACCTGCGCCGACCGCACGAGGTCGACCAGCTCCGCGTCCGAGATGCCCTTCACGAACCGGACCGCGTCCTCCAGCCCGTACCGCTCGATCGCCTGGGCGACCGGCCCGTCCTCGGCGCGCTTGCCGACGACGACGAGGTGCGCGGCCGGGTTCTCGGTGCGCAGCTTCGCGAGCGCCTCGACGAGATGGATCAGGCCCTTGAGCGGGACGTCCGCGCTGGACGTGGTGACGATCCGGCCGGGCACCTCCGCGACCGACGGGTCGGGCGACCACAGATCGGTGTCCGCGCCGATGTGCACGACGCGGATCCGCTCCGGCCGTACGCCGAGGTGCTCGACGATCTCCTGCTCGGAGGAGCCGGAGACGGTCAGCACGGACGGCAGCCGGCGGGCGACCCGCTTCTGCATCCGTGTGAACGCGTACCAGCGGCGGACCGACGCGCGCCGCTTCCAGCCGTCGGCGGCGTCCAGCTCCAGCTGCCGGTCGACGGTGATCGGGTGGTGGATCGTGGTGACGAGCGGCGCGCCGATGGCCGAAGGCCCGCCGAGCAGTCCGTACCCGAGCGTCTGGTTGTCGTGCACGACGTCGAACGCACCGCGGCGCGCGGCGAGCAGCCGCCGCGCCCGCAGGGAGAAGGTGAGCGGCTCGGGGAACCCGCCGGTCCACATCGTCGCGACCTCGAGCGCGTCGACCCAGTCCCGGTACTCCTCGCGCTTCGGCGTGCGGAAGGGGTCGGGCTGCCGGTACAGGTCGAGGCTGGCCAGCTCGGTCAGCCGGAGGCCGGCGAGGTCCTCGCCCTCGTCCAGAACCGGGTACGGCTGCGAGCCGATGACCTCGACGCTGTGGCCGAGCCGGGCCAGCTCGCGTGAGATGTGCCGGACGTAGACGCCCTGACCACCACAGAACGGGTTCCCCTTGTACGTGAGGAGAGCGATCCGCAACGGACGGTCACCGTCATGGGCACCCGCGAGGGGGCCTGCCTCTACGGCCTCGGCGGTCACTGGCGGCCCCCTGTTCGGCTTGCGTTTCGCGGGAGCGTAACCGCTCGCGCTAATCTAGAACAAGTTACAGACTTGATCGTTCTTGATCCTTCAAGAAGCATCGAATCTACCGGCAGGTAGCGCCACTGTGAGAGCCGGAGCAGGTGATTCGCGCCACGGCGCGACGCCCCGCCATACTGGCGCGAACCAACGCCACGGAACGGGACCCATGACCGCGGAAGACAGACCAGCGTCGCCGCCCCTGACGGAACGCCAGGAGGCCCGCCGCCGCCGCATCCTCCACGCCAGTGCCCAGCTGGCGAGCCGGGGCGGCTTCGACGCCGTACAGATGCGCGAGGTCGCCGACGCGGCCGGGGTCGCGCTCGGCACGCTGTACCGCTACTTCCCTTCCAAGATCCACCTGCTGGTCGCGACGATGCAGGACCAGCTGGAGGGCCTGCACACCACCCTGCGCAAGCGGCCCCCGGCGGGCGACGACGCGGCGCAGCGGGTCGCCGAGACGCTGATGCGGGCGTTCCGCGCGCTCCAGCGCGAACCGCACCTGGCGGACGCGATGGTGCGGGCGCTGACCTTCGCGGACCGGAGCGTGAGCCCCGAGGTGGACACGGTGTCGCGGCAGACCACCAAGATCATCCTGGACGCGATGGGGCTCGACCACCCGACCCCGCAACAGCTCTCCGCGGTCCGGGTGATCGAGCACACCTGGCACTCGGCACTGATCACCTGGCTGTCCGGCCGGGCGTCGATCGCGCAGGTGAAGATCGACATCGAGACCGTGTGCCGGCTGATCGACCTGACGTCGCCGGGGACCGATCCCGGCCCCCGGCACGACTGAGCGTCTCGGCGCCAGGACGTCCCGCCCTACTTCTTGTTCTTCTCCAGGTCCGCCTTGAACAGCGCCGCGCACTCCGGGCCGGTGTCGGTGCCGACGAACATGACCATCTTCAGCATGCCCATGCTGTGGTTGCTCGCCTTCAGCTGCCAGTTGCTCTTGGCCAGGGTCTTGATCGTCGAGCCGCTCTTGTCGAGGCTCTGGCCCTCTGTCCAGCCGCCCCCGGTCAGCGCCGTGACGGTGTCCGTGTAGGACTTCTTCGGATCGGCGGCCTTCTCGGCATCCGCCGTCCACGACACCATGCAGTCCTTCAGCTCGGCCGGCACCGGGTCGCCGGTGGCGTCCTGCGCGAAACCGGCGCCGGTCGCCGCGGTCTCGATCTCCTTCTTCACCGCGTCGGCCGTCAGCTTCTCGCCGCCCGCCTCCGAACCGCCGCCGGTGCCGGCCGAGGACGACCCGCCCGTCGTGGACGAACCGCCCTTGTCCGCACCGCCCTCGGTACCGCAGCCCGCGACCAGCAGCATCACACCGGCGGCCGCAGCCGCCACCATCGCCTTGCGCACGACTCTCCCAATCCTGGGTGCACGCGGGCCTGTTGCCCCCGTGATCAAGGCAGAAGTTTTGCACGCGTGAACGACTCCCCGGTCACTCCTTCGTCACCGCTGCGTCACTCCTCGGGCGGGAACACCGACTCCCCGCCGTCCAGGAGGGTGATGGTGATGGCCTCCACGGGACAGCCCTCCGCCGCCGCGAGCACCTGCTCGTCGGCGTCCGCCTCGGGCACCTGCGGGTGCGACTGGCGGGCCCCGTCGAGCCGGAAGCCCTTCGGCGCGTGGTTCACGCACATCCCGGAGCCGATGCAGACCCTCCGGTCCACCTCGACGTGCCAGCGGTCTCCCATCACGCCTCCTCCGGTCCCTCGTACCCGCCCGGCAGGTGGATCATCTTGTGCTCCAGGTACGCGGCCAGTCCCTCCGGCCCGAACTCCCGCCCCACACCGGAGTTCTTGAAGCCGCCGAACGGTCCGAGCATGTCGAGGCTGAAGGTGTTGACGTTGAAGGTGCCGGTGCGCACCCTGCGGCCGAAGTCGATGCCGTGCTCGACGTCCGCGGTCCACACACTGCCGCTGAGGCCGTAGTCGGAGTCGTTCGCGATCCGCAGCGCCTCGGCCTCGTCGCCGTACGGCAGCAGGCAGATGACCGGGCCGAAGATCTCCTCGCGGGCGATCCGCATGGAGTTGTCGACCCCGCCGAACAGCGTCGGCTCCACGTACCAGCCGCGCTCCAGGCCGGCCGGGCGGCCGCCGCCGGTGAGGACCTTCGCGCCCTCGTCCTGGCCGATCCGGATGTAGTCGAGCGAACGCTGCTGCTGACGCTGCGCGACCAGCGGGCCGACCTGCGTCGCCGGGTCGAGCGGGTCGCCGACCACCAGGGCGCCGGCCGCGGCCGCGAACGCCTCGGAGATCTCGTCGTACCGGCTGCGCGGGACGAGGATCCGGGTCTGCGCGACGCACGCCTGGCCGTTGTTCATCCAGGCGGCCGGGACGATGCCGGCGACCGCGGTCTCGAGGTCGGCGTCCGGGAGCACCACCGCGGCGGACTTGCCGCCGAGTTCGAGGGTGACCCGGGTGAGGTTGCGCGAGGCGACCTCCATGACGCGCTTGCCGGCCGCGACCGAGCCGGTGAAGGAGACCTTGTCGATGCCGGGGTGGCCGACCAGGTACTCACTGACCTCCCGGTCCGCGGGCAGGATCGACAGCACACCCTCCGGCAGCCCGGCCTCGGTCGCGATCTCGGCGAGCAGGTACGCGTCGAGCGGCGACTCCGGCGACGGCTTGAGGATCGCCGTGCAGCCGGCCAGCAGCGCCGGTCCGAGCTTGGCGGCCGCGGTGAACTGCGGGACGTTCCAGGGCACGACGGCGGCGACCACGCCGACCGGCTCCTGCCGGACGAGGATCGGCCCCAGCGCGCCGGCCCGCCGCTCCTCGTACCGGTAGCCGCGGGCGACGTTGATGGCCGCGTCCCAGACCATCATCGCGCCGAGCGCCTGCGCCATGATGCTCCACGAGTACGGGGAGCCGTTCTGCGCGCTGATGAGTTTGCCGATCTCGTCGTACCGGACGGCGATCGCGTCCTTGATCCGGGTGACGACCGCGATCCGCTCCTCCAGCGACATCCGCGGCCAGGGACCCTCGTCGAACGCCCGGCGGGCGACCGCGACGGCCTTGTCGACGTCCGCCTCCGAGGCGTGCGGCACCCGCCCGATGACCTGCTCGGTGTGGGGCGAGATCACGTCGATGACGCCGGAGCCGAGCGGGTCGGTCAACTCCCCGCCGATGAACAGCTTTCCGTGCTCCACAAGCTCGGTCATGGCTGATTGCCTCCCGTGGACCGGCGACTTCGGCGTCGACGCGGTGTCGGTTCTGACGCTGTTTCAGAACTGATATCAGTTCTAGTTATAGTGAGCAATGGCCGTACTGGTACGTGGAGATGAGGGATCATGACCCGAGTGACCGAGCATGGCGGCGGCGTCTGGTCCATCCGGGTGCCGATCCCCGACAATCCGCTCGGCCACACGCTCGTCCATCTCCTCGACACGGACCGCGGCCCCGTCCTGATCGACACCGGCTGGGACGACCCCGCCTCCTGGGACGAACTCACCGGCGGGCTCGCGGAGCTCGGCACGTCCGTGCCCGAGATCCACGGCGTCGTCATCACCCACCACCACCCCGACCACCACGGCCTCTCGGAGCGGGTCCGGGAGGAGTCCGGGGCCTGGATCGCCATGCACGCCGCCGACGCCGCCGTCGTCCGGCGTACCCGCTCGTCCGAGCCGGGCGAGTGGCTCGACTACCTCGCGCGCAAGCTGGCCGCCGTCGGCGCGCCCGAGGAGCACACCGCGCCCCTGCTCGCGGCCCGCGCCGCCGGCGGGCGGATGCGGACCCTGCCCGGGCTGCGCTCCGCCCTGCCCGACCGGGAGATCGTCCCCGGCGAACTGCTCGACCTCGCGGGGCGGCGGCTGCGCGGCATCTGGACGCCCGGTCACACCCCCGGGCACGTCTGCCTGCACCTGGAGGAGGAGCACCCGGCGAACCTGCCCGGCCGCGGCCGGCTCTTCTCCGGCGACCACCTGCTGCCCGGGATCAGCCCGCACATCGGCCTGTACGAGGACCCTGACGACGCGACCGTCACCGATCCCCTCGGCGACTACCTCGACTCCCTGGAGCGGATCGGCCGGCTGGGCGTCGCCGAGGTGCTCCCGGCCCACCAGCACGCCTTCACCGACGCCGCCGGGCGCGTACGGGAACTGCTCGACCACCACGAGGAGCGGCTGACCGGACTCCTCGGACTCCTTGCGACGCCACTGACACCGTGGCAGCTCGCCGAGCGGATGGAGTGGAACCGGCCGTGGGAGCAGATCCCCTACGGCTCCCGGAACATCGCCGTCAGCGAGGCGGAGGCGCACCTGCGACGGCTCGTGAAGCTGGGGCGCGCGGAGGCGGTGCCGGGGACGGAGCCGGTGGCGTACGCGGCAGTGTGAGGTCGGCGTGTGAGGCCGCTCGCACCCCGGCTTCACGCGGAGTACCTGCCGGTAGAGTGTGCGAGTCGTCATCATGCCCGTACGGGGGGAAGCCGGTGCAATTCCGGCACTGACCCGCAACCGTGAGCCACCGTCCATCTGGCGGTGGTGAGTCGGAATGCCCCGTCGGGACGTGACCGCCGGCACCGTCGAGGAATACGGAGCCGAGCCTGGTGCCCGAAGCGTGCCGGAGCCCGGCCCGCAGGAGAGGCCCGCCCGCATGACCACCGTCCGCCGCGCCGCCGCGGCGCTCGCCGCCACCGCCGTGCTCTGCACCGCCGGTGCCGGGATCGCCGCCCCCGCCGCGTCCGCCGCGCCCTCTCCCGCCCCGTCCCCGGTGATCCCGTCCGGCCTGTACGGCGTGAACGACCCCACCTACGACGGCGTCTGGCGCCAGTCGCTCGCGTTCATCGCGCAGCACTCGGTCGGCATCAAGCCCGCCCAGGTGTCCGTGGACTGGCTGATGGGCCAGCAGTGCGAGAGCGGCGCGTTCACCTCGTACCGGCCCGACCCGGCCAAGAACTGCGACCCGGCCACCATGCTGGACACCAACGCCACGGCCGTCGCGCTCCAGGCGCTGTCCGGCACCGAGCGGCCGAAGGTCGCCGAGGGCGGCGCCACGGACGCGGTCACCCAGGCCGTCAAGTCGGCCTCCGGCTGGCTGAAGAGCGCCCAGAACCCGGACGGCGGCTGGGGGTACAACCCCGGCAGCCCCAGCGACGCCAACTCCACCTCGATCGTCATCGGGGCGCTCGCCGCGAGCGGCGAGAAGCCCGGCGCGGTGAAGTCGACGACGGGCAGGACCCCGTACGACGCGCTGCTCACCTTCGCGCTGCCCTGCTCCGACAAGGCCGGGCCGGGCGCGTTCGCGTACCAGCCGGACAAGTCCGGCAAGCTGTTCGCCAATGCCGACGCGACGGCCGCCGCCGCGCTGGCCGGCCTCGGCAAGGGCATCCTCGCCGGCAACGTGCAGCCGCAGCAGAACCCGAGCTGCGAGGACAAGACCCCGCAGACCATCGACCGGGCCGCGCTCAACGGCGCCTCCTACCTGGCCGCCGCGCTGGAGAAGACCGGCCACCTCCTCAGCCCGCCGATGCCCGGCGCGACCGACCCGGCCGAGCAGCCCGACTTCGGCAACACCGCCGACGCGGTCGTCGCGCTGGGCGCGTCCGGCCACACCCAGCAGGCCACCGGCGCGCTCACCTGGCTGGAGAAGAACGCCCCCGCGTGGGCGAAGACCAACGGACCGGCCGCGTACGCGCAGCTGATCTTCGCGGCGAAGGCGATGGGCGCGGACCCGCACAAGTTCGGCGGCACCGACCTCGTCGAGGGCCTCAACGCGACCGGCCCGGCGCCGCAGGGTCCGGAGACGACCGGCAACCACGCCGAGGACGAGGGCTCGTTCAACATCTGGTGGATCATCGGCATCGGCACGGTCGTCGGCGTCGGCATCGGGTTCCTGCTGAGCGGGCGCAAGAAGTGAGGGGCCGACTGGGCGCCGCCGTCACGGCGGTCCTGCTGACGCTGCTCGCCGCCGCGCCCGCGCAGGCGGCCGGGTACCGCTACTGGTCGTTCTGGGACGGCGCCGCGGGAAAGTGGGCGTACGCCACGCAGGGCCCGGCGACCGCCCGCCCCGCGGACGGCGACGTCAACGGCTTCCGGTTCGCGCTCAGCGTGGACTCCGCCGACGCGGCGCGGCCGCGCACCGCCCCGGACTTCGCGAAGGTCTGCGCGGACACGCCCCCGAAGGCGGGTACGAAGCGGGTCGCGGTCGTCATCGACTTCGGCACGCCCGAGGACGCCGCGGACGGCGGCACGCCGCCGGAGCAGCGCACCGGCTGCGCGCGGATCGGCCCGGACGGGACGAGCGCGGAGGCGCTGGCGGCGGTGGCGAAGCCGCTGCGGTACAACAGCGCGGCGCTGCTGTGCGGGATCTCGGGGTACCCGAGGACGGGCTGCGGGGAGCAGGTGGAGGTCCCGGCGAAGACGGCGGGCAAGCCGACGTCGAAGCCCTCGGCGGCCGGGAAGGACGCGGACTCCGGGCCGTCGGTCGGCGTCGTGGCGGGCGGGGCGGCCGTACTGGCCCTCGGTGCGGCCGGGCTGTGGCAGGCGCGCCGCCGACGCGGCTGACATGAGATCTTCCGTCGTGGAGTCGATCCGCGCGCCTGAGGCGACCCGTTCCAACGCGCTGCACGCCGGCGCGTGGTGGCTGTGGGCCCTGGGCCTGGCGACGGCCGCGTCCCGGACGACGAACCCGCTGCTCCTCGGCCTGATCGTCGGGGTGGCGGGCTATGTGGTCGCGGCCCGCCGCACCGACGCGCCCTGGTCGCGCTCGTACGGGGCGTTCGTGAAGCTGGGCCTGGTCGTGGTGGCCGCGCGGCTGGTGTTCACGGTGGTCCTCGGCTCGTCGATCCCGGGCACGGAGGTGCTGTTCACGCTGCCGGAGCTGCCGTTGCCGCAGTGGGCGCAGGGAGTACGGATCGGGGGCCGGGTCACCGCCGAGCAGGTGGTGTTCGCGCTGTACGAGGGCGCGAAGCTGGCGACGCTGCTGATCTGCGTGGGCGCGGCGAACGCGCTGGCGAACCCGGCGCGGCTGCTGAAGTCGCTGCCGGGCGCGCTGTACGAGGCGGGGGTGGCGGTCGTCGTCGCGATGACGTTCGCGCCGAACATGGTCGCCGATGTGGCCCGGCTGCGGACCGCGCGGCGGCTGCGCGGCCGGTCGCCGGGCGGGGTGCGGGCGGTGCTGCAGATCGGGCTGCCGGTCCTGGAGGGCGCGCTGGAGCGGTCGATCGCGGTCGCGGCATCGATGGACGCGCGGGGGTACGGCCGTACGGCGCAGGTTCCGGCGGCGGTCCGGCGGACGACCAATGTGCTGACGCTGGGCGGGCTGCTCGGGGTGTGCGCGGGTACGTACGGGCTGCTGGCGGCCGAAGGCGCTTCGTACGGGCTGCCGCTGTTGCTCCTCGGGCTAGCGGCGGCGGTGGCCGGGCTGCGGCTCGGCGGCAGGCGCGCGGCGCGGACCCGGTACCGGCCGGACCGGTGGGGGGTGCGGGCCTGGCTGGCCGCCGGATCGGGCGTGGCGGTGGCCGGGCTGATGATCTGGGCGAACGGGTACGCG
The DNA here is from genome assembly GCF_033343995.1 of Streptomyces sp. HUAS YS2. Taxonomy (NCBI): domain Bacteria; kingdom Bacillati; phylum Actinomycetota; class Actinomycetes; order Kitasatosporales; family Streptomycetaceae; genus Streptomyces; species Streptomyces solicathayae. The sequence continues at coordinate 5,593,892 of NZ_CP137573.1, read as the reverse complement.
CCCGAGGCGCTGCATCCCGGGGTGGTCCCGCTGGTGTGGCCGCAGTTGCCGGTGTGGCCGGCGTTGTCCGTACTGCCGGGGTTGTTGCCGGCGTGGGTGGCCCCGGTGCCGAAGGAGTCGTTGTGATCGTCTTCGAGAACGTCGAGGTGGCGTACGAGGAGGACGGCGGGAAGCCGACCTTGAGCGGGGTGGACCTGACCGTCCCCGAGGGCGAACTGGTCCTGCTGGTGGGCCCGTCGGGAGTCGGCAAGTCGACTCTCCTGGGCACCGTGTCGGGTCTGGTCCCGCACTTCACGGGAGGGACGCTGCGGGGCCGGGTGACGGTCGCGGGGCGGGACACCCGTACGCACAAGCCGCGCGAACTGGCAGACGTGGTCGGCACGGTGGGCCAGGACCCGCCCGCGCACTTCGTCACGGACACGGTCGAGGACGAGCTGGCGTACGGCATGGAGAGCCTGGGGCTCGCCCCGGCGGTGATGCGGCGCCGGGTCGAGGAGACGCTGGACCTCCTGGGCCTGGCGGAGCTGCGCGACCGCCCGATCGCGACGCTGTCCGGGGGCCAGCAGCAGCGGGTCGCGATCGGCTCGGTCCTGACCACGCACCCGAAGGTGCTGGTCCTCGACGAGCCGACGTCCGCGCTGGACCCGGGCGCGGCGGAGGAGGTCCTCGCGGTCCTGCAGCGCCTGGTACACGACCTGGGCACGACGGTCCTGATGGCGGAGCACCGCCTGGAACGGGTCGTCCAGTACGCGGACCGCGTGATCCTGCTCCCCGGCCGGGGCGCGGCGCCGGTGATGGACACCCCCGAAGCGATCATGGCGACCTCCCCGGTCCACCCCCCGGTGGTGGCCCTGGGCCGCGCGGCGGGCTGGAGCCCGCTGCCCCTGACCGTGCGGGACGCCCGCCGCGCCGCCGGCCCCTTGCGGGCCCGCTTGCTGGGCCGAACCCCGGGGACTCACGTCCCCGACCCCCCGGAAAGGCCCGGGGCGGGCGGCGCACCTGCAGGCGCCGGAACGGCCGCCGGGCAGGTGGCCACGCCGGCCCGTACCGGGGGCGAGGCAACCGGGCCGTCGGGCCGCGCGGGCGGGACGCCCGGGCGCCCGGCGGGGTCCGGAGGCGCAGCCGCCGAACCGACGCGCGGCGGCGGGCCGCAGGCCGCGGCAGAGCCTCTGATGAGTACGGCCGGGACGGGGCGGGGTGGGGGACTCCTCCCGTTCCGGCGGCGCCCCGCCGCCCCCGTCACCCCCCACGACGCGCTCGTCGACGTCCGCGCCCTCGGCGTGCGCCGCGGCCGGGTCGAGGCGCTGCGGCGGGTCGATCTGACCGTCCGCGCCGGGGAGACCGTCGCGCTCATGGGGCGCAACGGGGCCGGGAAGTCCACGCTGCTCGGCAGCCTCGTCGGGATGGTCGAGCCGACCTCCGGCAGCGTGCTCGTCGCGGGGCACACCCCGCACCGCGCCGACCCCCGCGAGCTGATCCGGCACGTCGGGCTCGTCCCGCAGGAGCCCCGCGACCTGCTGTACGCGGACACCGTCGCCGCCGAGTGCGCCGCCGCCGACACGGACGCGGCGGCGGCCCCCGGCACCTGCCGCGACCTCGTCTCCGCCCTGCTCCCCGGCGTCACCGACGACATCCACCCCCGCGACCTCTCCGAGGGCCAGCGCCTGGCCCTCGCGCTGGCCCTCGTCCTCACCGCCCGCCCGCCGCTGCTCCTCCTCGACGAGCCGACCCGCGGTCTCGACTACGCCGCGAAGGCCCGCCTCGTCGACGTGCTGCGCGCCCTCGCCGCCGACGGCCACGCGATCGTGCTGGCCACCCATGACGTCGAGCTGGTCGCCGAGCTCGCGCACCGGGTGGCGATCCTGGCCGGCGGCGAGATCGTCGCGGACGGCCCGACCGCCGAGGTCGTGGTCTCCTCTCCGGCCTTCGCGCCCCAGGTCGCGAAGATCCTCTCCCCGGAGCCCTGGCTCACGGTCGCCCAGGTGCAGGAGGCCCTTCAGCGATGAGCCCCCGCCCGGTCCGTCTCGGCCCCCGCGCCGCCGCCGCCATCGCGCTGATCTCGCTCCTCGGGGTCATGGCCTTCGGCTGGCCGCTCCTCGCCGACGCGGACGCCGCCGTCACCTCGCACGCCGGCGACGCCCCGTGGCTGTTCGCCGCGCTGCTGCCGCTGCTCGTCGCCGTGGTCGTGGCGACCGTCGCCGACAGCGGCATGGACGCCAAGGCCGTCGCAATGCTCGGCGTCCTCGCCGCGGTGGGCGCGGCGCTGCGCCCGCTGGGCGCGGGCACGGCCGGCCTGGAGCCGATGTTCTTCCTGATGGTGCTGAGCGGCCGGGTCCTCGGCCCGGGCTTCGGCTTCGTCCTCGGCTCGGTGACGATGTTCGCGTCCGCCCTGCTCACCGGCGGTGTGGGCCCGTGGATGCCGTTCCAGATGCTCTCGATGGCCTGGTTCACGATGGGCGCGGGCCTCCTCCCGGGCTCTCACAGGCTCCGCGGCCGCGCCGAGCTGCTGCTCCTCGCCGCGTACGGCTTCCTCGCCGCGTTCGCGTACGGCGCGATCATGAATCTGCAGGGCTGGCCCATCGTGACCGGCCTCGGCTCGGGCGCCTCCTTCGAACCGGAGGCCCCGGTCCACGAGAACCTGCTCCGCTTCGCGGTCTATTACGTGACGACGTCCCTCGGCTGGGACCTGGGCCGCGCCGCCCTGACCGTCGTCCTCACCCTCACCGTCGGCGGACCGCTCCTGAAGGCCCTCCGCCGGGCCACACGACGCGCGAGCTTCGAGGCCCAGGTCACATTCGAGGGCCCTCACAGGCCCCTTCCCGGTGAGCCGCCCCACAGGACCCACGTCACATACGACGTGAAATAGGAGACGGTTCCGCCCCTCCGTAAACCACCCACAACCCCCTCCTACCTGCACTGATTCGGACATACCGCACCCCCACGGCTCTCCGGACATCCGATTCGTCCTAGTAAGAGGGGGTCGTTGCCAGGGCTTCCGGACCCTGCTTCTCTGGAGTCGTCGCCGGGCAGCAGCGCAACCAGCGCAGCGCCTCGGACAGGCCACTCCCCCAGTTCCCGGGTCTCCCGGGCTCTGGTTCCGGCTTGCCTGAAACGCCCGGCGACAGCCCATGTCCCCGACGTTAGGTCGCGTTTTGTTCCGCTCCATCGCCACCCGTGCCAACAACCGCAAGAAGACCCTCGCCGTCTCCGCAGCCGTGCTGCTGAGCGCCTCGGGTGCGGTCCTCGGCACGACGGCCTCGGCTTCCGCTGCTCCCACCGACGCGAAGTCGATCGCCAAGCAGATCGTCCCCGCCTCGCAGTTCGCGTCGTTCAGCAAGATCGTGGAGCACGAGTCGGGTTGGAACCCCTCCGCCACCAACGCGTCCAGCGGCGCGTACGGCCTGGTCCAGGCCCTGCCGGCCTCGAAGATGGCCTCGGCGGGCTCCGACTGGAAGACGAACCCGGCCACCCAGATCAAGTGGGGCCTGAACTACATGAACGAGCGCTACGGCAGCCCGAACGGCGCCTGGGCGTTCTGGCAGGCCAACGGCTGGTACTAAGAGCCCCGGCTCCCGGCCTCACCGCGCGACCGCAAGGCCCCGCCTCCCCTCGGAGGCGGGGCCTGCGGCGTTCCCCGAGGAGCGTCACAACCGCTGGATGATCGTCCCCGTCGCCAGTGCCCCGCCCGCGCACATCGTGATGAGCGCGAACTCCTTGTCCCGTCGCTCCAGCTCGTGCAGCGCCGTCGTGATCAGCCGCGCCCCGGTCGACCCCACCGGGTGACCGAGCGCGATCGCGCCGCCGTTGACGTTGACCTTCTCCAGGCCGTTCAGGTCGGACTCGAACTCCTGGGCCCAGCTGAGCACCACGGACGCGAACGCCTCGTTGATCTCGACGAGGTCGATGTCCTTCAGCGACATGCCCGCCTTGCCGAGCACCGCGCGGGTCGCGTCGATCGGCCCGTCCAGGTGGAAGTGCGGGTCCGAGCCGACCAGCGCCTGGGCGACGATCCGGGCGCGCGGCTTCAGCTTCAGGGCCCGCGCCATCCGCTTGGACGCCCACATGATCGCGGCGGCGCCGTCGGAGATCTGCGAGGAGTTGCCGGCGGTGTGCACGGCGGTCGGCATGACCGGCTTGAGGCGGGCCAGGCCCTCCATGGTGGTGTCGCGCAGCCCCTCGTCGCGGTCGACCAGCCGCCACATGCCCTGCCCGGCGGCCTGCTCCTCCTCGGTCGTCGGCACCTGGACGGCGAAGGTCTCCCGTTTGAACCGCTCCTCGGACCACGCGATCTGCGCCCGCTCCTGGGAGAGCAGCCCGAGCGAGTCGACGCGCTCACGCGTGAGGCCCCGCCGGCGGGCGATGCGCTCGGCGGCCTCGAACTGGTTGGGCAGGTCGACGTTCCACTCGTCCGGGAAGGGCTTGCCCGGTCCGTGCTTGGAACCGGAACCCAGCGGGACCCGGGACATCGCCTCGACGCCGCAGGAGATGCCGACGTCCACGACCCCGGCCGCGATCATGTTGGCGACCATGTGGCTCGCCTGCTGCGAGGAGCCGCACTGGCAGTCGACGGTGGTGGCGGCGGTCTCGTACGGCAGCCCCATCGCGAGCCAGGCGTTGCGCGCGGGGTTCATGGACTGCTCGCCGGCGTGGGTCACCGTGCCGCCGACGATCTGCTCGACGCAGTCGGGCTGGATGGCCGTGCGGCCGAGCAGTTCCCGGTAGGTCTCGCCCAGCAGGTAGGAGGGGTGCAGATTGGCGAGCGCGCCTCCGCGCTTGCCGATGGGGGTGCGTACGGCTTCGACGATGACGGGTTCCGCGGCCATGAGCTCGTCCTCTCCTCGCAACCCGGCGGGGGCGTCCCGGCGCCCACCCCGGGGAACTAGTACGCGTTCTAGTTCTGAGTGCAGTCTTATGACTGCTACCCCGGGTACGCAAGGGTTGTGCACCGCTCGAACCCCGGTTGCGCGCCACTTCGCGCGCGCCCCCTCCGGCAACAGTTCCCGCCACGGCCCTTGCCAGTTGTAGAACTCGTTACTACCTTTCCGGCAACATCTGACGGGCCATCAGACATGGAGTGTGCCGCGATGACGTGCCCCCATCTCCCCGAAGGGTTCGACGCCACCGACCCCGACCTGCTCCAGTCCCGCATACCCTTCCCGGAGTTCGCCCAGCTACGGCAGACCGCGCCCGTCTGGTGGTGCCCCCAGCCGCGCGGCGTCACCGGCTTCGACGACGAGGGGTACTGGGCCGTCACCCGGCACGCGGACGTCAAGTACGTCTCCACACACCCCGAGTTGTTCTCCTCCACCGAGAACACCGCGGTCATCCGCTTCAACGAGCACATCACCCGGGACCAGATCGAGGTCCAGAAGCTGATCATGCTCAACATGGACCCGCCGGAGCACACCCGGGTCCGCCAGATCGTCCAGCGCGGCTTCACCCCGCGGGCGATCCGCACCCTGGAGACGGCACTGCGCGAGCGCGCCCGCGCGATCGTCGCCGAGGCGAAGCGGAATGCCGCCGCGGACGGCTCCTTCGACTTCGTCACCCGGGTCGCCGTCGAACTCCCGCTCCAGGCCATCGCCGAACTGATCGGCGTACCACAGGAGGACCGGGCCCGGATCTTCGACTGGTCGAACAAGATGATCGCGTACGACGACCCCGAGTACGCGATCACCGAGGAGATCGGCGCCGAGGCCGCCATGGAGCTGATCGGCTACTCCATGAACATGGCCGCCGCCCGCAAGGAGTGCCCGGCGAAGGACATCGTCAGCCAGCTCGTCGCAGCCGAGGGCCAGGGCAACCTCTCCTCCGACGAGTTCGGCTTCTTCGTGCTGCTGCTCGCCGTCGCCGGCAACGAGACCACCCGCAACGCCATCAGCCACGGCATGCACGCCTTCCTCACCCACCCCGACCAGTGGGAACTCTTCAAGCGCGAGCGGCCGGCGACCGCCGCCGAGGAGATCGTCCGCTGGGCCACCCCCGTGGTCTCCTTCCAGCGCACGGCGACCCAGGACACCGAGATCGGCGGCCAGAAGATCAAGAAGGGCGACCGGGTGGGGATGTTCTACTCCTCCGCCAACAACGACCCCGAGGTCTTCGAGAACCCCGAGACCTTCGACATCACCCGCGACCCCAACCCGCACCTCGGATTCGGCGGCGGCGGCCCGCACTTCTGCCTCGGCAAGTCGCTCGCCATCCACGAGATCGAGCTGATCTTCAACGCACTCGCCGACGAACTGCCCGACCTGACCCTGGCGGGCGAACCGCGCCGGCTGCGGGCGGCCTGGCTCAACGGCATCAAGGAACTCCAGGTCCGCGCCTGAGGGTTCCGAGGTTTGGACGCCCGTGGCCGGAACCGATTGCTCCGATCGGTAGTCTCACACCCCATGATGCGGGGCAGACAAAGAATCCTGACACTGGTGTTCGCGCTCCTGGCGCTGCAGCTCGGCTCGCTGGTCTCACCGGCCTGGGCCTGCGGCTGCGGCGCCATGGTGCCCACCCGCGACCAGAGGATCGGGGTCGACCGGGAGACCTCGGTGGTGCGCTGGAACGGCCGTACCGAGCAGATCGTCATGCGCTTCACCGTGCGCGGGAACGCCCAACGGGCCGCCTGGATCATGCCGGTACCGGCCCGGGCCGACGTCGAGCTCGGCGACCCGCAGCTGTTCGACGACCTCTCCTGGCTCACCCGGCCCGAGGAGAAGGAACGGCACTACTTCTGGCCGCGCAGCGGCGACTGGCCGTTCGCGGACAGCGACGGCGCGGGCGCGGCGGCGCCCCCGCCCGGCGCGGGCGGCGGGGGCGTCGGCGTGGTCGGCCGCGAACGCCTCGGCCCCTTCGACGTGGCCCGGCTGACCGCCACCGACCCGAAGGCGCTCAGCGGCTGGCTGAAATCCAACGGTTTCGAGCTGTCGGACCGGCTGTCCGACGCGCTCCAGCCGTACGTGGACCGCAAGTGGGAGTACGTCGCCGTCCGGCTCGCCCCGGACGAGAAGGGCGCGACGCTCGGCGGCGACCTGGACCCGCTGAAGATCCGCTTCGCCAGCCACGAACTCATCTACCCGATGCGGCTGTCCCGGCTCGCCAAGACCCCGCAGTCGCTCGGCCTGTACGTGCTCGCCGACCACCGCATGGAGCCGCAGTCCCGGATCGGCGGCGCGAAGCCCGAGGTCTTCTACGCGGGCAGGATCAATCCGGAGGGGCCGGTGGCGGCCCTCACCGACGGCAAGCCGGCCTATCTCACCGCGATCGACCAGGAGTTCCCCGACCCGTCGAAGATCGACGGCGACCACCTGCTGAGCGCGGCCGACTCCGACACCCCGTACCGGGAGTACTACTACACCGACCGGCTGCTGACCGTCGGCGACGGCATCCCCGTCTGGCTGCTCACGGTCCTCGGCGTACTGGCCGCGGCCGGCGGGACGTTCGTGGCGGTACGCCGCCGACGGCGACCCGCTGCGGTACGTTCGGCCGCATGACCCAGGAGCAATGGACCACCGTCGACCGTTACTTCACCGATCTCCTCGCCCCCGCGGACGAGGCCCTGACCGCCGCGCTCGCGGACAGCGCGGCGGCCGGACTGCCGGCGATCAACGTGGCCCCCAACCAGGGCAAGCTGCTGCATCTGCTGGCGGTCGCGCAGGGCGCGCGGAACATCCTGGAGATCGGCACGCTCGGCGGGTACAGCACGATCTGGCTGGCCCGGGCGCTGCCGGTGGACGGCCGGCTGGTCACCCTCGAGTACAACCCGGCCCACGCCGACGTGGCCCGCGCGAACATCGCGCGGGCCGGCCTGGACAAGGTCGTCGAGGTCCGCACCGGCGCGGCCCTCGACACCCTGCCGCAGCTGGAGACCGAGGGCGCGGGCCCGTTCGACCTGACGTTCATCGACGCGGACAAGGTCAACAACCCGCACTACGTGTCCTGGGCCCTCAAGCTGTCCCGCCCGGGCAGCCTGATCGTCGTGGACAACGTCGTACGCGGCGGGAAGATCGCCACCGAGCACCCGGACGACGCGGCCGTCACCGGGACCCGCGAGATGTTCGAACTGGTCTCCCGCGAGCCCCGGCTGGACGCGACGGCGTTCCAGACGGTGGGCGTGAAGGGCTACGACGGCATGCTGCTGGCGCGGGTGGTCGGCTAGTCCGTCGCGCCCCCGGAGCGCGGCGCGGTCGCCTCGTCCGGGCGCGCCCACCCGCCCCGGCGCCGGGTCTCGTCCTCCTGGGCCAGGCGGCGCAGGACGGCGAGGACCGGCTCCAGCAGAAGCACGACGATGGCGGCGTGCTCGGCCAGCCTGAAGCGGTCCCCGGCGTCGTCGACCTCCTTGATCCGGTCCAGGTCGAGCTTCGCGGCGGCCGCGGCCAGCTCGGCGTAGGGCAGCAGGTCCTCGGTGCTGTAGTCCGCGCCGATGCGGCCCAGGTCCATGAGGCTCGCGGCGAGGGCGCGCCGCACTCGCCGGGCCGCTCCAGCGCGAACCGCACCCGCCGACCATGACGGTGCTGACCAACCCCGCGGCCGGCAGCTTCGGCTCCGCCATGGCCGCCGAGATCAACCGGAAGGTCGTTGCCACGACCTCCGTACAGGTGGGCTGCGGGCTCACCCAGGAGCTCGGGCGGCAGACCGCGCAGCACCCCGCGTCCGACGGGCCGGCCGTCCCGCCGCGCCCGGGGCCGCCGCCCAGCTGATGATCGCCGACCCCGTGAAGGTCCACGTCGAGGAGGGGCACCCGCTCGGCACCCACAGCGGCCTCGGTCTGAGCGCCTTCTTCTACGCCCTCGTGCTGGTCCTCGGCGGCATGCTGGGCGCGAACGTGATCCACGCCCAGGTGGACACGGCCCTCGGGTACATGGCCAACGACAAGGGCCCGTTCCGCTTCGTCAAGCCCGCCCAGCAGATGACGCGGTTGCAGCACTTCGTGGTCTGCTCGGTGCTCATGGTCGTCCTGTCGATGCCGACCTCCGCGCTCGCGATGGCCGGCGCGATCGGCGTCGTCGGCATCGACGCCTCGCACCTGGGCCTGCTGTGGATCTTCGGAGCATGCGCCACGGCGGCGATGGGCATCACCGTGCTGGCCCTGCTCGCCGTGTTCGGCACCCCGGGCCCGATCCTCGATGCTGCTCCTGATCGGCCTGGCCATCCCGTCGGCCGGCGCCACCATCCCGCTCCAGGCACTCCCGGACTTCTACCGCTTCCTGGCGGAGTTCGAGCCGTTCCGCCAGGTGGTCGACGGTGTCAGGTCCATCCTCTACTTCGGCGCGCGGACCGACGCCGGGCTCGGACGCGCCTGGATCACGACCGCTCTCGGCTTCACCGGGTCGCTCGTCCTCGGCCTGGCCCTCACCCGCCTCTACGACCGCAGGGGGCTGCACCGCTCGGCCCTCCAACTGTCCGAGGCCCGGCTTTAGACGGTCGACGGATGTCGACGGACACGGCTAGGGCATGCGGACGCTGTGCATGACCTTCGCGGCGCCGCCCAGTCGGATCAGCGGGCCCGACGGGCCGCGCCGTGTGGTGGCGGTGATCGTGGCGGGGCTGCCGAGCGAGTCGCCCATGTCGACGGCGATGTCGGTGATGCCCCGACCGGACAGGTGAGCGGCGAGACATGCGGTGCTGTTGGCGTTGGCGATGTCCTCCGGGACACCGATCGCCGGGGCGAACATGCGGGCCGCGACGCGGCCGTCCTGCGTCGGCACGGAGTGGACGAAGCAGCCGAGGAAGCCGAGACGGTCACAGGCGGACCGGAGCCGTTCGAAGTCCGGGGAGAGGGCCGCGAGAGCGGACCGCGAACGAACGGGCACCAGCAGCCGCGATCGCCCCACCCCGGCGACGCGGGTGCCCGGAGCGAGCGCGTCCGAAGGGACGCCGAGCGCGGGCAGGACGAGGTCGCACTCGATCGCGGTGGGCTCGCGCAGGTCGACGGGACCGGGGTCGAAGGCGGCTTCGACGTGCGTCTCCTTCCGTACCGACCGACCGGCGAAGACACGCCCCTCCGTACGGAGGGTCGCCCTGTACTCCTCGCCCCCGGCCCGCTCGGCGAGAAGGGCCAGAGCGGCGACCGTCCCGTGGCCGCACGCGGGCAGTTCTCCCTGGGCGGTGAAGAAGCGGAGGGAAGCCGTGGAACTCCCGGGTCGGTCCTCGCGCACCGCGACGAAGACGGCGTGCGACGTCCCCGTCAGAACCGGCACCCGCCGGCGCTCGGCGTCACTGAGCGCAGCCTCGTCCATCACCGCGGTGGGGCTGCCGCCTCCGCCGTCGCGCAGACACGCGCGCACGATCGCGACGGGCAGACCGCGTCCGCCGGTCAGCATCCGGGAAGCCGGTCGGTGAGCATCACGCGAAGCACCGTACCGACACCTCGCCCTCCCTACCCCTCACGCCGCTTCGACCGGCGGATGCAGGAGACTGCACGCACGTGATCAAGGCGGGGTGCCGTGCCCGGCCTGTGCTTCCCGAGACGTGTCGTACGCCCAGTGTGGTGAAGATCAACGTCCTGACCGTCCCGGCCGAGCAGCGCGAGGTCCTGGAGCAGCGCTTCGCGTCCCGGGCGGGGTCCGTGGAGGGCTCCGACGGCTTCGAGTGGTTCGAGCTGCTGCGCCCGCAACAGGTGCGCTGATGTACCACTCAGTTGCTCACGTCCTCCTGACAATCCTTGCGGCAGGATGGGCACATGAGCGTAGTCAAGATCAACGTACTGACCGTGCCGGCCGAGCAGCGCGAGACGCTGGAGAAGCGCTTCGCACACCGCGCCCACGCGGTGGAGAACTCCGACGGCTTCGAGTGGTTCGAACTTCTCCGCCCGGTCGAAGGCACCGACAACTACCTCGTCTACACGCGCTGGCGCGATGAGGAGTCTTTCCAGGCTTGGCTTGAGGGCCCCATGAAAGCAGCGCACCAGGGCGGCAGTGAAGAGAGCGGTGAGAAGCCCAAGCCGGCCGCCTCCGCTTCGACCTTGTGGTCCTTCGATGTAGTCCAGCAGGCTGCGCCCAAGAACGCCTAGCGAGCTCGTGCACAAGTTGGCGGTGAGACGTCGTGGACTTCGGACAAGTGCAACTCGGCTTCGGCCTCGCCGATCGACGAGGCGAAGCCGGCCGACGTCGAGCGCGAGGTTGCGGTGCCTGTCAGCGCGTAGGACCTGCACGTCGCACCGCCAGAAGCGCCCCGGATCTTCAAGGATCTGGGGCGCTTCGCCGGCTTAGGGACGATCCGGCACGGCTACGGACGAGAGCTGTGCGGGTGATCACGTCTCCCCTAGTCTGACGGAGCCTTGACGTATGGCAGCGCGCACGACCGGCGACGCGAGACCGGGACGGGAGCGGTGGCTTTCGTCCCGCGAGGGAACGCGGCGGCTCCGCCCCCTGCTCGCGGCCGTTGCCGCGCTGGTCGTCGGCCTCACTGCGGGCTGCTCCGCCTCAGGGGGCTCGATGCGCGTTGTCTGGGATGCCCCGGTCGACGACAGTGCCCGGGACTACGGCAACGGTGCCTGGCTCGTCGACGACACACTCGTCCGCAGTCGGTACGACGCCGTCACCGCCTTCGACGCCCGGTCGGGCGACCGGCGCTGGGAGTACGCACCGCCCGGTCAGGACCATGTGTGCGCGGTCGGTCGTCGTACGGCCGGTTCCGTCGTCCTGCTGGCGCGGGGGGACCGTGGCCCGGGCGGTCAGGGCTGTGCGACCGTCGCCGCGCTGGACCTCACGACCGGCCGTGAGCTGTGGCACGTACGGCGCGCCCCGGCCGACCTCACCGAGTCGCTCACCGACATGGTCGCCGCCGGGGGCGGGCTCGCCGTACTGCGGGACGGCGACGACCGATGGGCACTCGAGACGATCCAGCCTACTGTTCAAGGCTCGCAGTCCCTGCGCGCTTTCGACCTGCGGACCGGCGCCCCGCGCTGGAAGGCGGCAGTCCCGGCGGGCTGCGTGCCCGAACGGGTCGCGGCCGGCGAGCGGCTGGTCCTCGCGGTGCTCACCTGCGGCCGCACCGAACTGCGGCTGGCCGCGTTCGACAAGGCCGACGGGAAGGCACAGTGGTCCGCGCCGCTCGGCGGCCGCCCGACTCCGGGCACGGACGCGGAGGTGACGCTGCTGTCGACCGATCCCGTGGTCGTGCAGGTCGGCGGGACCGTGCAAGGCGGCCTGCCGGGCGCATACCTCGCCTTCGGCGAGGACGGGACGCCCCTGAGCCGGATCGAGCCCACCGGTGGTCACGGCACGAGCCAGTCGCACAGGCCCGAGGTTGTGGCGGTCGCGGACGGGCGGCTCTACGCCGCCGCCGAGACCAAGCGCGGTAAGGAGTACGTGAACCGGGTGGTCGCCTTCGACCTTCTGAAGGGCACCGAAGTGTGGCGGAGCGACCTGGCCTCCGGCCGCGGCTTCCTCGCACTCGAAGCGGCCGGCGGCCGAGTGACCGCCCTCGTCCGCATGCTCGCACGCAGGCATGACGACACGGACGAACTGCTGGTCCTCGACGCAGCCACCGGCGACGAACAGGACACCAGCGACACCGGGGCCGACATCGACCACAAGGCGGGCGAACTCACGGACCTGCTCATCCACGAGGACCTGGTGGTCGTCGTGCGGTGGGGCCGGGGCGTTCGGCCCTTCTCGGTGTACGAGCGCGGATGAGGTCTGGGATCGCTCCCCGTGTCGGGGTTGAGGGCGCGCGCCTTGCGGGAACGGATTCCGCAGATGCGCGGATTGCGCAGCACGGTCTTGAGTTGATGTCGACGATGGGCCGTCGGTGCCGCTCCACCACGTCGATGGCGCCCTCAAGATGGCGGTTGTCGCGCGTGAGACGGTCGATGTCGTAGACGATCAGCCCGTCAAGACGTTGTCCGTCCGGCGCTCGACCGGCCTTGAGGTCCTCCAACGCGCCTTCGAATACGGGACGGACGACGCGATGAACGAAGCGTCCGTCGGGGAGACGAACACGCTTCTTGCGCCATGCGGACGTATCCGGCTCGTATTAGATGTGCACGCAGGTGCCACCATGCCGGCCGATGTAATGCCGGGCGTCCCGCTCCTGCTCCTTGGTACTTTTGATGTCACGGCCCGTCATGGGGCTGCGTCGACGCTCTAAGTTCCCCCACTGCGCGCGAGAGACCAAGTCATCTTCGCTCATGCTTCGTAAGGTACGTATGAACACCATGCGCCCACTGGAGGGCACCGACCAGTACCTGGTGTACACCCGCTGGCGCAGCGAGGAGGACTTCCAGAACTGGATGAACGGTTCCATGAAGGCCGCGCACCAGGGCACGGCGGGCGGCAAGGGCGGGGCCGAGCGCCCGAAGCCGGCGGCCACCGGCTCCACCCTGTGGTCGTTCGAGGTCGTCCAGCAGGCGTCGCCCAAGTGAGCTGGTCCTTCCACCCCGAGGCTGTCGGCACGGCCGATTCCACGGCGCTGCGCCGCGACTACTACGACGACGTCGCCAGCCGCTACTGGAAGCGGCCCGCGACCGAGGCGGAGATCGACGAGGGGCTGACGAACGACGGCGTCGAGCTGCTCACCCCGCCGACCGGGCAGTTCCTGGTGGCCCGGTACGGGGACGAGCCGGCAGGCTGCGGCGGCGTGCTCCTGCTCGACGAGGAACGCGCCGAACTGACCCGCGTCTTCCTGCGCCACGCCTTCCGCGGCAAGGGCGGCGCGAACGCTCTGCTGCGCACCCTGGAGGACGAGGCGCGCGCCCTGGGCGCCCGGCAGATGGTGCTCAACACCCGCCTGGACCTGATCGAGGCCCGCACGCTCTACTCCCGCAACGGCTACGCGGAGATCCCGGCGTACTGCGAGGGCCCGTACATGGACATCTGGTATGGCAAGGAGCTCTGAGCTCTCCTACGGGTGGTGGTGGTCGCCGGGCGGTTCGGGGTCGTGGGGGCGCTCGCCGTCCGAGCCGCACAGCTCGGCGGTCAGCTCCTCGACCAGCTGGACCAGGTCGGTCGGGCGCTCCGGGCCCCACCAGTCGCCGAGCAGCTCGGCCAGGGACTCCTCGCGGGCGCGGGCGAGCTTCGCGGCGGCCTCGACGCCCGCGTCGGTGAGGATCAGCTGCAAGCCCTCCCGGCGGGCCAGGCCCCGTTCCTCGATCTGCCGGGCCGCCTCGGTGACCGCCCGCAGCGGCACCGTGGTGGTCTCGGCCAGCCGGGCCGGTTCGACCGTGCCGTGCCGCTTGATGCGCAGCAGCAGCCAGCTCGCGGCGGGCAGCAGGTCGTACCCGGCCTTCACGGTGATCTTCACGTACACGGCCTTGCGGCCCTCGCGGGAGCCGAGCACCGACAGGGCGCGGGCGCACTCGTCGTACGAGGACCGCTCGACCGGGTTGGACGCGAGGGTCTCGCTCGCGTCGGGCGCGGTGACCGAGCCGCGCAGCCGGTCCTCCTTGAGGAACCAGGACACGACGAAGGCGACGAGGACGACGGGCGCGGCGTACAGGAACACGTCGGTGATGGACGTGGCGTACGCGTGCAGCACCTCGGGGCGCAGGTCGGGCGGGAGTTCGGCGATGCCGCGCGGATCGCCGGCGATCCCGTCGGCGCTCAGGCCGGGCGGCAGCTCCCGGCCCGCGAGGACGTCGTCCAGCTTGTGGTTCAGCCGGCTGGTGAAGATCGTGCCGAAGACGGCGACGCCGAAGGACGCGCCGATGGAGCGGAAGAAGGTCGCCCCCGAGGTCGCCACGCCCAGGTCCTGGTACGAGACGGCGTTCTGCACGACGAGCACGAGGACCTGCATGACCAGGCCGAGCCCGGCGCCGAAGACGAAGAACGAGATGCTCATCATCCAGTCGGAGCTGGTCTCCTTCAGCTCGTTGAGCAGCAGCAGCCCGATGCCGGTGACCCCCGTTCCGGCGATCGGGAAGACCTTCCAGCGGCCGGTGCGGGAGACGATCTGGCCCGACGCGGTGGACGTGATCAGCATGCCGAGGACCATCGGCAGCATGTGCACGCCGGACATCGTCGGGCTGACGCCCTGGACGACCTGGAGGAACGTCGGCAGGTAGGTCATGGCACCGAACATCGCGAAGCCGACGATGAAGCTGATGACGGAGACCAGGGTGAACGTCCGGATCCGGAAGAGCTTCAGCGGCAGGACGGGTTCGGCGGCGCGCTGCTCGACCCGCACGAACCAGACGAGCAGCACGGCCCCGAGCACGGCGAGGCCGATGATCTGCGGCGAGTCCCAGTCCCACGTGGTGCCGCCGAGCGAGGCGACGAGCACCAGGCAGGTGGCGACCGAGGCGATGAGGAACGTGCCGAGGTAGTCGATGGTGTGCCGGGTGCCGGGGGCCGGGATGTGCAGGGCGGCGGCGATGACGAACAGGGCGACGACGCCGATCGGCAGGTTGATGTAGAAGACCCAGCGCCAGGACAGGTGCTCGGTGAACAGGCCGCCGAGCAGCGGCCCGAGGACGCTGGTCGCGCCGAACACGGCACCGAACAGCCCCTGGTACTTGCCGCGTTCGCGCGGCGACACGAGGTCGCCGACGATCGCCATCGACAGCACCATGAGCCCGCCGCCGCCGAGGCCCTGGACCGCGCGGAAAGCGATGAGCTGCGGCATGTTCTGCGCGATGCCGCAAAGGGCCGAGCCGGCGAGGAAGATGACGATGGCGCCCTGGAAGAGCTTCTTGCGGCCGTACTGGTCGCCCAGCTTGCCCCACAGCGGCGTGGCGGCGGTGGACGCCAGCATGTAGGCGGTGACCACCCAGGACAGGTGCTCCAGGCCGCCGAGTTCGCTGACGATGGTCGGCAGTGCGGTGGAGACGATGGTCTGGTCGAGTGCGGCCAGCAGCATCCCGAGCAGGAGCGCGCCGATCGGGATCATGACCCCGCGCCGGCTCGCGCCCTCCTGGGGAGCGGGGGCGCCTGCGTCGGAAGTCCGCATTTCCTGGGCCATCGGCGTCTCCTCCTGGCCGGGACGGGCTCCGGCTCAGCTCCATCCTGGGGTTTCCGTCCCGTTATGGCCTCTCGAGCGGGGATCCGTGCCCGGCCGGACATCTGCGGGCTGCATAATCACTGGCAGTTCAAGGGGAGGGAACACAATGGCCGGATACGTCTGCCCAGAATGCGGTGCGCCGCCGAGTCCGGACGGCGGGCCCGAGCTGGCCTGCGCGTGCGCTGCCCGGGCCCTGCGCGCGGCCGAGACGGCCGCGGAAATGGCCGCGGCAGAAGACTTCGACCCGCTGCGGATACGCCCGTACGTGAACCTGGAGGCGTCGGGCGCGGAGGCGGATCCGCACGTACCGATGCCGCCCGCGGACCTGCCCACGGTCGTGCCCGAGGGACTGGATCCGGCCACGGCGGCGATGCCGATGCCGATGCCGGCCGTTTCGCATGACGGCATGGATGCGGGCGCGGGTGCGAGAGCGGGCGCGGGTATCGGGTACGCGGCGGAGTCCGGGGGCGGGCCGCAGGCGTACAACGAGGGCGACGCGTCCGAGACCATGCCGCTGCTGCTCGACCGGGCCGCGTTCGGCGCGCCGCCGGAGGCGGACCCGGAGCACGAGCCGCCCGGCCGGCGCCGCGGACTGATGGTCGCGCTGGTCGCGGGCCTCGCCGTGGCCGGAACCGCGGCCTTCGCCGTCGGCGTGCTCGGCGGCGACGACCAGGACGGCCTGGCGGGCCCCGACGCCGCCAGTTCGTCGACCGCGCTGCTGGTGTCCGAGGCGCCGACACCGACGCCGTCGGAGTCCGAGTCGGAGTCGGACCGGGAGTCGGCGTCCCCGTCGACGTCCGAGTCCGCGAGCCGGTCGGCGTCGCCGTCCGCCTCCCCGTCCCGTACGGCGTCGGCCGCGGCGCCGCGCCGCTCCACGAGCGCGCCGGCCCCGTCCACCTCGTCCTCCCGGGCGGAGCCGCCCACCGGACCGGAGGACGGCGGACCGACGCTGAGCCGCGGCGACTCCGGGCCGGAGGTCCTTGAGCTGCAGCGCCGCCTGAAGGAGATCTGGGCGTACAAGGGTCCGGAGAACGGCGAGTACTCCGGGAAGGTCGAGGAGGGGGTCGCGTCCTTCCAGTCGTACATGGACATCGAGGAGGACCCCTGGGGCGTGTACGGCCCGGCGACGCGCGAGGCACTGGAGGCGGTGACCTCCGGCTGACGGGTGGGCCGAGCGAGGGCGGACGGGCGGCGCGGAGGCCGGGTGGCGCCGAGGGCCCCTCGTTTTGTATCGTGAAGAAACAAAGTGGCCCCGCTCGCACTCCCTGACCGGCGAGCGGGACCGCTTCGTTCGTCGCACCCGGCTCCCTGGAGACCACTCCATGCTCACCGCCCGCGCCCTCCTCCTCGACATGGACGGGACCCTCGTCAACTCCGACGCCGTCGTGGAGCGCTGCTGGCGCCGCTGGGCGGAGCGGCACGGACTGGACCCGCACGACGTCCTGAAGGTCGTGCACGGCCGTCAGGGCTACGCCACGATGGCCGCGCTGCTGCCGGACCGCCCGATGGAGCAGAACCACGCGGAGAACAGGGTGATGCTCGCCGAGGAGACCGCCGACCTCGACGGCGTCGTACCGGTGCCCGGCGCCCCCGCCTTCATGGCCACCGTCGCCACGCTGCCGCACGCTCTCGTCACCTCGGCCGACGAGGCCCTCGCACAGGCCCGGATGGGCGCGGCCGGGCTCCCGATGCCGGCGACCCGGGTGACCGCGGAGCGCGTCGGCGCCAGCAAGCCGGACCCGGAGGGCTTCCTGAAGGGCGCCGCGGAGCTGGGCGTCGACCCGGCGGACTGCGTGGTCTTCGAGGACTCCGAGGCCGGTATCCAGGCGGGCCGCGCGGCCGGGATGCGCGTGGTGGGCGTCGGCCCGCGCGCGGCGGCCTTCGGCCCCGACCTGCACGTGGCGGACCTGACGCGACTGCGGGTCGAACCGGCCGACGATGGCACCATCGCGCTGCACGCCGACACCGACTGACGCCACTCAAGGCACGAAAAAGGGGCACCCCCGCGAAGGGGGCGCCCCTTTTTTCGTCGCCCAGGGCAGCACGAGAGATGCACTGACCTGCGATTTCACACGCTGGCACCACCTCACGGCGGGCGTGACGCCACCTCTGGCACCAATAGAGCTCCCCAATGGCACCACACGTGTGCCGTGATGGCGTCACGAACGCGGGGCCGGTTCACGAGAACCGACCCCGAGCCGAACCACAGCCGAAGGAGCCCGCACCATGTCCCTCAACCTGACCGCCCAGGACAAGAACACCCTCCGGACCGCCGCGTACGGCGCCGTCTCGCTGCTGGCCGCCGGCGACGCCGCCGGCTCGCCCCACAAGGTCGCCACCCACGGCAGCATCGCCCTGGCCTCCGCGACCGGACCGGTGGGCCACGTGCTCGCCGAGAAGTCGAAGATCGAGAACCTGGACGGCAAGTCCGTGGCCGCGATCGCCGACAAGGTGCTGCCCGCCCTGACGGCGGCCATGGACCTGCTGAAGAAGCAGGACCCGGCGGAGGCCGACAACTTCCGCGGCATCATCGCCGTCGCGATCGAGGCCGGCACCCGGGCGCACAAGGGCGAGCCCGGCCCCGTCCTGGCCGAGATGACCCGCAAGATCAACGGGGCCCTCGACGCCGCGTGAGGGCACGGGAAGCCGCGGAACTCCCCCGCTCCCGCGACCCCCGCGCACCCGAAAGCGGCCGGACCGTCTGCGGCACGGCCGGCCGCTCCTCGCTCTCGCACCCCTCGCTCACGCGGGGCTCAGAACCTGAGCCTCGCTCACGCGGGGCTCAGAACCTGACCGACGCCGCGATCACGCCGCGATCGCCTCGTACAGGCTGAAGCCCGCCAGCGCGATCATCAGGCAGGCCGCGATCCTGGTGATCAGGCGCAGCGGCACGTACTTCATCAGCGTCCGGCCGCCGACGATGCCGAGACCGGCGACCGCCCACAGCGCCAGCACCGCGCCGATGCCGACCGAGACCGGGTTGTCGTAGCGGGCGGCGAGGTTCGCGGTCATGATCTGCGTCAGGTCGCCGAACTCGGCGACCAGGATGAGCATGAAGCCCGCCCCGGAGACCTTCCAGAAGGACTGGTCGGCCGGGGCCTTGATCTGCTCGTCGTCGTCATCGTTCTTCTTGAGCAGCAGCATCGCCGCGCCCGCGAGGAACAGCACACCGACCACGGCCTGCACCAGCCGGTGCGGCAGCAGGGTCAGCACGCTGCCCGCCGCGATCGCGAGGGCGACATGGACGGCGAAGGCGGCGGCGACACCCGCGAAGACGTACGACGCCTTGTAGCGGGTGCCCAGCATCAGACCGGCGAGCGCGGTCTTGTCGGGCAGCTCGGCGAGGAAGACGACACCGAAGGTGATCGCCAGGATCGTGAAGCTGAACACGGAGCAGGTTCCTCAATCGGTAGGGCGTGACCGTACCGAGAGATCCGTTTCAGGGGTCGCTTCGGCTCGGCAACGCCATGAAATGACACATGGACATCGCGGCCGAAGGTCTCGCTGGCGGGCCTCTGACGAGGCCGCCTCCGGGCGCCGGCTGGAACGAGTCCAGCAGTATGTCGACGGTCCGGCGAAGAGCTACTCCCCTTCTGCTCGCTCAAGCATACGACACCCCGTCGACGCCCCCGAGGGCCGAAAGTCCTTCGCCCCGGCGGCGGGTGCGGCGTGACCCAGCTCACAACCGCAACGAAACGGACATAGATTCCAGCCAACCCCAAGACGGGACAGGGGAATTGGTGAGGTGTCACCGCAGCCCTTGATGTGACGTGCCCATGTCGCCACCCTGTTACCTGGCGCACCCCCCACAGCAACCTCGCGCCACGACGATGGCCACGCCGTCCGGTGGGCGGCATGGCCAAGGTCCCCCCACGACAAGGGAGTTCGCATGTCCGGTGTCTACGCGCGTCGATTCGCGCGCCGTCTCTCCGTGCTCACCGCCACCGCCGCCCTCACCGTCACCGGCCTCCTGGCCACCGCGCCGACCGCCCAGGCGGCCATGCCCACCCCGGTCAGCGCGGCCACCGCCCGTACCTACCTCGCCTCGCTCACGGTCAAGGCGGAAGGTTCCTCCACCGGCTACAGCCGGGACCTGTTCCCGCACTGGATCACCCAGTCGGGCGCCTGCAACACCCGCGAGGTGGTCCTCAAGCGCGACGGCGCGAACGTCGTCACGGACTCCAGCTGCGCCGCGGTCAGCGGCAGCTGGTTCTCCCCCTACGACGGCGCCACCTGGTACGCCGCCTCGGACATCGACATCGACCACATGGTCCCGCTCTCCGAGGCATGGAAGTCCGGCGCCAACTCCTGGACCACGGCCAAGCGCCAGTCCTTCGCCAACGACCTCACCCGCCCGCAGCTCATCGCGGTCACCGACAACGTCAACCAGGCCAAGGGCGACCAGGACCCGGCCGAGTGGCTGCCCTCCGTCACCTCGTACCGCTGCACCTACGTCCGCGCCTGGGTGCACACGAAGTACTACTGGGGCCTGAGCGTCGACTCCGCGGAGAAGAGCGCGCTGCAGTCCGTACTGAACGGCTGCTGAGGCGCCCTTCAGGAAGGAACCCCGGAGCATTCCCCTTTCAGGAACCCGGGAGCATCCCTCCGTCGTTCCGTCGGCGTCCTTGGGTACGTACGGGCAGGACGGCGGGACGACGGAGGGGAGCACTTCATGGCGGCCGGACTCAGACTCGGTCCACTGCTGAGACACGTCGACGGGGCGGGCGGCGGCACCGCGACCGTCTGGGTCGAGGCCGACCGCCCGTGTACGGCGCGCGTACGCTGCGCGGACGACGGCAGCGGGGGCAGCGGCGCGGAGGGCAGCGCGCGCACCTTCCAGATCGCCGGGCACCACTACGCCCTCGTCCCGGTGACCGGCCTGACACCCGGCGTCGCGACCCCGTACGAGGTGCTGCTCGACGACCGCCCGGTGTGGCCGCCGCCCGGCTCCGGCTTCCCGCCCAGCACCATCCGCGTCCCCGACGCGTCTCCGGGCGCGGAGCTGCGGGTGGCGTTCGGGTCCTGCCGCTGGGCGGCGAAGCCCGTGGGCGAGCACGACCCGGTCGGTCCCGACGCCCTGGACACCCTGGCGACGACGCTCGCGGCGGCGCTCGCCGCCGATCCGGACGCCGAGCGGCCCGACGTCCTGCTCCTCCTCGGCGACCAGGTGTACGCGGACGAGACCTCCCCGGCCGTCCGCCGCCGGCTGGCGGCCCGCCGCGACCTGCGCGAGCCCCCGGGCACCGAGGTCGGGGACTACGAGGAGTACACCTGGCTCTACGACGAGTCCTGGCGGGACCCGGAGGTGCGCTGGCTGCTCTCCACCGTCCCCAGCTGCATGATCTTCGACGACCACGACGTCATCGACGACTGGAACACCAGCGCCTCCTGGCTGGCCGGCATGCGGGCCACGCCGTGGTGGCGCGAGCGCATCCTGAGCGGCCTCATGTCGTACTGGGTCTACCAGCACCTGGGCAATCTCTCCCCCGCCGAACTGGCCGCCGACCCGCTGTACGCCGAGGTGTGCGCGGCCCCCGACGGCACCGAGCCGCTGCGCCGGTTCGCGGCCGAGGCGGACGCCGATCCGGCGCGCACCCGCTGGAGCCACCGCCGCGACCTCGGCCGGACCCGGATCGTCACGATCGACACCCGTGCGGCCCGGGTCCTCGACGAGGCCGGGCGGGCCATGCTCGACCCGGACGAGGCGCGCTGGGTGCGCGAGCAGGTGCTCGACGCGCCTGGATCGTACGACCACCTGCTCGTCGCGACCTCCCTGCCATGGCTGCTGCCGCCGCTGATACACGACGCCGAGACATGGAGCGCGGCCCTGTGCCGGGGTGAACGGGGGCCGCGGTGGGCCCGGTTCGGGGAAGACCTGCGGCAGCGGTCGGACCTGGAGCACTGGGCGGCGTTCCCGTCCTCGTTCGCCTGGCTGACGGAGCTGCTGGCGGAGGCGGGCCGGGGGCCCGGGGCGCCGGCGACGGTGTGCGTGCTGTCGGGGGACGTGCACCACGCGTACGTGGCGGAGCCGGTGGGAACGGCGGGAGCAGGAACACGGGTGTTTCAGCTGACCTGTTCACCGTTGCACAACGCGATACCGGGTGTGGTGCGGCTCGGGTTCCGCTTCGGCTGGAGCCGGGCAGGAGCGCGGCTGGGGCGGGCGCTGGCGCGGCACGGCCGGGTGGGGCGGCGGTCGTTCGACTGGCGCAGGACGGGCGGGCCGTGGTTCGGCAACCAGTTGATGACGCTCACACTGAGCGGGAGGTCGGCGAGGCTGCGGCTCGACCGGACGAAGGCGGTACGGGGCGGCGGGGCGCGGCTGGTGAAGGCGGACGAGCGGTCGCTGACGCCGGAGGACGCCGACTGACGCCCACATACTGAGAAAGGCTTAATGTTGAACTTGCAAGCACTATTCAGGCTTGCCTAACCTAAGGGCTCGTCGGTGTCGTCCCCCGTGACCGAAGGAGCCCCTCCCCCCATGAACACCCTTGCGTCCCGCCTGAATCAGTCCCAGCCGTACGCCCTCGGCCTGTTCCGCATCGTCGTCGGCCTGCTCTTCGCCTGCCACGGCGCCGCGTCCCTGTTCGGCGTGCTCGGTGGCGCGGTGGGTGGCGGCACGGTCCCGACCGGCCTCTGGCCGTTCTGGTACGCGGCGGTGATCCAGCTGGTCGCCGGAGCCCTGGTGCTGCTCGGCATAGGCACCCGCAGCGCGGCGTTCGTGGCGTCCGGCTCGATGGCGTACGCGTACTTCAAGATGCACCAGGCCGAGGCACTGTTCCCGCTGCAGAACGGCGGCGAGTCCTCGGCGCTCTTCTGCTGGGCGTTCCTGCTGCTGGTGTTCACCGGCCCGGGCGCGCTGGCGGTGGACGGCCTGTTCGCGAAGCGCGGCGCGGCTGCGGGCGCGGAGGGCGAGGAGCGGACCGAGCCCAAGGCCGCGGCGCTGGCGTAGCCGTACCGACGACGGACCGGTGGCGCGGGTCCGGAAGAGGCGCGGCGCCGGAATCGTGGCGCGGGCCAGAATCGAGGCGCGGCGCCGGAATCGAGGCGCGGCGCCGAAATCGAGGCGCGGGCCGGAATCTAGGCGCGGGTCCGGATCGAGGCGCGGCGCCGGATCGAGGCACGGGCCGGAATCACGGCCTCCGCGACCGGAATCCCGGCCTCCGTGGCTGAAATCCCGGCCGAAGAACCGAAATCGTGGCCGACGGGCCGGAATCGCCGAAAGGTTCCGGCCCGTTCCGCGTACCGGCGTGATCACCGGGCGTACGCTCTACGCCTGTGAACGTGCTCGACAGCGTGGGGCCGCTGACCGCCGGCCCGTGGATCTACGCCGCCGTCGCCGCGTCGGTCCTGCTGGACGTGTTCCTGCCGGTGCTGCCGAGCGGCGTCCTGGTGGTCACGGCGGCGACGGCCGCCGCGGCGACCACCGGCGCGCCAGTCCCTTCCCTGCCGGCGCTGCTGCTGTGCGCGGCGACGGCCTCGGTGCTCGGCGACCTCGCGGCGTACCGGCTCGCCTGGCACGGCGGGCCGCGGCTGGACCGCGCGCTCGCCCGCTCGCGCCGCCTGCGCAGCGCGCAGGAACGTCTCGGCAGCGCGCTCGCGCGGGGCGGCGGGGTGCTGGTGGTCCTGGCCCGCTTCGTACCGGCCGGGCGCTCGGTGGTCTCGCTGGCCGCGGGCGCGGCCCGGCGCCGCGTACAGGACTTCCTGCCCTGGTCCGCCCTGGCGGGCGTGGCCTGGGCCGGGTACAGCGTGGGACTCGGCTACATCGGAGGCCAGTGGCTGGGCGCGACCTGGCTCGGTGCGGGGGCCTCCGTCCTGGCGCTGTTCCTGGCCGGGACGCTGGCCGGCTTCGTCATACGGCGTCCGGCACCGGCTCCGGCTTCTTGAGGCCACGCACCTCCAGGTGCTCCAGGAGGGCGCGGGTGGCGTCGGCGATCTCGTCGACGGCCCGGTCGAACACCTCCTGATTGTGCGCGGCCGGGGCGCGGAACCCGGAGACCTTGCGGACGTACTGGAGGGCGGCGGCCCGGATGTCGTCCTCGGTGGCCTCGTGGGGCAGGACGGGCGGACGGAGCGTCTTGATGCTGCGGCACATGCTTCCAGTGTGCGCCCGGGGAGACGGAAGCGGGCGGAGTCGACGGAGGAAGCGGCCGACGAAGCGCCCACTCCCCGGCCACTCAGAGCAGATCGCCGCGACTGCGGGCGTTGGCCTCGGCGGCGCGGGCGCGCAATTCGCGCAACGGGGTGGCGAGTTCGACGTCGGAGGGTCGGGCCTCCCACTCGCAGCCGCCGTGCACGGGTCGGATGAGCAACCGGCCGGCGACGCTGTCGACGTAGAAGCCGACGCGCCCGGTGGCGTTGTCCCGGACGAGATCGCCGA
This sequence comes from Streptomyces sp. HUAS YS2, assembly GCF_033343995.1. Lineage (NCBI taxonomy): Bacteria > Bacillati > Actinomycetota > Actinomycetes > Kitasatosporales > Streptomycetaceae > Streptomyces > Streptomyces solicathayae. The sequence continues at coordinate 5,569,588 of NZ_CP137573.1, read as the reverse complement.
CCTCGGGCAGGCCGGGACCGATTGCGGGGTCGTGCGTCATGGTCCCTCCGTCCTGGCCTGCGACATCTCCTACGAGTACCGGGGTGCGGATCTCCAGAGATACACCCAGAGAAGCCCTGAGACACTCCCCTGTCAATGTTTCTCTAGAGATGTCCCCCGATGGATGGATCGGGTGCACGGGACGGCGCACACGCGTGCCGCCACGCCCAGGGGCGCGCCGTAGGGTGTCCCCCGACGAAGGGAGTGGGTCCCCCATGGCTGACCAGGGCAGCGACCGTCGGCCCAAGTACCGGCGCATCGCGGACGAGTTGAGATCCGCGATCCAGGAGGGCACGTACGGGCCCGGCGACCGCCTCCCGGGCGAGAACGACCTCATGGCGACGTACGACGTGGCCAGAATGACGGCCCGTCAGGCGCTTTCGGTGCTCCGGGACGAGGGGCTGGCAGAGGCCCGGAAGGGCGCGGGGGTCTTCGTCCGGTCGTTCCGCCCGATCCGCAGACGCGGCATTCCGCGGCTGGCGCAGGGGAACTGGGGCACGGGCCGGTCGGTCTGGTCGGCGGACATCGAGGAGCGCGCGCTGCTGGTGGACCAGATCGAGGTGACGGAGGCACGGGCGACGGCGCGGACCGCGGCGGCGCTGGGCGTGCCACCGGACTCGCCGCTGTGCGTGCGGAGCCGCCGCTTCGTCCTCGACGACAAGCCGGTCCTGCTCTCGGTGTCGTACCTGCCGGCGACGGTCGCCGCCGGCACGGCTATCACGACCCCGGACACCGGCCCGGGCGGCACGTACGCGCGCCTCGCGGAACTGGGCTGCAAGCCCACCCACTTCCGCGAGGAGATCCGCTGCCGCATGCCGACGGCCGACGAGTCGGCCCGCCTGTCCCTGACACCGGGAACGCCGGTCATCCTGATCTGCCGGACGGCGTTCACGGAGCAGGGGCAGCCGGTCGAACTCAACGAGATGACCCTGGACTCGGGCTCGTACGTCCTGGAGTACGACTTCGACGCGTGATCAGTCGCCCTCGGCCAGCCCCATCTGACTCCAGTCGACGGTGAAGGGCTGCTTGAGGAACCGGAAACCGCCGGAGTCCTCGCCCTCGACGTAGAGGAGGGCACCGAGGTCTGGCTCCTCCCCGTCGGGCGGGAGGAGTTCGGCGACCGCGTTCCTCGTGTACGCGGGAACCATCTCGGGGATGTCGGTGAAGTACTCCGCCGGATCGAGTTCGAGGATCCGGCAGGCCCGATGGATGAGGCAGGGCCCGGGAGGGGTCCAGTAGAACTTCCCGCTGCAGCTGTAGTGCGCCAGGCAGTGCGCGAGCATGCCCCGCCGCAGGGGTTCCGGCTCCTTGACCCGTACGGCGAGGGAGGCCATCCGCACCGCGTACATGCCGAACATGCCGACGGCGTGCCTGGCGGTGAACCGGGCCAGCGTCTCGAACTGCCGTTGCCCGGTGAGCGCGGCGAGCGCGCTGTCGATGTCCGCGTCGAGCGGGCAGGGCAGTTCGTCCTCCTCGTACGCACGCGTCTTGAACCGCGGCGGATTCAGCCGCTCCCAGAGGTCTTCAGACAGCAAAGCGCGCCTCCCCCTGGCGGAGCTCCCCGAGCCCGCGAAGCCCGCACAGCTCCCCCGGAAGCCGCAAGCGCTCCCCACTCTTCCCCGTTTCGCTCATGCGAAGCACCCTAACGGGGAGTGGTCGGCCACTTGTTCAGGGAGTCCGGGCGCCGGCCGTAGTCATGCGCGGGTCGGCAAGCCCGGAGCCGGCCTGGACGGCCATGGGCGACCTTGGACGGACCTGGACGACCGTGGGCGGACCTGGACGGCTCTGGACGGACTTGAATGGCTCTGGACGGACCTGGACGGACCTGGACGGCTCTAGACGCCGACGACGAGCATTCCGCCCATGGCCAGCATGGTCGCCGCGACGAGCCCGTCCAGTACGCGCCAGGCCTTCGGCCGGGAGAGGATGCCGCTCAGCAGCCGGGCGCCGAAGCCCAGGGCGAAGAACCAGCTCAGGCTGGCCAGGGCCGCGCCCAGGCCGAAGGCCCAGCGCAGGTCGCCGCGGTCGGAGGCGAGGGAGCCGAGGAGCAGCACCGTGTCCAGATACACGTGCGGGTTCAGCCACGTCATGGCGAGGCAGGTCAGGACCGCCCGGCGGGCCGAGCCGGCCTCCGGTCCGCCCGTGGTCAGGGCGGCGGCCGGATCGGGCCGCAGCACGCGCCGGGCCGCGAGGAAGCCGTAGCCGAGCAGGAACGCCCCGCCCGCCAGGCCCACCACGGTCAGCGCCGCCGGCCAGGCCGTGACGACGGCGCCCACCCCGGCCACGCCGAGCGCGATGAGCACCGCGTCCGATACGGCGCAGATCGCGACCACGGCGAGGACGGCGTGGCCGCGGGCGCCCTGGCGCAGAACGAACGCGTTCTGGGCGCCGATGGCCACGATGAGGGAGAGACCGGTTCCGAATCCGGCGAGCGCGGCGGCTAGGAGGCTGCTGGTCATGGCTTCGACCATAAGGACGGCCTATGGATGAGTACAGCTAAAGATTCTTAAGTACCCTTAGCCCTACTTATGGAAGAGCTCCCCCTGGACCAGGTCCGGACGCTGCTCGCGGTGGTCGACGAGGGCACCTTCGACGCCGCGGCCGCCGCCCTGCACGTGACCCCGTCCGCCGTCAGCCAGCGCGTCAAGGCTCTGGAGCAGCGGACCGGCCGGGTCCTGCTGTTGCGTACGAAGCCGGTGCGCCCCACCGAGTCCGGCGAGGTGGTGGTCCGGTTCGCCCGCCAGCTGGCACGGCTGGAACGGGACGCCCGCGCCGAACTGGGCCTGGCGGCCGAGCAGGGCCCGGTCCGGATCCCGATCGCGGTGAACGCGGACTCCCTGGCCACGTGGTTCCTGCCCGCGCTCACGCGGGTTCCGCAGGACCCGCCGATCTGCTTCGAGCTCCACCGGGAGGACGAGTCCCACACCACCGCCCTGCTGCGCGAGGGCCAGGTGATGGCGGCGGTCACCTCGTCGCCCGACCCGGTGGCCGGCTGCACGGTCCGGCGGCTCGGGCTGGCCCGCTACCGGGCCGCGGCCACACCGGAGTTCGCCGCCGCCCACCTCACGGGATCCCTACCGGAGGACCTGGGCGTGGCCCCGACCGTGGTCTTCGACCGGCGCGACGGCCTCCAGGACGCCTTCGTCCGGTCCCTCACCGGCGGCCGCTGGGGCGCCGGGCCGACCCGCCACCTGGTACCCACATCCGACGGGTTCCGCGACGCGGTGGCCTTCGGCCTCGGCTGGGGCATGGTCCCCGAGCCCCAGGCAGAACCGCTCCTGCGCTCCGGCCGCCTGGTGGAACTGGCCCCGACGCACCCGATGGACGTCCCGCTGTACTGGCAACAGTGGAAACTGGACTCCCCCGCCCTGTCCAAAGTCGCCGAGGTGGTGGCAACAGCCGCCGCCGAAGCCCTCCTGACCGACGAGGGAAGCGCCCCCCGAGAACACCGATGACGACTACGAGGGATCCGGTCCCTCCCCATCGCTGCGCTCGAGGACCAGGCCGACGGACCCGTCCTCCAGTCCGTTGCTGTCTTCGAGGTGCAGGTGGGCGCCGTCCGGAACCCCTTCGCCGGCCAGCACCAGAAGATGCCCGGCGAGCGCCCTGAGACCCGCGGCGTTCGCCTCGATGACGACCTCACCCCCGAGGTTCCGCACCTCGATCCGGGCGTCGTCATCCCAGGAGAAGCGAAGCGCCGCCCCGTCGACGGCGGCCGTGACGTGAGTGCTCTCGACCGGCGCCGAGCCGCTTCCGGAAGTCATGGACCTCATACCTCCGCGAACCAGGAGCGACCCTGCGCCCAGTGGGTCACCCAGCCCGTGAAGCCAGGGATACCGGGCATCACGGCGTCGGACGACTGAGAACCGAAGGGCATCGCGCCCTCGCCGGCGATCTGCCAGACGTGACCGCGCTGGGGGCCGGTGACGATCAGGTGCCAGTACATGCCGCAGCCGTCGGTGCCCAGCAGCAGCGAGCCGTGGTCGAACACGGGGTCCGTTCGTGCCTCGAACTCCTCCTCCGACAGGGCCTCCTCGTCCCCCTCCGCCTCCCACAGCCACGCCGCCGTGAGCGGAAAGGGTTCGGCAAGCAGGCGCACGGGGCGCTGCGCGCCCCAGTCCGAGGGTGTTTCCGCGAGGGGCAGCAGTCCGTAGTAGGGCGGTCCGGCACGCAGTCCGTCGCAGACCTCCGCCACGAACGTGCGGTACGGCTCCGGAAGCACGACGCCATGCTCCCCCTCGAACCCCCGCACCGCCTCCCAACCAGCCGGCGGCAGAGCCTCGGGCCGACCCGCGAAAACCTCGCGAAGAACAGCCAACTCGCCCGGATCGCAGCTTTCCGTATTCATGCCGACCATCATGCAGGACCCCGAAGAACCGGCCCAGGCATCCGGATGAGGCGCACGTGTCCGGCACGCGTGCTCAGAGCTCGACCCGCTCGCTCACGACACCGTCAGCAGGCTCCCCGTAGCGGAGCACGACGTGCGCCGGCCGAAACCGAAGCGCTCGCAAGCCCGGCTCCATCACGCGGTACAGAACGACTGCGTCAGGCCCGTAGGCGAAGATGACCACCTCGCCCCCACCGAACTCATTGCCGTCGACCTCACCGACACCCGCAGCCGCGACCGCGGCCCCGATGGACCGCTCGGCCTCAAAAACCAGTGCCCACTGATCAGGTTCACCGAGATCGTCGCCACCCAGCTGGAAGCGAGCAATCACGGCGTGCTCGGGAGGTGCCGCCGGCAAGCCGAAGAGTGCGTCCTGCATGGCGGCTGTTGGGTGCCCAAGACTGCGGCGCCCGACCGACACCCGCTTGGTAGGTCCGATCAGGCTCCGTCTGAGCCCGCCTTGCCCATGGGTGTCGGGCCCTCGATGCGAACTACCCGCGAGGAGGTCGTTGGGGTGCTGGGCCAGCCGTCCAGGACGAGTGCCACGGCCGTCGACTGTGGTCGCGGCGGCTCCTGTACTTCGCTGCTGTTCTGCTCAACTGAATCCAGCCGTCCCCACTGAGCGTACGCCCGCTCGATCTCGGCTACGTACTGCCCGAGATGAAAGTGCACCTCCTCGATGGCCCTCCCATCGAAGCCCGGGTACATCAGGTCGGTCCAGACCACGATTTCGCCCTGCAGTCGTACTCCGATGCCGAGGCTGGCAGGGCCTGCTTCGGGCCGATGCTGTGTCGCGACGCTTACCTGGCGGGCGGCATCAGTGGGGTAGAGCGGTCCCCCAGGACGGAGAAGCCACCTCGGATGCAGGCCGGCCGCTCGACTGTCACTGCGCGACACCATGTCGAGGCCATCGACGAACAGGTACGTGTGTAGGGAAGTACACGCTGATGGTCCGGGACAGGTGCTGATGAGCAGGGTGCTGATCGCACCGCGGCTTCGAAGATCGGGCTGCCTGAACCGAAGCCCACGCGGGGGCCTACGCGGCATCTGCCTTCTGTGACGACATGCGCAGATCATAGCGAAGCCCCGATTCGGAAGATCTGGTCCACGGATCGCGACTGACCTGGGCAGTTTCTGATCCGGGATCTGGCCTCATTTCGGCCGGTGCTGCCCGTGATTCCCCGCCGGGTCCCGTCCGATCGGGCAAGTAGCGGGCATGGCGCCCCGGCGCCCGATCAGTGATCGACCGTGCCGCCCAGCGCGAAGAACAACATGCCAACGGCGCCCATGAGCACAATCGGCACGACGATGATCAGCAGAATGATTCGGAGAGTGCGCAGCAGGCCAGTCCCTGCCTCGGTCAGTGTGTCCCGTATCGGGTCTTGATCAGTCATGAGTCCCTCTCCGGCAGCAATGTACGGCGGGGGCGGCGGGGCGGCTTTGGCGATATGTTCTCAGGGCCCTGCGTCGGTCGGCGTCTGCGGGCCTGTCTTCCCGGACCACAGGGAATGCCACGAGCCAGATGGATCGGCTCCTGGGAGGGCACCCGCAGCCGTGATCGACCGCCCCTTGCTGCATGTGGCATCCACGTGGCATGGAGAAGCCCCCAACCGTGATCGGTTGGGGGCTTCTCGCTGGTGGGCGCGGACGGTTTCGAACCGCCGACATCTGCTTTGTAAGAGCAGCGCTCTACCCCTGAGCTACGCACCCGTGGAATGAAGCAACAGCGTACATGGCGTTCCGGTGTGTCCGGCAAACCGATACCGGGGCTGGGGGTAACCCCACCATCGATGGGGTGGTGAGCCGGATCGAGCGGGGTGGTGGGGGTGCGTAGGTTGAGGGGGCAGTCAGACGCGTCAGACGGGGGTCATCGTGGCCGCACATCGTATCCGCACGTTTCTTGCCACCGGCGGGGTCGTGATCGGCGCGCTCGGGGTGACCGGGTGCGGGAGCGCAGACGTCGGCGGTGCGCCGGTCGAGCGGAAGAACTTCGCGTTCAGCGGCGACGCGCTGACCGTGGACTCCGACAATTCGGACCTGGAGATCGTGCCGGGGGACGTGACGGACATCCGGGTGACCCGGCAGGTCGACGGGTGGGTGTTCCTCGGGGAGGGGCCGAACCCGACCTGGCGGATGGAGGGCTCGAAGCTCGTGCTGCGGGTGGAGTGCGACGCCGTCGCCAGCAACTGCGGGGCCCGGCACACCGTGACGGTGCCGCGCGGGGTGGCGGTGACCGTCGAGGACCAGAACGGGGACATGACGCTCGACGGGTTCGCCACTCCGCTGACCGTGCGGTCCGAGAACGGCGATGTACGGATCCGCAACCAGGGCGGGCCGCTCGACCTCGGCAGTGAGAACGGGGACGTCCATCTCGAGAGCGGAACTCTCAAGACCCTGGTCGCGCGGACCGAGAACGGGGACGTCGCGATCACTCTGCGCGCCGTCCCGGAGAAGGTGGAGGTGAGCAGCGACAACGGGGACGTCGACCTCCGGCTGCCGCGCGGCTCGTCGTACGACGTCGCCGGCTCCAGCAACAACGGCGACCTCAGCATCGACGTGCCCAACGACAAGGCGAGCACCCACCAGGTGTCCGCTCGTAGCGAGAACGGGGATGTCGCCGTGCGCGCGGCGAACTGACGGACCCGTGTGTTCGTCCTTACCTGGTGGGAGAATGAACCGGGCAGGGCGGACACGGCACGGGAGAGGGATGTGGCGGCGACCCATGCGAGGGGCAGTGCGGCAGGTGCCGTGCTGGGGCTGATGATCGGGGCGCCGTTGCTCGCCGTCGCGATGCTGCCCGCCGCGTTCGCCGGAAGCGGCGGTACGTCGCGGCGCTGGTTCGGCGGGCGTGCCGAGAGTCAGCGGGCCGAGGCGCAGGCCGCGAAGGACGCGGCGGCCGCCGCGTTCTACGAGCTCGACACCGCGCAGCGCGGGCTGCGGCTCTCGATCGAGACGATCACCGCCGTGGACAGCTCGCCGGGCGCCCGCCGGGCCGTGGACGACTTCGCGGCGCTGGGGCGGCGGATCGACGACGTCAGCCACGCGTACATCACGGCCGTGGACGCGCACGACCTGGACCGGGACGACCTCGATGCCTCGGTCGCCGCCCGCGCGCGGGCGGAGCTGACCCGGGCCAAGGACGAGCTGGTACGGGTGAAGGGTGAGCTCGACCGGTTCGAGCAGGGCATCGGGCCGCTGCTGGACAAGGCCGAGACGCAGCTCGCCCGCCTCGCCCCGGCCGTCGAGCGGGCGCGACAGGCGCTCCGCGACGCGAGCACCGCTCTCGACACGGTGCGCCAGTCCGGAATGAGAGCGGACGATCTCGCCACCCGCCTCGCCCAGCTCGGCCCCGAGCTCACCAGACTCAACGAGGGCGCGGGCCGGCACGGCGTCCCCGAGACGCTCAAGCGCGCCGACCGCGTCCTGCGCGACGCCGAGGCCGTACGCGCCGAGGCCCAGCGGCTCCCCGAGCGCGCCGCCGAGATCGACAAGCGCCTGGTCTCCCTCCGCACCCGCGCCCAGGCGCTGACCACCCGGGCCGACGGTGTCGAGCCCGTCCTCAGCGAGCTCCGCCGCCGTTTCGTCGCCGCCTGCTGGCAGGACCTCCAGCACGTGCCCGAGCAGGCCGCCGATCACGTCCGGCAGGCCGAGGAGAAGCTCCGCGAGGCCGGCAAGGCGCGTGACGAGCAGCGCTGGCCGGACGCCACCAGTCTCCTCGCCACCGTCCGCGCCCTGCTCAACACGACCGACGAGGCCGTGTCGGCGGCCGGTGACCGGCTTCGTCGGCTCGACGCCGTCGCCAAGGACCCCCGGCAGGAGATCGACCGGACCCGGTTCACCGTCCGCGACGCGCAACGGCTCGCCATGGACGGCCGCCACACACCCGACCCGCGCCACGCCCGTCCGCTCGACGACGCCGTCGCCCGGCTCGATCGCGCCGTCGCGGGCCTGGAGGGCCGCCACCCCGACTACTGGCACTTCCTCAACGAGATGGAGGCCGTCCGCGCCACCGCCGGCCATGTCGTCGAGCTCATCCGCGAGCAACGCGGCAGCGGCAGCCGTACGGGCCGGTCGTGATGGCCCGTACTCCGGTGAGGGCGCGGCGCTCCCCGTCCGGAGTCCCGCACCCTCACCTTCGATGATGGCGCGGAACATGCGCGGCTGGGCCGCTAGCCTGGTCGGCATGCCTCGTTACGAATACCGCTGCCGGACCTGCGACGACACCTTCGAGCTGAGCCGTCCGATGGCCGAGTCCGGTGACCCCGCCGACTGCCCCGCCGGGCACGCCGACACCGTCAAGCTGCTCTCCGCCGTCGCGGTCGGTGGCACGGCGAAGGGCGGGCCCGCGCCCGCCCCCGCGGGCGGTGGCGGCGGGTGCTGCGGCGGAGGCGGCTGCGGCTGACGGCACGGCCGCCCCTGCCCCACGGCCGTGGTTCCGGCGGTCAGCTGCCCAGGTAGCGCAGGACCGCCAGCACCCGTCTGCTGTAGCCCTCCGTCGTCCCGGTCAGTTCGAGCTTGTCGAAGATCGCGTTGATGTGTTTCTCCACCGCGCTCTGCGAGACGTGCAGCCGGGTCGCGATCGACGCGTTCGTGTGGCCCTGGGCCATGGCCGCCAGCACGTCCCGCTCGCGGGGCGTGAGGCGGGCCAGCGGGTCGGCGTGGGTGGAGCGCGCCAGCAGCCGGCGCACGACCTCCGGGTCGAAGGCTGTCCGTCCCTCCCCCACCCGCTCCAGCGCGTCGAGGAACTCGTCGACCTGAGCCACCCGGTCCTTCAGCAGATAGCCGACCGCTCCCGAGTCCGCCGCCTCGCCGGTCAGCAGCTCGGTGGCGTATCTCTTCTCCACGTACTGCGAGAGGACCAGGACGCCCACCGACGGCCAGCGCCGGCGGATCTCCAGGGCCGCCCGCAGGCCCTCGTCCGTGTGCGTCGGCGGCATCCGGACGTCCGCGACGACCACGTCCGGCGGCTCGGCCTGCACCGCCGCCACCAGCTCGACTGCCGTGCCGACGGCGGCCCGCACCTCGTGCCCCTCTTCGACGAGGAGGCGTACGAGCCCCTCCCGCAGCAGCGTCGAGTCCTCGGCCAGCATCACGCGCACGGCAGTCCCGCCCGTACCACCGTCGGCCCGCCGGCCGGACTGTCCACGGCGAAGACGCCGTCCAGTGCGGCGACCCGGCTGGCCAGACCGGTCAGCCCGCCGCCGAACGGGTCGGCCCCGCCGCCTCCGTCGTCCCGTACCCGCACGATCAGGTCTCCTCTCTCGTCTTCGGTGATCCGCACGTCGATCCTGGTCGCCCCCGCGTGCTTCACCACGTTGGTGACGCACTCGGAGACGATGAAGTACGCCACCGTCTCCACCTGCTTGTGCAGCGGGCGCCCGACCTCGTAGGTCAACCGGACGGGCAGCGGGCTGCGTTCGGCGACGGACTCCAGTGCCGCCTTCAGCCCCGCCTCGTCGAGTACGGCCGGGTGGACCCGCCAGGCGACCTCGCGCAGTTCGGCCAGCGCCCGCCGGCTCTCCTCGTGGGCCTGGAGCAGGAGTTCCGCGGCGCGCTGGGGCTCCCGGCTGCGGCGTGCCCGGCCCAGCAGCATGCCCAGCGCCACGAGCCGCTGCTGGACGCCGTCGTGCAGGTCCCGCTCGATCCTTCGGCGTTCGTCGTGGATGGCGTCCACGACATCGGAGCGGCTGGTGGCGAGCTGCTCGATGCGGCGCTCCAGCTCGTCCTGCTGGTCGCCGACGAAGCGCACCGCCAGGTGCTCCTCGAGGGTGGCGACTCCGAATATCCCCTGGAGTCCGAGGAAGAGGAGGAACAGCCCGCCGAACCCGCTCAGCATCACGAGCCAGGGGTGCTCGATGTCGGTGACCATCCAGCCGACGAGGGCGAAGACGGTGAGTCCCACGCCGTACATCCCGACGAAGAGGACGGTCATGCCGAGCAGCCCGAGCGGCCAGCGCAGGGCGAGATAGCGTATGGACTGCGCGTCCGTGTCCTCGTGTATGTCTTGATAGCCGGACGGCAGCCGCACGTCGTGGAAGTGTTCGAGGCGGCCGGCCTCGAAGCGGACGAGCCACCGGCCCACCGCTGTCACCCGGCGCAGGACCGCGCGCCGGCCGCGCGGCCAGACGAGGACCGGCAGCAGCACCACGCCCGTGAGCAGGGCGCAGACCAGCTCGATGAGCGCGCTGCCGGCCCCGATGACCAGCCCGAGCGCGTAGCGAGCGCATTTCACAGCCAGGCGTTTCATGATCGACCACGCTAGTCGCGGCGGCCGGACGGCGTACTGCGGAAAACCTCAGAAACCTCTGCGGTCGACCGCAGTCCGCCAGCGAGCCCGGAAATCCAGCATGGAGCCATGGAGAAATGGATCAACAGCCTCATGGACTCGCTCGGCGCTCCCGGCGCCGGGATCGCCGTCGCGCTGGAGAATCTCTTTCCGCCGATACCGAGCGAAGTCATCCTGCCGATGGCCGGCTTCGCGGCGGCCACGGGCCGGATCGGGCTGCTCGCGGCGCTGTTGTGGACGACGGCGGGTTCGGTCGTGGGCGCGCTCGCGCTGTACGGCGTGGGCGCGCTGCTCGGCCGGGAACGGACGCTCGCGATCGCGGCCCGGCTGCCGCTGGTGAAGGTGAGTGATGTCGAACGCACGGAGGCGTGGTTCGTCCGGCACGGCGCGAAGGCCGTGTTCTTCGGGAGAATGGTGCCGATCTTCCGCAGCCTGATATCCGTGCCCGCGGGGGTGGAGCGGATGCCGTTGCCGGCGTTCCTCGCACTGACGACGCTGGGCAGCGCGATATGGAACACCGCCTTCGTGCTCGCCGGTTACGCGTTGGGCGACAACTGGGAGCAGGTCACCGGCTTTGTGTCGGTGTACTCGAAGGCGGTGCTCGGGACGGCGGTGGTTGCGGTGCTGTGCTTCGTCGGGATACGCCTGGGCGGCTTGCTCAGGCCGGGTCAGGGAGCGCGTCGGCAGCGCCGTTGAGCGGGCCGGGCACGGTGGCGCGGTGGATCTGTGCCGCGGCGCCGAACCGGCGGAGGATCTCCTCCCCTGCCGCGACCCCGCGGTGGGCGAGCGCGTCGAGGTGGGGCGCCGTCCAGTCGCCGTCGGCGAGTTCGCCGTGGCCGGGCCGCCAGGCACAGTCGGCGGCGAGGAGCAGGTCGGCGTCGAGGAGCGAGTCGCCGGCGGCCAGGGTGAGCGTGGCGCCGGTGCGGCGGGCGACCTCCCGCATCGCGGCGCTCTTGGTGAGCGGCTTGGGGACGGCGTAGACCTTGCGGCCCTGGAGGGAGACGGTCCAGCCGCGTTCGCCGGCCCAGGCGGTGAACTCTCCGAGCCACTCCTCGGGCATCAGCTCGCGCTCGACGACCAGGTAGGCGAAGAGGTCCTCCGCGACGCGGTGCTTGCGCACCCAGGCGGGGTCGGTGGTGGCGGTGAAGCGGGCGCGGATCTCGGCGAGCGGGGCGCACTCGGCGGAGAGGTTCTGGAGGACGGAGGCGTGCCAGTCGTGGTCGGTGAGGCCGTCGACGAGGAGGTGACCGCCGTTGGCACAGATCGCGTAACGGGGGGTGGGGACGGGGAGGCGGATGCGCTGGTACTGCTTGCGGGTGCGGGTCGTCGTGGGGACGAAGACGGTGTCGGCGGCGAGCTGTTCGAGGAGCCCGGCGGCGGTCTCGGTCATGTACGACAGGGGCCTGCTCTCGTGGACCTCGACGCAGAGCAGACGGGGCGCGTGCGCGTCAGGCATGCCGAGTGCGAGCGCGGCGGACGAGTAGATGAGGGTGCGGTCGAGGTCGCTGGCGACGAGGACGGTGCCGGAGGCGGTCACTGGTTCACCACCGCCTTGCCGTCGGCGCCTGTCGCACCCCTGGTGAACTGGGGGTGGATCAGGCCGACGCAGGTATAGGGGAGTTCGTCCACCTCTTCGACGGGGACCCCACGCTGTTCGGCGAGCAGGCGGACGTGGTCGAGGTCGGCGCCGGCGCCTCGCTGGGCGAGGATCTTCCAGGGGACGCGGCGCAGCAGGACGCGGGTGGTCTCGCCGACGCCCGGCTTGACGAGGTTGACGTCGTGGATGCCGTACTCCTCGCTGATCCGCTCGACGGCGGCCCAGCCCTCCCAGGTCGGGGTGCGGTCGGCGGCGAGGAGTTCCTTGGCCTCGGCGTCGACGGCGTCGACGACCTCGTCGAAGCGGGCGGCGACGGCGTCGAGGAAGTCGTTGGAGACGTCGGCGCCGGAGAGTTCGCGGTAGTACTTGCCGCCGTGGAAGTCGTCGGGGCCGACGAGGTCGGCGCGGAGCACGGTCCGCGATATCAGGCCGGAGACGGTGGAGTTGAGGCAGGCGGAGGGGATGAGGAAGTCCTCGCGGGTGCCGTAGGTGCGGACGCAGGAGCCGGGGTCGGCGAGGACGGCGATCTCGGGGTCGAAGCCGTCGAAGTCCTTGAGAGCCTCGGCGAGTTCACGGGTGATGGCGCCCTTGCCGGTCCAGCCGTCGACGAAGACGACGTCGGCGGGGTCGTGGTGGGCGGCGAGCCAGCGCAGGGCGTTGGCGTCGATGCCCCGGCCGCGGACGATGGAGACGGCGTAGTGCGGCAGGTCGAGGCCGTGCCGGTACTGGGCCCAGCGGCGCATCAGGACGCCGACGGGGGTGCCGGCGCGGGCGAGGGAGACAAGTACGGGCCGGCCGGACCGCTCGGCGAGGACGGTCTCGGTGACGGTGCCGACGGCGCGGGCGATGCGCGTGGCGGAGGTGTCCAGGGCGGCGTGGAAGAGCTGCTGGTACTGCTCGCTCGGCTGGTACTCGACCGGCAGGGACTCGGCGTAGTGGGCGCCACCGCTCTGGATGGCCTCCTCGCGCTCCTCGGTCGGGGCCTCCAGTTCGACCTCGGAGAGGTCCTGCAGCAGCCAGCCGACCTCCTCGGGGGCGTACGAGGAGAAGGCGGGACCGCGCAGCGGCTCGGGCAGCATCGAGGCACCTCGGGGGGTGTGGGAAGGGACGACGGCGAGCACGACGTGCGGAATGTACGCAGCCAGCCGGGCGAGCAGCCCGTCGGGGGCGTGGAGTTCCGGCGTGTCGGCGGTGGAGTCGACGACGGCGACGACGGCGTCGAAGCCGGCACCCGCGACGTTGTAGGCGTAGCGGTCGCCGGGGCCGTCGGCGGGGGTGTCGTGGGCGGGGAAGACGAGTCGGGTGCGGATCGCGTACCCGGGGTCGTCGACGGCGAGTACGGGCGAACGGGTGGTGGTCGAGTACGAGACGTCGGCCCCGGTCTCCTCCAGCGCGTGGGCGAGGCGGAGCGGGGCGTACATCAGCTCCTCGTTGCCGAGGAAGAGGACGCGGGGCGGGCGGTCGTCGCCGGGGGCGGCCGTCGGCAGCGTGGCGGCGAGGCGGGCCGTCATGTCCGGGAGGGCCGTCTCCAGGAGGGCCCGGTGGGCGGGGGTGAAGCCGTGCCGGCCGCCGTCGGGGACGCCGGCGGGCCAGGCCAGGTCGACGCGCACGGGCGCGGCAGCAGTGGCCGTGTCCTCGGCGCGCGGCGTCGGGACGGCCGGTGTCTCGTGGGCCGCGACGAGTTCCTGGCCCTTGGCGAGGACGCCGTCCGGGAGGCGGACGGTGCCGCGGGCGCCGGTGACCAGGTCGATCCGGGCACCGATCTCCGCGCCGAAGGCCTCCAGCCGGCCGAGGTCGTCGGACGAGCGCATGTCGACCAGGGCCACGACGACGTAGCGGTCGCGCGGGTAGCGGCCGTGCAGGTCGCGGATGGTGTTCAGGACGGTGTTGCCGGTGGAGAACTCGTCGTCGACGAGGACCAGCGGGCCGTGGCCGGCCAGCAGCTTGGGGTCCTCGGGGAGCAGCAGGTGGGAGGTGGCGTGGGAGTGGGACTCCTCGAAGCCGCCGGCGGGGGCCACGCCGGCGACGGGGCGGCGGGTCGAGTGCAGGTACGGGACGTGGCCGAGGCCGTCGGCGACGGAGTGACCGAGGCCGGTGGCGGTCTCCGCGTAGCCGACGACGACCGCGTCCGCCGCGGCCGGGCCGAGCAGCTCCCCGGCCCGTACGCCGAGGGCGCGCCCGTGCCCGTAGACGATCGAGGGACGCTGCGGCACGTGCTTGCCGAGCACGTTCGACACGAGCAGGTGCGCCCGCTTCGGGTTGCGCCGCAGGGCGAGACCGAGGAGGTCCCGCAGATCACCGTCTCCGACCAGTTCGACGCCCAGTCGCTCGGCGACCCACGTTCCCGTCCAGACCACGTCCTCGTTCACCGTTCCCCTTCGTCAGCCGGCGAGGCCGGCGGTGAGCAGCTCCACGAAGCCGACGTCCTCCCGGGCGACGCCGAAGGCCTCGGCGCGCAGCAGGGTCCGCTCGGCCCACGCGCGGTGGGGCTTCACTTCATTCATTTTGTTCGTATATGCGGAGCGCAGCACTCCGCCGCCGCCCCGTTCGGGCCGCAGGATGTCCTGGGCGTCGCTGAACTCCTCGTGACTGACCACGGAGAGTGCGTGCACCGGCACCACGTGCGAGGGGTGGATGCAGGTCTTGCCGAGCAGTCCGTTGGCCCGGTCGAGCTCGATCTCGCGGAGCAGTCCGTCGAGGTCGTGCTCGATGAGCGCGGTGCGAAGTTCCTCCGCCCGCCCCTCCAGGAAGGGGCTGCGCCGCAGCTGCGGTTTGAACATGCGCTCCTGGACGCGGAAGTACTCCCAGACGGGCCCGGTGATGGTGAATCCGGTGCCGTCGGAGCGGCCGAGCACGTTCACCACGTCGGCGATGACATGGGCGACGAGCTGGACGTCGTACGCGGTCATGTCTGGCGAGCGGCGCAGCCCGTAGGCGGAACAGAAGTCGGTGACGCCGAGGCGCAGGGCGAGGACCCGGTCGCGGTACTTGTCGACGATCCGGGCGATGCCGGCGAGGGTCTCGGCGCGGGTCTCCAGGTGGAGCAGTTGCGGGGACTCCAGCACGGGCATGGCGAAAAGTCGCCGTCCGCTCGCGTTCTCCGCGAGGGTGAGGGCCTCCAGGAAGCCCGCGCCGCGCTCCTCGGTGAACTTCGGCAGAACGAATCCGGACAGCAGCCGGACGGTCTCGCCGAGCCGGCTCACCAGGTCGGGAATCTGGCGGGGTTCACGGACCCGGATGAAGAGCAGGGGCGTTTCCACGCCGTCGGACGCCTCGTGGGCGGCGAGATCGGCGAACTGGCGGACGAGGTTGGCCTCGGCGGCCTCCACGTCGTGGTCGTCGATCGAATCCTCCAGGCAGAGCACCATGGAGACGACACCGCGCGCGGCCTGTTTGCGCACGTCGTCGGCGAGTTTGGGGCGGGTCGCCGGGCTGTAGAGCGTGGCGCCCAGGGCCGCGGCGAGCGTGCGCGCGGGAGAGTCGGCCGTGAACTCGGCCGGCTCCTGGTGGAACAGCCCAGCCCGTGACGCGGGCGGGATGTGCCCGAAATGACGCATGTAGATCCCCCGACTGGCTTCCAAGGCCGTGACGACATGTGGCCGGTAATAGTACGTAGGTACGGGTGTCCAGAGTTCCCCGTGTGCATGAAATCCAGGTAACTCGTCCGTATCCCTCCCCTCCCGTGTGCGTACTTCGCACGGCGTGTACCGGCCCCCGCGTTGTCCGCGGGGCTGCCGGGGAGGCAGGATGACGACCATGACGCACGCGATGCAGAAGGGCTCCAACGTCCCCCTCGACACCGCGGCCGTACGGGCCGTGCTCCGCTGGACCCCGGGCCCCGGGGTCCCCGACGTGGACGCCTCGGCCCTGCTGCTCGGCTCCGACGGGCGCGTGCGTTCGGACGAGGACTTCGTCTTCTACAACCAGCCGCGCCATCCCTCGGGCCTGGTGCGGCGGCTGTCGAAGAAGCGGGAGGCGGACGGCCTGACCGACACGGTCGAGGCCGATCTGGGCGCGCTCGACCCGTCGGTGGACCAGGTGGTGATCGCGGCGTCCTCGGACGGCGGGACCTTCCGGAACGTGAGCGATCTGCGGATCCTGCTGTACGACGCGGGCGCCGCCGGCCGGGAGCCGCTGGCGCTGTTCGACGTGAAGGCGGAGACCGGCGAGGAGACGGCGGTCATCTGCGGCGAGCTGTACCGCCGCGGCGAGGGCTGGAAGTTCCGTGCGGTGGGTCAGGGCTACCCGACGGGCCTGGTCGGTCTCGCGACCGCGTTCGGCATCTCGGTGGACGAGGCGGCCGAGGAGCCGGCCGTGAACGGCACTCCGGTCCCCTCCGGTCCGGCCCCCTCCGGTCCGGACGCCGACGCGACGGTGGTGCACACCCCGATCCCGCCGCAGCCCGCCGTTCCGCCGGCCCCGATGCCCGCCTACGGCTATCCGCAGCCCGTCACGGCGTCCGCGCCGCCCGGCCCCGCGCCGGAGTTCCGGCTGCCGCCGATGGGCCCCCAGTTCGTCCGCCCGTAGGGGGACGACCGCCGCTAAGACCGGCTCCGCCGCCACGCGTCAGGCCTTCGTCTTGAAACCGCGGCCCCACTGGAGACCCCAGCCGTAGAGCCGGTCCAGTTCGGCCTGGAACCCGTAGACGAACTTGACCTCCCGGCGGACCGTGAGTTCGTCCTTGACGTTCTCCACGCTGAACACGGCGCACGAGCGGGCCTGCGGGGCGCGCTCGTCCAGTTCGATCTCGATCCGGGGGCCGTTGCTCGGGTAGAGCGTCATCTTGGCGTGGGTGCGATCGAAGGCGGGCGTCTGGTCGTAGATGTAGACGAAGAACAGCAGCCGCTTGATCTTGTCCCGGTGGTCGAGGTTGACGTAGATCGTCTCGCCGGAGGGCGAGCCGAACCGGTCGTCGCCGCTGAGCTTCACGTACGGCGGCGCGTTCACGTCGCCGAAGTAGCTGCCGAGCGGCTGCACGACGCCCTTGCTGCCGTCGGTGAGCTCGTAGAGGCAGCCGATGTCCAGGTCGACGTTGACGACGCCCTGGGTGTGCCCCTGGACGACCTCGGGCTTGAAGAGCTTGGACGGGTTCCGCAGCAGCCGGCCGCTCTGCTTGGAGCGGCCCTCGATGTCCGAGGTGCGCATCCGCCAGGAGAGGTTGACCCGCAGGTTGCCGGTGGCGGCGCCCTGTTTGGTCAGGGAGACCGACGGACGCCGCTTGGTCAGCTCGATGGCGTTGCTCGCCGCGCTGCCTGAGTCGAACTGGGCGTCCCTGCCCCGCCACAGACTGTCCCAGAAGGCCATGCCTCCCCCACCCCCACCTGTCCCGCCGTGCCGCTGTCCACGTGTCCTGACATGAGCCGCGGGGCGGCCGGGTGAACCGGCCGCCCCGCAGAGAAGCGTTCCTCATACTCCGGGGTGTCACACCCCCGACGACACCTCGGTCTTGTCGCCCGGGGCGTCAGCGTTTCCCTCGGCATCCGCGAGCCGCTTGTTGCGGCGCACCGAGGACCAGAAGGACCAGGCGATCAGCGCGACACCGATGAGGCCGGTGACGACCTCGGGGATCTGGTACTGGATCGTCACCATGAGGAGGACGGCCAGCGCGCCGATGGCGTAGTGGGCGCCGTGCTCCAGGTAGACGTAGTCGTCCAGGGTGCCCTGGCGGACCAGGTAGACCGTGAGCGAACGGACGTACATGGCGCCGACGCCGAGGCCGAGCGCCATCAGGACGATGTCGTTGGTGATGGCGAAGGCGCCGATGACACCGTCGAAGGAGAACGACGCGTCCAGGACCTCAAGGTAGAGGAACATGAAGAAGGCGGCCTTGCCGGCCAGCTGGACGACCGTCACCTGCTTGCCGCTGCGCACGGCCTCTTCCTCGGCCTCGTGCTCGCGCTCCTCCTCCTCTTCGAGCTTGTTCTCGAAGTAGCCGGAGAGACCGCCGACGATGAGGTACGTGATCAGACCGGCGATGCCGGAGATGAGCACCGTCTGGGCCTTGTCGGCGTGCGCGCCACCGTGCTGGTGGGCGTTGGTCGCGAACGTCATGGCGCTGACCAGGAGGACGATCAGGGCGATGCAGACCGACAGCATGTCGACCTTGCCGAGCTTGGCCAGCGGCCGCTCGATCCAGCGCAGCCACTGGATGTCGCGCTCCTCGAAGATGAAGTCGAGGAAGATCATCAGCAGGAACATGCCACCGAAGGCCGCGATCGACGGATGCGCGTCGGTCACGAGTTCCTGGTAGCGATCGGCATCGTTGAACGCGAGATCGACGGCCTCGATGGGGCCGATCTTGGCGCTGATGGCGACGATCACGACGGGGAAGACCAGTCGCATGCCGAAGACGGCGATGAGCACACCGATGGTGAGGAAGATCTTCTGCCAGAAGGCATTCATCTTCTTCAGGATTCCGGCGTTGACCACCGCATTGTCGAAGGACAGCGAGATCTCGAGGACGCACAGGATCGCGACGATCCCGAACGCTTCCCACCCCCCGTAGAGCACCGCTGCGACCAGACCGAGCGCCGTAATGGCGAACGACCAGCCGAAGGTTTTCAGAACCACTGTCTACCCCATCGTCTTAAGTACGCGGCTTTACGAAACGTTGACCCCGAAGTCTAGAGCGATGCCCCGGAGCCCGGACGCGTACCCCTGACCTACCGCCCTGAACTTCCATTCGCCGTTGTAGCGGTAGAGCTCGCCGAAGATCATCGCGGTTTCGGTGGAGGCGTCCTCGGAGAGGTCGTAGCGCGCGAGTTCCTGACCGTCGGCCTGGTTCACCACGCGGATGAACGCATTGCTGACCTGGCCGAAAGTCTGGCCGCGGTTGTCCGCCTCGTGGATCGAGACCGGAAAGATGATCTTGTCGCAGTACGTCGGAACCCTCGTCAGGTCCACGATGAGCGACTCGTCGTCGCCGTCCCCCTCGCCGGTGAGGTTGTCACCGGTGTGCTCGACCGAGCCCTCGGGGCTCCTGAGGTTGTTGTAGAAGACGAAGTACTCGTCCCCGAGCACGCGCCCCGACTGGCACAGCAGCGCGCTGGCGTCGAGGTCGAAGTCCGCTCCGGTGGTCGAGCGTGCGTCCCAGCCGAGGCCGACGAGCACCTGGGTGAGATTGGGTGCGGCCTTGGAGAGGGAGACGTTGCCTCCCTTGGCGAGCGTGACGCCCATGACGATGGTTCCTCCCCGGTCAGGTGTTTCTCCTACAGGCACGTCCGGCGCCGCACGGAACGTGCGGCGCCGGACGGTGTCGGGTGCGCGACTCAGACGTTGACGCCGAAGTCCGCCGCGATACCGCGCAGACCCGAGGCATACCCCTGTCCGACGGCGCGGAACTTCCACTCGTCGCCGTTGCGGTACAGCTCGCCGAAGACCATGGCGGTCTCGGTCGAGGCGTCCTCGGAGAGGTCGTACCGGGCGATCTCGGCGCCGCCGGCCTGGTTCACGACGCGGATGAACGCGTTGCGCACCTGGCCGAAGGACTGCTGGCGGTTCTCGGCGTCGTAGATCGACACCGGGAAGACGATCTTGGCGACGTCCTGCGGGACGCCGGCCAGGTTGACCTTGACCTGCTCGTCGTCACCCTCGCCCTCACCGGTGAGGTTGTCGCCGGTGTGCTCGACCGAGCCGTCCGCGCTCTTCAGGTTGTTGAAGAACACGAAGTCCTGGTCATTGCGGACCTTGCCCTCCGCGCTCACCAGAATGGCGCTGGCGTCCAGGTCGAAGTCCGTTCCGGTGGTGGTGCGGACGTCCCAGCCGAGACCGACGGTGACGGCGGTCAGGCCAGGGGCCTCCTTGGTCAGCGAGACGTTGCCGCCCTTGCTGAGGCTGACTCCCACGAGTCCCTCCATTGGTTTCCAGGGGCAGCGCCCCCGTCGTGCGTTGGCATCGGATCAACGATTGGATCCTAGTGAGCGGTTCCCGGCCAGGGCAGTCTTTTGCAGGGTGTCGGGCCGCGGGACGCCGGATCAGAGGGTGTCGAGCGCCTTGAGGTAGTCGTTCAGGTCGCGGGCGTCCGGCAGGGCGTTGACGACGGTCCAGCGGACGACGCCCTCCTTGTCGATGATGAACGTGCCGCGCACGGCGCAGCCCTTGTCCTCGTCGAAGACGCCGTAGGCGCGCGAAGCCTCGCCGTGCTTCCAGAAGTCGGAGAGCAGCGGGTAGTCGAGGCCCTCCTGGTCGGCGAAGACGCGCAGGGTGTGGATCGAGTCGTTGGAGACGGCGAGGAGCTGGGTGTCGTCGTTGACGAACTTCGGCAGGTTGTCGCGCAGCTCGCACAGTTCGCCCGTGCACACGCCGGTGAAGGCGAAGGGGTAGAAGAGGAGCACCACGTTCTTCTCGCCGTGGAAGTCGGAGAGCCTCACGGTGCGGCCGTGGTTGTCCTTGAGCTCGAAGTCCGGGGCCTTGGTGCCGACCTCGATCGTCATGACAGACGTTTCCCTTCACTGCGCCGAAGTGGTGAACCCCCAGCCTACGCACGGAGCCCCCGCCGAACGTATTCGGCGGGGGCTCCGGTGCAGCGTCGGGGGATCAGCGCTTCGGGGTGGCCAGGCGGGTGCCCGTCCAGTCCTTCGCGACGCTGATGCTCTTGGTCTGGGAGAGACCAGCTGTCTGCGCGGCATCGCTGATGTCGCTCGGCTCGATGTAGCCGTCGCGGCCGGTCTTCGGGGTCAGCAGCCACACGTTGCCGCCGTCCTCAAGGAGACCGATGGCGTCCACCAGGGCGTCGGTGAGATCACCGTCCTCGTCACGGAACCACAGCAGCACGACGTCCGCGACGTCGTCGTAGTCCTCGTCCACGAGTTCCTGACCGATGGTGGACTCGATGCCTTCACGGAGATCCTGATCGACGTCGTCGTCGTAGCCGATCTCCTGGACCACCTGTCCGGGCTCGAACCCCAGCCTTGCAGCCGGGTTGGTCCGCTCCTCCGCGTGGTCCGCGGTCGCGCTCACGGCTTGCCTCCTGATCGTTTTCGGGAATTGTGTTGCGGCCCGCGCGCGTGCGCACGGTGTTGGCCGTAGTCCACACGGGCTGGGCGGATCGCGCAAGTACCCGGCCACCGAGACCGCCGAAACGGTGACGTTTGGGGCCGTCTCGCCGCAACCTCCGGGAGCCGGACCGTACGCTCCGTGATCGCACCCACACCCTTCGTCCTGGTTTACAACCTTCCGCGGCTTCAGTCTGCCGAACTCACCGACGAAACGCATGCGCGGGTTGGGCGTAAGGTTGCGATTTGACCGACCGGGCGGCGCCCGGGGGGTTACCTCCCGGTAGAGATGACGTTTGGGTCCACGGGGTACACGATGGTTCCTCGACACCGCCGGCAACCGACCCGTCACCCGTGGCTCCACCGAACAGCGAAGGAACAGCGTGGCTTCCGGATCCGATCGCAACCCGATCATCATTGGCGGCCTGCCCAGCCAGGTCCCGGATTTCGATCCCGAGGAGACCCGGGAATGGCTCGACTCGCTCGACGCGGCCGTCGACGAGCGCGGCCGTGAGCGGGCCCGCTACCTGATGCTCCGCCTGATCGAGCGGGCCCGCGAGAAGCGCGTGGCCGTGCCCGAGATGCGCAGCACGGACTACGTCAACACCATCGCCACCAAGGACGAGCCGTTCTTCCCCGGCAACGAGGAGATCGAGCGCAAGGTCCTCAACGCCACCCGCTGGAACGCCGCGGTGATGGTCTCCCGCGCCCAGCGTCCGGGCATCGGGGTCGGCGGTCACATCGCCACGTTCGCCTCCTCCGCCTCGCTGTACGACGTCGGCTTCAACCACTTCTTCCGGGGCAAGGACGAGGGCGACGGCGGCGACCAGATCTTCTTCCAGGGGCACGCCTCCCCCGGGATCTACGCCCGCGCGTTCCTGCTGGACCGGCTGAACGAGACGCAGCTCGACGCGTTCCGCCAGGAGAAGTCGAAGTTCCCCAACGGCCTGTCGTCGTATCCGCACCCGCGGCTGATGCCGGGCTTCTGGGAGTTCCCGACCGTCTCCATGGGCCTCGGCCCGCTGGGCGCGATCTACCAGGCGCGGATGAACCGCTACATGGAGGCGCGCGGCATCGCCGACACCTCCAAGTCGCACGTCTGGGCGTTCCTCGGCGACGGCGAGATGGACGAGCCGGAGTCGCTCGGCCAGCTGACCATCGCGGCCCGGGAGAACCTGGACAACCTCACCTTCGTCGTCAACTGCAACCTGCAGCGGCTCGACGGTCCGGTGCGTGGCAACGGCAAGATCATCCAGGAGCTGGAGTCGGTCTTCCGCGGGGCCGGCTGGAACGTCATCAAGCTGGTCTGGGACCGCTCCTGGGACCCGCTGCTCGCGCAGGACCGCGACGGCGTGCTGGTCAACCGGATGAACACGACGCCGGACGGCCAGTACCAGACGTACGCGACGGAGACCGGCGCCTACATCCGCGACCACTTCTTCGGCGACGACCACCGGCTGCGGGCCATGGTCGAGAACATGACCGACGACCAGATCCTGCACCTGGGTCGCGGCGGTCACGACCACAAGAAGATCTTCGCGGCGTTCTCGGCGGCCAAGGCGCACAAGGGCCAGCCGACGGTGATCCTCGCCAAGACCATCAAGGGCTGGACGCTCGGCCCCAACTTCGAGGGCCGCAACGCGACCCACCAGATGAAGAAGCTGACGGTCGACGACCTCAAGGGCTTCCGCGACCGGCTGCACATCCCGATCACGGACCAGCAGCTGGAGAGCGGCCTGCCGCCGTACTACCACCCCGGCCGGAACTCGGAAGAGATCCAGTACATGCACGACCGCCGCAAGGCGCTCGGCGGGTACGTGCCCACGCGTGTGGTCCGCGCCAAGCCGCTGGTCCTGCCGGACGAGAAGACCTACGCGGCGGTGAAGAAGGGATCGGGCCAGCAGTCGATCGCCACCACGATGGCGTTCGTCCGGCTGCTCAAGGACCTGATGCGGGACAAGGAGATCGGCAAGCGGTTCGTGCTGATCGCGCCGGACGAGTACCGCACGTTCGGCATGGACTCCTTCTTCCCGAGCGCCAAGATCTACAACCCGCTGGGTCAGCAGTACGAGGCCGTGGACCGCGAGCTGCTGCTCGCGTACAAGGAGTCCCCGACCGGCCAGATGCTGCACGACGGCATCTCCGAGGCCGGCTGCACCGCCTCGCTGATCGCGGCCGGTTCGGCGTACGCCACGCACGGCGAGCCGCTGATCCCGGTGTACGTCTTCTACTCGATGTTCGGCTTCCAGCGGACCGGCGACCAGTTCTGGCAGATGGCCGACCAGCTCGCCCGCGGCTTCGTGCTGGGCGCGACCGCCGGCCGTACGACGCTGACCGGCGAGGGCCTGCAGCACGCCGACGGGCACTCGCAGCTGCTGGCTTCGACGAACCCGGGCTGTGTCGCGTACGACCCGGCCTTCGGCTTCGAGATCGCGCACATCGTCAAGGACGGCCTGCGGCGCATGTACGGCCCGGAGGCCGAGGACGTCTTCTACTACCTGACGGTCTACAACGAGCCGATCCAGCACCCGGCCGAGCCGGAGGACGTGGACGTCGACGGCATCCTCAAGGGCATCCACCTCTACAAGCGGGGCGAGTCCGGGGCGATCCCGGCGCAGATCATGGCCTCCGGCGTCGGCGTGCCGTGGGCGATCGAGGCCCAGCGGATCCTCGCCGAGGAGTGGAACGTCCGGGCGGACGTCTGGTCGGCGACCTCGTGGAACGAGCTGCGCCGCGAGGCCGTCGCGGTGGACGAGCACAACCTGCTCCACCCCGAGGAGGAGCAGCGCGTCCCGTACGTGACCCGCAAGCTCCAGGGCGCCGAGGGGCCGTTCGTGGCGGTCTCCGACTGGATGCGTTCGGTCCCGGACCAGATCTCGCGCTGGGTGCCCGGCCCGTACACCTCGCTGGGCGCGGACGGCTTCGGCTTCGCGGACACCCGCGGCGCCGCCCGCCGCTACTTCCACATCGACGCCCAGTCGATCGTCCTGGCCGTGCTCACCGAGCTGGCCAGGGCCGGCAAGGTGGACCGCTCGGCGCTGAAGCAGGCCGTGGACCGCTACCAGCTGCTCGACGTGGCCGCCGCGGACCCGGGCGCCGCGGGAGGCGACGCGTAGGAGTGCGATCGCGGGGGGCGAATGCGCCCCCCGCGCCCTGCCTACGATGCCCGGCATGAAGGAACGCTGGGAACGCCATACCCAAACGCCGCTGCTGGCCCTGGCAGTGGCGTTCGGCCTCGCGTACGCCGTGCCGATCGTGGCGCCGGACGCCGACCGCTGGGTCCACGAGCTGTGCCTGGCCGTGGAGTGGGTGGTCTGGGCCGCCTTCGCCGTCGACTACGCCGTGCGCTTCGCTCTCGCGCCCGCCAAGTGGCGGTTCGTCCGCGGCCATCCGCTGGATCTGCTGGCGGTGCTGCTGCCGCTCGTGCAGCCGCTGCGGCTGCTGCGGGTGGTGTCCACGCTCCTCCTCGTGGGCCGGCGGGCCCGGATGGCCCCGCAGGTGACGCTGACGACCTATGTCGCGGGCGCGGTCGTCGGGCTGATGATGTTCGGCTCGCTGGCCGTGCTGCACGTGGAGCGCACCGCCCCGAACGGCAACATCAAGACCCTGGGCGACGCGGTCTGGTGGTCGTTCACCACGATGACGACGGTCGGCTACGGCGACCACGCGCCGACCACCGGCCTGGGCCGGGTGCTCGCGGTGGGTCTGATGCTCTCGGGGATCGCCCTGCTCGGTGTGGTCACCGCGAACATCGCCGCCTGGTTCATCTCCCGCTTCGAACGGGACGACGCGCAGGAGCGCCGCCAGACCGCGCTCCTCGAGGCGCTGACCGTCGAAGTACGGGAACTGCGGGCCGAGGTCGCCCGGCTCCAGACGGCGCCGCCCGCCGCGCAGGCAGCGCAGGCCGCCGCGCCCGCGCCCGATCCCGTGCCTTCCCCTACCGCTCCCAGATCTTGAAGGCTCTGACCTGGTAGGGACTCTGCGGCACCCAGGTGCCCGTCCCCGGGTACGTCTCGAACTGGCCGGTCTCCGCGCACTCGGCGGACTGGTACGTCGTGACCGGCCGGCCGGTCCGGTTGGCCAGCGCCTGCGCGACGGCCCCGGCCGGCAGCGGGACGCAGCTCTCGATGTCCGTGTCGGCCAGCTCGTGCATGCTCGCCCTGCCCCGGAAGTCGGCCTTCGGCCAGAGGCACAATTGCCCGGCCCCGCAGGGCCCGAGCTTCGGCGAGGACGCCGCAGTCGAAGGCGCCGCAGTCGAAGCCGCCGCAGTCGAAGGCGCCGCACTCGTGGACGGTGCGCCCGCCAGGAGCGCCGGCAAAGCGATGAGCGCCATCGCCGCCGCCCAGGCCGTCTTCCTGCTCGTGTTCTCGTACATCTCGATACCCCCCCGTTTCGTCACTCTCCGTAACTGAAATCTTGGGGGATCTCACCGACCGTTGGGAAGGGGGGTCAAGCCCCCTTCCCCCGATCGGATGAACCGGCGCGTCAGATGTGGGCCGCGCCCGCGCCCGCCTCCGCGTTCTCGCCGCGCTTGGTCAGCGTCGCGACCAGCGCCGCGACGACCGCGACGACACCGGCGACGGTGAACGCCAGGCCCATGCCCGACATGAACGTGTCGTGGATGACCTTGCCGATCGTGGCGAGCAGGTCCGGGGTCATCCCCGGCACCTTCGCCAGCTCCGGCGGCACGACACCGAACTCCGCGGCCTGCTCCAGCTTCGGGTCCGCCGGGAACGGGATGCCCGCGTCCTTCCAGTTCTCCGCGAACACGTTGCCGACCTTGGACGACATCACCGCGCCGAGGACCGCCGTGCCGAGCGCGCCGCCGACCTGCATCGCGGCCTGCTGCAGACCGCCCGCCACACCGGACAGCTCCATCGGCGCGTTGCCGACGATGACCTCGGTGGCGCCGACCATGACCGGGGCGAGGCCCAGGCCGAGCAGCGCGAACCACAGCGACATGGCGAGTGTGCCGGTCTCCGGGGTCAGGCTGATCATGCCGAACATCGCGATCGCGGTGCAGGCCATGCCGCCGACCAGCGGGATGCGCGGCCCGAACTTGGTGATCAGCGCGCCCGCCAGCGGCGAGGAGACGATCATCATCGCGGTCAGCGGCAGCAGGTGCAGACCGCTGTCGACCGGGCTCAGACCCTTCACGCCCTGGAGGTAGAAGGTGACGAAGAACAGCCCGCCCATGAAGGCGAAGGCCATCAGGACCATCAGCACCACGCCGGCCGACAGCGGGACGGAGCGGAACATGCCCAGCGGGATGAGCGGCTCCTTGACCTTCGTCTCCCAGAGGGCGAAGAGCACGAAGAGCAGGACCGCGCCGCCCAGGCAGGCCCAGGTGTTGCCGCTGCCCCAGCCCCACTCGGAGCCGGCCTGGATGATGCCCCAGATCAGTGAGCCCATCGCGCCGGAGAGCAGCAGGATGCCGAGCACGTCGAAGGAGCGCGGCGCGTTCTCGGCGCGGTGGTCCTTGAGGATCACCAGGCCGAAGACCAGCGCGATCACGCCGACCGGCACGTTGATGAAGAAGACCGACTGCCAGCTGACGTGCTCGACCAGCAGACCGCCGACGATCGGGCCGCCCGCGGTGGAGGCGCCGATGACCATGCCCCAGATGCCGATGGCCATGTTCAGCTTCTCGGCGGGGAAGGTGGCGCGCAGCAGGCCGAGCGCGGCCGGCATCAGGAGCGCGCCGAAC
Organism: Streptomyces sp. HUAS YS2; assembly: GCF_033343995.1. NCBI lineage: Bacteria > Bacillati > Actinomycetota > Actinomycetes > Kitasatosporales > Streptomycetaceae > Streptomyces > Streptomyces solicathayae. The sequence continues at coordinate 5,542,579 of NZ_CP137573.1, read as the reverse complement.
AGGCCCTGGAGCACGCGGAACGCGATCACGAGGCCGATCGAGTCCGAGAGGCCGATCGCGCCGGAGGCGGCCGCGAAGCCGGCGATGCCGATCAGGAAGGTCTGGCGGTGGCCGAAGCGGTCGCCGAGCTTGCCCGCGGTGATCAGCGCGACCGCGAGGGCGAGCAGGTAGCCGTTGGTGATCCACTGGACGTCGGCCATCGAGGCCTTGAGGTCCTTCTGGATGGCCGGATTGGCGATGGCGACGATCGTGCCGTCCAGCGCGACCATCATCACGCCGACGGCCACGGCGAAGAGCGTCAGCCAGGGGTGTCCGCGGAGCCCCTTGGCCTGCGCCGGTGCAGGGGCGGGATCCTGCGGCCGCGGCGCCTTGTCGAGCGTGGTCTGACTAGTCATGCCAGGAGGCTAATGTCAGCGACTGACAATTGACAAAGCAGTTCACACGTCGGTAACTGTCATGTTGCTCACAGGTACCCTGATCCGGTCCAAGTGGCGAGAAGAGGACCATCAAGTGACGTCTACCGGTCCGGCTACCGGGTTGCGCGAGCGGAAGAAGCAGCGCACGCGCGACGCGCTGCTGCGGGCCGCCCTGGAGCTCTTCACCACCAAGGGCTACGAGCGGACCACCGTGGACGAGATCGCCGACGCGGTGGACGTCTCCCAGCGCACCTTCTTCCGCTACTTCGCGAGCAAGGAGGACGTGGCCTTCGCCCTCCAGCAGATGGTCGAGCAGCGCTTCGTCCGCGCGCTCGAGGAACGTCCGGCGGAGGAGGGCCCGTTCGACGCGATGCGCAACGCGGTCCTGTGCGCCTGGGACTCGATCGGCGAGGCGATCGAGTCCGTCGTCCCGGTCGAGCTGTACCTGCGCACCTTCCAGGTGATCGAGTCGACCCCGGCGCTGCTCGCGGTGCACCTGCGCCGCTCCATCGAGATGGAGGACAGCATCAGCCGGCTGATCGCCGAGCGCGAGGGCCTGGACGTGGACGAGGACCCGCGGCCCCGGGTGGCGGTCGCCGCGTTCAGCGGCGTGATGCGGGTGGCCGGACAGCTGTGGGGCCGGGGTACGGACACCTCCCTGGACGCGATCCGCGCCATGACCGAGCGCTACCTCGACCACCTGGGCCCGACGCTGGCCGCCGACTGGCGGAAGTGACCCCGGAGACCTCTCGGACCCCCGCAGACCTCTCGGACCCCCGGGCCCCGCGGCGCCCCGGTCACCCCCGGACCTCCGGTCGGCTCCAGTCCTCCGGTCAGCCCCCACGCGCCTACCCACCGTCACCGGTAACCGGCGGTATTCCCTCCCTCGGGAGTGATCCCCGTCACCCCCGTCCCGGCCCAACGCGGCCGTCTCCTAGGGTGTCCCGCAGTGACTTCCTTCGACTCCTCCCCCACACTCGCCGCCTGGCGCATGCTGCTCGCGCTCGCCGTGGTGTTCGTCCTGCTCGCGACCACGGGCTGGACCAAGGTCAGACATCAGCCCGGGTCGGAGGACCCGCACCGGGCCGCGCTCGCCGCCTGGACGCACGGCTCGGCCGGTCACCGGCGGCTGCCCGACCCGTCCGCGCCCGCCCGTACGATCGCCGCCTTCTTCGACGCGATCGGCTCCGCGCGGGGCCGGCGCCTCGCCGACGAGCACCCGCTCGTCGTCGGCAACCTCAACGGCGCCCCGGTCACCCTGCGCTACCGCGCCAACCGTCTCTCCCTCGGCCGGGCGCTCGACGCCGAGCGGCACCGCCTGGACGGCAGCGGCCCGCGGCTCAGCGCCGACGGCCGGCGGGACGCCGTCCGCCGCGCCCACCGGTTCGCGTCGCTGATGCGGCCGGGCCGGCAGATCCTCGCGTTCGACCCCGTCGGGTCCGGCCGCACCGCCGAGGTCCTCGGCGACCTGAAGCGGGCCCGCCGCGTCTCGGTGATCGTGCCGGGCGTCGACACCAACCTGCTCACCTTCCAGAAGACCCACCGCAAGTACTCCGCCCCCGCCGGCATGGCGAGTTCGCTGTACGCCGCCGAGCGCAGGGCCTCGCCCCACACCCCGGTCGCCGTCATCGCCTGGGCCGACTACACCTCCCCCGTCGGCGTCGGCATCGACGCGGCGATCGGGCGGCTCGCCGAGAGCGGCGCGGTCCGGCTCGTCGACATGACGGCCTCGCTGCCCGGCACCTCGCGCGTCACCCTCTTCTGCCACAGCTACGGCTCCGTGCTCTGCGGGGTCGCCGCGCCACGGCTGCCGGAGCGCGTCACGGACGTCGCGGTGGCCGGTAGCCCCGGGATGCGGGTCGACAGCGCGGCCGACCTGGCCACCCGCGCCCGGGTGTGGGCGATGCGGGACGCGGACGACTGGATCCAGAACGTGCCCAACCTGGAGCTCGGCGGGGTCGGCCACGGGGCCGATCCCGCGGACCCCGCGTTCGGCGCGCGGTTGCTGTCCGCGGCCGGTGCGGACGGTCACACCGGCTATTTCGAGCCGGGCACGGAGAGCCTCGACAACTTCGCCGACATAGGGGTCGGTGCGTACCAGGCACTCACCTGTGCGAGCGCCGACAGCGCTTGCCGCAGTGGAATCTCCGGCGGGGTGGACGCCTGACGCGCGTAGAGCGCACGGGAGTTCGCCGGGGTATCGGCCGGGTGGGGAGGGGCGACGCCACGGCACATGCCGCATACGATGAGGCGCATGGGTGATGTGCTGGCCGGAATTCATGCCACCTGGGAGTTCGAGACCGACTCCGTGCTCATCCGCTTCGAACGGGGGATCCGTACGCCGAGACTGTTCCAGGCGCTGCGCGAACGGCGCGTGCCGCACGAGGCGTTGACCGCGGTGACGCTGACGGCGGGCAAGCGCGGGACGGTGGTACTGCACGCGGTCCCACGACCAGGGGCCGATCCGCTGATGGAGGCGGCCGCGGGACAGCTCAAGGAGGGCTGCGACCCGTACCGCCTCGTGCTGCCCGCCGACCGCGAGACGCTGGCGGAGTACTACGCGGACGAACTGCGCCCCCTGGTCGCGGCGGACGCGGGACCGTCGGACGGCTTCCTCGTACCGGCGCCGGAGGGACCGCAGTCCTTCAAGGCGTACGACGGCAGGGCGAGCTTCGACGGTACGGCGGAGGTCGCCTTCCGCTGGTCGTGGACGGGGGCCTCGTCGGCGAAGTGGAAGGCGGGCGACCAGGCGTTCGCGGTGCGCGAGCTGAGCGGGGTGGAGTGGCGCTCCCCCGACGTCCTCGACGGCTACCTGCGGCTGCTGCGGCGCGACCGGGACTCCGGTACGCAGCCGGCGCAGGCGGATCTGGACCCGGCGGCGGTCGTCTTCGGCCTCGGGTACGGGCCGGTGCACGAGTCGCTGCCGTTCGCGGCGGCGGTTCTCGCGGCGATCCGGGACGCGGACGACGACGCGCCTGCCGTGGCGGTGACGGCGGGCGCCCGGCGCGACCCGGCGGACATCGCGGAAAGGATCCGCCACCTCGGGGACCTGCACCGGGCGGGGCTGGTGACGGACGAGGAGTTCACGGCGAAGAAGCGGGAGCTGCTGGCGGAGCTGTAGGCCGGCGGCGGAGCTCTAGGCCGGCGGCAGAGCTGAGGCCGGGGCGACGGCCTTCGGGCCCGCGTCATACCTGGGTATCGGTCGCCGGACCGGTCCTCGGTATGACGTCGGGGCGGGGGCGTCCTGCCTAGGGTGGGCGCGTCATGAGTAACGCATCGCCTTCGCCCGAACCCGAATCCGCGCCCGCGCCGCCGGAGCCCGCGCCCCCGCCGCCGGAGCACCCGCCCACGCCGGCATCGGAGCCCACGTCGGCATCCGAGCCCACGCCGGCGACCGCCCGCCTCCGCGCCCTGCTCCACCGCGCCGTCCCCGCGACCGCCCGGGAGCCGCTGCACGCCCTCGGCGTCGCGCTCGCCACCCCGACCCGGCCCGGCGCGCCGCTGCTCGCCAAGGCGTCGTCGCGGTGGCTCCGGCGGCTGCCGTACGCCGTCGCCTTCGCGTTCGTCGCCACGCTGCTGCCGGTCACCATCACGGTCCTCATGAACGAATACCGGCTGAACGGCGCACTCGCCGGGGCGCTCGGCACCGCGCAGACCGCGCCGCTGCTGCTCGCCGTGACCCGCCCGCTCCAGGCCTGGTGGATCATCCTGCCCGCCGACTTCCTGGGGGCGCTCGCCCTGATCGCGGCGGACGGGACCGCCGGCAGGCCGTGGCCCTGGACCCCCATGGTCGTGGTCGGCTACCTGGCCCTGATGCTCGCCGTCGGACTGCGCGAGCCCCGCCGGACGCTGCTCGGCGTGTGGCTCCTGACCGGCCTTGCCGGGTGGGTGTGCGAGCTGCTCGCGCCCGAACTCAGCGAGCCCGTGCACGTCCTGCTCTTCGTGCTCAGCGGCGTCCTGCTCCTCATCACCGGCACCCTGCGCGAGCGCGGCGACGCGCAGCGGCGGCTGGTCGAGCAGGAGACGATCAGCGAGGCGGAGCGGGCCCGGCGCACCCTGCTCGAGGAGCGGGCCCGGATCGCGCGCGAGCTGCACGACGTCGTCGCCCACCACATGTCGGTGATCACGGTCCAGGCGGACTCGGCGCCGTACCGGATCCCGGACCTGCCGGAGGCCGCGCGGGAGGAGTTCGGCTCGATCGCCGTGGCCGCGCGCGAATCGCTGGCGGAGATGCGGCGGCTGCTCGTGGTGCTCCGGAGCGAGGGCACGGAGGGCGAACGCGCCCCGCAGCCCGGCCTGGACCGGGTGCAGCAACTGATCGAGGCGACGGTACGGGCCGGGGTACCGACGGAGCTGTCGCTGGCGGCGGAACTGGAGGACGTGCCGCAGGCGGTGGACCTCTCGGCGTACCGGATCGTGCAGGAGGCGCTGGCGAACGTGATGCGGCACGCGCCGGGCGCGCGGACGCGGGTGTCGGTGCAACCGGAGGAGAGCGGCGATTGGCTGACCGTGCTCGTCGTCAACGGACCGTCGGAGGAGCGGGGTTCGCGCCGTGGGCCGCTGGAGAGCGGCGGGACCGGGCACGGCCTGATCGGCATGCGCGAGCGCGTACGGTTGACCGGCGGCACGCTGGACACCGGGCCGCTGCCGGACGGCGGCTTCCGGGTCGCGGCGCGGCTTCCGCTGCGTACGGACCCCCTGTCGCCGACGGCCTCACCGACGAAGGGCTCTCTGTGACCATCCGCGTGATCATCGTCGACGACCAGGCCATGGTGCGGGCGGGGTTCGCCGCGCTGCTCTCGGCGCAGACGGACATCGACGTGGTCGGCGAGGCGCCGGACGGCCGGGCGGGCGTCGAGGTGGCGCGGTCCACGCACCCGGACGTGGTCCTGATGGACGTGCGGATGCCGGAGATGGACGGGCTCACGGCGGCGCGGGAGATCCTCACCGGCGGGGTGGGGGCGGTGCACCGGCCGCGCGTCCTGATGCTGACGACGTTCGACGTGGACGACTACGTGTACGAGGCGCTGCGCGCCGGGGCGTCCGGGTTCCTCCTGAAGGACGCGCCGCCGGCGGACCTGATCGCGGCGGTACGGGTGGTGGCGGCGGGCGAGGCGCTGCTCGCGCCGTCCGTGACGCGTCGCCTGATCGCCGACTTCGCGGCGCAGCGGCCGGCGCCGCGGCGCGACCGGGCGTCCCTGCGGCTGAACGGGCTGACGCCGCGGGAGACCGAGGTCCTGGAGCTGATCGCGCGGGGCCTGTCGAACCAGGAGATCGCGGATCGGCTGGTCCTGGCGGAGCAGACCGTGAAGACCCATGTGGGACGGGTCCTGGCCAAGCTGGACCTGCGGGACCGGGCCCAGGCGGTGATCTTCGCGTACGAGGCGGGAGTGGTACGCCCGGGCGACGGCGTGATGTGACGCGCCCCGCCTGACGGCCCCGGCCCCCGACCGGCCCCCGGCCCCCGGCCCCCGACCGGCCTCCGGCCCCCACCCTGGGGACAACCCCCGCCCCGGGGTGGGGACGGCCGGTCGTTCCGGGGATACCCCGGTATCACGTGCCACTTGGCCCCCCGGTGGGACGTGCCGTCACCCTTCGTCTTCCTACCTTCCTCCCGTCAACGACGTGGAAGAGGACGAAGGAGGGCCCCGGCATGCGGCGGTACAAGAGGACGCTGGCCACGGTGGCGCTCGTGGTCACCATGGTGACGGGGACCGCGGGGTGGGCTTCCGGTAACGCGCAGCAGGCCGTGACCGGGGGACCGGAGGGCGTGCGGGCGTGGGTCGCGGACGGTCTGCCCGACCCGCAGCGGATGACACCGCGCCAGATCGACGCGTTCTTCGACGAGTTGAGCCCCGCCGCGCGGGAACGGCTCGCCCTCCGCCACCCCGCGGTCGTCGGGAACCTCGACGGCGCCCCCGTACGGCTCCGGTACGCGGCCAACGCGCGCTCCCTGGAGGGGGATCCGCGGTTCGCCGGGCGGCAGGTGCTCGCCTACGACCCGCGCGGGCGGGGCCAGGTGGCCGTCGTCGAGGGTGATCTGGAGCGGGCCGAGCACGTCGCCGTCGTGGTCCCGGGGTCCGACGTCGACGCCGCCCGGAGCGAGTCGCTGCTCGACAAGGCCGAGGCGCTGTACGAGGCCACGGGCGAACGGGTCGCGGTCGTCGCCTGGGCCGGGTACACCACGCCCGTCGGCGTCGGCTGGGACGCCGCCACCGGCGGCCTTGCCGAGGCGGGAGCCGGGCGGCTGGTCCGCTTCGCCGAAGGGCTCGCCGCCACCGGCGCGCCCGAGCCCGCCGTGTTCTGCCACAGCTACGGCTCCGTGGTCTGCGGACTCGCCGCCCACGAGCTCAAGGCCCGGGACATCGTCGTCCACGGCTCCCCCGGCCTGCGCGCCGACAACGTCGCCGGACTGCACACCTCCGCCCGTGTCTGGGCCGCGAAGGACCCCGACGACTGGATCTCCAAGGTTCCGAACGTCCGGCTCCTCGGGCTCGGCCACGGCGCCGACCCCACCGGCCCCGGGTTCGGGGCCCGGCCGGTACCGGCCGCCGACGCCCAGGGCCACGACGGCTACTTCGCCCCCGGCACCCAGTCCCTGCGCGCCTTCGCCGCCATCGCGGAGGGCGACGTCGCCGACGGAGACGTCGCCGACGGAGACGTCATCGACGGAGGCGTCATCGAGGGAGACGTCCGATGAGCCTCGCCCACTCCGTCCGCGCCATCGACGCGCGCACCCCCGCCCACCGCGACCGCGCGATCGACGGGCTGCGGGCGCTGGCCCTGCTCGCCGTCCCCACCGGGCACTGGCTGCTCGGCGGGTTCACCCTCACCGCCGACGGCGCGATCCACAACGCCAGCCCGCTCTCGGCGCTCGGCGGGCTCGCCCCCGTCAGCTGGGTCCTGCAGATGCTCGGGATCTTCTTCCTGGTCGGCGGGTTCGCCTCCGCGCTGTCGTACGCGCGGCACGACGGCCCCGCCCGCGACTGGCTCAAGGGGCGGCTGGCCCGCCTCGGCCGGCCCGTGCTCGGCGTCACCGCCGTCTGGGCCGCGCTGCTGCCGCTGCTGCACCACGGGTTCGGCGTTCCCTACGGCACGCTGCGGACCGCGTCCACCCTCGTCGTCCAGCCCCTGTGGTTCGTCGGCGTCTACACGGTGATCACCGCGCTCACCCCGTACTGCGTCCGCGCCGCGCGCCGCCTGGGTGTGTGGGCAGCGGCCCCGCTGATCGGCACGGTCGCGGTCGTCGACGCACTGCGCTACGGGCCCTACGCCGACGCGGTGCCGGGCTGGCTGAGTGTCGTCAACATCCTGCCGGGCTGGATGTTCGCGTACCAGATCGGCGTCGCCTGGGCCGGGGGCCGGGTCACCCGGCGGCACGCCTGGGGGCTGCTGCTCGGCGGCGCCGCGCTGTTCGCCGCGCTGCTGCTCGTCTTCGGCTACCCGGCGTCGATGGTCGGCGTGCCCGGCGAGGCGCGCACCAACTCCCACCCCCCGTCGCTGCTGGTCCTCGCCCTCGCCGCCGCGCAGAGCGGTGCGGCGGTCCTGCTCCGGGAGCGGTTGGGCCGGCTGCTGCGCAGGCCCGCGCTCTGGGCGCCGGTCGTCGTGATCAACCTGTCGGCGATGACGATCCTGTGCTGGCACCAGACGGCGATGCTCGCCGCCGCGATCCCCGCCTCGTCCGCCGGAGAGATCACCGGCCTGCTCGGCGCGCCGGACACGGTCGGCTGGGTCCTCGCCCGGCTGGCCTGGATGCCGGTCTTCGCCGGACTGCTGGTGCTGTTCGGGCGGTACACGCGGCACTTCGAGTCGCCCTGGGCGAACACCGGGACGGCGCTGCGCGCCACGGCCGGGATGCTGGCCGCGGGGTTCGCGGTGTTCGCCCTGGGGTGAGCCGGTGGCCGGCCGGCCCCCGCCACTCCCGGCCGACGCCTGCCACTCCCGGCCGGCCCCGCCGCGCCCGGCCCGCCCTCGCTACTCCCGGGCGGCCGAGGTGAACGTCATGTCCGGGTACCGGTCCCCGGCCACCTGCGCCGCCATCGGCTCCAGCTCGGCCAGCTCGGCGTCCGTGAGCGTGATCCGGGTGGCCGCCGCGTTCTCCTCCAGGCGGGAGCGCTTGCGGGTGCCGGGGATCGGGACGACCGTCAGGCCGTGCACCGCGGCCCGCTGCTGGACCCAGGCGAGCGCGACCTGCGCGGCCGTCGCCCCGTGCGCCGCCGCGATCTTCAGGACGGGGGCGAGCAGCGCCGCGTTCCGTTCCGCGTTCTCGCCGCTGAAGCGCGGCTGGTGGCGGCGGAAGTCGCCGTCCGACAGTTCCTTCGTGGCGTCCGCGAACGCGCCGGTCAAGAAGCCCCGGCCCAGCGGCGAGTACGGGACGAACGCGACGCCCAGCTCCGCCGCCGCGCCGACCGCGCTGCGCTCCACGTCCCGTGAGAACAGCGACCACTCCGACTGGAGCGCGGTGATCGGGTGCACGGCGTGCGCCTCGCGCAGCTCCGCGCCGGTCACCTCGCTCAGCCCGAGGTGTTTCACCTTGCCCTCGCGCACCAGCTCGGCCATCGCGCCGACGGACTCGGCGAGCGGCACGGCGGGGTCGCGGCGGTGCATGTAGTAGAGGTCGACGGCCTCGACGCCGAGCCGGCGCAGGCTGCCCTCCACCGCCTGCCGGATGTACGCGGGGTCGTTGCGGACGGCCCGGTAGTGCGGGTCGTCGGCGCGCCGCTCTATGGCGAACTTGGTGGCCAGGGTGATCTCGTCGCGGTGCGCGGCGACGAACGGCGCGAGGAACTCCTCGTTGGCGCCCTGCCCGTACACATCGGCCGTGTCGATCAGGGTGACGCCGTTCTCCAGCGCCGCTTCGAGGGTGTCGCGGGCCGCGGCCTCGTCGGTCGCGCCGTAGAACTCGCTGATGCCCATCGCGCCGAAGCCCTGGACGCCGACCCGGGGGCCGTCCGTGCCGAGTCGTACGGTGTCGATCCTGCTGGTCATGGGGTCGTGCCTCCGCAGATGCTTCCGTAGTGGCTGATCTTGAAGTCGAGGACGGAGAGCGTGTCCTGGAGCTCGGCGATCCGGTCGATCACGTCGCGCCGGGTGGCCTCCAGGAGCTCGCGCCGTTCGGCGTGCGTGTGGGCTCCCGCCCGCACCAGCTCCGCGTACCGGACCATGTCGGCGACCGGCATCCCGGTCAGCCGCAGCTTGCCGACGAACTCCAGCCAGCCGAGGTCGCGTTCGCTGAAGCGGCGCTGCCCGGTGTGCGAACGGTCGACGTGCGGCATCAGCCCGATCCGCTCGTACCAGCGCAGGGTGTGCGCGGAGAGTCCGGTCAGGGCGGCCACCTCGCTGATCGTGTAGCGGTCCTTGCCGGCAAGTACGGTCGTGGTCTCGGTCACGCTCATGACCTCCACGCTAAAACGTTGGAGTGCACTCGAAGCAAGTGAGGGACGGAAGCGAGTCGGGGATGCGGGGGAAGTAGGCTCGACCGCATGCAGAGCCTGGCACTGATCGAGAACTGGCCCGTCCCCACCGCGGCCGCCGCCGTCGTCCGCGCGGACGGCACCCTGGCCGGAGCGCACGGCCCGACCGGCCGGCGTTTCCCGCTCGCCTCGGTCACCAAGCCGCTCGCCGCGTACGGCGTCCTCGTCGCGTACGAGGAGGGGGCGATCGACCTCGACGAGCCGGCCGGGCCCGAGGGCGCGACCGTACGGCACCTCCTCGCGCACACCTCGGGGCTCGCGTTCGACGAGAACCGGGTGATGGCCGCGCCCGGGACGCGCCGGATCTACTCCAACACCGGCTTCGAGGTCCTGAGGGATCTCGTCGCCAAGGCGACGGACATCCCGTTCGCCGATTACCTGCGCCAGGCCGTCCTGGAGCCGCTCGGCATGCACGCGACGACGCTGGAGGGCTCGCCGGCGAAGGACGCCGTCTCGACGGTGGACGACCTGGTGCGGTTCGCGGCCGAGGTGCAGGCGCCGCGGTTGCTCGACGCGCGGACGGTGCTGGACGCGATGACGGTGACGTACCCCGGCCTGACCGGCATCCTGCCGGGCTACGGCCACCAGCGGCCGAACGACTGGGGCCTGGGCTTCGAGATCCGGGACGGCAAGGCGCCGCACTGGACGGGGGCGGCGTCCTCGCCGCGCACCTTCGGGCACTTCGGGCAGTCGGGCACGTTCCTGTGGATCGACCCGGACGCGCGCGCGGCCTGCGTCGCGCTGACCGACCGGGCCTTCGGCCCGTGGGCGATCGAGGCGTGGCCGCCGTTCACCGACGCGGTGCTGGCGGAGCTGCGCGCGGCCTGACCGCTCCGTGGGAGCCGGGGGTCATTCGCAGCGGGCGGCCGGGAGTTCGCCGTCGCGGCCGAGGAGGATCACCTCGACGTCGCCGGAGTCGGGCGCCTCGGCGTAGGCCGCCGTGCAGATGATCTGCTGCACGGCGGCGCCGTCCAGGCCCTCCAGCCTGAGCTCGCTCCTGATCCAGATCTTCCGGGAGGGCGCGTGGGTGCTTCCGGGGGTGTGCACGGGAGTCCCACCGCTGCCGGCGCTGCCGCCGTCTCCCCCGCCCCCTACGCTCCCGCCGCTCGTCCGCCGGTCCCGGCCGCCGTGCGCCCAGGCCGCGGCGTCCTCCTCGCGGTAGGCGATCTCGAAGCCCTTCAGACCTGCCTCGGGGATGCGGCTGTGCAGGCCGGCGGCGCGCTCGGCGTCGGTCGTGCCGTGCGTCAGGGCGGCGAGTATCTTCCCGGCGCCCATCGGACCCGAGTCCGCGCTACCGGTGCCGCTCTGCGGGGCGCGCGCGTCGTCGAGCGGGTTGTACCGGGACCGGACGACCGGGACGAGCCGCCCGTCCTCGGACACGAAGAACAGCGTGATCCGGTCCGGTCCCTCGGGCGAGACCCCGACGGTCGCCGCGCCGCCGGCCTCCACCACGTCGCTCTCCTGGATGCCGCAGCCGGTGACGGCGAGCGAGAGGGCGGCGAGGGCGACCGCTGCCCGGCCCAGGCGTGTCGTTCGTGTCATGCGGTGTCCTCCCCGCCGGTGAGCGGGATCTCGACGGTGAAGACGGCACCGCCGGACGGGCCGTTGGCGGCCCGGACCGTGCCTCCGTGCAGCCGTACGTTCTCCAGGGTGATCGCCAGCCCGAGGCCGCTGCCGGCCGAGCGGGTACGGGCCCGGTCGGCCTTGTAGAACCGGTCGAACACGTGCGGCAGGACGTCCGGGGCGATGCCCGGCCCCCGGTCCGCGACCTCCGTGACGAGCCAACTGCTGAGGTCCGCCGCCCGGAACTCGGTGGTGAGCCGCACGGTCACCGGCGGGCGGCCGTGCCGCAGGGCGTTGCCGACGAGATTGGCGACGACGACGTCGAACCGGCGCGGGTCGAGGCGGGCGCGGATGCCGGTGGGAAGTTCCGTGACGACCTGTGCCGGGTCGGTCCAGTGGCGGCTCAGGAGGGTGCGCCGGATGGTCTCCGCGACGTCCACCTCGTCGGTGTGCAGCCCTGCGGCGCGGGCGTCGAACCGGGAGATCTCCATCAGGTCCTCGACGAGGACGGCGAGCTTGCCGGTCTCGGCGCTGATCAGGCGGACCGCGGCGGCCGTGTCGGGGTCGAGGTGGGCGGCGTCCTCGTCGAGTACCTCGGTGACGGCGAGCATCCCGGCGAGCGGGGTGCGCAGCTCGTGCGAGACGTCGGAGGCGAACTGGCGGGCGCGTGCCTCGGCGGCGCGGAGTTCGGCGACGGAGTGCTCGAGCGCGGCGGCGGACGCGTTGAACGTGCGGGCCAGGTCGGCGAGTTCGTCGCCGCCCTTGACCTGGATCCGGGTGTCGAGCCGGCCCTCCCCCACGTGGTGCGCGGCGCGCCGCAGATCGCGTACGGGACGCAGCACGCTGCGCGCGGCGAGCAGCGCGGGGATCAGGGCGACGGCCAGGGCGGGCAGCGCGCCGTCGCGGGCGGCGACGACCATCGCGCGGATGTTGGCGTCCTCGGCGTCCAGCTCCATCACGGCGTACAGGACGAGACCGGTGGGCCGCGCCTCGGCGCCGGGCGCGGGGGCGAACACGGCGGGGACGGCGACGGTCAGGTACGAGTGGCCGCCGCCGACCACCCGCTGGAAGCTGCCGCGCGGCGCGCCACGCGCGGCGCGGCGCAGCTCGGAGGTGATGACGGAGGAGGTGGGACTCGTACTGGACGAGAGGCGCATGCTCCCGTACTCGGCGTACACCCGCCACGGGCGCGGCTTGCCCTGCCGGGCGATCTGCTGGAGCCGCAGCTGGAAGCTGTTCGGGTCGACGGGCAGTTGGAGGTCGAGCCCCTGGATCTGGTCCCGGAAGTGCGAGACGGCGGTGTCCTGGGTCTGTTCGAGGATGGCGTTGCGCGCGGCACGGTAGGTGAGCGCGGCGGTGGTCCCGCAGGACAAGGCGGCGACCAGCAGAAACGCCACGACCAGCCGCGTCCGCAACCCGGACCGCGCCGACCGCACCCGCCGCCGGAGTCCCCCGAACCCCCGGTCCGCACCGGGGCGAGTGAGCGGCGCCGCCTCCGCGGCGCGCCTTCGTCGGGGGCTCACAGGGGCCCGAAGCGGTAGCCGAAGCCGCGGAGGGTCTGGATGTAGCGGGGGGTGCCGGGGACGTCCTCGATCTTGTTGCGGAGGCGGCGGACACAGGCGTCCACCAGGCGGGCGTCGCCGTGGTAGCTGTGCTCCCAGACGTGCTCCAGGAGCTGTTGGCGGCTGAAGACCTGCTCCGGCGCGGCGGAGAGGTGGAGCAGGAGCTTCAGTTCCGAGGGGGCCAGGGCGACCCGTACGCCCGACTTGGCGACCGCGAGGCCGGTGCGGTCGATGGCGAGTTCGCCGTGGAACTCCACGGCCGGCCGGCCGGCGCCGGGCTCCTCGATCCGCCGCAGGACGGCGCGGATACGGGCCTCGATGACCTCGGTGCGGGCGGGCTTGACGATGTAGTCGTCGGCCCCGGCCTCCAGGCCGACGACGACGTCGAAGTCGTCGCCGCGCGCGGTGAGCATGATGATCGGCAGCTGGCTGTCCTCGCGGACCCGCCGGCAGACCTGGACGCCGTTCATGCCGGGCAGCATGAGGTCGAGCAGCAGCAGATCGGGGCGGAACTCGCCGAGCAGCGCGAGCCCGGCCTCCCCGGTGGCGGCGCCCCGCACCTCGTGCCCCCGCCGCCGGAGCCCGAGTTCGACCCCTTCACGGACGGAGGGGTCGTCTTCTATGAGCAGCACACGAGGCATCGAAGCAGTATCCCAAGGTCGAATGTACGGGCGGAGTGCCGGGTGGTGGATCGCTCAGTCCGGGCGGCGCGGCCCCGCCGCCCGGCGGCGGGCCGCCGCCAGCAGCGCCTGCACCTCGCGCAGCCGCAACGGGCGGGCCAGCAGGGCGAAGACGCCCGCGATCACGAGCCCGCCGGCGGCGCCCGCGCCGGCCGGCCCCGCGGGGGCGGCCACGACGGTCGCGGCCAGGCCGAGCCCGGCCGCCGGCACCGCGGCGAGCAGCAGCCGCGCGAGCGCTGCCGGCGCGGAGTCCGCGCCCCGCCGTCCCGTCGGCCCCGCGCCCCGCAGCCGCCGGCTCAACGCCCAGCCCGTCGCCGCCCATCCGGCCCACAGCGCCACCGAGTACGCCGCCGCCATGCCGGTGACCGCCCAGCGGGCCGGGAGCACCTCGTACGCCGCCCACGACAGTGCCGCGTTCGTGCCGGCGATCAGCAGGTTCAGCAGGAAGGGGGTGCGGGTGTCCCGCAGGGCGTAGAACGCGCGGGTGAGGACGTACTGGCCGGAGAGGGCGATCAGTCCGGGCGCGAAGGCCATCAGCGTGGCGGCCATCCGGCGGATGTCGTCCGCGTCGGTGCGGCCGTACTGGAAGACCAGCGCGAGCACCGGCACGGCGAGGGCGAACAGCGCGCACGCCGCCGGGACGATCGCCGCCGCGCTCGTGCGCAGCGCGTACCCGACGTCCCGCCGCACCCCGGCCCGGTCGCCGTCCGTGGCCGCCGCGCTCATCCGCGGCATGAGCGCGGTGACCAGGGAGACCGTGACGATGCCGTGCGGCACGGCCCACAGCAGGTACGCGTTGTTGTACGCGGCGAAACCGGCGCCGCCGTCGACGCCCAGCGCCTCCGCCCGTACCCCCGCGGCCGTCGCGAGCCGGGTGGTCACCCAGTACGCGGCCTGGTTGGTGAGGACCAGCAGCACCAGCCAGCCGGCCGACCGCAGCGGCGTGGCGAGCCCGCTGCCGCGCCAGTCGAACCGCGGTCGCCAGCGGAACCGCGCCGCGCGCAGCACCGGTACGAGCGCCAGCGCCTGGACGGCGATGCCCGCCGTGGTGCCCCAGCCGAGCAGCGCGGTCTCTCGGGCGGTGACCTCCGCGCCGTCGGCCACCGCGAGGTACAGCGCGAACACGGCGATGACGACGACGTTGTTGAGCACCGGCGTCCACATCATCGCGCCGAACCGGCCGCGCGCGTTGAGCACTTGGCCGAGCAGCGTGAACAGCCCGAGGAAGAAGATCTGGGGCAGGCAGTAGCGCGCGAAGGCGACCGTCATGGTCCGCCGCGCGCCCTCGTAGTCGGTGTACAGATCGACGATCGCGGGGGCCGCGAGCACCGCGCCCGCCGTGAGCGCGAGCAGCGCGAGCCCGCAGACGGTGAGCAGCCGGTCGGTGTACGCGGCGCCGCCGTCCTCGTGCTCCTTCGCCGCCTTGACCAGTTCGGGCACGAACACCGCGTTGAGCGCCCCGCCGAGCAGCAGCATGTACACGATGGTCGGGACGGAGTTGCCGACGGCGTACCCGTCCGCGAGCGCCCCGACGCCGAGGGCCGCCGCGACGACGGCGGAGCGGACGAATCCGGTGGCCCGCGAGACGACCGACCCGGCCGCCATCACCGCTCCGCTGCGCAGCACGGACGACGCACGCCCCTCCGGGGCCGCGGTGGCCGTCACCGGCGGGCCAGATACGCCTGGAAGGCGCGGTACAGCGTGTGGTTGGCGGTGCCCTGCATCGGTGTCTCCCACTCCCCCAGCGTCTCGACGACCTGTCCGCCCGTGCCGAGCTTCCAGCGCAGCAGCCCGTGGGCGCGGTCGTCCGGATCGAGGGTGGAGGGTACTCCGCGCATGTCGTAGACGTCGGCTCCGGCGGCCTGCGCGTCCCGCATCATGCGCCACTGCAGGGCGTTGGAGGGGCGGACCTCGCGCCGGTGGTCGGCGGACGCGCCGGTCTGGTACCAGACCCGCCGGCCGACGGTGATCATCGTGTGGGCGGCGAGGATCTCGCCCTCGTGGCGGGCGAGATAGAGCTTCATCCGGCCGGGTTCCTCGGCGTTGAGGAGCGCGTACTGCCGCTCGTAGTACGAGAGGTCGCGGCCGAGCCGGAAGCCGTCGCGTTCCTCGGTGATCCGCAGCAGCCGGTAGAACTCGGGCAGGTCGGCGGCGCCGCCGACGGCGACCTCCACCCCGGACCGGTCCGCCCGGCGGACGTTGCGTCGCCATTCCTGGTTGAGCCCGGCCCACAGGTCGTCGGTGGTACGGCCGGCCAGCGGCACCTGGTAGACGAACCGGGGCTGGGCGTCGGCGCCGTCCTCCGCGTCGCCGCCGCAGCGCTGCCAGCCGCGGGCGCGCAGCCGCTCCGCGACGGCGGTGCCGAGCGGGTCGACCTCGCAGGCGAGCACGTCGGACAACCGCCGTCCGCTGCCCGTCGCGGTCTTGAGCCGGGCCGCGTCCCAGCGCCGGAAGGCGGGCGTGGGCCCGAGGCGTACGGCGAACGCCCCGGCGGCGCGCAGGTGGTGGAGCAGCGGCGTGAGCCAGCTGTCGATGTCCGGGTCCGACCAGTCGGCGACGGGGCCTTCGGGCAGGTAGGCGAAGTACTTGCGGGTGCCGGGGAACGGCCGCAGCAGGACCAGCGCGGCGCCGGTGAGCCGTCCGGACGCGGGCCCCCAGCCGAGGAACAGCGGCCGCCAGCCCTCCTTGACCCCGGCCCAGGACGGGCACTGCAGGAAGCTGGGGCCGTCGGGCTCGGTGGCGCGGGACGCGACGAACGCCCGGTAGGTCTCGGCGGTCACGGGGCCGAGCCGTACGTCCCCGGCGCCGGGTGCGGCGGCCGTCACGAGCAGCGCTGACACAACGGGAGCCTCCTTGTTCCGCCCCCTCGGTGGTGGGGGCGCACAGCAGGCTCACAGCCGAATGCGACCGCTCCACGCGGCGATTGTGACCGGACGATGACCGTTCCTCTGCAGCGGCCGTCACATGGGGTTTCCGGTGGTGGGAGCGGCCTACAGTCCGGGCATCCCACCCTTTTCCGGAGGCTTCCGTGATGTCTGCGCGCACTCGAATACGGCCCGCTCTGGCCGCCGTCGCCCTGTGTTCCGTCCTGACCGCCTGCACGTCGGGGGCGGCCGGCTCGCCGCGCGAGGCGACCGGCAGGACGACGGAGCCTCCGGCGAAGGTGACGGTGGCGGCCCCGGCCGCCGGCCGGGTCGTGACCGTGACCGCGACGGGCGGCACGCTGACCGGGGTGGAGGTCGTCGACGCGAAGGGCACGGTGCTCGCGGGCCGGGTCGCGGCCGGCGGGACGTCGTGGGTGTCGGAGCGGCCGGCGATGCCGGGGACCTCGTACCGCGTGGCGGCGACGACGCGGACGGCCGGCGGGACGACAGGGACGACCCGCTCCACCTTCTCGACCGCCGAGGCGGAGCAGGTCAACAAGCTGACCCTGGCGCCCGGCAAGAACACCACGGTCGGCGTCGGTCAGCCGCTTTCGATCGTCTTCGACCGTCCGGTGACGCACAAGGCCGCGGTGGAGAAGCAGTTGAGGGTGACCACCTCGAACGGGACCGAGGGCTCGTGGGGCTGGCTGAAGGACTGGTCGGGCAAGGACAGGGCGGACTGGCGGCCGAAGGAGTACTGGAAGCCCGGCACGAAGGTCACCCTGGACGCGCGGCTCGGCGGCACCGACTCGGGCGGCGGCTGGTTCGTCCGCGACTACCGGACCGGTTTCACGATCGGCCCGCGGCAGGTCGTGAAGGTCGACCTGGACGAGAAGCGGCTCACCCTGGAACGGGACGGCCGGGCGGTCCGCACCATCCCGGTCTCCGGCGGCACGCCCGGCGGCGACCGGCGCTCGTGGCGGGGCACGGCGGTGCTGATGGCCAAGGAGGGCACGATCCGGATGAACTCCGAGACGGTCGGGCTCGGCGACGCCTACAACAAGATGGTCTCCTATTCCATGCGGCTGACCTGGTCCGGCATGTACGCGCACGCGGCGCCGTGGAACGCGGCGTACTTCGGCCGCGCGAACCGGAGTTCGGGCTGCATCGGCATGAGCACGGCGCAGGCCTCGTCGTTCTACGAGTCCGTCCGGGTCGGCGACCCGTTCGAGATCAAGGGCGCCGAGACCAAGGGCACGGTGGCGGAGGGCAACGGCTACGGGGCGTGGAACCTGAGCTGGGAGGCCTGGAAGGCGAAGAGCGCGCTCAGCTGAAGGAGCGGCGCGGGTCGCGCATCTCCCAGAGCAGTACCTCCGCGTCGCCGGTCGCCATCAGGGCGAGGTCCCGCGCGTCGGTGATCCTGGCCGCGTCGCCCGCGGCCAGCTCCTCGCCGTCGACGCGGACCGTGCCACGGACGACGTGCGTGTACACGAAGTCGGCGTCGGGGACGGCGGTGCGCTCGCCCGCCTCCAGGCGGCGCACGTGCAGCATCGCCGCGGCCTCGGGGAGGGCGTACGGGGTGGAGTCGGCGATCCCGGGGACGATCTCGTACCCGGGCTCGCCGCCGGGGTCCAGCGGGGCGAGCCACATCTGCACGAAGACCAGCGGCACGTCGGCGTCGTTGCGCTCGACGTGCCGGACGCCGCCGGCGGAGCTGAGTCGCTGCACGTCGCCGGCCCGGACGGTGGTGGCGTGGCCCGCCGAGTCGCGGTGCGTCAGCTCGCCCTGGACGACCCAGGTCACGATCTCGGTGTGGCTGTGCGGATGCTCCTCGAACCCGGCGCCGGGCGCGAGCCGCTCCTCGTTGCAGGCGAGGATCGCGCCGAAACGCAGGTTGTCGGGGTCGTAGTGGCCACCGAACGAGAACGCGTGCGACGTCTCGATCCCGGCGGCCGGATCACCACCGGGGTACCGCTCCCCGGCCCGCTGAATGCGCATCACGGGCTTACCGTACGGCCTCGTCGTCCCCGTCCGTCCACGCCCGTGCGCGTCCCGGTACGCCGATAAGGCACCCTTAGTCCGTGCCCGAACCCACGAACGCCGCCCATCCGCACTCCGCGACCCTGAAGCGCCTGGAGCAGTCGTCGGGGCGGCTCGCCGCCCATGCGATCGCCCGCATGGACGAGACGCTGCCGTGGTACCGGGCCATGCCGCCCGAGAACCGGTCGTGGATCGGCCTGGTCGCCCAGGCCGGTATCGCCGCGTTCACCGAGTGGTTCCGGCACCCGGAGACCCCGCAGGCGATCTCCACCGACGTCTTCGGCACCGCGCCCCGCGAGCTGACCCGCGCCATCACGCTGCGCCAGACCGTGGAGATGGTCCGGACGACGATCGAGGTCATGGAGTCGGCGATCGACGAGGTCGCCGCGCCCGGCGACGAGTCCGTGCTCCGCGAGGCGCTGCTGGTCTACGCCCGCGAGATCGCCTTCGCCACCGCGCAGGTGTACGCGCAGGCCGCCGAGGCGCGCGGCGCCTGGGACGCCCGCCTGGAGTCGCTCGTGGTGAACGCGGTGTTGTCCGGCGAGGCAGACGAGGGCGCGGTGTCCCGCGCCGCCGCGCTCGGCTGGAACTCGCCCGACCACGTCTGCGTCGTGCTCGGCACCGCGCCGGACGGCGACAGCGAGCTCACCGTCGAGGCGATCCGGCGGGCCGCCCGGCACGCCAAGCTCCAGGTCCTGACCGGTGTGCTCGGCGACCGGCTGGTCGTCATCGCGGGCGGCAGCGACAACCCGCTGGCCGTCGCGAAGGCGCTGATCGGCCCGTACGCGGCGGGCCCGGTCGTGGCCGGCCCGGTCGTACCGGACCTGCTGGCGGCGACGCGGTCCGCGCAGGCCGCCGCCGCCGGACTGAAGGCCTGCTCGGCGTGGCAGGACGCCCCGCGGCCCGTCCTGGCGGATGATCTGCTGCCGGAGCGCGCGATCGCCTCCGACCCTGCGGCGCGCGAGCAGTTGGTGGAGGAGATCTACAGACCGCTGGAGGAAGCGGGCTCGGCGCTGCTGGAAACACTGAGTGTCTATCTGGAGCAGGCGAGCAGTCTGGAGGGCGCCGCGCGGATGCTCTTCGTGCACCCCAACACCGTGCGCTACCGGCTCCGACGTGTGACCGACGTCACCGGTTGGTCACCCTCCGACGTCCGGTCGGCGTTCACGCTGCGGATCGCCCTGATCCTGGGGCGTCTGGCCGACGGGGATACGCAGTCCTAGACTTTTGTCGGACATCAACAATTCCCCCGACGGTTCTTGGTCCCTGTCCTCACGGGCGTCCGGAACCGTCCACAAGAGAGAGTGTGAGGGTGCTCGTACTCGTCGCTCCCGGCCAAGGCGCTCAGACGCCCGGCTTCCTGACTCCCTGGCTCGAACTGCCCGGCGCCGCCGACCGCATCGCGGCATGGTCGGACGCCATCGAGCTCGACCTCGCCCACTACGGCACCAAGGCCGACGCGGACGAGATCCGCGACACCGCGGTGGCGCAGCCGCTGCTGGTGGCCGCCGGCCTGCTGTCCGCCGAGGCGCTCGGCATGCGGCCGAACGCCGTCGCCGGCCACAGCGTCGGTGAGATCACCGCGGCCGCCTTCGCGGGCGTCCTCGACGAGACCGCCGCGCTGCGCTTCGTCCGCACCCGCGGCCTGGCGATGGCCGAGGCCGCCGCGATCGTCGAGACCGGCATGTCCGCGCTGCTCGGCGGGGACCCCGAGGTAACGCTTCCGCACCTGGAGAAGCTCGGCCTGACCCCGGCGAACGTGAACGGCGCCGGCCAGATCGTCGCCGCCGGCACGCTGGAGCAGCTCGCCGCGCTGGAGGCGGACAAGCCCGAGGGCGTCCGCCGGGTCGTCCCGCTGAAGGTCGCGGGCGCGTTCCACACGGTCCACATGGAGCCCGCGGTGGCGAAGCTGGCCGACGCGGCGCGTGAGCTGACGGTGGCCGACCCGACCCTGCCGTACGTCTCCAACAAGGACGGCGCGACGGTCGCCGCGGGCGCCGACGTCGTCTCGCGCCTGGTCGGCCAGGTCGCCAACCCGGTCCGCTGGGACCTCTGCATGGAGACCTTCAAGGCGCTCGGCGCGACGGCGCTGGTCGAGGTCTGCCCCGGCGGCACCCTCGTCGGTCTGGCCAAGCGCGCCCTTCCGGGCGTCGAGACGCTCGCCCTGAAGACCCCCGACGACCTCGACGCGGCCCGCACGCTGCTTTCCGAGCACACAGCCTGAGAAGGAGCCGTAGCGCATGTCGAAGATCAAGCCCAGTAAGGGCGCCCCGTACGCACGCATCCTCGGTGTCGGCGGCTACCGCCCGACCCGTGTGGTGCCGAACGAGGTGATCCTCGAGACGATCGACTCGTCCGACGAGTGGATCCGCTCCCGCTCCGGTATCTCCACCCGCCACTGGGCCTCCCCCGAGGAGACCGTGAGCGCGATGTCGGTCGAGGCGGCCGGCAAGGCCATCGCCGACGCCGGGATCACGCCGGAGCAGATCGGCGGCGTGATCGTCTCCACGGTGTCGCACTTCAAGCAGACGCCGGCCGTCGCCACCGAGATCGCGGACAAGATCGGCGCGGTCAAGCCGGCCGCGTTCGACATCTCCGCGGGCTGCGCCGGCTTCGGCTACGGACTGACCCTGGCCAAGGGCATGGTCGTGGACGGCTCGGCGGAGTACGTCCTCGTCATCGGCGTCGAGCGGCTCAGCGACCTGACCGACCTGGAGGACCGCGCGACGGCCTTCCTGTTCGGCGACGGTGCGGGCGCGGTCGTCGTCGGCCCCTCGAAGGTGCCGGCCATCGGCCGGACCGTGTGGGGCTCCGAGGGCGACAAGTCCGAGACCATCAAGCAGACCGTGCCGTGGACGGACTACCGCGACGGCGAGGTCGAGAAGTTTCCCGCCATCACGCAGGAGGGTCAGGCGGTCTTCCGCTGGGCCGTCTTCGAGATGGCCAAGGTCGCCCAGCAGGCACTGGACGCCGCCGGTATCTCGGCGGACGACCTGGACGTCTTCATCCCGCACCAGGCCAACATGCGGATCATCGACTCGATGGTGAAGACGCTGAAGCTGCCGGAGCACGTCACGGTCGCCCGTGACGTGGAGACCACCGGCAACACCTCGGCCGCCTCGATCCCGCTCGCGATGGAGCGGCTCCTGGCGACCGGGCAGGCGAAGAGCGGCGACACCGCGCTCGTCATCGGCTTCGGGGCGGGTCTCGTCTACGCCGCGACGGTCGTTACCCTCCCCTAGGCGCCGTACGGATCGTTCCGGACGGGGTCGCAGCAGCACCTCAGCACCATCTGAACAACCTGATCAACCATCGAAGGAGCGCCGACATGGCCGCCACTCAGGAAGAGATCGTTGCCGGTCTCGCCGACATCGTGAACGAGATCGCCGGTATCCCGGTCGAGGACGTCCAGCTGGACAAGTCCTTCACCGACGACCTGGACGTCGACTCGCTGTCCATGGTCGAGGTCGTCGTCGCCGCCGAAGAGCGCTTCGACGTCAAGATCCCGGACGAGGACGTCAAGAACCTCAAGACGGTCGGCGACGCCGCCGATTACATCCTGAAGCACCAGGGCTGATTCGGCCCCTGCTGACTCGGTCTGCCACCCGGCGGTGGCGCCGTTTTTCGACCATCACACACGTGGAGAAAGAATTCCTGTGAGCTCGACCAATCGCACCGTGGTCGTCACCGGTATCGGCGCAACCACACCGCTGGGTGGCGACTCGGCCTCGACCTGGGAAGGTCTGCTGGCCGGCCGCTCCGGCGTGAAGCCCCTGGAGGGCGACCGCTTCGCCGAGCTGCCCGTCCGGATCGCCGCGCTCGCCGCGGTGGACCCGGAGGAGGTGCTCCCCCGCCCGCTCGCCCGCAAGCTGGACCGCTCGGCGCAGTTCGCGCTGATCGCGGCCCGCGAGGCGTGGGCCGACGCGGGCTACACCGCCCCCGCAGGTGAGGACGAGAAGATCGCGCCCGAGCGGCTCGGTTCCGTCATCGCCTCCGGCATCGGCGGTGTCACGACGCTGCTCGACCAGTACGACGTGCTGAAGGAGAAGGGCGTCCGCCGCGTCTCCCCGCACACCGTGCCGATGCTGATGCCGAACGGCCCCTCCGCGAACGTCGGCCTGGAGGTGAACGCCCGGGCGGGCGTGCACACCCCGGTCTCCGCGTGCGCGTCGGGCGCCGAGGCGATCGGCTACGCCGTCGAGATGATCCGTACCGGCCGGGCCGACGTGGTCGTCGCCGGCGGCACGGAGGCGGCGATCCACCCGCTGCCGATCGCGGCGTTCGCCAACATGATGGCGATGTCCAAGAACAACGACGAGCCCACGAAGGCCTCGCGTCCGTACGACACCGCCCGCGACGGCTTCGTGCTCGGCGAGGGCGCGGGTGTCGTGATCCTCGAGTCCGAGGAGCACGCGAAGGCCCGTGGCGCGCGGATCTACTGCGAGGCGCTGGGCCAGGGCCTGTCGGCCGACAGCCACCACATCGCGCAGCCCGAGCCGACCGGCCGGGGCATCGCCGCGGCGATGCAGAACCTGCTGGACTCGACGGACCTCAAGCCGTCCGAGGTCGTCCACCTCAACGCGCACGCCACGTCGACGCCGCAGGGCGACGTCGCCGAGATCAAGGCGCTGCGCAAGGTCCTGGGCGACGACCTGGACCACGTCGCGATCTCCGCGACGAAGTCGATGACCGGCCACCTGCTGGGCGGCGCCGGCGGCATCGAGACCGTCGCGACGGTCCTGGCGCTGCACCACCGCACGGCCCCGCCGACCATCAACGTCGACGAGCTGGACGAGTCGGTCGAGGCGGACATCGTCCGCGAGGAGCCCCGCGAGCTCCCGCAGGGCACGATCGCCGCGATCAACAACTCGTTCGGGTTCGGCGGCCACAACGTGGTGCTGGCGTTCCGGACGGTCTGACCCGCCCGCCGGACGGCGTCCGGCACAGCGCTCCGAAGCCCGCGAAGCGGTGCGAGGGGCGCAGAGGGAGAGGTCAACTCGTTCGGGTTCGGCGGCCACAACGTGGTGCTGGCGTTCCGGACGGTCTGACCCGCCCGCCGGACGGCGTCCGGCACAGCGCTCCGAAGCCCGCGAAGCGGTGCGAGGGGCGCAGAGGGAGAGGTCAACTCGTTCGGGTTCGGCGGCCACAACGTGGTCCTGGCGTTCCGGACGGTCTGACCCGCCCGCCGGACGGCGTCCGGCACAGCGCTCCGAAGCCCGCGAAGCGGTGCGAGGGGCGCAGAGGGAGAGGTCAACTCGTTCGGGTTCGGCGGCCACAACGTGGTGCTGGCGTTCCGGACCGTGTGAGTGTTCTGACGTGATCCCGAGGCCCCGTCGGCTTGTGCCGGCGGGGCCTTCGGGCTTCTCGGGCGGGGTCAGCGGAGGAGATAGAGGGACGGTTCCGGGCCTCTGGGCCAGATGTTGACGACGACGTGGCCGCCCGTCACGGGGACCAGTTCGGCGACGGTCGGGGGCCGCGGGGCCGCAGGGGCGTCGAGGGCGCCGCGCAGCGTCCCGGTGGCGTCCAGGGTCAGGATCCGCGTGCCGCGGCTGCCCTCCAGCACCGCGACCCGGCCGTCGTCCGCGCGGGCCAGCGCGTCGAAGCTCGTCCCCTCGGGCCCGTACCGCCACAGGAGGTGGCCGTCCGTCAGGGAGTGCGCGATGACCGCGTCCGGGAGCGAGGTGTTCCGCGTCGCGGCGAGGGCGATCAGCGCGTCGCCCACGACGACCGGCCGCCCCTCGCCGGCGCTGCTCGCCCACATGCCCATGGGCATGACCACGTTCCCCGCCGGACCCGAGATCGGCACCGTCACCGTGGGGCCGCGGCCCTTGTCGTCGTAGCCGAGCAGCGCGCGCGTGCCGCGCGCGTCCTCCTCGCGGATCGCGACGACCGCCGGCCGCACCGAGACCACGAAGGCCTGCGTCGGGGTCTCCACCGGCAGCCGCGCCGTCCAGCTCTCCTCGCCGGTCACGGTGTCCAGGGCGACGAGCCGGGCCGTCGCCCCACCGCACTGCTCGACGAGGAGCGTGCGCTCGGCCGTCGCGTCCAGGGCCTGGGCACCGCAGCCCGCGCCCAGCGCGCGCCGCCACCGCTCGGCGCCGGTCTCCGCCGACCTGGCCCGAACCGCCCCGTCCTCGACCGCCAGCGCGGTCGCCCCGGCGACCGCGAGCGTCCCGTGACCGAGTCCCGTGGCCACGCCCGCGCCGCCGACGCGCCGCTGCCACAGCGCCTTCCCGTCGCTCGCCCGGACCGCGACCAGCGTCGCGCAGGGCTTGCCGTGCCGGCCGTACGCGACGAGGCCGACGCCCCGCTCGGCCCGTACGGACGTCGCGCAGACCGCCTCCCGGGCGGGCGCGGGCGACGTCCAGCGCACGGCGCCGTCCTCGACGGCGTACGCGGACAGCCCGTCGAGCCGGACGTGGACGACGGCGTCGCCGAGGCCCCACACGGCGGGCGACTTACCGGCGGTGGGCCCCGGCGCGGCGACCTGCCAGGCGGCCCCGGCGGACGCCGCCGAGCGGGACGGCGACGGGGACACCGACGCCGACGCCGACGCCGATGCCGAGGGTGTCGGGCCCGCGTGCGCTGCCGGCGCCGGAGCCGTACCGGTCAGTGCCTGGTAGCCGAACACCCCGCCCGCGCCGCCCGCGACCAGGCCCACCACCAGGCCGATCGCGAAGGCCGTCTCGCCCCATGCGGGCGGGGCGGGCTTCCCCGCCGACTTCGCAGAGGCCGCCTCCACCGCGTCGCGGACCTCGCCGTCCGCCTCCGCCGTCTCCGCTTCCCCGTCCCCGTCGTCGTCCCCGTCGAGCGCCCCCACCACGCCCATCAGCACGACCGCCCCGACCCCGAGCCCGACGGCCCAGGCCAGTGTCCGGCCCCATGGGCCGCCCGTCGCCGCCAGGTACACGAAGCCGACGAACAGCACGGCGGCCACGCTCGCGACCGCCGCGCACAGCAGAACGGCGGCCGCTTCGGCCGCCGCACGTGCCCGCATGAGAAACCCCCGCCCCCGGCGCACCCCCTGCGCGCCCCGGGCGGAGACTAACGCCCCGAACCCGACCCCGACCTGAACGGAGTCGGACGACTTGGGGTCAGACGACTTGGTGGAGCCAGCGCACCGGCGCGCCCTCGCCGGCGTAGCGGAAGGGCTCCAGCTCGTCGTCCCAGGGCTTGCCGAGGAGCTTGGCGATCTCCGCCTCCAGCTCCGACTCGCCGCGCGTAGAACGGGCGAGCGCGGCCCGCAGCCGGTCCTCGGGGATCAGGATGTCGCCGTGCATGCCGGTGACGGCGTGGAAGATGCCCAGCTCGGGGGTGGCGCTGTAACGCTCGCCCTCGGCGGTCGGGCAGGGTTCCGCCGTGACCTCGAAGCGGAGCATCTGCCAGCCGCGCAACGCGGACGCGAGCTTGGCCGCCGTGCCGGTCTGGCCCTTCCAGGAGAACTCGGCTCTCCAGGTCCCGGGGGACGCGGGCTGGCGGATCCAGTCGAGCTGGACCCTCGCACCGAGGACACCCGCCACCGCCCATTCGACGTGCGGGCAGAGCGCGCGCGGTGCGGAGTGAACGTACAGAACTCCACGTGTCGTCACCGGGACCTCCAGTGTGGGACGAGGTTCGCCTTGCCCAGCGGCCTCAGTAAACAACATCGAGGGTAGAACTACGCAAACCCCCGAAAAAGGGACAGCATGTGACGTGATGTAATTTACCGGAGCCGGTCGGCGGAGACGCCTCTGGTTCGACGGGGGAAAAACTACCGTGCCGCACCCTCATTGGGGTGACGTACGGTCGGTCAAGGGGCCGGTGGACACCAAGCTTTCACTCGCCAGGACGCCGACGGAGGGGGCCGAGGGATGCGCGCGGGGCGACGATTCCGTACCGCTGTCGCCGGAGGACTGGCCGCGCTGCTGTGCGCGGCCACGCTCTCCGGCTGCGGACCGGAGACGGTCGGAGCGGCGGCGCGCCCCTCCCCCAAGCCGTCCCCGACGCCGGTCTGGGACCGCAGCCCCGCCTCGATCGCCGCCGTCGGCGACTCCATCACGCGCGGGTTCGACGCCTGCTCGGTGCTGGCGGACTGCCCCGAGGTCTCCTGGTCCACCGGCACGGAGACCGCGGTGAACAGCCTCGCCCTGCGCCTGCTCGGCCCGGCCGGGGCCGCGGCCCGCAGCTGGAACCTCGCCCGTACGGGTGCACGGATGGCGGAACTGCCGGAACAGATGGCGCGGGCGGCTGCCGAGAAGCCGGAGCTGGTGACGGTGATGGCGGGCGCGAACGACGCCTGCCGGGACACTCCGGAACTGATGACCCCGGTCGCCGACTTCAAGGCCTCCTTCGCCGCGTCGATGGCCAGGCTCCGGGCCGGCGCGCCGAAGGCGCAGGTGTACGTGACGAGCGTGCCGGACCTGAAGCGGCTCTGGTCGACCGGGCGGGACAACCCGATGAGCCGTCAGATCTGGAAGCTCGGCATCTGCGGCTCGATGCTCGCGGACCCCGAGGACCTGGGCGCGGACGCCGAGAAGCGGCGCGCGCGGGTGCACGAGCGGGTGATCGCGTACAACGGGGCGCTGCGCGAGGTGTGCGCCGCGGACCCCCGCTGCCGCTACGACGGCGGGGCGGTCTTCGGCTTCGCCTTCGACGGCGAACAGCTCAGCCCCTGGGACTTCTTCCACCCGAGCAAGGACGGCCAGGCACGGCTCGCGGAGATCGCGTACCGGCAGGTCACGCGCGTGTAGCGGCGCGCAGGACCCCGGGGCGGTCGTCAGGTTCCGCCCCGGGGCCGGTCTGCGGTGCGCCGGGGTCAGAGCCCCAGCGTCACGGCCAGCCGCTCGTCGGCGACCGAGTGCGCGGCGACGACCCGGTACTCGCCCGGCACGAACGCCCAGCCGCCCCGCTCCTCGTCCCAGATCTCGAACGCGCGGCGCGGCAGCGGGATCTCGACCTCGACGGACTCCCCGGCGCCGGCCTCGACGCTCCCGAACGCGGCGAGCCAGCGCGCCGGGCGCTCGACGGAGTCCGCGGTCGGGGCGAGGTAGATCTGCACGACCTCGCGGCCGGGGCGGGCGCCGGTGTTGGTGATCCGGACCCTGGCCGCGTCCGGGGTCGCCTCCAGGGAGTCGTACGACCAGGTCGTGTAGCCCAGGCCGTGCCCGAAGGCGTACGCGGGGGCCGCGCCGGCCTTGTCCCAGGCCCGGTAGCCGATGAACACGCCCTCCTCGTAGGAGAGTTCGCCGGCGGTCGGGGCGACCTCGGTGACCGGGGCGTCGGCGAGGGCGACGGGCCAGGTGGTGGGGAGCCGGCCGCCGGGCTCCTCGGCGCCGGTGAGGACGTCGGCGAGCGCCGCGCCGCCCTCCTGGCCGGGGAACCAGCTGAGCAGCACCGCGGCGACGTCCTCGCGCCACGGCAGCTCGACCGGGGAGCCGGCGTTGACGACGACGATCGTGTTCGGGTTGGCCGCGGCGACGGCGCGGACGAGGTCGTCCTGGCGGCCGGGCAGGGCGAGGCCGGTGCGGTCGAAGCCCTCGGACTCGACCCGCTCGGTCGTGGCGACGACCACGACGGCGGTGTCGGCGGCGCGGGCGGCCTCGACGGCTTCGGCGATCAGTTCGTCGGGGTCGCGGCGCGGACCGAGGTGGACGAAGGAGAACATGACCGCGGGCAGCGGGGCC
Organism: Streptomyces sp. HUAS YS2; assembly: GCF_033343995.1. Taxonomy (NCBI): domain Bacteria; kingdom Bacillati; phylum Actinomycetota; class Actinomycetes; order Kitasatosporales; family Streptomycetaceae; genus Streptomyces; species Streptomyces solicathayae. The sequence continues at coordinate 5,514,319 of NZ_CP137573.1, read as the reverse complement.
GCGAACTCCTTGTCGAGGGTGTGCAGCAGGGACACCTCGACGGTCTCGCCCGCGGTGAGTTCGACCCGGCCGCGTTCGACGGGCGAGCCGAAGAACGCCTCGAACGGGTCGGTCTCCGGGCCCAGTTCCTGCACGCCGTCGAAGAGGGTCCGGCCGGCGACGGTGAGCGTGTACGCGCCGAGGCCGCGGGTGCCGAAGGCGTGCGCGCCGGTCTCGCGCGGGGTGAACGTGCCGACCACCTCGATGGAGGCGAGGGTCTCGTGCGTGACGCCGGCCGGGAGGTCGTCGCCGATCCACTGGACCTGGCCGCTCGGCAGCGACCCCTCGCCGAGGATCTCGCCGGCGGCGTCGCGGCAGCGCGCGCGGAGGGTGAATCCCTGGTCGGCGGGGGCGAGTTCCTCGCTCGGGTCGGCGCCGATCGCGTAGGTCAGGGCGCCCTCGGCAAGGGCGGCGGTGAGGCCGTCGAGCGGGGAGACCACGTGGTCGGGGAAGACCTGGGCGGAGCCGCCGCCGAGGACGCGGGCGTCGCGGGCGGCCGCGCCGGACAGGGCCACCGTCCGGCCCGCCGCCAGGGGCAGGGTGCCGTTCTCGTTGCGTACCAGGACGAAGCCGCGGCGGGCGATCTCACGGGCGAGCGCGTCGCCGTCGATCGCGGCCGGGGGCTCGGCGACGGCCGGCGGGGCGCCTTCGAGGGCGCCGACTCGGGCGGCGAGCCGCAGGACGTTGCGTACGGCGGCGTCGACGGCGGACTCCGCGACCTCGCCGGCCCGGACGGCGGCGGCCAGCGCCTCGCCGTAGACCGTGTCGGGGCCGGGCATCGCGACGTCGAGGCCGCCCTCGATGTCGCCGACGGTGGAACGGGCGGCCATCCAGTCGGAGACGTTGTAGCCGTCGAAGCCCCACTCGCCGCGCAGGACCTCGTTCACGAGGTGGTGGTGCTCGGTCATGGTGGTGCCGTTGACCCGGTTGTAGGCGGTCATGATGCCCCAGGGGTGGGCGTTCGTGACGATCGCCTCGAAGGGGGCGAGGTACAGCTCGCGCAGCGGGCGCGGGGCGATCCGGTTGTCGACCGTGAAACGGTCGGTCTCGGCGTCGTTGGCGACGAAGTGCTTGACGGTGGTGCCGACGCCGCCCTCCTGGACGCCCTGCACGTAGCCGGTGGCGACGGCGCCGGTGAGGTACGGGTCCTCGCTGTACGCCTCGAAGTGCCGGCCGCCGAGCGGCGAGCGGTGCAGGTTCACGGTGGGCGCGAGCAGCACGTGGACGCCCTTGCGGCGGGCCTCCTGGGCGAGCAGCCGGCCGGCCCGGCGGGCCAGGGCCGGGTCCCAGGCGGCGGCGAGCGCCGTCGGGGAGGGCAGCGCGACGGAGGGGTCGTCGGCGGTCCAGCGGACACCGCGGACGCCGATCGGGCCGTCGGACATGACCACGGAGGCCAGGCCGATCTCGGGCAGGGCCGGCAGCGACCACATGTCCTGACCGGCCAGCAGTCGCGTCTTGGCGTCCAGGTCGAGCTTGCCCAGTGCCGCCTCGACCGCCGCTTCCCTCAGCCCCTCGTCCGGACTGTCGTCCCGTGCGATGTCCGCCATGGCCGTTCCTCCTCGTTGACGTACCGGATGGCGCCCATCGTGCACCGACCTACCTGTAGATCGGTAGGTTCCGTGACGAGTTCGTTATCCTACGGCTCCGAGGATGGCGTACGGTCCTGTCCGGCGGACGCAAGAGTCCGACGGACGCACGCGGAGAGGAGGCCACGACCATGGCGCGGGCCAGGAGCGAGGAGCGGCGCGGGGACATCCTGCGCGCCGCTCTCGAAGTGATCGCCGAGCGCGGCTACCGGGGGGCGACCCTCGGCTCGGTCGCCGAGCGGGTGGGCCTCACCCAGCAGGGGCTGCTGCACTACTTCCCGACGAAGGAGGCGCTGCTCGTCGCGGTCCTCCAGGAGCGCGACCGCTGGGACACCAGCGGCGGCCGGGACCGCGAGGGCTGGCGGCTCGACCTGCTGGAGTCCCTGGTCGAGTACAACGCGATGCGGCCGGGGATCGTACAGACCTTCTCCGCGCTGCTCGGCGAGAGCGTGACGGACGGCCATCCGGCGCGGGAGTTCTTCACCGAGCGGTACGCCCAGGTGCGGGAGAACATGGCGCGGGTGCTGCGCCTGGAGTTCGGCGAGCGCCTCGCGGGCGGCCTGACCCCCGAACAGGCCGCGCCGCTGCTGACGGCGGTGATGGACGGGCTCCAGTACCAGTGGCTGCTCGACCCGGCCGCGGTGGACATGCCGGCGGCGTTCCGGGACTTCGTCCGACTGCTGACCGGCGGGGAGGAGCGCTAGCGCCGGCCCTGGCGGGCGAGCGCGGCCAGGTCCTCGGCGGCCAGCTCCGGGTCCTCGGTGAGCGCGCGGTGGACGGCTTCGAGGACCGGCAGCTTCGCCTGCGCCGTGGCCAGGGCCACGTCCTTCGCGGCGAGCGCGACCGGGAAGTGCGAGCCGGTCGCGGTGGCGCGGCCGGCGACGCCCCCGACGGGGCCGGCGGTCAGCGCCCGTACCGCGAGGTCCCGGGGCAGGCCGAGCGCGTCGGCGAGCTCCAGGGTCTCGGCGACGACCGCGACCCCGCCGATCACGGCGTTGATCAGGACGAGCTTCAGGGCCGCGCCGGTCCCCGGACCGCCACAGGCGGTGACCGAGCCGAGCCGGGCGAGCACCTCGTCGACCAGTGCGGTGTCGCCGCCCGCCAGGATCAGCAGCTCACCGGAGGCCGCCCGGTCGACGCTGCCCATGACGGGGGCGTCGATCAGCGTGACGCCGTCGGGGAGCCGGGCCTCGAGCGCGGCGACCGTGTCCGGGCCGATCGTGGAGGTGTCGATCCAGTGGGTGCCGGGACGCAGGCCCGGGATCATCGCGTCCGCGACGGCGAGGGCGGCGGCCGGATCGGCCAGCATCGTGATCACGACCTCCGCGTCCCGGACGGCCTCGGCGGGGCTCGTGGCCCGCTCGGCGCCCTCCGCGACCAGGGTGTCGGCCTTGCCGGGCGTGCGGTTCCACACGGTCAGCGGGTGTCCGGCGGCGAGCAGCCGGCGGGCCATCGGGAGGCCCATGCCGCCGGTGCCGAGGAAGGCGATCTTCTGAAGGGGTGCCTGCGAGTGCGTCGGAAGGTGCGTGGTGTCCATGGCCTCGACGCTAGGGAGGCCCGCGTCATGCGACAAGCGAATGTCTAGCATGGCATCCATGCCCACTCCGCATGGTCAGACCGGTCTGTACGAGGTCTTCCTCGCCGTCGCCCGCGAGGGCTCCTTCACCGCCGCCGCCCGCACCCTCGGCTACACCCAGTCCGCGGTGTCCCGGCAGGTCCAGACCCTGGAGGACGAGGTCGGCGCGGAGCTGTTCGAGCGGCTGCCGCGCGGGGTCCGGCTCACCGAGCCGGGCCGGGTGCTGCTGCCGCACGCGGAGGCGGTACGGGACCGGCTCGCCGCGGCCCGCGCGGAGCTGGAGGCGCTGCGCACCCTGGACGGCGGGCTGCTCCGGGTCGGCTCGTTCTCCAGCGCCAACGCCGCTCTCGTGCCGCGCGCGCAGGCCGAGTTCCGGCGCCGGCATCCGGGAATCGCGGTCACCCGGACCGAGGGCCCGTCGGTGAAGCACCTGGGGCTGCTCGCGGCCGGCGAGGAGGACCTGGCGGTGGTGAGCCCGGCCGTCCCGGTCGCCACGCCGGAGGGGGTGACGCTGCATCACCTGCTGGACGAGCCGATGCTGGTGGCCCTGCCGCGCGATCACGCGCAGTCGGGGCGGCGCGCGGTGCGGCTCGCAGAACTCGCCGACGAGGAGTGGATCGTGGGCAACGAGCGGCTCGGGGACACCCTGTTCCGCCCGGTCGTGGCCGCCGGGTTCACGCCCCGTACCGCGCTCGTGGTGCACGACTGGCTCGCCAAGCTGGGCGCGGTCGCCGCGGGCCTCGGCATCACCCTCGTACCCGCCCTCGCAGCGGCGGCGGTGCGGCGGGACGTCTCGCTGGTCACGGTCCATCCGGACGACATGCCCTACCGCCGGGTCTGCGCGGCGACCCCGCACACCCCGACGCACGCCGCCCGGGCCTTCCTCGGGCTGCTCCGCGAGACGGCGGCGGAGCTCCGGGGGTCACGGGGTTTTCCCCGGGACCCGCGGCGGCCATGATGGCGTCCATGATCGTCGCAGCAGCGCAGTTCGCCCCCGTCCCCGGGGACATCGAGGCCAACGTCCGCACCGCCGCCGGGCTGATCCGCGCGGCCGGGGCGGACGGCGCCCGCCTCGTCGTGTTCCCCGAACTCGTCCTGACCGGCTACGAACCGACCCGGATCGGCGCCGACCCGGCGCTCCACCTCGCCGAGGACGACGTCCGGCTCACCCCGCTCCGCGAGGCCTGCCGCGCGGTGTCGGCGGCCGCCGTCGTCAACGGGCCGATCCTCCGCGGCGCGGGCGACCGGCCCGGCCTCACCTCGCTCGTCCTCGGCCCGGACGGCGGGCTCCTCGCCCGCTACGACAAGCTGCACCTGCACGGCATCGAGCAGGAGGTGTTCGCCGAGGGCACCGCCGACGGCCGCTTCGAGCTGGACGGCGCCCGGTTCGCCCTCGCCACCTGCTACGACAACCGCTTCCCGGACCTCGCCGAGCGGGCCGCCGCCGACGGCTGCACGGTCTATCTGGCGAGTTCGGTGCTCGACGTCGGCAACGACTCGTTCGAGAAGGTCTATCCGGTGCGGGCCCGGGACTTCGGCCTGTACGTGGTGCTCGGCAACGTCCTCGGCGTCAGCGAGGCGGGCCGCTGCGAGGGCCGCAGCGGGGCCTGGGGCCCGGACGGCGAGCGGATCGCCGACGCGGGCACGGAGCCGGGGTTCGTCCTCGCCGTGATCCCCGCGCCTCAGGACGCGTAGGGGTTCCCCGGGACCGGCCGGTGCTGCGAGGCGGGCGACATCCGAGCGGCCGGCCGGTCGTCCGGCTCCTCGTCCGGCTCCTGGTCCTCGCCCGTCAGCTCGCGGGCCATCAGCGTCGCGCCTGCGACCGCGCCGGGCATCAGGAACACCGCGACCAAGGGCACCAGGAAGGCGAGGGTCAACGGCACGCCGAAACCGAGCGTGGCCTTCCGCCGACCGCGCAGCATCCGCAGCCGGTCGTCGAGCTCGACCTTGCGCCGCTGCAGCGCCACGGCGGTGAGCTCGTGGGTGAGGAAGAAGCCGGAGACGCAGAAGCCGATCACCGGGACGACCGTCTGGCCGATCACGGGGATGAAGCCGCAGCCGAAGAGCAGGATGCCGAACAGCGCCACGCGCAGCAGGATCTTCAGGCTGTCCCGGGCGGAGATCCACAGCTCCCGCCAGAGCGGCAGCCCGGACTCCGGGACCTCGCCGCCCTCGGAGCGGTCGACCGCCTCGGACAGCGACTCGTAGAACGGCTGGCCGATCAGGAGCGTGACGGCGGTGAAGGTGATCACCGCGAGGAACAGCCCGAAGGCGAAGACCAGGCCGGTCAGGAAACCCCGGAACAGGCTCTGCCAGGGGGAGGTCCAGTCGTCGGCGAAGGGCGTCGCCCAGGCTGTCAGGTCGTCGGCGCCGTACCCGAGGCCGACCAGCGCGCCCGCGTACAGGACCAGCGTGACGAGGCCGGGCAGCAGCCCGAAGCCGAACCAGCGCCCGTGCCGGAGAACCCACCGCTGGCCGTTCACCAGGTGACGGAAGCCCACCCCAAGATCGTGCATGCGTTCACCCTAGTGGGCCTACGGGACGAAGGACTCCACGGCCTTGTCGAAGTGGGCCCGGGTCTCCCCGGCGCGCTCCGCGGGCCCCGACACCCACACGTCGTACAGCCGGCCGTTCTGCTCCCAGCACAGGTCGTAGGTGTGCCGGGCGCCCTCCGAGGCCCTGAATCCGTTCCAAGTGAACTGCCACAGGGCGGCGGGCATGCCCTGCCGGGTGGTGGGCGTGAGCGAGTTGTCGCGGAAGCCGGGGTTGGTCTCGGAGCCGCGGGCGTCGGCGGCCCGCATCGAGGCCATCGGCCCGCCCGGTGGGATCTTGCCGACCTTGATCCCGACCCGGAAGGTCTCGTCCGGCGTGATGTAGAAGACCCGCTCGCCCTGCGGCGAGCGCTCCGCCGTCTCCGGCACCATCAGGCTGAATCCGCGGTCGTCGGTGACGTACTTGTAGCCCGGCGGCGCGTCGACGGGCGCGGACGAGGAGGCGAGCGCGGAGGGCGACGAGGAAGGGGCGGCCGTCGGTCCGGGTGCGGGCGCCGACGTGTCGGCCCCGGGGGCCGCGGTGGAGGTCGCCGTGGTGACCGGCGTCGAGCTGCCCGCGGCGACGGCTCCGGTGCCCGGGTCCCGGTCGCCGAGCAGGAGCACCGCGGTCACCGCTCCGGCGCAGGCCGCGACGGCTCCGGCGGCGATCAGGGCCGCCCGGGCGCCCCGGTGCCCGTCGCGCCCGTCCCTTCCGTCCCGCCCGTCCCTTCCGTCGCGGCCGTCGGCCCCGTCCCGCCCGCGCGGGGCGTCCGTCGCGGCCGGAGTCCGCCGGACGTGCTCGGTCGGGGTGTACGAGAGCCCCGCGCCGGCCGGCGTCCGCTCCGGGTCCGTCCCGGCCGCGCAGGCGGCGAGCAACCGACGCGCCTCCTCGGCGCCCGTCCGCTTGTGCGGGTCCCGCTCCAGCAGGCCCTGGACGAGCGGCAGCAGCGGGCCGAGCTTCGGCGAGGGCTTGATCTCCTCGAAGACGACGGCGTGCAGCACGGCGGCGATCGAGTTCCGGCGGAACGGCGACTCGCCCGCCACGGCCGCGCACAGCAGCACGCCGAGCGACCACAGGTCGGAGGCCGGGTCGGCGGCGGCGCCCTGCATCCGCTCGGGTGCGGTGTACTCGGGCGTGCCGACGAAGGCCCCGGTGCCGCTGATGGTGGTCGCCGTGCCGGGCAGGCTGGCGATGCCGAAGTCGGTCAGTACGACGCGGCCGGTGCCCGCTTCGAGCAGGACGTTCGCGGGCTTCACGTCCCGGTGCAGCACGCCGTGGGTGTGGGCGGCGCAGAGCGCGTCGAGCAGCGCGAGCCCGGCGCGGGCGGCCTCCTCGGGGGTCATCGCGCCGCCCGGGCGGGCCAGCCGTTCGGCGAGCGAGCCGCCGTCCACGAGCTCCATCACGATGCAGGGCCGGCCCTCGTGCTCGACGACGTCGTGCACCACGACGACGTGCGGGTGCCGGATCCGGGCGACGGCCCGCGCCTCGCGCAGGGCCCGCGTCGGATCGGCGTCGCCGTCCAGCGTCAGTTCCTTGACGGCGACCTGCCGCCCGAGCAGCTCGTCGGTGGCGCGCCGCACGACGCCCATGCCGCCCCGGCCGAGCGGCTCGCCCAGGCGGTAGCGCCCGCCGATGACGACCGTGCCGTCGCCCCTGTCCGGCCCGTTCTCCTGCGACACTCCGCGTCCCCCGTCCACCGACCAGGGTCATGATGCCGCACATGAGCGAAGGGCCGCACCCCGGTCGGTCGGGGTGCGGCCCTTCGCCGCGCAAGGGGTTCCGGTGGAACCCGTGGTCGAACTCAGACGGCGAGTTCGACCGTGATGTTGCCGCGGGTCGCCTTGGAGTACGGGCAGACCTGGTGGGCCTTCTCGATCAGGCTCTTCGCGGTCTCGGCGTCCACGTTCGGGATGGTCGCGGAGATCTTGACGATGATGCCGAAGCCGTCGTCGTTCTTGCCGATGCCGACCTCGGCGGTGACCGTCGAGCCGGCGATGTCGGCGTTCTCGTTGCGGGCGACCACACCGAGGGCGCCCTGGAAGCAGGCGCTGTACCCGGCGGCGAAGAGCTGCTCGGGGTTGGTGCCGGCGCCGGAGCCGCCCATGGCCTTGGGCGGGTTGACGACGACGTCGAGCGAGCCGTCGTCGGTGGCCACCCGGCCGTCGCGCCCGTTCTCGGCGGTGGCGACGGCGGTGTACAGGACGTCGGACTGCGTGATGGACATGCTGTCTTCCCTTTTTTCGTTCGCCGCGACTCGCGCCCACGATCGCGACGGCTGAGGGAAGACTAACGGGTCGCCGAGACGATCATCTTCCCGGTGTTCTCGCCGCGGAGCAGTCCGAGGAAGGCCTCCACGCCGTTCTCGATGCCCTCGACCTCGGTCTCGCGGTACTTCAGCTCGCCGGAGCGCAGCCAGCCGCCGACCTCCTGGACGAACTGCGACTGGAGACCGTAGTGGTCGCCGACGAGGACGCCCTGCAGGCGCAGGCGCTTGCCGATGATCATGGCCATGTTGCGCGGGCCCGGCACCGGCTCGGTGTCGTTGTACTGCGCGATCATGCCGCAGATGGTGGCGCGGCCGTGCACGTTGAGCGAGGAGATCGCGGCCTCGAGGTGGTCGCCGCCGACATTGTCGAAGTAGACGTCGATGCCGTCCGGGGCGGCCTCGCGGAGCTGGTCCTTGACCGGGCCGTTCTTGTAGTTGAAGGCGGCGTCGAAGCCGAGCTCCTCGACCAGGTACTTCACCTTCTCGTCGGAGCCGGCCGAGCCGATGACCCGGGAGGCGCCCTTCAGCTTCGCCATCTGGCCCACCTGCATGCCGACGGCGCCGGCCGCGCCGGAGACGAAGACCGCGTCGCCCTCCTTGAAGGAGGCCACCTCGAAGAGGCCCGCGTAGGCGGTGAGGCCGGTCATGCCGAGGACGCCGAGGTAGGCGGAGAGCGGGGCCAGGTTCGGGTCGACCCTGGTGGCGTGCTGGGCGGGCACGTCGGCGTACTCGCGCCAGCCGAGGCCGTGCAGCACGTGGTCGCCGACCGCGAAGCCCTCGGCGTTGGAGGCGACGACCTCGCCGACCGCGCCACCGTCCATGGGGTGGTCCAGCTGGAACGGCGGGATGTACGACTTCACGTCGTTCATGCGACCGCGCATGTACGGGTCGACGGAGAAGTGCAGGTTCCGGACCAGGATCCGGCCCTCGGCGGGAGCGGCGACGGGCACCTCGCGCAGCGCGAAGTCCGCGGGGGTCGGCCAGCCGTGCGGGCGGGCGACGAGGTGCCATTCACGGCTGGTGGCGGGAAGGGCGGACATGGGCAGTACCTCCTGGAAAAGTTTCACGTTATGAAACAACCATGCTCCTGAATATTTCAGGATGTCAAGCATCTGGGTAGGATGGTGCCCATGGCCACCTCACACACGACCCCGCCCTCGACCCCGCGCGTCGACCCGCTGACCCTCGAAGTCGTCGAGCTGATCGGCACGGTCGTGGCCCGGTACTACGACGAGTACGAGCACGCGGCCGCGGAGCACTCGCTGACCGGCGCGCAGGCCCGGGTGCTCGGGCTGATCTCGCTGGACCCGGCCCCGATGCGCAAGATCGCCCGGAAGCTGAAGTGCGAGCCGTCGAACATCACCGGCATCGTGGACCGGCTGGAGGGGCGCGGGCTCGTCGAGCGCCGCCCGGACCCGGCCGACCGGCGGGTCAAGCTGGCCGCGGCCACGGACGAGGGCCGGCAGACCGCCAAGGCGCTGCGCGAGTCGCTGGACTTCGCGCGGGAGCCGCTGGGCCGGCTCAGCGAGGCGGAGCGGACCATGCTCCGCGACCTGCTGAAGCGGATGCTCGGCGAGGACGTCGAGCTGTAGCGGGCAGCCGCGCGGCTACACGCACCACCACAGGAACGGGGTGCAGGAGGGACTCGGCGTCGGGCTCGACGGCGGCGTGGAGGACGTCGGCGGCCGGCCGTCGTTCGGGAGCTGCGAGGGCGTGCCGCCGGGCGCCGGGGCCGACGAGGAGGCCGACGGCGAGGCGGACCCCGAGGGGCGCGGACGTTCAGGGGTGGGGCTGGGGCTCCGCGGGACACCGGCGCCCTGGCGCGTACCGGTCCGTGTCCCCTTGCCCGTGCCGGTTCCGTCGCGCTTCACCGGGCTCGGCGCCTCGGAGGTGGCGGAGGCCGGGAGGTCGACCGGGGACGGGCCGCCGTCGGGCTGCGTCGGGTCGGCGGAGGGCTCGGACGGAAGCTCCGTCTCGGCCACGTCGTCCTGTCGTACGGCGGTGGCGGCGCCGCCCTCGTCGGACTCGGTCATGACCTGGACCAGGCCGACCGCTCCGGCCGCGAGGACCAGGCCGACCGTCCCGGCCAGGACCGTACGACCCCGGCCCCTGCGCCGGCCGCGCGAGCGGCGCGGCCGCTCGGCCGCCGCACGGCGCGAACGGGCCCGGTGCCCGGCGGAGGCGTCGCCGCCCGCGGACCCGGCGGACCGGGACGCCGCGGGCTGCTCCAGGGGGTCCAGTTCGAAGACGTGGTCCTCGACCGCGAGCGGGTCCACGGGCTCCGGCTCGACGACCGGCGCCTGCCCGTGCCCCTGCCCCTGCCACGGCGGCTGATGAGGCTCGGGCTGCGGGTGCCGCTGTGGCTGCGGGTGCTGCTGCATCGGTGCGGCCTGCGGACGCATCCACTGCTGGTCGGGATGCGGGGCCGGCTGCGGCCACGACTGCGCGGCCTGCGGCGGCTGGGGCGGCAGGAAGACCGGCCCGGGAGCAGGGGCGGGCGCGGGAGCGTAGCGGGCGTCGTACCGCAGCTCCTCTGCGGGCGTCCCGCATCCGGCACAGGCGAGGGCTCCGTTGAGATGCCGTCGGCACTGATGGCAGAAGTCCATGGCGCCCGAACGCTACGCGGCCCCCGGATCGCACAGATACCCGAGGACGTGAAGGTCCTGTGAGGAAAGCGCAGGTCATCGGCGTGCCGTCGTGTATCTCCCTCTTCGGGCAGGATGACCCACATGAACTCGGCCGACCCCGGCGCCCCTTTCGGGCCACGCTCGTTCCAACTCGTGCTGCTGCGCCGGATGGCGGACCACCAGCCGGGGCTCGTGGAGGACGCGCTGCGCGAACTCGGCGCGACCCGGTCCGAGATGCGGGAGGCCAACCGGATCTGGCAGTCGTGGGCGCACGCGCGGCGCGGACCGGGCGAACTGCACCGCTACCGGCAGGCGCTCGGCGAGCCGGTGGCCCGCCGGGCCGTCGCGGAACTGGGCGTCGCGCTCGGCGCGCTGTCCGACCCCGAGGCCGGGGCGGAGATCCTGCAGTGGGACCTCCCGCTCTGGCCCGACCTGCGCTGGGAGGTGCTGACCGGCCGGGCCGGCCCGAAGAGCCCGCCGCAGGTGTGGGGCAGCGCCCTCACCCGTACGCCGGGAGCGTCCTCCCCCGTCCTGCGGACCGCTGCCGACCTGCGGCCCTGGGGCTGCACCTTCGGCGAGGTCCGGCACGCCTTCCCGGACGCCGTGCCCCGCGAGGGCGACGCGCCGACCCGGTCCCGGCTCGACTTCACCGACCGCGACGGCACCGTGTGCGCGGCCGAGTTCACCTGGGGGCTGTTCCAGCGCCTCCGCCGACTCACGTAACCCGCCCCCTCCACCGACTCCCGTCCGGCCCTCCGGCGACCCCCGTCCGGCCCTCCACCGGCCTCCCGCTGACCCTCCGTCGGCCCCCGCGCACCCCCGACCGGCGCAGCTCGACGCGCGCTCCGGCCGAACCGGCCGCACGATGCGAAAAGCACCATCACCGCGCGCGAGACCCAGCACCTCGCGCGCACCGCACCACCCACTCGCCTACCGCACTCGTGCCAGCACCGCACTCCGGAGGGTCGGTCATGACCGTCAGTCTCGATCAGTTGCGCCGTTGCCATGTGGCCGTGGACCTGGGAGCCGCCAGAACCCGGGTCTTCGTGAAGGGCGCTGGCCTCGTCGTCGACGAGCCCAGCGTCGCCGCAGTGAACACCCGGACGGGAGCGCTGATCGCCGTCGGCGCCCTGGCCGAGAAGATGACCGGGCGCACGCCCGACTACATCCGGGTCATGCGCCCGGTGTCCGGCGGCAGCGTCGTCGACATCGAGATGGCGCAGCGGATGCTGCGTCATCTGCTCGGCGAGAAGCTCCGCCGGCAACTGCGCCGCAAGCCGCGGCTGCGGGCCGCCGCCTGCACCCCGCACGAGGCCGACCCGCTGGCGCAGCGCGCCACCGTCGAGACGCTCGTCGGGCTCGGCGCGCGCCGGGTCGAGCTGGTCGACACCCTGATCGCGGCGGCCGTGGGCTGCGGCCTGCCCGTGGAGCAGCCCACCGCGACCATGATCATGGTGTGCGGGGCGGCGACGACGCAGGTGGCCGTGCTCTCGCTGGGCGCGATCGTGACCGCCGAACGCATCCCGGTCGGTGGCGACGCCATCGACCACGCGGTCATCCAGCACCTGCGCCACCAGCACGAACTGATGCTGCCGAGCCAGTCCGTGCGCCCGCTGCAGCTCGCCCTGAGCGGCAACGGGCTGACCCCGCACGGCCCGACGTCCACCGAGATCCACGGCCGGGACGTGGCGACCGGCCTCGCCCGCTCCGTGCAGGTCGACACCGCCGCCGTCCGGGACGCCATCCACACCCCGCTCACCGCGGTGCTCGACGGCATCGGCAAGATCCTGCGGGACTGCCCGCCGGACCTGGTGGCCGACCTCGCCGACCGCGGCATCATGATGGTCGGCGGCAGCGCGCTGCTGCCCGGCCTCGACCAGATGCTGCGGGACGCGACCGGCATGCCGGTGCACATCGCGGAACGGCCGGACGTCTGCGCCATCCTCGGGCTCGGCTCGATGCTGGAGGGCCGGATCCAGCCGTTGGTGCTCGATCCGCTCGCCGAAGCCGAGTGACCGGCCGGGGGAACGAATCGGAGCCGCGGCTCCCGATGCTGCTGGAGGCCGTGCTCGACGTCGGCACCGACCTCGAACTGCGCGCCACCCTCCAGCACCTGGTGGACACCGCGACCGAGCTCACCGGAGCCCGGTACGGCGCGCTCGGGGTCGTCGACCCCGAGCGCGGCCGGCTCACCGAACTGTTCACCTCCGGCATCACCGACGCCGAACGGGAGCGGATCGGCCCGCTCCCGGACGGCCGGACCGGGCTGATCGGCACCCTGTTCCAGGACCCCCGGCCGCTCCGCGTGGACGACCTGACGACCGATCCGCGCTCCTCCGGCGTACCGCCGGGCCACCCCGGAATGCGCTCCTTCCTCGGCGTCCCGATCCGCGTCCACGCCGAGGTCTTCGGCAACCTGTACCTGACCGAGAAGCGCGACGGGCCGTTCACCGACCGGGACCTCGCGATGCTGCGGGTGCTCGCCTCCCAGGCCGGCATCGCGATCGGCAACGCCCGGCTGTACGAGACCGCCCGGCAGCGGGAGCGCTGGATCGACGGCGCCGCGGCGGTGACGACCGCGCTGCTCGCCGGGGAGCCCGCCGAGGACGCGCTGACGACGGTCGCCGAACGGGCCAGGATGCTCGCCGACGCCTCGGCCGGGGTGGTGCTCCAGCCCACCGAGGCGGGCGGCATGGAGATCGTCGCCGCGTCGACGCCGGACGACCCGGGGGACCTGATCGGCACGACGATCGCGCCGGGCTCCCCCGTACTGGAGCAACTGCTCGGCGGTGAGCCGGTGTTCGTGGAGGACTCGGCGACCGACCCCCGGATGACCACGCACGTACGGTCGCGGTTCGGGCCCTCGATGATGCTGCCGCTGCAGAGCGGCGGGAAGCTGATCGGCACCCTCGCCCTCCCCCGGCGGCGCGGCGACCGCCCGTACACGGCGGTGGAGCGGCTGCTCGCCGCGCAGTTCGCCTCGCAGGCGGCGCTCGCGCTGGTGCTCGCCGACGCGCAGCACAACCGGGAGCGGCTCGCCGTGTTCGAGGACCGCGACCGGATCGCCCGCGACCTGCACGATCTCGTCGTCCAGCGGCTGTTCGCGACGGAGATGATGCTGGAGTCGACCCGGCGGCGGGCGGCGGAGTCCGCGGAGGAGTCCCCGGACGAGAGCGTGCTGCTCGGGCGGGCGGTGGACGAGCTGGACTCCACGATCCAGGAGGTCCGCACCACGATCTTCGCGCTCCAGCAGCCGCCCGCGGAGGCGCCGACGTCGTTCCGGGGCCGCGTACTGCGCGAGACGGCGGGCGCGGCGGCGCTGCTCGGCTTCCAGCCGTCGGTGCACTTCACCGGGCCGGTGGACACGCTGGTGACCGAGCCGGTCGCGGACCGGTTGCTCGCCGCGCTGCGCACGGCGCTCGCGGCGGCCCACCGCCGCCCCGGCGTCACGACCATCGAGGTCCTCGTCTCGGCCCCCGCCCGACCGCCCGAGGGCACGCCGCCGGTGCGGCTGCGGGTGACGGAGCGGGGCACGGAGACGCGGACCGTGACATGGCCGTCGGGGTGAGGAACGTCGCAGTACGTCGGCCGTGCCGTACGGGCAGAATTCCTCTCGGCATCCCCCAAGCTCTCGGCTTCGCTCGTGCAGGGGGGACCCCCACGCGAGGAGGACGACCGTTGAGCGCGCTCTTCCCGGCCCTGGCGGCCGGCACCGAACGCCGGGACCGACCCGCCCTGCGCTTCGGCGCCGACGCCCTGACGTACGCCGAACTGGCCGCCGCGGCGGGCGCCGTGGCCGCCCGGATCGGGGACGCGGACCGGGTCGCCGTGTGGGCGACCCCCACGGCCTCGACGGCGGTCGCGGTGGTGGGCGCGCTGCTCGCCGGCGTTCCCGCCGTACCGCTCAACCCCCGCACCGGGGAACGGGAACTGGCGCACATCCTCGGCGACAGCGCGCCGGCCCTGGTGCTCGCCGGCCCGGACGAGCAACTGCCCGCGGGGCTCGCGGGCGTGGAACGGGTGGACGTGGACGTACGGGGCCGGGGCCCGGAGGTCGCCGAACCCGCCGACGCCGAGAGGGCGGCGCTCGTCGTCTACACCTCCGGCACCACCGGCCCGCCCAAGGGCGTCGTGCTGTCCCGGCGGGCGATCGCCGCCTCACTGGACGCGCTGGCGGACGCGTGGGAGTGGACGGAGGCGGACGTGCTGGTGCACGCGCTGCCGCTGTTCCACGTGCACGGGCTGATCCTGGGCGTGCTCGGCCCGCTGCGGCGCGGCGGCTCGGTCCGGCACCTCGGCGGGTTCTCGACGGCGGGGGTGGCGAGGGAACTCGGCGCCGGCGGCGGCACGCTGCTGTTCGGCGTGCCGACGATGTACCACCGGATCGCGGACGCGCTCGACGACGAACCGGAGCTGGTCCGGGCGCTCTCCGGGGCGCGGCTGCTGGTGTCGGGCTCGGCGGCGCTGCCGGTGCACGACCACGAACGGATCGCGGCGGCCACGGGCCGTCAGGTCGTCGAGCGGTACGGGATGACGGAGACGCTGATGCTGTGCAGCGTCCGCCCGGAGGCGGGGCCGCGGCCCGGGTCGGTGGGGCTGCCGCTGGGCGGCGTGGACCTGCGCCTGGTGGACGACGACGGCTCGGTGCTCGGCGCGTACGACGGGGAGACGGTCGGCGAGATCCAGGTGCGGGGTCCGAACCTGTTCACGGAGTACCTGAACCGGCCGGACGCGACGGCCGCGGCGTACGACGGTGACTGGTTCCGCACCGGCGACATGGCGGTCCGGGACGCGGACGGCGCGGTCCGGATCGTGGGCCGCCGGGCGACCGACCTGATCAAGAGCGGCGGCTACAAGATCGGCGCGGGCGAGATCGAGAACGCGCTCCTGGACCACCCGGGCGTCCGCGAGGCGGCGGTCACCGGCGAACCGGACCCGGACCTCGGCGAACGCATCGTCGCCTGGATCGTCCCCGCGGACGCGGAGAAGCCCCCGTCGGCGGAGGAACTGGCCGCGCACGTCGCGTCCCAGCTGGCCCCCCACAAGCGCCCTCGCGTGGTCCGCCACCTGGAGGCCCTGCCCCGCAACGACATGGGCAAGGTCCTGAAGAAGGCGCTCGGCCGTGCCTGACCCCCGCCCGTCCGCACGCGACGTGATCGCCCTGGTGACGGACCACTTCACCCGCGCGGGGCCCGCCGAGGCGGAGGGAAGCGGTTCGGCGCGCGAGCCGCGGCCCGGGGCACCGCGCGAGCCGGCTGCCGACTGGTTCCCCGAGGACGAGCCCTCGGCGGGCCGCGCGGCCGACTGGACGCCGGAGGACGTGGAGGCCACGCGCCGACCGGACGGCGGCAGTGCCCGTGCGGCCGGGCGGTCCGGGACGGACGGACCGACCCGGACGGCCGGCCGCGCCGGGGCCACCGGACAAGTCCCGGCGGGCGGACCGACCCCTGCGGACGGGCCGGAGGAGGCCGGCGTGCCGGCTCCCGGCGACGAGACGGCACCCGCCGCCCGACCGGCCCCGGCCGACGGCCCCATCCAGTGGGCCGGTTACGACAACGCGCGGGCCGTCGCGTCCCTGCGCACCGGCGAGGACGAGTCCGTGGTGTACGGCACCGCGAGCATCGGCGGGCGGCCGTGCGTGCTCGTGGCCTTCGAGTTCGGGTTTCTCGGCGGCTCGTTGGGACGGGCGGCCGGGGACCGGCTGGTGGCGGCGTACCGGGCGGCGGCCGAGCGGCGGATCCCGCTGGTGTCGCTGGTCGCGACCGGCGGCAGCCGGATGCAGGAGGGCATGGTCGCCCTCATGCAGCTGCAGCGCGTCGCCGCGGAGACGGTGCGGCTGCGGGAGGCGGGCGTCGCGCACGTCGCGGTGCTGCGCGACCCGGCCACCGGCGGCGGCTGGGCGACGGTCGGCGCGGGCGCGGACGTGGTGCTCGCCCTGCCGTCCGCCCAGGTCGCCTTCGCCGGCTCCCGCGTCCGCCCGCCGGACGCCGACCCGGCCGCGTACACCGCGGAGGACCAGTACGCCCACGGACATGTGGACGCCGTCGTCCGCCCGGAGGAGCTGCGCGACACGCTGGCGCTGTGGCTGCGGCTGCTGTCCGCGCCCGCCGACGGCCCCGGCGCCGGCCGGCCCGCCCCCGCTCCCCCGCCGCCGGCGTTCGCCGGTCCGGCGGGCGGCGGCGAGCCCGGCACCGGGTGGGAGGCGGTACTGCGGGCGCGGGACACCGCCCGGCCGCGGTCCGGCGCTTACCTGGACGCGTACTTCGAGGTGCGGGCGACGGTGCACGGGGACCGGGCGGGCGGGGCGGACCCGGGCGTGGAGTGCGGGTTCGGGGTCCACGAGGGCCGCGTCGTCGCGTACGCCGCGCAGGACGGCGGCGCGACCCGGCCGGCCGGGTTCCGGACCGCCGCGCGGCTGATCCGGCTCGCGGACCGGCTCGGCGTCCCGGTCCTCACGCTGGTCGACACCCCGGGCGCCGCCAACGACGCGGTGGCGGAACGGGCGGGCGCGGGCCCGGCCATCGCGGACGCGTTCGCGGCGATCGCCGCCGCCCGGGTCCCGGTCACGACGCTGCTGATCGGTGAGGGCGGCTCCGGCGGCGCGCTCGCCCTGGCCGCCCCGGGCAACACCTGGGCCACGTCGGACAGCTACTTCTCCGTGATCGCGCCCGAACTGGCCGCCGCCATCCTCAAACGCCCGCCCGCCGAGGTCCCGACCACCGCCGACCAGCTCCACATCCGCCCCCAGGACCTGGTGGAGCTGGGGATCGTGCGCGGGATCGTGCCGCGCGGGACGTGAACGCGGTCGTCAGGCAGAGGGGTTGACAGCGTCGTACCGGCGGAAGCCCGGGGCGTAGAGGGCGAGGAGGCCGATGGCGAGGACGCAGGCGATGCCGCCGCCGGTGATGGCGACGGCGGGTGAGGTCAGGTCGGCGACCGAGCCGGCCAGGAAGTCGCCGAGGCGGGGGCCCCCGGCCACGACCACGATGAAGACGCCCTGGAGCCGTCCGCGCATCTCGTCCGGGGCGGCGACCTGCATCATCGTGTTGCGGAAGATCATGGAGACGGTGTCGGAGTAGCCGGCGAGGGCGAGCAGCAGCAGGCCGAGCCAGAGGTTCCTGGTCAGCCCGAAGACCGCGACGGCGGTGCCCCAGCAGCCGACGGCGATCAGGATCGCCTGGCCGTGGTGGCGGATGCGGCCCTGCCAGCCGGAGAGCACGCTGCCGAGCAGCGCGCCGACGGCCGGCGCGGCGACGAGCAGGCCGGTGGTGCGGGCGTCACCGCCGTACCAGAGCACGGCGATGGCCGGGAAAAGCGCGCGCGGGTGGGCGAGGATCATCGCGCAGAAGTCGGACAGGAACGTCATCCGCAGGTTGGGCCGGGTGGCGAGGAACCGCAGCCCGTCGAGGACGGACGCGCGCTTGGCCCCGGTGCGCTCGGGCAGCATGGCGGGCAGTCGCCACATCGCGTAGAGCGCGGCGAAGAAGGCGACGGCGTCGATCGAATACGCGGTCTGGAAGCCGCCGACGCCGACCAGCAGGCCGCCGAGGCTGGGGCCGACGAGCATGCCGAAGGTCGTGGTCATCGAGTTCAGCGCGTTGGCGGCGCGGAGCTGCTCGGCGGGCAGCAGCCGCGGGATCATCGACGACCGCGCCGGGGAGTTGAGCGCGGCGCAGACGGCCTGCAGGGCGACGATCCCGTACAGGAACCAGACCCGTTCGAAGCCGGCGAACGCGGCGGTCGCGAGGGCCGCGGAGAGCACGGCGGAGCCGGTCGCGCTGGCGAGGCCGAGCTTGCGGCGGTCGACGGTGTCGGCGATCGCGCCGCCGTACAGACCGAAGACGATCAGCGGGACCAGGGAGAAGAGGCCGACGAGCCCGACCGCGAAGGGCGAGTGGGTGATGTCGTACACCTGGAGCGAGACGGCGAGCGAGGTCATGCCCTGGCCGACCCAGGAGACCGTGTTGCCGAACCAGAGGCGACGGTAGTGGGGCGAGGTCCTCAGCGGGGTGAGGTCGGCGAACAGGCGGCGCCGGCTCTGCTCGCGCTCACGCTCGTGCTCCTGCTCCTCCTCCTGCGTGGCGCTCACGCGACGTCGTACCGGAGCTCGGGGCGGGCCCAGTGGATCCGGTCGGCCGGTGCGATCGTCCCGGTGCGGCGCGCGCCGGTGCGGAGGTAGAAGTCCTCGGCGGGCGGATGCGCGACGACCCGTACGGAGTCCAGCCCGGCGGCCCGGGCCTGCTCGGTCATGTGCGCCATCAGCAGCCGCCCGATCCCCCGGCCCTGCGCGTCGTCGGCGACGAAGGCGAGGTCAAGCTCGGCCTCGTCGACCAGCAGCGCGTAGAAACCGAGGACGCGCCCGCGCTCGTCGACGGCGACGTGCACGACGTGGTGCTCGATGTACGTCCCTCCGACCACGTAGCCGTCGACCATGGCGGCGTAGTCGCCCCGGTACGCGGCGGATTTCCGGACGAGCTGACTGAGACGACGCGAGTCGTCGGCGGTCGCCCGCCGGAGGGTGATCGAGGACATGGGCCGAGTATAGGAGCGACCCCGGCTTTTAGTCCTTACGTTTTATCTGGCGGACGCCCCGGACCGGCCCCCGCCCCGTCGGGATGGCCCCCGGATCAGCCGCAGAGCGCGTCGCCGTCGGCGGCCAGGGCCTCGGGGTCGACGCCGTCGAGCCGGGCGGAGAGCGCGTTGAGCCGGGTCCGCAGGTCCTGGATCTCCTCCAGGGACAGCCCGGTCGCGGCGGCGATCCGGCGCGGCACGTCCAGGGCCCGGTCCCGCAGCGCGACGCCGGCACCGGTCGGCCGGGCCGTGACGGAGCGCTCGTCCTCGACGCTGCGCCGGCGTTCGACGTAGCCGGCCGCCTCCAGCCGCTTGAGCAGCGGCGACAGCGTGCCGGAGTCCAGCCGCAGCCGCTCCCCGATGCCCTTCACGGGCAGCTCGCCGTGTTCCCAGAGCACGAGCATGACGAGGTACTGGGGGTAGGTGAGGCCCAGCTCCTTGAGCGCGCCGCGATAGATCCCGTTGAACGCGCGCGTGGCGGCGTGCAGCGAGAAGCAGATCTGATGGTCGAGACGGAGGAAGTCCTCGTCCCGCACCGTGCCGAGCGTCGTCTCCATGACCCCAGAGTACGTCACATACGCGCGATTGAGTTGTGCACAACTGAATCGTGCGCTATCAATGAAGCACGACACCGCCGCAAGACCCCGACGAAGAGGACAAGGACCGACATGAACGCGCTGTACACCGCCGTCGCCACCGCCAACGGCCGCGAGGGCCGCGCCGTCAGCTCCGACGGCCACATCGACCTCCCGCTGGCCCACCCCCAGGCGCTCGGCGGCAACGGGCAGGGCACCAACCCCGAGCAGCTCTTCGCCGCCGGCTACGCGGCCTGCTTCGCCAGCGCCATGGGCGTGATCGCCCGCCAGGAGAAGATCGACATCTCCGACGTCTCGGTGACCGCAGAGGTCAGCATCGGCAAGGACGCCGCGGACGACGGCTTCGGCCTCGCCGTCGTCATGCGCGCCGAGTTCCCGGACCACCTCCAGGGCGAGCCGGGGCACGCGCTGCTCGAGAAGACCCACGCGTTCTGCCCGTACTCCAAGGCCACCCGCGGCAACATCCAGGTGGAGCTCGTCGTCGAGTGACGGCGGGCCGCGCGGCCGCGGCCGAGCGGACATCAGAACACCCCGAAAACGAACGCCCCTTGTGCGAATCTCTCGCCAAGGGGCGTTCGTATGTGGTTGTTTACGTTCGAGTACGGGGGATTCTCCGGGCGTACGACGGGAAGTCACGAGACGGCCGCCGGGCGGTGACCAGAGGGCGCTCTCCTTGGGGCGCTTTCCTCGGGACCCCGCCACCCACCCGGCAGCTCCCGCACCCGTCCACCTGTCCACTCCACCACGGAGGACCACCCCCAATGGCCGACCTCAATCGCCGCCGGTTCCTGCAGCTGGCGGGCGGCGCCACCGCGTTGACCATGCTCTCCGACAGCATCGCCCGCGCCGCCGCGATCCCGGCGCAGGGTTCCACGGGTACGATCCAGGACATCGAGCACATTGTCGTCCTGATGCAGGAGAACCGTTCCTTCGACCACTATTTCGGGGCGATGAAGGGCGTACGCGGCTTCGGCGACCCGCGCCCCGTCAGGCTCCCGAGCGGCAAGTCCGTCTTCCACCAGGAGGACAACTTCGGCAACACCACGCTGCCCTTCCGCCCGACCAGCGACAAGCTGGGCATGGAGTACCTCCAGGGCCTGAACCACGACTGGCAGGGCGGCCAGAGCGCGTGGAACAAGGGCAAGTACAACAACTGGATCCCGGCCAAGACCAAGGCCACGATGGCGTACCTCACGCGTGAGGACATCCCGTTCCACTACGCGCTCGCGGACGCCTTCACCGTCTGCGACGCGTACCACTGTTCGTTCATCGGCGCGACCGACCCCAACCGCTACTACATGTGGACCGGTTACGTCGGCAACGACGGCACGGGCGGCGGCCCCGTCCTCAACAACGCCGAGGCGGGCTACGGCTGGACTACCTACCCGGAGCGCCTGGAGGCGGCCGGGGTCTCCTGGAAGATCTACCAGGACATCGGCGACGGTCTGAACGCCGGCGGCTCGTGGGGCTGGATCAACGACGCCTTCCGCGGCAACTACGGCGACAACTCGCTCCTCTACTTCAACAACTACCGCAACGCCCAGCCCGGCAACCCGCTCTACGACAAGGCCCGCACGGGCACGAACGCGAAGGCCGGCGAGGGCTACTTCGACATCCTGCGCGCCGACGTGCAGGCCGGCCGGCTGCCGAAGGTCTCCTGGATCGCCGCGCCCGAGGCGTTCTCGGAGCACGCCAACTGGCCGTCCAACTACGGTGCCTGGTACATCGCGCAGGTGCTGGACGCGCTGACCTCGAACCCGGACGTGTGGGCGAAGACGGCCCTGTTCATCACGTACGACGAGAACGACGGCTTCTTCGACCACGTGGTGCCGCCGTACGTCCCGGCCGACGCCTCGTGGGGCAAGTCCACCGTCGCGACCTCCCTCGACTGGTTCAAGGGCAAGATCGGCTACGCGGCCGGCCCGTACGGCCTCGGCCCGCGCGTCCCGATGCTCGTGGTCTCGCCCTGGTCGACCGGCGGCTACAGCTGCTCGGAGACCTTCGACCACACGTCGATCATCCGCTTCATGGAGGCCCGCTTCGGCGTCCACGAGCCGCAGATCTCGCCCTGGCGCCGCGCCGTCTGCGGTGACCTGACCTCGGCGTTCGACTTCTCCCGCACGCAGACCACGCCGGCCGTGCTGCCGCCGACCGACGGCTACTTCCCGCCGGACCGCAACCGCCACCCCGACTTCCCGGCCACCGCCCCGGCCGTCGGCACCATGCCCCGCCAGGAGCCGGGCTCCAGGCCCACCCGCCCGCTGAAGTACGCGCCGTACGTGGACGGCGCCGCCGACACCGCGGCGGGCACCTTCCGTCTCACCTTCAGCGGCGGCCCCGAAGCGGGCGCCCAGTTCTACGTCACCTCGGCGAACCGCACCGACGTGCCGTGGACGTACACGACCGAGGCGGCGAAGTCGATCGCGGACGTCTGGAACACGAAGTGGTCGAACGGCGTCACGGACCTCACCGTCCACGGCCCCAACGGTTTCCTGCGCCGCTTCCGCAACCCCGGCAAGGCCGCGGGCCCCGAGGTCATCGCCCGCCACAACGCCGCCACCGGCAAGCTGGACCTCACCTTCACCAACGCCGGCTCCGCCGAGGCCCGCCTCACGGTCTCCAACGCCTACGCCGGCACGCCCGCGACGGTCACCGTCGCGCCCGGCGCCACGGTCCCCCTCTCCCTCGACCTGACCTCCTGCCACCACTGGTACGACGTCACCGTGACCGCCACCACGACCGCCGACTTCGTGCGCCGCCTCGCCGGCCACATAGAGACCGGTGCCTCGAGCTCCTCCGACCCGGGCATCCTCACCTACTGACCCTCGCCCCCGCCCGGCGATCCGCCGGGCGGGGGACGGAACGCGCATGCCCCCGGCGTGTCGTACGTGTCGTACGTCACGCCGGGGGCATGGTGTGGTCGCGGCACAGATGGAAACGTTCCTGCACGGGCGACCCGGAGTGGGGCGGGTGGGACTCGAACCCACGGCCGACGGATTATGAGTCCGCTGCTCTAACCGGCTGAGCTACCGCCCCTTATCGGTGTGGCGCGTACATGTGTGCGCGCCGTCTGCCGCAGCATAGCCGCTCATACGATCTCCTGCTCCGGATGCTCGGCGATGCCCGACCATGAGGACTTCGCGCCGTGCCGCGCGGTTCCCGGAGACGCGAAAAAGGACCCCGAAGGGTCCTCTTCCGTTCCGCTCCCCCGGCTGGACTCGAACCAGCAACCCTCCGGTTAACAGCCGAATGCTCTGCCAATTGAGCTACAGGGGATCGCGCTCCCCCGACTGGACTCGAACCAGTAACCTGCCGGTTAACAGCCGGCTGCTCTGCCAATTGAGCTACAGGGGATTGCTGCGTTGCACCGAACGTACCCACCTGGGGTGTTCCCGGGCGGCGCTCGCTCGCTGCGACACATACATTAGCGCAAGCAGGGGGGTGCTCCGCCAATCGGTATCCCCCAGGGACGCACCGACGCTCCAGGGAAGGATCGCAGCCATGCGGTACAAGCTGACGTTCGTCGCGGGAATGGCCCTCGGTTACGTCATCGGCACCCGGGCCGGGCGCGAGCGCTACGAGGAGATGAAGAAGTCGCTGCGCGACCTCTCCCAGAATCCTGCCGTGCGCAACGCCGCCGAGTCCGCGGCGACCAACGGCCGGGAGTACGCGGGCCGGGCGTACCACGCGGTGAGCGAGAAGGTCGGCGACAAGCTGCCCAGCTCGCTGACCGACCGGGTCCGCAAGGCACGCGGACGCGGAAGGGACGACTTCGACGACGAGTGGGGCACCAGCAACACCTGACCCACGCCCGTCGAACACCTGACACGGACCCGGTGCCGCTTCCGAGCGCGGATACGGCACCGCTCCGCGTGCGGCAGAATCTTGAGTATGGGGATAGTCGCCGGTCTGGACAGCTCTACTGGTTTCACGCGCATCGTCGTCTGTGACACGGACACGGGCGCCGTCATACGGCAGGGCTACGCCCCGCATCCCGTCGAGCCCAAGGCTGCCGACGTCGACCCGCAGGCCTGGCTGCTCTCGCTCGGCGAGGCTGCGACCGGCGGGCTGCTCGAAGGCGTGCAGGCGATCGGCGTCTCCGCGCAGCAGCACGGCCTGGTGCCGCTGGACCGGCAGGGCGCGCTGGTGCGGCCCGCGATGGTCGGCAACGACAAGCGGGCACAGATCGCCGCGGCCGACCTCGTCGAGGCCTTCGGCGGCCGGCAGGCCTGGGCCGAGGCGGTCGGCTCGGTGCCCCAGTCCGGGCAGCCGGTGGCCAAGCTGCGCTGGCTTGCCCGCAGCGAGCCGGACGCCGCCGCCCGCGTCGCGATGCTGATGCAGCCGCACGACTGGCTGGTGTGGCAGCTCCTCGGCCGGCCGGTGCGCCGGACCACGGACCGCGGCGCCGCCTCGGCGACCGGTTACTGGTCGGCGGCCACCGGCGCGTACCGTCCCGACCTCGTCGAGCTGGCCCTCGGCCACCAGGCGGCGCTGCCGGAGGTGCTCGGCCCCTCCGACGCGGCCGGGACGACGCCCGAGGGCCTGCTGATCTCCGCCGGCACCGGCGAGACGATGGCCGCCGCGTTCGGGCTCGGGGTCGGGCCCGGGGACGCGGTCGTGTCGCTCGGCGCGTCCGGCTCGGTCATGGCCGTGCACCACGAGGCGCTGGCCGACCCGCGCGGGATGATCACCTCGTTCGCCGACGCGGCCGGCATGCACCTGCCCGTCGTGCACACCTCCAACGCGGTACGGGCGCTGCGCGGCACCGCGGACATGCTCGGCGCCGAGGACCTGGCGGAGCTGTCCGCGCTGGCCCTGAAGTCCACGCCCGGCTCCTCCGGCCTGGTCCTGCTCCCCTATCTGGAGGGCGAGCGGACCCCGCAGCTGCCGCACACCGCGGGCACGCTGAGCGGGCTGCGGCGCGAGTCGATGAAGCCGGAGCACCTGGCGCGGGCCGCGTTCGAGGGCATGCTGTGCTCGCTCGCCGACGCGATGGACGTTCTGCGTGGCCGCGGGGTCGAGGTGCGGCGGGTGTTCCTGCTCGGCCAGGCCGCCGAGCTGCCGGCCGTCCAGGCGCTGGCCCCGGCGATCTTCGGGGCGCAGGTCGTCGTCCCCCAGCCGGCCGACTACGCGGCGCTCGGCGCGGCGCGGCAGGCCGCGTGGGCGCTCGGGGTCGCTCAGGGCACCCTTCCGCCGCAGACCCCGCCGGCCTGGCAGGGGGCGGCCGCCCAGGTGCTGGAGCCGGGCGACGAGCTGGCGGTGGGTCAGGCGGTGCGGCAGCAGTACACGGCGACGCGGGAGCAGATCCACCCGGGCGCGTTCTCCGCCTGAGTCCGGTCGGCCCCGGCCCGGAAAGTCGGGCGCCGGGGCCTCAAGGTCCGGCAAAACCGAGTCGTAACGCCCCGGGGGCACGGGCGATAGTAGAACCCGTGCTCATAAGACTTCTCCGAACCCATCTCGGACCGTACCGAAAGCCCATCGCCCTGTTGGTGGCCCTGCAGTTCCTGCAGACCTGCGCCACCCTCTACCTGCCGACCCTGAACGCGGACATCATCGACAACGGTGTCGTGAACGGGGACACCGGCTACATCCTGCGGTTCGGCGCGCTGATGATCGCCGTGTCCGTGCTCCAGGTCGTCTGCAACGTGGGCGCCGTGTACTACGGGGCGCGGACCGCGTCCGCGCTCGGCCGGGACGTCCGCGCGGCGGTCTTCGCGCGGGTGCAGTCCTTCTCGGCCCGTGAGGTCGGGCAGTTCGGCGCGCCCTCGCTGATCACCCGGACCACGAACGACGTCCAGCAGGTGCAGATGCTGGTCCTGATGGCGTTCACCCTGATGGTCTCGGCGCCGATCATGTGTGTCGGCGGCATCGTGATGGCGCTGTCGCTGGACGTGCCGCTGTCGGCGGTGCTGCTGGCGGTGGTGCCGGTGCTGGGCATCGCCGTCTCGCTGATCGTGCGGCGGATGCGGCCGCTGTTCCGGACCATGCAGGAGCGGCTCGACACCGTGAACCGGGTGCTGCGCGAGCAGATCACCGGCAACCGGGTCATCCGCGCCTTCGTCCGGGACGGGTACGAGGCCGGGCGCTTCCGCGGGGCGAACACGGACCTGACGGACGTGTCGATGGCGACGGGCCGGCTGATGGCGCTGATGTTCCCGACCGTCATGACGGTGGTGAACGTGTCGAGCGTGGCGGTGGTCTGGTTCGGGGCGCAGCGCATCGACAGCGGCGGGATGGAGATCGGCGCGCTGACCGCGTTCCTCGCCTATCTGATGCAGATCGTGATGGCCGTGATGATGGCCACCTTCATGTTCATGATGGTGCCGCGCGCGGAGGTGTGTGCCGAGCGCATCGAGGAGGTGCTGGCCACCGAGTCCAGCGTCGTCCCGCCGAAGGCGCCGGTACGCGAGCTGGACCGGCACGGCCACCTGGAGATCCGGGGCGCGGACTTCCGCTACCCGGGCGCCGAGGAGTCGGTGCTCCGTGACGTGCGGCTGGTGGCCCGGCCGGGCGAGACGACCGCGATCATCGGTTCGACCGGCAGCGGCAAGTCGACCCTGCTCGGCCTCGTGCCGCGGCTGTTCGACGTCACGGGCGGCGAGGTGCTGGTCGACGGCGTCGACGTGCGGACGCTCGCCCCGGAGCTGATGGCGAGGACCGTCGGCCTGGTGCCGCAGAAGCCGTACCTGTTCTCCGGGACGGTGGCGACCAACCTGCGGTACGGGAAGCCGGACGCGACCGACGAGGAGCTGTGGCACGCGCTGGAGGTGGCGCAGGCCGCCGACTTCGTGCGGAAGCTGGAGAACGGGCTGAACGCGCCGATCGCGCAGGGCGGCACCAACGTCTCCGGTGGCCAGCGGCAGCGGCTCGCGATCGCGCGGACGCTGGTCCAGCGGCCGGAGATCTATCTGTTCGACGACTCGTTCTCGGCGCTGGACTACGAGACGGACGCGCTGCTGCGCGCGGCGCTGGCGCGGGAGACGTCGGAGGCGACCGTGGTGATCGTCGCCCAGCGGGTGTCGACCATCCGGGAGGCCGACCGGATCGTGGTCCTCGACGAGGGCCGGGTCGTGGGCGCCGGACGGCACCACGAACTGATGGCGGACAACGAGACGTACCGGGAGATCGTGCTCTCCCAGCTGACCGAGGCGGAGGCTGCCTGATGGCCGGTCCTGGCGGACGCATGATGATGGGCCAGTCCGGTGAGCGGTCCATGGACTTCAAGGGCTCCGGCAAGCGGCTGCTGAAGCAGCTGGCGCCGGAGCGCGGCGCGCTGTGGCTGATGCTGCTGGCCGGTGTGCTCAGCGTGGCGGCCTCGGTGGTCGGGCCGAAGATCCTCGGCAGGGCGACGGACCTGGTGTTCGCGGGCGTCATCGGCCGCGACATGCCGGCGGGCGTCACCAAGGAACAGGCGATCGCGAAGCTGCGCGCGGACGGCGACGGCGGCATGGCGGACATGCTGTCCGGGGTGGACTTCACGCCCGGGCAGGGCATCGACTTCTCGGCGGTCGGCCAGGTGCTGCTGCTGGTCCTCGCGGTCTACGTGGCGGCCGGTCTGCTGATGCTGGTGTCGACCCGGATGTCGATCAAGGTGATCAATCGGACCGTGTACCGGATGCGCGAGGACGTCCAGGCGAAGCTGGCGCGGCTGCCGCTGTCGTACTTCGACAAGGCCAAGCGCGGCGAGGTGCTGAGCCGGGCGACCAACGACATCGACAACATCTCGCAGACCCTGCAGCAGTCGATGGGGCAGCTGATCAACTCACTGCTCACCATCGTCGGCGTGCTGGCGATGATGTTCTGGATCTCGCCGCTGCTCGCGCTGGTGGCGCTGGTGACGGTGCCGCTGTCGGTGGTCGTGGCGGCGCGGATCGGCAAGCGCTCGCAGCCGCACTTCGTGCAGCAGTGGAAGTCCACCGGCCGGCTGAACGCGCACGTCGAGGAGATGTACTCCGGGCACTCCCTGGTGAAGGTCTTCGGGCGGCAGGAGGAGTCGGCGCGGGACTTCGCGGAGCAGAACGAGGCGCTGTACGACGCCGGGTTCAAGGCGCAGTTCAACAGCGGCGTGATGCAGCCGGTGATGTTCTTCGTGTCGAACCTGAACTACGTGCTCGTCGCCGTCGTCGGCGGTCTGCGGGTCGCCTCGGGCTCGCTGTCGATCGGTGACGTGCAGGCGTTCATCCAGTACTCGCGGCAGTTCTCGATGCCGCTGACGCAGGTCGCGTCGATGGCGAACCTGGTGCAGTCGGGCATCGCCTCCGCCGAGCGGATCTTCGAGCTGCTCGACGCGGAGGAGCAGGCGCCGGACGCCCCGGAGACCGAGCGTCCGGAGCAGCTCAAGGGCCGGGTCGCGCTGGAGAACGTGGCGTTCCGCTACGAGCCGGACAAGCCGCTGATCGAGGACCTGTCGCTGACGGTGGAGCCCGGTCAGACGGTCGCGATCGTCGGCCCGACGGGCGCGGGCAAGACCACGCTGGTGAACCTGCTGATGCGGTTCTACGAGGTGACCGGCGGCCGGATCACCCTCGACGGGGTGGACGTGTCCGCCATGTCGCGGGAGGACCTGCGGGCCGGCATCGGCATGGTGCTCCAGGACACCTGGCTGTTCGGCGGCAGCATCGCCGACAACATCGCGTACGGCGCGTCGCGTGGGGTGACCCGGGAGGAGATCGAGGAGGCCGCGCGGGCCGCGCACGCGGACCGGTTCGTCCGGACCCTCCCGGACGGGTACGACACGGTCATCGACGACGAGGGCTCGAACGTCAGCGCCGGCGAGAAGCAGCTGATCACCATCGCGCGGGCGTTCCTGTCCGACCCGGTGATCCTGGTCCTCGACGAGGCGACCAGCTCCGTCGACACCCGTACCGAGGTGCTGATCCAGAAGGCCATGGCCCGCCTCGCGCACGGCCGTACGTCCTTCGTGATCGCGCACCGGCTCTCCACGATCCGGGACGCCGACGTGATCTTGGTGATGGAGAATGGGGCCATCGTCGAGCAGGGCACCCACAGCGAACTGCTGGCGGCGGAGGGCGCGTACGCGCGCCTGTACGCGGCCCAGTTCGCCCAGGCGGTGGCCGAGGTCGACTGACCGAACGACCGGAACGAAGGGGGAATCGGACGCGATGGCGGACGAGAACGGGATCGGGAACGAGAAGCAGGCGCAGAACAGCGGCATTGTTCTGTGGATGCCGATCGGACTCAGCCTGGGCATCGGCCTCGGGCTGCTGAGCGACAACCTGGGCATGGGCATCGGCCTCGGTGTCGGGCTCGGTGTCGCCATCGGCGCCGCCTTCGACGCCGCGAAGAAGAAGCGGCAGGAGGAGTCCGGCCCGGAGGCGTGAGTCCCGTACGGGGCCGGCCGGACCGCGCGCCCGGCCGGCCTCAGTCGAGGTAGCCGCGCAGCTGGTCGGCGAAGGCGTGGTCGCGCAGCTTGCCGAGGGTCTTGGACTCGATCTGGCGGATGCGTTCGCGGGTCACGCCGAAGAGCCGGCCGATCTCCTCCAGCGTGCGGGGGCGGCCGTCGTCGAGCCCGTACCGGAGCTGGACGACCTTGCGCTCGCGCTCGCCGAGCGTGGAGAGCACCGCGTCCAGGTGCTCGCGGAGCAGCAGGAACGCGGCGGACTCCACGGGGGACGCCGCGTCGCCGTCCTCGATGAGGTCGCCGAGGGCGACGTCCTCCTCCTCGCCGACCGGCGCGTGCAGCGAGACCGGCTCCTGGGCGAGCCGCAGCACCTCGCTGACCCGCTCGGGCACCAGGTCGAGCTGGGCGGCGACCTCCTC
Source organism: Streptomyces sp. HUAS YS2 (assembly GCF_033343995.1). Lineage (NCBI taxonomy): Bacteria > Bacillati > Actinomycetota > Actinomycetes > Kitasatosporales > Streptomycetaceae > Streptomyces > Streptomyces solicathayae. The sequence continues at coordinate 5,484,746 of NZ_CP137573.1, read as the reverse complement.
GGGGGTGGGTTCGTAGCCGCGCTCCTGGAGCATCCTGCGCTGGACCCGGACGACCCGGTTGATCAGCTCGACGACATGGACCGGGACCCGGATGGTGCGGGCCTGGTCGGCGAGGGCGCGCGACATGGCCTGGCGTATCCACCAGGTCGCGTACGTAGAGAACTTGTAGCCGCGGGCGTAGTCGAACTTCTCCACCGCGCGGATCAGGCCTAGGTTGCCCTCCTGGACCAGGTCGAGCATGGTGAGCCCGCGGCCCACGTACCGCTTGGCCACGGAGACCACGAGCCGCAGGTTCGCCTCGATGAGCCGCCGCTTCGCCATCCGGCCCATGACCACGAGCCGGTCCAGGTCGAGCGCGAGCCGGGAGTCCAGGTCGGGGGTCCGCACGAGCTTCTCCTCGGCGAACAGCCCGGCCTCGACGCGGCGGGCCAGCTCGACCTCCTCCGCCGCGGTGAGCAGCGGGATGCGGCCTATCTCGCGCAGGTACTGGCGGAACAGGTCCGAGGTGGGCCCGTTTCCGCCGAGGTCGGGGCGGCGCCGCGCCGGCTCGGGCGTCTCCTCCACGAGCTCCTCGGGGGCCGGCTCCTCCGCCGGCTCCGGAGCCTCGGCCTGCCGTTCCGCGTCCTCGGGCGCTCCGCGCTGCTCGGGCACGGCATCCGCCGGGGTGAGGGTCTCGGTCTGCACGGGGGCGACCTCCAGGGCTCCGAGGGCTCAGGCACCGGGACCCAGTGTGGCGTACGACACATCGTCGCCACGAGGGCTGTGCGGCGACTTTCTGAGTCCGGGGCGTAAGGGAACCGTTACCCAGCGAGAGCGGGGTCAAGCGAGCCCGGCCGGATCAGAGTGCCGCCGCGCCGTTCGTGCGCAGGGACTGGCCGTACTGGGTGAGCACCCACAGCTCGTTCTGCACGGCGGACACCTGCTCGGGAGCGCCGTGCGCGCCGAGGCGGGCCAGGGTGCCCTGGACGTCGCGGATCCGGCGGTCGACGGCCCGCAGCCGGACGGTGACCAGCTGGTCGCCGGCGTAGGCCTCGTCCACGGCCTTGGCGAAGATCGCCTCGACGGCCAGTTCCCGGACGAGGGACCGGACCGTGTCGTCCGGGGCGGCCTCGAGGACCGCGTCCAGGTAGTCCGCGGGAGCGTCGGTGGCGCCGCCCGCGTCCTGGACGCACTGGCGCACCGCCGCGTACGGCGGGGCCGTGAACTCGTCCACGCCGTACGCGTCGAAGGCGGGCGAGACCAGGGCCGGGTACTGGAGGGCGAGCTTGAGCAGCTCGCGCTCGGTGCGGTGAGCGGGGCTGCGCAGGTTGAGCGCGGGCCCGGCGGGCGCGACGGGGGCCTGGACCTGGGGGGCGGCCTGCTGCCGGTTCGACTGGGGCGCGGGGCCCTTGCCGCCGTTGCCGCGCTGCCAGCGGGCGATCTGCGCGACCCGCTTGACGACGAACTGGGTGTCGAGGATGCCGAGGAGCCCGGCGAGCTGGACGGCGACCTCGTGCTGCGAGGCGATGTTCTTGATCCGGGCCACGATCGGCGCGGCCTCGTCGAGCGCGGCGGCCCGGCCGGCCGGGGTCTCGAGGTCGTAGCGGTTCACGATCTGGCGCAGCGCGAACTCGAACAGCGGGGTGCGCGGCTCGACGAGTTCGGCGACGGCCTCGTCGCCCTTGGCGAGGCGGAGCTCGCAGGGGTCCATGCCGTCCGGCGCGATCGCGATGTACGTCTCGGCGGCGAACTTCTGGTCGTCCTCGAAGGCGCGCAGGGCGGCCTTCTGGCCGGCCGCGTCGCCGTCGAAGGTGAAGATCACCCGGGCCGAGCCGTTATCCATGAGGAGCCGGCGCAGGATCTTGATGTGGTCGCCGCCGAAGGCAGTGCCGCAGGTGGCGATGGCGGTGGTGACACCGGCCAGGTGGCAGGCCATGACGTCGGTGTAGCCCTCGACGACGACGGCCCGGCTGACCTTGGCGATCTCCTTCTTCGCCAGGTCGATGCCGTACAGCACCTGGGACTTCTTGTAGATCGGCGTCTCGGGGGTGTTGAGGTACTTGGGCCCGTTGTCGTCGTCGCGGAGCCGGCGCGCGCCGAAGCCGACGACCTCGCCGCCGACGTCCCGGATCGGCCACATCAGGCGGCCGCGGAAGCGGTCGATGGGGCCGCGCCGGCCGTCCTGGGAGAGACCGGAGAGGATCAGCTCCTTGTCGGAGAAGCCCTTGCCGCGCAGGAAGCGGGTGAGGTGGTCCCAGCCGGCCGGGCTGTAGCCGACGCCGAAGTGCTCGGCGGCGGCCTGGTCGAAGCCGCGCTCGGCGAGGAACTTCCGGCCGATCTCGGCCTCGGGCGAGCCGAGTTGGTCGGCGTAGAACTCGGCGGCGACCTTGTGGGCCTCGATCAGGCGGATCCGCTCGCCGCGCTGGTGGCCGGGGTTGTAGCCGCCCTCCTCGTAGCGCAGGGTGATGCCCGCCTTGGCGGCGAGACGCTCGACCGTCTCCGAGAAGGAGAGGTGGTCGATCTTCATCACGAAGGCGATGGTGTCGCCGCCCTCCTGGCAGCCGAAGCAGTGGAAGAGACCCTTGCTCGGGCTGACCTGGAAGGACGGGGACTTCTCGTCGTGGAAGGGGCAGAGCCCCTTCAGATTGCCGCCGCCGGCGTTGCGGAGCTGGAGGTACTCGGACACGACGGCGTCGATCGGGACCGCGTCCCGTACCGCCTTCACGTCGTCATCGTTGATCCTGCCTGCCACGCAGGAATTCTACGGGGCGGCGGGGGCGGTCCGGGGCGGCCGGACGGGACCTTCCGGCGGTCAGACGAGGCTCTCCAGGGGCACGGAGGGGTCTGCGAGGGCGTCCGGGTCCACGGCCGCACCGGACCGGATGAGCTTCTGGATCGCTTCTGTGACGTCCCACACATTCACGTTCATGCCGGCGACGACCCGGCCCTCGCGCAGCCAGAAGGCGATGAACTCGCGCTTGCCGACGTCGCCGCGCGCCACGACCTGGTCGTACGAACCGGGCGGCGCCCAGCCCGAGTACTCCATGCCGAGGTCGTACTGGTCGGAGAAGAAGTACGGGACCCGGTCGTAGGAGACGTTCCTGCCGAGCATGGCGAGGGCGGCGGCGGGGCCGCCGTTGAGCGCGTTGGCCCAGTGCTCGACGCGGATCCGGGTGTGGAGGAGCGGGTTCTGGGCGGCGGCCACGTCGCCGGCGGCGAAGATGTCCGGGTCGGAGGTGCGCAGGCTCGCGTCGACGGCGATGCCGCCGCCGTCGGCCCGGTCGACGAGGGCGAGCCCGGCGTTCTCGGCCAGCGCGGTGCGCGGGGCGGCGCCGATCGCGGCGAGCACGGCGTGCGCGGGGTGCTCCTCGCCGTCGGCGGTGCGCACGGCGAGGACCATGCCGTCCTGGCCCACGATCTCGGTGAGCATGGCGCCGAAGTGGAAGCGGACGCCGTGGTCGGTGTGCAGGTCGGCGAAGAGCTGGCCGAGCTCGGGGCCGAGGACACGGTGCAGCGGGGTGGGCTCGGGCTCGATGATCGTGACCTCGGCGCCGTAGCCGCGGGCGGCGGCGGCGACCTCCAGGCCGATCCATCCACCGCCGGCGATCACCAGGTGGCCGTTGTCCCGGCCGAGGGAGGCGAGGACGTGCCGCAGCCGGTCGGCGTGGGCGAGCCGGCGCAGGTGGTGCACGCCGGCGAGGTCGGTGCCGGGGATGTCGAGGCGGCGCGGCTCGGCGCCGGTGGCGAGGAGCAGCTTGTCGAAGCGGATCACGGTGCCGTCACCGAGGCGGACGGTGCGGGCGTCCCGGTCGACTGCGGTGACGGGCTGGCCGAGGTGCAGCTCGATGTCGTTCTGCGCGTACCAGGCGGGCTCGTGGACGAAGACGCTGTCCCGCTCGGCCTTGCCCGTCAGGTAGCCCTTGGAGAGCGGTGGGCGTTCGTACGGGTGGTCGCGCTCGTCCCCGATGAGGATGACCCGGCCGGAGAATCCCTCGGCGCGGAGCGTCTCCGCCGCCTTCGCCCCGGCCAGGCCCCCGCCGACGATGACGAAGGTCTGATCTGCGTCGACCACTTGATGCCTCCTCGTTGCGACCGGTTCTACGCTACGCCTTCGGGCGTACGACGGGCCGTACCGCCCCGGCGCTTCCAGCGAGCGTCCCGCACGGAGCGTGATGGCGGAAGAGGGTCCGATCCGGAGTGGCTCGTTCAGGCACGGCGGGGGCCGGGCGTCAGGCGCGACGGGCGGTGAGGCGGTCGTGCAGGGTGCGGGCGGACGCGTCGGTGAGGGACGCGATCTGATCGACGATGACCCGCTTGCGCGCACGGTCGTCGGGGGCGGCCAGGAACAGTGCCCGGAACTGCGGTTCGAGGCTGTCCGGGGCGCGTGAGGTGAGCGCCTCGGCCAGTTCGGCGAGGACGATCCGCTGGTCGGCCCGGAGTGCCTCCTGCTCGGCGCGCTGCATGACGTACCGGTCCGCGACGGCCTTGAGGACCGCGCACTCGTTGCGGGTCTCGCGGGGGACGACGAGTTCGGCGGCGTACCGGGTGAGCCGCCCGGAGCCGTACGCCGCCCGCGTGGCGCCCTCGGCGGCGAGGCAGAACCGGCCGATGAGCTGGCTGGTGGCGTCCTTGAGCCGGGCCTGGGCGACGGCGGATCCGTCGTAGCCGTGCGGCCACCAGTCCTGCTCGACGAGCCGGTCGAGCGCGTCGGCGAGCTCCTGCGGGTCGGTGTCCTCGGGTACGTAGCGGCCGACGGCGACCCGCCAGATGTCGTCCCGCTCGGGCTCGGCGTAGAGCAGGTTGGGGTCGATGTGCCCGGCGTGCAGGCCGTCCTCGAAGTCGTGGACGGAGTACGCCACGTCGTCGGACCAGTCCATGACCTGGGCCTCGAAGCACTTGCGGTGCCCGGGGGCGCCTTCGCGGATCCAGTCGAAGACCGGCCGGTCGTCCTCGTACACGCCGAACTTGGGCGAGCCGGGGTGGGCGGGGTGACCGCCGCGCGGCCAGGGGTACTTGGTGGCGGCGTCGAGCGCGGCGCGGGTGAGGTTGAGCCCGACACTGACCGGCGCGCCGGTCGCGGGGTCGGCGATGAACCGCTTGGGTTCGATCCGGGTGAGCAGGCGCAGGGACTGGGCGTTGCCCTCGAAGCCGCCGCAGTCCTTCGCGAAGTCGTTGAGGGCCTGTTCGCCGTTGTGCCCGAAGGGCGGGTGGCCCATGTCGTGGGAGAGGCAGGCGGCCTCGACGAGGTCGGGGTCGCAACCGAGCGCGGCGCCCAGCTCGCGGCCGACCTGGGCGCATTCGAGGGAGTGGGTGAGCCGGGTACGCGGGCTGGCGTCCCAGGCATGACTGCGCGTGCCCGGTGTGACGACCTGCGTCTTGCCGGCGAGCCGGCGCAGCGCCGCGGAGTGCAGCACCCGCGCGCGGTCGCGCTGGAAGGCCGTCCGGCCGGGCCGCTTGTCGGGCTCGGCGGCCCAGCGCTCGATGGCCGCCTCGTCGTAGCCGGGGGTGTCCGTGATGCCGTCGATGCCGCCGATGCCGTCCATGCCGTCCATGCCGTCCATGTCCCGAAGGTAACCGGAGGGACGGACAGGTGGGGCTAGGCGGCGGCGAGTTCTCGCCCGGGGGTGGGGGTGCGGGTGGTTCCGAGGGCATGGTCGTAGCGGTGGAGGACCAGGCGGGCCAGGGCGGGGTGGCCGGCCAGCGGGGCGGCGGCGATCCAGGGGGCCTGGGCGGCGCTGCGGGTGGCGAAGAGGCCGGGGGCGGTGAAGAGGGAGGCGACGGCGACCCGGTGCCGGCCGCGGGCGGCCAGCGCGCGGACCGCCTCGGGGACCGTGGGCGTGGCGGCGGAGGCGTACGCGGCGACGACGGGCACGCCGAGGCGCTCGGCGAGCAGGGCGGCCGTGCGGCGGATGTCGGCGGCGGACTCGGGGGCGCGCGAGCCCGCGGAGGCGAGGACCACCGCGGTGTTCCGGGAGGCGCCGTGCGCCCCGGTCCAGCCGGCCTCGACGAGGCGTTCGTACAGCGCCTCGACGAGCAGGGGGTGCGGGCCGAGCGGGGCGGCGACCCGGGTGCGCAGCGCCGCCGCGGCCGCGGCCGCGGCGGGCAGGTCGTGGGTGACGTGGTGGCCGCGGCCGAACAGCAGCGGCACGAGCACCGCGTGGCCGCCGGGGGCGAGGCCGGCGAGGGTGTCGGGGAGCAGCGGGGCGTTCAGCTCGATGTGGCCGAGGCGGACGTCGAGTCCGGGGCGGAGCTCGCGGACCCGGTCGAGCAGGTCGTGGACGGCGGGGAGCGCGCGGGGGTCGCGGCTGCCGTGGGCGACGGCTACGAGGGTGGGAGTGCTCATGGGTCTGCGCGTTCCGTCGAGTCGGACATGACTCAGCTGGGTGCCGAGCTGGGCGGTGATCCGGCCGAGCAGCTGGGTCGCGCCGGCGAAGGTGAGGTCCGGATCCGTCATGGACCGATCCTGACGGCGGCAGATTGCCGCGCCGTTGCGTGGGCGTCACGAGTGTTTTCCACAGGCTCACCGGGCGGGCCGGGGTGCTGTCAGTCCGGTCACCTACTGTGATCGCCATCGGAACCGGATGGGTCGGGGAGGCGGTCTCGCCATGGGCTGGATCGATACGGAGAGCGGCGGCTACGCCGTCACACTGGAGGGCACCAGGGTGCTCTGCCGGAACGCGGCCGGGCGCACGCTCAAGCAGGTGCCGCCGAAGCTGAAGGACGACCCGGAGGTCGTGCGGCTGCGGCAGCTCGCGGAGTGGCTCGAGCGGCACGAACGGGAGTGCCGCGAGCAGGTCGACGCGTGGCTGGTGCGCTCCCTCCCGGTGCCGGTGACCCTGCTGGCCCGGGTGTGGCCGGACCCGGCGTGGCGGGCCGCGCTGCGGGACCTGGTGGTCGCGCCGGTGGGCGCGGACGGCGCGGCGGACGTGGCGCGGGCGGGCTTCCTGCGGGACGCGGACCCGGATCCGGAGCGGGGGCTCGGGGTCGTCGACCTCGACGGCGACTCGGTGCGTCTTGGCCCGGCGCAGGGCGTGGAGTCCGTGCTGATCCCGCACCCGGTGCTGCTCCTGGACGACCTGGACGAGCTGCGCGAGTTCGCGGCGGAGCTCGGCGTGGAGCAGGGCGCGGAGCAGTTGTTCCGCGAGGTGTGGCGGCGGCCGGAGGACGCGGGGGCCGGGGAGTCCGGGGAGGGCGCCGTCGACGAGTGGCGGGCTTACGCGGACGGGAAGTTCGAGCAGTTGCGGCACGCCACGGCGCGCGCGGCGGCGCTGGGCTACCGGGTCCGCGGCGGTCACGCGGTGTGTCCGCTGGTGGAGGACGGCCGGTCGCTGGAGGCGGCGTACTGGCTGGGCGAGGACTACCCGGACGCGGAGGGCTGGACGGGCTCGCTGGAGTGGCGGGACCGGACGGGCCGGCGGCTGCCGCTGGCCGAGGTGGGGCCGGTCGCCTGGTCGGAGGGCGAGCGGATGGCCGCGCTGGTGTACGCGAGCCGGGTCGTGGACGAGGAGGGGGACGCCCGATGAGCGGGAACGACAGGAACGCGACCGCGGAGGCGCTGCTCGGGGCGGGGGCGGTGCTCCCGGTGGCGGCGGGCACGGACCGCGGGGCCGGCGCGGGGGCGGCGGCGGACGGCGTGGACGTGCTGACCGCGCGGACGTACGCGCATCCGGCGCTGGAGGACCGGCCGGTGGTGCGGCTGGTCCCCGAGGCGGTCGCGGCGGCGGAGGACCTGGCGCTGGAGTACCTCGGGTTCGCGGCCGGCGGGGCGCCCGAGCCGGTCGGCCGGGTGCGCCGGCAGTCGCTGGGCTTCCCGGCCTGGGCGCTGGTGAACGACCCGGCGAACGGGCACCACGCGCTGGCGGTGGTGAAGGAGATGGAGCGGCTCACCCGGCTGGTCGCCACCAAGCCGGGACTCGCGAAGGAGGGCTTCGACGAGATCGGCGTCCGGCTCGACCGGTCGGTGCCGCACTTCCTGCCCACGTACTACGAGCAGGTCGCCCGGCTGTTCCTTGCCGCCGAGGCCCGGCAGCAGGCGTCGACGTTCTTCGGGAAGGCGCGCGCCGCAGAGCAGCGGCACGCCCTGGCGGTCGACGAGGAGCGGCTGCGGGAGGTGTTCCTCGAGTTCGCCGGGGCGGGCGCGCTGACCGCCAAGGCGCTGCGCGACCACGCCAAGAGCCTCACGTCCCGGCTCGCGTCGGCGGAGGCGTACGACAGCTTCCGCACGCTGTCGCTGGAGCGCTGCGCGGCGGGTCTCGCCCCGTACGCGGGCATGCTGGAGGATCTGCGGCGGCTGGCGAAGGGGGCCGGTCTGGACGCGGCGGCCGAGGAGCGGACGCTGCTCGCCGAGATCGTGCAGACGGGGGCGATCGGCCGCGCGGCAGCCGGGTTCTGGAAGTCGGCGCTGCCCGGCCTCAAGGCCGCTGCGGCCGGGGACCCGGCGGTGCGGCGGCGGCTGGCGACCCTGCAGCCCGCGGCGCACGTCGAGGACGCCGCGACGTTCAACGCCTTGTGGTTGGGGCTGCTCGACGCCTGCGGGGCGACCGAGCTGCTGCTCGACGGGACGGTCCCGGCGGCACCTTGGCTGAGCACGTGGTCGGCGAACCGGCGGCGCGGCTGGGGCCAGTGCGGGCGGATGGAGGCCGAGCTGGCCCTGGTGGAGCGGATGGCGCCGCGGCTGATCGCGGACAGGACGCCGGTCCGGCTGTTCGAGGGCCGCGGCTGGCGCGGCCAGGCGGGCGCCGACGTGCTTGACCTCTGCCTGGCGCTGGGCGTGCCGGTCGCGCCCCCGGAGACGGACCAGCACATCGACATCGGCTTCTGGCTGCGGGACGAACAGCCGGGCCGGCGCGATCTGGCCGCGCTCGCCGCCGACGAGCGGTTCGGGCCGTTGCTGAGGGCGTCGGTGGAACAGATCGCGGGCACGAGCATCGGCTCGGCCCGGCTCCTGGAGATCGTGGAGCACCCGGCGCTGCGCACGGTCCTCGTGGGCTGGATCGGCGACCGGGCGGACGACCTGGAGCGGCCGATAGGACTGCCGGGACTGAACGAGCAGCTGACCCGGCTCTCGCGGTTCTCGTCCCCGGCCGTGCTCGCCGCGGCGCCGGAGGCGGTGGACCGGATCACGGCGTTCTCGGCGGCGACGGTGCTGGAGCGCACGCTGCGCGCGGGCGTCCTGGACGAGCTGGGCTGGCCCGCGCTCGAGGAGGCGCTGGACGGGCTCGGCACGGTCGACCCGAAGGCCCGTGGCGGGCGGCGCAGTCATGGAGAGCTCTGGTACCGGGTGGCGGACGCCTGGCCGGCGCTGGTGGTGCGGCTCGGTCTGGACGTGGCGCTGGTCGGCGCGGAGGAGGTGCTCGACCGGCGGACGCTGTCGCTGCCGACGCCGAGCCAGGGCCGCTGGGACGAGCCGACGATCCGCCACGTCGACGGCCAGTGGCTGGTGGCGAACGGGCACGGCGACGCCCGGCGGGCGGTCTGGTCGGGGCGGCCGGCCGACGCGTTCAAGCCCTCCGGGGAGCTGCGCGACACGTGGGACCACTTCCACGAGCCGTCGCTGGCACTGCCGGACGGCGGCCGCTGCTTCGGCGGCCGTCCGGTCCGTGCCGGGGACACCTCGTTCGCGGCCGAGCACCGCGCGGTCGCCTCGGACGGCATCTCGGTGTGGGTGCTGCACGACGACCGGTGGTGGGAGTACGACCCCGCCTCGGCGCGGCGCGGCCGGGCGGCGGCGCCCGGGTTCTTCGACTCGGCGCTGGAGGACGCGGCGGGGCAGCGGCTCGTGGAGCGGGCCTGCCGGCTGCTGCCGGTCGCGCCGGGCATGGAGTCCTCGCCGTTCGGCAGCAAGGACGGCCTGCTCGGCTGGTGGGTGCGGCACGACCCGAAGGCCGGGACGATGACGGCCTGTTCGGTGGACGGCACGACCGGCCCCGCCGTGCCGACGGCCGCCGACGCGGTGGGCGTGCACACCACGCAGGGCGTCCCGACACCGCCGCTGCGGCTGCCCGGTGGGGCGGTGCTGCAGCCGCGCGAGTCGGCGCGGTTCGACCGGCACGTCGAGCTGTACGACGCCGACGGCGTGCGGCTCTCCAAGTACGACCTGGGCGACCGGGGCGGGCGCTACGCGGCCGGTACGGAGCTGGTGCCGCCGCTGGCGTACTGGCACGCGCTGCGGCCCCGCGACGAGGCGGGTTCGGCGCGGCTGCGGGCGGTCACGGCGGCGGACGCGCGGGCGCTGCTCGACGCGGTCGCCGGGGGCGCCGCGCCGGGCGAGGCAGTGGCCCGGGTGCTGCCGGAGCTGACGCATCCGCTGCTGGCCGCCGGAGTCGCCGGGGTCGTGAAGTTCGCGGCGGAGTGCGCGGACCGGCTGGCGAAGCTGGCGGAGAAGGCGGAGCAGGGGCGGGACGAGGCGGCCGTGCGGGTCGTGGAGGAGACGCGGACCCGGTACGCGCTGGACGGACCGCTGATGTCGGCACTGCACGGCCTGGACGACGGCGTCCAGCCGAACGCCTGGCTGCCGCACGGCCCGGACGTGGACCTGGCGATGCAGCAGGTCCACCGACTCGCGGAAGTACTGGGCGGGGATGACGTGGCCGTGCCCGACGGGCGGAGCGAGCGCTTCCGGGAGACCCGGGTGCCGTGGCAGGCGTTCGCCGGGGACGGGGTCGCGAGCCTGGTGGTGCGCGCGCTGTCGCCGCTGACCGAGGACCGGGACCGCGCGGCCCTCGTCGAGTTCGTCGAGGCGCTCCTCGAGCCGGTCGCCGACGGCGACGCGGTCTTCGTGGACCCGCGCGGACGGCTGCGGACCGTCGAGCTGAAGTCCGTCTGGAACCGACAGGCTCCCAGCGGCGGCGAGCACCTCGGCGCGGTCCGGCGGGACGGACGGCGGCAGTTGCTGATCACCCGTCGCCTGCGGGTCCACGACGACGACGCGTTCTGGGAGGCGGTGGAGTACGACCCCGAGGGCCGGTTCGGGGCCTGGGAGGGCTTCACCGAGACGGAGTCCCTGGTGCTCGGCGCGCCGGGCGACCCGGTGCGCGCCCCGGCGGTGCGCGAGGCGCTGCGGATGCTGCGGGAGCGCGGCCCGGCGGCCTACCGGCCGGAGCGGACCGCTGAGTTCGCCGAGGGCGCGGGCGTGGCGCCGGCGGGCGCCGCCCTGGTGCTGCTCGGGCTGCCCGGGATGACCGGCTGGGGCCGCGACGCCCTGCTGCCGGCGGAGATCCTGGCCACGATGGGCGCGAGGGTCGCCGAGGCGGAGACGGCCCGGGAGACGGTCAAGGAGCTGTCCATGGCCGAACGGCGCGAGTTCACCGGCCTGTTGCTGCCGGTGGCGCCCGGGGACGTGGCGGCCGTGTGGGAGCACGGCTTCGACGTGGCGGCGGCGGTCGGGCGCTGGGTCGCGGTGCGCGGCCGGCGGCGGGTCCCGCCGCCGGAGCTGGTCACCAAGGCGGCGGCCGAGCTGGCGCCGAGCCGGATGGCCGAGAGCGTCCTGAACCCCGAGACGCAGCCGGAGCTGACCGGGCGCACGGTGCAGGGCATGGTCGAGCAGAGGATGCGGCCCGCCGAGCCCGAGAAGCTGCTGACCGGCGACCATCTGCACCAGTACGTCCGGGCGTTGACCTGGCTGGCGTACCGGCTTCCCTTCGGCGACCCGCTGCGCGCGGTGATGCCGATGACGCTGCGGATGCTGCGGGAGCGCCTTGCCGACCCCGGGCTGCTGCTCGACCTGCACGTCGACTGGGACCCGGAGGGCCGTTCGGCCGCGAAGGCGTTCCGGGAGCGGTGCGGGCTGCCCGCACAGGGCGGCACGGACGCGGACGGGGTCGTCGAGGTCACCGACGGGCTGGTGCTGTGCCCGATGGAGTACAACCGCGAGGCCGAGGAGGTGTGGGTGCGTCCGGCGGCGCTGCTGGACGGACCGGCCGGGCTGACGGGCGGGAACCACCCGACGGTGAAGCTGCTGGAGGCTGTGGCACGGCCCTCGCACCAGCTGGAGGCGCTGAAGACGGTGCTGAGCGACGTGTTCGAGGCGCTGCTGACGCCCGCCGGCTCGGACGGCACGGCGGGCGCGGCGCAGTACGCGGTGCACAGCGCGCCGGAGCTGGTCGCGGCGGCGGCCGGGCGGTTCGGCCTCTCCGAAGACGCGGCGGCGCTGTACCTGATGCTGCTCGCGCTGCCCGATCCGACCGACCGCAAGCAGGCCGAGTGGACCGGGTGGAAGCCCGCCCGGCTGAAGAAGGCCCGGGCCGAACTGGCCGCCGGGGAGCTGGTGGTGGAGGCGAAGCGGGCCCGTGCGGGCAGGACGCTGTTCCTGCCCGGCGGCTGGCAGGAGGCGAAGTCCCCGCAGCTGCCGATGGAGACGTGGAAGCGGTCGATGCTGCCGGCGGAGCACTACGCGTTCGTGGTGCCGGACCGTCCGGTGGCCGCGCTGTTCGCGGACGCGTGGCAGCGGGTGGTGGACGGCGACGCGCCGGGCTACGTGGAGTTCGAGGGCCGGGGAGGCAGGCGATGAGCGGGGTCGGGGACGCGACGGCCGGCGCGACGGGCGCCGGTCCGGGCGGGCGGCAGGTCGCACTGGTCGAGGACCGGTACGCGGCGGAGCTGGAGTTCCTCGCGGCGTACGACGACGGGCCGCGGCCGCCGGCCTGGCGGCTGACGCCGCGCGCGGTGGTGCTGTTCGTGTGCGGTTCAGGCGGCGAGGAGCTGACCGCCCCGGACGGGCGGCGGACGACGGTGACACGGAAGTTCGTCGGCGACCGGGCGCTGGTCGAGCGGTGTGTGGTGACGCTGGCCGGGGAGCGCGGGCTGCTGCTCGTCGGCGAGCCCGGCACGGCCAAGTCGATGCTGTCCGAACTGCTCGCGGCGGCGGTGTGCGGCACGAGCACGCTCACCGTCCAGGGCACCGCCGGCACGACGGAGGACCAGCTGCGGTACGGCTGGAACTACGCGATGCTGCTGGCCAAGGGGCCGAGCCGGGAGGCGCTGGTGCCGTCGCCGGTGCTGACGGCGATGACCCGGGGCGCGGTGGCCCGCGTGGAGGAGATCACCCGCTGCCTGCCGGAGGTCCAGGACTCGCTGGTGTCGCTGCTGTCCGAACGTCGGATGGCGGTGCCGGAGCTGGCGGGCGGCGACGGCGCGGGTGCTGGTGCTGGTGCTGGTGCTGGTGCTGGTGCTGGTGCTGACGGGACGGTGCACGCGGCGCCCGGTTTCACGCTGATCGCCACGGCGAACCTGCGCGACCGGGGCGTCTCGGAGATGTCCGCCGCGCTGAAGCGGCGCTTCAACTTCGAGACGGTCGGGCCGATCGGCGACCTCATGGAGGAGACCGCGCTGGTGCGCCGGCAGGCGACGGCCGCGCTGGAGCGCGGCGGCGCGGAGTTCGCCCTGGACGACGCCGTGCTGGAGGCGCTGGTGACCGCGTTCCGCGACCTGCGGACCGGGCGGAGCGCGGAGGGCTGGGAGGTGGAGCGCCCGTCGACGGTGATGTCGACGGCGGAGGCGGTACAGGTGGCCGCGTCGATGGGGCTGGGCGCGGCGTACCTGGGCGACGGCCGGGACGTGCTGCGCACGCTCCCGGGCCATCTGCTCGGCACGGTCCGCAAGGACGATCCGGCCGACCACGCCCGTCTCCTCGGCTACTGGGACGGCCCGGTACGGCGCCGCGCGGAAGGCGGCGCGGCGCTGTGGCGGACGCTGTGGGACCTGCGCGATGAGCTCGGCTGACGCGGCCGGGCCCGGGGAGGCCGGCTCGCCCGGGGAGGTGCTGGAGCGGCTGGCGGGGTGCCGTGAGCCGTATCTGATCGGCGTGCGGCACCACTCCCCCGCGCTGGCGGCGGCGGTGCCGTCGATGCTGGCGGCGGCCGCGCCGGACGTCCTGCTGGTGGAGCTGCCGGAGGAGTTCGCGCCCTGGCTGCCGTACCTGGCGTCCCCGGAGACGGTGCCGCCGGTGGCGCTGGCCGGGGGCGGGGCGGGCGGCGAGCTGGTGTTCCTGCCGTTCGCGGAGTTCTCCCCGGAGCTGGCGGCACTCCGCTGGGCCCGGGAGGCGGGCGTCGAGGTCGTCCCCTTCGACCTGCCGTTGTCGGAGCGCTCGGAGCGGACGGGCGCACGGGACGCGGACGGGCGCGGCGAGCGGCTCGGCGTCGTCGAGGCGCTGCGGGCGCGGGCCGGGGGCCGGGAGGACGACGACCTCTGGGACCGCCTGGTCGAGACGTCCGCGCCGGGGGCCGAGGCGGAGGCGCTGCGCCGTGCCGGGCTGCTCGTCGGCTGGGCGCTGCGCGCGGACGCGTCGTCCGTCGACCCGTGCGACCTGCGCCGCGAGGCGCACATGCGGCGCCGCCTGGCCGAGCACGCGGGCCGCCGGACGGCGGCGGTGATCGGCGCGTTCCACGCCCCGGCGCTGCTGCCGGAGCCGGACGGTCACCCCGAGGCTGACCCGGTCCCCCGGGCCCGGGGCCGCGCTGAGGTCGTCACCTCGCTGGTGCCGTACCAATACGCACTGCTGGACGAGCGGTCCGGCTATCCGGCGGGGATCCGGGACCCGGAGTGGCAGCACGGGGTGTACCGAGCCGGGGGCGATGTCGGTGCGCTGGACGAGCTGTTGATCGGGACCGCCGTGCGGATCTGCGCCGCCGTACGGGAGTCCGGGCATCCGGCCGGGCCGCCCGACGCGCGGGAGATCGTGCGGGTGGCCCGTGACCTGGCCGCCCTGCGCGGCCGGCCGGCGGCGGGGCGCGGCGAGCTGGTGGAGGCCGTGCAGTCGGTGCTCACCCAGGGCCGGTTGATGGGCCGGGGCCGGGTGGTGGCCGCCGCGATGGAGCGGACGCTGGTCGGCAGCCGGCGCGGCGTCCTCGCGCCGGGCACGCCCCGCTCCGGTCTGGGCCCGGCCGTCGAGGCGCTGCTCGCCGAGCTGGCGCTGCCGCGTCCCGACGCGCCGGAGTCGCGCGAGCTGCGGCTCGACCCGCACCGCAGCGAGCCGGACCTCCGGCGCGAACTGGCCCTGCGGCGGCTCGCGGTCTGCCGGGTGCGGTACGCGGAGCCCGGCGCGGTCGCCGGGGTGGGCGGCGCGGACGCGCTGACCACGCGGTGGACGGCCGCCTGGTCACCGGCGACGGCTGCGTCGCTGGACCTGGCCGGGCTGCACGGCGTCACCCTGGAGCAGGCCGCGGAGGGCGTGTTGCGGAGCCGTCGCGCCACGCAGGAGCAGGCGGGCGGACCGACGGCCGCGGAGGTACTGGAGGGGCTGCGCGACGCGGCCGGGTGCGGGCTGCCGGAGACGGCGGCCGAGTGGCTGACGGCGCTGGCGTCGGCGCTGCCCGCCGCGGGCACGCTGCCCGAACTCCTCGACGGACTCGCCCTGGTGGACACGCTGCGCGCGGGTCATGTGCCGGGCCTCCCGGCGGGCTGGGCGAAGGACCGGCTCGACGCCGCGTACGAGGCGCTGGCCGCTGCGGGCGTGCGTGCCCTGGACGGCCTCGCCGGCTCCACGGACCGGGAGGACGCCCGGGCGCTGGTGGCGCTCGCCTGCCAGACGGACGCGGACCGCGGCGGACTGCGGCTCGCCGACGCGCTGGCCCGCCTGGACGCGGACGGGACGCCGCTGATCCGGGGTGCGGCGGGCGCGGCACGGGTGCTGCTCGGGCAGCGCGACGCGGCGGGCTTCGGCACGCTGCTCGCGTCCCGCGCGGACGGGGCGACGACGCCCGAACTCCGTGCGGAGCTGGCCGGGTTCCTGTGCGGCACGCTGCTGGCGGCGGGCCCGCTGCTCGAGACCTCCGACGCGCTCGATCCGCTGATCGAACGTGTCGAGGCGCTCTCCGACCGCCGCTTCCTGACCCGTCTCCCGGCCCTGCGTTCCGGCTTCGACACCCTCTCCCCTGCCGCCCGCACCCGCCTGCTGACCGTCGTCGAGGACCGCACCGGCGTCCGCGCCGGCACCCTGTCGGGTCCGGTCACCGACGCGACGGCCCTGGCCCGCCTGACCGAGGCGGACCTCGCGGGCCGCGAGGCCCTCGCAAGGCTCGGCCTGCCGGTACCGGGCCCCGGTGAGGGCGCCGACTCCGCCCTGCCGCACGCGACGGGCGTCGGCGCACGGCCCCCGGCCGACGCCGCGTCCGGCGGCGGCGTGATCGCCGCCGGGGAGCGGTGGCGGCTCGTGCTGGGACGGGCCGGCGGACTGAGCGCTGACGGCGGGCGGGTGGCGGCCGCGCTGGACGAGTTGTACGGCGGGGGGCGCGGGGAGGGCGCACGGGGCGAGGAGCACGGTGCGGGCGCCGGTGACGAGGCCCCGTTCCCGGACGTGCGGGCCTGGTCGGAGGAGCTGGCCGCGCTGTTCGGGCCCGGCGTGCGCGAGGAGGTGCTCGCCGCGGCGGCGCAGGCCGGCCGGGTCGACGCCGCGCTGGAGCTGGACCCCGCCGCCGCCCGCCCCTCGGTGGAGCTGCTCCGCACGGTCCTCTCGTACGCCGGCGGCCTTCCCGAGGAGCGGCTCGCCCGGCTGCGGCCGCTCGTCGCGCGTCTCGTACGGGAGTTGACGGACGTACTGGCCCGGCGGCTGCGCCCCGCGCTCACCGGGCTCGCCCATCCGCGCCCCACCCGCCGGCCCGGCGGACCGCTGGACCTCGCGCGCACGCTGCGGGCGAATCTGGCGACCGCCCGGCGGGACGCGGAGACCGGCGCCGTGACCGTCGTACCGGAGCGGCCGGTGTTCCGGACGAGGGCCCGGCGGGAGTCGGACTGGCGGCTGGTCCTGGTGGTGGACGTGTCCGGGTCGATGGAGGCGTCCACGATCTGGTCGGCGCTGACGGCCTCGGTACTGGCCGGAGTGCCCACCCTCAGTACGCACTTCGTGGCCTTCTCCACCCAGGTCCTCGACCTGAGCGGCCATGTCGAGGACCCGCTGAGCCTGCTCCTGGAGGTCCGCGTCGGCGGCGGCACGAACATCGCCCGCGGGCTGCGGCACGCGCGGAGCCTGGTGACCGTGCCGTCCCGGACGCTCGTCGTCCTGGTCAGCGACTTCGAGGAGGGCGGGCCGACGGCCCCGCTGCTCGGCGAGGTCCGGGCGCTGGTGGACGCGGGCTGTCACGTCCTGGGCTGCGCCTCCCTGGACGACGCGGGACGGCCCCGGTACTCGGCGGGCGTGGCGGGCCAGTTGGTGGCGGCGGGGATGCCGGTCGCGGCGCTGAGCCCCTTGGAGCTGGCCCGCTGGGTCGGCGAACGGATCGGAGGTGAACGGCGGTGACGGCGACGGGACTTCCCCCGGTCGCGGCGGAGGTCGCGGCAGGCGCGCTGGACCTGCTCCCCGCACGGCTGCGCAAGCGGGTCGACGGGGCGGCGGCGAAGGCCGCCGCGTGGCGGGTGGAGCCCGCACCGGACGGCGCGAACGGCGTGGGGGCGGTACGCGTCCGGGTGGCCGACGAGACGACGGTGACCCTGACGACGACGGACGGCGTCGTCGCCTCGGCGGACGCGGCCATCTGCGACTGCCTCCTGGCTCCGGCCTGCCTGCACCGCGCGGCGGTCCTGGCGTCGGCCCCGCTGGCGGAGACGGGGCCGGGACCGGACGAGCCGGAGACAGGGCCGGGACCGGGACCGGACGAGCCGGAGACGGAGGCGGACCCCGAGCCGGAGTCGGCCCAGGAGCCCGGCTCCCCGGCCGCACCGACTCCCGCCCAGCTCCGGGCCCTCGACGCCCTGCGGGCAGTCGGCGAGCGGGTGTTGGTCGCCGGAGTCGGTGGCGCCGGGGCGGTCGTACGGGCCGAGACCGTACGGGCGGCCCACGCGGCGCGGGTGGCCGGGCTGCACCGGGCCGCCGCGGTCGGGCTCCGGATCGCCCGGCGGCTCGGCGAGGCACGGGCGGAGGAACCGGGGTTCCGGCTGGACGCGCTCGGCGCGGACCTGACGGAGCTGTTCGCGCTGGCGCTGCGCCCGACGTCGGCGGTCGGGACCGCGCGGCGCACGTACCGTCCCGCCCAACCCCTGCGGCTGACCGGGCTGTTCACCGAGCCCGTGGTCACCGCGTCCGGCTACGCGGGCGTCACGACGTACGCGCTCGCGCCGGACGGGGCCCTGCACACGCTGGCGGACGTCCGGCCGGGCGGCGCGGAGCGGGTCGCGCAGGCGGCGGCGTCGACCGTTCCGGGCGGCTGCACGGTGTCGCTGCGGGAGCTGGGTGACGGCGGCGGGGTGCTCCTCACATCGCCGACGGTGTCGTACGACGGCCGCGTCGGCGCTGGGGGCGGCGTCCGGTCGGTCGGCGTGTCCGGGACCGGGTGGTCCGAGGGGCCGGCGGACGCGCTCTGGCGGCGGCCTCCCGCCGAGCAGTTCGCGGCGTCCGACGGCGGCACGGAAGTCCGCACGCACGACGGGGACGGCGCGGAAGGCGACGACCCGCGCGCCGGCCTGCTGTTCCTGCGCGGCACGGTCGCCCCGGACGGACGCTTCGCTGTGGCGGACGGTCCGACGGTGGCCCTGTACGCGCCGGACGAGCGCCCCGAACTGCCGTACGCGGAGAACCTGCGACTGTTGGCCGCCCGGCCGGGCCTGCGGATACGCCTGGTCGCGCGGGTGGTGCCGGGGCGACCGGGCGGGGTGCACGCGCTGGCCGCGGCATGGGAGGGCCGGGACGGCGCGGTGGTCCGGGCCGACCTGGGGCTGCGCCGGATCCACCGCACGGATCTGCCCGACCCGGCGGCGACGAGCACGATGGACGCCCCGTCCGGGCCCGTTCCCGCGCTGCCGGTGGAACTTGAACTGCTGCGCCGCGCCGTGGAGCGCGCCGTCGCGGGCGGCCGTCCGGTCGCCGCGGCGGCCGACGCGGACCTGCCGCGTCGGCTCCGCGCCACGGGCCTGGCCACCGCCGCCGCCTGCGCCGAGGCCCTGCGCGGCGCCGCCGCGTCCCGGACCCACGACGCCCTGGGTCGTCTGGTCCCGGCGGACCCGGCCGCGTACGCCCGCGCCTGGCTCACGGCCTCGGTCTACGCCGCGGCGGCGACCAGGTCCCTCCTGACCGCCGCCTGGTCCCCGTCCGCCTGACCGACCCCGCCGGCACGCCCGCGACCGACCTTGCGACCGCGACCGCTCGCGCTCAGCCCGCGTCCAGCCAGACCCGCAGCGGGCCGGTCTCCGTGAAGCCGGCGGCGAGGGCGTCGGCCAGCGCGTCGCCGTGCTCGTAGCCCACGATCGGCGCCGCCGGGTGCCGGGCTGCCGCGGCGGCCACGGTGGCCGACCATGCGTCGGCCACCGGGCAGGGGCCCGTGGCGAAGAGGTTCGAGACGCCGACGACACCCGCGGCGGCCGTCAGGACGGCGCCCGCGACGGTGCCGCCCGTCGACGGGTCGAGGCCCGCGAGGACCGTCGTGGCCGGGTCGGTGAGGAGCCCGGAGCGGAAGAGCCCGGCCGCGTCCTCGTCGTCCCCGCGCCAGGCCGTCTCCCAGGCCGCCAGCTCCGCCTCGGTACGGACCGCCGCCCACTCCGTGCCCGGCACCTCGGGCCCGTTCACCGGCAGACCCGTGGGTCGCCGGATCCACGACGCCTCGAAGAGCAGGTCGAAGCCCTCGGCCGACAGGTCCAGCGTCGCGTGGCTGTCCTTGACCGAGGCGTACGGAGTGCCGCGGTCGATCCCGGGCAGGACGTCCGCCGCCGCCGCGTCGGCCGTCAGCGTCACCGCGTCCGGGTAGTACAGCGGCGTCCGGCGCGCGTTGGTCCAGGCCCGCGCGCCGAAGACGCCCGGCCGGCCGTGCGCCCGGCACATCGCCTCGCACCACTCCGCGTTGTTCCGCGCGGCGTTCATATTCCCCGTAGTCATGAAGTGATCTTGGCAGAGAGCCCCCGCCCGCCCCTCGCGCCCCCGTGCGCCCCCGGACCCCCTCTCCCCATTCTTCCGAGACATGGAATACATTTTCCGAAAACGGGTACACAAGGGGGCCGTCTTCATGAGCACTCAGCGCACGCTGCCACGCCGGGCCGTCGCCGAACTCGTCGGCACCGCGTCCCTGGTCGCCGTCGTCGTCGGGTCGGGCATCCAGGCCAGCGCACTCAGTCCGGACGTCGGCGTCCGGCTGCTCGCCAACTCGCTCGCCTCCGCGATCGGCCTCGGCCTGCTGATCGCCCTGTTCGGACCGGTCTCCGGCGCACACCTCAACCCCGTCGTCACCCTCTCCGAGTGGTGGTCGAACCGCCGCACCACCCGCGTCCGCGAGGCCGCCCTGTACATCGCCGCCCAGCTCTCCGGCGCGGTGACCGGGGCCCTGCTCGCCGAGGCCATGTTCGGGCGCGCCCCCGGCACCTGGTCCACCCAGATCCGGTCCGGGTCCCATCTCCTGCTCGGTGAGATCGTGGCCACCGCCGGGCTCGTCCTGCTCATCCGCGGGCTCCAGCGGATCGACCGCGCCGCCCTCATCCCCGTCGGGGTCGCCTCGTACATCGCCGCGGCCATCTGGTTCACGTCCTCCGGCTCGTTCGCCAACCCCGCCGCGACCGTCGGACGGTCCTTCTCGGACTCCTTCACCGGGATCGCGCCCGGCTCGCTGCCCGGCTTCATCGGGTCCCAGCTCCTCGGCTGCGTGCTCGGCATCGGCCTCGCCGCACTCCTCTACGGCCCGAACCGCGCCCCCAGGCCCGCCGACATCGCCACCGGGTGAACCGCGCGCACTCCACGAGCGTCCGATCATGTGACCGACACGATCGAAGCGCGCACGCGCACCCGCACCTGGAGGACTCCGCATGGCACGCGTACGGGACCGGCTCCGCACCGCGGTCGCGCGGGTGCGCATTCCCCGCACGCGGCGCGGTCGCCGCCGCGCCGTCCAGGCCGTCATGCTCGGCACCGCCCTCGCGCTCACCCCGGCCACCTGGATGCACACGGTGGCCGACGGCCGGCTCCGTACCACCGCCGACGTCCCCGCGCAGGACGTCGCCGTCGTGTTCGGCGCGGGTCTGTGGAAGGGGCGTCCGACCCCGTACCTCGCGCACCGCCTCGACACCGCCGCCGAGCTGTACCGCAACGGCAAGGTCAAGGTCGTCCTCGTGACCGGTGACAACAGCCGGGTCGAGTACGACGAACCCGACGCCATGCGCACGTACCTCACCGCCCGCGGCGTACCTGACGGCCGGATCGTCAGCGACTACGCGGGCTTCGACACCTGGGACTCGTGCGTGCGTGCCAAGAAGATCTTCGGCGTCGACCGCGCGGTCCTGGTCACCCAGGGCTTCCACATCCGACGGGCCGTGGCGCTCTGCGGGGCCGCGGGCGTGGAGGCGTACGGGGTCGGCGTCGCCGAACCGCTCGACGCGACCTGGTACTACGGGGGCACCCGCGAGATGATCGCGGCCGGCAAGGCGGCGCTGGACGCGGCCCTCAAGCCCGACCCGCACTTCCTGGGCGACCGCGAGCCGGGCGTGACGGAGGCTCTGGCGTCCGCCCACTGAACCCTGACCTCCGCCCCCGCCCCGCCCCCGCCCCCGCCCCCGCCCGTAGACGATCCCCGCCCCCTCACCTCCCCCACCCCCACCGGCAGAGCAACTCGCACCGCGCCCGTAATGCGGGGCGACCCCGCCCGTAACACGGCCGTCGCACGCTGGGACGCATGTCCGACGTCATCGCCGCCCCCACGCACTGCCCGTACTGCGCCCTGCAGTGCGGCATGTCGCTCCGCCCCACCGGCCGGCCGGAGCTGCCCGTCGAGGTGGTCGAGCGGTCGGACTTCCCCGTCAACCGGGGCGCGCTCTGCGGCAAGGGCCGCACCGCCCCCGCCGTGCTCTCCTCCCGGGTCCGGCTGACCGAGCCGCTGGTCCGCTGCCCTGACACAGGCAGGCTCGAACCCGCCACCTGGGAGGAGGCCCTCGCCGCCGTCGCCGATGGGCTGCGCCGGACCCGCGCCGACCACGGTCCCGATGCCGTGGGGGTCTTCGGCGGCGGCGGCCTCACCAACGAGAAGGCGTACCTGCTCGGCAAGTTCGCCCGGCTGGTGCTCGCCACCTCGCAGATCGACTACAACGGCCGCTTCTGCATGTCGTCCGCGGCGGCCGCGCACAACAGGGCCTTCGGCCTCGACCGCGGGCTGCCGTTCCCCCTGGAGGACATCCCGCACACCGGCTGCGTGATCCTCGTCGGATCGAACCTGGCCGAGACGATGCCGCCGGCCCTGCGCTACCTGACCGAGCTGAAGGCGAACGGCGGCAAGCTGATCGTCGTCGACCCGCGCCGCACCCGCACCGCCGAGCAGGCCAACCTCCACCTCGCGCCGCGTCCGGGCACCGACCTGGCGCTCGCCCTCGGTCTGCTGCACCTGGTCGTCGCCGAGGGGCGTACGGACGAGGAGTTCATCGCCGCCCGCACCGACGGCTGGGAGGCCGCCCGGGCCGGGGCGATGGCGCACTGGCCCGAGCACGTCGAGCGGATCACCGGCATCCCGGTCCCGGAACTCCGCGAGGCCGTAAAGATGTTCTGCGACGCGCCCTCCGGCATGGTGCTCACCGCCCGCGGCCCCGAGCAGCAGTCCAAGGGCACGGACACCGTCGGCGCGTGGATCAACCTCTGCCTGGCGACCGGCCGGGCCGGCCGCCTCTACTCCGGATACGGCTGCCTCACCGGCCAGGGCAACGGCCAGGGCGGCCGCGAGCACGGTCAGAAGGCCGACCAGCTGCCCGGCTACCGCAAGCTCGACGACCCGGCCGCCCGCGCGCACGTCGCCGGGGTGTGGGGGGTCGCGCCGGATTCGCTGCCCGGGCCGGGCCGCAGCGCGTACGAACTCCTCGACGCGCTCGGCGGCGAGGTGAGATCACTGCTCCTGATGGGCTCCAACCCGGTGGTCTCAGCGCCGCGCGCCGCACACATCGAGGGGCGGCTGCGCTCGCTGGACTTCCTGGCCGTCGCCGACGTCGTGCTGTCCGAGACCGCCGAACTCGCCGACGTCGTGCTGCCGGTGACGCAGTGGGCCGAGGAGACCGGCACCACGACCAACCTGGAGGGCAGGGTGCTGCTGCGCCGGCAGGCGCTCACCCCACCCGCCGGGGTGCGCAGCGACCTCCAGGTGATGAATGCCCTGGCCTCCCTGCTCGGCTGGGAGAAGGGCTTCCCGACGGACCCGGAGGAGGTCTTCGACGAGCTGCGCCGCGCCTCGGCCGGCGGCCCGGCGGACTACTCCGGCATCGACTACCGCCGCGTCCAGGAGGAGAACGGCGTCTTCTGGCCCTGCCCGGCGGGCACCGACGACAGCGCGGCGGAACACCCCGGCACCCCGCGCCTCTTCCTCGACCGGTTCGCCACCGCCGACGGCCGGGCCCGGTTCGTGCCCGTCGTGCACCGCGCCGCCGCCGAGGAGACCGACGCCGACTACCCCGTCGTCCTGACGACCGGCCGGGTGGTCTCCCAGTACCAGTCCGGGGCGCAGACCCGCCGGGTGGACGAGCTCAACGCCGCCGCCCCCGGCTCCTTCGTGGAGCTGCACCCACGGCTCGCCGAACGGCTCGGGGTTGCCGACGGCGAGCGGGTCGCGGTGGTCTCGCGGCGCGGCCGGTCGGTGGCCCCCGCCCGGATCACCGCGGCCATCCGCCCGGACACGGTCTTCATGCCGTTCCACTGGCCGGGCGAGGGCCGGGCCAACACGCTCACCAACCCGGCGCTCGACCCGGTCTCCCGGATGCCGGAGTTCAAGGTGTGCGCGGTGCGCCTGGAGCCCGCCGCGGAGTCCCCCGCGGATTCCGCTGCGGACGCGTGAGCCAGTCGCCGCCGTCGATGAGCGGGCCGAGCGCGACGCCCGGCGCGGCGAAATAGACCCAGGCCGGGACGGTCGCGCCGTCCCGCAGCCGGCGCACCTCGCACCGGTGCCGCTCGTAGAGGTTGCGCGGGTGGCCGGGCCCGAAGTAGTCCTCCAGCCGGTCCAGTACGGCGAGCAGCTCGCCGTAGGCGCCGGGCGCGGCGGTCACCAGCTCGCCCGCGATCCGGCCGTCGCCGGGGGTGGCGTACGGGTAGCCGGGGCCGTCGTACAGGAGCGCGCCTTTCAGCCGGGCGGGCTCCTCGGCGGCGGTGCGGCCGCGCAGGAACGCGTCGTGGTTGGGCTCGCCGGGGCGAAGGGTCCCGTAGACGAAGAACGGCAGTTCGCCGGCCGGATCGCTCACCGCTCGGCCGTCTCGGCGGCGATCCACTCCAGGTAGGCGGCGGAGCCGCGCACCACCGGGGTGGCCACGATCTCGGGCGTCTCGTAGTCGTGCGCGGCCAGGAGGTGCGCCTCCAGGGCGTCGTACCGCTGCTCGGTGGTCTTGAGCAGCACCTGCCACTCCTCCGCCGTCTCCACGGCATCCTTCCAGCGGTAGACCGAGGTGACGGGTCCGGAGACCTGCGCGCAGGCGGCGAGGCGCGCCTCGACCGCGCCGCGCGCCAGCGCCTCGGCCTTCTCGGCGCTGTCGGTGGTGGTGAGGACGGTCAGGGCCGCGGGCGTCACGGCGCTCTCCCTTCGCGGGGTCCGGGGACTCGGAGCTGCCCTCACCGTACGCGGGACCGTCCGCTCAGCCGGTGTACGGGACCCGGGACTTGGCGTCCTTGAGGGCACGGCCCCACCAGGCGACCTGGTCGAGCAGGCTCTTCGCGGCGGCGTCCGCCGCGGCGGGATCCTTGTGGGCGCCGTCCTCGTCGAAGTGGGAGCCGGCGTTCTGGAAGGAGACCGTGTCGCGGACGGTGACGGTGTGCAGCTCGGCGAAGACCTGCCGGAGGTGCTCGACGGCGCGCAGGCCGCCGGAGATCCCCCCGTAGGAGACGAAGGCGACAGGCTTGGCCTGCCACTCGCTGTAGTGCCAGTCGATGAGATTCTTCAGGGCGGCGGGGAAGGAGTGGTTGAACTCGGGGGTGAGGACGACATAGGCGTCGGCCTCGGCGAGCCGGGGCGAGACCCGGTCGAGTTCGGCGCGGGTGGCGGCGTCCGGGTCCCAGGAGTGAGCGGTCGGCAGATCGTGGTCGGCGACGTCGACGACGTCGACGGTGAAGTCGTCGCGCTCGGCGACGCGGGAGAGGAACCAGTCGGCGATGACGGTGCCGAAGCGCTGGGCCCGGTTGGAGCCGATGACGACGGCGAGCCTGAGAGGGGCGGTGGGGGCGGAGGCGGCGAGGGGCGCGGAAGGCGTCGTGAGGTCCATGCCGGAGAGCTTGTTACCTCAAGTTTGCTTGAGGTCAAGCACTGCCGGGAACTGCGAACCAGCACCTACGGTGGAACCATGACAATCGCGCCCGTTCACATCGAAATCGACGGCATACCCGCCCCCGATCCGGCGCTGACCGCCTCGCTCATGAGCGGGTACGGCCACTTCACCGCGATGCAGGTGTGCGACGGCCGGGTCCGCGGCCTGGCCCTCCACCTGGCCCGGCTGGACGGCGCACACCAGGAGCTGTTCGGCGCGGGCCTGGACGCCGGCCGGATCAGGATGCTGACCGACAGGGCGCTGCGCGGCTCGGGACGGCGGGACGCGTCGGTGCGGGTGTACGGGTACGAGGACGCGCTCGTCGTCACGGTACGGGAGCCGTTCACGCCGGACCCGTCGCCGCAGCTGCTGATGTCGGTGCCGTACGTGCGCCCGGCGGCGCACCTCAAGCACCTGGGCGGCTTCGGCCAGGCGTACCACCGGCAGGCGGCGGCTCGCGCGGGCTTCGACGAGGCGCTGCTGACCGGGCCGGACGGGGCGGTCGCGGAGGGCGCGATCACCAATGTGGCGTTCTGGGACGGGGAGCGGCTGGTGTGGCCGTCGGCCCCGCATCTCACCGGCGTCACGATGGCGCTGCTGACCCGGCGGCTGCCGTGCACGCTGAGCCCGGTGACGCTGGCCGACCTGCCGTCGTTCCGCGCCTGCCTGGTGACGAACTCGCGCGGCATCGCCCCGGTGACCCGCATCGACCGGGTCCCGTACCCGGTCGACGAGGCCCTGATGGCGCGGGTGGAGGCGGCGTACGAGCAGGTGCCCTGGGATCCGATCGGGTAATCCGTCACCCGTTCGGGGCGGAGTTCCGCGGCGCGCGAGGAAAACCGCTCCGACCTGCGACGATGTCACGTAGACAAGCCGACACGCCGACACTGTCGGCGCAATCTGACCCTCCATCAGCAGGCGTGCGGGGCGGGCTGCGCCTTACCTCGGAATCAGGAACACCGAACCGTCGCGCGCCCCGGAGGACCCCATGCGCACCACTGCCCGCCTGCTCACCGGAACCGCGCTGACGGTCGTCGCGATCGGCGCCCTCGGGGCACCCGCGGCGCTCGCGAACAACGTCCAGCCGCTGGAGATCAATCCGGCCTCGGCGACCCCGGGCACGACGGTCACCGTCAACACCCTCGCCTGCGGGCCGAACGGGCACGGCATCGGCGACGCCCGCTCCGTCGGCGACGGTGAGTTCCAGCTCAACCCCAGCACCCACAAGGAGGTCGTGGTCGGCCAGTTCACCGTCCCGCAGCACGCCCAGCCGGGCACGTACGGGATCTCGGTGGCCTGCGACAACGGCAAGACGGCCAGCGGCGACCTCGTGATCAGGCATCACGGCGGGCAGCCGAGCGGCCATGTGCAGACCGGTGTCGGCGGCAGCATCGGCCCCGACACCGCTCAGGTCGCGACGGGCGTGGCGGTGCTGGCCGCGGCCGTCGTGGGCGGTACCTGGCTCCTGCGCCGCCGGGCGAGCGGCGCGCAGGACAGCTGACGGGACCGGCGGCAACTGCCGTCCCGCGGACCGCCCGCCCCGCCCCCGCCACGTGCCCGCAACGGCCCGGCGGGGGCGGGGCCACTCTCCTCCTACGTCGAGGTCAGCAGCGTGAGCAGCAACAGAAGCAAGGGCTGGGGCATAGCGGTCGCCGCCATCGTCGGCGTGTGGCTGGTGCAGAACGGCTCCGGTGACGTCACCCCGCCGATCCCGTCCGCCGCGCAGGCCTTCGCCGCCGGCGGCGACTTCCACACGGACGCGGCCGCCGACCCGCTGCCACCCTCCGAGCCGGTCCGGCTGCGCATCCCGAAGATCGACGTGGACGCCCCGGTGATGCGGCTCGGGCTGGGCGCGAAGGGCGCGCTCGACGTCCCGCCGGCCGCCGACCCGAACCTGGCCGGCTGGTACAAGGACGGCACCCCGCCCGGCGCGGGCGGCACCGCGATCGTGGCCGGCCATGTCGACAACCAGCAGGGTCCCGCGGTCTTCTACGCGCTCGGCGCGCTCCAGAAGGGCCATCGCGTGGAGGTGCTGAGGAAGGACGGCCGGACCGCCGTGTTCACGGTGGACGCGGTGGAGGTGTACGACAACGACGCCTTCCCGAACCAGAAGGTATACGGCGACCGGGACCGGGCCGAGCTGCGCATCATCACCTGCGGGGGCGGCTTCGACAAGAAGTCCGGCGGCTACCAGGGCAACGTGGTCGCCTTCGCCCACCTCATCGGGGTGCGCTGACCCCCGGGTCCGGGTCTCGGCGTCCTACCCCCACTGGTCGAACGCCAGCTTCGCGACCAGCGAGAACACCACACAGAGCAGCACCCCGCGGACGAACTCGGCGCCCTTGCTGAGCGCCATCCGCGCGCCGATCATCCCGCCGGCGAGGTTGAACGCCGCAAGGATCGCGGCGAGCTGCCACAGCACGGTCCCCTGGTAGGCGAACATCGCGAGCGCGCCGCCGTTGGTGCAGACGTTGACGATCTTGGCGGTGGCGGAGGCGGTCACCAGGTCGAGGTGGAGCACGGCGGTCAGCCCGAGCACCAGGAACGTGCCGGTGCCGGGGCCGAACATCCCGTCGTAGAAGCCGACGCCGCCGCCGACCAGCAGGATCGCGGTGACCACCCGGGCCCGGTTCACCTCGCCCCGCTTCTCGGTGTCCGTCCCGAAGGACGGCTTGAACATCACGAACGCGGCGACCCCGACGAGTACCACCATGATCAGCGGGCGGAGCACCGCCTCGTTGATCCCGGCGGCGAAGAACGCCCCGGCCGTGGAGCCCGCGAGCGCCGCGAGACCGACCTTCACGGCCGTCCCGACCTTGACCGGCGCCTTGCGGACGAAGGTGACGGCGGCGCCGGAGGTGCCGACGATGGCGAGCGCCTTGTTGGTGCCGAGCGCGTACGTGTGGTGAAGGTGGGGCAGGCCCAGCAGCAGGGCGGGCAGCATCACCAGCCCTCCCCCGCCGACCACCGCGTCGATCCAGCCGGCCACGAGGGCGGCCACACACAGCAGGACGAGCGTGGTCAGCGATATGTCAGGCATGATCACGACCCTATCCACTCCGCCGCGGCACCCGGTGCCACGACCTCACATCCGGCCGGACCGCGGACTGAGGTCAGCGTTCCGTACGGGAAACAGTCGGGATGCCGTCGGGTAACACCGGCCGCGCACTCTTCCGGGTATGAGTACACGGATCGTGGTGGTCGGCGGCGGAACGGCGGGCGCCCGGCTCGCCCAGCGCCTGCCGGTCACCCTGCTCGGCGAAGAGCCGCACGCACCGTACAACAGGGTGCTGCTGGCCGACGTGCTCGCAGGCCGGTACGCACCCGAGGTGATCGCGCTGCCGGCCGCCCGGGAGCCGGTGAGGCGGGGCGTGCGGGCGGTACGGATCGACCGGGCGGCCCGCTTCGTGGAGTGCGCGGACGGGTCCCGGGTCGGCTACGACCGGCTGGTCCTGGCCACCGGGTCGAACCCGGTGCTGCCGCCGCTGCGCGGCCTGCGCGACGCGCGGCTGCCGTCCGGCGTGCACTCCTTCCGCACCCTGGACGACTGCCTGGCGCTGCGGTCCGTGGTGCGGCCCGGCGTGAAGGCGGTCGTCATCGGCGGCGGTCTGCTCGGCGTCTCGGCGGCCCGCGCGCTCGCGGCACTGGGTGCCGAGGTGATGCTGGCGCAGCAGGGCGAGCGGCTGATGGAGCGCCAGCTGGACGCTCAGGCGTCCGCGCTGCTGCGCACGCACGTCGAGTCGCTCGGCGTCGAGGTGCACACCGAGTGCCGGGTCAGCGGCCTGCGGCAGCGGGACGGCGCCGTGACCGCGGTCGAGCTGGCGAACGGTTTCGTGCTCGACGCGCAGGTGGTCGTCCTCGCCTGCGGGGTCCGGCCGCGCGTCGCCCTGGCCCGCGAGGCGGGCCTGGAGGTGAACACCGGCGTCGTCGTCGACGACGAACTGCGCACCTCCGACCCGTACATCCACGCGATCGGCGACTGCGCGGAGCACGCGGGACGCGTCTACGGCCTGGCCGGCCCGGCCCTGGACCAGGCGGACGTCCTGGCGGACGTGCTCCTGGAAGGAGCCGGTGGGACGCCGGGCTACACCGGCACCCGGGCGCTCACCCGCCTCACCCTCTCCGGCCCCGACGGCCTGGATCTCGCCGCCTTCGGCGAGGCGACCGCCGGGCCCGGCGACGACGTCGTGGAGCTGACGGACGCGACCCGACGCGTGTACCGCAAGGTCGTCGTCCGCGGCGACCGGCTGGTCGGCGGCGTACTCCTCGGCGACCTCGGCGCCGTGGGCACACTCGCCCGGACCTGGGAGGGCGACGAGGCCCTGCCCGACGCTCCCCTGCTCCACCTGCTCACCCAAGACGGAGGCTCCTGATGACCGTGCACACCCCCACCATCGTCCTGGTCGGCCACGGAATGGTCGGCCAGCGGTTCCTGGAGGCGCTCGCGGACCGGGGCGTCACCGAGCGGGCCCGTGTCGTGGTGCTCTGCGAGGAGCCCCGGCCGGCCTACGACCGCGTCCAGCTGACCTCGTACTTCTCGGGGAAGACGCCGGACGACCTGTCCATGGTCGAGGACGGCTTCATGGCGAAGCACGGCATCGAGCTGTACGTCGGCGACGCGGCGGAGACGATCGACCGCGCCGCCCGCACGGTCACCGCCCGCTCCGGGCAGGTCTTCGCGTACGACACCCTGGTCCTGGCCACCGGCTCGTACCCGTTCGTGCCGCCGGTCCCGGGCAAGGACGCGCACGGCTGTTTCGTGTACCGGACGATCGAGGACCTGCTCGCCATCGAGGAGTTCGCGAAGACCGCGACGACCGGCGCGGTCGTCGGCGGCGGCCTGCTCGGCCTGGAGGCGGCGGGCGCGCTCAAGGGTCTCGGACTCGACACGCACATCGTGGAGTTCGCGCCCCGGCTGATGCCGGTGCAGGTCGACGAGGGCGGCGGCGCGGCCCTGCTGCGCACCATCGAGCAGATGGGGCTGACCGTCCACACCGGGACCGGCACCCAGGAGGTGGTGACCGAGGACGGTCATGTGACGGCCATGCGGCTGTCGGACGGCTCCGAACTCGCCACCGACATGGTGGTGTTCTCCGCGGGTGTGCGCCCCCGCGACCAGCTGGCCCGCGACTGCGGCCTGGACGTCGGCGAGCGCGGCGGCATCGCGGTGGACGAGCAGTGCCGCACCTCCGACCCGGCGGTGTTCGCGATCGGCGAGTGCGCGCTCGCCGCGGACGGCCGGGTGTACGGCCTGGTCGCGCCGGGCTACGAGATGGCGCAGACCGTCGCGGCGGCCCTCGCCGAGGAGGCCGGGGACGGATTCACCGGCGCGGACCTGTCCACCAAGCTGAAGCTGCTCGGCGTCGACGTCGCCTCGTTCGGCGACGCGCACGGCACCGCCGAGGGCTGCCTCGACGTCGTCTACTCGGACTCCCGCTCCGGCGTGTACAAGAAGCTCGTCGTCGACGGCGAGGGCGTGCTGCTCGGTGGCGTCCTGGTCGGTGACGCGGAGTCGTACGGTCTGCTGCGCCCGCTGACCGGTTCGGTCCCGCCGGTCTCGCCCGAGCAGTTGGTGCTGCCGGCGGGCGCGGGCGCGCCGGTCGCGCTGGGCCCGTCCGCGCTGCCGGACGACGCGGTGATCTGCTCCTGCCACAACGTCACCAAGCATGCGATCGGCCAGTGCAGTTCGTTGCCCGAGGTGAAGAAGTGCACCAAGGCGGGCACCGGCTGCGGCAGTTGTGTGAAGGTGATCGAGAAGCTGCTGCCGGCGGCGGCCGACAAAGGGCTCTGCGGCTGCTTCTCGTACACCCGCAGCGAGCTCTACGAGATCACCCGCACTCTGCGGCTGACCTCCTTCGCCGAACTCCTCGACTCGCACGGCCGGGAGGAGGCGCGCGGCGGCGACGGCTGCGAGGTCTGCAAGCCGACCGTCGGCTCGATCCTGGCCAGCCTCAACAACGGGTACATCCTGGACGGCGAGCAGGCGTCGCTGCAGGACACCAACGACCATTTCCTCGCCAACCTCCAGCGCAACGGCTCGTACTCGGTCGTGCCGCGCGTCCCGGGCGGTGAGATCACCCCGGACAAGCTGATCGTGATCGGTGAGGTGGCCCGCGACTTCGGGCTCTACACGAAGATCACCGGCGGTCAGCGGATCGACATGTTCGGCGCCCGGGTGGACCAGCTGCCGGGGATCTGGACCCGGCTGGTCGACGCGGGCTTCGAGTCGGGGCACGCGTACGGCAAGTCGCTGCGCACGGTGAAGTCCTGCGTGGGACAGACCTGGTGCCGCTACGGCGTGCAGGACTCGGTGAAGATGGCGATCCAGCTGGAGCTGCGTTACCGGGGCCTGCGCTCGCCGCACAAGCTCAAGTCGGCCGTCTCCGGCTGCGCCCGGGAGTGCGCGGAGGCGCAGTCCAAGGACTTCGGCGTCATCGCGACCGCGAGCGGCTGGAACCTGTACGTGGGCGGCAACGGCGGAGCGACCCCGCGCCACGCGGACCTGCTCGCGCAGGACCTGTCGGACGCCGAACTGGTCCGGCTCATCGACCGGTTCCTGATGTTCTACATCCGCACCGCGGACCGCCTGGAGCGCACCTCGACCTGGCTGGAGCGCCTGGAGGGCGGGCTCGACCACCTCCGGGACGTGGTGGTGCACGACTCGCTGGGCCTGTGCGACGAGCTGGAGTCGCTGATGACGGCGCACGTCGCGGACTACCAGGACGAATGGGCACAGACCCTGGACGACCCCGAGCGGCTGCGGCGCTTCGTGTCCTTCGTGAACGCCCCGGACGCCCCGGACCCCTCGGTGCGGTTCGTGCCGGAGCGCGACCAGATCAAGCCGGACCTGACCGTCCTCACCCTCGGAAGCACCCGCCTGGAAGGAGCCTCGGCCCGATGAAGCTCGAACTCTCCCACGACACCGCCGCGGACGCGTGGATCGCCGTCTGCGAGACCTCCCGGCTGACGCCGGGCCGGGGCGTGGCCGCCCTGCTGCCGGACGGCCGGCAGGCGGCGCTCTTCGTGGACCGCGCCGGACGGGCGTACGCGATCGAGAACCGCGACCCGTTCACCGGGGCGCAGGTGCTGTCCCGGGGGCTGCTCGGCTCGGCGGGCGGGCGGCCGTTCGTCGCCTCGCCGCTGCTGAAGCAGCGCTTCGACCTGGAGACCGGGAAGTGCCTGGACGACGACGAGGTCGCGGTGGCGGTGTTCCCGGTCCGTACGGTCTGACCGCCTTACTTGACCGAGCGTTCCAGATGGTCGTAGGTTTGAACACGTGGCCAGGACCAAGGAATTCGATCCGGACGCCGCGCTCCAGGCAGCGCTCGAACTGTTCTGGCGGCGCGGCTACGAGGCGACGACGATGTCGGACCTCGTCGAGCACCTCGGGATCGGCCGCGCCAGCATCTACGCGACCTTCGGCAACAAGCACGAGCTGTACCTGAAGGCGCTGGACCGCTACACCCGGGCCAACACGCCGGCCCTGACCGCCGAGCTCGCCGAGCCGGAGAGCGGGCTCGACGCGGTACGGCAGGTGGTGCGGCGGTTCGCCGCCGAGGCGGGGTCGGACGAGGTCCGGCTGACCGGCTGCTTCATCACCAACTCGGCGGCCGAACTGGGCCCGCACGACGAGGTGGTCGCGCGGCGGGTCGAGCGGAACTGGGAGCAGCTCGAGACGCTGCTGTACGCGGCTCTCGTACGGGCCCGCGCCCGGGGCGAGCTGCCCGCCGACCGCGATCCGCAGGCGCTGGCCCGGATGCTGGGCGTGATGCTGCAGGGCATCCGCGTGGTGGGCAAGGCGTCGAGCGACCCGGCCCGGGTGCGCGACGCGGCGGAGCAGGCCCTGACACTGCTGGACTGATTGCTTTTCACTGGAGAGAAGGGCGCCTCGCGGCGCCTTTTCTTCGGCCCTCATATTGGAACGCACGGTCAAGAATTCAGAGGAGTCGTCACTCATGTCCGCACGCTTCACCGGCCGCACCGTCCTCGTCACCGGCGCCGGCAGCGGCCTCGGCCGCGCCACCGCGCTCGCCTTCGCCGCCGAGGGCGCCCGGGTCGTGGTCTCCGGGCGCACCGCCGCGACCCTGACGGAGACGGTCGGCCTGATCGAGGCGGCCGGCGGCACCGCCGCCGCCGTCACTGCCGACGTGGCCCGCGCCGAGGACACCAAGGAACTGGTCCGGCGCACTGTCGAGACCTTCGGCGGCCTGGACGTGGCCGTCAACAACGCCGGCATCTTCCGCGGCGGTGCGAGCACCGGCGCCTTCCCCCTGGACGCCTGGCAGGAGCTGCTCGACACCAACGTCACGGGCGTCCTGAACTCCCTCCAGGCCGAGATCGCCCACATGCGCGGCCACGGCGGCGGGGCCATCGTCAACATCTCCTCCAACCTCGGCCCGCACCGCCGTTTCCCCGGGCTGGCCGGCTACTCGGTGTCGAAGGCCGCCGTCTCCGCGCTGACCCGCGCCGCCGCACTCGACCACATCGGCGAGGGCATCCGGATCAACGCGGTCAGCCCGGGCGCGGCGGAGTCGGCGATGTCGCTGCTGCCGGGCGAGACCGAGGCCGACCGGGAGCTCCGGATGAAGGGCGCCTCGCCGCTCGGCCGGGTCACCGCGGCCCACGAGGTCGCGGCGGCGGTGCTCTACCTGGCCTCGGACGACGCCGGCGCGGCGGTCGGCACCGACCTGGTGATCGACGGCGGGGTCGCCGCCTGACCCGCCCCGTCCAGTCGCCGCCCGGCGGTCGTAGGCTGTGCGGACCTTTCCCTACTCGGAAGTAAGAACGAGGAGGTCCGCATGGCCACGACCGGCTCCGGAGCCTGGGGCATACGCAGCATCCCCGACCAGCGCGGGCGCACCGCCGTCGTCACCGGCGCCAACAGCGGCATCGGCCTGGTGACGGCGCGCGAACTCGCCCGCCGCGGGGCACGGGTGGTGCTCGCCTGCCGCAGCGAGAGCCGCGGCAGCCGGGCCGTGGAGCGCCTGCTGGCCGAAGTCCCGGACGCGACGGCCGAGTTCCGTCCGCTGGACCTCGCGGACCTCGGCTCCGTCCGGGAGTTCGCCGCGGCGCTGCCGTACGAACGGCTCGACCTGCTGGTCAACAACGCGGGCGTGATGGCGCTGCCGTACGGCCGGACCGCGGACGGCTTCGAGACGCAGTTCGGCGTGAACCACCTCGGGCACTTCGCCCTCACCGGCCTGCTGCTCCCCCGGCTCCTCGCCGCTCCCGGCGCCCGGGTGGTCTCGGTCTCCAGCGGGTTCCACGCGCTGAGCGATCTCGACATGGGCGACCTGAACAGCGAGCGGAAGTACCGGCGCTGGATCGCCTACGGCCGCTCCAAGACCGCCAACCTGCTCTTCGTGCACGAGCTGGCGCGCCGGCTCGGGGCCGCGGGCGCGGAGCTGGTCGCGGCGGCGGCCCATCCGGGCTACGCGGCGACGAACCTGCAGTCGGCGAGCGCGCGGCTGGAGGGGCGGCGGGGCGCCGAGCGGCTCATGGAGCTCGGCAACCGGATCATCGCCCAGCCGGCCGAGGCCGGGGCGCTGCCGACGCTGTACGCGGCGACGGCGGCCGGGGTGCGGCCGGACTCGTTCACCGGGCCCTCGTTCCTGATGTGGCGGGGCGCGCCGGCCCGGTCGTGGCGCGCCCGGTGGACTCTGGACGACGTCGCCGGGGAGCGGCTCTGGGTGGCATCGGAGCAGCTCACCGGCGTGACGTACGAGTTCCCCGGAAGCTGAGCCTCAGCCCTGGACGACGGCCGGGTCCATCCACATGACCTCCCAGTGGTGGCCGTCCAGGTCGGTGAAGGAGCGGCCGTACATCGTGCCGTAGTCCATCGGCTCCTTCGCGTCCGTGGCACCGGCGGCCATCGCACCGTCGACGAACTCGTCGACCTTCGCGCGGCTCTCGGCGCTCAGCGCGATCAGCACCTCGCTGGTCTTCGACGCGTCGGCGATCTCCTTGCCGGGCTTGGTGAACTCCTTGAACTTCGCCTCGGTCAGCAGCATCGCGACGATCGTGTCGCTGATGACCATGGCGGCGGCGGTCTCGTCGGTGAACTGCGGGTTGAAGGAGTAGCCGACCTTGTTCCAGAAGGCCTTCGACGCGTCGAGGTCCTTGACCGGCAGGTTGACGAAGATCATCTGAGTCATGGCAGTGTCTCTCTCGCTTCTCGCTCGGTGTCACGCTGTCGAAGGGGTAGACGGCGGTGCCTGGCGGAACTCATCGGCCTCCCGGAAAAATCTTCCGGGAATCCGGTCCGCCCCGCCTCACGAGGCGGCCGGCGGAGCGGCGAGACTCCAGCGGTGGAGCGTGCTCGTGCTCTCGTCGTAGGTGAGCCAGGTGCCGTCGCCGAGGGGCCGGGCGAATCCGTCCACCGGGCCGTCCGGATAGGCCAGCAGGCCGCGTATCTCCAGGGTGCGGGCGTCGAGGAGCCAGTGCCGGGGGTCGCCGCCCTCGTCGTCGTACTCGGTGGTGGAGCCGATGACGGTGTCGGCGTCGACGAATCCGCAGCTCCAGTCCCAGCAGGTCGGGTCCTCGTCCTCCTCCGCCTCGGGCGGTTCCCCCTCGGCGAGGACCGCACCGTCCAGCGCGTGCAGGGTCATGTCCTGCCCGTAGTGCTCCACCGTCAGGAAGCCGGCGTGCTCCTGATGGACGTCCATCAGGATGCGGTCCATCGTCTCGTTGAGGTCCCAGGTCGTCAGCTTCTCCCCGTCCCAGCGGCCCCAGTACAGCAGGATGCCGTCCTGGCCCATGCCGATGTCGAGGGCCATGTGGACGCCGTCGGGGTGCGAGAGGTGGTGCGAGCCCGACGTCACGCTGTCCAGCGGCAGCCGGGCCAGCTCACGGCCGTCCCGCGCGTCGAGCACGACCCACAGCTCGTCGTACTCGGTCTCCGGGTCGACGACGTGCGCCCACACGAGGCGGCCGTCGTCGGACACCCGACAGGAGCCGTGCTCGCTGCCCCGGCAGACCTGCTGCTCGTCGCCCGTGTGCAGGTGCCCGATCTCCTGGTCCCAGCAGCCGTGCCGGTACTGCCAGAGCGTCCGGCCGTCCGCAGCCACGGCCCGTACCTCGCGCTGGCCCGAGAACACCGCGAACGTGCCGTCCGGACTCACCGAGTGGACGCCCCAGTCCCATCCGGGCCAGGGCATGGGGAAGACGACCGAAGGCGCCCGCTCCCCGGTGAAGAGCTCGTCCAGGTCGAAGACCTCCAGCTCGGTTCCGTTCTTCAGCAGGGCGCGACGGGCGCCGCCCGCCCGGCTCTCGAAGGCGAAGCCGTTCAGCAGTCCGCCCGCGCCCAGGAGCCGTACGGAGTCGCGCAGTTGTACAGGGATCGACATGTGCCGACCGTAGCGGCCGCCGCCGACAGCGCCCCGCTCAGGCCGCGTCCTGCCCCGACCGCGACCCGACGCTTCCGCTTCATCGCTCGTTGCGGCACCGTCAACTCCGTACTCCTAGGTTCCGGAAGCGCGCGACCCCCGCCGTCCGACCGGGTGGCGGGGCGGGTCACCACCACCCCCTCTGGAGTGAGACGTGGAGCGACGCAGTTTCCTGCGCGGAGCGGTCATCGGCACGTCGGCGGCCGCCTTCGGCGGCACCCTGATGCGCGGGGCCGCCTACGCGGCTCCCGCCCAGCCCGGCCCCGGCCCCTACGGGGCCCTCGGCTCGGCCGACGCCAACGGCATCCAGCTGCCCGGCGGATTCAGCAGCCGGGTCATCGCCCGTTCCGGCCAGACGGTCGGCGGCACCTCGTACACCTGGCACAACGCCCCCGACGGCGGCGCCTGCTTCGCCGACGGCACGGGCTGGATCTACGTGTCCAACTCGGAGATCAACCCCTCCGGCGGCGCGAGCGCGGTGAAGTTCAACTCGTCGGGTTCGGTCACCGGCGCGTACCGCATCCTGTCCAACACCCGGCAGAACTGCGCGGGCGGCAGGACGCCGTGGAACACCTGGCTGTCCTGCGAGGAGGTCAGCCTCGGTTACGTCTACGAGACCGACCCGTACGGCGTGAACGCGGCCGTCCGACGCGACGCCATGGGCAAGTTCAAGCACGAGGCCGCGGCCGCCGACCCGGTCCGCAAGGTGATCTACCTGACCGAGGACGAGACCAGCGGCTGCTTCTACCGCTTCATCCCCACCACCTGGGGCAACCTGTCCTCCGGCACCCTGCAGGTGATGGTCGCCGGCACCGGCACCTCCGGCTCCTTCACCTGGCAGAACGTGCCGGACCCGGACGGCTCCCCGACGGCCACCCGCAGCCAGGTCTCCGGCTCGAAGAAGTTCAACGGCGGCGAGGGCTGCCACTACGCCAACGACACCGTCTGGTTCACCACCAAGGGCGACAACCGCCTGTGGCAGCTGAACCTCGCCAACAGCACCTACGAACTCGCCTACGACGACTCGCTCGTGGTCGGCGGCGGCGCCCCGCTCACCGGCGTGGACAACGTCACCGGCTCGTCCTCCGGCGACCTGTTCATCGCCGAGGACGGCGGCAACATGGAGATCTGCATCATCACGCCGGACGACGTCGTCGCCCCGTTCCTGCGGATCACCGGCCAGTCCAGCTCCGAGATCACCGGACCGGCCTTCTCCCCCGACGGCACCCGGCTCTACTTCTCCAGCCAGCGCGGCACCACCGGCAGCTCCTCGGGCGGCATCACCTACGAGGTGACCGGCCCGTTCCGCGCGTAACAGACCGCGCCCCGTACGGCGTCGCCGAGCAGGGCGGCGCCGAGCGGGGTCAGCGTGTGCAGGACCGCGTTGCCGTGCCGGAGCGTCGCGACCAGGCCGGCCTCGCGGAGCACGCCCGCGTGCTGGCTCGCCGAGGCGAGGGACACCCCCGTCCGGCGGGCCAGTTCGCTCGTGGTGCTGCCGTCGCCGACGGCCCGCAGCACCTCGGAGCGGGTCTGGCCGACCAGCCGCGCGAGGGACGGCCCGCCCGGCTCGCGCACGGTCGGCGACTCGCAGTGGGTGACCGGGTAGACGAGCACCGGTGGCAGCAGCGGGTCGCGCAGCACGACCGCGTTGCCCCGGCAGAAGTACGAGGGCTGGAGCAGCAGTCCGCGCCCCTCCAGGTGGATGTCTCGGTCGACCGGGTAGTCGGCCTCCAGGACCGGTGCCCGCCAGCGCAGCATCGGCGGCAGCGAGGCGAGCAGTTCGTCCGCCCCGCCGTCCAGGACGGCCCGGCCGCGGATCGCCCGGTCGGCGTCGACGCGGGCCTGCACCTGCGACCAGTACGGCGCGATGGCGGCCCGGTGGTAACCGCGCAGGGCGTCGGCGAGCCGGCCGCGCGCCTCGCCGCGGCCCTCGGCGAGCGCGGCGAGCGCGCCGGGCAGGGAGCCGTCGGTCCGGCCGGCGCGGGTGCTGCCGAGCAGCCGCAGCTCGGAGCGGAGCCTGCCGGAGGGCGTGTCGCGGAGTGCCTGGAGGCCCTCGTCGAGGCCCAGGACGCCCTCCGCCGGCGTCAGGAAGTCGGGAAAATAGCCGCGTCCGGGTACCAGTGCGGCCAGGAGTCGTGTTTCACTGTTCAACCGCTTCCGGGTTTCCGAACGCCATTCCCGGTAGACCGTCGAGCCGCGCCGGTCCCTTAACCGGTGAAAGCTGAGAATCGTTTCCCACAGAACGTCCGGCCGGGCGGCCATCCGCACCCCGGCCAGATCTTCCCCGGTGAAATGAATACGCAGCACTGAACCCACCCCTGTGCACTCGCAATCGCCCCCCGCGACGAGTATGCACACCATCACAGGATGTTACCAGGGTGTTTAAGCCACAGTTGAAACGCATCGCGGCGGACCGGCCGGAAACGAAAAGCTGTGCGTGTCGGGCAGGAAACCTTCAGGACCGAGGTGGCGCGGCGAAGACCGTGGGGGGCTTCGCGCGTCCGGCGGCGGTACGCGAGGGTTGCGGCTCACTTGCCCGGCACGGGTAATGGGCGCGGCCTCCGGGTGGGGATCCGGAGGCCGCGCCCCACCCTCCCTTTGCGGGACGAATGGCGGAAACCCATCAAGCCGACCGTGACACCGGCATTGCTCCGGAGTTCAACAGGTCCAATTTCAACCGGCCGTGAACGAACACGAGCCGACATTTCCGCAACGGGACAAAAAACGACGGGGCGGACACCTCCGCACAAGGTGTCCGCCCCGTCTCTTCTGCTGACCGGAGCCGTCGCCCATCGGTTTGAGGGTCGGGGACGAGCGACGGCTCCGGGGTCTTCGTTACTGAATGGCTGATCAGCGGCTGTCGCTGCCGGCCGATCCGGCCGCCGCGCGGCCCGCCTCGAGGCGCGCCACCGGGATCCGGAACGGCGAGCAGGAGACGTAGTCGAGGCCGACCTCGTGGAAGAAGTGCACCGACTCCGGGTCGCCGCCGTGCTCGCCGCAGACGCCGAGCTTGATGTCCGGGCGGGTGGCCCGGCCGGCCTCGACGGCGCTGCGGACCAGCGCGCCGACGCCGTCCTTGTCGATGGTCTCGAAGGGGCTGACGCCGAAGATGCCCTTCTCCAGGTACGCGGTGAAGAAGCTCGCCTCCACGTCGTCCCGGGAGAAGCCCCACACCGTCTGGGTGAGGTCGTTGGTGCCGAAGGAGAAGAACTCGGCGGCCTCGGCGATCTGACCGGCGGTCACGGCGGCGCGCGGCAGCTCGATCATGGTGCCGAGCGCGAGCTTCAGCTCGACGCCGGTCTTCGCCGAGACCTCGGCGATGACCTTCTCGGCGTCCTCGCGGACGATCTCCAGCTCCTGGACGGTGCCGACGAGCGGGATCATGATCTCGGCGCGCGGGTCGCCCTTGGCGTCGATGCGCTCGGCCGCGGCCTCGGCGATCGCCCGGACCTGCATGGTGAACAGGCCGGGGATGACCAGACCGAGACGGACACCGCGCAGACCCAGCATCGGGTTCTGCTCGTGCAGCCGGTGCACGGCCTGGAGCAGGCGCAGCTCGTTCTCGTGCGGCTCCTTGCGGGCCTCGGCGAGCGCGACACGCACCGACAGCTCGGTGATGTCGGGAAGGAACTCGTGCAGCGGCGGGTCGAGCAGCCGGACCGTGACGGGCAGGCCGTCCATGGCCTCGAAGAGCTCGACGAAGTCCTTCTTCTGCAGCGGCAGGAGGGCCTTCAGGGCCTCCTCGCGCTCCTCGTCGGTGTCGGCGAGGATCAGCTTCTCGACCATCTCGCGGCGCTCACCGAGGAACATGTGCTCGGTGCGGCACAGGCCGATGCCCTGGGCGCCGAAGCGGCGGGCGCGCGAGGCGTCCTCGGCGTTGTCGGCGTTGGCCCGTACGCGCAGCCGGCGTACTCGGTCCGCGTACGCCATGATCCGGTGCACGGCCTGGACCAGCTCGTCGGCGTCGTCGGCGCCGGCGTGCATGCGGCCCTCGAAGTACTCGACGACCGGGGACGGCACGACGGGCACCTCGCCGACGTACACCTTGCCGGTGGAGCCGTCGATGGAGACGACGTCGCCCTCCTCGATCACCACGCCGGAGGCGGTGGTCATCCGGCGGCGCTTGGTGTCGACCTCGAGCTCCTCGGCGCCGCAGACACAGGTCTTGCCCATGCCGCGGGCGACGACGGCGGCGTGCGAGGTCTTGCCGCCGCGCGAGGTCAGGATGCCCTCGGCGGCGATCATGCCGTCCAGGTCGTCCGGGTTGGTCTCGCGGCGGATCAGGATGACCTTCTCGCCGGAGCGCGACCACTTGACGGCCGTGTAGGAGTCGAAGACGGCCTTGCCGACCGCCGCGCCCGGGGAGGCGGCGATGCCGCGGCCGATCTGCTCGACCTTCGCGGTCTCGTCGAACTTCGGGAACATCAGCTGGGCCAGCTGCGCGCCGGTGACGCGCTGCAGCGCCTCGGCCTCGTCGATCAGGCCCTGGTCCACGAGCTGGGTGGCGATGCGGAAGGCGGCACCGGCGGTGCGCTTGCCGACGCGGGTCTGGAGCATCCAGAGCTGGCCGCGCTCGATGGTGAACTCGATGTCGCAGAGATCCTTGTAGTGGGTCTCCAGCGTCGTCATGATCTCCATGAGCTGGTCGTACGACTTCTTGTCGATCGACTCGAGCTCGGCGAGCGGCACGGTGTTGCGGATACCGGCGACGACGTCCTCGCCCTGCGCGTTCTGCAGGTAGTCGCCGTAGACGCCGGCGTGGCCGGAGGCGGGGTCGCGGGTGAACGCGACGCCGGTGCCGGAGTCCGGGCCGAGGTTGCCGAAGACCATGGAGCAGACGTTGACCGCGGTGCCCAGATCGCCCGGGATGCGCTCCTGGCGGCGGTACAGCTTCGCGCGGTCGGTGTTCCAGGAGTTGAAGACCGCCTCGATGGCGAGATCCATCTGCTCGCGCGGGTCCTGCGGGAAGTCCCGGCCCGTCGCGGTCTTGACGATCTTCTTGAAGTGCTCGACGACCTTCTTCAGGTCGGCGGCGTCCAGATCGGTGTCGCTGGCGACCTTCTTCGCGGCCTTGGCCTCGTCGAGGGCGTCCTCGAAGAGCTCGCCGTCGACGTCGAGGACGGTCTTGCCGAACATCTGGATCAGGCGGCGGTACGAGTCCCAGGCGAACCGCTCGTTGTCGGCCTGGGCGGCCAGACCGGCGACGGACTCGTCGGACAGGCCGATGTTGAGGACCGTGTCCATCATGCCGGGCATGGAGAACTTGGCGCCGGAACGCACCGAGACGAGCAGCGGGTTGTCGGCCTGGCCGAGCTTCTTGCCCATCTGCTTCTCGAGGGCGTCGAGGTGCGCGCTGACCTCGTCGCGGAGCTCGACCGGCTCGGAGCCGGACTCGAGGTAGACCTTGCAGGCCTCGGTGGTGATCGTGAAGCCGGGAGGAACCGGGAGGCCGAGGTTGGTCATCTCGGCCAGGTTCGCGCCCTTGCCACCGAGCAGGTCCTTCAGGTCCCTGTTGCCCTCGGTGAAGTCGTACACGAACTTCTGATCTTTGTTTTCCGACACGGGTCTCGACTCCTCGAGGACTCGGTGGCTGCCCTGACGGCGAGGAACATACCCAGATCGAAGGCGTCTGGGTATGTACGCCTACCCGTCATGCGGCCTTAACCACCCGTCCGCCAGCAGATCCAATGTTTCCGAGGAGTAGCCGACATCTTCAGACGTCGAAGGCCGCTTGACCCAGTAGTGAAGATTCTCGCTCATGTGAGCGCGGAATCGACCAGTTGCGTTCAACACTTGAACACAAAGGGGTGGCACTGAGTGCCACCCCTTTCGAGAAGTGGACCCCTCGAAACATGCTCATCTGAGCGCAAGCCTGATCAGGGGTGGCGAGAATCACGCCGCCAGAACGGCTCGATTCCCACGATCCGGACGGGCTCCGACGCCTTCCGGACCGCTCAGCCGCCCGAGGTGTCGAGTTCTGCGTCGGCGCTGATCGCAGCGCAGTCGTAAGGGTCCTTGAGCCAGCCTTCGGGCAGGACGACGCGGTTGTTGCCCGACGTGCGGCCGCGCGGGCCGTCCGCGCCCGCGGGCCACGACTGGTCCAGGTCGAGCTCGCTCAACTGAGCGCGCAGTTCGTCCAGAGATGAGGTGATCGCCAGCCTCTTACGCATCTCGGAGCCGACCGCGAAGCCCTTGAGGTACCAGGCGACGTGCTTGCGGAAGTCGATGACACCCCGTGTCTCGTCGCCGATCCACTCGCCGAGCAGCGTCGCATGCCGCACCATCACGTCGGCCACCGTCCGCAGCCCCGGCGTCGCGTAGTCGCCGGTCCCCTCGAAGCCCGCCACCAGGTCTCCGAAGAGCCACGGCCGGCCCAGGCAGCCGCGGCCCACCACGACGCCGTCGCAGCCGGTCTCGCGCATCATCCGCAGTGCGTCGTCGGCGGACCAGATGTCGCCGTTGCCGAGCACCGGGATCTCCGGGACGTGCTCCTTGAGCCGGGCGATGGCGTCCCAGTCGGCGGTGCCGCCGTAGTGCTGCGCCGCCGTACGGCCGTGCAGCGCGATGGCGGTGACTCCCTCCTCGACCGCGATCCGGCCCGCGTCCAGGTACGTGATGTGGTCGTCGTCGATGCCCTTGCGCATCTTCATCGTGACCGGCAGGTCGCCGGCGTTGCCGACGGCCTCGTTGAGGATCGCGCGCAGCAGCGGCCGCTTGAACGGGAGCGCGGAGCCGCCGCCCTTGCGGGTCACCTTCGGGACGGGGCAGCCGAAGTTCAGGTCGATGTGGTCGGCGAGGTCCTCGTCGACGATCATCCGCACCGCCTTGCCGACGGTGATCGGGTCGACGCCGTACAGCTGGATCGACCGCGGCTTCTCGGTCTCGTCGAAGTGGATCAGCTGCATGGTCTTCTCGTTGCGCTCGACCAGCGCCCGCGTCGTGATCATCTCGCTCACGAAGAGCCCCTTGCCGCCGGAGAACTCGCGGCAGAGGGTGCGGAAGGGGGCATTGGTGATGCCGG
The DNA here is from genome assembly GCF_033343995.1 of Streptomyces sp. HUAS YS2. Taxonomy (NCBI): domain Bacteria; kingdom Bacillati; phylum Actinomycetota; class Actinomycetes; order Kitasatosporales; family Streptomycetaceae; genus Streptomyces; species Streptomyces solicathayae. The sequence continues at coordinate 5,441,201 of NZ_CP137573.1, read as the reverse complement.
CCATCGGGGCGAGCACCACCGGGGGCTGCACGATGTGCGGCCCGATGGCGAGGGGAGAGAACGCGGTCATCCAGCCATTGTCACCCATACGCCGCACGGTCCGTCGGCTCCGGACGCGCGAGGGCCCCGGGTCATCGTGATGACCCGGGGCCCTTGCGTTCGCCTACGAGGGTGCGGCTAGGACTCGTTGCCCTGCGCGCGCTCGCGCATCTTCTTCAGCAGCTCCTGCTTCTGGTCCGCGGCCGTCCTGCGGTCGGCGTTGCGGCCCTGAGCGGCGCCGTGCTGTTCGGCGCGGGACAGCTTCTTGCGCTGTCCGCCGACGCCGAGGAGGTTGTTCCGGCCCTTGGCCATGGGTTCTCCCATCGGGGTGAGACGTGATCCGGGAATCGTCGGGGCGTCGGGCGGGCACCGGGGCCCGCCGCGCTCTCACTCGTAGATCTGGAAGAACGAGTACATGCCGGTGACGCTACCCAACCGGGCGGGGACCGTCACACCGATTTCGACTTCACGCCATGACGGATGACAGATGTTGAAATCTGTCATCCGTCATGCCATAGTTGTCGCATGGCAACCATCAAGGCACTTCCCACCCGTCCGCTGGGCGTCACCGGCCCCCAGGTATCCGCTCTCGGTCTCGGTTGCATGGGCATGTCCACCTGGTACGGCGAGGCCGACCGCGCCGAGTCGATCGCGACGATCCACGCGGCGCTCGACGCCGGCGTGACCCTGCTCGACACCGGCGACTTCTACGGCATGGGGCACAACGAACTGCTCATCAACGAGGCCCTGCGCACCGCGCCGGCGGAGGCCCGCGAGAAGGTGCTGACCAGCGTGAAGTTCGGCGCCCTGCGCAGCGTCGAGGGCGATGTCATCGGGATCGACGGCAGCCCGGCGGCGGTGAAGAACTTCGCGGCTTACTCCCTCCAGCGCCTGGGCATGGACCACATCGACGTCTACCGGCTCTCCCGGCTCGACCCGCGGGTCCCGATCGAGGAGACGGTCGGCGCCATCGCCGAGCTGGTCGAGGCCGGGCACGTCCGGCACATCGGCCTCTCCGAGGTCGGTGCGGACACCCTGCGCCGGGCCGCCGCCGTCGCCCCGATCGCGGACCTGCAGATCGAGTACTCGCTGATATCGCGCGGCATCGAGGAGAAGATCCTGCCGACCGCCCGCGAGCTGGGCATAGGCATCACGGCGTACGGCGTGCTGTCGCGCGGGCTGATCAGCGGGCACTTCACCCGCGACCTCCAGCTGGCCCCCGGCGACTTCCGCGGCTTCAGCCCGCGCTTCCAGGGCGAGAACCTGCACCGGAATCTCGGCCTGGTCGACCGGCTGCGCGCCGTGGCGGACGCCAAGGGCGTCACCGTCGCGCAGACGGCCATCGCCTGGGTGCTCAGCCGCGGCGAGGACATCGTGCCGCTGGTCGGCGCCCGCCGCCGGGACCGGCTGGCGGAGGCCCTCGGCGCGCTGGACGTGACGCTGGACGCGGCGGACCTGGCCGCGATCGAGCAGGCCGTACCGGCCGGGGCCGCGGCCGGCGAGCGCTACCCCGAGGAGCAGATGGCGCATCTGGACAGCGAGCACTGACGCATCCGGCCGCCGCGCACTGACAGGTACTGTCATTCCATGGCCGCCACCGAGACCCTGACCGCCGAGCGCATCCTCGAAGCCACGGAGGAGGTGCTGCGCCGCTACGGCCCCGCGAAGGCCACGGTCGTGGACGTCGCCCGGGTGCTCGGCGTCTCGCACGGCAGCGTGTACCGGCACTTCCGTACGAAGGCGGCGCTGCGCGAGGCGGTGACGCATCGCTGGCTGTCCCGGACGGAGACGGCGCTGGCGGAGCTCACCTCGGCCACCGGCCGCCCGGCGCCGGAGCGGCTGCACGCCTGGTTCGCGGGGCTCTTCGAGGCCAAGCGGCACAAGGCCGGGGACGACCCCGAGCTGTTCGCGACGTACGGCGTGCTGATCGACGAGAGCAGCGGCGTGGTCGAGGAGCACGTCGAGGTGCTGGTCGGCCAGGTCCGCGCCATCGTCGAGGACGGTGTGCGCAGCGGCGAGTTCACCGCTCCCGAGCCCGACGCCACCGCCCGTGCGCTGTTCAGCGCGACGGCGCACTTCCACGACCCGGCATACGCCGAGGAGTGGCGCAAGAACACCGTCGAGGCGGAGTTCGACGCGCTGGTCGGGCTGCTGCTGCGCGGGCTGCGCGCCTGACTGCGGGGCTTCGGAGGCGCGGGCAGGTTCCGGAGGGCACAGCTCCGGTCGGTTTGGTGATCATTTGGCTCGGAGTTGCCCGTTCCCTGTCCTGGACATGACTAGCGTCTTCCCGCACTGGCCGCACCCAGCACTCCAGGGGGAACCTTGTCCGCGCAGGACACACCCGCCACGACGACCGCCGACTCCCGGCCGCAGCCGCCCGCCCGCTCCGGCGCGGCCTCCGCGATCGGCTGGGTCCTGACCATCGGCCTCAACGTCGTGGCGCCGATCATCACGTACAACCAGCTGTCGGAGCACGGCTGGAGCGATTTCAGCGCGCTGCTCGTCAGTGGCGCCTGGCCGGTCCTGGACAGCGTGATCAGCCTCGCCTGGCGGCGCAAGCTGGACGAGTTCGGCATCGTCGCGCTGGTGTTCCTGGTGATCACGGCCGTCGTCTCGCTGGTCGGCACGCACTCCCCCCGCGCCCTGCTGATCAAGGACTCCGGAGTGACCGGGCTGTTCGGGCTGCTCTGCCTCGTCACCCTGTTCGCGCGCCGGCCGCTGATGTTCTACTTCGGCCGCAAGTTCGCCACCGACGGAACGCCCGCGTCCACGGCCTGGTGGAACGGCATGTGGCAGTTCGACGGCTTCCGCTCGACCATGCGCACGATGACGGTGGTGTGGGGCGTGGCGTACATCGCCGAGGCGCTCGTCCGGATCGGGCTCGCCTTCGTCCTGAGCACCTCCACCATGGTGATCGTCAGCCCGATCATGATCTACGGCGTGCTCGGCGGGCTGGCGCTGTGGACGGCCTGGTTCAGCAAGCGGCGCGCCGCCGAGGGAGCCCGCCGGCAGGCGGCCGCCGAGGCCGCGCAGGCCGCCGCGGCAGCCCGGGCCGAAGCCACGACTGCTTGAGCCCATGGCGAAGGCCCCCGGTTCCGTGCTCGGAACCGGGGGCCTTCGCCGTCGCGTGCGTGGTGCGTCAGCAGCCCAGCAGACGGCTGCCCAGGTAGCCCTGGATCTGGTCCAGGGAGACGCGCTCCTGCTTCATGGTGTCGCGCTCGCGCACGGTCACCGCGTTGTCGTCGAGGGTGTCGAAGTCGACGGTGACGCAGTACGGCGTGCCGATCTCGTCCTGACGGCGGTAGCGGCGGCCGATGGCGCCGGCGTCGTCGAACTCGATGTTCCAGTTCTGCCGCAGGTCGGCCGCGAGGCCCTTGGCCTTCGGCGAGAGCTGCGCGTTGCGGGACAGCGGCAGCACGGCGACCTTGACCGGCGCGATGCGCGGGTCGAGGCGCATCACGGTGCGCTTCTCCATGACGCCCTTGGCGTTCGGCGCCTCGTCCTCGGTGTACGCGTCGAGCAGGAAGGCCAGCATGGTGCGGCCGACACCGGCGGCGGGCTCGATGACGTACGGGGTCCAGCGCTCCTGCGCGTCCTGGTCGAAGTACTGCAGTTCGTTTCCGGACGCCTTGGAGTGCGCCTTCAGGTCGTAGTCGGTGCGGTTGGCGACGCCCTCGAGCTCGCCCCACTCGCTGCCGCCGAACTGGAAGCGGTACTCGATGTCGGCGGTGCGCTTGGAGTAGTGCGAGAGCTTCTCCTGCGGGTGCTCGAACCAGCGCATGTTCTCCTCACGGAGACCCAGACCCGTGTACCAGTTCCAGCGCTGCTCCATCCAGTACTCGTGCCACTGCTCGTCCTCGCCCGGCTTGACGAAGAACTCCATCTCCATCTGCTCGAACTCGCGGGTGCGGAAGATGAAGTTGCCCGGGGTGATCTCGTTCCGGAACGACTTGCCCATCTGCGCGATGCCGAACGGGGGCTTCTTGCGCGCGGTCAGCTGCACCTGGGCGTAGTTGGTGAAGATGCCCTGGGCGGTCTCGGGACGCAGGTAGGCGACGGAGCCGGAGTCCTGGGTCGGGCCGAGGTGGGTGGAGAGCAGGCCGGAGAACTGCTTCGGCTCGGTGAAGGTGCCCTTGTTGCCGCAGTTGGGGCAGTTGAGGTCGGCGAGGCCGTTCTCGGGGAGGCGGCCGTGCTTCTCCTCGTACGCCTCCTCCAGGTGGTCGGCGCGGTAGCGCTTGTGGCAGGAGGTGCACTCGGTCAGCGGGTCCGTGAAGGTGGCGACGTGGCCGGAGGCCTCCCAGACCTCGGTGGCCAGGATCACGGACGAGTCGATACCGACGACGTCCTCGCGCGAGGTGACCATGTAGCGCCACCACTGACGCTTGATGTTCTCCTTGAGCTCGACACCCAGCGGTCCGTAGTCCCAGGCGGCCTTCTGGCCGCCGTAGATCTCACTGCAGGGGTAGACGAAGCCACGGCGCTTGCTCAGGCTGACGATGGTGTCGATCTTGTCGGCGGCCACGGTGCTCTCTTCATTACGTCGACGGATTGAAATAGCGGCGCGAAGCGCCTCGATGGGGGGTGGTGGTCGGGAGACGGGCGGGCGAATGCCTCAGGTTACCGGCGGGCCGGGGCCCCGGATCAAATCGGTAGGGGGCTCAGGTCACTTACCTGCTTTGTTGACAATCGTTTCCACCTTTGTTGAAAATGACTGTCATGAACGTACGCCGCCTCATACCCGTCACCGCCCTCACCGGAGCCGTCGCGCTCGGTCTCGTCACGCTCTCCGCCTGCGGCGGCACCTCCGACGCGGCCGACAAGGGGTCGGACGGCAAGCTGGACGTCGTGGCGTCGTTCTATCCGATGCAGTTCCTCGCAGAGCGGATCGGCGGCGACCGCGTCTCCGTCCAGACTCTCACCAAGCCGGGCGTCGAGCCGCACGACCTGGAGCTCAAGCCGCGGCAGATCGGCCGGCTCGAGGACGCGGACGTCATCCTCTATCTCAAGGGCGTGCAGCCCGCCGTCGACGAGGCGATCGAGCAGACCGGCGTGAAGAACACCGTCGACGCCGCCACCCTCACCGAGCTGGAGGAGCACGGCTCCGGCGAGGACCACGCCCACGGCGGCGAGTCCGCCGGGGAGCACGCGGAGCACGAGGGCGAGCACGGCGGGCACGATCACGGGTCCGAGGCCGGCGCCGACCCGCACATATGGCTCGACCCGGTGAAGTACGCCGAGGTCGCCAAGGGCGTCGGCGCGGCCCTGAAGAAGGCCGACCCGGACCACGCGGCCGACTACCAGAAGAACACCGACGCCCTGGTGAAGCAGCTCGGCGATCTGGACACCGCCTTCGCGCAGGGCCTGAAGAACACCTCCACCAGGACCTTCATCACCACCCACTCCGCCTTCGGCTACCTCGCCGAGCGCTACGCCCTGGACCAGGAGGGCATCAAGGGCCTCGACCCCGAGTCCGAGCCCAGCCCCGCCCGGATCAAGGAACTCCAGGACAAGGCGCGGAAGGAGAAGGTCAGCACCGTCTTCTTCGAGACCCTTGCCAGCGACCGGACCGCGAAGACCCTCGCGAAGGACACCGGCCTGAAGACCGACGTCCTGGACCCGCTGGAGGGAATCACCGACCGGTCCGAGGGCGATGACTACTTCGAGGTCATGCAGGCCAACCTGGCCGCCCTGAAGACGGCCCTCGGCGCGAAGTGAGAGCAGTCATGAGCAACGCAGTCACGGACGCCCCCGTCATATCCGTCCGCGGCGCCACGGCGGCGCTCGGCGCGCGCCCCGTCCTGCGCGGCGTGGACCTGGCCGTCGGGCGCGGCGAGGTCGTCGCCCTGCTCGGCGCCAACGGCTCCGGCAAGTCGACCGCCGTCCGGTCCGTGATCGGGCAGGTCCCGCTCACCGGCGGCACCGTCGAGCTGTTCGGCACCGAACTGAAGCGGTTCCGCGACTGGGCCCGCGTCGGCTACGTGCCCCAGCGCACCACCGCCGCCGGCGGCGTCCCCGCCACGATCCGTGAGGTCGTCACCTCCGGCCGACTGTCCCGCCGCCGCTTCGGCCTGCTGGGCAAGGCCGACCGGGCCGCCGTCGACCGGGCGATCGACCTGGTCGGCCTCGCCGACCGCGCCAAGGACTCCGTCGCCGCGCTCTCCGGCGGCCAGCACCAGCGCGTGCTGATCGCCCGCGCGCTCGCCGCCGAACCCGAGCTGCTGATCATGGACGAGCCGATGGCCGGCGTCGACCTGGCCAGCCAGGAGATCCTCGCCGACACCCTGCGCGAGCAGGTCGCCGGCGGCGCGTCCGTCCTCCTCGTGCTGCACGAACTCGGCCCGCTGGAGCCCCTCATCGACCGCGCCGTCGTGCTCCGCGACGGCTGCGTCGTCCACGACGGGCCGCCCCCGAAGGCCGTCGGCCAGCACGCGCTGCCCGGCCACGACCACGTACATCCGCACGCGGCCGACGAGCCGCTCCGCACGGGACTGCTGAGCTGATCATGGAATTCCTGCAGGACGACTTCATGCTGCGGGCGCTCCTCGCGGCCGTGCTCGTCGGCATCACCGCGCCCGCCGTCGGCATCTTCCTCGTCCAGCGCCGCCAGGCGCTGATGGGCGACGGCATCGGCCACGTCGCCATGACCGGTGTCGGCCTCGGCTTCCTCATGTCGACCAACCCGGTGTGGACGGCCACCCTCGTCGCCGTCGCCGGCGCCGTCGTCATGGAGCTGATCCGGGCGTACGGCCGCACCCGCGGCGACATAGCGCTCGCGCTGCTGTTCTACGGCGGCATGGCCGGCGGTGTCGTGCTCATCGACCTGGCCGACGGCTCCAACGCCAACCTGCTCTCGTACCTCTTCGGCTCGCTGTCGACGGTCTCGCAGGAGGACGTCACCGCGATCGCACTGCTCGCCGCCTTCGTGATCCTGGTGACCGTGGGCCTGCGCCGCCAGCTGTTCGCGGTCAGCCAGGACGAGGAGTTCGCCCGCGTCACCGGCCTGCCGGTGCGCTTCCTGAACCTGCTGATCGCGATCACCGCCGCGGTCACCGTCACCGTCGCGATGCGGGTCGTCGGCCTGCTGCTGGTCAGCGCCCTGATGGTGGTCCCGGTCGCCGCGGCCCAGCAGCTGTCCCGCTCGTTCCGCGCGACCTTCGTGATCGCCGTGCTGATCGGCACCGGCGTGACCCTGGCCGGCACGATCACGACGTACTACCAGGACGTGTCCCCCGGCGCGACGATCGTGCTGTACGCGATCGGCGCCTTCGTCGTCCTGACCGCCCTCGCGGCCCCGCTGGCCCGGCGCCGGGCCAGGGCCGCCGAGACGGCCGCCGCCGCGTGCGACGTGGCCGTCCCGGCCACGCGCAGGGCCACGGACGACGTCACGGTCTAGCCGCCTGGCAGAATGGCAGCGGCATTCGACTTGTGAGGAGGCACCTGTGGCGACGGCAGGACCCCCCGTACGCGGCCGGTCGACCCGGCAGCGGGCCGCCGTTTCGGCGGCGCTGAACGAGGTGGACGAGTTCCGCAGCGCGCAGGAGCTGCACGACATGCTCAAGCACCGCGGCGACTCGGTCGGCCTGACCACGGTCTATCGCACGCTGCAGTCGCTGGCGGAGGCCGGCGAGGTCGACGTGCTGCGCACCAGCGACGGCGAGGCGGTGTACCGCCGCTGCTCGTCCGGCGAGCACCACCACCACCTGGTCTGCCGCGTGTGCGGCAAGGCCGTCGAGGTGGAGGGCCCGGCGGTGGAGCAGTGGGCGGAGACGATCGCGTCCCAGCACGGGTACGTGAACGTGGCGCACACCGTGGAGATCTTCGGCACCTGCGCGGAGTGCGCGGAGGCAGCCGCCGAGGGCTGACGGCCCCGGGAACCGCATCCGTACCCCGCCGTGCCGGCATCACCGGCACGGCGGGGTACGTCGCGTTCGCTACCGGTTCTCGCGGGTGACTTCCTCCTTGACGCGCTCCGCCTCCGCCTCGATGTCCCGGTGCACGGCGGGGCTGTAAGTCCGCTCGCGGATCACCTCGACCATCCGGTCCATCGTCCGCCGGGCCCGATCGGGGTCACCGGCCCTGGCCTCCATGCGGGCGCGGCGCTTCATCGCCCAGCCCAGGGTGAGGTTGTCGACGCCCCGGTCCGCCAGTGTGGCGTCGACGACCCGGTCCAGGTTCCGGATGCTCTCGCTGGGGTCGGCGGACCTCGTGGTCAGCCGCTTGTCCGCGCTGAGGTACTTGAAGTCCCGGGAGGCGTTGGCGCCCTTGACCAGCTGCGGGTAGACCGCGAGCGGGTGGTCGGAGTACCGGTCGAGCACCTCCTCCAGGGCCATGTTCCCGGAGCTGAGCATCTCGCTGTCGGAGCCGAGGAGGTGGAAGAGCATGCCCTGCTCGTCGCCCATCATCAGCTCGGCGACGTTCTCGTCCTGCTCCGTGCGGGGCGAGCGGACGGTCACCTGGTGGACCTGGGAGAGCACCCGGGAGCCGTCCGACGCGATGTACTGGGCCCGCAGCTGGTAGCGGCCGGGCTGCTGGAAGTACAGGCCGTCCTTGCCGTAGCCGATGTAGAAGCTCTCGTAGATCGCGGGCCGCTCGGCGTCCAGCCGGACCTCGGTCTCCGTCTCCACGCAGCGCGTCATCGGCGGCCGGTAGATCCTCGTCTCGCCGGACGGGCCGCAGATGGCGATGCTGGTGAGGCCGTCCTTGGGGTCCAGCCGCCCGTGGGTGCTGCGTCCACGCTGGTCGGTGGTGGACAGCCGGAGTTCGACCACGACGGGCTGGCCGAACCGGAAGGCGTTCTCGGAGCGCAGCTCCAGGGCGAGGCCCGAGTTGTCGGCCAGGGGATCACCGAAGAGGTCCGGGTCGACCTCGGCGGCGCCGAGTCCGAACGGCTGCCCGCCCATGACCACGTTGCGGTGGAAGCCGTGCCGCAGGTGGATGAGCTCGTTCTCCGTGAACTGGAAGGGGAACGCGGCCCAGTAGGCGGCGGGGCCGCCCGGTGCCGGCGGCGGGGGCTGGAAGTTCTGCACGTAGTTCATCCACGACAGATCGCCCAGACCCCCGTTGGGACCCAGGGGCTGCGGCGGGACGGCAAGGTCCTTCTGGAACGAGTGGAGCAGGTTGAACGCGTGGCCCAGCTCGTGGACGTAGGTCCGCAGCTGCGCCCGCTGGCTGGCCGGGTCGGAACCCTTGATCTTGTCATGGAAGACCGCGCTGCCCTGCCTCTGGAAGGCGCCGAGACCGTCGAACATGATCCCTCGGACGGTGGGGTCCACATAGGACGTGGCCACCAGCATCCAAAGACGCCACAGGGGAGCGTCCTGCCAGAGGCTGAAGTGGTTGACCATCGCATTGTGCAGCTCGGCGTCGTCCCACGTGGCGTCAGCGCCGGCACCGGAGGTGTCGATGACGCTGGGAACCCCGGCCGTCTGCACCTCGATGCCCGCCTCGTCGTACGCCTTCGGCACGCTCAGGACGCGCGCGGGGCTCGAGGCGGGCTGCGGAAGCGAGCCGGTGTCGTACGAGACGAACGGCACGGTCCCGGCGACGGAGTCCTGTTCCAGCTGGATGCTCCGGAAGTGCGGGGACATGAACGCGCACTGGAACGTCGCGGTCGGTGCGGACCCCTCGGGGCCCGCCGAGAACTGCACGATCGCCATGCCCGGCTGCGGCGGCCCCCCGGCCCCGCGCGGAATGGTCACGCGCACATGCCGTGAGGCGACGGGGAAGCTGAACCTTCCCTGCCCTTCGATCTTGACCACCCCGGGTTCGGAGGTGATCGTCGGCGCCTCGACGATGAAGGAACCGACGTAACTGGTGGTGGCGCCGGTGGTCTGGAAGAAGTCGCCGCTCACCCGCATGGTCGGCCTGAAGCCGTCCACGTCGACACGCAGCTCCAGCTGCTGCTGTGCACCGGCGCTGCGATACCGCCCGCGCACCAGCCGCGGTGTGGAATCCGCCGCGTCCCTGAGCGCGATGTGTGCTTCCAGCTGTGCCACTTTCGCCTGGAGCTGGGCCGTCTGTTCCGGCCCTTCGGGCAGGGTGGACACCGCTTCGGTCAGCTGCTCCACCTCGGACGGTCTGATCAGGTCCTCGATCTTGTAGACCTGCGCCGGCTGGGCGTGCCCGTCGAGTGACGTGGGGTCCGTGGTGACTGCCATGACGGTTCGTGCTCCTCTGCTCGCGGCCGAGGCCCGTCGCTTCGGCCTGGCAGTCCCAGCCGAGCACGGCGGCAGAGAACCGTCACGCGGAGCGACCCTGTTGGAGTGGCGTCCGGTTCCCTGCCGCGATGGCAGTCACTCTGCGTAGAGAAAGCCAGTTCCTCGAGACTCAGCGGCCGGCCCGCTGCGAGCGTCGGTCCAGGATCGCGCGCAGCCGGTCCGCGTCCCCCGTGGCGAGGCCGCGCTTGGGCAGGACGACGAGGCCGACCCCGTTCTTGTCGGGTGACATCATCACGAAGAGGTCGTCGGTCTCGGTGTACCGGCTCATCAACGGCCACCGGTACGTCATGTCGATGTCCCGTGCCATCAGGGTCAGTCCGGTCGCGTCGTCCACGACGGTCCGGAACTCGCCCTGGGAGGCGTACAGCCGGTGCACCTGCCGTCCCTGGAGCGTGGGCGTCAGCACCATCAGGCCCAGGATGAACACCAGCGCGAGCAGGCACACGAAGACCGACGCGTAGGCGGGACGGCCGCCCGGCCCGTCGAAGCTGACCACCAGCGAGTAGAGCGCGCCGACCGCGGCGATCAGCCCCACACCGTTCTGCAGCCGCCCCGCCGGCGTGGCCTTCCCCCGGGCCCGGATCGCGCCCACCGAGTCCGCGAGCTCCGGCACGTACGCCAGCTCCACGCGGTCCTGCACCTCGACGCCCCCCGCCCCCGTCATGCCTTGCGGGCCTTCTCCAGGACGGCGAGGTCCGCCGGGTCGACGCCGCCGAAGCGGCGGTCGCGGGAGGCGTACTCGACGCAGGCCCGCCACAGGTCACGCCGGTCGAAGTCCGGCCACAGCACGTCCTGGAAGATCATCTCGGCGTAGCTGCTCTGCCAGATCAGGTAGTTCGAGGTGCGCTGCTCGCCGCTGGGCCGCAGGAACAGGTCGACGTCCGGCATGTCCGGGTAGTACAGGTACTTCTGGAAGGTCTTCTCGTTGACCTTCGCCGGGTCCAGCTTCCCCGCGGCGACGTCCCGCGCGATCGCCTGTGCCGCGTCCGCGACCTCCGCGCGCCCGCCGTAGTTGACGCAGAAGTACAGCGTCATCGCGTCGTTGTTCTTCGTCTGCTCCTGCGCGACCTGGAGCTCCTGGACGACCGACTTCCACATCTTCGGCATCCGGCCGACCCAGCGGATCCGGATGCCCAGCTCGTCCATCTCGTCGCGGCGGCGGCGGATGACGTCCCGGTTGAAGTTCATCAGGAAGCGGACCTCCTCGGGCGACCGCTTCCAGTTCTCGGTGGAGAAGGCATAGAGCGAGAGGTTCTTCACGCCGATCTCCAGGCAGCCCTTGAGCACGTCGAGCACGACGCCCTCGCCGACCTTGTGCCCCTCGGTGCGCGGCAGGCCACGCTCCTTCGCCCAGCGGCCGTTGCCGTCCATCACACAGGCGACGTGGTTCGGCACCAGCTCACCGGGGAGCTTCGGCGGGCGGGCACCGGACGGGTGCGGCTCGGGGATCTTGTACTCCCGGCGCTGCCGTCCGAGGATTCCGCGTCGTGCGATGGCCATGGCGATGAATCTCCTAGCTCTTCTCTACGTACCGCAGGGAGCGCAGGCCGCGCTCCAGGTGCCAGTGCAGATAGGCGGACACGAGCCCGCTGCCCTCCCGGACGTGACGCGGCTCGCACGAGTCCGCCGTCGCCCAGTCGCCAGTGAGCAGCGCGCTGAGCAGGCCGATGGCCTCCGCAGAGGGTACGACGCTGCCCGGCACCCGGCAGTCACCGCATACGACCCCGCCGGCCGCGACCGAGAAGAACCGGTTCGGCCCGTGGATGCCGCACTTCGCGCAGTCGGCGAAGCTGGGCGCGTAGCCGTTCACGGCCAGCGAGCGCAGGAGGAACGCGTCGAGGACGAGGTGCGGCGCGTGCTCGCCGTTGGCGAGCGTCCGCAGCCCGCCGACGAGCAGCAGGTACTGCTGGACGGCCGGCTCGCCCTCGTTCTCGGTGAACCGCTCGGCCGTCTCCAGCATCGCCGTACCGGCGGTGTACCGCGCGTAGTCCGTGACGATGCCGCCGCCGTACGCGGCAATGGTCTCGCTCTGCGTGCAGAGCGGCAGCCCGCGCCCGACGAGATCGCTGCCGCGCGCGAAGAACTGCACGTCGACGTGCGAGAACGGTTCGAGGCGCGCCCCGAACTTCGACTTCGTCCGGCGCACCCCGCGCGCGACGGCGCGTACGCGTCCGTGACCGCGCGTGAGGATCGTGATGATGCGGTCCGCTTCACCCAGCTTCTGGGTGCGCAGCACGATGCCGTCGTCGCGGAACAGACTCATGGCCCCATTGTCCCGTACGACCGGGCCCGCCCGGACCGGTACGACGGCACGAGCGGGCCCGGAATGAACGGGTTGAGAGGGATTCAGGGCACTTCGCCACGACTCCGTGCGTTCACGTGCGCGGTGGCGGCGCGGAGCCGCTCGGCCGCGGTCGCGACCCGCACGCCGTCCGGCTCGCAGTCCCACTCCCGGCCGCCCCCGAGCGGCCTCAGCTGGAGGTACGGCCCCACGTGCCCCATGACCGTGCCGACCCGTCCGGTACGGATCTCCACGACGTACGCCCCGATGGGCAGGCCATTCATGACCGACCTCCTTCCTCCGGCAGCACGGCGGCCAGCTTTCGGGCCGTGTCCACCGTGATGCGCCCCAATTCGATGAGCGACCGAGGAGACGCGGCGGCGAGGAACAGGGCGTCCAGCCCGAGCGAGGGCAGCACGATTCCGTTGCGCTCCAGCGCCGCGCGCAATTCCTCGATCACCTCCCTCGTCTCGTTCACGGACTCCGACGATCGCTTCCTGCCCTGTTCCTGCACCGGGGGTCCCTTTCCGAATCCATTTCCCGCTTACCGCACCAAGGGTGGGGGCTCTTCCGTAGAATCGGGAGACTCACGGTCGCTACAAGTAACGCGTAGGGCAGGGGAGTTAATCCATGGCCAGAGGCGCACGGCAGGACGCGTGGGAGTTCTTCGGCGCGGAGCTGAAACGGCGCCGCGAGGCTGCGGGAATGACGCAGGGGGAACTCGGCCGGCGAGTGTTCGTTTCGGGCGGATACATCGGCCAGTTCGAACAGGCGATTCGGAAACCGCAGTTGGATGTGGCGCAACGGATCGATGAGACGCTACAAACCGATGGTTTTTTCGAGCGGCTGTGCCGCACACTGATCGACAAGTCGCCTTACGCCCACTATTTCGCGCCGGTGGCTGAGCTGGAGCGGTTGGCAACGAAGATCTGCGAGTTCGAGCCCGCCGTGATACCCGGCCTGCTGCAGACGCCCGAGTACGCGCGTGCCGTGACGCTGGCAAGCAACCCTCTCGCGACGAGCGAGTACGTCGACGAGGCGGTACGGGCACGCATGGATCGGAAGAGAATCCTGCAGAATTCCGGCCAGCCGGAGTACTGGGCCATCCTGCACGAGACCGCCCTCCGCGTCCCGGTAGGCAGCTCCGCCGAGATGGCGGAACAACTCGACCACGTGTCCTCGCTGATGCGGGAACGCCAGCTGCTGCTCCAGGTGCTGCCGTTCGCAGCCGGAGCGTACGCACAGATGGGCAAGCCGCTCAGGCTGATGGAGTTCGAGGACGCTCCCCCAACCGCCTATACAGAGGCCGTGTATTCGGGGAACCTGCTGGACGATCCGGCAGTAGTGAAGCGCGCACAGTCCGCCTACGATCTGCTCAGGGTCGCCGCGCTGTCGCCGAAGGCGTCCCTGGCCCTGCTCGAGTCGGCGGCGGAGGACTACAGACGATGCGCGAGTACGACCTGAGCACCGCCCAGTGGCGCAAGAGCAGCTACAGCGACGGCGACAGCGGCAACTGCATCGAGGTCGCTGCCGGCGTCGCCGGCATCGTCCCCGTACGGGACTCCAAGGTCCCCCACGGCCCCGTCCTGCTCCCCTCCACCGCCGCCTGGGCGGCCTTCGTGGAGTCGATCAAGAGGTAATTACCCCCCGAAGTCGATCATGGCCAACTATGATCGACCATGACCAACAGCCATGTCCTGCAAGGACTTTGGTGTTTCTTTTTGGGGGGGAACATGTTCGCAAGGATCAAGTCGAGCAAGACCGCCAGACGCGCGATGACGCTGGCCGCCGCGAGCCTGGCGATGGTCGGCGGCAGCCTCGTGACGGCACCGACGGCCTCCGCGGCCTCGTTCAGTGGCCGGTTCATCAACGTCGCGACCGATCTCTGCATGGACGGCAGCGGCAACGCCGGGCCCGGCGCCGCCGTGATCCAGTGGGGCTGCAACGGGGGTGCGAACCAGCGCTGGTACGCGAGCACCGACTCCCGCGGGCGCCAGACGATCCGCAACGCCGCGAGCGGCCTGTGCCTGGACCGGCACGACGACACCCGGATGGGCGCCACGCTGATCCTCTGGTACTGCAACGACAAGTGGAACCAGGTTTTCAGCTTCGACCCCTCGTGGGGCCCGGACGACATCCGGAACGACCCTTCCGGCCACGTGATCGACGTCCCGGGAGGGACCGGAGTCTGGGGTACCCAGCTCATCATGTGGGAGAACAACGGCGGGTCGAACCAGTGGTGGCGGCTGGCGCAGTAGCTCCGTAGCAGCATGACGCCGTCGTCCCCCTCCGCGTTCGACGCGGAGGGGGACGACGGCGTCAGGGGCTGGGGAGGGGTCAGGCGGGGCTGAGGATCAGGCCCACCACAGCCAGCACGCCCACCGCGAAGGCCAGGAGCATCATCTTCTTCGCGCCCCGCACGCCGTCCCGCCGGAACCGGACCTCCTTGCGGACTGTCGCCATCGTCCCCACGAGCACGTGCTTCACGTTGTCGGGGTGATAGACCAGCGGGTACGCGCTGCCGACCACCATCGCGGGACTGACCTTCTCCCCCGTTTGGTGAAGGACGGTGTCGCCGTTCAGGGTGCCGAACTCGAACATGCCGTGCAGGTAGCCCCCGTCGCCGATCCGTTCCAGGCCCACGAGGCGCGACTCGACCTCGATGCCCGATTCGGCCAGGTCCCTGATCTTCTTCAGTTCCTTCCCCTCGCCCTGGATCATCAACGGGCCGAAGAGGAGGCCGGCCAGGGACGCGAAGAGGGAACACACCAGCACCACGATCACCAGAATCACAGGCGGACCGTACGACACCTCAGGTCCCGACCGAAACCCCCATATTGCCTTCACCAGCAAGGACTTCGCGCCTTACGATCTCGCGCATGTCGATCACTTCGCCCATACCCGTCCTCCAGGGCGACAGGGACACCGAACTGCGCGCCGACGGCACGGACCTGTTGCTGCGCCGCCGGGACGACGAGCTGCGCATCCCGCTGGCCGCGATCACTCACGTACGCGCCGAAAGGCGTGTCGTCGCAGTCGAGTTGACGGCCCCGGCGGGCGTCGAGCCGGTCGTGTACCGGATCGAGGACGTGAGCGCGGCGGGCGCGACCGTCTTCGCGGACGTGGTGAACGCCGCGCTGCCCGAGCGCGCCGAGGGCACGGAGACGATCGACGGCTCCTCGCTCGTCGTCACCCGCAGCCTGCGGTCCGCCGCGGACGTCGATGAGGAGGCCGAGGAGGACGAGGACCTGGAAGGTCCCGGGCTGTTCGCCGCCGACCCGTGGCTGCGCCACACCCTCTGCGTCGCGGCGGGGCTCCTCGCCGTCGCCGTCGGGGTGGCCGGCCAGAGTTGGAGCCGCGGCATCGCGACGCTGCTGCTCGGGCAGGCCGGCGCGGTGGTCATCCACGTCACCCTGATGTTGATCATGTGCTGGTGGTTGCCCTGGTATCTGCCCCGGTACGGCATCACGGTGGACGCCGAGCAGGTCTACCGGAGCGGCACGACCGCCCTTGCGTACACGGACGCCGACGGGGTGACGCGTCACATCCAGGGGCTCGCGCAGAACGGCACGGCCCGGGTCGCCTACTCCCCGCGGAAGCCTCAGGTCGCGGTGGTCTCCCGGCCGTTGAAGATCGCGGCAGGCGAGCTGACCATGTTCCTCTTCATGGCCGGCATCGCCGCGCTCCTCGCGTACGGGACGTACCGGCTCGCGCTCCCCGCCTTCGGCGGATAGCGCGCTCAGGGGCTGAGGACGAAGCCGGTGATCGAGAGGACGCACACGGCGAGGGACCAGAACGCGAGCCGCTTCGCGCCCCTCAGGTTGCCCTCCCGCTCCCGGCGCTCCTTGCGGACGGTCTTCATCGTTCCCAGCTTCAGGCGGGTCGGGAACCTGGGGTGGTACACGAGGGGGTACGTGTCGCCCACGACGTGGACGGGGGAGGCAGTCACACCCCTCTGGTGCTGCAGCTTCTGACCGTCCGACCCCTGCCACTCGTAGTGGGCGATCGAAGTCCTCGTGCTCCTGGTCGGCCCCAGGTGGGTCAGACGCGCCTCGACCTCGATACCGACCTCCGCCAACTCCGCCGCCCTCTTGCCGTCTTCGCTCTCGCCCTTCATCCACATCAGGGAGAAGCCGAAGAGCAGCACGGACAGCACGGCGAAGCAGAGGAGCAATCCTTCGATCATGAGCGGACCGTACGACAGCACAGGACCCGACGGGAACCCCCACACCCCCTTCACCGGCCCGCGGTCCGGCTCCTACGATCACGTCCATGCCGATGACTTCGCCCATACCCGTCCTCCAGGGTGACCAGAGCACCGAACTCCGCTCCATGGGCGAGGAGCTGCTGCTGCGCCGCCCGCACGACGAACTGCGCATCCCGCTCGCGGCGATCGCCCGGATACGCGTCGAAAGGCGTGTCGTCACCGTCGAGTTGACGGCCCCGGCCGGGATCGAGCCGACCGTGTACCGGATCGAGGACGTGAGCCGGGCCGCCGCCGACGCCTTCGCCGACGCGGTGAACGCCGCGCTGCCCGCACGTACCGCCGGGGAGGACGCGGCCGACGGCTCCGCGCTCGTCACCACCCGCACCCTGGGGTCCCCCGACGAGGACGACGAGGACGGGCCGGAACCGGTGCCGCTGTTCGTCAAGGGTGCGGCGGTCGTCGTCGGCGTCGGGCTCGCGGCCCTGTCCGCCTTCGTCGGGGTCGCCACGGAGCACGTGGGCCGCGGGGTCGCGGTGCTGCTGGTCGGCGGCGTCGGCGCGCTGTTCGCCTTCGGCGTCGTCTCCGCACTCTGGACCCTCTGGGAGAACTGGTACCTGTCCCGCCACGGCATCACGGTCGACGCGACGCAGGCATGGCTCGACGGTCAGGTCTCGTACGTGTACACCGACACCACGGGGAAGACCCACACCCACCCCGAATCGGTCGAGGACGAGACCATCCGGGTCGCGTACAGCCCGCGAAAGCCCCGCAAAGCGATCCTCTGCCAAGGCTGGGGCCACCAGGTCAAGGGCCTGTTCGTCGTCCTGTTCCTGCTCGCCCTCGCCTCTCCCGCCGTGTACGGGGCGTACGCCCTCGCCTCCCCCGCCTTCGGCGGCTAGCCCCGACCCTGAGTTCTCCGAGGTACCCGCATCTCCTCGCCGCCGCGAAGGTGGTCGCTGTAAGACGGTTTCGACAGAGGGGGACACACATGGTCACGAAGAAGAGCCTCGCCGCCTCCGGGGCGGCGCTCGCGCTGGCGGGCACGCTGCTCGCCGGTTCGAGCGGGTCGGCCGGCGCGGCGCCGCGCGGTGAGGTCACCGCGGCGGTCACCTGCGGCGATCTCGCCTACCTGAGCGACCCGGCGGTGGCCACCGGCCAGACGACGGTCAAGCAGGCCAGCGGCGAGACCGGCACCGCGCAGATCCGGTCCGGGTGGTACAACGGCAGGCAGTACGGCTGGGCCAAGGCCTCCAGCTCCGCGTGGAGCAGCCTGAACATCGTGTTCGAGGTCGACGTGAACGGCGACCGCAAGGCGGACTGCCGCTACTCCAGCCCGGTGAGCAGCCGGATCTACACCGCGGCCAAGGCGACCCACTCGTCCAGCGCGGTCGCGTTCCGCGCCTGCATCCTGTTCTCCGTCTCCAACGGATGCGACGCCGCCGCCACCAAGACCGGCTGGTGGTAGACAGGAACCTCTAGACCCAAGGCCCGCCTATGGAACCCATAAGCGGGCCTTATGAGGTCATAGACCGGGGGTGGGTACCGATCCGCTCGGGGCGTTATTTAGGGTGACCTAAGTGTCGGTGATCTCTCCGGCACGTCGCTTGCGAAGGGAACCTGACATGCCCCGCCCCCTCCGGGTCGCGATCGTCGGCGCCGGCCCCGCCGGAATCTACGCCGCCGATGCGCTGCTGAAGTCCGAGGCCGCCAACGAGCCGGGCGTGTCCATCGACATCTTCGAGCGGATGCCGGCCCCCTTCGGCCTGATCCGGTACGGCGTCGCGCCCGACCACCCGCGCATCAAGGGCATCATCACCGCCCTGCACCAGGTGCTCGACAAGCCGCAGGTGCGGCTCTTCGGCAACGTGAACTACGGCGCCGACATCCACCTCGACGACCTGCGCGCCTTCTACGACGCGGTCGTGTTCTCCACGGGCGCCATGTTCGACCGCGAGCTGCGCATCCCCGGCGTCGAGCTGGACGGCTCGTTCGGCGCCGCCGACTTCGCGTCCTGGTACGACGGCCACCCTGACGTGCCGCGCACCTGGGAGCTGGAGGCCGAGAAGGTCGCCGTCCTCGGTGTCGGCAACGTGGCCCTCGACATCGCCCGCATCCTCGCGAAGACGGCGGACGAGCTGCTGCCGACCGAGATCCCGGCGAACGTCTACGACGGTCTGAAGGCCAACAAGGCCGTGGAGATCCACGTGTTCGGCCGCCGCGGCCCGGCGCAGGCGAAGTTCTCCCCGATGGAGCTGCGCGAGCTGGACCACTCCCCGAACATCGAGGTCATCGTCAACCCCGAGGACATCGACTACGACGAGGGCTCGATCGCCGAGCGGCGCAAGAACAAGCAGACCGACATGGTCGCGAAGACCCTGGAGAACTGGGCGATCCGCGACATCGGCGACCGCCCGCACAAACTCTTCCTGCACTTCTTCGAGTCGCCCGTCGAGATCCTCGGCGAGGACGGCAAGGTCGTCGGCCTGCGCACCGAGCGCACCGAGCTGGACGGCACCGGCAACGTGAAGGGCACCGGGCAGACCACCGACTGGGACGTCCAGTCCGTCTACCGCGCCGTCGGCTACCTCTCCGACGAGCTGCCCAAGCTGCCCTGGGACACCGCCACCGGCACCGTTCCCGACGAGGGCGGCCGGGTCGTCCAGGAGAACGGCGAGCACCTGGCGTCCACGTACGTCACCGGCTGGATCCGGCGCGGCCCGGTCGGCCTGATCGGCCACACCAAGGGCGACGCCAACGAGACCGTGGCCAACCTGCTGGACGACCACGCCAACGGCCGGCTGCTCACGCCCATCTCGCCGGAGGAGGACGCGGTCGTCGCGTTCCTGACCGAGAAGGGCCTCACGTACACGACGTGGGAGGGCTGGTACGCCCTGGACGCCGCCGAGAAGGCGCTCGGCGAGCCACAGGGCCGTGAGCGCGTGAAGATCGTCGAGCGCGAGGACATGCTGCGCGCGAGCAACGCGGTCACGCCGGAGCGGTGAGCCCCGTCACGCCGAACTGATCCCGGGTGCGACCAGGCCCGACTCGTAGGCGATCACCACGAGTTGGGCCCGGTCGCGGGCCCCGACCTTGCCCATGATCCGGCTGACATGCGTCTTCGCGGTGAGCGGGCTCAGGCCCAACGCCTCCGCGATCTCCGTGTTGTTGAGGCCCCGGGCGACGAGCCCGAGGACCTGGCGCTCCCGCTCCGACAGGTGCTCCGGGCCGCCCGTTCTCGGCGGGCCGTCCGGGACCGCCAGGACCCGGGAGATCAGCCGGGCCGTCGGGCCCGGCGACAGCAGGGACTCCCCCGCCGCCACCGTGCGGATCGCGTCCAGCAGCTCCGCCGGGCGGATGTCCTTCACGACGAAGCCCGACGCGCCCGCCCGCAGCGCCTCCACCACGTGCTCGTCGGTGTCGTACGTGGTCAGGACCAGGACCTTCACCCCGGCGAGGTCGTCGTCGGCGGCGATCAGCCGGGTCGCCTCGATGCCGTCCAGGTCGGGCATCCGGACGTCCATCACGACCAGGTCCGCACGGGCCGAACGCGCCAGCTCCACCGCCTCCCGGCCGGTGCCCGCCTGACCCACGACCTCCATGTCGGACGCGGAGTCGACGAGCATCGCGAACGACGCCCGGACCAGCGTCTGGTCGTCCGCCAGCAGGACGCGGATCACGCCATCACTTCCCTCGTACCGAGCGGCAGGCTCGCCGTGACCTCGAAACCCCCGCCGGTGCGCGGGCCGGCGTCCAGTGTGCCGCCGACGCTGCGCGCGCGTTCCCGCATCCCGAGAATCCCGTAGCCGGAGCCGCTGGTTCCCCCCGGGGCCTCGCCGTCGTCCGTCACGCTCACCGTCAGCACCTCGCCCGCCAGGCCCACATCGACCCGTACCGCCGCCGAAGGCCCCGCGTGCCGAACCGCGTTGGTCAGCGACTCCTGCACGATCCGGTACGCGGCCGCGCCGACCGCCGCCGGCACCTTCGCGTCCCCGGTCCGCACCGACAGGTCCGCCCGCGCGGACCTGACGAGGTCGGGCAGGCCGCTCAGGTCGGGCAGCGGCCCCTCCTGGAGGGCGGGCCCGTCGGCGCGGAGCACGTCCAGCGTCGTACGGACCTCGGCGCGGGCCTCCCGGCAGGTGTCCGCGATGCCGTCGAGCGCCTTCGCGAGGGCCGCCCGGTCCAGCCGGTCCGGGTCCGCGACCAGGACGTGCGCGGCGACGGAGGTCTGCACACCGATCAGGGTGATCGTGTGGGCGAGCAGGTCGTGCAGGTCGCGGGCGATCCGCAGCCGCTCCTCGGCGACCTTCCGCTCGGACTCCCGCTCGGCCTTCTCCACCACGCTCTGGACGAGTTGGCGGTAGAGCCGGATGCTCGTGCCGAACACCAGCATCGCGATCACCCAGCCGGAGACCCGCAGCACCTCGTCGACCTCGTGCGGGTTGGTGACCACCTGGATGGTGAGCGTGACGCCGGTGACCAGCACCCCGACGAGCAGCGTGCGGCGCGGGCGGCCGGTCGCGGCGACCGTGTACAGCGCGGCCATGGAGGCCGGGATCGGCGCCAGGTGCATGTAGTCGAGCGCGTGGTACGGCGCGACCAGCGCGACCACGACCAGCATCACCGCCAGCGGTCGCTTGCGGCGCCAGGCCAGCGGGACGTGCACGGCGAGCAGCAGCGCCCAGCCGAGCGCGTCCGGCCGCCGGCCGTCGTCGACGGTCAGGGCGAGCACGGTCGCGACGACGGCGAACCCGGCGGCGAGCATGCCGTCGCACCGCACCGGGTACGGCGCGGCCTGCGGGTCACGGGTGAAGGCGGCGGCGATGTCCACAGGGCCCATCCTCCCTGCGGGCGGGGGCCGTTGGCAGCCCCCGCCCGCTTTCGTGTGTCCGTCGGTGTCAGACCCCGGCGGGTGTCCTCTCGACTTCCCGCCCGGCGGGCGACGCGGGCCGCCGGGCCAGTGGGCCGGGCCACCACACCTTCCGGTTCAGGAGCACGCTCGCGCCGGTCACCAGGTAGGTCCGGACGAGGAAGGTGTCGAGCAGGACGCCGATCGCGATCACCAGGCCCAGCTCGGCCAGCTGCACCATCGGCATGTTGACCAGGACCGCGAAGGTGGCGGCGAGGACCAGTCCGGCAGAGGCGATCACGCCACCGGTGGTGCGCAGCGCGGTCAGCGCCGCGGCCCGCGGTTCGGTGCCGTCCATGCACTCCTCGCGCATCCGGTGCATCAGGAAGATGCCGTAGTCGACGCCGAGGGCGACCAGGAAGACGAAGGAGAGCAGCGGCAGTCCGGGATCGGTGCCCTCGAACCCGAGGAGTGGTTCGAAGACCAGCCCGCCGATACCGAGGGCGGCGCCCCAGACGGCGACCACGGCGACGACCAGGATCATCGGGGCGACGAGGCTGCGCAGCAGCAGGATCAGGATGAGCAGGACGGAGCCGAGGACGAGCGGCACCACCACGTTCCGGTCGCGGGCGCTGGTCTCCCTCAGGTCGAGCTGCTCGGCGCTCGGGCCGCCGACGTACGCGTCCTTCCCGAGGTCGGCCCTCAGGTCCTTGATGGTCGCGGTCTCGGCGGCGGTCTGGGGCGCGGCCTCGGCGACGACGGAGATCTCCGTCCAGCCGCCGCCGGCGCGCCCGCGCTCGGCGCTGAGCACCCCGTCGGCGGCGCGGGCCGTCCGCAGGGCACGGTCCGCGTCCGGGGTGCGGGCGATGACTGTGATCGGCTGGGTGCCCATGTCCGGGTAGGCCGCCGCCAGCGTCTCCATCCCGGCGATCGACTCCGGGGTGGAGGTGAAGGAGTCCTGCTGCTTCAGGGCCCCGGGCAGGTTGAGCGTGCCGAGCGCGAGCGCGGCGAGCGCGGCGGCGCCGGTGACGAGCACCGCGACGGGCCGGCGGCCGGCCGAGCTGCCCATGGCTGCGAACAGCGAGCGGCGCGCGACCTTCGGCTCGCTGCCGTACGCCGGGACCAGCGGCCAGAACACCCGGCGGCCGAGGACCACGAGGAGCGCGGGCAGCAGGGTCGTCATGGCGACCAGCGCGCACAGCACGCCGACGGCGGCCGTCGGACCCATCCCGCGGCTGCTGTTCATGTCGGCGGCGAGCAGGCACAGCATCCCGACGGTGACCGTGCCGGAGGAGGCGAGGACGGCCGGTCCGCAGCCGCGCAGGGCGGCGGCCATGGCGTCGTACGGGCGCGGGACGCGGCGCAGTTCCTCGCGGTAGCGGGAGACGATCAGGAGGGCGTAGTCGGTGCCGGCGCCGAAGACCAGGATCGTCATCACGCCCGTGCTCTGGCCGGAGACGGAGATGTCGAAGCCCTGGTGCAGGCCGTAGGTGACGGCCATCGACAGGAAGTCCGCGACACCGGCGACGACCAGCGGCACCAGCCACAGGAAGGGGCTGCGGTAGATCAGCACGAGCAGGATCGCGACGACCGCGACGGTCGTGTAGAGCAGCGGCCCGTCGAGGGAGTTGTAGACCTCGCCCGCGTCGGTGGCCAGCGCCCCGGGGCCGCCGACCTCGGCGGTGACGGTCTCCCGTACGTCGTGCACGAAGGTGTCGCGGGCCTTCTCGTCCGTACCGGGCTCGGTGCTGGACACCGCGTACATCAGCGTCGTGCCGTCCTTCGACGGCACCGGCCGCGGGGTGGCCGCGAGCCGGTGTTCGGCGGCGACGGCGGCGACCTCACGGGCGGCGCCGGACCGGTCCGCGGCGGTGAGCCCGCCGTCGCGGTGGTAGACCAGCACGAGGTCGGTGGACTCGCCGCCGGGCAGCTGCTCGGTGATCTTCGCGACCTGGGTGGAGTCCGCGCTCGCCGGCAGATAGTCGACCGGCCGGTCCTTCTGGACGTCGCCGAGCTTCCCGGCGAACGGCGCGGCGAGGGCGAGCACGATCACCCACAGCGCCAGCACCCCCCAGGGGACGGCCCGCCGCCCTCCGCGTTCCTCGATCGTCCTGTTCGGGGCCCCCATGACGCCCCTCCCCTCCGTGTCGTCCGATGCGTCGCTCCCAGCGTCCCGGCGGGGGCGGGCCGATTCGTCGGACCCGTGACCGAGATGGGCGGTACGACCGGAGGCGTGGAAGGACGGCGGCTACTCCCCGGGGAGTACGGCGGGGAGTACACACACGGGAGGGGCGCGGCGGAACTACAGCGGCGTGCGCGCCTCCGCGAGGAGACGGGCCGTGTCGTCCGCGGCGAGCGAGAGCGCGTTGCCGACCGTGGTCAGCACGTCCCGCTCGGACGGTGTGTACGCGCCGTCCGCGAGGGCGATCCGGGCGCCCTGCAGCAGGATCGACTCGCGCCCGGCCTGCGCCAGGTGCGGGGAGAGCGGCTCCAGCGCCTCGTGCAGCTCGATGGCGAGCGCCGCTCCGCACGGGCCGGCGTCCGGGATGAAACGTCCGGTGTCGGCGGCGAGCGCCTCGACGAGGTCGGTCAGCTGGAGGCCCGTGCAGCCGTCGAACCCGGCGGCGCGGACGGCCTGCACGGCGGTGTCCACGGCCGTGCGCGAGGAGGTGCCGCCGGCCGCGAGAACGGCGAGGGCGACGGTGTGCACCGCGTCCCGCAGCATCGCGGCGAAGCGCGAGGTGGTGGGGTGGTCGAGGGCGTCCGTGCCGAAGTGGGTCTGGCAGGCGGCGCATTCGACGACCGGTCCGGCGAATCCGCGCGGCAGCAGCGGGACGCCGAGGATCGCGAAGCGCCGACGGCCGGTACGGCGGCGGTAGTTGCGGTCTCCGCCGCACTCGGGACAGAAGAACTCGCCGTCCCCCACCGTGTTCCACGAGGTGCGAATGCCGCAGACGCGCACTTTTCGCCCCTGTCCACCTCGAAGTGAGCGCACGCCGCACCTCCGTCGTGTTTCAGCAACATTGCTGCGTGGGCGTGATGTTAGCCACATCTGTGATGTGACGTCAGCACCTCGTCATCAGTTCGCCACCGAGATGGCCGAGACACGCCATGGAAAAGGGCAGTGCCCCGCTTCCCCCGAACGGAGGAGGCGGAGCACTGCCCGGAGCGACGGAGAACCGGTACGCCGGCCCGACGCGTCAGCGCGCGGAGCGGTTGACCGCCGAGATGACCGCCTTCAGCGAGGCACGCGTGGTGTTGGCGTCGATGCCGATGCCCCACAGGACCCTGCCGTCGATGGCGCACTCGATGTACGAGGCGGCCTGCGCGGAGGCGCCCTCGCTCATCGTGTGCTCCTGGTAGTCCAGCAGTCGGGCGTCCACGCCGATCGACTGCAGGGCGTCGAAGAAGGCCGAGATCGGACCGTTGCCGGATCCGGTCAGGACGGTGTCGACGCCGTCCACGACCGCCTCCACCTTCAGGGTGTCGGTGCCGTCGGTGTCCGAGGTGGACTGGCCGGAGCGCAGCTGGATGCGACCCCATCGAGCCGCGGAGTCGTCCGGGTTCGGCAGGTACTCGTCCTGGAAGACCGACCAGATCTGCGCCGGCGTGACCTCGCCGCCCTCGGCGTCGGTCTTCGCCTGGATGATCCGCGAGAACTCGATCTGCATCCGGCGCGGCAGGTCCAGCTTGTGGTCGTTCTTCAGGACGTACGCGATGCCGCCCTTGCCGGACTGCGAGTTGACCCGGATGACCGCCTCGTAGGAGCGGCCCACGTCCTTCGGGTCGATCGGCAGGTACGGGACCGCCCACTCGATGTCGTCCACCGTCTTGCCCTGGGCGGCCGCGTCGGCCTCCATGGCGTCGAAGCCCTTCTTGATGGCGTCCTGGTGGGAGCCGGAGAAGGCCGTGTAGACCAGGTCGCCCGCGTAGGGGTGGCGCGGGTGGACCTCCATCTGGTTGCAGTACTCGCTGGTCCGGCGGATCTCGTCGATCTGCGAGAAGTCGATCTCCGGGTCGACGCCCTGGCTGAACAGGTTCATGCCCAGGGTGACCAGGTCGACGTTGCCGGTCCGCTCGCCCTGCCCGAACAGGCAGCCCTCGATGCGGTCCGCGCCGGCCATGATCGCCAGCTCGGCCGCCGCAACGGCGGTGCCGCGGTCGTTGTGCGGGTGCACGGAGACGCAGATGTGCTCGCGGCGGGTCAGGTTCCGGGACATCCACTCGAACCGGTCCGCGTGCGTGGACGGCGTCGAACGCTCCACGGTGGCGGGCAGGTTCAGGATGATCTCGCGGCCCGGGCCGGGCTGCCAGACGTCACAGACCGCCTCGCAGACCTCCAGCGCGAAGTCCAGCTCGGTGTCGGTGAAGATCTCCGGGCTGTACTGGTAGCCGAAGGTCGTCTCCGGGCCCAGCAGCTTCTCGGCGTACTCCATCACCAGGCGGGTGCCGTCGACGGCGATCTGCTTGATGTCGTCCTTCGAGCCGCGGAACACGACCCGGCGGAACGTCGGCGCGGTGGCGTTGTACAGGTGGACGGTCGCGCGCTTGGCGCCGACCAGGGACTCCACGGTCCGCTCGATCAGGTCCTCGCGGGCCTGGGTCAGTACGGAGATGGTGACGTCGTCCGGGATCGCGCCCTCTTCGATGATGGAGCGGACGAACGCGAAGTCGGTCTCGCCGGAGGACGGGAAGCCGACCTCGATCTCCTTGTAGCCCATGCGGACCAACAGGTCGAACATCTCCCGCTTGCGGGCCGGGCTCATCGGGTCGATCAGGGCCTGGTTGCCGTCACGCAGGTCGGTCGACAGCCAGCGCGGCGCCTTGGTGATCCGCTGCTCCGGCCAGGTGCGGTCCGGGATGTCGACGGCCTCGTACCGGCCGTACTTGTGGATCGGCATGCCGGACGGCTTCTGCAGGCGCGTCGCGTTGGTGATGGGCGTCGGGCGGCTGACGAACGGAGACTGGGACATTGCGTAGGGCTCCTCGGGGTCCTGCGGGAGGGACGGCCGACTGTCGAACGCAACACCAGGTCCCGCGGGGAGGGAGTCGGCCTACGACTACAGGCCCTCGCCGCGGCAGCTAAGGAGAAGCAGCCCGAAACGCATGATGTGCGAAACCATAGCCGAGGTCCGGTGGAGGCGGACGTCCCGTTTCAGTATGCGGGACGCCCCCGAAGTCAACGGCGAAATGTGGGCCATCACTCCATTTCGCCAATCATGCTCGCAGGTAGTGACACGGGAGTGACGCAGTGCCACTCTCGCGGCATGGATTCCCTTCACCCAGTCTTCTGCACGATCGTGCCGCCGCACCTTCTCGACCGGCTCGCCCGGGCCGAGAATCCGGCGATCTCCGCGGCCGCGCGCCGCACCCTGGTGTCCGACGCGGCGCGCCGGACCCAGCGCCGTCTGACCACCGTCCTGGGCGCTCCGTCCGTGGGCGCCGGAGCGGAGGCCGGCGTCCCGAACAGGAGCGTCCACGACGCGGAGCACGGCACGAAGCTGCCGGGCACCCTGGTCCGCGGCGAGGGCGACGACGCCACCCAGGACGCCACCGTCAACCGTGCGTACGGCGGGCTCGGCGCGACCTTCGAGCTGTTCAGGGCCGCGTACGGCCGGGACTCGATCGACGGCGCGGGGCTGCCGCTGATCGCCTCCGTCCACTACGACGAGAACTACGGCAACGCCTTCTGGGACGGCGAGCAGATGGTCTTCGGCGACGGGGACGGCGAGATCTTCCTCGACTTCACCCTGCCCGTCGACGTCATCGGCCACGAGCTGGCCCACGGTTTCACCCAGTACACCGCCAACCTGACGTACTTCGGCCAGCCGGGCGCGCTCAACGAGTCCGTCTCCGACGTGTTCGGCTCGCTGGTCAAGCAGTACGCCCTCGGCCAGACCGCCGAGCAGGCGGACTGGCTGATCGGCGCCGGCCTGCTGCACGAGAACGTCCAGGGCGTCGCGCTGCGCTCGATGAAGGCCCCGGGCACCGCGTACGACGACGACGTCCTCGGCAGGGACCCGCAGCCCGCGACGATGGACGACTACGTCCGCACCGGCCGGGACAACGGCGGGGTGCACATCAACTCCGGCATCCCCAACCACGCCTTCTACCTGCTGGCCACCGCGCTCGGCGGCAACGCCTGGGAGCGGGCCGGCCAGATCTGGTACGACGTGCTCACCGGCGGGGTGCTGGAGGTCGACGCGAGCTTCACCGACTTCGCGAAGGCCACCGTCAAGGCGGCGGCCGACCGGTACGGCCAGGGCGACGAGCACGAGGCCGTGGTGAAGGCGTGGTCCCAGGTGGGCGTGGGTACCCAGTAACGCATGCGCATCCAGGTACACCGCACGGGCGGGTTCGCGGGCATCGAGCGGTACGCCGAGGTCGACACCTCGGAGCGGCCCGACGCCGCGCACTGGGAGGCCCTGGCCACCCGGGCCCTCGCCCCGCACCGTGAGGACGAACCGTCGGCCGTGGTCCCGGACGGTTTCTCGTACGAGATCACGGTCGACGGCCGGTCGGTCAGCTGCCGCGACCCGCACCTGACGCACGAGCAGCGGGAGCTGATCCGGATGGTCCTGAAGGAAGGGGCGTAGCCCCGGATCAGAAGCCGAGCTTCCTGAGCTGCTTGGGGTCCCGCTGCCAGTCCTTCGCGACCTTCACGTGGAGGTCGAGGAAGACCGGGGTCCCGAGCAGCGCCTCGATGTGCTTGCGGGACTTCATGCCGACCTCCTTGAGGCGGCTGCCCTTCGGGCCGATGATGATGCCCTTCTGGCTGGGGCGCTCGATGTAGACGTTCGCGTGGATGTCCAGGAGCGGCTTGTCCGCCGGACGGTTCTCGCGCGGGATCATCTCCTCGACGACCACCGCGATCGAGTGCGGCAGCTCGTCCCGCACGCCCTCCAGCGCGGCCTCGCGGATCAGCTCCGCGACCATGACCTGCTCCGGCTCGTCCGTGAGGTCGCCCTCCGGGTAGAGCGGCGGGGACTCCGGCAGCAGCGGGATCAGCAGGTCGGCGACGAGCTGCACCTGCTTGTTGCCGACGGCCGAGACGGGGACGATCTGCGCCCACTCGAAGCCCAGCTCCTTGCCGAGCAGATCGATCGCGATGAGCTGCTCGGCGAGCGTCTTGGAGTCGACCAGGTCGGTCTTGGTGATGATCGCGACCTTCGGGGTCTTCTTGATCCCGGCGAGCTCCTTGGCGATGAAGCGGTCGCCGGGGCCGAGCTTCTGGTCCGCGGGCAGACAGAAGCCGATCACGTCGACCTCGGCCCAGGTCGTGCGGACCACGTCGTTGAGGCGCTCGCCGAGCAGGGTGCGCGGCTTGTGGAGGCCCGGCGTGTCGACCAGGATCAGCTGCGCGTCCGGCCGGTGCACGATGCCGCGCACGGTGTGCCGGGTGGTCTGCGGCCGGTTCGAGGTGATGGCCACCTTCTGGCCGACCAGAGCGTTCGTGAGGGTGGACTTGCCCGCGTTGGGGCGGCCGACGAAGCAGGCGAAGCCGGCCCGGTGGACGGCTTCGGTTTCAGGAGTGCGAGCGCTCATGGGGGCCATTGTCCCCGATGCGGGACCGCACCACGTACTCAGTGCCCGACCGCCTCGCGTCGGCGGCGCAGCAGCCACCACCCTCCGGCGCCCGTGCCGGCCGTGAGCAGCACGACGCCGACCAGCCAGGGCAGGGCCAGGAACGACGCGTGGGCGGACTCCCGCACGTCCTTCGCGGTGGCCGTGAGGGTCACCTGCCCCCAGTCGAACTGGGGTGCGTCGGCCCAGCGCTCGGTGAGCCGGATCTTCTGCCGGGGCAGCAGCTCGGAGGGGATCCTCGCGAGGTTCCGGTCGAGCAGGGTCCGGCCGAAGACGCCCTCGGCGCGCAGCGCGACCCGCGGGTTGAGGGTGACGTTGCCGCGGTTGTGCAGCGTGTACGAGACGAGCGCGCTGCTCTCCCGGGTGCCGGGGACGAGCGGCCGGTCCTGGGCGAGGGTGACGTCCTCGACGGAGAGCGCGGGGACGGTCGGGCCGTTGACCCGGAGGTAGACGCGGGCGCCGACGGCACGCTGCACGCCGACCGCGACGGAGCCGTCGCCGCCGGAGGCGATCCGCTCGTCGAGGGCGACGACGGCCCCGGGGTGGTCGCCGGGCTCGGCGTCGGCGGGGACGCTCAGGGTGAAGGGGACGGTCACCCTGGAGCGGGCCGGGACGGTGACCCGGTCGTTCGCCGGCCTGATCCAGGCCCCGGCGCCGGTCTGCTTCTCGCCGCGGGTGCGCACGGCGAAGCCGCCGTCCCGCGCGGTGTTGTAGGCGTCGGCGCCGTAGAGGCGGAAGGTCAGCGGGCCGGCGGTCTTGTTGCTGACGGTGACCTTGTCCGTGACGGAGCTGCCGGCGTCGGCGGAGAGGTAGAAGTACGGGCGGCTGCCGAGCTGCGAGGCGGCGGGGAACACGGCCCACTCGCCGTTCTCGGCGGCGTGGCCGGTCCCGGGCGCGCCGAGCAGCAGCACGAGGAGGACGACGATCAGTGCGGAGGTCTTGCGCACGGTGCGGGACTCCTGGGGTCGGAAGCGGGCCGACCGGGTGCGCGCCCGGCCCGCTGTTTTGTGGTGCCGGCTCAGGTCAGGGTCAGCGTGAGCAGGCCCGCGTACGTGCCCGGGGCCGTGAAGGCCGGGACGGCGAGCGAGACCTTGGCGCCGACGGTGAACTCACCGCCGGTGACCGTGCCGTTCGGCGTGGAGGCGAGGGTGGCCCCGCCGCTGCCGACCGATCCGGCCGAGCCCGGAACACAGGTGCTGGGGCTCCCGGCCTTGGTGGTGCAGGCAGGGGTCCAGCTGAGCTTGTCCGCGCCGATCGAGCCGCCGGCCCCGGTGAAGTCGGAGACCTTGCCGGTCAGGGACCAGCCCGCGGGGCCGCCGCGGAAGTCCTTGACGGTGACCGTCTGCAGGTCGCCGGTCGCCGCGCCGCCCTGACCGAAGTCGACGGACGACAGTTCGACGGTGTCACCGGCCTGGGTCATCGACAGCTCGCCCGCGTTGACCGCCGCGTTGAGCTTCTGGCTGCCCGGAGGCGGCGGGGTGTTGTCGATGACGGTGTACCTCGCCGGTCCGGCGCCCTTCTCCGGGTCCCAGGCGGCGCCCTCGTACGCGACGACCCCGCTGGTCGTCTTGTCGTTGACCGCCAGACGGGCGACGAAGCCGCCCTCGCTGTCCGTCGTGACCGTCATCCTGTCGGCGGTCTCGGCGGCCCCGGCCCGTCCGACGACGGTGACCTCGGCGAGCGGGGTGAACTTGGCGCCGGTGACGGTGACCCGTTCGCCGGGCGCCCCGGAGGCCGTGCCGAGCGAGATGTTCCGCTCGTTGGCGCCCGGCTGCGCGGTGGCCACGACCGTCTCGGAGACCGGTGCGGGCGGGTTGGTGACCGTACAGGGGGTGTCCAGCTCCATCAGGTAGCTGGTGTGGATGTTGTAGTCGCCGGGCGACAGGGTGATCGAGCCGGGCTGCGTGACCGTGAAGGTGCCGGTCATGGAGAACGGCGGGAAGGAGCCCTTGGGGGGCACCGGGTCGTTCTTCTTGGGGCCTGCGACGGTGACCGCGCCGGACTGGGCGCCGCCGAGGGCGACCTTGCCGGTCGGGGTCATGATGTCGGCCGGGAGGGCCAGGTCGACCGGGTTGGACGCGGCGGGCTTGGTCACCGTGTAGGTGACGGTGACCGTGTCGCCGACCTTGGGCGTCGGGTTGTCGACGGTGATCTGGGCGGTGGTGGTGCCGTCGATGGGCGGGATGCCGGCGATCGGCGGCGGCACGCAGTGCGTCGCGAAGTCGACCGGGGCCGACGCGAGTGCCGCGGCGCCGGCGGGCGCGGCGAGGGTGCCGCCGCCGGCGAGCACGAGAGCGGTGACGCCGAAGGCGGCGGTCCAGCGCCGTCTTCGGGTCCTGGTCCGGAGCAGTGCCATGTGTGCCCCTCCTCTGGGATGAGAGGGCGCCATTGACGGCCGCGCGGCAAGAGAAGTCAATGCAATCGAAATGCGCCGACTGATGACCCATCAGATACTGTCAAGATCGAGCCACAAGATCGACGTTTCCGCAGGTGGGCAGGCATGGAAGCGGGGCCCGGCATTCCGCCGAGCCCCGTTCGACCGGTTCGCCGGTCCGGCCGGTTCGTCAGCCCGCGGTGACGGCGGCGCGCAGCTTTCCGTCCGGCCCGGCGAGCAGCACCGGGGTCTCGGGGCCGCCCAGGTCCCGTACGGCGGCGCGGTCCGCGTCCGAGGCCGCCTCGGCGTTCGAGACGACGGCCGCGGCCTCGAGCGACTGCGCGCCGCTGGCGACGGCCATCGCGACCGCCGTCTGGAGCGCGCTGAGCTTGAGCGAATCCAGGGCGACGGTCCCGGCGACGTACGTCCGGCCGGTCTCGTCGCGCACGGCGGCACCCTCCGGCACACCGTTGCGGGCGCGGGCGCTGCGCGCCAGCGTGATGATCTTGAGGTCCTCGGCGCCGAGGTCGCCGTGCTCGCTGAGTGTCATGATCCGAGCATAGGTCGGCGGTCCCGCTCAGCCCGCCACCGGGTACATGGCCCCCCGCCGGCCCTCCGGCGAGACCAGCCACTCCAGCTTCGCCGCCGTGTCCGCCACCGGCAGCGGGGTGTGCAGCACGATCACGAGATCGGGACGGGCGGGCACCGTCAGCTGGGTGGACTCCACGACCAGCTCGCCGACCAGAGGGTGCTCCATCTCCTTGCGGTTCTGGCCGCCCGGCAGGATGTCCCGCCGCTCCCACAGCTCGGCGAACTCCGCACTGGCCGCCTTCGCCTCCTCGACGACCGCCTGGAACCCGTCGTCGTCCGGGCACTCCGAGCAGGCGGACCGGAACTGCGCGACGACCTTCGGCGCCAGCTCGGCCCAGCCCTTCGACCGCGCGCGGTACAGCGGGTCGGTGAAGAAGGCGATCAGGCAGTTCTGGGTGATCTCCGGCCGCATGCCGAGCACGATCGCCGCCGCGTCGTTGTACAGCACGGTGTTCCAGTACCGGTCCATGATGTGCGCGGGGAACGGCATCCACGCGTCGATGAGCCGCCGCAGCCCCTGGCACATGTCCCGGTCCTCCGGGGCCGGCTCCAGGGCCGGCGGGTTGAGCGCCGCCAGTACGTACAGATGGCGCCGCTCCGCCGGGCTCAGCCGCAGCACCCGCGCCACCGAGTCCAGGACCTGCGGCGAGACGGTGATGTCCCGGCCCTGCTCCAGCCACTGGTACCAGGAGACTCCCACCCCCGCGAGCACGGCGACCTCCTCGCGGCGCAGCCCGGGCGTACGGCGCCGGGCGCCACCGTCCGGCAGACCGGCCTCCGAGGGGCTCACCCGGGCCCGACGGCTCATCAGGAACTCGCGGAGTTCGGCCAGTCGGCGGGTTTTCGCGCCGCTGCTCTCGAGTGCGGTGGCCACGTGTGCTTCCTCCCCCTGGATGCCTGGTGGTGCGACCAACAGGATAATTTCCCGCTCCCCACGGTTGTTCCCGCGACCGGAGGGTGGACGGCATGGCAACCCTGACCACTCCCCCGTCCGCCCCCGCCGCCGACCCCGGCCTGACGGGACGCACCCGGCTGATCCTCTTCGTGCTGTGCGCGGCCCAGTTCATGGTGGCGCTCGACTTCTCCGTCCTGAACGTGGCGCTCCCCGCGCTCGGCGCCGACCTCGGACTGAGCTCCTCCGCCCTCCAGTGGGCGGTCACCGCGTTCGCCCTGCCGTCCGGCGGCTTCCTGCTGCTCTCCGGGCGGCTCGGCGACCTCTACGGGCGCAAGCGGCTGTTCCTCGCCGGGCTCGCCCTCTTCGGCACGGCCTCGCTGCTCGCCACCTTCGCCTGGGACCCGGCCTCCTTCCTGACCGGCCGGGCCCTCCAGGGCCTCGGCGCGGCGGCGATCGTGCCGACCGGCATGTCGCTGCTGACCACCACCTTCCCGGAGGGCCCGCTGCGCGACCGGGCGCTCGGCATCTCCGGCACCCTGCTCTCGCTCGGCTTCACGGTCGGCATGGTGCTCGGCGGGGTCATGACCGACACGCTCGGCTGGCGCTCGACGATGGGCCTGCTCGCCGTGTTCACCCTGATCGTGCTGCCGCTCGCGCCGGGGCTGCTGCCCGAGTCGCGGACGCCGGAGCGCCCGCGGCTCGACGTGCCCGGCGCGGTGACCGTCACCGGCGGTCTGCTGGCACTGATCTACGCCCTGTCGACGGCCGCGGAGCGCGGCTTCGGCGGCGCGGACGTACTGGTCACGCTGGTCGCCGGCATCGCACTCCTGGTGGCGTTCGTGCTCGTGGAGTCGCGGCACGACGCCCCGCTGGTCTCGCTGCCGATGCTGAAGCGGCGCACGGTCGCCTTCGGCAACCTCGGCGGACTGATCACCTTCTCGATGATGTCGACCGTCGTCTTCGTCCTGACGCTCTACCTCCAGCAGACGCTGAAGCTCTCGTCCTTCGCCACCGGCCTGGTCTTCGGCGTGCAGGGCGTCGTCTCGGTCTTCGCCGGGACGGTGGCGCCGAAGGTGATCGGCCGGCTCGGCGCCCGGCGCACGCTGGTGCTCTCGCTCGCCGGGCAGGGCCTGTTCGTGGCGGCGATCCTGGGCATCGGCGCCGAGTCGGGCGCGATCCTCGCGGCCGTCGCGGTCTCGCTGGCGTCCATGTGCCACCTCGGCGCGATCATCTCGTACGGCGTGACCGTCACCTCGGGCGTCCCGGACGAGGAGCAGGGCCTGGCCACCGGTCTGGTGACCACGACCCAGCAGGTCGGCATCACGATCGGCATCCCGCTGCTCGGCGTGCTCGCGACGACCGGCACGCGCCTGTACGACGGGGTGCGCACCGTCCTTCTGCTGGACGCGGCGATCGTGCTGGCCGCGGCGCTGCTGCTCGCGGTGGGCCTCCGCAAGGGGCGCGCCGCCTGACCGGAGCCTACGGGCGGTCGAGCTTGAGCCGCTCCGCCCGGGGCAGACCGGCGACCACGAGGTCGTACGAGTCCTCGATCAGCTCCCGGACCATCCGGTCCGGGAGCTCGCCCACGGTCACCGTGTTCCAGTGCCGCTTGTTCATGTGGTACCCGGGGGCGATCGCCGGGTACTCCTCGCGCAGCCGTACCGCGTCGTCCGGATCGCACTTGAGATTGATCGTCAGCGGTTCCCCGTCCAGCGCGCAGAGGGCGAACATCTTGCCCTTCACCTTGAAGACGGAGATCTCGGGGCGGAACGGGAACTCCTCCGTCGCGGCGTTGAAGTCCAGACAGAACGCCCTCAGCTGCTCCGCGTTCACGCACTCTCCTCCGGATCGGGTTCGGGTTCGGGCTCCGCGAGCACCGTCACGATCTTGTTCCGGCGGCCGGCCGGCGACTCCGCCGTGAGCCGCAGCGAACGCCCGTCGGGCAGCTCCACGACGGCCGAGGCGCCCGCGATCGGGACCCGGCCGAGCGCCTTCGCGAGCAGCCCGCCGACCGTCTCGACGTCCTCGTCGTCGTACTCGTCCGCGCCGAAGCCGTACAGCTCGCCGAGGTCGCCGATGTCGAGGCGGGCGGTGACCCGGTAGCGGTCGTCGCCCAGCTCCTGGACCGGCGGCAGCTCGCGGTCGTACTCGTCGGTGATCTCGCCGACGATCTCCTCCAGGATGTCCTCGATCGTGACGATGCCGGCCGTGCCGCCGTACTCGTCGATCACCACGGCGACGTGGTTGCGCTCCTGCTGCATCTCGCGCAGCAGGTCGCCGGCGTTCTTCGTGTCGGGCACGAACGCGGCCGAACGCATCGCCGTCGAGACGAGGTCCGCCTCCGACTCGCGGTTGATGTGCGTCTTGCGGACCAGGTCCTTCAGATAGACGACGCCGACGATGTCGTCCTCGTTCTCCCCGGTGACGGGGATCCGCGAGAAGCCGGAGCGCAGCGCGAGCGTCAGCGCCTGCCGGATCGTCTTGTACCGCTCGATGCAGACCAGGTCGGTGCGCGGCACCATCACCTCGCGCACGAGGGTGTCGCCGAGCTCGAAGACCGAGTGCACCATCCGGCGTTCCTCGTCCTCGATCAGCGACTCCTGCTCGGCGAGGTCGACCATCGCCCGCAGCTCGGCCTCGGAGGCGAAGGGGCCCTTGCGGAAGCCCTTGCCCGGGGTGAGCGCGTTGCCGATGAGGATCAGCAGCTGCGGGATCGGGCCCATCACGCGGGCCAGCGGCAGCAGCACGTACGCCGCCGCCGTCGCGGTGTTCAGCGGGTGCTGGCGGCCGATGGTCCGCGGCGAGACGCCGACGGCGACGTACGACACGAGCACCATGACGGCGATCGCGACGAGCAGCGCCTGCCAGGTCTCCTGGAAGTACTCCAGGCAGGCGTACGTGACGAGGACGCCGGCCGCCATCTCGCAGGCGACCCGGACGAGCAGGGCCACGTTGAGATAGCGGGTGGGGTCGGAGGCGACCTGGGCGAGCTTGTCGGCGCCGCGCCGCCCGGACCGTACGGCCTCGGCGGCGCGGAAGCTGGACACCCGGGCGAGACCGGCCTCGGCGCAGGCCGCCAGCCAGGCCACGACGACCAGGGCGACCGCGCCGAGGATCAGTGAAACGTCCATCGAGGACCCGGGCCCCCGGTCAGGAGACGGTCGGCGCCGGGGACGGGCCGGTCAGGCCCTTCTCCGCGCGCCAGCCGTCGACGATGGCCGCCTGGAGGCCGAACATCTCGGCCTTCTCGTCGGCCTCCTCGTGGTCGTACCCGAGCAGGTGCAGCACTCCGTGCACGGTGAGGAGCTGGAGCTCCTCGTCCATGGAGTGCTTCGTCGGCGCGTCCTCGCCCTGCTTGGTCGCGACCTCGGGGCAGAGCACGATGTCGCCGAGGAGCCCCTGCGGGGGCTCCTCGTCGTCCTTCGTCGGCGGACGCAGCTCGTCCATCGGGAACGACATGACGTCCGTCGGGCCCGGCAGATCCATCCACTGGATGTGGAGCTGCTCCATCGCCTCCGCGTCCACCACGATCACCGACAGCTCGGAGAGCGGGTGGATGCGCATCCGCGCCAGCGCGTAGCGGGCGATGTCGAGGATCGCCTGCTCGTCGACCTCGGTACCGGACTCGTTGTTGACGTCGATCGACATGGTGCGCTGTGACTACTTCCCGTTGGAGCCGTTCCGGCTGTCGTACTGCTCGTACGCGTCGACGATACGGCCGACGAGCTTGTGCCGGACGACATCCTGCGACGTGAGCGTCGAGAAGTGCACGTCCGGGACGCCGTCCAGGATGTCGCGCACCTGTCGCAGACCGCTCTTCGTGCCGCCGGGCAGGTCGACCTGGGTGATGTCACCGGTGATGACGATCTTCGAGTCGAAGCCGAGGCGGGTCAGGAACATCTTCATCTGCTCGGGGTTCGTGTTCTGCGCCTCGTCGAGGATGATGAACGCGTCGTTGAGCGTCCGGCCTCGCATGTACGCCAGCGGCGCGACCTCGATCGTCCCGTTCGCCATCAGCTTGGGGATGGAGTCCGGGTCGAGCATGTCGTGCAGCGCGTCGTACAGCGGACGCAGGTACGGGTCGATCTTCTCGTAGAGCGTGCCGGGCAGGAAGCCGAGCCGCTCGCCCGCCTCGACGGCCGGGCGGGTCAGGATGATCCGGGTGACCTGCTTGGACTGCAGGGCCTGGACCGCCTTGGCCATCGCCAGGTACGTCTTGCCGGTGCCGGCGGGGCCGATGCCGAAGACGATGGTGTGCTTGTCGATGGCGTCGACGTAGCGCTTCTGGTTGAGGGTCTTGGGGCGGATCGTGCGACCGCGGCTGGAGAGGATGTTCTGGGTGAGCACCTCGGCCGGGGTCTCGTCCTGGCCGTTGCCGTTCTCGCTCGCCCTGAGCATGGCGATCGAGCGTTCCACTGCGTCCTCCGTCATCGGCTGACCGGTGCGGAGCACCAGCATCATCTCGTCGAACAGGCGCTGGATCAGCGCGACTTCCGCCGCATCACCGGTCGCCCGGACCTCATTGCCCCGGACATGGATGTCGGCGGCCGGGAACGCCTTCTCGATCACGCGGAGCAGGGAGTCGCCGGAACCGAGAACGGTCACCATCGGATGCTTGGCGGGCACGGTGAACCGCGCCTGCGCCTGACCGGGCACTCCCTCGTGGGCTGTGGATGTCTGAGTCATGGGCCGGCACTGTGGCCTGCACATACCTCCCGCTGCAGGGTTCTCGCTGCTCGACAACCTCTCGGGTACCAAGCCTACGACTTGTCACTGACAAGGCCGAAGCCTTTTACGCGGGGGCGTGCGGCGGGGGCTCCACGCCGGGGGCGCGGGCCTCAGGCCGGGGCGGCGCGGAAGCCGATCGTGGGGACGGCGCGGCGCAGCGGCCAGGGGCGGGCCTCGGCGGGCAGCAGCCCCTCCAGGAAGGCGTACCGGTCGCGCAGCGCCGCCGGGTCCTGGCCGGCGTGCTCCTGGGCCTTGTGCCACCAGGCCGCGACCTCGCCCCAGCCGGGCGCGGAGAGCGAGCCGCCGAACTCCTGCACCGACAGGGCGGCGATCAGGCCGGCGAAGGCGAGGCGGTCGGCGAGCGGCCAGCCGGCCAGGGTACCGGTGACGAATCCGGCGACGAAGACGTCCCCGGCGCCGGTCGGGTCGAGCGCGGAGACCTGGATCGCCGGGACCTCGGCGGTCTCGCCGGTCCCGCCGTCCACCGCGTACGCGCCCTCCGCGCCGAGCGTGACGACCGCGTACCGGACCTTGTCGGCCAGCGCCCGGGCGGCGGCCCGGGGGCACTCGGTCCGGGTGTAGCGCATGGCCTCCACCGCGTTCGGCAGGAACGCCTCGCAGTGCTCCAGGTCGGTCAGGCCTGCCAGGTCCCAGCGGCCGGTCTCGTCCCAGCCGACGTCGGCGAAGATCCGGGCCCCGGAGCGGGCGGCGCGGACGATCCACTCCTCGCTGCGGCCGGGCACCAGGGACGCGACGGCGGCCCGGGCGTGCGGCGGGTAGGCGGGCGGCGCGCCACCGTCCAGCGGCGGGGCGTCGTGGCCGTGCGACACCATGGTGCGCTCGCCCTCGTAGGCCATCGAGACGGTGACCGGCGAGTGCCAGCCGGGAACGGTCCGGGACAGGGACAGATCGATGCCCTCGCCCTGTTCCAGGGCGTCCCAGCAGTACTCGCCGTAGTGGTCGTCGCCGAAGGCGGCGGCCAGCGAGGTGCGCAGGCCGAGCCGGGCGAGCGCGGTGGCCATGTTGGCGACGCCGCCGGGGCTGGAGCCCATACCGCGGGCCCAGGACTCGGTGCCGCGGACGGGCGCGCTGTCGAGCCCGGTGAAGATGATGTCCAGGAAGACCATGCCGGTGAGGAAGACGTCGCAGGGCGGGTCGGCCGGGCCGCGGACGGCGCCCAACGGGTCGACTCCGGCGGTGCGTTCGCTGTCTTCTCCCCTGGTGGTCACGGCAGGCTCCCGGGTCGTGGTGCGGATCTGGCCAGTGTGCCCGAAGGGGACCGGGCGACGCGGGTGACGCAGCCGGAAAGGACACTCCGCTACCCGGCAGGTCCGGCCCCAAACCCATGGTGACCCAGATCACGGATCGAAAGGGTTCATAGCGCCTTCACCAGGCGCGCGGGCGCTTGATACACATGGTGCCGCGATCCCGTGCAACACCGGGCGCTCCACCTCCCGCCCCTTGTTCTCTGGAACGCCCATGTCGTCGCGCCCGCGGGCCCCCTGGCCCCTCGTCGCCCTCTTCACGGCCGGCTACGTCGCCCCGTACCTCCTGCCCACCGTCGTCGGACGGCTCTCCGCCGGGCTCGGCCTCGCCCCGGCACAGGCCGGCCTGGCCGGCTCGGTGCTGCTGCTCGCCTCGGCGTGCGCGGGCTTCACGCTCGCGTCGCGGGTGGAGCGGATCGGCCCGCGCCGCGCGGCGCGGGCGGGCCTGCTGGCGATGGTGGCCGGCTACGGCACGGCGGCGGCGGCTTCGCTCGTCCCCCTGGTGATCGCGGGCGCGGTCGTGGGCGGCTTCGGCTCGGGCACGGCGACGGCGGTGGCCGCGGCGGGCATCGCCGGACAGCGCGACCCGCACCGCGCGTCGACGCTTGGCCTGCTGTCGGTCTCGGCGACGGCAGGCGCGCTGTACCTGACGCTCCCCCACCTGGGCCCCGGCCACGGGCTGCCTTTCGCCTCGATCGCGACCGTGGCGGCGGCGGTGTGGCCCACGACGAGGGGGCTCGCGGGGAGCGGCGTGGGGCCGACGGCCGGGACGCCCACGCTTTCCGGCTCTCCGCTGCCGCACCGGCGCGCCGGCGCGGTGCTGGCGGGGGCGATCCTGCTGTGGTCACTCGCGCAGAACGCCCTGTGGGGCGTCAGCGGGCGCATCGGCGTGACGCAGGCCGGGCTCGGCGAGGTCACGGTGGGCGCGGTGTTCGCGGTGGCGCTGGGCGCGGGCCTGGTGGGGGTGACGGCCGCGGGCGTCCTGGGCTCGCGGCTCGGGCGCGCCGTGCCGATCGGCGCGGGCACGGTGACCATCGCGGTGTGCGTGTGGGCGAGTTCGGGGGCGGACGGGCTGGCGTCGTTCGCGACGGGCGAGATCCTGTGGAACGCGGTCTACCCGATCGTCCTCTCGTACCTGATCGGCCTGGCCGCCTCGCTGGACCCGCGGGGTCGCTGGGCGGTGCTGGTCGGCTCGGCGTCCTCGCTGGGCGTGGCCTGCGGCCCCTTCACCGGCAGCCTCCTGTCGGAGGCGGCGGGCTACCCGGGGATGGGCCTGGTCCTGGGCGCCCTGCTCCTGACGGTGGCGGTCCCCATGACGGCGGTCGCCCTCCACACGTCGGGCCGCCCCCTGGTCCCCGGCTCCGTCCACCGCCGCGGCGGCGCCCCGGCAGCGGTCCTGGCCGGCCGAACACCCGCCCCGACGGGCCCCCTCCCCCAGATGGGCGCCCCGGAACAGCCGATCGCGGAGATCCCCCTGAAAACCCGCCGCACCCCCCGCACAGCGTTCCGCCTGGCCCGCCCGGGCAACCGCGGGTAGCAGGCGGGGCCGCCGAAAGGGCGCGCCCGCGGTGGGTCGCGGCGAGGTGGGGCTGGAGTCCGCCGCAGGCGCCCCCGCCCGCGCTACGCGCCGTCGAAGTCGTGCGCCTCGACCTCTGCCAGGTACCGCGCCCGCCGCGGCTCGTCGTCGTCGAGGAACGACGCTTCGAAGGAGTTGCGGGCCAGTAGCCGGAGCTGGTCCGGCGACAGTCCCAGCGTCGCTCGGACCGCGTCGAAGTTGTCGCCCACGTACCCGCCGAAGTACGCCGGGTCGTCGGAGTTCACCGTGACCACCAGCCCCGCCGCCAGCATCGACGGCAGCGGGTGGTCCGCCAGGGTGTCGACCGCGCGGAGGCGCACGTTGGAGAGGGGGCACAGGGTGAGGGGGACGCGGTCGCGGACCAGCCGGGACACCAGCTCCGGGTCCTCCATCGACCGCAGACCGTGGTCGATCCGCTCCACGCCGAGGACGTCCAGCGCCTCCCGCACGTACGCCGCCGGGCCCTCCTCGCCCGCGTGGGCGACCCGGCGCAGCCCCAGCGCGGCGGCCGCCTCGTACACCTCGCGGAACTTCGCCGGCGGATGCCCGACCTCCGCCGAGTCGAGGCCGACGCCGGTGATCCGGTCCAGGTACGGCCTCGCCGCCTCCAGCGTCGCGAGCGCCGACTCGGCGGACTCGTCCCGCAGGAAGCACATGATCAGCCGCGTCGAGACGCCGTGCCGCTCCTCGCTGCGGTCCAGCGCGGCGCCCAGGCCCTCGACGACCGTGCCGAGCGGCACCCCGCGGGCGGTGTGCGCCTGCGGGTCGAAGAAGATCTCGGCGTGCCGCACACCCTGCGCCGCCGCCCGCGCCAGATACGCGTCGGCCAGCTCGGTGAAGTCCTCGGCGGTCCGCAGCACGGCCATCAGGCCGTAGTACAGGTCGAGGAACGACTGCAGGTCGCTGAACCGGTAGGCGGCCCGCAGCTCCTCCGTGTCGCGGTAGGGAAGCTCGACGCCGTTGCGCGCGGCGAGCGCGAAGGCCAGCTCGGGTTCGAGCGTGCCCTCGATGTGGAGGTGGAGTTCCGCCTTCGGCAGGGGTCGGGACTGCGGGCGGGGCTGTGGGTGGGGCTGCGGGTGGTCCACGGTGCTATCTCTTCGGTAGGGGGACCCGCGCGAGGTCCTGGGCGATCGTCAGCTCCCCCTCGAAACCGGCCGCGCGCGCCTGCCGTTCGAACTCGGCGGGGTCGCCGTACCGCTGGGAGAAGTGGGTGAGGACGACGTGCCGCACGCCGGCGTCGCGGGCGACGGCCGCCGCCTGCCCCGCCGTCAGATGCCCGTGGTCGGCGGCGAGCCGCGCGTCCTCGTCGAGGAAGGTGGACTCGATGACGAGCAGGTCGCACCCCTCGGCGAGCGCGTGCACGCCGTCGCAGAGGCGGGTGTCCATGACGAACGCGAAGCGCTGCCCGCGCCGCACCTCGCTGACCTCGTCGAGGGTGACCCCGCCCAGCACGCCGTCGCGCTGGAGCCGCCCGACGTCCGGACCCTTGATGCCGTGCTCGGCGAGCTTCCCGGGCAGTATCCGCCGTCCGTCCGGCTCGGTGAGCCGGTAGCCGTACGACTCGACGGGGTGGGACAGCCGGTACGTGTCCAGGGTGTACGCGGGCGTCGTCGCGAGCACTCCGTCGGCGGCGACCGGCGACTCGGTCAGCTTCACCGTCTCGCGGTAGGCGGTGGCGTACCGCAGCCGCTCGAAGAAGTGCTGCCCGCTCGCCGGATAGTGCGCGGTGACCGGATGCGGCACCTGGTCGAGGTTGATCCGCTGGATCACCCCGGCCAGGCCGAGCGAGTGGTCGCCATGGAAGTGCGTGACGCAGATCCGGTTGATGTCGTGCGCGGCGACCCCGGCCCGCAGCATCTGCCGCTGCGTGCCCTCGCCGGGGTCGAAGAGGATGCCCTCGCCGTCCCAGCGGAGCAGGTAGCCGTTGTGGTTGCGGTGCCGGGTCGGGACCTGGCTCGCGGTGCCGAGGACGACGAGTTCGCGTACGGACAAGACGGATCCTTCTCGGGTACGGGTCGGCGCGCGGCGTGGCGCGGCTCGGTTATCCGGGCGGCCAGTTGAGCCCGCGGCCACCGAGCACGTGCAGGTGCGCGTGGAACACGGTCTGCCCGGCGCCGCTGCCGGTGTTGAACACCACGCGGTATCCGGTGTGCTCGACCTTCTCCAGCTCGGCGACCTCGCGGCTCTCGCGCAGTATGTCGGCGATGATGCCGGGCTCGGCGGCGGCGAGCGAGGCGGCGTCGGGGTAGTGAACCCGCGGAATGACCAGGACGTGCGTGGGCGCCTGCGGGTTGATGTCCCGGAACGCGACGGTGGTCTCGGTCTCCCGCACGATCGTGGCGGGCACCTCCCCGTCCACGATCTTGCAGAACAGGCAGTCGCTCTGCGGCTCTCCGGCCATGGACCCGGCCTCCTCGATCAGTGACGATCAGTACCCGTGCATGCTATCGGCCGCCGCGGACAGCCCGACCGCACCCGGGGCAGCACCCCTGCGTGGCCCTGCGCACGAGCCTGTGCACAGGCCCTACGCCCGGCCCGGCTCGCGGCGGCGCAGCGCCGCGCGGCTGACCCAGTAGGTGATCACCACGGTCCAGAACAGCGGCCCGCCCAGCGCGGCGACGAACCCGGCGTCCGCCTGCCACAGCGCCAGCGTCAGCACCGAGTGCAGCCCGAGCAGCCCCACCGCCGCGGCCATCGCCAGGACCGGCCGGCAGCCCCGCGCGACCAGCAGCAGCGGGCGCCGCACCCGCGGCGGCACCCGGCGGAGCATCCACAGCGCCCAGCCCGCCCACGCGCCGACGAGCACGGCCGCGCCGATCACCGCCGGGACCACCGCGTCGGCGCCGGTGCCTCCGGTGCGCAGCGGCGCGGAGCCGAGGGCGGCCGCGAAGAAGCCGATCAGGGCCACCCAGCGGGCCCCGGCCGCGGTCCCCCACGCCATGGTCTCCAGGTTGAACCGGGCCTCGCGGTCGTCCCGGTCGAGCGCCGCGGAGTCGACGAAGCCCTCCGCCGCCTTCGTCCACGCCCCGCGCCGGAACCAGCGGCCCCGCATATGGATCAGGGAGAGGTTGTTGTGCGCCTCGCTGCTCTCCGGGTTGAGCCGCAGCGCCGTCTCGTACGCCCGCTTCGCGGTGCGGTGGTCGCCGAGGCGCTGTGCCGTGATGCCGACGAGGAAGTGCGCCGCGTCCTCCTCGGGTCCGAGCTCGACGGCCCGGCGCGCGGCCTCGTACGCCTCGACCTTGCGGGCCGGCGTGCCGGACCAGTCGACGGGCCGCTGGGCGGCCGCGTCCACCGCCCGGTCGAGGGCGGCGCCGAGCGCGTAGTGGCTGCCCCAGAACTGCGGGGCGAGCTCGACGGCCCGCCGGGCGCTCTGCTCGGCCTCGGGGAAGGCCCGCAGCGCCAGCAGCACGTCGGTGCGGACCATCCAGGCCGTGACGCCGTCCGGCTCGGCCCGCAGCGCCTCGTCGACGGTGGACAGCGCCTCCTGCTCCTGGCCGAGGCGGTGCCGGCAGCGGGCCAGCAGCACGAGCGCGTCCGCGTCGTCCGGTGCGGTCGCCAGGTGCTGGGCGGCCAGGGCGGCGGCCTGCTCGTACCGTCCGGCGTCGTAGAGCGCGTCGGCGCGCAGCAGGGCGGTCACAGCTTGCGCTTCTTCTTCAGGTACGCGAGGAGGTCGTCGTACATGCCGCC
The DNA here is from genome assembly GCF_033343995.1 of Streptomyces sp. HUAS YS2. Taxonomy (NCBI): domain Bacteria; kingdom Bacillati; phylum Actinomycetota; class Actinomycetes; order Kitasatosporales; family Streptomycetaceae; genus Streptomyces; species Streptomyces solicathayae. The sequence goes on along the minus strand of NZ_CP137573.1, from coordinate 5,396,911 downwards.
GTCGTTGGCGAACGTGGCGACGTTGCGGGCGGAGGCGAACCAGGGGTCGGTCGACGGCCGGATCTGTTTGGCCGCGCCCAGCAGGTCCTTGGTGGTGATCATGCGGATGTGCCCGGTGCGGGCGGAGTCGAGCAGCGCCGTCTCGGCAGCGGACTCGCACACATGGGCCAGGTCGGCACCGGAGAAGTCCTCGGTGGCCTTGACCAGTTTGGGCAGGTCGACCGATTCGATGGGCCGCTCGCGCAGGTGGTAGCGGAGGATCGCGTCGCGGGCGGCGGCGTCCGGTGGCAGGACGAGCAGGGTGCGGTCGAGCCGGCCTGGGCGGCGCAGCGCGAGGTCCACGTCCCAGGGGACGTTGGTCGCGGCGAGCACGAACACGCCCTCGTTGGCGGCGCTGTCGATGCCGTCCAGCTCGGTGAGCAGCTGGTTGACGACGTTGCGCAGGCCGCCGTGGTGGGTGCGGGAGCGCTTGGCGCCGAGGGCGTCCAGCTCGTCGAGGAAAACCACACAGGGGGCCGTGCGGCGGGCGGTCTCGAAGATGTCGTGGACGTTCTTCTCGGACGTGCCGATCCACATGTCGAGGATGTCGGAGAGCGAGACCGACAGGAAGTTCGCGCCGAGTTCGCCGGCGACGGCGCGGGCGATGAAGGTCTTGCCGCAGCCGGGCGGGCCGTACAGGAGCAGGCCGCCGCGGAGGGACTTGCCGTACAGCTTGCGCAGTTCGGGGTTGCGCATGGGGGCGAGGAACGCGGCCTCCAGGCGGTCCTTGACCTCCTGCATGCCGCCCACGTCGGCGAGACGGACGGCGCCTGGGGCGTCGACGTCCCAGGCGGAGACGTCACCCGGGTCGTTGCCGGGGCCGTCGGCGGCGAGCGGGTCCTCGAGGCCGCTGCCGCTGTCGTCCGCGAAGCGGGGGCCGACGAGGTCGCCGACCTGCTGCTCGGCGGCGTCCCAGTCGAAGACGGGCGGTCCGGCGGGGGCGGGTGCGACCGGCCCCTCCGACGCCGCGACCGGGCTCTGCGGCGCGGTGGCCGGGCTCTGCGGCGCGGTGGGCGGGAAGCCCATCGCGCGGGCCATCAGGGCGCGGGCGTCCGCGTCGCCCGGCGCGTGCTGGAGGGCGACGGCCGCCTCCGCGACGGCCTCGTCGTTCCGCCCCTCGGCGAGCAGCAGTTCGGCGAAGTGCAGCCGCAGGGGCACGTCGGCGGGCGCGGCGGCCACCGCCGCGCGCAGGCTCCGCAGGATCGGGGACTCGTCGGACATGCAGCCACCATAGGGACGGACGGGGGTCCCCCGTCCACCGGGTCAGGACCAGCGGCCGGTGCGCCCCAGGAGCAGCGCGGTCGCGGCGGTGCCGGCGGTGGAGGTGCGCAGCACGCTGTGGCCGAGCCGGTACGGCTTGGCGCCCGCCTCCTCGAAGACCGCCAGCTCCTCCGCCGAGACGCCCCCTTCGGGCCCGACGACCAGCACGATCTCGCCCTCGGCGGGCAGCGCGGCAGAGGCGAGGGCGCCGCTGGGGTGGTCCCGGTCCTCGTGCAGCACGGCCGCGAAGTCGGCGTCCGCGAGGAGCGCGGCGACCTGCTTCGTCGTCATCGCGTCGGCGACCTCGGGGAACCGGGTGCGGCGCGACTGCTTGCCGGCCTCGCGGGCGGTGGCCCGCCACTTGCCGAGCGCCTTGAGGCCCCGGTCGCCCTTCCACTGCGTGATGCAGCGGGACGCCGCCCACGGCACGATCGCGTCGACGCCGGTCTCCGTCATGATCTCCACGGCGAGTTCGCCCCGGTCGCCCTTGGGCAAGGCCTGGACGACGGTGATCCGGACGGTGGGCGCGGGATCCTCGTACGCGGCGGAGACCTGGACGGTCAGCTGGTCCTTGCCCTCGGCGGCGAGCACGGTGCAGTCGGCCCAGGCTCCGCGGCCGTCGGTGAGCACGACGTCCTCACCGGCCCGCAGCCGCTTCACGGAGACCGCGTGCCGGCCCTCGGAGCCGTCGAGGAGGAACGTCCCGGTGCCGGGAACGGCGTCGACGACGAAGACGGGTGCGGTCATGAGGCGCTCCTGTGGGCCAGCGCGGCAAGTGCGGTGTCGAGTTCGGCGGCCAGCACCTCGACGAGCTGCCCGGCGGGCAGCTCGCGGGCCATCCGATGGCCCTGCCCGGCCCACAGGGCCATGCCCTGGGCGTCCCCGGCGGTGGCCGCGGCCTTGCGCAGCGGCGCGGTGAGGTGGTGGATCTCGGGGTAGCCGGCGGGGGCGTACGGGCCGTGTTCGCGCATGAACCGGTTGACCAGGCCGCGGGCCGGGCGGCCGGAGAAGGCGCGGGTCAGCTCGGTGCGGACGAACAGCGGGTCGGTCAGGGCCTGCTTGTGCAGCAGGTGCGCGCCGGACTCCGGGCAGACCAGGAACGCGGTGCCGAGCTGCGCGGCGTCGGCGCCTGCGGCGAGGACGGCGGCGATCTGGCCGCCGCGCATCAGGCCGCCGGTGGCGACGATCGGCAGCTGGACGGTCTCCCGTACCTGGGTGACCAGCGCCAGCAGTCCGAGGCCGGCGCCGTCGGACGCGGGGTCGTCGCGATGCGTCCCCTGGTGTCCGCCCGCCTCCACGCCCTGTACGCACACGGCGTCGGCGCCGGCCCACTGGGCGGCCCGGGCCTCCTCGGCGGAGGTGACGGTGACGATGGTGAACGTGCCGACACGCGCGAGGGCGTCGAGGGTGTCCCGGGTGGGGCAGCCGAAGGTGAACGAGACGACGGGGACGGGGTCGTCGACGAGGATGGCCAGTTTGGCCTCGTACCCGTCGTCGCGCCCGTGGTCGGCGTCGCCGAGCGCGGTCTCGTACCAGGCGGCCTCGCCGGCGAGCTGGTGCCGGTACACCTCGACGGCGCCGGCGTCGGGGCTCTGCCCGGACGGCGGCATGAACAGGTTGACCCCGAACGGCTGCCCGGTGAGCCCCCGGACCTGCTTGATCTCCTGGTACATCCCGGCGGTGGTCTTGTAACCGGCCGCCAGGAACCCCAGCCCGCCGGCCTCGCAGACCGCCCCCACCAACTGGGGGGACGAACCTCCACCCGCCATGGGTGCCTGCACGATGGGGTATCGGCAGAGATCGTTCAGCGCGGAGGACATGCGGCCATCGTGCCACGACGCGAGCGACCCCCCGAACGCACGCCGACGGGGTGCGGGCCGCGTATCGGTGAGCCGCCCGCACCACGGCTGCCGCCAGGGCCCGAGGCCGAGGGAGGCGGTGGCCTCACACCGCGGCGCGAGGCCGCCTCGGCGGGAGGCCCACGGCCTCCGGCCGCGGAGCCTGCGCGCGCTTGCGCCGCGCGGCCCTGCTGCCCGGCCCGGCCCCGGCGGACGCGCGAAGAGGGGGCGTGCCCCGCGCATCGCGCGGGGCACGCCCCCTCTTCGTCCGCTACCGGCCTACCGGCCGTTGAACGCGTCCTTCAGGCGCGAGAACAGGCCCTGCTGCCCCGGCTGGAACTGCCCCGTCGGGCGCTCCTCGCCGCGGAGCTTGGCCAGTTCGCGCAGCAGCCGCTCCTGCTCCGGGTCGAGCTTCGCCGGGGTCTGGACCTCGACGTGGACGATCAGGTCGCCGCGCCCGCCGCCGCGCAGGTGCGTGACGCCCCTGCCGTGCAGCGGGATCGACTGGCCGGACTGCGTGCCCGGGCGGATGTCGACCTCTTCGAGCCCGTCCAGGGTCTGCAGCGGCACCTTCGTGCCGAGCGCGCCCGCCGTCATCGGGATCGTCACCGTGCAGTGCAGGTCGTCCCCGCGCCGCTGGAACGTCTCGTGCGGCAGCTCGTGGATCTCCACGTACAGGTCGCCGGCGGGGCCGCCGCCCGGGCCGACCTCGCCCTCGCCCGCGAGCTGGATGCGGGTGCCGTTGTCGACACCGGCCGGGATCTTGACCGTGAGCGTCCGGCGGGAGCGGACCCGCCCGTCGCCCGCGCACTCCGGGCACGGGGTCGGGACGACGGTCCCGAAGCCCTGGCACTGCGGGCACGGCCGCGAGGTCATGACCTGGCCCAGGAAGGACCGGGTGACCTGCGAGACCTCACCGCGGCCGCGGCACATGTCACAGGTCTGCGCGGAGGTGCCGGGCGCGGCACCCTCGCCGGAGCAGGTCGTGCAGACGACCGCCGTGTCGACCTGGATGTCCTTCGTCGTGCCGAAGGCCGCCTCGTTGAGCTCGACCTCCAGCCGAATCATCGCATCCTGGCCGCGCCGCGTCCGCGACCGCGGGCCGCGCTGCGAGGCCGTGCCGAAGAACGCGTCCATGATGTCGGAGAAGTTGCCGAAGCCGCCCGCGCCGAAGCCGCCGGCCCCGCCCGCGCCGCCCGAGGCGGACAGCGGGTCACCACCGAGGTCGTAGACCTGCTTCTTCTGCGGGTCCGAGAGCACCTCGTACGCGGCGTTGATCTCCTTGAAGCGCTCCTGCGTCTTCGGGTCCGGATTCACATCCGGGTGAAGCTCGCGGGCGAGGCGCCTGAACGCCTTCTTGATCTCGTCCTGCGATGCGTCGCGGCGCACGCCGAGTACGGCGTAGTAGTCCGTGGCCACTTACGACTCCGCCAGGATCTGTCCGACGTAACGTGCCACTGCGCGTACCGCTCCCATCGTTCCGGGGTAGTCCATGCGGGTCGGTCCGACCACGCCGAGTTTGGCGACGGCCTCGTCGCCCGAACCGTAGCCGACCGCGACGACGGACGTGGACGTGAGGCCCTCATGGGTGTTCTCGTGCCCGATCCGTACGGTCATGCCCGAATCCTTGGCCTCGCCGAGCAGCTTGAGGAGCACGACCTGCTCCTCGAGTGCCTCCAGCACCGGCCTGATCGTGAGGGGGAAGTCGTGCCCGAAGCGGGTGAGATTGGCGGTGCCGCCGATCATCAGCCGTTCCTCGTGCTCTTCCACCAGGGTTTCCAGCAGGGTCGCGAGCACCGCCGAGACCGTGCCGCGGTCCTCCGCCTCGAAGGACTCCGGCAGGTCCTGCACCAGCTGCGGCACGTCCGCGAAGCGGCGGCCGACGACCCGGCTGTTCAGCCGGGCCCGCAGATCCGCCAGCGAGGTCTCGCCGAACGGCGCGGGGCAGTCGATCATCCGCTGCTCGACGCGGCCGGTGTCCGTGATCAGCACCAGCATCAGCCGGGCCGGGGACAGCGACAGCAGTTCCACGTGCCGGACCGTCGAACGGGTCAGCGACGGGTACTGCACGACCGCGACCTGCCGGGTCAGCTGCGCGAGCAGCCGGACCGTGCGGCCCACGACGTCGTCGAGGTCGACCGCGCCGTCCAGGAAGTTGTGGATCGCGCGCCGCTCCGGCGTCGACAGCGGCTTGACGCCGGCCAGCCGGTCGACGAACAGGCGGTAGCCCTTGTCGGTGGGGATGCGTCCGGCGCTGGTGTGAGGCTGGGCGATGAAGCCCTCCTCCTCCAGGACCGCCATGTCGTTGCGCACGGTGGCCGGCGAGACACCGAGGTTGTGCCGCTCGGTGAGCGCCTTGGAGCCGACCGGCTCCTCCGTCCCGACATAGTCCTGGACGATGGCGCGCAGCACCTCGAGTCTGCGTTCGCTGAGCATCGTGCGCACCTCCAGCTGTCGTTCCGGTTCCGGTTGCTCCCTGTTTGGCACTCGCCCTGCCCGAGTGCCAGGAATCCCCTGGCCAGTGTACGGCGGCGCACATCGCTCCTGGCAAGGAGGCGGCACGCCGACCGATAGCGTCACGGTATGGATGTCGATTGGGAAGAGCACGGGTGGGAACGGCTCGCGGACGGGGTCGGACGGAGGCGGCTGCCGGTCTGGGACGCCACTGTGGGCCTCGTTCTGGGCGAGCGGGCGGTGCTTCTGTACGACACGGGATCCTCGCTCCGGGAGGGCGCGGAGCTGCGGGCGCAGGTGCAGGCGATGACCGGCCGAAAAGTGACGCACATCGCACTCGGGCACCCGCATTTCGATCACGTACTCGGCACGGCGGCGTTCTCCGGGGTGGAGGTGTACGGCGCGGTCGGCCTCGACACGCTGCTGCGCGGCCGGGAGCGGGAGGCGCTGCGGCTGGACGCGGTGCGCCAGGGGCTCGACGCGGACGAGGCGGCGGAGGCGGCGGACGTGCTGGTGGTGCCGCACCACGTGGTGTCGGGCGAGTGGACGCTGGACCTGGGCGGCCGGCAGGTGCTGCTGGCCAATGTCGGCCCCGGCCACACGGGCCACGACCTGGCGGTGCTGGTCCCGGGCGCGCCGGAGGTGGTGTTCTGCGGCGACCTGGTGGAGGAGTCGGGCGAGCCGCAGGCGGGCCCGGACGCCATCCCGGCCCGCTGGCCGGCCGCCCTGGACCGGCTGCTCGCCCTGGGCGGCGAGGACGCGCTGTACGTACCGGGCCACGGCGCGGCGGTGGACGCGACGTTCGTCCGCGGGCAGCGGGATGAGCTGGCACGGCGCTTCGAGGTGGCATAACGTCCCCCAAGTGCGTGCCTACAACCCAGATCTGACGCCCCCTTGACTGCGCTCCCCGGGGGCAACCCCCGGACCCCCGGCAGAAACCCTCCTCATCGCAGGCTCGGACGGAATCAACCCGATGCGTAGCTACAACCCAGATCTGACGCCCCCTTGGAAGCGGTCCGCTCCCGTGCCGGAGGTACCGGCGGAGGCGGACCTCGTCGTCGAGGAGGTCTCGACGGGCTTCTGCGGGGCGGTGATCCGCTGCGAGGCGGGCACGGTCACGCTGGAGGACCGCTTCGGCAAGCACCGCGTGTTCCCGCTGGAGCCCCGCGGCTTCCTCCTGGAGGGCAGGGTCGTCACGCTGGTGCGTCCGTCGTCGCCGACGACGGCACACCCGACCCGTACGGCCTCCGGGTCGGTCGCGGTGCCGGGCGCGCGGGCCCGGGTGGCGCGGGCGGGCCGGATCTACGTGGAGGGCCGGCACGACGCGGAGCTGGTCGAGAAGGTCTGGGGCGACGACCTGCGGATCGAGGGGGTGGTCGTGGAGTACCTGGAGGGCATCGACGACCTGCCGGCGATCGTCGCGGAATTCGCCCCCGGCCCGGACGCGCGGCTCGGCGTCCTCGTCGACCACCTGGTCCCGGGCTCGAAGGAGTCCCGCCTGGCGGCGGCGGTGACGGGTGACGACGTCCTGGTGGTGGGCCACCCGTACATCGACGTCTGGGAGGCGGTGAAGCCGTCCTCGCTGGGGATTCCGGAGTGGCCGCGGGTCCCGTACGGCCAGGACTGGAAGACGGGCGTGTGCCGGGCCCTGGGCTGGCCCTCGGACAACACCGGGGCGGTCTGGCAGGCCATCCTGAAGCGGGTGACCTCGTACAAGGACCTGGAGCCGTCGCTGCTGGGCCGCGTCGAGGAGTTGATCGACTTCGTCACGGACGGCGGCCCGGCATGACGCCCACGGGCCGCCCGACGCCCCGAGCCGCCTGACGCCCACGGGCCGCCCCCGGCGATTCACCCGCCGGGGTGACCCGTCCACCAGGTGATCAGTCCACCAGGTCCCTGACCACCGCGTCGGCTAGTAGCCGCCCGCGCAGCGTCAGGACGGCGCGCCCCGTCTCGTACGCCTCCCGGTCGAGCAGCCCGTCCGCGAGCGCTCTGCGGGACGACTCGAGGCCCGCGGGGCGGAGGATGTCCAGCTCCACGCCCTCCTTCAGGCGCAGCTCCAGCAGGATCCGCTCCACCCGCCGGTCCTCGTCGGCGAGCAGCTCCCGCCCGGCGCCGGGCGACTTCCCGGCCGCCAGCGCCGCCGCGTACGCCCCCGGGTGCTTCACGTTCCACCACCGCACGCCGCCGACGTGGCTGTGCGCGCCCGGACCGGCGCCCCACCAGTCGGCGCCGCGCCAGTACAGCTCGTTGTGCAGGCAGCGGCCGGACTCGGAGGTGGCCCAGTTGGACACCTCGTACCACTCGAAACCGGCCTTCGACAGCACGTCCTCGGCGATCAGGTACCGGTCCGCGTGCACGTCGTCGTCCGTCATCGGGACCTCGCCGCGCCGGATCCGGCGGGCGAGCTGCGTGCCCTCCTCGACGATCAGCGCGTACGCGCTGACATGGTCCGGGCCCGCCCCGATCGCCGCGTCCAGAGAGGCCCGCCAGTCGTCGTCGGACTCCCCGGGCGTGCCGTAGATCAGGTCCAGGTTGACGTGCTCGAAGCCCGCCGCCCGGGCCTCGCCGACGCACGCCTCTGGCCGGCCGGGCGTGTGCGTCCGGTCGAGGACCTTGAGCACGTGCTGCCGGGCGCTCTGCATGCCGAAGGAGATCCGGTTGAACCCGCCGTCCCGCAGCTCGGCGAGGTAGGCGGGGTCCACGGACTCCGGGTTCGCCTCGGTCGTCACCTCGGCGTCCTCCGCGAGCCCGAACTCGTCCCGGACCGCCGCCAGCATCCGTACGAGGTCCCCGGCGGCGAGCAGCGTGGGCGTGCCGCCGCCGACGAAGACGGTCCGCACCGGCCGCGGGTCGTCCCCGAGCACCTTCCGGGCGAGCCGGATCTCCTCGACGACCTGCTCGGCGTAGTTGTCCCGGGACGCGAGCACGCCGCCGGTCCCGCGCAGCTCGCTCGCGGTGTACGTGTTGAAGTCGCAGTAGCCGCACCGCGTCGCGCAGTACGGCACATGCAGATAGAACCCGAGCGGCCGCTCCCCCGCCCCTTCCAGGGCGTGCACGGGCAGCGCCCCGTCCTCGGGCATGGGCTCACCATCGGGCAGTACGGAAGGCATGAGCCCATTGTCCCGTACCGCCCGAGGTGACCCCCCGGCCTGTGGAAAACCCCGGTCCCGGGGTCGAGGCCCTATGCCTCCCGGGCGCCCGCGTACATCTCGTCGATGAGGTGCTGGTACGTGCGCTCGACGACCGGGCGCTTCATCTTCAGGCTCGGCGTGAGCTCGCCGTGCTCGACGTCGAGGTCGCGCGGGAGCAGGCGGAACTTCTTGATCGTCTGCCAGCGCTGGAGGCCCTCGTTGAGCCGCTCGACGTAGCCCTGGATGAGCGCCTCGACCTGCGGGGAGCCGACGACCTCCGCGTACGACTTGCCGCCGAGGCCGTTCTCGGCAGCCCAGCCCTGGATGGCGGGCTCGTCGAGGGCGATGAGCGCGCTGCAGTAGTTCCGGTCGGCGCCGAGGACGACGATGTTGGAGACGAACGGGCAGACGGCCTTGAAGTTGCCCTCGATCTCGGTCGGCGCGATGTACTTGCCGCCCGAGGTCTTGAACAGGTCCTTCTTGCGGTCGGTGATCCGCAGGTAGCCGTCGGCGGACAGCTCGCCGATGTCGCCGGTGTGGAACCAGCCGTCCGCCTCCAGGACCTCGGCGGTCTTCTCCGGCAGGCCGTGGTAGCCCTCCATGATGCCGGGGCCGCGCAGCAGGATCTCGCCGTCGTCGGCGATGCGGACCTCGGTGCCGGGCAGCGGCTTGCCGACGGTGCCGGTGCGGTACGCCTCGCCCGGGTTGACGAAGCTGGCGGCGCTCGACTCGGTGAGGCCGTAGCCCTCCAGGATGTGGATGCCGGCGCCGGAGAAGAAGTAGCCGATCTCGGGCGCGAGGGCGACCGAGCCGGAGACGGCGGCGCGCAGCCGGCCGCCGAAGGCCTCGCGGAGCTTCGAGTAGACCAGCGCGTCGGCCACCTTGTGCTTGGCGGTGAGACCGAAGGGCGCGGAGGCGGTGCCGGTGCGGCGGAAGTTGTCCTGGGTGACCTTGGCGTACTCGCGGGCCACTCCGGCCGCCCACTGGAAGATCTTGTACTTGGCCCCGCCGCCCTCGCGGGCCTTGGCGGCGACGCCGTTGTAGACCTTCTCGAAGATGCGCGGGACGGCCGCCATGTAGGTCGGCTGGACCACCGGCAGGTTCACGATGATCTTGTCGATGCGGCCGTCGACGGCGGTGACGTGGCCGACCTCGATCTGGCCGGAGGTCAGCACCTTGCCGAAGACGTGCGCGAGCGGCAGCCACAGGTACTGGACGTCGTCCTGGGTGACGAGGCCCGTCGCGGCGATGGCCTTGGCCATGTACGACCAGTTGTCGTGCGGAAGGCGGACGCCCTTGGGACGGCCCGTCGTACCCGAGGTGTAGATCAGGGTGGCGAGCTGGTCGGCGGTGATGGCCGAGACGCGCTCCTTGACCGCCTCCGGGTGCTTCTCCAGGTACGCCGCTCCGCGGACCTCCAGGTCGGCCAGGGTGAGGACCCAGCCCTCCGGATCGCCCTCGGCGCCCTCCTCGATGCCCTCGGCGTCGAGGACGACGACGTGGTGCAGGTCGGGCAGCTCGGAGCGGCGCTCGCGGGCCTTGGCCAGCTGGGCGGCGTTCTCGGCGATCAGCACCCGCGACGCGGAGTCGGACAGGATGAACGCCGACTCCTCCGCGTTGGTCTGCGGGTAGATCGTGGTCGTGGCGGCGCCCGCGCACATCACGCCCAGGTCGGCGAGGATCCACTCCACCCGGGTGGCGGAGGCGAGCGCGACGCGCTCCTCCGGGTTGACGCCGAGATCGATCAGGCCGGCGGCGATCGCATACACCCGCTCGGCGGCCTGACCCCAGCTGAGCGACTTCCACTCGTCCGCGCCCTGGCCGGAAGTAGCTGGTACGGGGTAGCGGTAGGCCTCCGCATCGGGAGTCTGCGCGACGCGCTCAAGGAAGAGGGCTGCCACGGAGGGCGGCCGGTTCTCGATCAGGGTCTGTGTGTCGCTCACGACGTCCTCCGGGCGGCGGCGGTGCCTTCAGGTGGTGCGTATTTAACTGGCGAGTAACCTACGAGCCGGGATCAGAGTAGTTGGCCGAAGACCGCTGCGTAAGAGCCTGCGGCCCGCCGCTTCATACCCGGTTCATAACGAACGGGCCCCCGCGCGGTGACGCGGGAGCCCGTTCGATCGAGGCATCGGCTATCCGGCGGACACCTACCGGGGCGCTCCCCGGGTTACTTCTTGGCCTTGCCGCCGGCCGAGTCGTCGCTCGACAGGACGGCGATGAACGCCTCCTGCGGGACCTCGACCGAGCCGACCATCTTCATCCGCTTCTTGCCTTCCTTCTGCTTCTCCAGCAGCTTCCGCTTACGGGAGATGTCACCGCCGTAGCACTTGGCGAGGACGTCCTTGCGGATGGCGCGGATGGTCTCGCGGGCGATCACCCGGGAGCCGATGGCGGCCTGGATCGGCACCTCGAAGGCCTGCCGCGGGATCAGCTCGCGCAGCTTGGCGACGAGCCGGACGCCGTACGCGTACGCCGCGTCCTTGTGGGTGATCGCCGAGAAGGCGTCCACCTTGTCGCCGTGCAGCAGGATGTCGACCTTGACCAGGCTGGACGCCTGCTCGCCGGTGGGCTCGTAGTCGAGCGAGGCGTAACCACGGGTCTTGGACTTCAGCTGGTCGAAGAAGTCGAAGACGATCTCGGCGAGGGGGAGGGTGTAGCGGATCTCCACCCGGTCCTCGGAGAGGTAGTCCATGCCGAGGAGGGTGCCTCGGCGGGTCTGGCAGAGCTCCATGATCGAGCCGATGAACTCGCTGGGGGCGAGGATCGTGGCGCGTACGACGGGCTCGTACACGTCGTTGATCTTGCCCTCGGGGAACTCGCTCGGGTTGGTGACGGTGTGCTCGGAACCGTCCTCCATCACCACGCGGTAGACCACGTTCGGGGCGGTGGCGATGAGGTCGAGGCCGAACTCGCGCTCCAGCCGCTCCCGGATCACGTCCAGGTGGAGCAGGCCCAGGAAGCCGACGCGGAAGCCGAAGCCGAGGGCCGCGGACGTCTCCGGCTCGTAGACCAGCGCGGCGTCGTTGAGCTGCAGCTTGTCCAGGGCGTCGCGCAGCTCGGGGTAGTCCGAGCCGTCGAGCGGGTAGAGCCCGGAGAACACCATCGGCTTGGGGTCCTTGTAGCCGCCGAGGGCCTCCGTGGCGCCCTTGGTCAGGCTGGTGATCGTGTCGCCGACCTTGGACTGCCGGACGTCCTTCACACCGGTGATCAGGTAGCCCACCTCGCCGACGCCGAGGCCGTCGGCCGGCAGCATCTCGGGCGAGTTGGTGCCGATCTCGAGCAGCTCGTGGGTGGCGCCGGTCGACATCATCTTGATGCGCTCGCGCTTGTTGAGCTGGCCGTCGACGACACGGACGTACGTCACGACGCCGCGGTACGAGTCGTAGACGGAGTCGAAGATCATCGCGCGGGCGGGGGCGTCGGCGACGCCGACCGGCGCGGGGACGTCGCGGACGACGCGGTCGAGCAGCGCCTCGACGCCGAGGCCGGTCTTGGCGGAGACCTTCAGCACGTCCTCCGGCTGGCAGCCGATGAGGTTCGCCAGCTCCTCGGAGAACTTCTCCGGCTGGGCGGCCGGCAGGTCGATCTTGTTCAGCACGGGAACGATCGTGAGGTCGTTCTCCATCGCCAGGTACAGGTTCGCCAGCGTCTGCGCCTCGATGCCCTGGGCCGCGTCCACGAGCAGGATGGTGCCCTCGCAGGCCGCCAGGGACCGCGAGACCTCGTACGTGAAGTCGACGTGCCCGGGGGTGTCGATCATGTTGAGGATGTGGGTGTTGCCCTGCCCCTCGCCCTCGGTGGGCGCCCAGGGCAGCCGGACCGCCTGGGACTTGATCGTGATGCCGCGCTCACGCTCGATGTCCATCCGGTCGAGATACTGGGCGCGCATCTGCCGCTGGTCGACCACACCGGTCAGCTGGAGCATCCGGTCGGCAAGCGTGGACTTGCCGTGGTCGATGTGCGCGATGATGCAGAAATTGCGGATCAGAGCCGGGTCGGTACGGCTCGGCTCGGGCACGTTGGTAGGAGTCGCGGGCACGCAGGGTCTCGTCTCGGGGCGATGTCGGATCGATACGTAGGCTCCATCGTCCCATGACTGCGGTGCTGCGCTCGGTTTGGGCGGCCGTGGGGCGTCCTGATACCGTGGACAGCTGTGTTTCGTATGCCCTCTCAGCTGCGAGCACATCCTGAGGAAACATCGAACCTGTAAAGGCTCTTCCAGTGGCGAACATCAAGTCCCAGATCAAGCGGAACAAGACGAACGAGAAGGCGCGCCTGCGCAACAAGGCCGTCAAGTCCTCGCTCAAGACCGCGATCCGCAAGGCCCGCGAGGCCGCTGCCGCCGGCGACGTCGAGAAGGCCACTGTGGCCGCTCGCGAGGCGTCCCGTCAGCTCGACAAGGCTGTCTCGAAGGGTGTCATCCACAAGAACGCCGCCGCCAACAAGAAGTCGGCGCTGGCCACCAAGGTTGCCACCCTCCAGGGCTGAGCTCTGATGTAACCGCCGGAAAGGACTCAGCGGTCCCTCTCACCCGCTCCTGACCGGCCCCCGGCCTCGCACGCGAGACGCGTTCGCCACGCGTGTGCGAGCCACCCAGCACCACGTCGAAGGCCCCGCTCCCACCCTTCCCCAGGGCAGGAACGGGGCCTTCGCCGTCGGCGGGGGTCATCCGGGTCTGCGGGTCCGCGGGTCCTCTGGGGCTAGCGCCGCATGCGGGCGGCTCGGGCCACCGCCACGACGGCCTTCTCGAGCGCGTACTCCGGGTCGTCGCCGCCGCCCTTCACGCCGGCGTCCGCCTCCGCGACCGCGCGCAGCGCGACCGCGACGCCGTCCGGCGTCCAGCCGCGCATCTGCTGCCGGACCCGGTCGATCTTCCACGGCGGCATCCCCAGCTCCCGCGCGAGGTCCGCCGGCCGCCCGCCCCGCGCCGACGACAGCTTGCCGATCGCCCGTACGCCCTGCGCGAGCGCGCTGGTGATCAGTACGGGCGCGACGCCGGTCGACAGCGACCACCGCAGCGCCTCCAGCGCCTCGGCCGCCCGGCCCTCCACCGCGCGGTCCGCGACGGTGAACGACGACGCCTCCGCGCGGCCCGTGTAGTAGCGGCCGACGACCGCCTCGTCGATCGTTCCCTCGACGTCCGCCGTCAGCTGCGACACCGCCGACGCCAGCTCCCGCAGATCGCTGCCGATCGCGTCCACCAGCGTCTGGCACGCCTCCGGCGTCGCCGACCGCCCGAGGGCCCGGAACTCCTGCCGGACGAACGTCAGCCGCTCCGCCGGCTTCGTCGTCTTCGGGCAGGCGACCTCCCGCGCCCCCGCCTTGCGCGCCGCGTCGAGCAGGCCCTTGCCCTTGGCCCCGCCGGCGTGCAGCAGCACCAGCGTGATCTCCTCCAGGGGCGCGTCGAAGTACCCCTTGACGTCCTTGATCGTGTCCGCGGAGAGGTCCTGCGCGTTCCGCACGACCAGCACCTTCCGCTCCGCGAAGAGCGACGGGCTGGTCAGCTCCGCCAGCGTGCCGGGCTGCAGCTGGTCCGCGTTGAGGTCCCGTACGTCCGTGTCGGCGTCGGCCGCCCGGGCGGCGGCCACCACCTCCCGCACGGCACGGTCGAGCAGCAGCTCCTCCTGACCCACGGCGAGCGTGATCGGGGCGAGGAGGTCGTCGGTCGAAGTCTTCCTGGTTGCCATCGCCGTCCAGCATCCCACGCGGCACGGACACTCCCTTCGGCGCCGGAACGGCGATACCGGAGAATGTGCACGTGAGCGATGTGAGACACGTACTGGTACTCCCCGACCGCGATGCCGCGGAGGAGGCCGCCGAGGAGCTCGCGGACCGTTTCGGCGTCGCCGAGGAACCGCAGCTCGTCCGCGACGCCCTGGCCGGCGAGGACGACGCCGAGGACGCGCAGTGGCTGGTCGTCGTGGAGGACCCGGAGTCCCGCCTCGACCCGACCGCCCTGGACGCGTTCGCCGCCGAGTACGAAGGCTGGCTGGAGGCCCCGTAGCCCCGCTCCGCGTCCCTCAGCCCCTCTCGAAGAGTCAGCCCCGAGGCGTTACGGCCGCCTACCTCTTCGCGTCCGGCTTCCAGTCCTCGACGAGCAGCCCGAGCAGCACCTCGTCGAGGAACTCGCCCAACACCCAGGCCGAGGAGCGCAGTACGCCCTCGCGGACGAAGCCGTTGCGCTCGGCGGAGCGCAGCATGGCGTGGTTGTCCGCCAGCGTCTCGATCTGCAGCCGGTGCAGGCTGCGCACGGCGAAGCCGTAGTAGCACAGCGCCGAGACGACGTCGGTGCCGTAGCCCTTGCCGCGGGCGGACGGCAGCAGTCCGAGGCCGATGTGCGCGGACCGGTTGTGGGTGTCGATGCCCCACAGCGTCGCGCTGCCGATCAGCGTGCCGCCCTCCGACTCCACCACCGAGAAGGGGACGTGCCCCTCCTTGGTGTCGTCGGTGAAGAGCCGCGGATCCTTCGTACCGGGCGTGATCGGCCGCCAGGGCCCGCCCTCGGCCCGCGCGGCGTTGACCACGTCGTCGAAGAGCTCGGTCCGCAGGATCGGGATGTCGTCCTCGTGCCGGGCCCTGAGCCCGACCTTGCCACCTCTCAGCATGCGAGCTTCCTATCCGGCCCGGTACGCCGTCCGCAAACCAATAAGGCGGGCGGCTAGGCCGCGACGGGCTCCTCCTCAACGCCCTTGGGCAGTTCGCGAGTTCCGGGAACGGGCGACGGGAGGAGCCACAGCACGGCGAACACGGCGCCGACCGTGGCGATCCAGAGCGTCGGGCGCAGTCCGACCGCGGTGCCGAGGAAACCGGCGGCGAGCGCCCCGAGGGGGCGGAAGCCGTGGTTGAGGGTGCGGAAGGCGCCCATGACGCGGGACCGGACCGCGTCGGGTATCAGCGCCATCTGCAGGGAGCCGCTGGAGATGTCGACCAGCATCACGCCGAGGCAGGAAAGGAACTCGGCGGCGAAGAACACCGCGACGACCAGGGGCGTCGGGCCCTCGGCGAGCGGGATCAGCACCAGCGGCAGCGTGAAGCCGACGAAGCCGAGGACGATGGACGGCCCGATGCCGAAGCGCCGTACGACCGCTCCGGAGCACATCGCGCCGATCAGTCCGCCGACCGCGCCCGCGCCGAGCACCAGGCCGAGGACGCCGGCGCTCAGGCCCCGTTCCGTCGTCGCGTAGAGCACGAACAGGGTGTGGAACATGTAGTTGAAGAACTGGACGGTCCCCGCGGCCGCGAACATGGCCCGCATCGACCGGTCACGGACGACCCAGCGCAGACCCTCGGTGAAGTGGCCCTTGTCGACCGGGGCGGGTGCGGGCTCGGCGGGCGCGATCCGGGCCAGGTACCCGGCCGAGATCAGGTACGTGAAGGCGTCCGCGACCAGCGCGACGGGGGCGGTGAGGAACTGGACGAGCAGACCGCCCGCGCTCGGCCCGGCGAGCCAGGCCGCCGAGCGGCTGCCGTTGACCAGGGAGTTCGCCTGCACATAGCGCTCGGTGGGAACGAGCGCCGCGAACAGCGTGGCGTTGCAGGCGTCGAAGAGCACGCTCAGCGCGCCGACGCCGAAGGTCACCGCGTACAGCTGCCAGAGGCTGAGCACGTCGAGCAGATACGCCACGGGCAGCGTGAGCAGCAGCACCGCCCGGGCCAGGTCGGCGGCGATCATGGCGCGGCGACGCCGTGCCTGCCGGTCCGCCCATGCTCCCAGGGGGAGGTTGAGCAGGAGCGACGGGAGCAGTCCGGCCGTCGTGAGCCAGCTCATCTCGGCCGCACCGGCGCCGAGGACGAGCACGGCGGCGAGCGGGATCGCGATGAGCGTGATCTGGTCGCCGGCGAGGGAGACCGTCTGTCCGGTCCAGTACCTCCGGAACGTCCGCTCGCGCAGCAGGTCCGGTATGCGCTCGACGATGCTCACTCGTCGCCCTCCTTCTTGGATGCCTCGGGGACCTCGCGGACCTCGGGGACCTCTTCCGGGATCTCGCGGTCCAGGAAGGCGATCCGCAGCACGCTGACGGCTCGGGCCCCCTCCGGCCGCCCGCCCGGGTCGGTGTCTCGCTCTTCGTAGGGACGCAGCAACTCGCGCATCCGCTCGCCGAGTTCGGTCAGCTCCTCGGGGGTGAGGTAGACCAGGCTGTCGCCGAACTGCTCGGCCTCCCGCCACTCCCGCGGCAGCTGATGCCGCCTCTCCATGGCCCGCGTCAGCCGCTTGAAGTAGTGCTCGGCGACCGCGACGGTCAGCGAGTCGGCCGCCTGGGCGACCCCCGAGTCCTCGCTGTGGTCCGGCCAGTGGGTGAACCGGGCCGTGGCCCGCCAGGGCTTCTCCCGCCCCCGCCCGCCGGGGGCCTCCTCGACGAGCCCGTACTTGGCGAGTATCCGCAGGTGGTACGAGCAGCTGGCGACGGACTCCCCGGTCAGCTCGGCCGCCCGCGTCGCGGTGAACGGGCCGCTGCGACGCAGCAGGCCGACCAGCGCCATCCGGGTCGGGTGGGCGTACGCCCGCAGGGCCCGGGGGTCGGTGAGCCGGACACTGCGGGGCGTCTCGTCGCCCGAGGGTGGTTCGGCGCTCGGCGTCATGCATGTAAAGCTATCTTTAGAAAGACTCCTTTACAAGCACCCTCTGAGCAACTTCCCTACAAGGACCTCCACACCCGTATCCCGCCCGCCACCGCGATCGCCCCGTCCCGGTCCGTCCGCAGCACATGTGCCCCGCCGTCCCGCAGTGCCCCGACCGTCCGGGGCGAGGGATGCCCGTACGTGTTGTCCGCGCCGACCGACACCAGGGCGAGCCTCGGCCGGACCGCGCGTATCAGCTCCGGGTCCTGGTGGGCGGACCCGTGGTGGGCGACCTTGAGCACGTCCACCGGCCCGAGCTCCGGATGTGCCCGCAACAGCCCCCGCTGCGCCGGAGGTTCGAGGTCCCCGAGCAACAGCAGCGTCAGCCCGCCGGCGGTCCGCGCCCGCAGCGTCACACTCGCGTCGTTCGGCCCGTCCATGACGCCCCCTCCGCTGCCGCCCGGTCCCGCGCCCGTCCACAGCACCTCCCACTCCAGTCGTCCGACCCGCCGTCGCTCCCCCGGCATCGCCCGGACCACCGGCACCCCCGCGGCCAGCGCGGTCCGCCGCACGAACGCCGCCTGCCCGGGCGGCTCTTCGAGACCGGTCACCTGGATCGCCCCGACCGAACGGCCCCGCAGCACCCCCGGCAGCCCCGCCACGTGGTCCGCGTGGAAGTGCGTGAGCACCAGCAGCGCCACCCGGCGCACCCCCAGCTCGCGCAGACAACGGTCCACCGGCACCGGGTCGGGTCCCGCGTCCACCACGACCGCCGCGTCCCCGCCCGCCGCCAGCACGGTCGCGTCGCCCTGTCCCACCTGGCACATCACGAACTCCCAGTCCGGCGGCGGCCATCCGGAGACCAGCCGGGCCAGCGGCGGCGGCCGCACGACCGCGAGCGCCAGCAGCAGAACGCATCCGGTCGCCCACCACCGCCGGTACGGCACCCACCGCACCGCCGCGACCACGAACCCGGATGCCACGGCCAGGACCAGCCCACCGGTCCACCCGCCGGGCCAGCCCGTCTCCGCGCCCGGCAGCTCCGCCCCGGTCCGCGCGACCCCCGCGATCCACCCCGCCGGCCACCCGGCGACCCGGGCCACGACCTCGGCGACGGGCAGCGCCACCGGCGCCAGCCCCAGCGCCGCGAACCCGAGGACCGTCGCCGGTGCCACCGCCGCCTCGGCGAGCAGATTGCACGGCACCGCCACCAGGCTGACCCGCGCGGCGAACACCGCCACGACCGGGGCGCACACCGCCTGCGCCGCCAGTGCCGCGCCCAGCGCCTCGGCGATCCGGCCGGGCACCCCGCGTCTCCGCAGCGCGGCGCCCCAGCCCGGTGCGACGGTGAGCAGCGCGCCCGTCGCCAGGACGGAGAGCAGGAACCCGTAACTCCTGGCCAGCCAGGGGTCGTAGAGCACCAGTGCCAGCACGGCCGCGGCCAGCGCCGGGATCAGCGTCCGCCGCCGGCCCGTCCCGATCGCGAGCAGCGTGACCAGTCCGCAGGCCGCTGCCCGCAGCACGCTCGGGTCGGGCCGGCACACGACCACGAAGGCGAGCGTGAGCGCCCCGCCGGCCGCCGCGGTGGCCCGCAGCGACAGCCCGATCCGGGGAGCCAGGCCGCCGCGTTCGGCTCGCAGGGCCCGGCCCGGCTGCCCGATGAGCAGCAGCAGGATGATTGTGAGGTTGCTTCCGGACACGGCGAGGAGGTGCGTCAGGTCGGTGGCCTCGAAGGCGTCGCGCAGGTCGGGCGGGACACGGGAGGTGTCCCCCACGACGAGCCCGGGCAGCAACGCCCGCGCGTCCGCGTCGAGCCCGTCGGTCGCGCGCCGCAACCCCGCCCGCAGCTCCCCGGCCAGGCGCTGGGCCGCGCCGGGCGGTCCGGTGACGCGCGGCGGCCCGCTGTCGTCGACCCGCAGCATCGCCGCGTACGGATCTCCCTGCCGCATCGGCGGCGCCGCCCGCGCGGTCATCCGTACCCGGGTCGACGGCAACAGCCGCAGCCACTCCCGGTCGGCCGCCCCGGCCCGTACGACGACGAGCACGGGCGTCCTCGTTCTGACCGCCGATCCGCTCCCCAGCCCCTCGCCGCGGCCGTGCGCCGTCACCTCGATTGCCTCGCCGTCGAGGACCACCGCCGCCGGAGCCGCCCGGTCGCCGCGGACCACCGGCCGCGTCCGGCGGGGATCGGAGGTCACCGTCACCTCCGCGGTCAGGCGGCCGTGCTCCCCGGCCAGGCCGGGCAGCGGGCCGCGTCGCAGATCCGCGGCGTGCAACCCCGCCGAGGCCGCACCGGCGGCCGCGCAGAGCAGCACCGCCGCACAGGCCGTCGCCCGCAGCCCCGGTACGGGACGGCAGCGTGACGCGCGTACGCGCACCACGGCCATGAGCAGCGCGGCCCCCGCCACACAGACCCCCACCGCTGCCGCGACCCACCCTCCGGCCGCTCCCAGGGCGAGGGCGGCGGCCGCCCAGGCGGCCAGCGCCGGTGCCACCAGCCGGAGATCGGCCGGGCCCTCCTGCCACGGTGCGTCGCGGTCGCAGAGCCCGTCCGCCGCGCCCTCGTCCACGTCCCGCCGGCTCACGGCCGCACCAGCGGTTCGAGGTCGGCGAACCTGCGTGCGCCGATTCCGTTCACCTCGCGCAGCTCGGCGACGGAGCGGAAACCGCCGTGCTCCGTGCGGTAGTTCAAGATGTGCTGGGCGAGCACCGGCCCGACGCCGGGCAGCGTGTCCAGTTGTTCCACCGTCGCGGAGTTGAGGCTGACGGGCGCCCCCGCACCGGCCCCGCCCGGCGCCCCGCCCGGCGGCGCGGGGCCGCCCACGGGTCCGCCGCCCGCTCCGGGAACACCGACGACCACCTGCTCCCCGTCCATCAGGACCCGGGCGCGGTTGATCCCGGTGACGTCCGTGCCGGGGTGTACGCCGCCCGCCGCCCGCAGCGCGTCGGCCACCCGCGAGCCGGCCGGCAGACTCAGGATCCCGGGCCGCCGCACCTTGCCGCTCACGTCCACCACGACGGCCGGCGGCCGAGCCGTCGGCGACGCGCTCCCGTCCGCCCCCGCCGGAGCGGGCAGCCCCGTTCCACCCGACGCGCCAGCCCCGGGCGGTGCGGCACGGACCACCTCGGGCACCCGGACCTGCTCGGGCCGCCCGGCCAGGAAGTGCCGCCCGGCCAGGCCCGCGGCCACCACCAGCACCACCGTCAGCGCCACCAGCGTCCGGGGCTCGAGCCCGCAGCGCAGTCGCACCCACACCGGCAGCCGCTCCCGCAGCGCCTCCCCGAGCCGCTCCAGCCGCCCGGGCACCGCAGCGGACAGCGGGGGCGTCGCAGGCGTCGGACACGTCGGCGCGTCCGGCTCCGGGGCCGCCACGACCTCCCCTTCGCCCCAGTCGTCGGGCGCACCCGGCTCGAGCCCCCGGAACAGCGCGTCGCCCCGGCTCCGCGCCTCACCCCCGCCCGCGAGCGCCGCGTGCCGCCCTCGCACGTGTGCGCGCCGCGTCGCCCGCCCCGGGGGCGAGCCGCGGACGCCCCGGCGCACCCGTCCGTCCGATCCGGGCGCGCGGCCGGGCCCGCTCGTCGCCCCCGCCCTCCGCACCGGAGCCGCGGTCGCGGCCCCGGCCCCGGTCCGGGTCCCGATCGTCGAAGGAGATGTGGTCGTGTTCGTTGCCGCTGTCGAGGAATCCGCTCGAAGTCCCATGAAGTCGACGGTAGGCACATCCGTCCGAACCCGCTGAGCAGCCCGGATTCCGGTGGAAAACCAGCGAGTTGTGGAAAAACACGCCACCCTTGCGGGTGAGTACGCCGGCTAGCGCGGCGAGACGACCACCGCGAGCAGGCCCGGCCCGGTGTGCGCGCCGATGACCGCGCCCACCTCGCTGACGTGTAGTTCCGCCACCCCGGGCACCCGGTCCCGCAGCCGCTCGGCCAAGGCGGCGGCCCGCTCGGGCGCGGCGAGATGGTGCACGGCGATGTCCACCGGGCTGCCGCCCGCGCGCTCGACCGCGATCTCCTCCAGGCGCGCGATCGCCTTCGACGCGGTGCGCACCTTCTCCCTCAGCTCGATGCGCCCGCCGTCCAGTTCGAGCAGCGGCTTCACCGCGAGCGCCGACCCGAGCAGCGCCTGCGCGGCCCCGATCCGGCCGCCCCGGCGCAGGTAGTCCAGGGTGTCGACGTAGAAGAACGCGGACGTCCCGGCGGCCCGCTTCTCCGCCGCCGCCACCGCCTCGTCGAGCGTGCCGCCCGCCTCCGCGACCTCGGCCGCGGCCAGAGCGCAGAACCCGAGCGCCATGCCCATCATCCCGGTGTCGAGCACGCGGACCGGCACGGGCGCGTCCTTCGCCGCGAGCACCGCGGCGTCGTACGTGCCGGAGACCTCCGCGGACAGGTGCAGCGAGACGATCCCCGTGGCGCCGGCCTCGGCCGCCGCCCGGTAGGCACCGGCGAAGTCCTCGGGGCTCGGCCGCGAGGTGGTCACCGGCTTCCGCTTCTGCAGCGCCTGGGTGAGCACGCGGGCCGAGACCTCGGTGCCCTCCTCGAGGGCCTGGTCGCCGATGACGACGGTCAGGGGGACCGCTGTGATGCCGTGCCGCTCCATCGCCTGGGGTGGCAGGTAGGCCGTGGAATCGGTGACGATCGCGACATGCCGGGACATGAGCGGGAGGTTACCCGCCGGGGCCGCCCCACGGCAGCCCGGCCCCCGCTCCGTCCGCGCGCGCGTCGTCCGAAGCGCCCTCCCGAGCGCCGCTCACGTCCGTCTCACGTCCGGCTCACCGGCCGGAACGGCCCGCCGTCGAGGGTCAGTTCGTGGTCTCCGGGCGGGCCGACTTCTCCCACGGGTACGCCGTGCGCCGCGGGTCGCTCGCCGGGAGCTGGCGAGGCTGCTGCGGCTCGTCCGCCCCGGGCTCGGCCGCGGGCTCCGCCTCGCCGGGCCACGTCTGTCCCTGCTCGGCCTCCGGCGCCGCCGCACCGGCCTTCGGCCACGAAGCCGTGCCCGATGCCGGTACCGGCTCGGCTTCCGGTTCCGGGTCGGACCAGTGCCGCAGCGCGCCGGCCTCCATGTCGATCTCGGCGCTCAGCGAGGCCAGGTCGTCGTCCGCGAACTTGCGGGCGCGGTCCCGGGCCGCCCAGCGCAGCGACTCGGCGGACTTGGTGATCTGCTCGGTCCGCTCCCGTAGGCCCGGCAGCTGCGCCGCCACCCCGGCCCGGTCGGGCTCGCGCTCCAGGCGCTTGAGGTCCTCGTCCAGCTCGCGCCCGTGCGTGCTCAGCCGCTTGAACAGGTCGAGGGACTCGCGCAGCGAGGCGTCCTCCACCGCGCCGTGCTCCAGCGCGGCCTGCGTCGCACGCATCGACGTGCGCAGCGAGAGCCGCAGCTGCGCCAGCTCGCCCGCCACCCCGCCCTGTCCGTAGCTGCGGGCGCGCAGCGCCGTGTCCTCGACCGTGCGCTTGGCCTGGTCGATGGTGCGGTCGACGCCGCGGGCGGCCGCCCTGGCGACCCTCACGGTGGCGTACACCCCCAGCGCCACGAAGGCGAGGAGCAGCAACGCCATGATCGTGATCGCGGTTGCCATGGACCTCGCCCTCCAGCTGCTGTTGTCGTTCTTCCACGGTAAACGGAACGGGCAGGCCGAGGGTTCCATCGGAACCCCCAACCTGCCCGTAGGGGAAAACCCGGTGCCGCCCGGGCCGCCCGGGGCCCGCCCGGGAGCGGGCGCCGGGGTCGTGCTACGACCGCTACGCCACGATGTTGACCAGCTTCGGCGCGCGCACGATCACCTTGCGGATCTGCGCGTCGCCCAGCGCCGCGACGACGGCCGGGTCGGCCAGCGCCAGCGTCTCCAGCTCGGCGTCGGTGATCGACGGCGAGACCTCCAGGCGGGCCTTGACCTTGCCCTTGATCTGCACGACGCAGGTCACGGTCTCGTCCACGACGTACGCCGGGTCGGCCACCGGGAAGTCCTGGTGGACGACCGACTCGGTGCGGCCCAGCCGGCGCCACAGCTCCTCGGCGATGTGCGGGGCCAGCGGCGCGACCAGCAGTACCAGGCGCTCGGCGACCGACCGGGCCAGCGGGCCGCCCACCTTGGTCAGGTGGTTGTTCAGCTCGGTGACCTTGGCGATGGCGGTGTTGAAGCGCATCGCGGCCATGTCCTGCGAGACGCCGTCGATCGCCTTGTGCAGCGCGCGCAGCGTGTCGGCGTCGATGTCGGCGTCGGCGGTGTCCACGACGGTGGCCTCGCCGGTCGCCTCGTCGACGATGTTGCGCCACAGCCGCTGCAGCAGCCGGTACTGGCCGACCACCGCGCGGGTGTCCCACGGGCGGGAGACGTCCAGCGGGCCCATCGCCATCTCGTACAGGCGCAGGGTGTCCGCGCCGTACTCGGCACAGATCTCGTCCGGCGTGACGGCGTTCTTCAGGGACTTGCCCATCTTGCCCAGGACGCGGCTGACCTTCTCGCCCTCGTACCAGAAGCCGCCGTCGCGCTCCTCGACCTCGGCCGCGGGCACGGCGATGCCGCGCGCGTCCCGGTAGACGAAGGCCTGGATCATGCCCTGGTTGAACAGCTTGTGGAACGGCTCGGCCGAGGAGACGTAGCCCAGGTCGAACAGCATCTTGGACCAGAACCGCGCGTACAGCAGGTGCAGCACGGCGTGCTCGGCGCCGCCGACGTACAGGTCGACGCCGCCGGTGGGCATGCCCTCGCGCGGACCCATCCAGTACTGCTCGACGGTCGGGTCGACCAGCTTCTCGGAGTTGTTCGGGTCCAGGTAGCGCAGCTCGTACCAGCAGGAACCGGCCCAGTTGGGCATGGTGTTGGTCTCGCGGCGGTACTTCTTGGGGCCGTCGCCCAGGTCCAGGGTGACGTTGACCCAGTCCTGGTTGCGGGACAGCGGCGGCTCGGGGCGCGTGTCGGCGTCGTCCGGGTCGAAGGTGCGCGGCGAGTAGTCGTCGACCTCCGGCAGCTCCAGGGGCAGCATCGACTCGGGCAGCGCGTGTGCGACGCCGTCCTCGTCGTAGACGATCGGGAAGGGCTCGCCCCAGTAGCGCTGCCGGCTGAACAGCCAGTCGCGCAGCCGGAAGTTGACGGTGCCCTCGCCGATGCCGCGGTCGGTCAGCCAGGCGGTGATCTTCTCCTTGGCCTCGACGACGCCCAGGCCGTCCAGGGAGATCTCGCCGTTGGCGGAGTTGATCAGCTTCGCGTCGTACGACACGAAGGCGTTCTCCCACGTCGACGTGTCCGTGCCGCGGCCGTCGGTCGGCTCGACGACACACCGGATCGGCAGCTCGAAGGCGCGCGCGAACTCGAAGTCGCGCTGGTCGCCACAGGGCACGGCCATGATCGCGCCGGTGCCGTAGCCCATCAGCACGTAGTCGGCGATGAAGACGGGGACCTGCTCGCCGCTGACCGGGTTGGTCGCGTACGCGCCGGTGAAGACGCCGGTCTTGTCCTTGGCCTCGGCCTGCCGCTCGACGTCGGACTTCGAGGCGGCCTGCTTGCGGTACGCGGCGACGGCCTCGGCCGGAGTGGCGTGACCGCCGGTCCACACGTCGTGGGTGCCCTCGGGCCAGGCGGCCGGAGTGATCTTCTCGACCAGGTCGTGCTCGGGGGCCAGCACCATGTAGGTGGCGCCGAACAGGGTGTCCTGACGGGTGGTGAAGACGGTGATCGCGTCGTCGCCGACGGCGAAGTCGACGCGGGCGCCCTCGGAGCGGCCGATCCAGTTGCGCTGCTGCAGCTTGATGGCCTCGGGCCAGTCCAGGCCGTCCAGGTCGTCCAGCAGGCGGTCCGCGTAGGCGGTGATGCGCATGTTCCACTGGCGCAGCTTGGCCTTGAAGACCGGGAAGTTGCCGCGCTCGGAGCGGCCGTCGGCGGTGACCTCCTCGTTGGCCAGCACGGTGCCCAGGCCGGGGCACCAGTTGACCGGCGCGTCGGAGGTGTACGCCAGGCGGTACTCGCCCAGGACGTCGGCCTTCTCGACGGCGCTCAGCGCGGCCCAGTCGCGACCGCCGGGGACGTCACGGGTGCCGTTCTCGAACTGCTCGACCAGCTCGGCGATCGGGCGGGCCTTCTTCGCCTCGTCGTCGTACCAGGCGTTGAAGATCTGCAGGAAGATCCACTGGGTCCACTTGTAGTAGTCCGGCTCGATCGTGGCGAAGGACCGGCGCTTGTCGTGACCCAGGCCCAGCCGGCGCAGCTGGACCTTCATGTTGTCCATGTTGGCCTCGGTGGACACGCGGGGGTGCGTGCCGGTCTGCACGGCGTACTGCTCCGCCGGCAGGCCGAAGGCGTCGAAGCCCAGGGTGTGCAGCACGTTGTGGCCGGTCATGCGCTGGTGCCGCGCGTACACGTCCGTGGCGATGTAGCCCAGCGGGTGACCGACGTGCAGACCCGCACCGGAGGGGTACGGGAACATGTCCATGATGAACTTCTTGGGGCGGGCGACGACCGCCGGGTCCCCGGCCAGGTCACCCGTCGGGTTCGGCGCCTCGTAGGTGCCCTCGGCGTCCCAGAAGTCCTGCCAGCGTGCCTCGATGTCGGCGGCCATGGCCGCCGTATACCGATGCGGGGCCGCCGTCTCGGCAGCCGAATTCATCTCGCTCATGATCCTTGAAGCTCCATCGATCGTCTCTGCCCACTGCCCGCGAACTGCACTGCCACGAAATGAAAAATCCCCTCGCACAGGAGGGGACGCCGCGCCGATTCCGACCGGATCTTTCATCCGTCGGGACTGATCAGCGCGGCTCGCTAAGCAGAAGGCGTACGGCACGCATGGCGTCAGGGTACCGCAGGGCCCGATCGGGCCGCACCGCTGTTCCGCCCAGCGGCCGCAGAGGGCGGCCCGGGAGTCCCGGCCGCCCGGGTTACTCCGCGTATCGCCCCTATCCAGGGCAACCCCAGAGTCAGTTTGCGCGATAGCCAGGTGTAAACCCGCAAACCACCTACCCGTCGGTATGGAGCGACTTAGCATGCGGCAACGGGACCGCTTATCCGCACCATTCGGAGTCGCCCCCATGAACCCTCATCGCAAGATCCGTTCATCGCCCGGGCCGAAAGCCGGTATGAGCCGGCCGGTTCAGGGCGGAGTTTCGGTCGCGGCGCTGGTCGTCATTCCGCTCCTCGCCGTGGGCGGCGGAGACGGCTTCCGCGCCGCGCTCGACTTCACCACCGGCGTGCTCTCCCTCGTGTCGCTCACCGCGTCCGTGGCCTGGGGCCTGATAGCCACCGACCGGCTGCTGCTCACAACCCGGCAGCGGCTGCTGGCCCAGGGCATCCACCGCGCGACCGCGGTCGCCTCGCTCGGCTTCCTGCTGCTGCACGGCACGGTCAAGGTCTCCCTCGGACACGTGGAGCCGCTCGGCGCGTTCATCCCCTTCGGGCTCGGTGTCACCGGCACCGAGGGCCTGATCGGCTTCGGCTCGCTGGCCGGCCTGCTCATGATCGTCGCCGCCTCGACCGGGGCCCTGCGCAGCGCCCTGGCCGGCCGGGGCCGGATCGCCGCCCGCTGGCGGCCACTGCACATGCTGGCGTACCCGGCCTGGTGCTGCGCGCTGGTCCACGGCCTGTACGCCGGACGCGCCCCCGCGACCTGGGTGGTGGTCATGTACTGCCTGTCCCTGGCCGGGGTCGCCACCGCCGTCGCCCTGCGCATGCTGCCCGCTCCGACGCGGCAGCGGCTGGCCGACCGCCTCCTGGCACTGACCGGGCTCCGCGAGGAGCGCCCCGAGGAGCCCCGCGAAGCGAGCCGGGAGGCCGAACCCGAGCCGTACAGCTCGGGCGCCGCACAGGGCCCTCTGCGGGCCTTCACGGAGCGGTACGGAAACGCCTCCCCGGAGCCGTACGCGGCCTCGTACACACCCCCGTACGCGACCCCGTACACAAGTGAGGTCCGCCGGGAGCAGGGGGCCCGCCCGGCCTCGCTCGACACCACGACGGTCCGGACCCGTCCCCGGCTGACCGCGTCCGCCCCGGCCGCCGCTCCCTCGCCCGCTCCGACCGGCGGCTTCTCCGCCGCGTACCGGGCCGTGTCGGACCTCCCGCTCGCCGAGCGCGTGCCCATGACCGAGGAGCTGCCGATCGTCCCCGACCCCGCGCCCCGACCCGGCCACTGGCCCGCCCCCTCTCCCCCGCCGCCGGCCTACGCCAACCCCGCCGAACCCGTGCCCGGCCCGCTCGGCCGCCCCGCCCCGGGCGAGCCCTGGACCGCACCCGCAGGAGACCGCCCGTGAACGCCCCGCTCCCCGACGTCCCCGAAGTCCGTGTCGTCGGCCTTCCCCAGCTCACCCAGGGCTTCGACCTGGTGGAGCGGCTCGACCTGGCCATGCACCTGAAGGTGCACGGCCCGCTCGAACCGATGAACGGCGAGCGGCTCGCCCAGCTCGCGGACGACATATCCCTGCGCGGCCGCGGCGGCGCGGGCTTCCCGTTCGGCCGCAAACTGCGGTCCGTGGCGCAGGCCGCGATCCGGCGCGGTGTCCGGCCGGTCGTGGTGATCAACGGCAGTGAGGGCGAGCCCGCCTGCCGCAAGGACACCGTCATGCTCAACCGCGCCCCGCACCTCATCCTGGACGGCGCCCTGCTCGCCGCCGAGGCGCTCGGCGCGCGCACACTGATCGTGGCCGTCACCCGCAACTCGACGGAGATCTCGGTCCGGGCCGCCCTCGCCGAGCGCGGGTTGTCCGACCGGCGCGGCCAGCCGCTGCGCGCCCGCGTGGTGCGCACCCCGGAGCGGATGGTGTCCGGCGAGGCGTCGGCGGTGATCCGCGCGGCGGGCGGCGGCCCGGCGCTGCCGGCGGGGCGCCGCGAGCGGGCCGCCGAGTCGGGCGTCGGCGGCGCTCCGACGCTGCTGTCCAACGCGGAGACCTTCGCGCAGCTCGCCGTCGCCGCCCGGGTCGGCCCGCGCCGCTACGGCAGCACCGGCCTCGACACCGAGCCCGGGACGGTCCTGCTGACGATCTCGGGGGCCGTCGCCCGCCCGATGGTGGTCGAGGTGCCCACCGGCGTACCGCTGCGGTACGTGCTCCAGCTCGCGGGCGCCCCGCCGCTGCCGCAGGGCGTGCTCACCGGCGGGTACCACGGCAACTGGATCGACTCCGTGGCCGTGCACAACGCCGTGGTGTCGCGGGAGTCCCTGGCGGCCGTCGGCGGCGCGCTGGGCGCGGGCGCGATCCTGCCGATCGGCCCGGAGACCTGCCCGCTGGGCGAGTCGCTGCGGGTGGCGAACTGGCTGGCCGCCGAGACGGCGGGCCAGTGCGGCCCCTGCCGGCTCGGCCTGCCGGCGGCGGCCGGCGGACTGTCGGACGTGCTGAACGGCGGCGGACCGGCGGCCCTGGAGGCGCTGCGCGAGGTCACCCAGGCCGTGAAGGGCCGTGGCGCGTGCAAGCACCCCGACGGCTCGGCCCGGTTCTTCGCGTCGACCCTGTCCGCGTTCACGGACGATCTTGCCGCGCATGTCCTGGACGGCGGCTGCGGCCGTCCCACGATCGGGGTGCTGCCGCTGCCCGCGCCCGGCTACCAGGATGCGGAGGAGTCGATCCCGAGCGGCGAGAAGCTGGCGGTGGACTGGACGCTCTGCCAGGGCCACGGGCTGTGCGCGGACATCGTGCCCGAGCTGATCCGGCTGGGCCCGGACGGCTACCCGGCGCTCGCCGACGCCTCGGTGCCGGTGCATCTGCGCGGGCGGGCGCAGCGCGCGGTGCGCCGCTGTCCCGCGCTGGCGCTCCGGGTGGAGCAGGCCCCGCAGGAGCGGCCCGTGCTGCCGGCGTCGAACCGCAAGGCGCTGGGCAGCGGCCGGGGTTGACCCCTCCGCAGCCCGAGGTGTGACGTGACACACGAAGAAGCGGGCCATCCGATCCGGATGACCCGCTTCTTCTTCTGTGGAGCTAAGGAGAATTGAACTCCTGACCTCCTGCATGCCATGCAGGCGCTCTACCAACTGAGCTATAGCCCCTTGCTCTGCGTCTCCGTCTTGGTTTCCCTCGCGGCGACAGACAGAACATTAACCGGCTCCCCGTGGGATCACCAAATCGGTTTCCCGGAGGTCCGGACGGCGGCCGGTAGGGTCGCCCTCTGTGACCGTGACCGTGATCGCCGCATCCCGCGTCCGGCGCTGGCCCCTGGCCACCGCCGCGACGGCCTGCCTGTTCTCGCTCATAGCCTTCTGGGCCGCGCAGCGCGCCGCCCATGTGTCGATGCTCGACCTGATGGTCTACCGGGCCGAGGGCGAGACGGTACGGGCCGGCGGGGACCTGTACGCGATGCGCGCCACCTCGGCGAACCTCGCCATGACGTACCCGCCCTTCGCGGGTCTGCTGTTCACCCCGCTGACACTCGTCGGCGTCCCGGAGATGCGCACCCTGGCCACGGCCGGGAACCTGCTGCTCCTGGTGGCACTGGTCCATATGTCGCTGCGGCTGGTGACGCCCGGCCGGTCCCGGACCGCGCAGTGGAAGGCGACGTTCTGGGCGGCCGCCGTCCTCGTGTGGTGCGAGCCGGTGTGGACGACGCTGCGGTACGGGCAGATCAACCTGCTCATCGCGGTCGCGGTGCTCTGGGACCTGACCCGGCGCGAGGGGAACCGGTGGGCCGGCGTGGGCATCGGTCTGGCCGCCGCGGTGAAACTCACCCCGGGGCTGTTCGCGGTGCTGCTGCTCGCGGTGGGCCTGTTCCGGCTGCGGGAGGCGGGCTGGAACCACTGGCTGCGCCAGGCGGCGACGGCCACGGCGGTGTTCCTCGGGACGACGCTGGTCAGCGCCCTGATCCTGCCGCACGACTCGAAGCGGTTCTGGACCGAGACGCTGTTCGAGACCGGGCGCGTGGGCTTCGCGGAGGAGACCGCGAACCAGTCGCTGCGCGGGGTGCTGGCCCGGCTGATGCACACCGACGACCCGGGCATGTGGTGGGCGGTGTCCGCCGCGTTCCTCGGGGTGGTGGCGATGACCCTCGCGGTGCGGGCGGCGCTGCGCGGTGACAAGGCGCTCGCGGTGGTGGTGTGCGCGCTGACCGCCCTCATGATCAGTCCGATCTCGTGGTCGCACCACTGGGTGTGGTGCGTGCCGCTGCTGATCCTGCTCGCGGACCGGGTCGGCGCGGTCTGGCCGGTGGCCGTGGTGGCGCTGGCCTTCGCGTCGTTCGCCCTGTGGTGGGTGCCGCACGACCCGGGCCGTCCCGAACTGGACCAGAACGCCGGGCAGATGCTGCTGTCCGGGGTCTACCCGCTGGTGGCGACGGGACTGCTCGCGGGATACGCGCTCACGCGGTGGCGAAGGAGTAGAACCGCTTGAGCGTGCAGTGCTCGTCGAGCAGCCGCCCGTAGATCGGCTCCCCCTCGAGTTCCCGGTAGGTCTCGATGGGGTCGCCCTTTATGATCAGCGCCCGCGCGCACTCCTCGCACCAGTACTGGTACTCGGGGTTGACCGGGTCCATGTCCCTGACGATGGGCGTACCGCTGCCGCACCAGTCGCACTTCCGCCTGTGGGCACCCATCACTCAGCTCCAGCTGTGGCCGCAGGCCGTGCACACGTAGGACACTCCGCCGTTGTCGCCGAGAACCTGGGCGACATGGGACGACCCGCACGACGGACAGTGGAGGGGAGCGCGGGTCTCCGCACGGTACTCCGCCGCGGCGAGCAGATCATCCGTCTGCCCGGAACTGCTCGCGGCCATCGCACATTCCCTCCCGCCCGGACCGTCGTCCCCCTCCGGCGGTCCGATTCTGCCATGGCCCCGCAAGGGGGTCAGCGGCGTCGGCGGACCAGACCACCGATCGCGCCCAAGATCGACGCGAAGCAGAGCGCGAGGGCGCAGATCCACAGCGCGTCGGCGGAGGCGTGCGGACCCGGCGCGTCCAGCCGGTTCAGGAAGAGCGTGCCGAACGTCGCGACGCCTACCAGCTGTCCGAGCTGGGTCACGGTGGCCAGCAGACCGCTGGCGTCGGCCGCGTCCTCGGGCCGTACGGTGGCGAGTGCGCCGGTCAGCGCGGGGCTGAAGGCCAGCGAGAGGCCCGCGCCGACGGCGGCAAAGGCCACGTACAGCCCCGCCCCACCGGTCGAACCGTCGCCCAGCACCCACCCCACGGCGAGCGTTCCGGCCGCTGTGAGCGCGAAGCCGCCCGGGACCAGGAACCGCTGCCAGGAGGCCGGCCAGCGCCGCCACGTGAGCCCGACCGCGCCGAACACGACCGCGGTCGGCGCGAACGTCAGCCCGGCGCGCAGGGCGCTGAACCCGAGCCCGCCCTGGACGTGCAGGGTGAGGGTGAACAGAAAGCCCGCGTTGACGGCCATCGCCACGGCGATCCGCAGCACCGCCCGCCCCATCCCCGGGCTGCGCAGCACCCGCGGGGCGACCAGAGGGGCGCCGCCCCGGCCCGCGAGCCGGGACTCGTGGGCGAAGAACACCGCGAAGACGGCCACGGAGGCGGCGAGGGAGAGCCAGGACCACAGGGGCCAGTCCTGCTCCTGCCCCAGGACCAGCGGGACGGTCAACAGCGAGACGGAGACGGCGAGCAGGACCAGGCCGGGCAGGTCGAGCGGGCGGGCCCGGCCGGCGTCGGCACGCTCGTCGCGGGGCAGCACGCGCACCCCGAGCACCAGCAGCACGAGCCCGATGGGCACGTTGACCAGGAAGACCGGCCGCCAGCTCGCCCCGAACAGGTCGGCGCTGACCAGGATTCCGCCGGCGACCTGACCGGCCGCGGCCCCGGTCGCGAGGACCGCGGCGTACGCGCCGAGGGCACGCAGCCGCCCCTCGCCGGTGAAGTTGCGCTGGATCAGACTCAGCACCTGCGGGATCATCAGCGCCGAGCCGGCGCCCTGGACCACCCGGAAGGCGATCAACTGGCCGGTCTCCGCGGCCAGTCCGCAGGCGAGCGAGGCGGCGGTGAAGAGCGCCAGGCCGACCAGGTACATCCGGCGGTGCCCGATGCGGTCGCCGAGCCGGGCGCCGGTGATCAGCAGCACCGCGTACGCGATGGTGTACCCGGCCACGATCAGCTGAAGTCCCGCCCCGGACGCGGCGAGTTCGGTGCGGATCGTGGGCGCGGCGACATTCACGATGAAGACGTCGAGGAGTGCCATGAACTGCGCGGCGAGCACGACTCCGAGCAGCAGCCCGGACCGGTTGTCGGTGCCACCGGCTTTACTGAGTACGGGACGTGAGGTGGTCGTCGTCATGACAGTCAGCGTGCCGCCGGTCCGGTACGGGTAACGAGAGCCCGCCGATACTGGTGGTGACAGTACCTGGCAACGGCGGTACGGCTCCTCGACGATGGGGGTGTGACGACCATGGCAGCACCGACACAACGCCGCAGGCCGGAGCTGGCGGCGTTCCTGCGCAGCCGCCGGGCCCGGGTGACACCGCAGGACGTGGGGATGCCGCCCGGCTTACGCCGGCGGACGCCCGGGCTGCGCCGCGAGGAGGTCGCCCAGCTCTCCGGCGTCGGCGTCACCTGGTACACGTGGCTGGAGCAGGGCCGGCCGATCAACGCCTCGTCGCAGGTGCTCGACGCGGTGGCGCGCACCCTGCGTCTCGACCCGCCGGAGCGGGAGCACCTCTACCACCTGGCCGAGGTGGCGTACGCGCCCGACAGCGAGGACGGGGTCCAGACGGTCGGTCCGGAGCTCCAGGGCATCCTCGACGCCCTGCACCCGCACCCCGCGGTGATCTACAACGGCCGGTACGACATCCTCGCGACCAACGGCGCGTACCGGACGCTCTTCATGACGCCGGAGCACGAACTCTTCGGGGTGCGCAACGTCCTGTGGACGCTGTTCACGGTGCAGGAGGCGCGCTGCCCGCTGGTGAACCGGGAGCAGGAGCTCCCGCTGATGGTGGCCCAGTTCCGGGGCTCGTACGGGCGGCACGTGGGCGAGCCCGCCTGGGAGACGTTCGTGCGGCGACTGTCGGAGGCGAGCCCGGAGTTCGCCCGGCTGTGGGCGAGCGGCGACGTGGTGCCGCCCGGGGCCCGGGTGAAGACCTTCCGTCACGACGCCGTGGGCGAGCTGCGGATGACGTCGGTCTCGCTGAGCGTCAACGGGATGCCGGAGTGCCGGATCGTGGCGTACACGCCGAACGACGACCGCAGCCGGCGGGCGATGGCCCTGCTCTGCCCGAGCGAGGCGGAGAGCAGGGCGGGGAGCGAGGCGGGGACGACGGCGGAAACGACGAATCCCGCCCCCTGACGGGGACGGGATTCGGTGACTGTGGAGCTAAGGAGAATTGAACTCCTGACCTCCTGCATGCCATGCAGGCGCTCTACCAACTGAGCTATAGCCCCTCGTGTTCTTCGCGCTCCGCGCTGCGAACAAGAAGAACTTTAGCCTGTGACCTGCCGGAAAGTGAAATCCGGGTCCGGGCAGATCTCCCGGGGGTTGTCCGGGCGGCTTCCCGCCGGGGCGACCGGCGGTCAGTCGTCGTCGCCGAGGACCGGCTCGGGCAGCGTGCCGGCGTTGTGCTCCAGGAGCCGCCAGCCGCGGGCGCCCTCGCCGAGCACCGACCAGCAGCAGTTGGACAGCCCGCCCAGGCTCTCCCAGTGGCGGGCCTCCAGCTCGAGCAGCCGGCCGATCGTGGTGCGGATCGTGCCGCCGTGGCTGACGACGACGAGCGTGCCGTCCTCGGGCAGCTTCTCGGCGTGCTCCAGGACCACCGGTGCGGCGCGGTCGGCGACCTCGGTCTCCAGCTCGCCGCCGCCCCGGCGCACGGGCTCGCCGCGCTTCCAGGCGGCGTACTGCTCGCCGTACCGCGCGACGATCTCGTCGTGCGTCAGGCCCTGCCACTCCCCCGCGTAGGTCTCGCGGAGCGCGGAGTCGTGGGCGACCTGATGGCCGGTGAGCGCGGCCAGCTCGGCCGCCGTGGCCGCCGCGCGCTTCAGGTCGGATGCGACGATCGCGTCCGGCTTCAGGGCGGCGAGCAGCCGGGCGGCACGGCGCGCCTGGGCGACGCCGGTCTCCGTCAGCTCGATGTCCGTGGAGCCCTGGAAGCGGCGCTCCAGGTTCCAGGAGGTCTGGCCGTGCCGCCAGAGGACGATCCTGCGGCCGGTGCCGGGCTTGGCGGCGCTCAGCTCAGCTCACCGTCCGTCTCGTCGGCGCCGGTCAGCGCGGCGTGCTCGGCGGCCTTGCCGCGGGTCTTGAGGGCGTCCTCGGGCAGGGGCAGCTCGGGGCAGTCCTTCCAGAGCCGCTCCAGGGCGTAGAAGACCCGCTCCTCGCTGTGCTGGACGTGGACGACGATGTCGACGTAGTCCAGGAGGATCCAGCGGGCGTCGCGGTCGCCCTCCCGGCGGACCGGCTTGGCGCCGAGGTCCTTGTTGAGGCGCTCCTCGATCTCGTCGACGATCGACTTGACCTGGCGGTCGTTGGGTGCGGAGGCGAGCAGGAAGGCGTCGGTGATCGACAGCACATCGCTGACGTCGTACGCGATGATGTCGTGCGCGAGGCGGTCGGCCGCCGCCTGGGCGGCGGCGCTGACGAGCTCGATGGAGCGGTCCGTGGCGGTCACAAGCAGGCTTTCGTCGGTGGTCGGGAACACATCCAGGGTCTCACGGACCGCCGACACCCCGGAAAGCCATTACGTCACGCCCCGGTGGGGCCGGTCCTTCGGGGACCGGCCCCACCGGGGCGCGCGGCTCAGGATCCGCCCTTGACCTTGTAGTCGCTGCCCAGGACGACGGTGACGTCGGCGCTTCCGGCGGTCGTGCCCTTCTTCACCGAGCCGGCCGGCAGCCCCAGGGTCTTGGCGACCTCCGCGGCGGCGGCCTTGTGGAGCTCGTCCTTGTAGACGACCTGCGACTTCGACTCACGGTCGGCCTTGGCGCCGCCGAGGAACGCGTAGCCGCCGTTGATCAGCACGATCCGGGCGGCCTCGGTGGCGTCCGGGTTGCCGCTGCCGTTGCGGATCGCGACACGGACCGCCGCGCCCTGCTCGGGGGCGCTGACCTTGCCGCCGAGGATGTCCTTGACCACGCCGCCGCTCGCGGACTCGCTGAGCGCGCCGTCCTGGCCGACCGGCAGCAGCGCCGTCTTGTAGTCGCCGCCCTTGGCGTGCTCGGCGAGCTTGGCGAGCGAGGCCCCGAGGTCCTTCTCCGGCAGAGACGGGTCGAGGATCTGCGCCAGCGTCTCGACGGTCATCGTGGCGGCCTTCGGGTCGCCCGACATCTTGCGCAGCACTCCGTACATGACCTGGCCGAAGCGCTGGAGCTGCTTGGCCTCGGCCTCGCCGGCGCCGCGGTACGTGGCGTAGGCGACGGCGGCCCGGCCGTTCAGGGTCTGGTTCTCGCCGCGCTTGACCAGCGGCGCCTCGCCCTTCTTCTCACCGGGGACGTCCGCGTCGGTGGTGATGTCGATGTTGCCGACCAGCTCGACGAGCCTCTCCAGGAAGGGGGTGTCGAGCCGCCAGGTGCCGGTGATCTTGGTGCCGAGTAGGTTGCCGATGGCCTCGCGGGTGCCGGTGGAGCCGTCGTCCTCGACGGACTTGCCGAGCGTGGTCGCGGAGCCCTCGTCGTCGGCGACGGTGAGCGCGTTCGGCAGCAGGACGGTGGTGCCCTGTTTGGTGGTGGTGTTGTCGACGAGCAGCGCGGTGGACGTGCCGCCCTTCTGGGTGTTGTGCAGATGGACGACGATCACGTCCCGCTGCTGCGGGCCCGTCGCGGTGTTCTGCGGGCGTTCCCCCGACTCGCCGAGGCCCGGGAGCTTGCCGGCCGACCACAGGTAGCCGACGCCGCCGATGGCGACGAGGGCGAGGACGACGACCAGCGCGACGATCCGGTTGCGGCCGCGGCGCCGGGCCTCCTCGCGCCGCTCCGACCGGCTCTCGGTGAACTTGAGCCAGTCGATGACGTCCTCGGAGTCCTCGTCCGGCTCCTCGATGAACGAGAACTGCTCGGTGCGGTAGTCGCGGTCCTCGCCGCCGGGACCCTCCGGGGCGCCGCGGCGCTGGCCCGGGACGCCGGCGGGCGCGGCCACCGGGGCCGCGGGCGGCGCGGGCCGGTAAGGCTGCTGCTGCGCCTGTGGCTGCTGGTGACCGTACGGGTCGTAGGGCTGCTGCCTGCCCTGCGGAGGGGCCTGCGGGGCCTGCTGACCGTAGGGGTCGTACGGCGCCTGCTGCGGCGGCGCGGGCTGCTGCTGTTGCTGCTGCGCGTAGGGGTCGTAGCCGTACCCCTGCGGCTGCTGGGGCTGCTGCTGGGCGTACGGGTCGTAGTCGTACCCCTGGGCCTGCTGCGACTGCGGTGGCTGGTGCGTCTGCTGGTACACCGGCTGCCCGTACGCGTCGTAACCGATGATCTGCGGCTGCGGGTAGTACGGGTCGTACGGACTCTGCTGATCGTTCACCGGTGCCCCTCTCCGAGGCTCACTCGCCGCGGTACAACTGGCGCTTGTCGATGTAGCGCACCACACCGTCCGGCACCAGGTACCAGACCGGATCCCCCTGCGCGACTCTCCCCCGGCAATCCGTGGAGGAGATCGCGAGGGCGGGCACCTCGACGAGCGAGACCCCGCCCTTCGGCAGGCCGTCGTCGGTCAGGTCGTGGCCCGGCCGGGTGACGCCGATGAAGTGGGCGAGCCCGAAGAGCTCCTCGGCGTCGCGCCAGGTGAGGATCTGGGAGAGCGCGTCGGCGCCGGTGATGAAGAACAGGTCCGCGTCGGCGTTGAGCGCGCTCAGATCCCGCAGCGTGTCGATCGTGTACGTCGGTCCGCCGCGGTCGATGTCGATGCGGCTGACCGAGAACTGCGGGTTCGACGCCGTCGCGATGACCGTCATCAGATAGCGGTCCTCGGGCGCCGACACCGCCTTGTGGCTCTTCTGCCACGGCTCCCCGGTCGGCACGAACACCACCTCGTCGAGGTGGAACAGGGCGGCCACCTCACTGGCGGCCACCAGGTGTCCGTGGTGGATCGGGTCGAACGTCCCGCCCATCACACCGAGGCGGCGCTTGCCGCGGCCAGTAGGCACTTCCTGCTCTCCCATGCGTGCAGAGCCTACTGGCACGACGGCGCGCTCCCTCCGGGCGGTCGGCCGGATCAGCGGTCGCGGTTGAAGCGGGTGGTGATCCACAGCAGCAGGAGCAGCGCGAGGAGGGCGCCGCCGCCGGTCACGTACGGGTTCAGGCTGTCGTGGTTGCCGCCGTGCTCGGCGCCCTCCGCGAGGCTGACCAGGTTGAGGGCGGTGCTGTGCAGGCTCATCTTCGGCAGGACCAATCGATCGGGGATGGGAGCGAGACTTCGCGCACATCGTATGCGGGCGCTCCGGGCACGCTCACGCCGACTCAGTCGTTGTCGTAGTCGTCGTCACCGTGGCGGCACCTCGCACGCCCGGTTCATCCACAGCGCCGGGGTTGTCCACAGGCTCCGGCGGACCGTGGGGCCAGGACCTAGGCTGGGGTCCGTCAGGGGGACGAGCGAGATCTCGTACGAACAGGGGGCATCCATGACCGACGACACGGACAGCACGCAGGGGAAGGTTCCGAGCAGGCAGCGCAGGCGCTTCCCGGACATCTCCTCGCGGGCGTACGAACACCCCGCGGACCGGTCGGCTCTGGTCGCGCTCCGCAAGCTCAGCGGCTTCGACACGGTCTTCAAGACGCTCAGCGGGCTGCTGCCCGAGCGCAGCCTGCGGCTCCTCTTCCTCTCGGACTCCGTGCGGGTGAGTGACGCGCAGTTCACGCACCTCAACGACATGCTGCGGGACGCCTGTTACATCCTGGACCTGGAGAAGATCCCCCCGATGTACGTCACGCAGGACCCGAAGCCCAACGCGATGTGCATCGGGCTCGACGAGCCGATCATCGTCGTGACCACCGGCCTGGTGGAACTGCTCGACGAGGAGGAGATGCGGGCCGTCGTGGGCCACGAGGTGGGTCACGCCCTCTCCGGCCACGCGGTGTACCGCACGATCCTGCTCTTCCTGACGACCCTGGCGGTGAAGATCGCCTGGATCCCACTGGGCAACATGGCGATCATGGCCATCGTCACCGCGCTGCGGGAGTGGTTCCGCAAGTCGGAGCTCTCCGCGGACCGGGCGGGGCTCCTGGTGGGCCAGGACCTCCAGGCGTCGATGCGGGGTCTGATGAAGATCGCCGGCGGCAACCACCTGCACGAGATGAACGTGGACGCGTTCCTGGCGCAGGCAGAGGAGTACGAGGCCGGGGGCGACCTGCGGGACTCCGTGCTGAAGATCCTGAACGTCCTGCCGCGCACGCACCCCTTCACCACGGTGCGGGCGGCGGAGCTGAAGAAGTGGGCGGAGACCCGCGACTACCAGCGGATCATGGACGGCCACTACCCGAAGCGCTCGGAGGACAAGGACACCTCGGTGACCGACTCGTTCCGCGAGTCGGCCGGGCACTACGCCGAGTCGGTGCGGACGAGCAAGGATCCGCTGATGAAGCTGGTCGGCGACATAGCGGGCGGCGCGGGCGACCTCGCGGGCGACCTGAGCGGCAGGCTCCGCAGCCGGTTCGGTGGCAAGGACGGCAGCACCGGCAACGGCACCGGCGCCGGCACCGAGGACACCGGCAAGGCGGAGAGCTAGAGCACGGGCTGGGCCTTCGGGGAGAGGGTGCCGCAGAGCGGTGCGACGGTGTTCTCGCCGACGGCGTACGGGTCGGTGACGGCGGGGGCGCCCGTGCCGGGCGCCTGCTCCCCGGCCAGCAGGGGCCGCAGCGTGCCGCGGGAGTCCGGGACGCAGGCCTGCGGGCCGGCCTCGACGCGGCTGGTCAGCAGCTCCGCACGGTGCATCCGCAGGTCCTCGCGGTCGAACCGGAACTGCACCTCGCGGTGGACGGTGAACAGCGAGGCGGCGGGTGCCGGGCCGGAGCCGGAGACCGCGGGCCGCAGCGCGTAGGTGAAGGTGTGGTCCGAGGTCACCTCCAGCACGCCTGCGTCGATCTCCGCGAAGTGCAGGGTGCCCTGGACGCGGGTGGAGGTGCCGACGACCGCCTCCCGGGCCGAATCGAAGCGGACCAGCCAGCCGGCGGGGGCGTGCCGGCCGTCGGTCCGGGGCGATTCGAGGCTGCTGTCGAACTGGGCGAGCTGGTCCGGGTCGATCAGCAGGCGCACCGGCCGGGCGGTCGAGCCGGCCAGCACGTCCGGGTCCAGGGAGGAGGCCACGAGGTAGTCCTTGGCCACCGACAGCGCGGTGACGACCTGGCTCTCCGAGAAGTGTTCGGTGCGGCCCACGTCGGGCGGCAGGTTGATGCCGGCCGCTCCGGTGCGGTACTCGGCGGCGGGGCTGTGCGCGAGCAGCTCGGCGGGTTCGCCGCCCGGTACGCGGCCCTGGGGGGCCAGCGGGGTCATGGTGGTCCGCAGCGGCTCGGCGCGGTGCACGGCGGGCGGCTGGTACGGGTTGCGGACGCCCAGGTAGATGGCGGTTCCGAAGGCGAGGAGGATCAGCAGCACCAGCAGCAGGGGCTGCTTGGAGCGGCGGCCGGAGTCGAACCCGGGCCGGGAGCGCACGGCGCGGGCGTGCTCCCCCATCCGCTCCTGGGCGGAGAACTCCTGGAGGCGGGCAGCACGGATGAACGACTCGTCGAAGACGACGGATCGGTACTCGTCCTCACCACCGCCGGGGAGTCCCTCGGGTGTCCCCTCAGGCGGGTCGCCACTCCCTGCCATACCTTCAGGGTAGGTCGGCGGAGGCTTCGGTAAACGCCCAGGTACACGTCAAGTTCAGAAGAATGCCCACGACTCAGGGCGTAGGGGGCACGGCTGGCACAGGCGCGCCCGGGTACGGGGTGGAGGCCGAGGGTCCGACGGCGGTGGGGACGACGGCGGGGGCCACGGCCGAGGTGGCGCCCGGGGACGGGATGTCGATCCCGCTGGTGGTCGTCGGGGCCGGGGCGGGGTCCTGGCGGTTGGCCGTGGCGCCCCGGTAGACGGCGGTGAAGGCGAGGGCGACCATGCCGACGCCCATCACCAGGGCGAGCACCCAGGCGACCGGCCGGTGCCAGCGGGCTGAGTTCCGGTAGGGGCGCAGGGCGCCGCCGTGGCGGCCGTACGGCCCGGAATCGTCGTCGTCCTCGTCGCCGTAGCCGTCGTGGTCGAGGAGGCGGCCGGGGCCGTAGCCGTCCTCGTAGAGCTCGTCCTCGGAGGGGCCGCCGCCGGCTCGGGCCCGGGCGGCGTCCGC
The DNA here is from genome assembly GCF_033343995.1 of Streptomyces sp. HUAS YS2. Classification (NCBI taxonomy): domain Bacteria; kingdom Bacillati; phylum Actinomycetota; class Actinomycetes; order Kitasatosporales; family Streptomycetaceae; genus Streptomyces; species Streptomyces solicathayae. Next base: position 5,356,516 of record NZ_CP137573.1, on the reverse strand, counting down.
CTCGGCGCGGGCCTGGGCGGCCGCGAGCAGCCGCTCGACGGCGGTGGGCTCGTGGAACTCGGCGGCCCGGACGAAGTCCTCGTCGAACACCACGGAGGCGAAGTCCTCGTCCGCGCCTCCGCGGTCGACAGAGTCCTCGGGGTCCCCACCGTCCTGGAACGGCTTGCCCCCCACGTCGTCCGGCACGGATTCAGAGTAGACCTGGGAGGTGCTTTTGGGCAGGGAGAGTGCGAACTATCCCTGCTCGATCCGGACCCATCCGGTCACCGTACGTGACCATCGCCGGTGACGATGTACTTCGTGGAGGTCAGCTCCGGAAGGCCCATCGGGCCCCGGGCGTGCAGCTTCTGCGTGGAGATCCCGATCTCGGCGCCGAAGCCGAACTGACCACCGTCGGTGAACCGGGTGGAGGCGTTCACGGCGACCGTGGTGGAGTCGACCAGCTGGGTGAAGCGGCGGGCTGCGGCCTGGGAGGTGGTGACGATCGCCTCGGTGTGGCCGGAGGACCACAGGCGGATGTGCTCCACCGCCTTGTCGAGCGAGTCGACGACCGCGGCGGCGATGTCGTACGAGAGGTACTCGGTCTCCCAGTCCTCCGGGGTGGCGGGGACGACCGTGGCCTTGGTGCCCTCGGCACGGGCGAGGACCCGCTCGTCGCCGTGGACGGTCACGCCGGCCTCGGCGAGGGCCGCGAGCGCGCGCGGCAGGAAGGCCTCGGCGATGTCCTGGTGCACGAGGAGGGTCTCGGCGGCGTTGCAGACGCTGACCCGGTGGGCCTTGGAGTTGATCAGGATGTCGACGGCCATGTCGAGGTCGGCCTGGGCGTCCACGTAGACGTGGCAGTTGCCGGTGCCGGTCTCGATGACGGGGACGGTGGACTCCTCGACGACCGTCTTGATCAGCGAGGCGCCGCCGCGCGGGATGAGGACGTCGACGAGGCCGCGGGCGCGCATCAGCTCGCGCACCGATTCGCGGGACTCGCCGGGGACGAGCTGGACGGCGTCGGCGGGCAGCCCGGCGCCGCCGACGGCGTCGCGCACCACCTTCACCAGGGCGGTGTTGGAGGAGTACGCGGAGGACGAACCGCGCAGCAGGACGGCGTTGCCGGACTTCAGGCAGAGCGCGGCGGCGTCGACGGTCACGTTGGGCCGGGCCTCGTAGATGATGCCGACGACACCGAGCGGAACGCGGACCTGGCGCAGGTCGATGCCGTTGGGGAGCGTCGAGCCGCGGACGACCTCGCCGACGGGGTCGGGCAGGGCGGCGACGTCGCGGACGTCGGCGGCGATGGCCCGGACCCGCTCGGGGGTGAGGGTGAGTCGGTCGATGACGGCCTCGCTGGTGCCGGCCTCGCGGGCGCGGGCGACGTCCTCGGCGTTGGCCTCGATGATCTCCGCGGTCCGTACCTCGAGCGCGTCCGCGATCGCCAGCAGGGCGTCGTCCTTGACCGCGCGCGGAAGTGGCGCGATTTCGGCGGCGGCGGCGCGGGCGCGGTAACCGGCCCGGGCGACGGGGGAAAGGTTGTCGAGGGGCGTGAGCGAGGTCATGTCCGCAGGGTACTGGCACCGCCGCGGACACCCCTCGTACATCCCGGAGTACGAGACATGACCCTGGACAGGTCGAGCCGGTCGGGCCGGGTCTGCCAGGTCAGAACGGGTGCACGCCCACCGGTGCGGCGGGCGGCGGACCGTACCCCTCGGCGATCCGCTGGTGGTACGTCTCGCGGTCGATGACCTCCAGGCCGACGATCTCCCAGGGCGGCAGCTTGGCGGTCTGCCGGTGCTCGCCCCACAGCCGCAGCGCGACCGCGGCCGCGTCGTGCAGGTCGCGGGCCTCTTCCCAGTACCGGATCTCGGCGTGATCGTTGGCGTAGCGGCTGGTCAGCAGGAACGGGTGGTCGTGGGCGAGCTGCTCGAGCCCGCGCCTGACCTCCTTCAGCGGGGCCTCCGGCCCCGAGACGCTGAGCGTGATGTGCCAGAGCTTGGACACCACCAGCTCCTCGGCGCGCTGCTCGGCGCGCGACTCGTCCGCGTCCGTCCCGTTCGCCGCCGCACCGAAGTCGGCTCCGGTCTCGACGCTCGTCAGGGCGCGTTCGGACGTCCCGCGGGGCGGAGCCCCTGGGCGCGCTCGTCTCACCGGCGGCCTCCTGTTGTGATGCGTGTGGTGCTGTGCTGTACCGCGCCTCGTCTTGCCCCCGAGACAAAGTTGACCAGTCCTGGACGGGATGTGGGGCGGTTTTGGTGAAGGTCTCCGACGGATGACCGGAGTTTCAGCCGTTTCAGGTCCGGACCACGACCAGATCGTCCCGGTGTACCACTTCGCGCTCGTAGGCCGGTCCGAGCTCCTTGGCGAGCTCCCGTGTGGAGCGGCCGAGCAGCTGGGGGATCTCCTTGGCGTCGAAGTTGACCAGGCCGCGGGCGACGGCGCGGCCGGTGGAGTCGCGCAGCTCGACGGGGTCGCCGGCGACGAACTCGCCGTCGACCGCGGCGATCCCGGCCGGCAGCAGCGACTTGCGGCCCTCGACGACGGCGCGCACGGCCCCGTCGTCCAGGGTGAGCGAGCCCTGCGGGGTGGAGGCGTGGGCGAGCCAGAGCAGCCGGTCGGCGGAGCGGCGGCCGGTGCGGCGGAAGTACGTGCCGGTGTCGCGGCCGGCGAGCGCGTCGGCGGCGCGGCTGGCGGAGGTGAGTACGACGGGGATGCCGGCGGCGGCGGCGATCCGGGCGGCCTCGACCTTGGTGACCATGCCGCCGGTGCCGACGCCGGCCTTGCCGGCCGCGCCGATCTCGACGTGCGCGATGTCGTCCGGGCCGGTGACCTCGGCGATCCGTGAGCTGCCGTCCTTGGCCGGGTCGCCGTCGTAGAGCCCGTCGACGTCCGAGAGGAGGACGAGCAGGTCGGCGCGGACGAGGTGGGCGACGAGGGCGGCGAGCCGGTCGTTGTCGCCGAACCGGATCTCGTCGGTGGCCACGGTGTCGTTCTCGTTGACGACCGGTACGGCGCCCATCTCCAGGAGCTGGTCCAGCGTCCGGTAGGCGTTGCGGTAGTGGGCCCGGCGGCTGGTGTCGTCGGTGGTGAGGAGCACCTGGCCGACGCGGACGCCGTAACGGGCGAAGGAGGCGGTGTAGCGGGCGACGAGCAGCCCCTGGCCGACGCTGGCGGCGGCCTGCTGCCGGGCCAGGTCCTTGGGGCGGCGGGTCAGTCCGAGCGGAGCGAGGCCGGCCGCGATGGCTCCGGAGGAGACGAGGACTATCTCCTTCTCGCCGCCGCTGCGGACCTTGGAGAGGACGTCGACGAGGGCGTCGACGCGGTCCGCGTCGAGGCCGCCCGCGGCGGTGGTCAGCGAGGACGAGCCGACCTTGACGACGATCCTGCGGGCTTCCGTTACGTACTGCCTGGCCACTGTCACAAGTCCGAATCTATGCCAGGCGCGGCGGCGGTCGCCTCCGTATTCCAGTCGCTGGACAGGGGCTGGACAACGGCCCGGATCTCCCCTCTGTCGCCGCCCGCCGCGTAAACCCCGCGCCCGGGCCGGGTCGGTTCAGGTGAACTTCCCGCCCGTTCCGGGCGAATCGGCCACCGCGGCTCGTTTGACCCTTGCCCGGTCCCCCACCGGTCCCGTCCCCAGGAGACCCGCCGTGCCCTCTCTCGTACGTTTCCGCCGGTCACGCCGGCGGTTCGGTCCGCTCGCGGCGCTCGGCGTCGCCTTCGCCGGCCAGGTCGCCGGGGCCGTCGGCCCGGACGCCCGCGTCCTCGCCGCCTCGACCGCCGCCGGGCTGGCGCTGGAGGTGATGCTGAACCGCCGGCACCGCCGGCTGAGCCGGGTGCTCTCCAAGGCCCGCGCCGATGTGATGGTGCGCCAGCTGATCCGCGACCTGCTGCTGGTGGCCGGGCTGATGAACCTGGAGCCGCACGGCCCGGGGATGCGGTATATGCCGCTCTGTTACGGCCTGTTGCTCTGCTACGCGCTGTACTTCGCCTGCCAGGGCGCGGTGGCCAAGGTGCGCCGCTCCCGCACGCTGCCGGTACTGACCCGCAACATCGACGCCTCCGCGCTGCGGCTCCGCCCGGCGCCGCCCGCGCTGCTCACCCGGCACCCCGGGGTGCGGCTGATCGGCTCCGGGCTGCCGGCCACGGCCGGACTGGTGGCGGCGGCGCTGACCGGCGACGGCCGGTGGGCCGGGGGTGGGGTCGCGCTGTCCGTGCTGCTCGCGGGCACGGGTCTGGCGGTGTTGCTGGCGTGGCTGCTGCCGGGGCGGCGGCCGGCCGGCGAGGCGGAGGTGCTGGCTTGGTTCGACGCATGGCTGACGGAGTACCGGCCGACGGTCGGGATGTACTTCTCGGGCGGCACCAGCTCCGCGTACCAGGCCAACATGTGGCTGGAGCCGCTGGCCGCGCTGGGCGGCCGGCCGGTGATCGTGCTCCGCGAGCGGTTCATGATGCAGAAGATCGGCGCGACGGACCTCCCGGTGATCTGCGTGCCGAAGGTCGCACACCTGATGCGCCTCGAACACTCCACGCTCGGTGTGCTGATCCACCCGGCGAACTCGGGCAAGACCTCGCAGGTGCTGCGGATCCCCTCGATCAAGCACGCCTTCGTCAACCACGGCGAGAGCGACAAGCTGTCCAGCTGCAATCCGTACGCGAAGGCGTACGACGAGGTGTGGGTGGCCGGTCCGGCGGCGCGCGAGCGGTACGCGCTGGCCGAGGTGGGCGTGGACGACCGCGACGTGGTGGAGATCGGCCGGCCGCAGCTGACGCCGATCCTGCCGTACTCGGGGCCGCCGGCCGGGCGGCCGGTGACGGTGCTGTACGCGCCGACCTGGGAGGGCTGGACGGACGACCCGGGGAACACCTCGGTGATCCTGGCGGGCGAGAACCTGGTGCGGGCGCTCCTCGCCGACCCCGGCGTACGGCTGCTCTACAAGCCGCACCCGATGACCGGGTCGGTCGATCCGCGGGCGGCGGCGGCCGACGCGCGGATCCGCCGACTGGTGCAGGACGCGGCCGGTCCGGCCGCCGGCAAGGAGACGGCGGCGCGTCGGCCGGCGAAGGAGCGGCGCGCGTTCCCGGCGCGGGCGGACGGCGCGGAGCGGATGCTGCTGCAGGGCGTGCCGGAGCCGGGGCGGGCGTCGGCGCACGCCGCCGGGGAGGCGGCGTGGGACGAGGCGTACTGGGCGGCGCTCGGGCCGCGCGAGCACCGCGTGGTGACGGGGGCGCGGCCGGCCCTGTACTCCTGCTTCAACCGGGCGGACCTGCTGATCAGCGACGTGTCGTCGGTGGTCTCGGACTTCCTCGCGAGCGGGAAGCCGTACGCGGTGGCCAACACCGGCGGGCTGTCCGAGGACGAGTTCCGGGCGGTGTTCCCGACGGTCCGCGCGGCGACGGTGCTGACGCCGGACGGGCGCGGGGTGCCGGCGCTCCTGGAGGCGGTGCGGGATCCGTCGAAGGACCGGCTGGTGGCGGTGCGGGCGGAGCTGAAGGAGCAGCTCCTCGGCCCGGCGGACCCGCCGTCGCCGGTCCGGTTCGCGGCGGCAGTGGAGGCGCTGGCCCGGCGGGCGGCGGCGCGAGGCGCGCGGACGGCCGTGCCGGCGCCGCGTACGGCCACGGAGCCGGACGCCGCCGCCCGGCGGGACAGGACCTGAGGCGCGGTCCGGCGGCCCCATGGACCGCCGCCGGACAGCTCTACCTCCCGGACCCCACCAGCCTCCGCCGCACCGCGCCCGCCACTCGCCGCGCCTTGCGGCGCAGGCGCCGGTGCAGCGGCGGGCCGACGATCTCGTACGCGGCGTCCGGGATGCCGGCCGCGCGGTCGCGGAAGTGGGGCAGGGCCAGGTAGGTGCGGCCGCGGGAGGTGACCTTCTCCGCCTTCTGCCGCGTGCGCTGGAACTCCAGGACCGCCATCAGCTCCGCTCCCTTACCGAGCGCGGCGCAGGTGAGGCGGAGCCGGTCCTCGGGCTTGAGGAGGCGGGCCACGCCGGGGGTCCAGTACTTCTTCATCAGGGGCGCGGCGAGCTCCAGCTTGTGCCGCAGCGCCTCCTCGTCCTGGCGCAGCAGTACGTGGCCGAACTGCGGGAGCAGGGTGGTCGCGAAGGGCCGCACCATCAGCTGGTCCCGCTTCTTCCCGGGCCGTTCGTGCTCCGCGATCAGCTCCATCAGGCGCTGCGCGGACACGAACCGGATGTCGTAGTGCCCGGTCTTGGTGATGTGCTTCCCGTCGTCGCGGCCCACCAGGTAGTAGCAGGTGGGGTCGGCGACGACGGAGACCCCGCTGCCGCGCAGGTACGCCTCCATCGTGAACAGCGCGTCCTCGCCGGTCCGCATGGAGGTGTCGAAGCGCATGCCGTGGCGGACCAGAAGCTCGCGGCGGAACAGCTTCTGCGCGCTGAGCGTGAACTTGACGTTGGATGTGTAGATGTCGGCGCGTTCGACGGTGGCGCCCCACATCGACTTGGGAGCCCCGCGGTTGACGCCGACGACCTTGCCGAGGATCACGTCGGTGCCTGCCCGATCGCCCATCGCGACCATCCGCTCAAGGGCCTCCTCGCCGAAGTGGTCGTCGGCGTCGAGGAAGAACACGTACCGGCCCTCGGCCAGTTCGATGCCCGTGTTGCGGGGGCCGCCGGGGCCACCGGAGTTGGCCTGGTGGACGACGCGGGTGCGGACCTTGCTGCGGGCCGCGAACTCGTCGAGGTACTCCCCCGTCCCGTCGGTGGAACCGTCGTCGACGGCGACGATCTCGACGCGGTCCGCGCCGATCGTCTGGTTCTCCACGGATTCGAGGCACTTCACGAGGTACGGCATGGCCTCGTACGCCCCGATGATCACGGTGACGTCGGGGCTGGGATGTTCGGTCATCGGCACCTGCGCTTGCGGACGTACGAGAGGCGGTGGGGCGCCAGGGAGCGCGCAGTCTGACACGCCCGGCCGCGGACGTACAAAGGCCCGCGAACACTGTCGGACAGTGTTCGCGGGCCTTTTCACGTGCACGAACGCCCCTTTTCCGGGCGCGTCCGGTGCGCTGCGGCGCGCCGATCGGCAGGGTCAGCGCGCGGCCGGGGTCCGCTCCTCGGGCTCCAGGGAGTCCTCGGCCTCGCGGTCGACCTCGGGTGCGGTCGGCTGGTCCGCGAGCCGCTGGGCGAGACCGCTGTTGCGGGCCTCGGCCTTGGCCGCGAGGGTGCGCAGCGCGGTGTTGAAGCGGTCGATGGAGCTGGGAGAGTCCGGGCCCAGCAGGTACCGGCGCAGGTCCCGGCGGGCGTCGGTGAGCGTGTCGGCGACCGGGTCGGCGACCGCCTCGATCAACTGGCCGAGCTCGGTGGCCGAGTTGGTGAGGACGATGGCGGCACGGACTGCCGTGTTCTGCCGCTTGAACTCCTCCGCGCCCAGCCCGGCCGAGTCCGTCACCGCGTACGGCTTGCCGCTCGCGATGAAGTCCGAGACCACACTGGAAATGTCCGAAACCATTCCATCGGCTTCGTTGAAGCAGTCGTAGAGCTGCGGCCGGGAACCGGTGACGACCTTGTGCTCCCACCAGCCGAAGGAGCGCCAGTACGCGTCGTTCCACTCGGCCCGCAGGCGCCGGGTCTCGGCCAGCCGCTCCGGGTCGGCGAGCGCGACCCGCGACTCCTCCGACTCGTCGCCGCCCTTGCGGAACGGGTTCTCCAGGACGGCGAGGCGCTCCCCGAGCCGGGCCAGCTCGGCCCGGGCGGCGTCCTGGCCGGCGGCGGCCGAGGCCGCCTCCTTCGCCCAGCGGGGCTCGGCCGCACGGGCCGCCGCGGCGTCCGCGATCATCTTCTTGATGCGCGCGTCGACGGCCCTGGCCTTCGGATTCACCAGACCGGTGAAGGGGTGCGGCTTGTAGATGAGCCGCACCGGGGTCTTCGAGGTGAGCAGCGCGCGGACGATGTTCTCGCCGGCCAGCAGCAGCGATGTGTTGCCGGGGTTGGCGTCCCAGCCCTCCCAGGTGGGGGCGTACAGGATGGTGGGGATGGGGTTCTTCGGGGTGCCGGTCCAGCTCTTGATCGGCGCCAGCTGGGGGCGGCCGACCTCGACGATGTCCTCGTCGCGGACGCCGACGTCGGCGAGCGCGTACCGGTCGCGGCCGGCCCGGCCGGCCGTCCAGACCTCGTCGTAGACCTTGGAGAACGGGTTCACGCTGGCGAGCTTGTCGCTGTCGCCGTGGCCGATGAAGACGTGCTTCATCGTCGGCACGCGCAGCATGTGGATGTTCTTGCCGACGTTGGCGGGGTACAGGCAGACCCGCGCGGAGGAGAGGTCCAGGTTCATCATGTGGGTGCCGCCGGGCACGCAGATGATCGGGACGTTCGTGGCGGCGAGCTTGGGGACGAGGGTCCGCTCGCGCATGACGATCAGCGGGCGGCCGTCGATCTTCTCCATGGTGTCCAGCCACATGTTGACCTGGTACGCGGACTCGTCGGAGCCGGAGAAGTACAGGACGACGGTGGGCTGGTACTCGCGCGTCCAGTTGCCGATCGCCTTCATCACGGCCGGCGTGGAGGGCACCAGGCGGCTGCGGCGCAGGTACGGGACGAGGAGCAGGACGTACAGGAGGCCGAGGCCGAGGGTGACGGCGACGCCGATGTAGCCGGCGGCCGTGCGGCCGGTGCCGGCGGCCCACAGGAGGCCCGCCATCGCCGGGATGTCCAGGTGGAGCATCTTCTCGCCGGAGCGGCTCAGCAGCGCCTTCGGCGGCGCGTCCGCGATCCGCACGGCGTGCAGGTCGACGTTGCGCGTCACGACCGGCATGGTGCGGCGGATCCGGATCAGGGTCGCGATCGCGCCCTGCGGGGCCTGGAGGGCGTAGAAGAGGAGGAAGCAGGCGACCGCCGCGTAGAAGATCGGCTCCTCGGCGAGGTTCTCGCGGGCGAGCAGCAGGATCAGCAGGAGCTGGCGCACCAGGAAGCGGATCGGCAGACCCGCTCTGACCTTGGCCAACCGGTCCACCAGGTAACTGCCCTTGTGATGCAGGTACCGGTCGGCGGCGTAGGTCACGGCGCTCGCGCCGGCGAACAGCCAGATGTTGGGCATCAGGGCACCGGCGAGCACGCACGGATACCCCAGCGCCATGAGCAGAGCGGCGGCCAGCTCTGACCTGCTGCCCACGCGCGCCAGGCGAATGGCGGTCGAAATCACGAAGAACCTGCTCCAGAGGGGGGGTGCAGCTTATTCACATGGAACATGGGGGGAAATCCGAAGAAACGGACGTTCATGAACTCGGGCCTCTGCAGTGGCGCATTGGCTACTGAGAGGCCCGATAAAACACATCTGGCGAGTATTACACATCTTCCTGTCGGTCAAGCACGGCGGCCAGCGCCTGCTCGAACCCGGACGCTTCGGACGCCTCGCGGGTCGGGTCCTGCTGCCGGACGTCGATGACATGACCGGTCAGTTCGGACAGCAGGACGTCGAGCGAGGTGCGCGCGACGGCCTCGGAGGAGAGCAGCGTCCCGGCAGGCTCCTGGCCGAAGGCCTTGGTGCGCATCGGGGTCGCCGTCCGCTCCGGGTTGACGCAGTTGACCCGGATTCCGTCGCCGGCCCATTCGTCGGAGAGGGCCTGGGTGAGGTTCACCATGGCCGCCTTGGTCGACGAGTAAAGGCTGTACTCGGCGCGGCCGCGAGTGTAGCTGGAGGAGGTGTAGAGGAGCAGCTGGCCCTTGGTCTCCGCCAGATACTTGTACGCGGCACGGGCAATCTGGACCGGCGCGAGGTAATTGACGTGCAGCGCTTCCTGAATGGTCGCGTTGTCGGTTTCCGCGAGCTTTCCGATGCGGAGCACGCCGGCGGTGTTGATCACGTAGTCGATGCGGCCGGTCTCGGAGTACGCCTTGGTCAGGGCCTCGTCGATGTGCACCGGGTTCTCGACGTGGGTGCCGGTGGTGGAGCGGCCGAGGGCGTAGACCTTGGCGCCGTACCGCTCGGCGAGCGCGGCGACGTCGGCGCCGATGCCGTACGAGCCGCCGAACACCACGAGCGTGCGGCCTTCGAGGAGCTCGCGGTAGCGGGCCTCGTCGGCGGGGCGGGGGGCGGCGGAGGAGGCCAGCTGGAACAGCTTGTCGGCGATGAAGACGTCGACGGGCTGGGTGACCTTCATGTTGTACTCGTCGCCCGCGACCACGTGGATCGGCACGTCGGGCAGGTACTTGAGCACGACGCTGCAGTCGTCGGTGGCCTGGAACTTGGGGTCGCCGGCGGCGATCTCGTAGGCACGGCGGATCGTGGAGAGCTTGAACGCCTGCGGGGTCTGGCCGCGGCGGAGCCGGGAGCGGTCCGGGACGTCGGTGATGAACTCGCCGTCCTCGCCGTGGGTGCGGGTCACGATGATCGTGTCCGCGGAGGGAATGGCGACGTCGACGGCCTGGTAGCGGTCGAGGGCGTCGACACAGTCCTTGATCACGCGCTGTGACAGAAGCGGACGGACCGCGTCATGGAACAGGACGTTGAGGTCCTCGCCGTCCGCCAGGCCCTCCCCCAGGGCCGCGATGGCGCGCTCGGTGGTCTCGTTGCGGGTGGCGCCGCCCTCGATGATGCGGGTGACCTTGGTGAGTCCGGCCTTGGCGACGATCTTCTCGATCTCGGGAACGAACCCGGGTGCCATCAGCACGATCACGTCGTCGACGGACTCGGCCTGCTCGAAGATCGTCAGCGTGTGCTCGATGACCGCCTTGCCCGCGATCTTCAGCAGCTGCTTCGGGATCGCGAGGCCGACGCGCTGTCCGGTACCGCCCGCCAGGACGACTGCCGTGGTGCGGGGCTTGGCTTCATGCGGCACAGACACAGAACGACCTACCTTGCGACGACTGGGGGACGGTGTGATGGTCGCACTCTCCGTGACCGTCCCGCAAGGCGGACGGCGACGGTCCCACATCGGCCGGACATGCTCTGTTCACCGCGTGCGCAGGGGCGTTGAGCCCCTCACCGCCACGGCCCCCCGTGACCGATCCCACAACCCCGAAGGGCCGGCCACACCCGTGACCGACCCCTCGTACACCGCCCTTAGAACGGGTCGAACTCGTCGTACTCGCGCTGCGCGTCGTCGCGCTCCGCCTCGCGGTCCTTGCGGCGCTGCGCGGCCGGACGCGGGGCCTCGAGACGGTGGGCTGAATCCCTCCATGGCCACCACTCGCACCGCTCGGCCCCAGGGGGCCTCCCGGGCTTCGGGCGCCTGCGCCGGACTCCGTCCGTCGGGTCCGGCGCGGGCCCCGCCCCCTTAGAACGGGTCGAACTCGTCGTACTCGCGCTGCGCGTCGTCGCGCTCCGCCTCGCGGTCCTTGCGGCGCTGCGCGGCCGGACGCGGGGCCTCGAGACGGTGGTCCTCGCCGCGGCGGCCGAGCATCTCGGCGCCGGCCATCATGGTCGGCTCCCAGTCGAAGACGACCGCGTTCTCCTCGGAGCCGATGGCGACGCCGTCGCCGGCGCGGGCACCGGCCTTGCTCAGCTCGTCCTCGACGCCGAGGCGGTTGAGGCGGTCGGCGAGGTAGCCGACGGCCTCGTCGTTGTTGAAGTCGGTCTGGCGGACCCAGCGCTCCGGCTTCTCGCCGCGCACGCGGTACACGTCCTCGTGCTCGTCGTAGGTGACCGTGAAGCCGGCGTCGTCGACGGCCTTCGGGCGGATGACGATCCGGGTCGCCTCCTCCTTCGGCTTCGCCGCACGCGCCTTCGCCACGATGTCGGCCAGCGCGAAGGACAGCTCCTTCAGGCCGGTACGGGCGACCGCCGAAACCTCGAAGACCTGGTAGCCGCGGCCCTCGAGGTCCCCGCGGATCATGTCCGCGAGGTCCTTGCCGTCCGGGATGTCGATCTTGTTGAGGACGACGATGCGCGGCCGGTCCTCCAGACCGCCGTACTGCTTCAGCTCCTCCTCGATGATGTCGAGGTCGGAGACCGGGTCGCGGTCGGACTCCAGCGTCGCCGTGTCCAGGACGTGCACGAGCACGGAGCAGCGCTCGACGTGCCGCAGGAACTCCAGGCCCAGGCCGCGGCCCTGGCTCGCGCCGGGGATCAGGCCGGGGACGTCGGCGATGGTGTAGACGGTCGAGCCGGCGGTGACCACGCCCAGGTTCGGGACCAGCGTGGTGAACGGGTAGTCCGCGATCTTCGGCTTGGCGGCCGAGAGCACCGAGATCAGCGAGGACTTGCCGGCGCTCGGGTAGCCGACGAGCGCCACGTCGGCGACGGTCTTCAGCTCCAGGACGATGTCCCGGGCCTCGCCGGGCTCGCCGAGGAGCGCGAAGCCGGGGGCCTTGCGGCGGGCGGAGGCCAGCGCGGCGTTGCCGAGGCCGCCGCGGCCGCCCTGGCCGGCGATGAAGGTGGTGCCCTGTCCGACCAGGTCGGCGAGCACGTTGCCCTTCTTGTCGAGCACGACGGTGCCGTCCGGCACGGTCAGGACGAGGTCCTGGCCGTCCTTGCCGGAGCGGTTGTCGCCGGCGCCGGGCTGACCGTTGGTCGCCTTGCGGTGCGGCGAGTGGTGGTACTCGAGGAGCGTGGTGACGGACTGCTCGACGGTCAGGATGACGTCGCCGCCCCGGCCGCCGTTGCCGCCGTCGGGTCCGCCGAGCGGCTTGAACTTCTCCCGGTGCACGGAGGCGCAGCCGTGGCCTCCGTTACCCGCGGCGACATGCAGCTCGACGCGGTCCACGAAGGTGGTCATGGTTGTTCCTCCTGCTTTTACGGGAATGTCTACTGCTTAACACGCGAAAGGCGGACCTGCTTCCCGCCGGACGAGTCCGGGCGAGGAAGTGAGGTCCGCCTCCGCAGTGATCCGATCAGGCGACCGGAACGATGTTCACGACCTTGCGGCCACGGAAGGTGCCGAACTGCACCGAGCCGGGCTGCAGGGCGAACAGGGTGTCGTCGCCACCGCGACCGACGCCCGCGCCCGGGTGGAAGTGGGTGCCGCGCTGACGGACGAGGATCTCACCAGCGGAAACGACCTGACCGCCGAAGCGCTTCACGCCGAGCCGCTGGGCATTGGAGTCGCGACCGTTCCGGGTGGACGATGCGCCCTTCTTGTGTGCCATTGCTCAGTCCCTCTTACTTCGCAGCCGTCGGAATGCCGGTGACCTTGATCGCCGTGTACTGCTGGCGGTGACCCTGGCGACGGCGGTAGCCGGTCTTGTTCTTGTAGCGCAGGATGTCGATCTTGGCGCCCTTGTGGTGGTCCACGACCTCGGCCGTGACCTTGATGCCGGCCAGGACCCACGGGTCGCTGGTGACGGCGTCGCCGTCGACCACGAGCAGGGTCGAGAGCTCGACCGTGTCGCCGACCTTGGCAGTGGAAATCTTGTCAACCTCAACGATGTCGCCGACAGCAACCTTGTGCTGGCGACCACCGCTGCGCACGATGGCGTACACGCGGATCTCTCTCTCGCTCGAAGGGGAACCTCTGAAGCCAGCCGTCCCGGTCGAAACTGCACGGGCGGCCTCCCCCGCACCGCAAGCGGCCCGGGAGGTGAGTTGCTCAGTGGCTGGCGTGCACGTAGACACGCCGACGGTCAAGGTTACGAGGCCGGGCCCGACGGGTCAAACCGGCCCCCGGGAGGTCGTGGCGCGCGCCCCGCGCCACCGCCCGCGCCCCCTCTGCGCCACCGTCCGCGCACCCTCGGTGAACAGGGTGGACGACGTGTGTTCGGGATAAAGGCAGACAACCACCACCGGACACCTGACGGTACCCTCGACGAGGGGTTCCGCTCGGGTCCGATTAACCGTACGGTCCGTGTTCCTGCCTCGATCGTGGAGCTGCACCGTGCCGACACCCGAAATACCCGATGAACGGCTGGCGACCATTGCGCAGTGGGCCATCACCCGCATGTCCCGCGCCGAGCGGCCGCTGGTGGCCGAACGGATCCTCGGTGCCGCCGGACAGCGGGTGCGCGATCCCCGGATCAGGGCGGACATCCTCATGGACGGGGCCGAGGCCCGGCTCGCCAAGGGCCATGTGCCGCGGCACCTGACCAAGGCGTACACGGCCCAGCTGCAGCGCGCCGACGAGGAGCACGCGGCGGGCCGCTGGGCCGCCGCCGGCAGCGAGGCCACGCGGGCGCTGCTGCTCGCCTACCACCGGGTGCTGCACGTCGACGGCCTCAGCTCGCCGCTCGCCGAGCACCCCGACCGCTTCACCGGCCCGCTCCGCAGGAGCCGCGCAGCCAAGGCGCTGCGCCGGCCGCGCGGGCGCCGGGGGGCGGCCGAGGCTCCGCCGGCCGGCCGACGGCAGCGGATGCTCTTCGTCCACCACGACAACGACAACTTCCTGCGCCCCGTCATGGAGCGCTACGCCGACCACCCGGACGTGGAGGTGCGGGTCCTCGACACCGCCGCCGACCCCGTGGTCGGGCCGCTGGCGAAGGGCGTCACCCGGATCGTCCAGCGGGCGATGGGCGGCCAGGTCGCGTACGGCAAGGAGCTGGAGGCGGCGCTCCGCCCGCACCTGGACTGGGCGGACACCGTCTTCATCGACTGGTGCGCGATGGCGGCTGCGGTGTTCACCCTGGTGGACCCGGCCGACACCCGGATCGTCGTCCGGCTGCACAGCTACGAGGCGTTCAGCCTCTGGCCGCACATCGTGGACTTCTCCCGCGTCGACGACCTGATCTTCGTCAGCGAGCACCTGCGCGACATGTGCGTCGCGGCCGTGCCCGCGCTCAAGGAGAAGGGCGCGCCCCGGCTGCACGTCGTCGACAACGCCGTCGAGCTGGCCCCGTTCGCCCGCCCGAAGGCGGACGACGCCCGGTTCACGCTCGGCCTGGTCGGCGTGGGGCAGGTGGCGAAGGACCCGCGCTGGGCACTGGAGGTGCTGCGGCTGCTGCGGGAGAAGGACGAGCGCTACCGGCTGCACCTCATCGGCTCCCCGATGGACCCGGGCATGGGACCGGCGGCCGCCCGCTACCACCGTGACTACGCCCGCGAGCTGGCCCGCCTGGAGGCGGCCGGCGCGGTGCGGCACATCGGCCAGACCCCGGACGTGCCGGGCGCGCTGTCCGAGGTCGGCGTGATCCTCAGCTCCTCGGTACGGGAGAGCTGGCACCTGGGCCTGGTCGAGGGCGCGGCGAGCGGCGCGGTGCCCGTCGTCCGCGACTGGCCGTTCTTCGCGGCGCAGCCGCACGGCGCGCGGGCGCTGTTCCCGGACTCCTGGGTGGTCGCCACGCCGGAGGAGGCCGCGGCGCGGGTGCTGCGGCTGACGGCGACCGAGGAGGACTGGCGCAAGGCCGGCTCCGAGGCCGCCGCGCACGCGATGGCCGCCTGGGACTGGGCGCACGTACAGGGTGATTTCGACCAGCTGCTGCTGGCCGCGGACCGGGCCGTATGCTCACCTGACGGAGAGGCCGCAGAGGCACTGGGAAAGGCAGCAGAGTGAACTACAGGGTCCAGCCCACCGCGCAGGTCGACGAGACCGCGGAGATCGGTGCCGGCAGCAGCGTCTGGGAGCTCGCCCAGATCCGCGAGAAGGCCAGGCTCGGCGAGGGCTGTGTCATCGGCCGCGGCGCCTACGTCGGCACCGGCGTGCAGATGGGCGACAACTGCAAGCTGCAGAACTACTCGCTGGTGTACGAGCCGGCCGAGCTCGGCAACGGCGTCTTCATCGGCCCCGCGGTGGTGCTCACCAACGACCACAACCCGCGTTCGGTCGACCCGGAGTTCAAGCAGAAGCGCGGCGGCGACTGGGAGGCCGTGGGCGTGAAGATCGCCGACGGCGCCTCGATCGGCGCGCGTTCGGTCTGCGTGGCCCCGCTGGAGATCGGCCGCTGGGCGATGGTCGCGGCCGGCGCGGTCGTCACCAAGGACGTCCCGGACTTCGGGCTGGTCGTCGGCGTGCCGGCGCGGCAGATCGGCTGGGTCGGCAAGTCCGGCGTCCGCCTGGTCGAGCGCGAGGGCGAGCCGGGCGTGTGGGAGTGCCCGAGGACGGGCGAGCTGTACCGCGAGTCCGACGGGACGCTGACGGAGGCCTGAGCCCCGTTCCGCGACGTGACAAAGAGGGGACCGGTCCGCCGGTCCCCTCCGTCGTACCGTCACCCGGCCGGCGCATAGGATGGCCGGATTCCCCGCCCCCGGCGCCCCGAGCATGCGAGGCCGACACATGTCCCAGACCGACGTCCAGGTCCCCGACCGACTGGACACGAGCGACGGACCGCAGCCCGCCGGCCAGGCGGCCGCACCCAAGGCCGCACCGGCCCGCCTCTACGCCCTGGACGCGCTGCGCGTCGTCGCCGCGCTGTCCGTGCTGCTGTTCCACTTCACCGGCGTGGACGCGGCGTCCGGCGCGAACTGGGGCGTCAACCCGCGGGAGCTGTTCCCGTGGCTGTTCCCGTTCACCAAGTACGGCTCGTACGGGGTGCAGCTCTTCTTCATCATCAGCGGGTTCGTGATCTGCCTGTCGGCCTGGGGGCGGACGCCGGGCCAGTTCGTGAAGGCCCGGTTCCTGCGTCTGTTCCCCGCGTACTGGTTCTCCATCGTGGTGGCCCTGGTGGTGTGGCGCGGGCTGCCGGACGGGGAGCGCGCGGTGCCGTCGTTCAGCGACGCGCTGACGAACGTGACGATGCTCCAGGTCCCGCTGAAGGCCTCGCACCTGGTGGGCGCGTACTGGACGCTGTGGGTGGAGCTCACCTTCTACCTGCTCTTCCTGGTCGTGATCTGGAAGGGCCTGGACTACAAGCGGGTTTCGGTCTTCTGCTGGCTGTGGCTGCTGGCGAGCGTGCTGGCGCAGCAGGACCCGAACATCCCGCTGGCGGGCATCTTCGCGCAGCCGCTCAACACGGCGCTGTTCGTCGGCGGCATCGCGATGTATCTAATGTACCGGTTCGGCCCGGACCTGAAGCTGTGGGGTCTGCTGGCGGCGAGCTGGCTGGTGATGCAGAGCGACCTCATCGAGCACGCGGACGGCCAGCTGGCCAAGGGGTACGACCGCTCCCCGTACGTGGCGCTCGCCCTGGTGACGGTCTTCTACCTGCTGGTACTGGCCGTGGCACTGCGGAAGCTGGAGTGGGTCTCCTGGAAGTGGCTGACGACGGCCGGTGCGCTCGTCTACCCGCTGTACCTGCTGCACGAGGAGCTGGGCTGGGCCGCGATCCGCGAGATGTACGAGCGCGGGCTCGGGCCGTGGCCGACGCTGGCGATCACCACGGTGGGGCTGCTGGTGCTGGCGTGGCTGACGCACGTCCTCGTGGAGAAGCCGTCGGTGAAGTGGCTGAAGGCGGCGCTGGCGCGCGAGTCGGGCGCCCCGAAGGAACTGCCGCGCGCCTAGGCCCGTGCGTCTCCGGCGGGCGCCGTACGGCCCAAGAACCCCGTAGCAGAGTGGAATTCAAGCGTCCACCACGGCGGGTCGAACGCGATGTGAGCATTCTCCGAAGAAACTTCGTCGCCGGGTACAACCTCGAATGATCGAACTCCGTCTACCTCCCCGGAGTATCCGGGAGGCAGGAACATGGGGAATCGATCGCGCCGCACGGTGCTGGGGCTGCTCGGGCTCGGGACGGCCGGGGCCACCGCCTACGCACTGCGCGACCTGGGCTCGCCGGCGACGGCCGACGCCCGCGGCAGCGGGACGCCGTCGCGCGATGCCAAACCGTCGGTGACCGAGCCCGCCGTACCCGAGCCGTCGGCCTCCGTGCTGGCCGAGAACCGCCTGCCGGGCTCCCGGAAGTGGATCCAGTACCGCGACAACGTCATGTCGTCCAACGACAAGCGCGGCAACATCATGGGGTACGCGTCGACCACGTCGGCGGGTCACGGCGAGACGGTCGACTTCCACGTCTCCGTGCGCGGCAGCCAGAACTACCGAATAGCGATCTTCCGGATCGGTGACTACGGCGGCGCCGGCGCCCGGCTGATGACGACCAGCGCGCCGCTGAAGGGCGTCCGTCACCCGGTGCCCGAGGCCGACCCGAAGACCGGCGCCATAGAGTGCCGGTGGCCGGTCTCCTGGACCCTGCGCATACCCGCCGGCTGGATGTCCGGCCTGTACCAGGCCGTGTTCACCGCCGACGACGGCTACCGCAGCAGCACGCCGTTCGTCGTGCGCGAGCCGCAGCGCGCCTCCGACCTGCTGGTCGTGATCCCCTTCGCCACCTACCAGGCGTACAACATGTGGCCGAAGGACCAGCGCATCGGCAAGAACCTGTACCGGGGTTACCTGCCCGACGGGAAGCTCGGCGGCACCGAGAACCGCGCCTACAAAGTGTCGTTCGACCGCCCGTACTCCGGCAGCGGCGTGCCGAGCTGGTTCAACATGGACACCGGCTTCGTGCGCTGGACCGAGGCCGCCGGCTACGACGTGACGTACGCGAGCAGTCTCGACCTGCACGACGGGACGATCGACCCCGCCAAGTACCGCGCGGTCTTCTTCCCCGGCCACGACGAGTACTGGTCGATGCCGATGTTCGACGCCGCGACGAAGGCCTCGAAGGCGGGCCGCAACCTGGCCTTCCTCGGCGCCAACAATGTCTACTTCCACGTCCGGATGGAGCCCTCGGGCGCCGGCACCCCGAACCGGCTGATGGCCTGCTACAAGTCGGCGCACGACCCCACGCCGGACGCCGCGGGCCGCACCTCGCGCTTCCGCGAGATCACGCTCGACGGCCGCCACGCCGAACAGCAGCTGCTCGGCATCCAGTTCAACGGCATCGTGCCCGTGGAGAAGCCGGCGCCCCTGGTGATCAAGAACGCCCAGCACTGGCTGTGGGCGGGCGCCGGGGTGCGCGACGGCCAGAAGCTCGACGGCCTGGTCGGCATCGAGGCGGACGCCTTCGACCCGAGGGCCCTCGCACCGGCGGGCGCCAAGCGGACCCTGCTCGCCGAGTCGCCGTACCACGACTCGCGCCCCGAGGTCACGCACCGGACGATCCAGCACACCGCGCTCACCGAGCTGCCCAGCGGCGCGGCGGTGTTCGCGGCCGGAACGTTTCACTGGCCCATCGCCCTGGTCGACGACGACTCCTGGGGCAAGGAGAAGATCAAGGACCCGGCGGCCCGTGCCGCGATCCGCACGGCCACCGCCAACCTCGTCGACAGGATGCTCACGTAGCCCTGCCGTCCCCGGCCGTGCCGGGCCCGCTCCCCCACGGGTCCGGCACGCGAAGGGCCCCGCCCCCGGCCGTGGCCGGGAGCGGGGCCCTTTCGCGGTACGGGGGCGTCAGCCGCCGATGACGACGCGACGCACGCCGGCCCAGTTCGCCGGGTCCGTGGTGCGGCGGCCGTCGACCAGGACGGTGACGTCCGGCAGGTCGGAGGCGGCCAGCGAGCGGTACTCGGCGTGGTCGGCCTGCAGGATCGCGGCCGTGACCGTCTCACCGCGGTGGGCCGGCAGCTTGTGCGCCTCCAGCTCCTCGGCGGTGTACATCGGGTCCGAGACGAACGGGACCGCGCCGCGGGCCTTGAGCGCCTCGACGGTGCCGTACACGCCGGAGAACGCGGTCTCCTTCACGCCACCGCGGTACGCGGCGCCGAGCACGAGCACGTTCACGCCGGCCAGGTCGCCGTACGCGGCCGCCAGCAGGTCCACCGCGTACTCCGGCATCGCGGCGTTGGCCTCACGGGCCGAGCGCACGACGGTCGCCTCCGGGTCGTTCCACAGGTACATCCGCGGGTAGATCGGGATGCAGTGGCCGCCGACGGCGATGCCCGGCTGGTGGATGTGGCTGTACGGCTGCGAGTTGCAGGCCTCGATGACCTTCTTGACGTCGATGCCGTTCTTGTCGGCGAACCGGGCGAACTGGTTCGCCAGGCCGATGTTGACGTCGCGGTAGGTGGTCTCGGCGAGCTTCGCCAGCTCGGACGCCTCGGCGGTGCCCAGGTCCCACACGCCGTTCGGCTGCGGCAGGTCCTCACGCTCGTCGAAGTCGAGGATCTGCTCGTAGAACTCGACACCGGCCTTGGTGGAGGCCTCGTCGATGCCGCCGACGAGCTTCGGGTAGCGGCGCAGGTCCGCGAAGACGCGGCCGGTGAGCACCCGCTCCGGGGAGAAGACCAGGTGGAAGTCCTCGCCTGCGGTCAGGCCGGAGCCCTTCTCCAGCATCGGCGCCCAGCGGGTGCGGGTGGTGCCGACCGGCAGGGTGGTCTCGTACGAGACGAGGGTGCCCGGCTTGAGGCCCTTGGCGATGGCCTCGGTGGCGGCGTCCATCCAGCCGAAGTCCGGCACGCCCTCGGCGTCCACGAACAGCGGGACGACGACCACGACGGCGTCGGACTGCGCGACGGCGGCGGTGGTGTCGGTGGTCGCGGACAGCAGACCGGCGCCCACGGTCTCCTTGAGGAGACGGTCGAGGTCGAACTCGCCCGGGAAGGGCTCGGTGCCGGCGTTGACCAGCTCGACGACCTTCTCGTTCACGTCCGCGCCGATGACCTTGTGGCCCTTGGCGGCGAACTGCACGGCGAGCGGCAGGCCGATCTTGCCGAGCGCGACTACACAGATATTCATCGGGTCAGTTTCCTCTTCACACGGGACATCGTCTGGCGCAGTCGCTTGCCCACGCCGAGCGCCGGCTCCCAGAGCGGGGCCGTGGTGATCACGAGCCGCCCCTTGGAGTTCGCGGTGGCCGAGACACGGTACGGGACGGTCTCTCGCCAGCGCCGCGCGAGCGGCAGCGGGCGGCCGTCGGTCCGCACCGGGATCTCGTACGTCGAGCCTGCCACATCGAGATAGGCGCGGACACCGAGGGTGGCACGGGACACCTTCAGCGGGAACCGGCCGTGCAGCACGGTGCTCCGGCCGTCCTCGGCCGGCTCGCTGCGCTGCTCGCCGCCCGGGGCGGGCAGTTCGGTGCCGACGGGCAGCCTGCGGCCGCCGGCCTTGTCGGCGCTCTTGGGCATCGCCCGGTCGGCGAGCCGCAGCACCGCCGAGCCGGCCTGTCCGGTCACCGGGACGCGCACCGAGAGGGAGACGGCCAGGTCCTGACCGGTCTGGTCCCACTCGGCGGACACAAGTCCGGTGCCGGCGGACAACAGCTTGGGCACGGCCTCGCCGATCACCTCGAAGAGGCGGTCCGGCAGACCGAGTTCCGGGTCGCGGAAGCCGGGGTAGCGGACGTACGCCCGCTCGTCCTCCAGCAGGAACGGCGAGCCGTCGCCCTGGGTGTCGGCGGTGATCGCCTCGACCAGCCGGTCCACGGCCCCGGCCTGCGCCAGGGCGATCCGCACCCGGCGCTGCACGTCCATGGAGTCGCGCAGCGGCTCGGTGAAGTACTCGTCGGCGAGCTTGGCGATGCCGGCGCAGAGCTCGACCTGGGTGGCGCGGTCCAGCGACGGGAAGTCGTCCTGGATGAGTTTGGCGAGCTCCCAGGTGAAGTGCCGCTTGAAGACCCAGTCGCGCTTCGGTCCGGGCTCGATCAGCTCGGCGGTGTACGCCATGATCCGCTCGACGCAGTGCAGCCGGGCCAGGTGGTTCGCGCGGTAGGTGATGTTGCTCGCGTCGCCCCGCTTGACCGCGTAGTAGCAGGTGTAGTCGGCGACCACGGAGATCTTGCGGGCCTTGACGCACGCCTCGATGGTGAACGGCTGGTCGCTGCCGACCGGCATGTCCTCGGGGAAGCGCAGTCCGAGCTTCTCGACCAGCTCGCGGCGGAACAGCTTGGTGTTGGCCAGGGTGAACGGCAGGGCGGAGTCGTAGAGGCTCACGTCCGGGTCGTTCTTCTTGTACAGCGCCTGGTGCACGTACCGGCCGTTGGTGCCGACCATCTTGCCGACGACGACGTCCGACTCGTTCTCGTCGGCGCACTTCACGAGACGCTTCAGGGCGTCCTTGCCGAGGTAGTCGTCGGAACCTATGAAGTACACGTAGCGGCCGGTGGCCTGGTCCAGGGCCCGGTTGCTGGGCGCGGCCGGCCCGCCGGAGTTCTCCTGGTGGACCACCTTGACGGTCTTCGGGTACTTCGCGGCGAACCGGTCCAGTTCCTTGCCGCTGTCGTCGGTCGAGCCGTCGTCGACCGCGACGATCTCCAGCCGGTCCAGGCCGATGCTCTGCCCGACGAGCGAGTTCAGGCACTCGGTCAGGTACGGCATCGTGTTGTAGACGGCGACGACGACGGTGACGTCGGGGGTTCTCGTCGTCACGCTCCGGCCTCCGCGGCGCCCGGGACCAGGCGGGTGTACAGGCGGTCGAGGACCTCGGCCTGTGCCTCCCACGTCCAGGTGTCGAGCAGCCCCGGCTTGTCGTAGGCGGCCTTGTACTTGTCCGGATCGGCGAGCACGGCCTTGATCGCGCGCACCAGGTCGTCGATGTCCTCGGCCTTGCAGACCTCGCCCTGGCCGGTGGAGCGGGTGACCTCGGACATGGTCTTCACGTCGCTGACGACCAGCGGCAGCCGGGCGTGCGAGTACTCGAAGAACTTCGTGATCAGCGCGATCTCGTGGTTCGGCCAGTGGTGGATCGGGATGCAGCCGACGTTCGCCGCGGACAGGAAGCGGACCACCTGGTAGTGCGGCACGTACGGGACGGCGTGCAGCCGGTCCCCGACGCCCAGCTCGGCGGCGCGCTTCAGCAGCCCCTGGATGTAGCCGGCGGCCGGGGCGGGGACGACGAACGCCATGTGGACGCCGTCCAGCTTCGGCAGCGCCTCCACCATGTCGCCGAGGCCGCGCTGCGGACCGGGCGAGCCGCTGTAGACGACGAGCGGGACGTCCGGGCCGATGCCGCACAGGGCACGCAGGTCCGGGACGGGCTCGGCGTCCTCCAGGGCCGGGTCGGTCTCCACCGGGCGGTCGGGCGCGTTGAGGACGACGGTCGGCTGCTCGCGCAGGCCGTGGCGCTCCTTCAGCAGGTCGCCGAGGCCCTCGGAGACGGTGACGACGGCGTCGGCGTACGGGGCGAACTCGCTCTCGTGCGCGGTGTTGCCCGGGATCCAGTGGGCGTTGTCCTCCCACGGGCGGACGCCCGGCAGGAACTCGTGCGCGTCCCAGACCAGCTTGCAGACACGGCCCTTGGCGCGGGCCCGCACGGCGGCGCGGGCACCGACGCCGAGCATCCGGAAGTCGTTGGCGTGGATGAGATCGGGCTTCAGGGCGTCGATCTCGGCACCGTACGTCAGCTCGTAGTCCCAGAGCACCGGCTCCAGGCGGCGCCAGGCGCGCTTGCCCTTGGCGGCCTTCCACGTGGCGGTGAACGCGCGGTCGACCGGACCGCGCAGCGCCTTGCCGGCCTTCAGCGCCTGGCGGGACTGCCGGGCGCGGAAGCCGATCCACTTCTGCATGAACTTCGACGCCGGGCCGGCCACGACCAGGCGGGCCTGCTCGGTCTTCCGGAACAGCGGCGAACCGACGGCGTCCGGGACGACCTTCAGCGCGGCGCGCCGGGTCGCGACGTCCGCGCGCCAGGCCTTGGCCCACTGCTGGCGGTAGGCCGACATCGGGCCGGGCTGGTACGCGAACGGGCGGCGCAGCAGCGAGCGGTGCCGCTCGGCGTGCCGCTTGGCCAGCGGGGTCTTCAGCGGCAGCAGCTTGACCTCGGCGTCGCCGAGCTTCCAGGTGCGTCCGTTGCCGGAGCGCACCAGGCCGAGCAGTGTGACGTCCCAGCCGGCCGCGGCCGCGGACTCCGCGGCCTTCTGCACGCGCGAGTCACCCTCGACCTTGTTGTCGACCAGCATGACGACGCGGCCCTTGCGGGGACGAGGCGCGCCGGCACTCTGCGATTCCATGAACAGCCTTTCTGGACCGATCACTTGAGGAAGCCGCTCAGGACCTGGGCGGTCCAGGTTCCGTCGTGGTAGGTGTGGGCGAATTCGACCGAGTCACGGCCGATGCGGGCCGTGCCCTCCCGGTCGTCGAGGAGCGACTGCAGCACCTCGCGGAGGTTCTCGGGGGTCGCGCTGACGATCGGCAGCGCGCCCTCGGTGACGGCCTTGACCTCGTCGCTGATGTAGCCGACGACCGGCCGGCCGGCCGCCATCGCCTCGACGGCGAAGGTGCCGTAGCTGCCGGTGGTGAACTGGTCGAGCACCAGGTCGCTGCTCTGCACCAGCTCGCGCATCTCGGCCCACGGGATGCCCTCGGCGAGCTTGAACTCGATGACGCCCGCGTCGTGCAGCTCGGTGAGGAGCGGCATGATCCGGTCGGTGCCCTTGGTCCAGCGCTTGGAGGGGGCGTGCAGCACGACGGGCCGCTCGCGCTCCATGACCGGGTGCTCGCTCGCCCAGGACTTCACGTCGACGACGAGCGGAGCCCACTTGGCCGTGGGCAGGTCGTCGAGCAGGTCCGGGGTGGTGACGAACAGCGGCAGACCGGCCTCGTCGGCGATCTTCTTGTTCAGCTCGGCCTTGGCCTGGAGCTTCTCCGCGATGCCCTCGGGGGCGTCGTGGAACAGGGACCAGGTGTGCCGGCGCATGTGGTCGCCGGGGTGCCGGATGTCGCTGCCGTGGGCGAGCAGACCGACCTTGACCTTGGCCTGCTTGAGCGCGTCCAGGTCGCCCCGCACGGAGGAGCCGTTGAGGTAGCCGAAGACGGGCATGAACGCGTCGACGAGCAGGTGCGTGTAGCGCCCGACGACCCGCTCGACCTGCTGGAACTGGACGTCCAGCTCGCGCAGCCGGGTCGCGTCGACGTACACGTCGGCCGGGTAGTCGAAGGACTCGGGCCGCTTGTTCATCACGACCTCGACCGACACGTCGGGGTTGAGACGCGTGATGGCCTGCGCGTACGCGGCGCCCTGGCCGGCGTAGTTGGCCGGGCCGAGACCGAGCTTGACCTTCGTGTTGCCGAGCTTCTTCCAGACCGGCTGGCCGTCGGCGGTGGTGATCTCCACCTCGCGGACCGCGCCGGGGGTCTCCTGGACGGTCCAGGACACCTCGGGCCGCGGGCCGGGCGGGGTCTTCTTCGACAGCTCGCGGTACAGCTGGAGCAGCTTGCCGCTCTGCGCCTCCCAGGACAGGTCCGTCAGGACGTCCTCGGTGATCGCCTCGGCGAGCTGGTCGCGGTGCTTCATGGCACGGGTCGCGGCGGCGGCGAAGGTCTTGGGGTCGTCCCAGGTCCACACCTCGCCCAGGCGGTGCTCCTCGACGTACGCCTTGATGACCTTGACGTCGCTGGTGACCAGCGGCAGCCGGGCCTGGAGGTACTCGGAGACCTTCGTGGGAAGGGAGACCTCGCAGTTGGGGACCTTCTTGAACGGGGTGAGGCCCACGTCCGCGGAGGACAGGTAGTCGGCGACCTCGTGCTGCGGCACGTACGGCACCAGGTGGATCCGGTCGCGTACGCCGAGCGCCTCGGCCTGCGCGAGCAGCTCCTCCAGGAGCGGGGTCGTCCGGCCGACGACCAGCGCCAGGTGGTAGCCCGGCAGCTCCGGCATGCCGTCGATGACCGCGTCGACACCGCGCTCGCGGCCGATCCAGCCCGAGTAGACCATCAGCGGCACGTCGGGGCCGAGACCGCAGGCCGCGCGGACCGAATTGCTCGACTTGCCGCCGCCGATGACCTCGCGGACCGGCGAATTGCCCACGACCAGCGGCAGCTTGCGCAGCCTGTGGTCGTTCTTCAGCAGCTCCGCCATCTGCGTCGAGACCGTGACGACCGCGTCGGCGCGGCCGATGAACTCGGCCTCCATCGCCGGCAGGGCGTACGCCTGGCGCTTGTTGGGCCACTCGACGCCCTTGATGTACTCGTGCGCGTCGTACAGCCAGGCACAGCGGTGCCCGGCGGCCCGGAGCCGCGCGGCGCTGCGCGCGGCCGTGACGATCATGGTGGCGTCGTTGGCGTGGATGACGTCCGGCTTGATCTTCTCGATCACCGGGCCGAAGGCCAGGTCCAGGTCGACGACCTGCGGCCAGTCACGACGCCAGTCGCGCACCGGCGCCGGGTCCTTGGGCTTGCGCCGCTGCTCCCACTTGAAGGCCCGGACGCGGAAGCGGTGCACGGCCCGGCGGGCGCGCAGCAGCGCCTTGAGGGAGGTACGCCGCGGGGTGCCGGCCCAGCCGGCCTCGGCGGACTTCTGGCGGACCCAGGCGCGGTACGCGGCGCTGTAGCGATTCAGCGCGGCCTGGTCCTGGATGTGGAACTGGGTCGCGGCGGCGCGCACCGGGTGTGCCTTGCGCGCGTTCACCGCCCGGAGGTACTCCATGCCCACGGGAACCCGGATCACGTCGATCGGGCCCATCTTGGAGTGCTGGACGCGCTTGGTGTCGCTCCTGCCGATCAGGGTGACGTCCCAGCCGTCGCGGGCGGCCGCGACGGCGGTCTTCTGTACCCGCGAGTCGCCGGTGATTCCGTTGGCGACGATCACCGCGAGCCGCGGCCGGCGGGCTGGGGATTCCATGAGCTACTTCCTCCGGTGGAAGACTTACGTTCGGCGTCCCCGGCTTCCACCCTGGGAAGCCGGGGACCGGCGGGCAGCGGCCACCCGCCGCCGAGATGGGTCAGGCAGCTCCACCGCTGATGCCGTCGAGACGGACAGTAGTCCGGTCGGCGGCCGACTGGAGAACCGCCGCGGCGACCTCCACCGTACGCAGACCCTGGCGCAGCGTGCAGATGTCGGCGTCCTCGCCGCGCACCGCGTCGCGGAACAGCTCGTGCTCGACGAGCAGCGGCTCACGCTTGGCGATGGCGTAACGGATCATGTCGCCCTCGGACACACCGCGGAACGCCTGCAGCGCCTCCCACTCGGTCGCCTGGGCGGCGTTGGAGTAGAAGGTGAGGTCGGCGGTGAGGGTGTCGGCGATGAAGCAGCCGCGCTCGCCGGTGACCGAGGTGAACCGCTCCTTCAGCGGGCTCAGCCAGTTGACGAGGTGGTTGACCATCGTGCCGTCGGCGAGCTGACCCACCGCGGAGACCATGTCCTCGTGCGGACGGCCGGACTTCGACACCGTGTGGGCGGCGATCGAGGTGTACGACTGGCCGGTCACCCAGGCGGTGAGGTCGATGTCGTGCGTCGCGAGGTCCTTGACCACGCCGACGTCGGCGATGCGGTGCGGGAACGGGCCCTGGCGGCGGGTGACGACCTGGTACACGTCGCCCAGTTCGCCGGCCTCCAGGCGCTCGCGCAGCGAACGCAGCGCCGGGTTGCAGCGCTCGATGTGGCCCACGCCGGCCACCAGGCCGCGGGACTCGAACGCCTCGACGAGACGGCGGGCGCCCTCGACGGTGTCCGCGACGGGCTTCTCGATGAGCGCGCCGACACCGGCCTCGGCCAGCTTCAGGCCGACTTCCTCGTGGAGCGCGGTCGGGGCGGCGACGACGGCGTAGTCGATGCCGAGCGCGATGAGCTCCTCGACGGTCGACAGGACCGGAGCGCCCTGCGCCCAGCCGTTCTTGTCGCCCATCGGGTCGACGACACCGACGAGCTGGACGCCGTCGAGCCCGGCGAGCACGCGGGCGTGGTGGCGTCCCATGGAGCCGAGGCCGATCAGGCCGGCTCGCAGTGCAGCGGCAGTCACAGGTTCTCTCCCAGCGCGTTCACGGCGGTGACGATGCGCTCCAGGTCGTTCTCGGACAGGGACGGGTGGACCGGCAGGGAGACGACCTCGGCGGCCGCCTTCTCCGTCTCGGGCAGGTCCCAGTTGCGGCCGGCCTTCTGGTCCGGCTCCCAGTACGGCTTCAGACGGTGGATCGGCGTCGGGTAGTAGACCGCGTTGCCGATGCCCGCCTCGGTGAGCTTGGCCATCGCGGCGTCGCGGTCGCCCTTCACCCGGATCGTGTACTGGTGGTAGATGTGCCGCGCGCCCGGGGCGAGGATCGGCGTGACCACGTTCTCGGCGTTGATGTGCTCCGAGAGGTACGCGGCGTTGGCGATGCGCCGCTCGGTCCAGCCGGCGAGCTTGCCGAGCTGGACGCGGCCGATCGCGGCGTTCACGTCGGTCATGCGCATGTTGGCGCCGACGATCTCGTTCGCGTAGCGCTGCTCCATGCCCTGGTTGCGCAGCAGGCGCAGGGTGCGGGCGATCTCGGCGTCGGCCGTCGAGATCATGCCGCCCTCGAGCGAGTGCATGTTCTTCGTCGGGTAGAAGCTGAAGGTGCCGCCGGTGCCGAAGGCGCCGACCGGCGTGCCGCCCAGGGCCGCGGCGTGCGCCTGGCAGGCGTCCTCGACGACCGCGAGCTTGTGCTTGTCGGCGATCGCCATGATCTTGTCCATGGCGGCCGGGTTGCCGTAGATGTGCACCGGCATGATCGCGGCGGTCCGCGGGGTGATCGCGGCCTCGACGGCGGCGGGGTCGATGTTGAAGCTGCTCGCCTCGATGTCGACGAAGACGACGTCGGCGCCGACCAGGCGGACCGCGTTCGCCGAGGCGGCGAACGAGAAGGACGGGACGATCACCTCGTCGCCCGGGCCGATGCCCATGGCCATCAGAAGGAGGTGCAGCGCAGAGGTACCGGAGTTGACGGCGACGCAGTGGCGTCCCTCGACGACCTCGGAGAACTCCTCCTCGAAGGCGGCCACCTCGGGGCCCTGTACGACGCGGCCGGTGCGCAGAACGCGTACCGCGGCCTCGATCTCATCTTCACCGATGACCGGGCGGGCAGCGGGAATGGGCTGCTCGTTGATGCTCGGCATGGACGTCCTCCTTGAACACCGCAAAAGCTCTATGTGGCAGAGGTCTGGGGTGTTGCGGACGTCTCGCGAGGCCGCGCGTACCCCTCCGGCGCGATGCCGACGCCCTACCGAGGAATGCCGGGACCGGTCTGTCCCGGAGCCGGGTCGGTCACCGACCGTAGCCCCGGGGCGTAGCCCGCAGACGGCGGCGACCGGGCGTCACATTATCAGGAATTTCCTAGTCAATTTCGGGGCCGTTTACGTGGCCAGGCATCAATTCTGAAACAAAGTCCCTGTACCGTCCGGGCCTTCGAGAGCGGCGCCACAGGAACTTCAGCAGTTACTCACCATTCGTTCAGGTAAGACACGAAGGGCGAGTGACGGCCGTCACGAGACGGCCGTCACTCGCCACTCTCCGCTACTGCTCGGCTGCGGCGGTCTTCTTGGCCGCCGCCTTCGTGGCCTTCTTCGCGGTCGTCTTCTTGGCCGCGGTCTTCTTGGCCGTCGTCTTCTTCGCGGCGGCCTTCTTGGCCGTCGCCTTCTTGGCGGTCTTGCGCGCGGCGGCCTTCTTGGCCGGCGTGACCTCCTCCTCCGCCTCGGACGCGGACGCGGCCTCGGCGGCCTCCGTCGTGGCGGTCACCACGACGACGGCGGCCTCCTCCGAACCGGCCGGAGCGCCGGCGGGAGCGGTGGCCTTGCGGACGACCCGTCGACGGGCCCGCGGCGGGGCGGCCACGGGGGCCTCCTCGACAGGAGCCTCGGCGACGACCTCGGCCGGGGCGGCCTGGGTCTCGGCGACGACGACCGGCTCGGCCTCGGCGACCGGGGCCTCGGCGACCGGGGCCTCGGCGACCGGCTCCGCGACGGCCGGCGAACCGGCCGGGGCCGTCGCCTTGCGGGTGGCGCGGCGACGGGTACGCGGGGCCGGGGCGGCCTCCTCGACGACGGCCGGCGCGGCCTCGGCGACGACCGGCTCCGGCTCGGTGACCGGCTCGGTCACGACCGGCTCGACGATCTCGACCGGCTCGGCGGCGGGCTGCGGGGTCGAGACCACCGGAGCGGACACCCGGCGGGTCGCCCGGCGGCGGCCGCGGCCGCGCTTCGCGGCCTCCTCCGCCTCGGCGACGGAGCCGTACAGCTCCTCGTCGGGAGCGATGGGCTCGGGCAGGGCGACCGGCGGCGCGATCTCCGCGGCGACCTCGGCCTCGGTCTCGACGGCCTCGGTCTCCGCGACCTCCGCCACCTCGTGCTCGTGCTCGTGCTCGTGGACGTGCTCGGCGCCGCCGCGGCCGCGCTTCTTCGCCCGCTTGCCGTTGCCGCCGCCACCGTGGGTGGTCGGCTGCTCCATGTGCACGATCACACCGCGGCCGTTGCAGTGGACGCAGGTCTCGGAGAAGGACTCCAGCAGACCCTGGCCGACCCGCTTACGGGTCATCTGCACCAGGCCCAGCGAGGTGACCTCGGCCACCTGGTGCTTGGTCCGGTCCCGGCCCAGGCACTCCAGGAGGCGACGCAACACCAGGTCGCGGTTGGACTCCAGGACCATGTCGATGAAGTCGATCACGACGATGCCGCCCAGGTCGCGCAGCCGCAGCTGGCGCACGATCTCCTCGGCCGCCTCCAGGTTGTTCCTGGTGACCGTCTCCTCCAGGTTGCCGCCCTGGCCGGTGAACTTGCCGGTGTTGACGTCGACGACGATCATCGCCTCGGTCTTGTCGATCACCAGCGAGCCGCCGGACGGCAGCCAGACCTTGCGGTCCAGCGCCTTCATCAGCTGCTCGTCGATCCGGTACGTCGCGAAGACGTCGACCTCGCTCGTCCACTTGGACAGGCGGTCGGTCAGGTCCGGGGCGACGTGGTTCACGTAGCCGTGGATGGTCTCCCAGGCGTCGTCACCGCTGACGATGACCTTCGAGAAGTCCTCGTTGAAGATGTCGCGGACGACCCGGACGGTCATGTCCGGCTCACCGTAGAGAAGGGTCGGGGCGTTGCCGCTCTTCGCCTTCTTCTGGATCTCCTCCCACTGCGCCTGCAGACGCTCGACGTCACGGCGCAGCTCGTCCTCGCTCGCACCCTCGGCGGCGGTGCGCACGATGACGCCCGCGTCCTCGGGGACGATCTTCTTGAGGATGGTCTTCAGACGGGCCCGCTCGGTGTCCGGGAGCTTGCGGCTGATGCCGGTCATCGAGCCCTCGGGGACGTACACGAGGTAACGGCCCGGCAGGGAGACCTGGCTGGTCAGACGCGCGCCCTTGTGACCGATCGGGTCCTTCGTCACCTGGACGAGGACCGACTGGCCGGACTTCAGCGCGGTCTCGATGCGGCGCGGCCCGTTGGCCATGCCGAGCGCCTCGAAGTTGACCTCGCCGGCGTACAGGACCGCGTTGCGGCCCTTGCCGATGTCGACGAACGCGGCCTCCATCGACGGCAGCACGTTCTGGACCTTGCCCAGGTAGACGTTGCCGACGTACGAGGTGGCCTGCTCCTTGTTGACGTAGTGCTCGACGAGCACGTTGTCTTCCAGGACGCCGATCTGGGTGCGCTCGCCGTTCTGGCGGACGACCATGACGCGCTCGACGGCCTCACGGCGGGCCAGGAACTCGGCCTCCGTGATGATCGGGACGCGGCGGCGGCCCTGCTCGCGGCCCTCGCGGCGGCGCTGCTTCTTCGCCTCCAGACGCGTCGAGCCCTTGATGGACTGGACCTCGTCGGACGGCTCGGCCTTCTCACGGGCCGGGCGGGGCTCGCGGACCTTGACGACCGTACGGACGCCGTCCTCCTCGGCCGCCTCGGCCTCACCGGCACCCTCGCCGCTGCGGCGACGACGACGGCGGCGACGGCGGGAGCTGCTGGAGCCGGACGACTCGCGGCCCTCGGCCTCCTCCTCGCCCTCGGACTCCTCCTCCTCGGCCTCCTCGGCCTCGGACTCGGCGTGCGCCTCCTCGGCCTCCTCGGTCTCCTCGACCTCGGCGGACTCGCCGCGACGACGGCGACGGCCGCCCCGGCGGCGACGGCGGGAGGGACGGTCCTCGTACTCGTCCGTCTCCTCCGCCTCGACGGCCTCGGGCTCCTCGGCCTCGACCTCGGGCTCCTCGGCGACCGTGCTCGGCACGGGCTCGACGGCGACGGGCTCGCCGCGGCGACGACGGCGACGGCGGCCGGTCTCGGCGCGCTCGACGACCTCGGCCTCGACGGTCTCGACGACCTCGGCGGTCTCCTCCGTCTCCTCGTCCTCCTCCGGCTCCACGGCGGCGGCAGCGGCCATGGCGGCAGCGGTCTCCGGCGTCTGGAACATCGGCTCGGTGAACACCGGCGCCTGGAAGACGGCGACGGAGGGCCGGGTGGCGCGACGGCCGCGCGCGGGCTTCTCCTCCTCGGCCTTCGCGGGGGCCACCGGCTCGGAGGTGAACTGCGGCGAGGTGGCGCGGCGGCGGGTACGGCCACGGGTGGCGGCCTGCTCGGCGGCGGCGACCTCGGCGGCGGCCGGGGTGTCGACGGCGATCTGCTCGACGACGTCCTGCGGCAGCGTCTCGCCGGCGGTCTCGGCCTCGGCGGCGACCGGCTCGGGCGAGGTGACCTTGCGGGTGGCGCGGCGGCGGGTACGGGCCGGCGGCGCGGCCTCGACGACCGGCTCCGGCTCGGCGACCGGCTCGGCCTCCTCCGCCACGGCCTCGACCACGATCTCCTCGGCCACGGCCGGGGACGTCACGGGGGCGGTGGCCTTGCGGGTGGCACGGCGGCGGGTACGGGCCGGCGGCGCGGCCTCGACGACCGGCTCCGGCTCGGCGACCGGCTCGGCCTCCTCCGCCACGGCCTCGACCACGATCTCCTCGGCCACGGCCGGGGACGTCACGGGGGCGGTGGCCTTGCGGGTGGCGCGGCGGCGGGTACGGGCCGGAGCGGCCTCCTCGACGACCTCGGCGGCTTCGGCGGCCGGGGCCTCTTCGACGGCCGGGGTCTCCTCCGCCGGCGCGGCGGTGGTGGCCTTGCGGGTGGCACGACGACGGGTCCGCGCGGGCGGCGCGGTCTCCTCGACGGCCAGGGTCTCCTCGACCTCGGCGGCCACGGCCTCCGCGGCCTGCGGCGTCGCCTCGGGCGCGGTGGCCCTGCGGGTGGCACGGCGGCGCGGACGCGCCGGAGCGGCCTCCTCGACGACCTCGGCGACCGGCGTCTCCTCGACGACCGGTGCGGTGGCCTCGGCGGCCGACGCGTCGGCGGCGACCGGCGGGCCCGCGGGGCGGGAAGCGGCGCGACGCCTACGGCGCGGCGGCAGCTTGTCTCCGGGGGCGCTGTTGTTCTCGTTGTCTTCGTGCTGCTCGAGCATGCGGGCGGTTCTCCCGTCACGCTCCCGGGCGCCGCGCCTGATTCCGGTCCGGCGGCACGTCCGCGTGATGAGCGCGGTACCGCCGTCCGGGGCGCGGGCGCCGCACGGGAGCTCTGTGTCTGGCTCGCCGGTTCCGTACGCCCCATGCGTACGGCCTGGCGAAAGTCTCCTGGTCAGTGCGCGGCCCGACCCAGGTGGCTCCCGAGGTCCAGGGCTGCGCTACGACGACCGCTCCCTACGCGGAACCGGTACCCGGCGCCGTCGCCGGGGCGGTCGCGGCGGCCGTGGGTGAAGCGGCCGTGACTGCCTCGCGGTCGGGCGCGAGCGGGTCGGTCACCGTGCCGGACTCCTCGTCGAAGAGCCCCTGCGCCAGCCTGGTCACCGCTGCGGGGACCGGCGGCGCCAGGTCGGCCACAGCTCGGAGACCGGACAGGACGTCGTCGGGTCGCACGGCAGGTGTCACGTGCCGAACAACCAGCCGCAGTATCGCACAGGGGCCCTCCACCGGCCTATCAGCCGGTGGACGAGCCGCGGTGAGCTCCGCGACGGCGGAACGGGCGTCGAAGGTGCGCATGCCGTTCTTCGTCTTGCGCTGCACCTCGACCGTCTCGGCGGCGAGGAAGGCCTCGACGGCCTTCTGCGCGTCCTCGACTGCCACTCCGTCGAGCCGGAGCTCCCACACGGAGGCGGTGAGCCGGTCGGCGAGCCCGGAGGTCCGGGCCTCGACGGCGTCGGTGATGTCCAGACCGGCCGGGAGCGACTCGTCGAGCAGCGCCCGGAGGGTCTCCGGGTCGCGCGTCTCGGTGAGGGCGATCTCCAGGTACTCGGCCTCGGAGCCCGTACCCGTGGGGGCGGCGTTGGCGTACGACACCTTCGGGTGCGGGGTGAAACCGGCCGAGTACGCCATGGGCACCTCGGCGCGGCGCAGCGCACGCTCGAACGCGCGCTGGAAGTCACGGTGGCTGGTGAACCGGAGGCGGCCGCGCTTGGTGTAGCGCAGTCGGATGCGCTGCACCGCAGGTGCGGGCGGCGGGCCTTCGGGCTGTCGCTTGCCCAGTGGTTCTTCTCCTCGGTGCGGGGCGGGCGCGGGTGGCGCGCCGCCCTCGAAATGCGGTGGGTACCGGTGGTACGGGTCGTCCCTGGTGGGCTTCGCCCGGATCACCCCCGCTTTCGCAGGGAGATCTCGGGGGCGGGTGCCACGCCGGAGACAGCAGTTGTACTACCCAGAGTACGCGCCTGGGTCACCGCCGGTTCCACAGCCTCGGTGCTCCGGGGCCCGCCGACCAGGGCGCGCCAGGCGTCGCGGCGGGCCTGCCGCACGGTGTCCCGGGCCGAGACGAGCGCGGCCCGGGCGGCCCGGCCGGCCTCGACGGCGACGGCGCGGGCGGGCGCCCAGACGCGGTCGCGGACGAAGTGCCCGACGGGGGTGCACACGTCCCGGTAGAACCAGGCGACGGGCCGCCCGACCAGGTTCCACGCCACCCACTTCACCGCCCTCCCGACGGCCCGGGACACGTACCCCGCGATCCGCCAGCAGACGACGAGCGCGTCCCCGACCTCCCGCCCGACGGGCACGAGCACCCGCCGCCACAGCCAGGAGAGGGGCACGACGATCCCGTACGTGACGACCGGCACGACCAGGTGCCGCCACGGCCACACGAACAGCGCCGTGACGAGACCGCGGCCGAGCGGCGCGAGCACGGAGCCGTACAGCCAGGCGGCCGGCACGACGATCCCGTACCGGACGAGCGGCACCACGACGTACGTCCAGAGCGCGCCGAGCGGCGCGACGACCAGCGTCGCCAGGGCCCAGGAGAGCCCGTGCCCGAGCGGCGTGACGAGATGCCGGTACAGCCAGACGGCGGGAACGGCGATCCCGTACCGGGCGACCGGCACGACCACGTACCTCCACAGCCCCACCCACGGCCACACGAACACCGCCTTGAGCAGCCACGACAGCCCGATGCCGAGCCGCTCGACGATCCACCCGAAGACCACCGCGACACCCGTGAGGAACCAGGCCAGGGCGTGCCCCACGGGCGTGAGCACATGCCGGTACAGCCAGCCGGCCGGAACCCCGACGACCCGCCCGAAGAACCAGGCCAACGCCCGCCCGACGGGCCGCACCATCGTCCGGTCCACGAACCGCGCGCCGACGACGAGGACGTCCCACAGCATCCGCACCGGCACCACGACCACGAGCACCACGACCCGCACCGGGATCCTGATGAACGCCGTCAGACACCCCTCGGGCCCGGGACCGGTCACCGGCTGCGGTTTCTCGATACTCATGCCCGAAATGACGCGACGACCCGGCCCGAGGTTTCCTCCCCGGACCGGGCCGTCACCCGAATGCGTTCCCTACTGCTTGACGACGCTCAGCGGCAGCAGCTTCTTGCCCGTCGGGCCGACCTGGATCTCGGTCTGCATGGCCGGGCAGACGCCGCAGTCGAAGCACGGGGTCCAGCGGCAGTCGTCGACCTCGGTCTCGTCGAGGGCGTCCTGCCAGTCCTCCCAGAGCCAGTCCTTGTCGAGACCGGAGTCCAGGTGGTCCCAGGGCAGGACCTCCTCGTAGGTGCGCTCGCGCGTCGTGTACCAGTCGACGTCGACGCCGTGGGCCGGGAGGGTCTTCGCGGCGCAGTCCATCCAGCGGTCGTACGAGAAGTGCTCGCGCCAGCCGTCGAAGCGGCCGCCGTCCTCGTACACCGCGCGGATGACGTGGCCGACGCGGCGGTCGCCGCGGGAGAGCAGGCCCTCGACGATGCCGGGCTTGCCGTCGTGGTAGCGGAAGCCGATGGAGCGGCCGTACTTCTTGTCGCCGCGGATCTTGTCGCGGAGCTTCTGCAGGCGGGCGTCGGTCTCCTCGGCGGAGAGCTGCGGGGCCCACTGGAAGGGGGTGTGCGGCTTGGGGACGAAGCCGCCGATCGACACCGTGCAGCGGATGTCGTTCTGGCCGGAGACCTCGCGGCCCTTGGCGATCACGTTGACCGCCATGTCGCCGATCTGGAGGACGTCCTCGTCGGTCTCGGTCGGCAGGCCGCACATGAAGTACAGCTTCACCTGGCGCCAGCCGTTGCCGTAGGCCGTCGCGACGGTCCTGATCAGGTCCTCTTCCGAGACCATCTTGTTGATGACCTTGCGCATGCGCTCGGAGCCGCCCTCGGGGGCGAAGGTGAGGCCGGAGCGGCGGCCGTTCCGCGTCAGCTCGTTCGCGAGGTCGACGTTGAAGGCGTCCACGCGGGTCGAGGGGAGGGAGAGGCCGATCTTGTCTTCCTCGTAGCGGTCCGCCAGGCCCTTCGCGATGTCACCGATCTCGGTGTGGTCCGCGGAGGACAGCGAGAGGAGGCCGACCTCCTCGAAGCCGGTCGCCTTGAGACCCTTCTCGACCATCTCGCCGATGCCGGTGATGCTTCGCTCCCGCACGGGGCGCGTGATCATGCCGGCCTGGCAGAAACGGCAGCCGCGGGTGCAGCCGCGGAAGATCTCGACGGACATCCGCTCGTGGACCGTCTCGGCGAGCGGGACCAGCGGCTGCTTGGGGTACGGCCACTCGTCGAGGTCCATGACGGTGTGCTTGGACACGCGCCACGGCACGCCGGAGCGGTTGGGGACGACGCGGCCGATGCGGCCGTCCGGGAGGTACTCGACGTCGTAGAACGCCGGGATGTAGACCGAGCCGGTCTTGGCGAGGCGGAGCAGGACCTCCTCGCGGCCGCCGGGGCGGCCCTCCGCCTTCCAGCGGCGGATGATCTCGGTCATGTCGAGGACGGCCTGCTCGCCGTCGCCGACGATCGCCGCGTCGATGAAGTCCGCGATCGGCTCGGGGTTGAAGGCGGCGTGGCCGCCGGCGAGCACGATCGGGTGGTCGACGGTGCGGTCCTTGGACTCCAGCGGGATGCCCGCGAGGTCGAGGGCCGTGAGCATGTTGGTGTAGCCGAGCTCGGTGGAGAAGCTCAGGCCGAACACGTCGAAGGCGCCGACGGGGCGGTGGCTGTCGACCGTGAACTGCGGCACGTTGTGCTCGCGCATCAGCTCTTCGAGGTCCGGCCACACGCTGTAGGTGCGCTCGGCGAGGACGCCCTCACGCTCGTTGAGTACCTCGTAGAGGATCATGACGCCCTGGTTGGGCAGACCGACCTCGTACGCGTCCGGGTACATCAGAGCCCAGCGGACGTCGGCGGACTCCCACGGCTTGACCGTGGAGTTCAGCTCTCCACCGACGTACTGAATCGGCTTCTGCACGTGCGGGAGCAGAGCTTCGAGCTGCGGGAAGACAGACTCGGCAGCAGACATCTCGAACCTTCGTGAGCTGGCATGGGGCGACTCTCAAGCGTACCCCGGTGCTCAGGGACTCCCGTCCGGCTACAGATCCGCGGTCTCTGCGGCGGCCCAGGCCTCCGGCAGCTCGCGCTCCGTGCGCGCCGCAGCGGCCTCCTCGCGGCCGTACAGCAGCCCCCAGGTGAAGGCGTTCTCACCGGCGCCGTGGGCCTGGACGGCGAGGGCGCGCAGGGCTTCGCGGGCGACGACGCTGTCCTGGTGCTCGCCGAGCAGGCTCTGTACGGCCTTGACGCGGGAGGCCAGCTTCTTGGCGGGCTTGCCGAGGGTGGGGGTGGCGACCTCTGCGGCGTAGCGGGCGCGTTTGGCGGCCTTGCGGGCCTCGTGGAGGGCGAGGTCTCGGTCGTGGCCCGGGTCGAGGCCGAGGGCGTGGTCGACGGCGGCGGAAAGGCGGCCGTGGGCCTTGAGGACGGCTTTCGGCAGGACGTCGGCGGCGGGGCGGCCGGCGCGCTTCCGCAGCGGCGGGTCGGTGAGCAGAGCGTCGAGGGCGTCCAGGAGGGCGAGGTGGCGCGGGGAGTCGAGGGCGGCGAGGCTGCGGCGACGGGCGTCGCCGGAGCGGGCGGCGTCCCAGATGCGCAACCGGTTGCGGAGCGGCCCGAGGAGGAGGGGGCGGGGGGTGTCGTCGAGGTGGCCGCGCAGGCGGGCGACGAGAACCTCCTGGTCGCGGGCGTGGCCGAGTTCGCCGGCGAGCCACTTGAGCTCGTCGCGGACCGGGTCGGTGGCGGTGCGGTCGAGGACCTTGCGGTAGGTCTTGAGGGCGCTGCGCAGGCGTCGGCAGGCGACGCGCATCTGGTGGACCGAGTCGGGTAGATCGCGGCGGACGGCGGGGTCGAGGGCGACGAGGGCGTCCCGCTGCCGGCGCACGTACGCGAGCACGGCGGCCCCGGCGGTGCCGGAGTCGAGGTCGGCCTCTCCAGCGGCGCCTCCTCCGGCGCGGCGGGCGTGCTTGGCGACGCGCTTTCCGTCGGGGTCGTGGACGTCGTCCCGTGCCTGTGCCTCGCCCGAGCGCCGTGCCGCCTTCGCCGCGGCCTTTCCGGCGCGGTCCTTCCCCGCGGTCTCTTCCAGGGCCCTGGCCAGCTTCGAGGGAGCCTCGGAGGGGCGGACGCCCGCCCTCTTCAAGCGCTTCTCGACCGCGTCGAGGACCTTCTGGTCCGCGCCGTCGGCGAGTTCGACCTCGATCTCGGTCCAGTCCGCCGTCGCCCCCTCCCCAGGGCCGAGCCGTTCGGCGTGGACCGTGTCGACGGAGAGTTCGGCGAGCAGCGCGCCGTCCTCGGCCCGCAGGTGGTGGACGGCGCGCGAGGAGCGCAGGCGCACGACCGGAAGCACCTCGCCGTCGCGGACGCGGGAGCGGAGGAGCCCCGCCAGGACACGCGGGAGCGTGTCCGAGAGCGGGGCTCTGATCTCGTCACGGATTCCGGAGGCGACGGGGAACTTCAGGTGCCAGCCGGCGTCGCCGCCGCCCGTGCGGCGCCGCAGGGTGAGTGAGTCCGCGGCGAGCCGCAGGTCGGGGGTGTCGTAGTAGACCGCGTCGAGTTCGTCGACGCCCCGGTCCTCGACGGACGCGACCCCGGCCGCCCGCGTCAGGTCCGGCAGCTCCGTCCGGTCGGTGGCTTCGTACTTCCGCTCGATCTCGCGCTTCGTCTCCGCCATGAATCGAATCTAGACGCAGCGTGAACGGAACGGCAGTACGTCTTGCGCCGTTATGCCGACATCGGGCGCTGCACCCTGATCGACTGCAGGAGTCCGATCGCCACCCACACCGCGAACATCGACGAGCCGCCGTACGAGACGAACGGCAGCGGCAGGCCGGCCACGGGCATGATGCCGAGGTTCATGCCGATGTTCTCGAAGGCCTGGAAGGCGAACCAGGCGATGATCCCGGCCGCGACGATCGTGCCGTACAGCTCGGTCGTCTCCCGCGCGATGCGGCAGGCGCGCCACAGGATCACGCCGAGCAGCACCAGGATCAGCCCGGCGCCGAGGAAGCCGAGTTCCTCGCCGGCGACGGTGTAGATGAAGTCGGTCTGCTGCTCGGGCACGAACTGGCCGCTGGTCTGGTGGCCCTTGAAGAGCCCCGCGCCGTACAGCCCGCCGGAGCCGATCGCGATGCGCGCCTGGTTGGTGTTGTAGCCGACGCCGGCCGGGTCGAGCTCGGGGTTGGCGAACGCGGCGAAGCGGTTGATCTGGTATTCGTCGAGCATCCCGAGCGCGGTGACGAGGACGGCTCCCCCGATGCCCGCGCCGATCAGTCCGAGCACCCAGCGGTTGGACGCCCCGGAGGCGAGCAGGACGCCGAGCACGATGACGCCCATGACCATCACCGAGCCGAGGTCGGGCATCAGCATGACGATGCCCATGGGGAGGCAGGCGAGGCCGAGCGCCTTGGCGACGGTGCCGTGG
The DNA here is from genome assembly GCF_033343995.1 of Streptomyces sp. HUAS YS2. NCBI lineage: Bacteria > Bacillati > Actinomycetota > Actinomycetes > Kitasatosporales > Streptomycetaceae > Streptomyces > Streptomyces solicathayae. Next base: position 5,317,004 of record NZ_CP137573.1, on the reverse strand, counting down.
TCGGGATGGAGCTGGTCGCCCGCGTCGACCTTCGCCGCGAGCAGCATCGCCATGATCAGGATGATCGTGATCTTCACGAACTCGCTGGGCTGGAGCGAGAAGCCGCCGCCGACCACGATCCACGCGTGCGCGCCGTTGATCGTCGCGCCGAGCGGGGTGAGCACGGCGAGGATCAGCACGATGGAGATGCCGTACAGGATCGGCACCGCGCCGCGCAGGGTGCGGTGGCCGAGCCAGATCGTGCCGATCATCAGGCAGAGGCCGATGCCGGTGTTCAGGACGTGCCGGAACAGGAAGTAGTACGGGTCGCCCTGGTTGAGCTCGGTGCGCCCCCGGGTGGCGGACCACACGAGCAGCGAGCCGAGCAGGGACAGGGCGAGGGCGGACAGCAGGATCGGCCAGTCGAGCCGCCGGACGACGGAGTCGCGGGCGGTCAGCTTGGCGAAGGCCCCGCGCTCGGGGGCGTACCGGGAGACGGAGAAGCCGGTGCGTGCGTTCATCGGGTCAGAGCCTCCCGGCCCTCGGCGGGCCCGCGAGCGGCGGGACGCTGGGCTGCGGCTCGGGCGGTGAGGACGGATCCTGGCCGGCGGCCTGCTCACCCTCCGGCTTGACCAGCTGCGCGTCGGGGTCGTACGGCTTGATCACGGGCGCGTCGATGCTGCCGTCGCTCTGGATCCTCGGCAGGGTCTTCTGCGGCTGGGGCAGCAGGGCCCGCTTGAGGTCCTGGTTGCCCTCGTCGTCGAGGCCGTAGAGGGCGTCGTAGATGTTGCGCACGGCGGGGCCGGAGGCGCCGGAGCCGGTGCCACCCTGGGAGATCGTCATGATGATCGTGAACTCGCGGGTGTAGGTGGCGAACCACGAGGTGGTCTGCTTGCCGTAGACCTGGGCGGTGCCGGTCTTGGCGTGCATCGGGATCTTGTCCTGGGGCCAGCCGCCGAACCGCCAGGCGGCGGTGCCGCCCGGCTCGACGACGGACTTCAGGCCCTTGTCGAGGTCGCGGATGGTCTGCGCGTCGACCGGCAGCCGGCCGTGGGCCTTGGGCTTGATCTCCGTGACGTTCTTGCCGTCGGGGCTGATCAGGGCCTTGCCGATGGTGGGGTTGTAGAGGGTGCCGCCGTTGCTGATGGCGGCGTAGGCGGTGGCCAGCTGGATGGGCGTGATGAGCAGGTCGCCCTGTCCGATGGAGAAGTTGATGCTGTCGTAGGCCTTGAGCTGGTTGCCCTCCAGGCAGTTCTCGTAGGAGAGCTGCTGGATGTACGTGCCGCCCTTCTTCCCCTCCTTGCACCAGGCGTCCTTGTTCGCCTCCCAGAAGTTCTGCTTCCACTGGCGGTCGGGGATGCGGCCCTTGACCTCGTTGGGCAGGTCGATGCCGGTCTCGCCGCCGAAGCCGAACTCGTGGGCGGTGCGGTAGAACCAGTCCTTGGCGCCCTTCTTGGGCTTGAGGCCGCCGTCGCGCGACCACTGCTCGTGGCCGAGGCGGTAGAAGACGGTGTTGCAGGAGAACTTGAGGGCGTCGCCGAGGGTGATGGGGCCGTGCCCCTGGGACTCGAAGTTCGCGAAGCTGGTGTTGCCCATGCTGTACGAGGAGGTGCAGGGGTACTTGTCGTAGAAGTCGTGGCCGGCGCGCACGGCGGCGCTGGCGGAGACGACCTTGAAGACGGAGCCGGCCGCGGCCTGGCCCTGGATGGCCCGGTTCAGCAGCGGGTAGTTGGAGCCCTTGCCGGTGAGCGCGGCGTAGTCCTTGCCGGAGATGCCGCCGACCCAGGCGTTCGGGTCGTAGTCGGGCTGCGAGGCCATCGCGACGACGCGGCCGGTCTTGGACTCCATGACGACGACGGCGCCCGCGTCGGCCTCGTACTTGCGGCCGGTGATCTTGTCCGTCTCGTTCCGGACGGTCTTCATCGCCGCGGCGAGTTCGTACTCGGCGACCGCCTGGACCCGGGCGTCGATGCTGGTGACGAGCGTGGAGCCGGGCACGCCCGGGTCGGACTCGGTCTGGCCCATGACCCGGCCGAGGTTGTCGACCTCGTAGCGGGTCACGCCGGCCTTGCCGCGCAGCGCCGTGTCGTACGTGCGCTCGATGCCGGAGCGGCCGACCTGGTCGGAGCGGAGGAACGGCGAGTCGCCGTCCTTGGCCTTCTCGATCTCCTCGTCGGTGACGGGCGAGAGGTAGCCGAGGACCTGAGAGGTGCGGGCCTTGCCGGGCGCCGGGTAGCGGCGTACGGCGGCGAGTTCGGCGGTGATGCCGGGGAAGTCCTCGGAGGCCTCCCGGATCGTCAGGGCCTGCTGCGTGGTGGCCTCGTCGGTGACGGGGATCGGCTGGTAGGGCGAGCCGTTCCAGCAGGGCTTGGGGGTCTTGGAGTCGCAGAGCCGGATCTTGTTGATGACGTCCTGGGGCTTCATGCCGAGGACGCCGGCGAGCCGGGTGAGGACGGCCTTGCCGTCGTCCTTCATCTTCAGCAGCTCGGTGCGCGAGGCGGAGACCACGAGCCGGGTCTCGTTGTCGGCGAGCGGGACTCCGCGGGCGTCCAGGATGGTGCCGCGGACGGCGGGCTGGACGACCTGCTGGACGTGGTTGCCCTTGGCCTCCGCCGTGTACTCCTTGCCGTTGCGGATCTGGAGGTACCAGAGCCGCCCGCCGAGCGTGAGCAGGAGGGAGAAGACCAGGACCTGGATGATGACGAGCCGGATCTGGACCCGCTGGGTCCGCCCGGTCTCCGGAATGTTGCTCATGCTGCCGCTGCCCCCTCGGTCACAGTCGCTTGACTCCCTTGATGCGTCCGGCCCGTGTGGCGCGGCTGCGGGCGGCCTTCACGCGCAGGCCGCTGCGCTGGGCGCCGATCCGCAGTCCGGTGCCGGAGGAGAGCCATCCGGAGGAGACGTCTCCGGCGCTGCTCGTCTCGGCGAGCGGGTCGTTGTCGACGCGTCGGGCGAGGGCCATGATCAGCGGCACGGTGAAGGGGGCCAGCAGCAGGTCGTACAGGGCCGCGGTGAACAGCAGGAAGCCGAGGCCGACATGGCGGGCGGCGGTGTCGCCGACGAGGGCGCCGACGCCCGCGTACAGCAGGGTCGTGCCGACGGCGGCGGCGACGACCACGGCCATCGGGCCGGAGGCGGATCTGAGCTGGCCCTTCTCGGGCCGGAAGAGCCCGGCGACGTAGCCGATGACGCAGAGCACGAGGGCGTAGCGGCCCACGGCGTGGTCGGCGGGCGGTGCCAGGTCGGCGAGCAGGCCCGCGCCGAAGCCGATGAGGGCGCCGCTGACGTGGCCGTACACGAGCGCGAGGGCGACGACGGTGAGCAGCACCAGGTCGGGGACCGCGCCGGGGAGTTGGAGGCGGGCGAGGACGGAGACCTGGACGACGAGGGCCACGACGACGAGCGCCGCGGAGAGCAGGATCCGGTTGATCTTCATGAGTGGGTCCCCCTACCGCTCGGTCTGTCCGTCGGTCGGCTGCTGTCCTTGCGGCTGCTGTCCCTGCTGCTCCTGACCGGGCGGCGGCGGGGTGACCGTGACGGTGACGGTCGGTACGGGCCTGGGCTTGGCGGGCTTGGGCGGCAGCACCATGTCGCGCGGGTCCGTGCGCGGGGCCTGGACGACGACGCCGACGATGTCCAGCTTGGTGAAGCCGACGTACGGGCGGATGTAGACGTTGCGCGTCAGGCCGCCGCCCATGGGGTCGACGCGGACGATCTCGCCGACCGGGACACCGGGGACGAACGGCTTGGAGCCGTGCGAGCCGAAGGTGACGAGCCGGTCGCCGGGCTTGACCTTCGCCTTGCCGTTGAGCAGTTGGACGAGCAGCGGGCCGTTGCCCTGGCCGGTGGCGAAGCCGAGTTCGCTGGTCTTCTCCAGGCGGGTGCCGACGGTGAAGTCCGGGTCGTTGGCGAGCAGCACGGTCGCGGTGGACGGGCCGACGGTGGTGACCCGGCCGACGAGTCCGGCGCCGTTGAGCACGGTCATGTCGCGCTTGATGCCGTCGTCGGCACCGGCGTCGATGGTGACGGTCCAGGAGAAGCCCTGCGCGGCTCCTATGGCGATGACCTCGGCGGCCTTGATGCCGTACTGGCCGGCTCCGGCCTTCTTGAGCATCCCGTCGAGTTCGGCGACCCGGCTGCGGTTGCGGTCGTCGCTGCCGAGCTTGGCCTTGAGGGCGGCGTTCTCGTGCTCCAGGGCGGCGATCCGGGTGTGCCGCTCGCCGGAGTCGCGTACCGCTCCTATGGCGTTGCCGACCGGGTCGACGGCTGCCGCGACGCCGTTCTCGATCGGCCCGAAGGCCGCGGCGGCGGCCCGCCGGGCGCCGTCCACCGGTGACTCCTCGCCGCCGCGGATGTCCACCGTGATCAGTGCGAACGCGATGACGACCAGCAGTACCAGGAGTAGCCGGCTCTCTCGTGTGTCCCTCACGTGCGGCGGCCGTGCCTTTCCTCTTGGTTCGATTGGTACAAGCAGTTGGTACGGGTTCGTGCCGTTATATCAACGATCGGCTGTACGAGGGTTCTTGCCACCCGTACAGCCGATCGGCGGTGATGTGTCGCCGAGTCGTTATCGGCGCGGCTGGGCGTCGAGGACCTGCTGCAGGGCCTCGAACTCCTCCACGCACTTGCCGGATCCGAGCGCCACCGAGTCCAGCGGGTCCTCGGCGATGTGGATCGGCATGCCGGTCTCGCGGCGGAGCCGCTCGTCCAGGCCGCGCAGCAGGGCGCCGCCACCCGTGAGAACGATGCCGCGGTCCATCACGTCACCGGAGAGCTCGGGCGGGCACTTGTCGAGCGTGGTCTTCACCGCGTCGACGATGGCGTTGACCGGCTCCTCGATGGCCTTGCGGACCTCGGCGGCCGAGATGACCACGGTCTTGGGCAGGCCGGAGACCAGGTCGCGGCCGCGGATCTCGGTGTGTTCGTCCTTGTCGAGGTCGTAGGCGGAGCCGATGGTGATCTTGATCTGCTCGGCGGTGCGCTCACCGAGGAGGAGCGAGTACTCCTTCTTGATGTGCTGGATGATCGCGTTGTCCAGCTCGTCGCCGGCCACCCGGATGGACTGTGCCGTGACGATTCCGCCGAGGGAGATGACGGCGACCTCGGTGGTGCCGCCGCCGATGTCCACGACCATGTTGCCGGTGGCCTCGTGGACCGGGAGGCCCGAGCCGATGGCCGCGGCCATGGGCTCCTCGATGATGTGCACCTGGCGGGCGCCGGCCTGGGTCGAGGCCTCGATGACGGCGCGGCGCTCGACTCCGGTGATGCCGCTGGGGACGCAGACGACGACACGCGGGCGGGCCAGGTAGCGGCGCTTGTGGATCTTGAGGATGAAGTAGCGGAGCATGCGCTCGGTGATCTCGAAGTCGGCGATCACACCGTCCTTGAGCGGGCGCACGGCGACGATGTTGCCGGGGGTGCGCCCGATCATCTTCTTCGCCTCGGAGCCGACGGCCAGGATGCCGCCGGTGTTCGTGTTGATGGCGACGACCGAGGGCTCGTTCAGGACGATGCCACGACCCCTGACGTACACCAGCGTGTTGGCGGTCCCGAGGTCGACAGCCATGTCACGGCCGATGAACGACATAGAGTTCCCCTTGTTTCCCATGAGGATGCGTCGGGCCTTCCCAATAAGAGCGTTGACGGCTTCTCAGGTCGGCGAGGTGGTGGTGCCGCATGTGCGGTGGCGTGGAGGTTTCCATCGTAGTGCCGCCCACGGGAGTACCGCGCGGTGGACCACCTCTGTATAGCTGACGAGATGACGCAGCGAACCGTTCCCGGTTCTTCAGTTCATATGCCTGGGGGCGACCGAATTCCTTCGGTCGCCCCCAGAGCGTTGCTGCGATCGGCTGATACCGGGTCAGGATCGGTCAGACGAGACCCGGGAAGAAAATCTTCAGTTCTCGCATGGCGGACTCCTCGGAGTCCGAGGCGTGGATCAGGTTCTCCCGGACGATCGTGCCGAAGTCGCCCCGGATGGAGCCGGGGGCGGCGGCGATCGGGTCGGTCGGGCCGGCGAGGGTGCGCAGACCCTCGATCACGCGCTCGCCCTCGACCACCATGACGACGACCGGGCCGGACTGCATGAAGCCCATCAGCGGCTCGTAGAACGGCTTGCCCTTGTGCTCGCCGTAGTGCTGCTCCAGCGTGTCCTGGTCCAGCTCGCGCAGCTCCAGGGCCGCGATGGTCCAGCCCGCCTTGCGCTCGATGCGGCCGATGATCTCGCCGATCAGGCCACGGCGGACGGCGTCGGGCTTGAGCAGGACGAGCGATCGCTGGCTCACGGGGGGAACTCCTTCACGTGCGGTGTGCGGGTCTCCGAGGCTACAGGGCCCGGAGCCCCCGCCATCACGCAGCGTCAGGCCCTGCCGAGGCCTGGGCGGCCGCCCAGCGCGCCTTCACGTCGTCGATCCGCCGCCCGTAGTGCACCGAGGCCCACCACAGTCCCGCGAACACGGCGCCCAGGAAGAACATCACCGGCAGCACGAACCCGCTGGCGATCAGCGCGATCTGGAGCGCCCAGCCGAGCTGCACCCCGCCCGGACGGGTGATCATCCCGCACAGCAGCACGGACAGCAGCATCGCGATCCCGCACACGGTCCAGACCGTGGACATCGCCAGCGTGTCGTCCTTCATGGCGACGAGACCGGCGAAACCGATCACGAAGAACTCGCCGATCAGCGTGGAGGCACAGAGGGTACGCAACGGATTCAGCCCTTCCCGAGGAGCAGTCGGGCCTCGCCGACCGTGAACACGGAGCCGGTCACGAGCACGCCGGCACCCGCGTACTCGCCCTCCTCCTCCGCCAGCGTGATCGCCGCCTCGATCGCGTCGTCCAGACGGGGCTCGACCACCACCCGCTCGTCGCCGAAGACCTCCACGGCGATCGCCGCGAGCGCGTCGGCGTCCATCGCGCGGTGCGTGGAGTTCGCCGTCACCACGATCTCCGCGAAGATCGGCTCGAAGGCCTCGAGGAGGCCCTTCACGTCCTTCTCCGCGCTGGTCGCGACCACACCGATGAGCCGCGAGAAGCCGAAGGACTCCGAGACGCCCTCCGCGGCCGCCGCCGCGCCCGCCGGGTTGTGCGCCGCGTCCAGGATCACCGTCGGCGACTTGCGCACGACCTCCAGGCGGCCCGGCGAGGCGACCGAGGCGAAGGCCCGGCGGACCGTGTCCACGTCCAGCGTGCGGGCGTGCTGCGCGCCGATCCCGAAGAACGCCTCCACCGCCGCCAGCGCGACCGCCGCGTTGTGCGCCTGGTGCGCGCCGTACAGCGGCAGGAACAGGTTGTCGTACTCGCCGCCGAGGCCGCGCAGGGTCAGCAGCTGGCCGCCGACCGCGACCTCGCGGGAGACGATCCCGAACTCCATGCCCTCGCGGGCCACCGTCGCGTCCACCTCGACGGCCTTCTTCAGCAGCACCTGCGCCGCGTCCACCGGCTGCTGCGCCAGGATGACCGTCGCGTCCTGCTTGATCACGCCGGACTTCTCGGCGGCGATCTCGGCCGGCGTGGAGCCCAGCCGGTCGGTGTGGTCGAGCGAGATCGGGGTGACCACGGCCACCGAGCCGTCGATCACGTTCGTCGCGTCCCACGTGCCGCCCATGCCGACCTCGACCACCGCGGCGTCCACCGGCGCGTCCGCGAAGGCCGCGTACGCCATGGCGGTGAGCACCTCGAAGAAGGAGAGCCGGTACTCCTGCTGGGTGTCGACCATCTCCACGTACGGCTTGACGTCCTCGTACGTCTCGATGAAGCGCTCGGCCGAGATCGGCGCGCCGTCCAGGCTGATCCGCTCGGTGATCGACTGGACGTGCGGCGAGGTGTAGCGGCCGGTGCGCAGCTCGAAGGCCGACAGCAGCGCCTCAATCATGCGGGCCGTGGACGTCTTGCCGTTGGTGCCCGTGATGTGGATCGAGGGGTACGCCCGCTGCGGCTCGCCCAGTACGTCCATCAGCGCCGCGATCCGCGTCACCGACGGGTCCAGCTTCGTCTCGCCCCAACGGGTGGCGAGTTCGGTCTCCACCGCACGCAACGCCTTGTCGACCTCGGGGTCGAGGGGACGCGCGGGGACGGCGTCGGCCTGCGGCGGTCCGGCCTGGGCGCGCAGGGTGCGGCTGCCGGCCTCGATCACCGCCAGGTCGGGATCACGGTCTGTTTCGGCGTCGATGATCTCGTCGAAGTCATCGGACTCGTCGCGGGGCTGCTCACTCACGGGCCCAGTCTACGGAGGAGTGCCGACAGCGCCGTGGACGCACCCCTTTCGGGACGTTCGCCGCATCCCGGCGGAATGCGAGAGGGGCCGGAACCGTACCGGTCCCGACCCCTCTCACCTGCGCTTACGCCTGGGGCAGGCGGTCCAGCTGCGCCTTGATGCGGGCGATGTCCTCGTCCGCCTTGGCGAGCCGGGTACGGATCTTGTCGACCACGTTGTCCGGCGCCTTGGCCAGGAAGGCCTCGTTGCCGAGCTTGCCGTTGGCCTGCGCCTTCTCCTTCTCGGCGGCGGCCAGGTCCTTCGCGAGCCGCTTGCGCTCGGCGGCCACGTCGATGGTGCCGGACAGGTCGAGGGAGACCGTCGCGCCGCCGACCGGCAGGGAGGCGGTGGCGGAGAAGCCCTCGCCCTCCGGCTGGAGGCGCAGCAGCTGGCGGATGGCGGCCTCGTGCGGGGCGAGCGCCGTGCCGGCCAGGTCCAGGCGGGCCGGGACCTTCTGGCCGGGCTGCAGGCCCTGGTCGGCGCGGAACCGGCGGACCTCGGTGACGACCTGCTGGAGGTTCTCGATCTCCGCCTCGGCCGTGTCGTCGCGGAAGCCGCTGTCGGCGGGCCACTCGGCGATCACGACGGACTCGCGACCGGTGAGGGTGGTCCACAGGGCGTCGGTGACGAACGGGACGATCGGGTGCAGCAGGCGCAGCATGACGTCCAGGACCTCGCCGAGGACCCGGCCGGAGACCTTGGCCTGCTCGCCGCCGGCGAAGAACGTGGTCTTCGACAGCTCGACGTACCAGTCGAAGACCTCGTCCCAGGCGAAGTGGTACAGCGCGTCGCTGAGCTTCGCGAACTGGTAGTCCTCGTAGAGGGCGTCGACCTGGGCGACCGTCTTGTTGAGACGGGACAGGATCCACCGGTCGGTCGCGGACAGCTGCTCGACCGGGGGCAGCTCGCCCTCGATCGTGGCGCCGTTCATCAGCGCGAAGCGGGTCGCGTTCCAGATCTTGTTGGCGAAGTTCCGGGACGCCTTGACCCAGTCCTCGCCGATCGGGACGTCGACGCCCGGGTTGGCGCCGCCGGCCAGGGTGAAGCGGACGGCGTCGGAGCCGTACTCGTCCATCCAGTCCAGCGGGTTGACCACGTTGCCGAAGGACTTCGACATCTTCTTGCCGTTCTGGTCACGGACCATGCCGTGCAGGGCGATGGTGTGGAACGGCGGGGTGCCGTCCATCGCGTAGAGGCCGAACATCATCATCCGGGCGACCCAGAAGAAGAGGATGTCGTAGCCGGTGACCAGGACGGAGTTCGGGTAGAACTTCGCGAGGCTGTCGGTCTGCTCGGGCCAGCCCAGCGTGGAGAACGGCCACAGGCCGGACGAGAACCAGGTGTCCAGGACGTCCGTGTCCTGGTGCCAGCCCTCGCCGCTCGGCGGCTGCTCGTCCGGTCCGACGCAGACGACCTCGCCGTTCGGGCCGTACCAGACCGGGATGCGGTGGCCCCACCAGAGCTGGCGCGAGATGCACCAGTCGTGCAGGTTGTCGACCCAGTCGAAGTACCGCTTCTCCATCTCCTGCGGGTGGATCTTGACCTTGCCGTCGCGGACCGCGTCACCGGCGGCCTTCGCGAGCGGGGCGACCTTGACCCACCACTGCATGGACAGGCGCGGCTCGATGGTGGTCTTGCAGCGCGAGCAGTGGCCGACGGAGTGGACGTACGGACGCTTCTCGGCGACGATCCGGCCCTCGGCGCGCAGCGCGGCGACGATGGCGGAGCGGGCCTCCAGGCGGTCCAGGCCCTGGAAGGGGCCGTGGGCGGTGATGACGGCGCGCTCGTCCATGACGGCGAGGTTCGGCAGGCCGTGGCGCTGGCCGATCTCGAAGTCGTTCGGGTCGTGCGCCGGGGTCACCTTGACGGCGCCGGTGCCGAACTCGGGGTCGACGTGCGTGTCCGCGACGACCGGGATGCGGCGGCCGGTCAGCGGCAGCTCGATCTCGGTGCCGACGAGGTGCTTGTAGCGCTCGTCGTCCGGGTGGACGGCGACGGCGGTGTCGCCGAGCATCGTCTCGGCGCGGGTGGTGGCGACGACGATCTCCGCGTCCCCGGAGCCGTACCGGATGGAGACGAGCTCGCCGTCGTCGTCCTGGTACTCGACCTCGATGTCCGAGATCGCCGTGAGACAGCGCGGGCACCAGTTGATGATGCGCTCGGCGCGGTAGATCAGCTCGTCGTCGTAGAGCTTCTTGAAGATGGTCTGGACGGCCTGCGACAGGCCCTCGTCCATGGTGAAGCGCTCACGCGACCAGGCGACGCCGTCGCCGAGCCGGCGCATCTGGCCGGAGATCTGACCGCCGGACTCGGCCTTCCACTGCCAGACGCGCTCGACGAACGCCTCGCGCCCCAGGTCGTGACGGGACTTGCCCTCCTTGGCGAGCTCGCGCTCGACGACGTTCTGGGTGGCGATGCCGGCGTGGTCCATGCCCGGCTGCCACAGCGTCTCGTAGCCCTGCATCCGCTTGCGGCGGGTGAGGATGTCGATCAGCGTGTGCTCGAAGGCGTGGCCCAGGTGGAGCGAGCCGGTGACGTTCGGCGGCGGGATGACGATCGTGTACGGCGGCTTCTCGCTGTTCTCGTCCGCCTCGAAGTAACCGCGCTCTACCCAGCGCTCGTACAGCTTCCCCTCTACTTCGGCCGGCGCGTACTGGGTCGGCAGTTCGGGGTTGGCTGCTGGCTGCTGCTGAGTGTTCTCGGTCACGGGGCCAGTTTAGAGGTGTCCCGGGCCCGCCTGAAACGCGATTGTTCCGTAACGGTGTGCCCCCCGGCGCCCTCGCAGGTCACCGCTTCCGTCAGGATGTTCGGCAGGCATAAACATCCTGTGAGGGGAACCCCTTAATGAGCTACAACCAGCCGGGACCGTACGGTGGTCAGCCGCAGCAGCCCGGACCGTACGGACAGCCGGGCCCCTACGGTCAGCAGCCGCAGGCCCCCCAGCCCGGCTACGGGTATCCGCAGCAGGCGCCGCAGCCGGGTTACGGCTATCCGCAGGGCGGCGTCCCGCCGCAGCAGCCCTATGGGCAGCCCGGTCCCTACGGGCAGCCGCAGCAGCCCGGGCCGTACGGTCAGCAGCCGCAGCAGCAGTACGGGCAGGGCCCGGGCTTCCCGCCGCCGGCTCCACCGAAGAAGAAGACCGGCCTGGTCATCGGTCTGGTCGTGGTGCTCGCCGCGGTCGGCGTGGGCGGGTACTTCCTGCTCGGCGACGGTGGTGGCGGCCTCGGTGGCGGCAGCGTGAGTGACGACACCAAGGGCTACAAGATCGCGGCCCCGGAGACCGTCGGCGAGTACAAGAAGACGCCGGGCACCGCCGACAAGCCGCTCGACGCGACGCAGAAGGCGAAGGCCACGGCGCTCGGCATCAACAACCCGGCCCAGACCGTCGCCCAGTACAAGACCGACACCGCGCCCATGAAGGGCAAGCAGCTGACGCTCAGCGGCCTGTACGGCGACATCGCCGACCCCGAGAAGGCGCTGGACAACTACTTCGCGAGCATCGGCAAGAACACCGAGCAGCAGGAGGCCGGTCTCAAGATCGAGCCCGTCGGCACGGCGGAGACGGTGACGCCCTCCGGGTTCGAGGGCGCGCTCATGAAGTGCCAGATGGTCAAGATGAGCAGCACCAAGCCGACGGGCAACCCGGCCGGCGGCCCGAGCGAGCTGCAGATCCCGACCTGCGCGTGGGCGGACTACTCCACGCTCGGCGCGGTCAACGTCATCGACCTGGCGACCATGATGACCGGCCAGTCGTCCGTGCAGCAGGCCGAGGTGGCCGACCTGGCGGCGAAGCTGTACGCGACGGCCCGCACCAAGGCCTGATCCACGGGATCAACACGCAGGGGCGCCCGGCCGGTTGGAGGATCCGGCCGGGCGCCCCTGCGTATGTCCCGTGCGGTTACGCGCTCTTCTCGTGCCGGCCGTCGTTCTTGACGATCCGAGGCACCAGCGTCGGGTTGACGTTGTTGTGCACGACGTCGGCGGTGATGACCACGCGGGCCACGTCCTTGCGGGACGGGACCTCGTACATCACCGACATCAGGACCTCTTCCATGATGGCCCGCAGCCCGCGCGCGCCGGTGCCGCGCAGGATCGCCTGGTCGGCGATGGCCTCCAGGGCCGGGCGGTCGAAGTCCAGCTCCACGCCGTCGAGTTCGAAGAGCCGCTGGTACTGCTTGACCAGCGCGTTGCGCGGCTCGACGAGGATCTTGAGCAGGGCCTCGCGGTCGAGGTTGTGGACCGAGGTGATGACCGGGAGACGGCCGATGAACTCGGGGATCATCCCGAACTTCACCAGGTCCTCGGGCATGACCTCCTGGAACTGGTCGCTCGCCTCGATCTCGCGCTTGGAGCGGATGGTCGCGCCGAAGCCGATGCCCTTGGCGCCGGCCCGCGACTCGATGATCTTCTCCAGGCCGGCGAAGGCGCCGCCCACGATGAAGAGCACGTTCGTCGTGTCGATCTGGATGAACTCCTGGTGCGGGTGCTTCCGCCCGCCCTGCGGCGGCACGGAGGCGGTGGTGCCCTCCAGGATCTTCAGCAGCGCCTGCTGGACGCCCTCGCCCGACACGTCGCGCGTGATGGAGGGGTTTTCACTCTTCCGCGCGACCTTGTCGATCTCGTCGATGTAGATGATCCCGGTCTCGGCCTTCTTGACGTCGTAGTCGGCCGCCTGGATCAGCTTCAGCAGGATGTTCTCGACGTCCTCGCCGACATAGCCCGCCTCCGTCAGCGCCGTCGCGTCGGCGATGGCGAACGGGACGTTGAGCATGCGCGCGAGCGTCTGGGCCAGCAGCGTCTTGCCGGAGCCCGTGGGGCCCAGCAACAGGATGTTGGACTTCGCCAGTTCGATGGCGTCGTCCCGGCCCTGCGCGCCGCCGTTCTCGCCGGCCTGGACGCGCTTGTAGTGGTTGTACACCGCGACGGAGAGGGCCTTCTTCGCGGGCTCCTGCCCGACGACGTACCCCTCCAGGAACTCGTAGATCTCGCGGGGCTTGGGGAGTTCCTCCCACCGCACCTCGCTCGTCTCGGCGAGCTCCTCTTCGATGATCTCGTTGCAGAGGTCGATGCACTCGTCGCAGATGTACACACCGGGGCCTGCGATGAGCTTCTTCACCTGCTTCTGGCTCTTTCCGCAGAACGAGCACTTGAGCAGGTCGCCGCCATCACCGATGCGTGCCACGAGGTGCTTCCCCTTCGCCTGGGAGCGGCTTGGTTCAGCCGACTCCTGGTGCCTCATATCCGACGGTACCTTGCCGGGCCCCCCGTTCGGGCCCCCCTTGGCACGGTTCACATCGAAGCGGTACTTCTGAGGAACCGTGCCAGGGGAAGGTCGAGCGTCAGGCTGCCGCGGCGGCCGTGCTCTTGCGGGTCGAGACGATCTGGTCGATCAGGCCGTACGCGAGCGCGTCCTCGGCCGTAAGGATCTTGTCACGCTCGATGTCGTCGCGGATCTTCTCGATCGGCGTCGACGAGTGCTTCGCCAGCATCTCCTCGAGCTGGCTGCGCATGCGCAGGATCTCGTTGGCCGCGATCTCCAGGTCGGAGAGCTGCTCGCGGCCGGTGCCACCGGAGGGCTGGTGGATCAGTACACGGGCGTTCGGCAGGGCCATCCGCTTGCCGGGGGTGCCGGCGGCGAGCAGCACGGCCGCGGCGGAGGCCGCCTGGCCCATGCAGACCGTCTGGATGTCCGGCTTCACGAACTGCATCGTGTCGTAGATGGCGGTGAGCGCCGTGAACGAGCCGCCGGGGCTGTTGATGTAGATCGAGATGTCGCGGTCCGGGTCCATCGACTCCAGGCACAGCAGCTGCGCCATGACGTCGTTGGCGGAGGCGTCGTCGATCTGCACGCCGAGGAAGATCACACGCTCCTCGAAGAGCTTCGCGTACGGGTCGTACTCGCGCACGCCCTGCGAGGTGCGCTCGACGAAGCGCGGGACGACGTACCGGTTGTCCATCGGCGCGCCGGTGTAGAGACCGCTCGGGGAGAGGTTGTTCTGCATCTGGATGTTCACCGTCCTGGTGGCGTTCGGCGGGGGCTGGGGCTCTTCGGCGGCTGCCGGGCTCAGGCGCCCGTGCCGCCGCCGCCGGGAACGCCCGCGGCGTGGGTGATGATGTCGTCGATGAGGCCGTAGTTCTTGGCCTCCTCCGCGGTGAACCAGCGGTCGCGGTCACCGTCGCGGATGATCGTCTCGACGGTCTGACCGGAGTGGAGCGCGGTGATCTCGGCCATGCGCTTCTTCGTCCGCAGAAGGTACTCGGCCTGGATCTTGATGTCCGAGGCGGTGCCGCCGATGCCGGCGGAGCCCTGGTGCATCAGGACGTCGGTGTTCGGGAGCGCGAAGCGCTTGCCGGCGGTGCCGCCGGTGAGCAGGAACTGGCCCATCGAGGCGGCCATGCCCATGCCGATGGTGACGACGTCGTTGGGGATGTACTGCATGGTGTCGTAGATGGCCATGCCGGCCGTCACGGAGCCACCGGGGCTGTTGATGTAGAGGTAGATGTCCTTCTCCGGGTCGGCGGCCAGGAGGAGCATCTGTGCGGTGATCTTGTTGGCGATCTCGTCGTCGACCTGCTGGCCGAGGAAGATGATCCGCTCGCCGAGCAGCCGGTTGTAGACATGGTCGCCGAGGCCGCCACCGATGGACGGCTCACCCGCGGCGTAAGGCTTCAGATTCGTCACGTATCCACCTGCTCGTCTCCGACGGCGCACGTTGCCGTCTCAGCGTCTCGTTCGGAGGGCACTGCCCTCGTATTCATGGACCCTAACGCCCAGGTAGGACAACGCCATCCCGGTTCCCGAACTGTTCGCTCGGAGCGCAAGGTGCCGGGGCCCGTTTGCGGGACGGGGAAGGGCCCGGACGCGCGTGCGTCCGGGCCCTTCCTGTCACCGGCCGACGAGGCGGCCGGCGGCGGGCTTACTTGGCCTCGGCCTCGGCGTCACCGTCGACGGCGGCCTCGACGACCTCGGCGGCCTCCTCGACCTCGTCCTCGTCGTCGGAGAGGTCGACGACCTCACCCTTGGTGTCGAGGACCTTGGCGGCCTCCACGACGACCGCGAGGGCCTTGCCGCGGGCGACCTCGCCGACGAGCATCGGCACCTGGCCGCCCTCGACGACGGCCTGGGCGAACTGGTCCGGGCTCATGCCGGAGGAGGCGGCGCGGCGCAGCAGGTGCTCGGTGAGCTCCTCCTGGCTGACGTTGAGCTTCTCCTTGTTGACGAGCTCATCCAGGATGAACTGCGTCTTGATGCCCTTCTCGGCCTGCTCGCGGGTCTCCGCGGTGAACTCCTCCTCGGTCTTGCCCTGGATCTCCAGGAACTTCTCGAGGGTGAGGCCCATCTGGCCGAGCTGGTGGTGCTCCAGGTTGTGCTTGCGGGTGTTGATCTCGTCCTCGAGAAGCTTCTCGGGCATCGGGACCTCGACCAGCTTGATGAGCTCGTCGAGGACGCGCTCCTGGGCCTGGGTGGCCTGGTCGAACTGCTTCTGGTTCTCGAGGCGCTTGCGGGCGTCGGCCTTCAGCTCGTCGAGGGTGTCGAACTCCGACGCGAGCTGCGCGAAGTCGTCGTCGAGCGCGGGGACCTCGCGGGCGGCGACGGCGGTGACCTTGACGGTGACCTCCGCGTCCTTGCCCTCGGCGGAGCCGCCCTTCAGCTGCGAGGTGAAGGTGGCCTCGCCGTCGGCCTCCAGGCCGGTGACGGCCTCGTCGATGCCGTCGAGCAGCTCGCCCGAGCCGATGGTGTACGAGACGCCCTGCGCGACACCGTCGGGCAGCACCTCGCCGTCGACCTTGGCCTCCAGGTCGATGGTGACGACGTCACCCTCGGCGGCGGCGCGCTCGACCGGGGAGGTGGAGGCGAAGCGCTCGCGGAGCTGCTCGACCGACTTCTCGATGTCCTCGTCGGTGACCTCGACGGCGTCGACGGTGACCTCGATGCCGGAGTAGTCCGGGATCTCGATGGTCGGGCGGATGTCGACCTCGGCGGTGAAGGCCAGCAGCTCGCCGTCCTTCAGCTCGGTGATGTCGACCTCGGGCTGGCCGAGCGGGTTGACCTCGGCCTCGTTCACGGCCTCGGTGTAGAACTTCGGAAGCGCGTCGTTGACGGCCTCCTCCAGCACAGCCCCGCGGCCGAACCGCTGGTCGATCACGCGAGCCGGGATCTTGCCCTTGCGGAAGCCCTTGACCGTGACCTGCTGGTTGATCTTCTTGTACGCCGCGTCGAGGCTGTCCTTGAGCTCCTCGAAGGGCACCTCGACAGTGAGCCGAACCCGGGTCGGGTTCAGGGTCTCCACGGCGCTCTTCACGGTTCGGTCTCCTTGGTGGCTGATTCTGGGATGCGGTCGGCTCCGCGGTGGCGGTTCCGGCCGATCGGCCCGGTCAGAGAGACACACGGGCACGTAGCCTGCATAGTAACCGCAAGCCGGATGCGCCCCACAATGCGATCTTGCCCCGCACGGTGATCACAAGGTGAGCTGCGGCGATGCAGATGGTCGGGGTGGCGGGATTTGAACCCACGGCCTTCCGCTCCCAAAGCGGACGCGCTACCAAGCTGCGCCACACCCCGTCGGTGCGACACGTAGGGTACATGCCCGAGGACACTGCGACGCCCCCTCCGAAAGGGGCGTGCGGCCACCGCTCCGGACCCGCTAGGATGCACACCGTGCCGCGGACCTCGTGACCTGCGGCGCGACGCATGCGGGCGTAGCTCAATGGTAGAGCCCTAGTCTTCCAAACTAGCTACGCGGGTTCGATTCCCGTCGCCCGCTCCACTCGGCTCAGGGCCGGGCGGGAGGTTCGTCCTCCGGCCCGGCCCTGATGCGTTGCGGTGGCCGGTCCGCCGCGGGGCGTGAGAATGGACGGAGCGACTCTTCGTACTGTCCGCGGGATCGGAGACCGGTATGTCGGACCTCAAGTTCGAGCAGAAGCGCGCGCTGTCCCGGGTCGAGGCGGCCGATCAGCTGGAGGCGCTCGCGACGGCGCTGCGCGAGGGCGGGGAGGCCGAGTTCGAGCTCGCCCCCGTGACCCTGAGCATGAAGATCCCCGACGAGCTCCGCAGCGAGATCGAGGTCGAGGTCGGCGACGGCGAGATCGAGCTGGAGATCGAGTTCAAGTGGTCGATCGAGCCCGGCTCGTCGACCACCGCGGCGGCCCCGGCGGCGGCGCCGCCGAAGGCGGCCACCGGCCGGGGCAGGGCCACGAAGCGCTCCGCGGCGAAGAAGTCCTAGAACTTGATCGAGTTGATCGTCTGCGCTATCGAGTCGAGGAAGCGCTGGATGTCGTCCGCCATGCCCGTGGAGGCGAGGAAGAAGCCGAAGAGCGCGGCCACGACGGCGGGGCCGGCCTTCAGAGATCCGCCACGGACCAGTACGACGAGGACGATGCCCAAAAGAAGCACCACAGACAGTGAAAGGACCACAACTGATCACACCCCTGGTCGGTCCGCCTAGCCGGCCGGGGGACACACGAATCACGCGCCCCCGCTCCCCCCATCGTGCCACCAACCACGGCCCGTTGGTTCCCCGGTGACGAATCGTCGCCGTACGGATCGGGCCACTTCGGCGACATCTGGGCGCCGGAGCACGGGAATTAGGCTTGATCGTTCCGTTCGAGGCCGAGGAGCGCCCTCATCCGCGCGTACTTCTCGGTCAGCCGGAGGCGGGTCGCCTCGTCGAGGACCGCGAGCCGGACCGGGTCGGCGTTGTGGGCGAGGTCGGACTCCTTGACCAGGAGGGCGCCGGGCGTCGCGAGGATCCGGGCGGCGTACGACTCCGGGGGCTCGCCGGGGCGTTTGGTGAGGGCGAGGACCATGTCCTTGACGGAGCGCGGGAGTCTGGCCCGCTCGAGCCGGTCGGCGGAGAGCGCATCGTCCTCCACCGCGTCGTGCAGCCAGGCCGCGGCGATCTGCTCGTCGCTGCCGCCCCGGGCCCGTACGCCGTCGGCGACCGCCCGGAGGTGCTCGGTGTACGGGCGTCCGGCCTTGTCGGTCTGGCCCTCGTGGGCCGCGCGGGCGAGGGCCTCGACGGCGGCGAGCGTCAGGTGGGGCGGCGTGGTCATGGCATCAGGCCTGTCGGGAGATCAGCAGGAGCGCGCGGTCGTCGTTCACGTCCTTGGCGCAGGCCTCGATCAGGTGCCAGGCCGCGCCCTCGAAGCCGGAGGCGACGTACCGGTCGGCCTCGCCGGTGAGCCGGTCGATGCCCTCGGCGATGTCGCGGTCGGCGGCCTCCACCAGGCCGTCGGTGAAGAGCATCAGCACGTCGCCGGGGCGCAGCGAGCCCTTGACCGGGTGGAACTCGGCGCCGTCGTACACGCCGAGAAGCGGGCCCTCGGCGGCCTTCTCCTCCCAGCGGCCGCTGCCCGCGTGCAGCTGGAGGGCGGGCAGGTGGCCGGCCGAGAGGAGTTCGTAGTCGCCGGACTCCAGGTCGAGGACGAGGTGGATGGAGGTCGCGAAGCCCTCGTCCCAGTCCTGGCGCAGCAGGTAGCCGTTGGCGGCGGGCAGGAAGCCGTGCGGGGGCAGCGAGCCGAGCAGGCCGCCGAAGGCGCCGGAGAGCAGCAGGGCGCGGGAGCCCGCGTCCATGCCCTTGCCGGAGACGTCGGTGAGCAGGACCTCGAGGGTCCGGCCGCCGTTGGTGCGGGCGGCGACGACGAAGTCGCCGGAGAAGGACTGGCCGCCGGCCGGGCGGAGCGCCATCTCGCGGTGCCAGCCCTTGGGCAGCCGGGGCAGGGCGCTCTGCACCCGGATGCGTTCGCGCAGGTCGAAGAGCATGGTGCCGCCGCGCCGCCAGGGCACGCCGACGCGGGCCCTGAACTGGGCGATGAGCAGGCCGAACAGTCCGCACGCGGCCACCACCAGGACGGTGCCGGGCGTGACGGCGACGCCGGAGCGCGGGTACGGGCCGAGCACCAGCGACTCGATGATCAGCGCGCCGGCGGCGGCCGCGTACAGGCCGAGCAGGCTGGCGGGCCGCAGCAGCAGTCCGCCGGCCACGATCGGCAGCACGAGGGCGGCGGGCGCGCACCACACCGGGTTGACGAGCGTGCCGCAGGTGATCGCCGGGATCATCAGCAGCAGCCCGGCGAACGCCACCCAGTCGGAGCCTTCGCCGCGGAAGTAGTCGACCCCGGACCGGCGCAGGCCGATACGGGCCCGGTGTGCGCCCTTGCGCAGCCGGGCCACGTGCGAATCCACTCCCGCGCGACTTCCCATTGGCCTGGACCCTATCCACCCGATCGGACCTCGTGCAGGGGGACCCCGGAGACATTGCGCGCGAAATCGGGTCGCCCGGGGCGGCGGGCCGCTGATATCGATGGCATATGACGACTGAACCGCGGGTGCTCGGCCCGGCCGAGTGGGACGACTGGTACGGGAACCTGGAACTCGCGTTCGGCGGGGTCCCCGAGGCTCCGGAGGAGCGCGCCCTCTGGCGCGAGTTGGCCGAGTTCGACCGGTTCATCGGTGTCTGGGACGGCGAGCGGCCGGTGGGCACGGCGGGGGCGTTCTCGTTCCGGCTGTCGGTGCCCGGCGGGGCGATCGTGCCCACGGCGGGCGTCACGATGGTCAGCGTGGCCGCGACGCACCGGCGGCGCGGGATCCTCACCTCGATGATGCGGCGCCAGCTCGACGACGTACGGGCGTGGGGCGAGCCGCTGGCCGTGCTGACCGCCTCCGAGCCGGTGATCTACGGCCGCTTCGGGTACGGCGTCGGCACGTACGCGGCGCGGGCGACGATCGACACCACGCGGGTGCGGCTGACCGTGCCGGAGGGCACGGACGACGTGGTGCTGCGGCAGGCCGACCCGGTGAAGGCCGTCGGGGCGTGCGAGGCCGTGTACGCGCGGCTGGTCCCCCGCCGGCCGGGGATGCTCGCCCGGCAGCCCGGCTGGGAGGCGGTGCCGCTGCTCGACCCTGCGGGCGAGCGGGGCGGCGCGTCGCCGATGCAGTGCGTGCTGGCGGAGCGGGACGGGGAGGTCGTCGGCTTCGCCCGGTACGCGATCAAGCCGGAGTGGAGCTTCGCCGGGGCGAACGGCTCGGTGTCGGTGAAGGACATGGGGGCGCTGGACCCGGTGGCGGAGGCGGCGTTGTGGCGGTTCCTCTGCTCGATCGACCTGACGACGTCGGTACGGATCCACAGCCGGCCGGCGGACGACGCGTGGCAGCACCTGGTGAGCGACATCCGGCGGTGCGAGCCGACGCTCCGGGACTCGCTGCACGTGCGGCTGGTGGACGTGGGCGCGGCGCTGTCGTTGCGGGCGTACCAGGCGCCGGTGGACGTGGTCCTGGAGGTCGCGGACGCGTTCTGCCCGTGGAACGAGGGGCGGTGGCGGCTGCGGGGCGGGCCGGACGGGGCGACGTGCGTCCGCACGGAGGACGCGGCGGATCTGGCGCTGTCCGTGCGGGAGTTGGGGGCGGCGTACCTGGGGGGCGTGTCGTTGACGTCGCTCGCCGCGGCGGGGCGGGTGCGGGAGCTGCGCCCCGGGGCGCTCTTCGCGACGTCCGTCGCCTTCGGGTGGGCCGTTGCCCCGTGGTTGCCGCACGGGTTCTAGGCGCGGCGCCGTCGTGGGTTGTGCCCACCCGTTCCGCCCTGCGGAACGTGTGCCCACAACCCGTTACGGGCGGTCCTGGCAGGTCGGGCACCAGAAGAGGTTTCTTGCCGCCAGGTCCGCCGTGCGGATCTCCGTGGCGCAGATGTGGCACGGAAGGTTCGCGCGGCGGTAGACGTAGACCTCGCCGCCGTGGTCGTCGACGCGCGGCGGGCGGCCCATCGCCTCGGGGGTGTGCTCGGGGCGGACCGTGTCGATGCGGTTCAGGCGGACGCCCTCGCGCATCAGCTCCGCCAGGTCCGTCCAGATCGCGTCCCACTCGCGCCGGCTGAGGTCCCGGCCCGCGCGGTACGGGTCGATGCCGTGCCGGAAGAGGACCTCGGCGCGGTAGACGTTGCCGACGCCCGCGATGACCTTCTGGTCCATGAGCAGGGCCGCGACCGTGGTGCGGGACCCGGTGATCCGCCGCCACGCCCGGTCCGGGTCGTCACCGGCGCGCAGCGGGTCGGGGCCGAGCCGGTCGTGTATCGCCTGCTTCTCGGCGTCGGTGAGCAGCGCGCAGGCCGTGGGGCCGCGCAGGTCCACGTACGACTCCGGGTTCGCGAGCCGCAGCCGGACGGTGTCGGTGGGCGGCGGGGCCGGGGCGTCGCCGAAGTTCACCTTGCCGAAGAGGCCGAGGTGGATGTGGACCCAGCCGAGTCCCTCGAAGCCGAGGAAGAGGTGCTTGCCGTGCGCGTCGACGTCCTCCAGGACGCCGCCGTCGAGCAGGGCCGCCGAGTCGGCGAACTTGCCCTGCGGGCTGGTCACCCGCACGGACCGGCCGCCGAACCGTTCCCGGTGGTCGGCGGCCAGTCGGTGGATCGTGTGCCCTTCGGGCATCAGGCGGTCGGCTCCTGCGGGTGGTGGGCCGGGATGGGGGGCATGACGCCCTCGGTCTCGTACGCCGTCAGCATCTCGATGCGGCGGGTGTGACGCTCCTCGCCCGAGTACGGGGTGTTGAGGAAGATCTCGACGAACTTGGTGGACTCCTCGACGGAGTGCATCCGGCCGCCGATGGCCACGACGTTGGCGTTGTTGTGCTCGCGGCCGAGGGCGGCGGTCTGCTCGCTCCAGGCGAGGGCGGCGCGCACCCCCTTCACCTTGTTCGCGGCGATCTGCTCGCCGTTGCCGGAGCCGCCGATGACGATGCCGAGGCTGTCCGGGTCCGCGGCCGTCTTCTCCGCGGCGCGCAGGCAGAACGGCGGGTAGTCGTCCAGGGCGTCGTAGATGTGGGGTCCGCAGTCGACGGGCTCGTGGCCGTGGGCCTTGAGCCACTCGACGAGGTGGTTCTTGAGTTCGAAGCCGGCATGGTCGGAGCCGAGGTACACGCGCATGGCTCCGAGTGTGGCACGGCGGGAGCGGGGTAGCGGTCAGCGGGGTCGGAGGCCCGCCGGGCCGACCTCCGGCCGCCCGGACCGTCCGTCCCCCAGATAACGATCCGGAATACACCCTTCCGCAACCTCCCGGTCCCGGTGTTCTCTTTTCGGGCTCGCGACCCGAGCCCCTCCCCTCATGCAAGGAACCGTCCATGAACACGCAGCCGACCCTCACGAAGGAAGGCGGCAGCACCGGATCCACCGGTGATTCGCAGCCCTCCGACGGTCTCAAGGCCGGTCTCAAGAACCGCCACCTCTCGATGATCGCCATCGGTGGCGTCATCGGCGCGGGCCTCTTCGTCGGCTCCGGTTCCGGCATCGCCGCCGCCGGTCCCGCGATCCTGCTCTCCTACGCACTCGTCGGCGCGATGGTCGTCTTCGTGATGCGGATGCTCGGCGAGATGGCTGCCGCACGGCCGTCCTCGGGCTCCTTCTCCGCCTACGCCGACCGGGCGCTCGGCCGCTGGGCCGGCTTCACCATCGGCTGGCTGTACTGGTTCTTCTGGGTCGTCGTGCTCGCCGTCGAGGCGACCGCCGGCGCGAAGATCCTGGAGAGCTGGATCCCCGCCGTGCCGCAGTGGGGCTGGGCGCTGATCGTGATGGTCGTGCTCACCGCGACGAACCTCGCCTCCGTCGCCTCGTACGGCGAGTTCGAGTTCTGGTTCGCCGGCATCAAGGTCGTCGCGATCGCCGCGTTCGTGGTGGTCGGCCTGCTCGCCGTCTTCGGCGTCCTGCCGGGCTCGGACAACCCGGGCGCGGGCTTCGCGCACCTCACCGACGCCGGGGGATTCTTCCCGATGGGCGCGGGCGCGATCCTCACCGGTGTCCTGATGGTCGTGTTCTCCTTCATGGGCAGCGAGATCGTCACCCTGGCCGCGGGCGAGTCCGAGGACCCGCAGCGCGCCGTGACCAAGGCGACCAACAGCGTGATCTGGCGCATCGGCGTCTTCTACCTGGGCTCGATCTTCGTCGTCCTGACGCTGCTGCCGTGGAACGACAAGTCGATCGTCGACAAGGGCTCGTACGTCGCCGCGCTCGACTCGATCGGCATCCCGCACGCCGGCCAGGTCATGAACGTCATCGTGCTCACCGCCGTGCTGTCCTGCCTGAACTCGGGCCTCTACACGGCCTCCCGGATGGCGTTCTCGCTCGGCGAGCGCGGTGACGCCCCGAAGGCGTTCGCCCGCACCAACAAGCGGGGCGTGCCGACGGCCGCGATCCTCGGCTCGGTCGTCTTCGGCTTCGTCGCGGTGTTCTTCAACTACAAGTGGCCCGACACCGTCTTCGCGTTCCTGCTGAACTCCTCCGGCGCGGTCGCGCTCTTCGTCTGGCTGGTCATCTGCGTCACCCAGCTGAAGATGCGCGGCATCATCCAGCGCGAGTCGCCGGAGAAGCTGGTCGTGAAGATGTGGCTCTTCCCGTACCTGACCTACGCGACCGCCGCCATGATCGTCTTCGTCCTGGGCTACATGGTCTACGACGGCGGCTCCAACCGTGAGCAGGTCGTGCTCTCGCTGCTGGTGGCGGCGCTCGTCCTCGCGATCGGCATCGTCAAGCAGCGGTTCGCCAAGGCCGGGGCCGAGACGGAGCTCGAGAAGATCTGAATCCGTACCTGACGGCGCATGTCAGGTACGAACGGAAGGCTCTCCGTACACCGATCACCTCGGGAACGGAGAGCCTTCTCATGTCCGTCGCAGCCCAGCACGCCTTCCGACGGTCAGCCCTTGCGGCCGACGAGCTTCCAGGTGGCGGGCAGCAGGCCCATGGCGAGCGCGGCCTTGAGGGCGTCGCCGATCAGGAACGGGGTGAGGCCGAGCGCGACGGCCTTGGCGAACGGCATGCCGGTGGCCAGGGCCAGGTAGGGGACGCCGACCGCGTAGATGATCGCGGAGCCGAGCACCATGGCGCCCGCCGTGCGCGCCACCGAGCGGTCGGCGCCGCGGCGGGCGAGGGCGCCGACGACGGTGGCGGCGAGCAGCATGCCGAGGATGTAGCCGAAGGTCGGCATGGCGAAGCCCGAGGCGCCCTCGGCGAACCACGGCACGCCGGCCATGCCGGCGACCGCGTAGAGACCCAGGGCGAGGAAGCCGCGGCGGGCACCGAAGGCGGTGCCGACGAGCAGCGCGGCGAAGGTCTGGCCGGAGACCGGGACCGGGGAGCCGGGGACCGGGACGGAGATCTGCGCGGCGAGGCCGGTGAGCGCGGCGCCGCCGACGACCAGCGCGATGTCGCGGGTACGACCGGACGGGATCAGGTCGGCGAGGACCTGGCCGGGGCGGAGGGAACGGACGGGGGCGACAGCGGTGCTCATCGGTACTCCGCGGGGTGAGGGGTCGGGTGGGCCTGATCGACCGTAGTCGAGGGGTGAGCGTCCGATCACGGTCAGCGGCCGACAAAGGCGAAGGCGAGGGCTTGGTGGAGATCACACAAAGGCGCCGGATCATGCCGCGCACCACGTGACGCTCGTCACGGGGAACTCCGGCCAGGAGGTCCTTTTTGCGCCAGGGGCGGTTCACCGGAGAGACTGTGGGGTCTCCATAAATCGCCGAGCGCCCCGAGAGTACGAGCCGCCCCCATGCACGACGCCCCGCCGTCCCCCCTGGCCGCCGAACCCGAGCCGCTCTCCCATGGTCTGAAGCAGCGTCATCTGACGATGCTGGGTCTCGGCGGGGTCATCGGCGCGGGACTGTTCGTCGGCTCCGGCGCGGGGATCGCGGTCGCCGGTCCGGGCATCGTGCTCTCGTACCTGATCGCCGGCGCGCTGGCGATGCTGATCATGCGGATGCTCGGCGAGATGTCGGCGGCGATGCCGGCCTCGGGCGCGTTCTCGGTGCACGCGGAGCGGGCGCTGGGCCGCTGGGCCGGTTTCTCGGTGGGCTGGCTGTACTGGTTCCTGCTGGTCGTCGTGCTCGCGGTGGAGGCGACGGGCGCGGCGCGGATCGCGCACGGCTGGGTGCCCGGGGTGCCGCAGTGGACCTGGGTGCTGGTCTTCATGCTGGTGTTCACCGGGGCCAACCTCGCGGCGGTGAAGAACTTCGGCGAGTTCGAGTTCTGGTTCGCCGCGCTCAAGGTCGGCGCGATCGTGCTGTTCCTCGTGCTCGGCGTGCTGGCGATCGTCGGCCTGCTGCCCGACACCGACCCGGTCGGCCTGACGAACCTCACCGGCCGGGGCGGCTTCCTGCCCAACGGCTGGGAGGGCGTGGTCTCCGGCGTCCTCGCGGTGATCTTCGCGTTCGGTGGCCTGGAGGTCGTCACGATCGCGGCGGCCGAGTCGGAGGACCCGGCCCGCAACGTCGCCCGCGCGGTGCGCAGTGCGGTGTGGCGCATCCTCCTCTTCTACGTCGGCTCGATGCTGGTCATCGTGACGCTGCTGCCCTGGACGTCGATGAAGCCGGGCGAGTCGCCGTACGTCGCCGTGCTCGACGCGATCGGGGTCCCGGCGGCCGGCCAGGTGATGAACGTCGTGGTCTTCGTGGCACTGCTGTCGGCGCTCAACGCGAACCTGTACGGCTCCTCCCGGATGATCTTCTCGCTCGCCGAGCGCGGGGAGGCCCCGAAGGGCCTGCTGCGGATCACGGCGGGGGGAGTGCCGCGGCGGGCGGTGCTGGCGTCGGTGGCGTTCGGCTTCGTCTCCGTCCTGCTCAATCTGAAGTGGCCGGACTCGGTCTTCCTCTATCTGCTCAACTCGGTCGGCGCGGTGCTGCTGTTCGTCTGGGGACTGATCGCCGTCTCACAGCTGCGGCTGCGCCGCCGGATCGAGCGGGAGGAGCCGGAGACGCTGACGCTGAAGATG
This sequence comes from Streptomyces sp. HUAS YS2, assembly GCF_033343995.1. NCBI lineage: Bacteria > Bacillati > Actinomycetota > Actinomycetes > Kitasatosporales > Streptomycetaceae > Streptomyces > Streptomyces solicathayae. The sequence goes on along the minus strand of NZ_CP137573.1, from coordinate 5,291,028 downwards.
TGGGGCTTCCCGTGGCTGACGTGGACGGCGCTGGCCGGGATGGCCGCCGTCCTCGTCCTGATGCTGACCGACGACGCGGCGCGCCCGCAGGTGCTGTGGTCGGGCTCGGCGACCGGGGCGGTGCTCCTGGTGGCGGGCGTGCGGGAGTTGCGGGACCGGCGCCGCTGAGTCCGGCGAGGGGCTACCGGCCGTACTACCGGGGCGTACGAAAAGAAACCGGATCTTCACGTTGTGTGAAGCTCGTGCCCGTATAGCGGACATCCGTTCCCTGTGAGCGGTGCACGCCCACAGACTGTGGCGCGTCCCCCCTCGTCTCACTCTCTGAACAGGGCAGGTTCATGTCTCGGACCACCGCGCCCCCGCCCGTCGACCGCAAGGACGACGGCGCGACCCTGTCGCACGGGCTCAAGCAGCGTCACCTCTCGATGATCGCACTCGGCGGTGTCATCGGCGCCGGCCTCTTCGTCGGCTCCGGCGCCGGCATCGCCGCAGCCGGACCGTCCATCGTCCTCGCATACGCGCTGTCCGGCCTGCTGGTCATGCTGGTGATGCGCATGCTGGGCGAGATGTCGGCCGCGTACCCGTCGTCCGGCTCGTTCTCCTCGCACGCCGAGCGGGCCTTCGGCTCCTGGGCCGGCTTCACCGCAGGCTGGGCGTTCTGGGTGCTGCTCAGCGTCGCCGTGGGCCTGGAGGGCATCGGCGCGGCGAAGATCGTCACCGGCTGGCTGCCCGGCACCCCCGAGTGGGCCTGGGTCGCGCTCTTCATGGTGGTCTTCTGCGTCACCAACCTGGCGGCCGTGAAGAACTTCGGCGAGTTCGAGTTCTGGTTCGCCGCGCTCAAGGTCGGCGCGATCGCGCTGTTCCTGGGCCTGGGCGTGCTCGCCATCCTGGGCGTGCTGCCCGGTACCGAGTCGCCCGGTACGAGCAACCTCTTCGGTGAGGGCGGTTTCCTGCCGAACGGCAGCGAGGGTCTGGTCATCGGTCTGCTCGCCTCGGTGTTCTCGTACGGCGGCATGGAGACGGTCACCATCGCCGCCGCCGAGTCCGAGAACCCGGTCAAGGGTGTCGCGAAGGCCGTGCGGACCGCGATGTGGCGCGTGTCGCTGTTCTACGTCGGCTCGATGGCCGTCGTCGTCACGCTCGTCCCGTGGAACGAGAAGGCCGTCGCCGAGAAGGGTCCGTACGTCGCCGCGCTCGACCACCTGGGCATCCCGGCCGCCGGTCAGATCATGAACATCGTGGTGCTGATCGCCCTGCTGTCCGCGATGAACGCGAACATCTACGGCTCCTCGCGCATCGCCTTCTCGCTGGTCCAGCGCGGCCTCGGCCCGAAGGTGCTCGGCAAGATCTCCAGCGGTGTGCCGCGCCCGGCCGTGCTCGCGTCCTGCTTCTTCGGCTTCGTGTGCGTGGGCCTGAACTACTGGTCCCCCGAGACGATCTTCCCGTGGCTGCTGAACATGATCGGCGGCGTGATCCTGGTCGTCTGGATCTTCATCGCGGTCTCGCAGCTCGCGCTGCGCCGCCGGCTCGAGCGCGAGGCGCCCGAGAAGCTGGTCGTGAAGATGTGGGCCTTCCCGGTCCTGACCTGGGTGGCGCTGGCCGGTATGGCGGTCATCTTCTTCCTGATGGCCCGCGAGGAGGGCACCCGCGTGCAGCTCTACGCGACCGGCGCCATGACCGTGGTGCTGGCCGTCATCGGCATCGTCCGCCAGAAGACGGCGGCGAAGGCACCGGAGACCGAGGGCGCGCTCCAGGACGCCTGACGCCCCGCAGCGACGACGAGAACCCCCGGACCACACCGCGGTCCGGGGGTTCTTCGTGTTCTCATGATCTTCTTGCTGCTAGCCTGCACTTGCATATGATGTGCAATAAGCAGGTGGAGGGGTTCGGCATGGCGATCTACACACTTCCGGAACTGCCGTACGACTACGCGGCGCTGGAGCCGGTGATCAATCCGCAGATCATCGAGCTGCACCACGACAAGCACCACGCGGCGTACGTGAAGGGGGCGAACGACACCCTGGAGCAGTTGGCGGAGGCCCGCGACAAGGAGCAGTGGGGGACGATCAACGGCCTGGAGAAGAACCTGGCGTTCCACCTCTCCGGCCACATCCTCCACTCCATCTACTGGAACAACATGAACAGCCCGAAGGACGGTGGCGGCGGCGAGCCGCTGGCCGCCGACGGGGTGGGCGACCTCGCCGACGCGATCAGTGAGTCCTTCGGCTCCTTCGCCAAGTTCAAGGCCCAGCTGACCAAGGCCGCCGCGACCACCCAGGGCTCCGGCTGGGGCGTCCTCGCGTACGAGCCGATCAGCGGCCGGCTGATCGTCGAGCAGGTCTACGACCACCAGGGCAACGTCGGCCAGGGCTCGGTACCGGTCCTCGTCTTCGACGCCTGGGAGCACGCCTTCTACCTCCAGTACAAGAACCAGAAGGTCGACTTCATCGAGGCCATGTGGCAGGTCGTCGACTGGCAGGACGTGAACAAGCGCTACCGGGCGGCCAGGGCCAGCATCCCGCTCATCGCCATCTGACCAGCGCCCCGCAGTCGTCCCGCTCGTGATCGTCTTCTCAACCTTCACCTGCGGGCGGACAAGAGAACGACCCCCGCGAAGACTGGATTCGCGGGGGTCGTTCGGTTCCTCGGACTACTCGAAGCTCGGGGCCGCCGTGCGGGTGCGCTTGATCTCGTAGAAGCCGGGCGTCGACGCCACCAGCAGGGTGCCGTCCCACAGCCGGGCCGCCGACTCGCCGCGCGGGGTCGGGGTGACGACCGGGCCGAAGAACGCGACCTCGTCGCCGTCCGGGCCGGGCACCGCGATGACCGGTGTGCCGACGTCCTGGCCGACCTTGTCTATGCCCTCCTTGTGCGAGGCGCGCAGCTGCGTGTCGTACTCGTCCCGGTCCGCGTACTCGGCGAGCGAGGCCGGCAGGCCGACCTCCTCCAGGGCGGCGACGATCGCCTCCTTCGTGGCGCCCTCGCCGTTGTTGTGGAAGCGGGTGCCGAGCGCCGTGTAGAGCTTGCCGACGTACTCGTCGCCGTGCAGTTCCTTGGCCGCGGTCACGACGCGGACCGGGCCCCAGGCCGCGGTGAGCAGCTCGCGGTACTGCTCCGGCAGCTCGTCCAGCTTGTCCTCGTTGAGGACGGCGAGGCTCATCACCTTCCACCGCACATCGACCGGGCGGACCTTCTCCACCTCGAGCATCCAGCGGGAGGTCATCCAGGCCCACGGGCACATCGGGTCGAACCAGAAGTCTGCGGTGGTCCTGCTCTCGGACATCTCACTCCTCATGGATGAATGCGTACGGTGCCTCGGGGGCAACGCCACCGCCGGCCGGGGGCATTCCCGGCGTGCCGGGCGTCAGCCGCACATGGGAGGATCGCTGCTGACCAGACGAGCCACGAAGGAGTGACCGTGCCCGGTGAGAACCTGTCCCGCGACGAGGCCCGTGAGCGGGCCGAGCTGCTGTCCGTCGACGCGTACGAGGTCGCCCTCGACCTGCGCTCGGCGGTCGGGGAGTCAGCAGACGGGGAGGGCGTGCGCACCTTCCGTTCGGTGACGACGATCCGCTTCCGGCGCACGGGCGAGGGCGACTCCACCTTCGTCGACCTGATCGCCCCGGCGGTCACCTCGGTGACCCTCAACGGGCGGGAGCTCGACCCGGCGGCCGTCTTCGACGGGGCGCGGATCGCGCTGGACGGACTCGCGGACGACAACGTGCTCGTCGTGGACGCGCAGTGCGCGTACAGCCGGACCGGCGAGGGCATGCACCGCTTCGTCGACCCGGAGGACGGCGAGGTCTACCTCTACACGCAGTACGAGCCGGCCGACGCGCGCCGGGTGTACGCGAACTTCGAGCAGCCCGACCTCAAGGCCCCGTACCGCTTCTCGGTGACCGCGCCCGAGGCCTGGACGGTGTGGAGCAACGGCGTCGGGGAGCAGGACGCCGACGGGGTGTGGCGGTTCGCGGAGACGGCGGCGATCTCCACGTACATCACGTGCGTGGTCGCGGGGCCGTACCACTACGTCACGGACACGTACACCCGTGGGGACATCGAGATCCCGCTCGGCGCGATGTGCCGCAAGGGTCTCGCGAAGCACTTCGACGCGGACGACGTCTTCCTGATCACCAAGCAGGGCTTCGACTTCTTCCACGACAACTTCGACTACCCGTACCCCTTCGGGAAGTACGACCAGGCCTTCGTCCCCGAGTACAACCTCGGCGCGATGGAGAACCCGGGCATGGTGACCTTCCGCGAGGAGTACATCTACCGGGGCAAGGTCACCCAGGCCGCGTACGAGCGCCGGGCGAACGTCATCCTGCACGAGATGGCGCACATGTGGTTCGGCGACCTGGTCACCATGGTCTGGTGGGACGACCTGTGGCTGAAGGAGTCCTTCGCGGACTTCATGGGCTCCTTTTCGCTGGCCGAGGCGACCCGCTTCACCAACAGCTGGGTCACCTTCGCCAACAACCGCAAGTCGTGGGCCTACCGGGCCGACCAGCTGCCGTCCACGCACCCGATCACGGCCGACATCCGTGACCTGGAGGACGCGAAGCTGAACTTCGACGGCATCACGTACGCCAAGGGCGCGTCGGTGCTGAAGCAGCTGGTGGCGTACGCGGGCCGGGACGCCTTCCTGGAGGGCGCGCGCCGCTACTTCAAGCGGCACGCGTACGGGAACACGCGCCTGGCGGACCTGCTTTCGGTCCTGGAGGAGACCTCCGGCCGGGACATGAAGACCTGGGCGAAGTCCTGGCTGCAGACCTCGGGCGTCAACGCGCTGACGCCGGTCGTCACCTACGACGCCGAGGGCCTGATCACCGAGCTGGCGGTGACGCAGGACGGTGACGAGCTCCGCCCGCACCGCGCCGCGGTGGGCCTGTACCGGCTGTCGCCGGAGGGCGAGCTGGTGCGTTACGCGCGGGCCGAGGCGGACGTCACCGGCGCGCGCACGGTCGTGGCCGAACTGACGGGCGCCGAGCGGCCGGACCTCGTCCTCGTCAACGACGACGACCTCACGTACTGCAAGATCCGCTTCGACGAGGGTTCGCTGACGACGCTGCGGGCGCACCTCGGCGACATCACCGATCCGCTGGCCCGCGCGCTGTGCTGGTCGGCGCTGTGGAACCTGACGCGGGACGGCCTCATGCCGGCCCGGGACTTCGTCGCGATCGCGCTGGACTTCGCGGGCCGCGAGACCGACATCGGCGTGCTGCAGATGGTGCACGCCTGGGCGCAGTCGGCGCTGACCCACTACGCGGCCCCCGCGTGGCGCGAGGAGGGTGGCCGACTGCTCGCCGAGGGCGGGCTGCGCGAGCTGCGGGTCGCCGCCCCTGGCAGCGAACAGCAGCTGACCTGGGCGCGGTTCTTCGCCGCGACGGCCTCGTCGGACGCCGACTTCCAGCTCCTGGAGGGGCTGCTGGACGGCACCGCGAAGATCGACGGGCTCGACGTCGACCAGGAGCTGCGCTGGGCGCTGCTCGCGCCGCTGGCCGCGCACGGCAGGGCGGACGAGGAGCGGATCGGCGCGGAGCTGTCCCGCGACGACACGGCGACCGGCAAGCGGCACTCGGTGCGCTGCCTGGCCTCGCGGCCGTCGGAGGCGGTCAAGGCGCAGGCGTGGGCGGCGGTCGTGGAGTCCGACGCGCTGTCCAACGCGCTGGTGGAGGCGACCATCGCGGGCTTCGTGCAGCCCTCGCAGCGGCAGCTGATCGCGCCGTACGCGCCGAAGTATTTCGAGGTCATCGAGCGGGTGTGGGCGGACCGGTCGATCCAGATCGGCATGGACGTGGTCCGCGGCCTGTTCCCGGGGCTGCAGGACTCCCCGGAGACGCTCGCGGCGACGGACGCCTGGCTCGCCGCGCACCCGTCGGCGGCCCCGGCGCTGCGCCGGCTGGTCCTGGAGGCCCGTGACGACCTGGCCCGCGCGCTGCGGGCGCAGGCCTGCGACGCCGCCGCCGGCTGATCCGGTACGACGAACGGCGCGGCGCCACTCGAACGGCGCCGCGCCCTTCGGTCGTCGAACGCGCGTACTTTAGGGCAGGCTTGTCCGGATTGCGCGACGGCCTTGTAACAGCGGTTAGTTGAGGTTCGTACGGCGGAAGACCCCCCGCATGAACCACAACGCCCCCATCTCCCCCCGCCCCCTCCCCCGCTCCGGCGACGACCGCCTCCAGGAGGCGCTGCACCACGCGCGCCGCCGCGGCGGCGCCGTCCCCGCGCAGGGCCCGGACGCGATGATCACCGGTCTCGCCGCGCTCGCCCTGCACCGTTTCGCCTCCGCCCCGCCGACCGCGATGGTGGACCGGATCGACGTCCTGGTCCCGCGGATCCGCCGGCTGCGGTCCACCGCACGGGTGCGGGTGGTGCGGGCCGCCGAGCTGCCCGAGCCGGTGCAGATCGACGGCGTGCCGGTGGCGCCGGTCGCCCGGGCGCTCGCGGACGCGGTCGACGAGCTCTCCGACGCGGGCGTCGTCCGCCGGCTGCTCACCGAGGCGGTGCGCGGCGGCCACTGCGAACCGGGCGTGGTGGTACGGGAGTTGAACCGGGCGCGGCTGCTGTCCCGGCCGCACGTGGTGGACGCGGTCGACTCGCTGCTCGCCGAGGGCCGGGCGCTCGCGGAGGACCGGCTGTACGAGATGGTGCGCTCCTTCGGGCTGCCCGACCCGCTGTGGAACGTGGACCTGCGGCTGGCCGGCGGCCCGCACCTGGGCGGCCTGGACGCGTACTGGCCTGACCAGGCCGTCGCCGTGGAGCTGGACACCCGCTCGCCCCGTCAGGACGACGACGCGCTGTGGTCCGAGTACACCCGCAAGCGGGAGGTCCTGGAGCGGCTCGGCATCACCGTCGTGCACGTCACGCCGCGCAAGCTGCGCGACGCGATGGAGCAGCAGGCGACCGTGGTCCGTACGGCGCTGATGGCCGCGACGGACCGGGACCCGGCCGCCTACGTGGTCGTCCTGCCGCGGTGAGGGAGCCGGCCGAGCGGGGGCCGCTCGCGCCACAGCGCGAGACCCGTGTCGACGAGTTCGACGTGGTCGAGCCGCTCGACCTCGTCGAGCGGGAACCAGGCGGCCAGGTCGGTGGAGCCGCCGACCTCGTTGCGCAGTTCGCCGCCGGTGAGCCGGCACTCGTAGACGATGCGCAGGCCCTGCCAGTCGGCGTCCGCGCCGAACCGGCGTGACCAGCGGCGTCGTATCGTGTCGACGCCGAGCAGCCGGGTCGCCTCGACGAGGTGACCGGTCTCCTCCTCCACCTCCCTGACCACGGTGTCGAGCGGATCCTCGCCGTGATCCATGCCGCCGCCGGGCAGTGTCCACTGCCGGGTGCCGTCCCGGGCCACCCAGCGGGCGAGCAGGATCTGGTCGTCGCGCACACACACGGCGTAGGCCGCCACCCTCAACTCCTGGACCATGGAGCGAGATTAGGGGGCGGCACCGTAGGCCCGCCCCCCGCTGTCACCAATAGGTCGGATAGCGGCGGCCGGTGAGGCGCGAGCCGATGAGTCCGGCGGTCACCAGGAGCGCGCAGGCCAGCGCGACCAGTCCGACGAACGTCCGGAACGGCGGGTCCTGGAGCGCGACGATGACCGCGGTGGCGGCGGCCGGGGAGTGCGGGGTGCGGGCCAGCATCATCACGCCGAGCGCCAGTCCGCCCGCGACCGCCGCGGTCCACAGGCCGGGACCGGCGATCGCGAGCACGGCGAAGCCGGTGAGCGTGGAGAGCAGCTGGCCGCCGATGACCGAGCGGGGCTGGGAGAGCGGCAGGTCGGGCGCGCCGGCGACGAGCGCCATGCTGGCGGCGAGCGGCGGGATGAGCAGCGGGTGGTGGACGACCCCGCCGAGGGCGACGAGGCAGAGCAGCGCGACGGTGCTGAGCGCCGTCGCCGCGAGGACGGTACGGAGCCGGGGGCGCGGGGGGCCGGCGGCGGCGACCCGGGCGATCCGGGCCGCCCAGCCGGTGCGGGCGGGAGCGGGGGCGTGGACGGTGTCGTGGTCGTGGGGCGCGGGGCCGGGTACGACGGCCGCGGGGGCCTCCGCCTCGGCCGTCTGCGTCACTCCGCCCATTGCGCTCCTTCGTCGAGGGGAGGGTTGGCCGGCGAGTAGTCGGGCGCCGACCAGCGCAACGGACTCGCCCCCTCCGATTCCACAGTTTGTTGAATTCTAACGTAGGTCGTCCGGCCCTCCGGTCCGAACTCCGTGCGCGCGGTCCCGGTGATCTGCAGCGTGTCGCCCGTGCTCCAGTCGAGAAACAGCAGGCCGGCGCGGCCGTCGGCCTCCAGATTGCCGAGGGTGAGGAACATCGAGTTCCCCTGGTAGTCGGGCCAGGCCAGCTCGGTCGGCGAGACGACTCTCACAAATCCGGGATTCCCGCCGCGGTGGCTGGCGTCGACCCCGTCCGGCGCGGAGGTGGCGACGAAGAAGGTGTCGGCGGCGCGGATGAACCGCTCCTGGGCGGGGCCGAGCGCCCGGCCGCGCCGCACGGCACCGGCACGGGCGCCGGGCTCGGCCCCGTACAGCTCGCGCTTCTGGAGGTACTTCGGGCAGTTCGCGAAGACCTGCCCGGCCTCGACGGCCAGGCCGCGCGCACTGGGTGACGCGATGCCGTTGAGTCGCATCCGGCGGCGGGTGCGGGGGTCGAGGGCGATCGTGCCGACCGGCGCGCCGCCGTCGAAGGCCCCGTCGAGCGGATCGCCCTCGGGGAGGCCGCCGGCGATGGAGATCCGCGCCGGGCCGGTGGCCCGCACGAAGCCGGGCGCACCGGTCAGCAGGGAGCTCCACACGTCTCCCTCGGCGTCCGCCGCGCCGAGCACCAGCATGGGCTGGAGTTCGAGGAAGGCGGCGGCGACGGGTTTGATGCCGGCGCCGATCGAGCGGCCGACATGGTCGGCGAGGTCGCGGACCCCGACTCGCTCCTGAACCGCCAGGGAGCCGGGGTGGTAGGCGGGTGCGGTGTCCATGAGGTCCTCCTGACGGTGGCGGTGCGGGGGCGAGAGGGACCGACGGGCCGTACGGCCTAGAAGAAGCCGCAGGTCGGGGCCGACTCGTTGGGGGCTTCCGCGCCCTCCGCGCCGGTCGGGGCGTAGATCTCCAGGCGGGTGCCGTCCGGGTCGTGGAAGAAGATGCCGCCGGACGCCGCACCCTCGCGATGGGCGACGACGCCCTCGTACGCGAAGGAGACGTCCCGCGCCTTCAGCGCGGCCTCCGCGGCGCGCACGTGGTCGATGGACTCGGCCTCGAAGGCCAGGTGGTGCAGGCCCGCGCGGCCGGAGTCGTACGCACCCTCCGCCTGCTGCCACAGCGTGACGACGAGCTTGCCGCCCTGACCGAGGAAGGCGAAGCGCTGCCCCTCCTCCTTGCCCTCGCCGATCACCTCGAAGCCGAGGACCTCGCCGTAGAACGCCAGGGACCTCTCGATGTCCGTGACGTTGATGCCGATGTGCCCCGTGCTCAGCGTGCCGATCGCAGACATGACTGTCCCCTCGTCGCGTGGCCGGCCCTCGTCGGGCTAACCTCTTAATCCGACTTTAGAGGTTAGGTGCGGCCGAGCGCAACCGGTCACGTACTCTTGAGGGGTTAGCAACGAGGCCAACGGAGCGAGGGAGTCCGTCCATGACCGTTTCCGACCCCCGCCCGCTCACCGGTGAGCCCGTCTCCCTGGACCTGCTCAACACCCGGTGGATGAAGGAGGGCGTACGGCAGGACCTCCTCACCGATCCGGCCGGCCTGGCGGTCTGGCTGACGGCCAACGGCCTCGACGACCGCTTCACCGCCGACGCGACGACGCTCCGGCACACCCTGGCGGCCCGGGACGCGCTCAAGGGACTGGTCGACCGGCCCGGCGACCCCGCCGCCACCGAGCGCCTCGACGCGATCCTCGGCCACGGCCGGATCCGCGCCACGCTCACCACCGAAGGGCCCGGCGAGCGGCCCGAGTTCCGCGACCCGGCCTGGGGTCCCGCCTGGACGGCCGCCCGCGACTACCTCGACCTGCTGCGCACCGCGCCCGACCGGATCAGGTCCTGCGCGCACGAGGCGTGCATCCTGCACTTCTTCGACACCTCGCGGAACGGCACGCGACGCTGGTGCTCGATGGCGGTCTGCGGCAACCGGGCCAAGGCCTCGCGCCACTACGCCCGTACAAAGGAAAACTAACCATCGCCGCGAATCACCCCTGTTGGGGGTGATTCGCCCCCCGTGGCGTATGTCCCCCTGTGGCGGATGTACGCCACTCGCGCATTCCGCCACTCGACAACTCTCCACAAACCCTGGTCATTTACGAAAGGCTGAGCGGTCATCCGGTACCGAAATCCGGACCCTCTCTTTCACATCCAGGGATGTAAATGACCACCCCCGAATCGCAGAGCTCCATACCCGGGCGCTCGACCCCCGGGCACAGACGGGCGGCCCGCGTCGCCGCGGCCGCCGGACTGGTGACCGCGCTGATCGCGGCCGGTGCCGCTCCGGTCCTGGCCGCCGACGACCCGGCGACCACTCCCCCGGTCAAGTCCTCCGACTCCGCGGACAAGCTCGGCGCCACCGACGCCCAGCGGCTCGACGCGGCCGAGGCCGCGGGCGAGAAGAACGTCACCATCCTCGTCGCCACCGCGCCCGGCGCCACCGAGCAGGTCGCCGGCCAGCTCGACGCCGTCCCCGGCGGCTCCGTCGGCAAGCGGGACGACAAGCTCGGCTACGTCCGCGCGACGCTGCCGACCGCCAAGGCCGACGCCGCCATCACGGCGGCCACCAAGCTCTCCTCCGTCCAGGCGGTCGACCTCCAGGCCGAGGTCGTCCTGGACGACCCGACGCCGGACGCGGGCGCCAAGGGCTCCGCCGCGGGTGCCACCGCGACGACGTACCCGGCCCCGGGCAAGAACACCCCGGCGAAGAACCCGTACAACCCGTCGCACGAGACCGGCGCGGTCGAGTTCGTCGAGGACCACCCCAAGGCCGACGGCCGCGGCGTGACCATCGGCATCCTCGACTCCGGCGTCGACCTCGGTCACCCGGCACTGCAGAAGACCAGCACCGGCGAGCGCAAGATCGTCGACTGGGTCACCGCCACCGACCCGCTGACCGAGGGCGACGCCACGTGGCGCGCGCAGGTCACCCCGGTCGCCGGCCCGGTGTTCACCGCCGGCCAGCAGTCCTGGAAGGCCCCCGAGGGCGCGTACCAGTGGAGCCGCTTCAGCGAGGCGATCACCGCGGGCGGCGACCCGGCCGGTGACATCAACCGCGACGGCGACACCACCGACGTCTTCGGCATGCTGTACGACCAGGCCACCGGCACCGTCCGCGTGGACACCGACCAGAACAACGACTTCACGGACAACGAGCCGATGAAGCCGTACAAGGACGGTTTCCAGGTCGGGTACTTCGGCACCGACAACCCGGACACCGAGGTCGCCGAGCGCACCCCGTTCGTCGTGGAGATCCGCAAGGACGTCCCGATGGACCCGCTGGGCGGCACCTGGGTCGGCCAGAAGCGCGACTTCGTCAACATCGGCATCGTCGAGTCCTCGCACGGCACCCACGTCGCCGGCATCACCGCCGCCAAGGGCCTCTTCGGCGGCCGGATGAACGGCGCGGCCCCCGGCGCGAAGATCGTGTCCTCCCGCGCCTGCACCTGGACCGGCGGCTGCACCAACACCGCCCTCATGGAGGGCATGACGGACCTCGTCGTCAACCGCGGCGTCGACATCGTCAACATGTCGATCGGCGGCCTGCCCGCGCAGAACGACGGCGACAACGTCCGCGCCCGCCTGTACACCCGGCTGATCGACGAGCACGGCGTCCAGCTGGTCATCTCGGCCGGCAACTCCGGCCCGGGCATCAACACGATCGGCGACCCCGGCCTGGCCGACAAGGTCCTCTCGGTCGGCGCGGCCATCTCCCAGTCCACCTGGGCGGCCAACTACGGCTCCGCCGTGGAGAAGAAGTACGCCATGTTCCCCTTCTCCTCGCGCGGCCCGCGTGAGGACGGCGGCTTCACCCCGACCATCACCGGTCCCGGCTCGGCCGTGAACACCATCCCGACCTGGCAGGCCGGCGCCGGCGTGCCCGAGGCGGGCTACACCCTGCCCGCCGGTTACGGGATGCTCAACGGCACCTCGATGTCCTCCCCGCAGGTCGCGGGCGCGAGCGCGCTGCTGCTCTCCGCCGCGAAGCAGAAGGGCATCGAGCTCTCCCCGCTCACCCTGCGCACCGCGCTCACCTCGACCGCGACGCGGATCCCGGGTGTCGCCGCGCACGAGCAGGGCTCCGGCCTCATCGACATCAACGAGGCCTGGGAGTCGATCGAGGACGGCGCGACCGCGCACGACTACAAGGTCGAGGCCCCGGTCGACACCGTCATCTTCCCGGCCCCGCACACCGGCACCGGCGTGTACGACCGCGAGGGCGGCCTGAAGGTCGGCCAGAAGAAGACGTACGACGTCACCATCACCCGGACCTCCGGCCCGGCGTACGGCGTGCGGCACGAGCTGAACTGGAAGTACAACGACGGCACCTTCAAGGCGGCCACCGCGTACGACTACATCACGCTCCCGCTGAACAAGCCGGTGACCGTCAAGGTCGAGGCGAAGCCGCAGACCGCCGGTGTGCACAGCGCCATCCTGGAGCTGGACGACGAGCGCACCGAGGGCGTCGACAAGCAGATCCTGTCGACCGTCGTGGTCGCCAAGGACCTGGCCGCGCCCGGCTACGCGTACTCCGCGTCCGGCACGGTGCAGCGCAACAGCCACAAGTCGTACTTCGTGAAGGTCCCGGCCGGCGCCAAGTCCCTCGAGGTCGCCCTCGGCGGCCTGAAGGAGAAGAGCCAGACCCGGTTCATCGCGATCCACCCGTACGGCGTGGCCATCGAGTCGACCGCGTCCACCGCGTGCTACCCGCACTACAACCCGGCCAACACCTGCCGTCCGGACCTGCGTTCGTACGCCAACCCGACGCCGGGCGTCTGGGAGATCGAGGTCGAGTCGCGTCGCACGTCGCCCGACCTGGACAACCCGTTCAAGCTGGACGTGTCGGTGCTGGGCGCGAACTTCGACCCGGCCGTGCAGACCGTCGCCGAGGCGAAGGTCGGCACCCCGGCCGCCGTCGAGTGGACGGTGACGAACAAGTTCGCCGGCATCGAGGGCAAGCTCAAGGGCGGCTCGCTGGGCTCGGCCAAGGTCGAGACCCCGACCATCCAGCACCACGAGCAGCAGACGAGGACCGTCACCATCGGTGAGGGCGTCGAGCGGCTCGACGTGGCCATCGGCAACACCTCCGACAAGGCCGCCGACCTCGACCTGACCGTGCTGCTGAACGGCAAGCAGGTCGGCCAGTCGGCGGACGGCGACTCGGAGGAGTCCGTCTCGCTGGCGAAGCCGGCAGCGGGCACGTACACGATCGTCGTCGACGGCTACTCGGTGCAGGCGGCGGGCGGCACGACCTTCGACTACAAGGACGTGTACTACTCCGCCTCGCTCGGCAGCGTCCAGGTCGACGCGGCGAAGACGTACCCGCTGGCCAACGGCGGCTCCGCCAAGGTCGGCGCCGAGGTGCTGGTCGCCGGTGCCGCGCCCGAGGGCCGGCAGTTCTTCGGCGAGGTCCAGCTGGTCAACGCGCGCGGCACGGTCGCGGGCGCGGGCAGCGTGGTGATCGGCAAGGTCACCCCGTAACAGCCCGGAACGATCACTGAGGGGCGGGTGCCGCAACCGGCGCCCGCCCCTTCGTCGTCTTGGCAGGCGTCCCGATCCTCGGACAATGGATTGGACAAGCAGCCCCGGGTGATACCCATCATGGAGCGGCAGCACCCTGCACAAACGTACGGAGGAGTCCCCGTGAAGGTCGGAATCGTCGGAGCCACCGGTCAGGTCGGCACGGTCATGCGCAAGATCCTCGCCGAGCGGAAGTTCCCGATCGACGAGCTGCGTCTCTTCGCCTCCGCCCGGTCCGCCGGCAGCGTCCTGGACGGCATCACGGTCGAGGACGCCGCCACCGCCGACTACACGGGCCTGGACATCGTGCTGTTCTCCGCCGGCGGCGCCACCTCCAAGGCGCTCGCCGAGAAGGTCGCCTCCCAGGGCGCCGTGGTGATCGACAACTCCTCCGCCTGGCGCCGCGACCCCGAGGTCCCGCTGGTCGTGTCCGAGGTCAACCCGCACGCGATCAAGGACCGCCCGAAGGGCATCATCGCCAACCCGAACTGCACCACCATGGCCGCCATGCCGGTGCTCAAGCCGCTCCACCAGGAGGCCGGCCTGACCGCGCTGGTCGCCACCACGTACCAGGCCGTCTCCGGCTCCGGCGTGGCCGGTGTGGCCGAGCTGGACGGCCAGGTCAAGGCCGTCGCCGACCGCGCGACCGAGCTGACCCACGACGGCGAGGCCGTGGCCTTCCCGGAGCCCGGTGTCTACCGCCGCCCCATCGCCTTCAACGTGGTCCCGCTGGCCGGCAACCTGGTCGACGACGGCTCGCACGAGACCGACGAGGAGCAGAAGCTCCGCAACGAGTCCCGCAAGATCCTGGAGATCCCGGAGCTCAAGGTCTCCGGCACCTGCGTGCGCGTCCCGGTCTTCTCCGGCCACTCGCTCCAGGTCAACGTCCGCTTCGAGCGTCCGCTGAGCGTGGAGCGCGCGTACGAGCTGCTGAAGGACGCGGAGGGCGTCGAGCTCTCCGAGATCCCGACCCCGCTCCAGGCGGCCGGCAAGGACGCCTCGTACGTGGGCCGCATCCGCGTCGACGACACGGCCGAGAACGGCCTCGCGCTCTTCGTCTCCAACGACAACCTCCGCAAGGGCGCGGCCCTGAACGCGGTCCAGATCGCGGAGCTGGTGGCGGCGGAGCTCAAGGGCGCCTAAGCGCCCTGAGGTCGGCGCACCTCGAAGTGGAAGCAGCCGTACTCGACGGCCCTGACGTGCACCAGGGCGACGTCCGGGTCGGCGAAGGCCTCCGCGAACGCCTTGTCGAAGCCCTCAGAGGCCGTCTCCGGGATCTCCAGGAGGCGGCCTCCGACGATCCGGCCCCGCGCGTCGTAGCGGCGCAGCGTGCGCAGGGCGCCCGGGCGCGCGAAGGGGTACGCGTCGGAGTCCTGCGGTCCCTCGCACTCCTCTGCGTGGACGAAGACCGGGCCCTGCTCGTCGTACGCGCCCGGCTCCGCGCCGGTCCCGGCCGCCCAGCGGCGCAGCGGGGCGTACGAGACGAGGGCGATCCGCTCCCCCGGCCCGGCGAGGCGCAGACAGCAGCGCAGCGGCTCTCCGCCCTCGGTCGCGGTGTACGGGACGCAGGGGCGCCCCGCGTCGTCATCGGTGCGCAGCTCGGCGAGGGCGGCGGGCTCGACGGCCCGTGCGGTGTATTCGGTCATGGGCCCAGCCTCGCGCGCGTACGACGATCACCGCTGGCGGAATTCGGACAACGCGTTCGAAGACGGGCCTTCGGGTGACAGGATCCGGGCATGACCCAGATACCGAAGGGCGCCAACATTCCGGTGCCCGCGCAGGCGCTCCAGGTCGCGGTGAGCTGGCTGACCGGGGCCGGGGTGCCGGACGTGGACGTGTCGGCGCTGCTGCTCGACGCGAGCGGGCGGGTGCGCGGGGACGCGGACCTGGTGTTCTACAACCACGGGACGCATCCCTCGGGCGCGGTGCGGCATCTGGGCAAGTCGGCGCCGGGCGCTCCGGGCGCGGCGACCGCGGACTGGCTGTGGCTGGACCTGGCGCGCGTCGAGCCGGAGGTGGAGCGGATCGTCGTCGCCGCCTCGGCGGACGGCGGCCCGTTCGGGCGGGTGCCGGGGCTCGACGTGCGGGTGGCGGACCCGTCCGGCGGGCCGGTGGCGTACTTCGCGATCGGGGACGCGACGACGGAGACCGCGTTCGTCTTCGGCGAGTTCTACCGCCGGACCGGCGGCTGGAAGTTCCGCGCGGTCGGGCAGGGGTACGCGTCCGGCCTGGCCGGCCTCGCGACGGACTTCGGCATCGTCGTCGAGCCCCCGCCGGCCCCGATCCCGGGCCCGGGCTACGTCCCGCCCCCGGCGGCCCCGTACCAGCCGCCCACCGCTCCGTACCAGCAGCCGGCCCCGTACCAGCCGCCCGCAGCCCCGGCCCAGGCCCCGTACCAGCAGCCCCCGGCGGCGCCCGTGCCCGCGCCGTACCAGCCGCCCGCCGCGCCCGCGTACGACCCCTTCTCCTCCTCCTTCCGGCCCTCCACCCACCAGGGCCGCGGCAAGGAGACCGTGCACTGCGACCCGGCGATCCCGCCGGGCTGGGCGCTGCTCGAGATCGAGGCGTACAACTCCATCTCGACGACCATCGAGTCCTGCGACGCCTACGGCCGCGCCGAGGACTTCCTGCTCATGGCGTACGAGGACGACGTGCACGCCCGTACCGTCGCCCTGGTCCCCCGCGACCGCCCGCTGGCGCTGCGCGTCGAGGCCGACACCCCCTGGACGCTGCGCGTCCTGCCGCTCACCCACGCCCGCCGGTTCGACGGCCACATCGAGGGCCACGCACACGATCTGGTGATCTACGAGGGCCCGGCCGGTGTCCTGGACTTCTTCCACGGCGGCGAGTCGAACTTCACCGTCCATCTGCACACCCCGCCCGAGTACCCGGAGTACGACGAGGAGGACCAGGACCTGCTGGTCAACGAGATCGGGGACACCCGGGTGAGTGCCCCGGTGCCCGGCCCCGGGCTGCTCCGGATCAGCGGCGACGGCCCTTGGAAATGCGCCGTGCGCCGTTGACGCGCCCCGTGGAAGGATGGGCCAAACGTCACGAAACCGAGGAGTTGACCGGGTGCCTGGCACAAACCTGACCCGTGAAGAGGCGCAGCAGCGGGCGAAGCTGCTGACCGTGGACGCGTACGAGGTCGAACTGGACCTCACCGGTGCGCAGGAGGGCGGCACCTACCGGTCCGTCACCACCGTCCGCTTCGATTCCGCCGAGGAGGGCGCCGAGACCTTCATCGACCTCGTCGCCCCCACCGTGCACGAGGCCGTGCTCAACGGCCACGCGCTGGACGTCGCCGCCGCGTTCCAGGACTCGCGGATCGCCCTGCCCGGGCTGAAGGCCGGCCGCAACGAGCTGAGGGTCGTCGCCGACTGCGCGTACACGAACACCGGCGAGGGCCTGCACCGGTTCGTCGACCCGGTCGACGACCAGGCTTACCTGTACACGCAGTTCGAGGTCCCGGACGCGCGCCGCGTCTTCGCCTCCTTCGAGCAGCCGGACCTGAAGGCGACCTTCCAGTTCACAGTGAAGGCCCCGGCCGGCTGGACCGTGATCTCCAACAGCCCCACCCCGGAGCCGAAGGACGACCTCTGGGTCTTCGAGCCGACGCCACGGATCTCCACGTACATCACCGCACTGATCGTCGGCCCGTACCACGCGGTGCACTCGACCTACGAGAAGGACGGCCGGACCGTCCCGCTGGGCATCTACTGCCGCCCGTCGCTCGCCGAGTTCCTCGACGCGGACCACATCTTCGACGTCACGCGCCAGGGCTTCGACTGGTTCCAGGAGAAGTTCGCGTACGACTACCCCTTCGCCAAGTACGACCAGCTGTTCGTGCCCGAGTTCAACGCGGGCGCGATGGAGAACGCGGGCGCGGTGACCATCCGCGACCAGTACGTCTTCCGCTCGAAGGTGACGGACGCCGCGTACGAGCGCCGCGCCGAGACGATCCTGCACGAGCTCGCCCACATGTGGTTCGGCGACCTCGTCACCATGGAGTGGTGGAACGACCTCTGGCTGAACGAGTCGTTCGCCACCTTCACCTCGGTCGCCTGCCAGGCGTCCGTGCCGGGCACCCGCTGGCCGAACGCCTGGACCACCTTCGCCAACGCGGAGAAGACCTGGGCGTACCGGCAGGACCAGCTGCCGTCCACCCACCCGATCATGGCCGAGATCAACGACCTGGAGGACGTGCTCGTCAACTTCGACGGCATCACGTACGCCAAGGGCGCCTCGGTCCTGAAGCAGCTGGTGGCGTACGTCGGCCAGGACGAGTTCTTCAAGGGCGTCCAGGCGTACTTCAAGCGGCACGCCTTCGGCAACACGCGTCTGTCGGACCTGCTGGGCGCGCTGGAGGAGACCTCCGGCCGTGACCTGAAGGCCTGGTCGAAGGCGTGGCTGGAGACGGCCGGCATCAACATCCTGCGCCCGGAGATCGAGACCGACGAGAACGGCACGATCACCGCGTTCGCCGTCAGGCAGGAGGCCCCGGCGCTGCCGGCCGGCGCCAAGGGCGAGGCCGTGCTGCGTCCGCACCGGATCGCGATCGGCCTGTACGACCTGAAGGACGGCAAGCTGGTCCGCACCGACCGGCTGGAGCTGGACATCGCCGCCGCCGGCCTGACCGACGTGCCGCAGCTCGTGGGCCGCACCCGGCCGGCGGTCGTGCTGCTCAACGACGACGACCTGTCGTACGCGAAGGTCCGCCTCGACGAGGTGTCGCTGAAGAACGTCACCGCGCACCTGGGCGACTTCACCGAGTCGCTGCCGCGCGCGCTGTGCTGGGCCTCGGCCTGGGACATGACCCGCGACGGCGAGCTGGCCACCCGGGACTACCTGGAGCTGGTGCTGTCCGGCATCACCAAGGAGTCCGACATCGGCGTGGTGCAGTCGCTGCAGCGCCAGGTGAAGCTGGCGATCGAGCTGTACGCGGACCCGGCCTGGCGTCCGGCCGGGCTGACCCGCTGGACGGAGGCCGCGCAGGAGCAGCTGCGGGCGGCCGCCCCGGGCAGCGACCACCAGCTGGCGTGGGCGCGCGCGTTCGCCGAGACCGCGCGCACGGACGCGGAGCTGGACCTGCTGGCGGGTCTGCTGGACGGCGGCGTGGTCGTCGACGGCCTGGTCGTGGACACCGAGCTGCGCTGGGCGTTCGTGCAGCGGCTCGCGGCGACCGGCCGGTTCGACGAGCCGGAGATCGCGGCCGAGCTGGAGCGGGACCGTACGGCGGCGGGCGAGCGGCACGCGGCGACCGCGCGGGCCGGGCGTCCGACCGAGGCCGCGAAGGCAGCGGCCTGGGCGTCGGTCGTCGAGGACGACAAGCTGGCGAACGCCGTGCAGGAGGCGGTCATCGCGGGCTTCGTGCAGACCGACCAGCGCGAGCTGATCGCCCCGTACACGGCGAAGTACTTCGCCTCCATCAAGGGCATCGCGGAGACCCGCAGCCACGAGATCGTGCAGCAGATCGTGGTCGGCCTCTACCCGACCCTCCAGGTCTCGCAGGAGACGCTGGACGCGACGGACGCGTGGATCGCGGAGAACGACCCGGCTCCGGCGCTGCGCCGCCTGGTGACCGAGTCGCGCGCGGGCGTCGAGCGGGCCCTGAAGGCCCAGGCGGCGGACCGGGCCGCGGCGAAGTAGTACCCGTGGCACCGGTGCGAACCGGTACGTGAACACGGCGAAGGGGCACCCTCCCCCACGGAGGTGCCCCTTCTGTCGTTGCACGGGCGCTTCGTCGAGCCCGCGTTGAGAACCGCCCGGTGGCGCGGGCGTTCGTGCGCGCCGCGCCACCGGGCGGAGTTCGTGGGTCAGCCGTTCAGTTCCTCGTAGCGGGCCCGCAGGTGGGCCGCGCCCTGCTCGGTGAGCGCGCCGTGCAGCCGCATCCGGGCCACGCCGCCGTCGGGGAAGGCGTCGAGGCGGACGTGGGTGACGACGGCCTGCGCGGGGAGCTTGAAGCGGTGCAGGGTGTCGGGCTGCAGCTTGGTCCGCGGGATGATCTCGAACCACTCGCCGCTGTCGCCGTTGCGGCCCTGGAGCGCGATCCAGCCGGCCGAGTTGCCCTTGAGGTAGGCGGTGTCGATCTCGACGGCGCGGACGGCGCCCTGCGCGGCGAGCCGGAAGCGCACCCAGTCGTTGGTGCCGCGGACCCGGCGGCGGCGGTTCTCCCAGCCGTCGTCCATCTTGCGGGAGGTGCCGGGCAGGATGATCTGGGTCGGCGAGGAGTAGAACTTGTCCGACGCGTCCTCGTACGCACCGCCGTTGAGGACGGAGATCAGGTCGAGGGTGCCGAGCAGCTCCAGCCACTCGGGGTCGGGCACGACCTCGCCGTGCACGCGGAGGCGGGCGACGCCGCCGTCGGGGTGCTGGCAGAGGCGGAGGTGGGTGTAGCGGCGCTCGGCGGTGATCTCGAAGCCGTTGGCGGCGTGGCCGCGCACGGGGGTCGGCGGGACGAGCTCCTCCCACTTCACCTCGTCGGAGAGCAGCTGCTCCGGGCTCGGGGAGCCCTCGACGGAAGCGGCCTGGATGCTGACCTTCTGCGGGTAGTTGCCGCGGAAGTGAGCGGTGTCGACGATGATGCCGCGGATGACCCCGGGGGCGCCGAGGCGGACGATCGCCCAGTCGTGGTCCTCGGGGGCGGGGAAGACGTTCTCGGCGTCGGCGCCGCGGCGGCGGCGGGTCTCCCAGCCGTCCATGATCTTGCCCTTGTGCCCGAAGTGCTCCGGGTCGAAGACCGCCCGCTCGCGGACGAGGAGGTTCTCGCGCTCGGCGAAGAACTCGTCGTTCGCGGCGACGACACCGGCGCCGAGACGGCGGTCGGCCAGGTCGACCAGCTCGGTGAAGGGGAAGTCACCGGTGCGGTAGTCGGCGTACGGGTCGCCGCCGGAGTACGGGGCGGCGTCGTTGGCGTGCGGGTCCTGGTTCTCGGCGTTCTCGGTGTTCTCGGCGAAGGTCATGCCTCGACTGTGCCGCGTCCGGACCCGCCCGGTCCATCGAATGTTTTCGACGGTCCTTTTCAGTTCTGCTGAACGGTTTCCCGGCGGGCCGCGGCCTGCCGGAGCGCACCCAGCACCTTGGCCAGGGCCGGGCCCTCCTCCGCGCCGCGCCGGACGGCGGCGACGACGTGACGGCGCGGCTGGTCGGCGGCGAGCACCCGCATGACGACCCCGCCGGGGCGCTCCGCGGACGCCATCCGGGGCACCAGGGCGACGCCCATGCCGGCCTCGACCATGGCGAGGATCGCCGTCCAGCCGGCGGCGCTGTGCGCCTGTTCGGGCACGAAGCCGGCCGCCTCGCAGGCGGCGATGGTGATCTCGGACCACGGTCCGGAGCCGCCGAAGATCCACGGCTCGGCGGACAGGTCGGCGAGCCGCAGCCCGGGCGCGCCGGCGAGCGGGTGCCCGGCGGGCAGGGCGACGTCGAGCGGGTCGGCGAGCAGCGGGACACGACTGAACTTGGGGTCGCGCACGGAGGGGGCGTGGGCGGCCAGCGAGAGGGCCAGGTCGACGTCTCCGGCGCCCAGGAGTTCGTACGCCTCCGCCGCCTCGGCCTCCCTGACCCGTACGCCAAGCCCGGGGTGGTCGGCCCGCAGCTGCTGCACGGCGGGCACGACGAGCGCGGGCACGGCGGTGGAGAACGCGGCGACCCGCACCTCGCCGGCCTCGCCGCGCAGGTAGCCGGCCAGTTCGGCGTCGGCGCGCTCCAGTTGGGCGAACACGGACTCGGCGTGCCGGAGCACGAGGTGGGCGGCGTCGGTGAGCCGGACGCGCCGCCCGTGGGCCTCCAGGAGCGGCACGCCAAGCTGTTTGGCGAGGTTGGTGAGCTGCTGGGAGACGGCCGAGGGGGTCATCCGCAGCGTCTCCGCGGTCGCGGTGACGGTGCCGCGGTCGCGCAGGGTCCGCAGGATCTGGAGCTTCTTGATGTCCCACTCGGTCATGGGCCGCAACCTACCGGGCGCGCCGCCCCGCTCCGGCGCGGTCACCGGCTCCGGGCCGAGGCCAGGGCGACCCCGCCCAGGATCAGGGCCATGCACGCGCCGCCGAGGAGGCCCAGGTCCTCGCCGAGCAGGGCGTACGAGAGCAGGGCCACGCAGACCGGCTGGAGGTAGTAGACGACTCCGGCGCGGCCCGCGCCGATCAGGGCGACGGCCTTGTTCCAGGCGAAGAAGGCGACGGCGGAGGAGGCGACGCCGACGTAGACGAGCTGGCCGACGGTGCCGGCGGTGGGCCGGAAGCCACCCTGGGTTGCGACGCTGACCGCGAAGGCCGGGGCGAGCATCAGGGTGCCGAGCACGAAGGTGGCGAAGAGGAAGACCAGGCCGCCGAGTTCGGCCGGGCGGCGCTTGAGCAGGGCGCTGTACGAGGCGAAGGCGACGGCCGCCGCCATGGCCCACAGGTCGCCGACGGCGAAGTCGGCGGCGAAGGAGCCGCGGCCGACGAGGAGCAGGACGCCGGCGAGGGCGACGGCCATCCCGGTGACGCGGCGCGGGCCGAGCCGGCCGCCGCCGAGCCGCTCGTACACGGCCATCAGGACCGGCGAGGCGGCCATGATCATGCCCATGTTGGCGGCGCTGGTCGCGGTGCCGGCCTGGTTGATCAGGGTGTTGTAGACGGTGATGCCGAGCAGCGAGGCGAGGGTGAGGAAGCCGAGATGCCGCCGGATCAGCGCCCGCTGCCGCCAGGTCTCGCGGGCGGCGAACGGGGCGACGGCGACGATGGCGACGATCCAGCGCCAGAAGTTGTGCTGGATCGGGGGGACGGTGTCGTGCAGGGCCCTGGCCACGACGAAGCTCCCGGACCAGACGACCGTGGCGACGGCCGCCAGGAGAAGACCGAGGCCGGCTCCCCGCGCAAGGCGCTCGGCGGGGGCCGGCCGTTCGTCGGTGACACGGTGGTCCAGGGAGGTCATGGGGTCCTTTCGGTTCGGGTGCGCCCCTACCGTCGCACCCCGGAAACCTCCAGGTCCATCGAAACTTCCTGAGCTTTCCTTTCAGGAGAGCTGAACGACCCGGCGACCGGCGCGGTCTTCTTCGGGGCCCGCGGACCCATCTGGCCGACCAGCGTGGCACCGAAGGCGATCACCATGCCGACCAGCTGCACCGGGCCGAGCGCCTGGCCGAGCGCGGCCCACCCGATGACGGCCGCGGTGATCGGCGAGAGCGGGCCGAGCAGCGTGACGGAGGAGGCGCTCAGCCGCTCGATGCCGCGGAACCAGAGGAAGTACGAGACGGCGGTGTTGCCCAGGGCGAGGTACGCGTAGCCGGCCAGGTTGGTGGCGTCCAGGGCGGGCGGGGCGCCCTCGATCAGGAAGGCGATCGGCAGGATGATCAGGCCGCCCGCGGTGAGCTGCCAGCCGGTCAGGGCCAGCGCACCGACGCCCTCCGGGCGCCCCCAGCGCTTGGTGAAGACGGTGCCCGCGGACATCGACAGGGCGGACAGCAGACCGGCGGCCACGCCGACGACGTCCAGCGCGGCGCCCGCCTTGAGCACGACCAGACTCACTCCGAAGGCCGCCGCGATCGCGGTGAGCAGGGACTTCGACGTCGGGCGGTCACCGAGGAAGAGGGCCGCGAGGCCGACGACGAAGAGCGGGCCGACCGAGCCGACGACCGCCGCCACACCGCCGGGCAGCCGGTACGCGGCGAGGAAGAGCAGCGGGAAGAAGGCGCCGATGTTGAGCGCGCCGAGCACGGCCGCCTTCCACCACCAGGCCCCGGTCGGCAGCTTCCGGGTGAGTCCGAGGAGCAGCAGGCCGGCGGGCAGGGCGCGCATCAGACCGGTGAACAGCGGCCGGTCGGGCGGCAGGAACTCGGTGGTGACGAAGTAGGTGGAGCCCCAGGAGATGGGGGCGAGCGCGGTCAGTGCGACGACGGCGGCCTTGCGGGACATGACGGATCCCCCCTGCGGAGACGGGTGCGACCGGGTGGCCCGGAGCGGGCCGATCGGCTTGGCAGTAATTAACTTAGCACTAAGATACTTTCTTGCAAGTGGCTTTCTTGCCATCGAGTCGCCACGGAGGGAAAACTGACCCCATGGAGAAGCGCACCCCCGCCCCCGGCCCCGCCCGCGACGCCGTCGACGCCATCGCGGACCAGTGGGCCGTCGTACGACCCGACCTGGAGACCCTTCCGATGGCCGTCTTCGGCCGGATCTACCGGCTGTCGGCGGCGATGCGCGGCAGGGTGGACAAGGCGTACTCGGCCCACGGAGGCATGGGACTGGGGGAGTTCGACGTGCTGGCGACGCTGCGCCGCTCCGGGGCGCCGTACACGCTGTCGCCGCGCGAGCTGGCCGCGACGCTGATGATCACCACCGGCGGGATGACCGGCCGGCTGGACAAGCTGGAGAAGGCCGGGCTGCTCACCCGCAGCCCCGACCCGAACGACCGGCGCGCGCTGCGGGTGACGCTCACCGAACATGGCCGCGAGCTGGTGGACGAGGCGGTGGGCGCGGGGCTGGCCCAGCAGCGGGCGGCCCTGGAGGCGGCGCTCACCGAGGAGGAGGCGGAGCAGCTCGCGGGGCTGCTGCGCAAGCTGCTCGCGACGACGGTCTGACGTTCCGTGCGCGGGAACGCCTGAAGGAACGCACACGAGGGCGCCGTACGGTCCATGACGGACCGTACGGCGCCCTCGCGGGAATCAGCGGGTGGTTACGCCTGCTTCTTCGACTTGTCGAGCACCATCACCAGACCGCAGATCACCAGGAACAGCGCGATCGGCAGGCCCACGAACAGGCCGAGCGTCTCGGCGACACTCAGCTTGGGGGCCGGGTCGTCACCGTCGTCACGCGTGAGCGCGAGCGCGGGGGACGACATGAGCAGCATCATCAGCGTCGTACCGGCCGTCACGGCGCCGGCGCGCAGGGCGTTCTTCTTGTCCACGGTGCAAACGTAGCGAACGCCCTGACGGACCGCGCGCCCGGGGGTGCCGTACGGGCCCCTCAGCGCCCCTCACCCCTCAGTACGCGCCCCCGCGCCCGGTCCGCCGAACAGGTCCAGGAGGCGGTGCAGCCGGGGCGAGCCGGCCAGTTCGTCGAGCGTCAGCGGGCGGCCCGAGGCGTCCGCGACCGGCAGCCGCCAGTTCGGGTACTGGTCCCAGGTGCCCGGCAGGTTCTGCGGCCGCCGGTCCCCCACCGCGTCCGGCAGCCAGATCCCGACCATCCGGGCCGGGGTGCGCAGCAGGAACCGGTGCACGGCCCGCACCTCGGCCTCCTCGTCGCCGATGCCCTCCGGCAGCAGGCCGAGCCGGTCCAGGTAGCCGAGCCACTCGGCGACCTCCGCGCGGTCGGCCGCCCGCTCCCGGCCCAGCTCTCCGGGGAGCAGCCCGAGCCGGTGCCGCAGCTCCACGTGCTCGCCCGTCAGCCGGGCGGCGGTGGACGGCAGGTCGTGCGTGGTGGCGGTGGCGACGCAGCCGGCCCGCCAGCGCTCCGGGGCCAGCGGACGGCCGTCGCCCGCCCAGTCCCGCTCGAACCAGAGCACCGAGGTGCCGAGCACGCCGCGCCGTTCCAGCGCCTCGCGCACCCCCGGCTCGACCGTCCCGAGGTCCTCGCCGACGACGAGCGCGCCCGCCCGGTGGGCCTCCAGGACCAGGACGGCGAGCATCGCCTCGGCGTCGTACCGGACGTAGGTCCCCTCGGTGGGCTCGCGGCCCTCCGGCACCCACCAGAGCCGGAACAGGCCCATCACGTGGTCGATGCGCAGAGCCCCGGCGTGCCGCAGCATGCCCCGCAGCAGCCCGCGGTACGGGGCGTGGCCGGAGGCGGCGAGCGCGTCCGGCCGCCACGGGGGCAGCCCCCAGTCCTGGCCGCGGGCGTTGAACGCGTCCGGCGGGGCACCGACGGACATCCCGGCGGCGAAGGCGTCCTGCCCGGCCCAGGCGTCGGAGCCGTCCGGGTGGACGCCGACCGCGAGGTCGTGGACGACCCCGACGGCCATCCCCGCCTCCCGGGCGGCCCGGGAGGCCGCCCCGAGCTGCCGGTCCGTCAACCAGGCCAGCCGGCAGTGGAAGTCGACCAGGGCGGCCAGCTCGCCGTCGGTCCGCACCACGGCCTCGGCGGAGCGCGGATCGCGCAGCTCCGCCGGCCAGTCGCGCCAGTGGTGGCCGTACCGCTCGGCGAGCGCGCAGTAGGTGGCGTGGTCCTCCAGGGCACGGCCGTGCTCGGCGAGGAAGTCGCAGTACTCCGCCCGCCGGCCGGGCCCGAGCGGCACCGTCGCGACGAGCTCCAGGGCCCGCCGCTTCGCCGCCCACACCGCGTCCCGGTCGATCAACGCGCCCTTGTTCAGGACCCGTTCCCGCAGCTCCCCCGCTTCCTGGAGGACGGCGTCGAGCTCGGCGCGGTACTCGGGACCGACGTACCCGAACTCCGGGATCTCCTCGATCCGCAGATGGACCGGGTCGGGGAAGCGGCGCGAGGACGGCCGGTACGGGGACGGATCGACGGGCGCGCCGGGCACCGCCGCGTGCAGCGGGTTCACCTGGACGAACCCGGCCCCGTGGGTACGGCCCGCCCAGCCGGCCATCTCCCGCAGGTCGCCGAGGTCACCCATGCCCCAGGAGCGCGCGGACAGCACCGAGTACAGCTGGACGAGCAGCCCGTGGACGCGCTCCGGGGGCTGCGGCAGCCGCTCGGGCGCGACGACGAGCGTGCTCCGGGAGGACCGGCCGTCGGGGGCTTGCGCCTCGATCCGGTACACGCCGAGCGGCGGCGCGGACGGGTCGTCGGGGCTCCAGTCGAGGCGCGCGCCGTCCTCCGTGGTGACCCGCAGCGCCGTGCCGGGCGGCAGTCCGTCGAGCGCCCGGGGCGCCGGTTCGCCGCGCCACAGGACCAGGGTGGCCGGAAGCAGCCGCTCCCGGGCGTCCCGTTCGGCCGCGGCGAGGGCGGCGGCGACGGCCTCGGGCGTGGACGCGTCGACGTCCAGGGCACGCAGCACGGTCACCACGGTCGCGTCGGGGACGCGGACGGTGACGCCCTCGGAGGGGGCGTACTCGGTGGCGACGCCGTGGAGTTCGGCGAGGCGGGCCAGGGTCACTTCTCACACTCCTGGGGACTCCGTACCGCCCGCGGTGCCGTGGGCGGTGGGTTCGCTGGTCAGGGGCGCCGCGTCGGTCAGCGGCGGCTCGCTGGTCAGGGGGGCGGTGTCGGCGAGCGGGGGCTCGCTGGTGAGCGGCCCCGGCTCGGTGGGCACGGGGCGGCGCGGGGCGGGGACGTGGGGCTGCGGCTGGGCGGACGCGGCCACGGAGGCCTCCCGTTCGTGTCGGCGTACGGAACACGCGTGCGGCTCGGGTGCCGACCACGCGTGCGGCTCGGGTGCGGAACACATCAGCCCTACCCAGCGGGCGTCGCCGCAGACGTGCCGCGTGACGCCGGTCACCCTCCGTTCTACCCGCGGAACGTGGCGCAGGGGCGCCACCCCGCCGGGCAAAACCGACAGATCGACCACCGGCGTTGACACCTTCGGCGAGCGGGTGGTGGGCTCGTAACCCACTCGTGATGTACGGGTGGGCCACAGGGCGGAAGCGGCACCCGGCCGGAGCGGCGTCGAGGGGAGACGGACGTGCACCTGGGACGCGGCAGGCGGACGGCGACGGCGGTCGCGGCCGCCGTCATCGGCGGACTCCTCGGCGGCGGCACGGCCGCCCCCGTGTACGCGGCCCCGGTCTCCCCCGTCACCACCCCCGACGAGCAGCGCGCCGACGTCCCCTCGGTCTGGCCGCGCCCCCAGTCCCTCACCGCCTCCGCCGCGGCTCCGGTGGCCCTCGGGACCGATGTCGTCCTGCTCGCGGATGCCGACGCCGACCCGTACGCCGTGGCGGCGCTGCGCGAGGCGCTGCGCGCCGCCGGGGTGCGTACGGTGCACACCGCGCTGCCCGGCCGGGGACCGGTGATCCGGCTGTCCGGCCCGGCCGGTGACGGGACGTCGGGCGCCGCGGAGGCGCTGCGGGCGCTGCGCGCCCCCGAGCGCGCCGATCTGCCCCGGGGCGGCTACCGGCTGGCGACCGGACGCCACGCGGGCCGGGACACCGCCGCCCTCGACGGGGTCGGCCCGGACGGCCTGTTCCACGCCGTCCAGACAGTGCGGCAGCTGATCACCGACAGACCGGGCGGCGCCGGGCGCGAGATACCGGCCGTGCTCGTCCGCGACTGGCCCGGCTCGGTCGTCCGCGGCATGACCGAGGGCTTCTACGGCCGTCCCTGGACCCGCGAACAGCGCCTCGCCCAGATCGACTTCCTCGGCCGGACGAAGCAGAACCGCTTTCTGTACGCCCCCGGCGACGACCCGTACCGGCAGACCCTGTGGCGCGACCCGTACCCCGCCGCCGAGCGGACCGCGTTCCGCGAACTGGCCGAGCGGGCCCGCGCCAACCACGTGACGCTCGCCTGGGCCGTCTCGCCCGCGCAGTCCATGTGCCTGGCGTCCGACGACGACGTGAAGGCGCTCACCCGCAAGATCGACGCCATGTGGGCGCTCGGCGTGCGCGCCTTCCAGCTGCAGTTCCAGGACGTCAGCTACAGCGAGTGGCACTGCGACCGGGACGCGGACACCTTCGGGAGCGGGCCGCGGGCTGCCGCCGAGGCGCACGCCCGGGTGGCCGGCGCGGTCGCCCGTCACCTCGCCGAACGGCACCCGGACGCCGAGCCGTTGACGCTGATGCCGACCGAGTACTACCAGGACGGCGCGACGGCCTACCGCAAGGCGCTCGCCGCGAAGCTCGACGACCGGGTGCAGGTCGCCTGGACGGGCGTCGGGGTGGTGCCGCGCACCATCACCGGCCGCGAACTGGCCGGGGCCCGGGACACGTTCCGGCATCCGCTGGTCACCATGGACAACTACCCCGTCAACGACTACGCGCAGGACCGGCTCTTCCTCGGCCCGCACACCGGCCGCGAACCGGCCGTCGCCGCCGGCTCGGCCGCCTTCCTGGCCAACGCGATGGAGCAGCCGGCCGCGTCCCGGATCCCGCTGTTCACGGCCGCCGACTACGCCTGGAACCCGAAGGGCTACCGCGCCCAGGAGTCGTGGCGGGCCGCCGTCGACGATCTCGCGGGCGCCGACCCGAAGGCCCGCGAGGCGCTGCACGCGCTGGCCGGCAACGGGGCCTCCTCGCTGCTCGACCCGGCCGCGGAGTCCGCGTACCTCAAGCCGCTGATGGCGGCGTTCTGGCGGACCCGCGGGGGCGCCGACCCGGCCGCCCGGGACCGCGCGGCGGGCGAGCTGCGGGCCGCGTTCACCGTGATGCGCGAGGCGCCCCAGCGGCTCGGCGGCACGGCCGGCGGACTGCTCGACGACGAGGTGCGGCCCTGGCTGGAGCAGCTGTCGCGGTACGGCCTCGCCGGCGAGACGGCGGTCGACATGCTGCAGGCCCAGGCGCGCGGCGACGGCGCCGCGGCCTGGCAGGCGCAGCTCCTGCTGGAGCCGCAGCGCGGCGCGCTGACCAGGTCCACCCGGGCGACGGTCGGCAAGGGCGTCCTCGACCCGTTCCTGGCACGGGCCGTGACGGAGTCGGCGGCCTGGACGGGCGCGAACCGGGCGCGCGAGGCCGCGCCCTCGCCGGGGACGGCCGCGGAAACGGGCGCGTACACCGTGCGGCTCGACCGGCCCAGGCCGGTGGAGTCCGTGACGCTGATGACCGAGCCGGGCACCGGCGACGCGGCGCGGGTGGAGGCGTATCTGCCGGGCGAGGGCTGGCGGGAGCTGGGCCCGGTCTCGCCGACCGGCTGGACGCAGACGGACGCGAAGGGACTGCGCGCCCAGGCGGTGCGGGTCGTGTGGACCGACGGCCGGGCGCCCGGGGTCCGCTCGCTGGTGCCGTGGTTCGCGGACGATCCGCAGGCGGAGCTGGAACTGGCCCGGACGGAGGCGGACGCGGAGATCGGCGGCCCGGCGCAGCGGATCGGCGTACGCCTGGTGGGGCGGCGGCCGGGCGAGGTGCGCGGCACGCTGACCGCGAGGCCGCCGAAGGGGGTCTCGGTACGGCTGCCGAAGGAGATCCGGGTGCCGCGCGGCACCGGGGCGACGGTGCCGCTGATCGTGTCGGTGGCGGCGGGCACGCCGGCCGGGGCGTACCGGGTGCCGGTGTCGTTCGCGGGCGAGGAGCAGGTGCTGACCGTGCGCGCCTTCCCGCGCACCGCCGGACCGGACCTGGCCCGGACGGCCACGGCGTCCTCGTCGGGCGACGAGACACCGGACTTCCCGGCGGCGCTCGCGGTCGACGGCGACCCTGCCACGCGCTGGTCGTCCCCGGCGGAGGACGGCGCCTGGTGGCAGCTGGAGCTGCCGCGGCCGGCCCGGATAGGCCGGGTGGTGCTGCACTGGCAGGACGCGTACGCGACCCGGTACCGGGTGCAGGTCTCCGCGGACGGCCGTACCTGGCGCACGGCGGCCACGGTGCGCGACGGCCGGGGTGGCCGCGAGTCGGTACGGATGGACGCGGCGGACACGCGGTTCCTGCGGGTGCAGGGGGACGCGCGGGCGACGGAGTACGGGTACTCGCTGTGGTCGGTGGAGACGTATGCGGTTGCGGCGCCGGAGGGCGACCCCGAGGAGGGGAACACGCCGCCGGATCCCCCGGCGGACGGGCGGCCGGAGGATCGCCCGGAGGAGTGAAGGCCGGGGGCGAAGGCAGGGAGTGAAGGCCAGGGGCGCCGCGGGTGCGGCGCCCCTTGTGGTCCTGCTACGTCAAAGGCCCGGACTCGGCACCGTGGCCACTCCCTCGCGGGGTGGGGACACGGCATCGATCCGGGCCATCGCGTCGTCCGCGCCGTACGGCTGGAGGTACGGCAGCCAGCGCGGGTCTCGGTGTCCCGTGCCGATGATCCGCCAGGCCAGTCCGGTCGGCGGCGCGGGTTGGTGGCGGAGCCGCCAGCCCAGCTCCCGCAGGTGCCGGTCGGCCTTGACGTGGTTGCAGCGGCGGCAGGCGGCCACCACGTTGTCCCAGGCGTGCGTCCCGCCCCGACTGCGCGGAATGACGTGGTCGACGCTGGTTGCGACGCCACCGCAGTACATGCAACGCCCGCCGTCGCGGGCGAAGAGGGCTCTGCGGGTCAAGGGAACGGGCCCCCGGTAGGGGACCCGCACGAACCGCTTCAGTCTGACCACACTCGGTGCGGCGACGACGCGGGTCTCGCTGTGCAGGAAGGCGCCGGACTCCTCGAGGCAGAGTGCCTTGTTCTCGAGGACGAGGACGAGCGCGCGGCGGAGCGGTACGACGCCGAGGGGCTCGTACGACGCGTTGAGGACCAGGACATGTGGCACGGATGCCTCCTATACGCCGGCGGCGCGTGGCTCGCGCCGGGACGATCTGCTCTCAGTCTCTCCTCATGCCTGGTCGGAGCGCCACCACGTACACGTAACGGGCCCGGGGTGTTCCGGCGTGTTCTCGACCACACTCCCTGTCTTCCCGCGTGAGGTGCCTCTCTCCCTCGAACAGGACAGCGGGAGCACACCCGACGCCCCGTTAGTGTGGTTGGTCTGTACGCGATGCATGGAGGTCTCCCGTGTCCGACCCGAGTTCCGGTCCCGTCACCCTCGACGAAGCAGCCCAGAAGGCGAGCAACGCGGCGGGTTGGGTGGAGGAGAACTGGGCCACCTGGTTGAACACGGGCCTGCGGATCCTGCTGATCCTGCTGGTGGCGTTCCTGCTGCGGATGGCGGTCCGGCGGGCCCTGACGAAGCTCATAGAGCGGATGAACCGCTCGGCCCAGGCGGTGGAGGGCACGGCGCTGGGCGGTCTGCTGGTCAACGCGGAGCGGCGGCGGCAGCGCTCGGAGGCGATCGGCTCGGTCCTGAGGTCGGTGGCGTCGTTCCTGATCCTGGGCACGGCCGGCCTGATGATCCTCGGCGCGTTCGCGATCGACCTGGCGCCGCTGCTGGCCTCGGCCGGTGTCGCGGGTGTGGCGATCGGCTTCGGCGCGCGGAACCTGGTGACGGACTTCCTGTCCGGCGTGTTCATGATCCTGGAGGACCAGTACGGCGTCGGCGACTCTGTCGACGCGGGTGTGGCGTCCGGCGAGGTCGTCGAGGTGGGCCTCCGGGTCACGAAGCTGCGCGGCGACAACGGTGAGATCTGGTACGTCCGCAACGGCGAGATCAAGCGGATCGGCAACCTGAGCCAGGGCTGGGCGACGGCGGCGGTGGACGTGACGGTCCGCCCGACGGAGGACCTGGACAAGATCAACTCGATCATCGTCGAGGTGGCGGACGGCCTGGCCAAGGACGAGCCGTGGAACGAGCGCCTGTGGGGCCCGGTGGAGGTGCTGGGCCTCAACGAGGTCCTGCTGGACTCCATGACGATCCGCGTCTCGGCCAAGACGATGCCGGGCAAGGCCCTCGGCGTGGAGCGCGAACTCCGCTGGCGCATCAAGCGCGCCCTGGACGCGGCGGGCATCCGCATCGTCGGCGGCATCCCCGCCCAGGCGGAGGAGTCGACCCCCGACCCCACGGCCGGCATGTCCGCCCCCTCGGCCTTCGCCAACGCCACGTCCCCCCAGTCGGCAGCGGCCACCCCCCTCCCGAGCGCCAACCCGAACCTGTCGAAGTAGCACCCCGCTCACGGGTGCCGGACCCCCGGCGCCCCCGTAGGTAACGCTTTGGTTGCCTCGGGGGTGGCGGGGGTTCCGGTGTCTTGACGGGGGTGTGGGGGGCGCCTTAGCTTCCTGGCAACCGAATAGGAAAGTTTCCTAACAGTGCGGGAACGAAGGGCGGGTGCAGGCGCCATGGCCGGGACCACTCCGGGAACACCCGGGACTCCGCGGGTGCTGCGGGCCATGAACGACCGGGCCGCGCTCGACCTGCTGCTGGAGCACGGGACGCTGTCGCGGACGCGGATCGGGAAGCTGACCGGGCTGTCCAAGCCCACCGCCTCGCAGCTGCTCGCGCGGCTCGAGGCCGCCGGGCTCGTCGTCGCCACCGGGACGACCGCCGGTCGGCCGGGGCCCAGCGCCCAGCTGTACGCGCTCGACCCGCGCGCCGGGTACGCCGCCGGGCTCGACGTCAATCCGTACCGGATCCTCGCCGCCGTCGCCGACATCACCGGCGAGGTCGTCGGCGAGTACGAGCTGCCCACACCCGGGCGCGACCGCCACGACGTCGTCGGGCAGGTGCGGACCGCGCTCGACGGGGCCGTCAAGGACGCCGGGATCGCGCTCGGCGACGTCCGGCGGCTCGTCATCGGGACGCCCGGGGCCTTCGACCCGGCCACCGGACGACTGCGGTACGCCTCCCACCTGCCCGGCTGGCACTCCCCCACCCTCCTCGACGAACTCGCCGCGGCCCTGCCGATGCCGTTCGAGTACGAGAACGACGTCAACCTCGTCGCCGTCGCCGAGCAGCGCCTCGGCGCCGCCCGCGGGCACCAGGACTTCGTCCTCCTCTGGAACCAGGAGGGCATGGGCGCCGCCCTCGTGCTCGGCGGCCGGCTGCACCGAGGCTTCACCGGCGGCGCCGGCGAGGTCGGCTTCCTTCCGGTGCCCGGCACCCCGCTCGTCCGCGGCGTCACCAAGGCCAACAGCGGCGGCTTCCAGGAGCTCGCCGGCGTCCAGTCCGTCCCCCGGATCGCCCGCGCCATCGGCATCGACACCCCGGAACAGCCGTACGTGACCACCACCGCGGCGCTGCTCGCCACGGCCTCCGAGGAGCACGGCTCCGACCCGCTGTACGCCCAACTCCTCGACCGGTACGCGGAACGGCTCGCCACCGGACTCGCCTCCCTCGTCGCCGTCCTCGACCCCGAACTCGTCGTGCTCGCGGGCGAGGCCGTCGTCCCCGGCGGCGAACCCCTGCGCGCCCGCGTCCAGGCCGAGCTGACCGAGCTCGCCGCCGCCCGGCCGACGCTCGTCCTCTCCGCCGTGCCCCGGCGACCCGTCCTGCGCGGCGCGCTGGAGAGCGCCCTCGCCTCCACGCGCGACGACGTCTTCGACACCTCTCGCTGATCCACCGCCCCCCTCTCGCCGCCCTCCACCCCCAAGGGAGCCTTCGCCATGCCCGTACGCCTGCCCGAACGCCCGCGCCGCGCCCGCCGTGCGGCGCTCGCCCTCGCGTCCGCCGCGTCCCTCGCCCTGCTCGCCTCGGCCTGTACCGGCCAGTCCGCCGGCGGCACCGGCGACGACCCGAAGGCGAAGGCCACAATCACCTTCTGGCACGGCTGGTCCGCCCCGTCCGAGGTGAAGGCCGTGAACGACAACGTGAAGCGGTTCGAGGCGGACCACCCGAACATCAAGGTGAAGGTCGTCTCGAACATCACCGACGACAAGATCCAGCAGGCCCTGCGGGCCGGTGGCTCCAACGCCCCCGACGTGGTGTCGTCCTTCACCACCGACAACGTCGGCAAGTTCTGCTCCTCCGGCGCGTTCGCCGACCTGAAGCCGTTCCTCGACAAGTCGAAGATCGACCTCGAGAAGACCTTCGCCAAGTCCCGTCTCGACTACACCCAGTTCGAGGGCAGGCGCTGCAGCCTCCCGCTCCTCGGCGACGCCTACGGGCTCTACTACAACAAGGACGCCTTCGAGGCCGCCGGCATCACCGAACCGCCGGAGACCTGGAGCGAGTTCGACGCCGCCGCCGTCAAGCTGACCAAGGCGAAGGGCGACTCGTACGAGCGGCTCGGCTTCATGCCGGTCTTCCACGGCTACGAGTCCACCCCCGGCCACCTCGTCGCCCAGTGGGGCCCCACCTACTTCGACGCGGCCGGCAAGTCGAACATCGCCAAGGACCCGGCCTTCGCGAACATGTTCACCTGGCAGAAGAACCTGGTGAACAAGCTCGGCGGGTTCGCGAAGCTGGAGAAGTACCGCAACACCTTCGGCGACGAGTGGGGCGCCAAGCACCCCTTCCACACCGGCCAGGTCGCCATGCAGCTGGACGGCGAGTGGCGCCTCGGCATGGCCATGGACGCCAAGCTCCCCTTCGAGATAGGCGTGGCCCCGCTGCCCGTCGCCGACGACCAGCGCGACGAGTACGGCAAGGGCTACCTGTCCGGCACGATCGTCGGCATCGCCGCCACCAGCAAGAAGCAGAACGCCGCCTGGGAGCTGGTGAAGTACATGACCACCGACACCGACGCGGTGGTCAACTTCGCCAACGAGCTGCGCAACGTGCCCTCCACCAACGAGGCCCTGACCTCGCCCGAGCTGAAGCTCGACCCGCGCTTCAAGACCTTCCTCGACATCGCGCGGCACGCGAAGTCCAACACCACCCCGGCCTCCGTCAACGGCGGCGTGTACCAGGTGACGCTGCAGGAGTTCGGCTATCTGTACGAGTCCGGGAAGGAAACCGACCTGAAGGGTGGTCTGGAACGGACCGCGCGACAGATCGACACGGACATCGAGAAGGCCAAGTAGCACCGCGATGACCACCCACACCATGCGGTCGAAGCGCCGGAGGTCGGCCCTTGCCGCGAAGCGCAGAAAATCGGCACTGCGGACCGCGGCCTTCATGTCGCCCTGGCTGGTGGGCTTCACCGTCTTCTTCGCCTACCCGCTCGTGTCCACCGTGTACTTCTCGTTCATGGAGTACGACGGCTTCCAGGCGCCGGTCTTCAACGGGCTGGAGAACTGGAGCTACGTCTTCACCGACTATCCGGCGTTCTGGCCGGCGATGCGCAACACGCTGTGGCTGGTCGTCGTCATGGTGGCCTGCCGGGTCGTCTTCGGCCTCGGCGTCGGGCTCCTGATCACGAAGATCAGGACGGGGGCGGGCGTCTTCCGCACCCTGTTCTACCTGCCCTACCTCGCCCCGCCGGTCGCGGCGACGCTCGCCTTCGTCTTCCTGCTCAACCCCGGTACGGGTCCGGTCAACTCGGTCCTGGCCGACGTCGGCATCCCGGCCCCCGGCTGGTTCATGGACCCGACGTGGTCCAAGCCCGCGCTGACCGCGCTCGCGGTCTGGGGCGTCGGCGACCTGATGGTGATCTTCATGGCCGCGCTGCTCGACGTACCGAAGGAGCAGTACGAGGCGGCGGAGCTGGACGGCGCCTCGCCGTGGCAGCGGTTCCGCTACGTGACCCTGCCGAACATCTCCCCGATCGTGATGTTCGCCGTGGTCACCGGGGTCATCCAGACCATGCAGTACTACACCCAGCCCCTGGTGGCCGGGAAAGTCGCATCCGGCATCATCGGCAACAGCGGCCAGCAGTTCGAGCCGGGCTACCCCGAGAAGTCGACCCTGACCCTGCCCCAGCTCGTCTACAACCTGGGTTTCCAGCGCTTCGACTACGGCTCGGCGTGCGTGATCGCCCTCGTTCTGTTCGCCCTCGCGATGGCCTTCACCGCGCTGCTGATGCGGCGCCGCGGCGGCCTCGTCCCGGCAGGTGACTGACGCCATGACCACTGTGATCGACCGCATCGACCGGCCGAGCGCCCCGGCCCCGGCCGGCGGCGGCGCTGCCGCCGGCCGTACCGCCCGCCGCAAGGCGCTGCTCCACTGGATCGCCGTGCACGCGCTCGGCGTCGCGGTCGCACTGTTCTTCGTGCTGCCGTTCGTGTTCGTGTTCCTGACCTCGTTGATGAGCGACCAGCAGGCACTCACCCGGGACCTCGTCCCGGACACCTGGGAGTGGGGCAACTACACGCGGGTCCTGGACACTCCGGGCTTCCTCACCTGGTGGCGCAACACCCTGCTGTACGCCGGTCTGGGCACCGTCCTGACCGTGCTCTCGTCCGTGCCCGTCGCGTACGCGCTGGCCAAGTTCCGCTTCCGCGGGCAGCGGCTCGCGCTGATGCTGGTCATCTCGATGATGATGCTGCCGCCGCAGGTGGTCATCATCCCGATGTACCTGTTCTGGGCGAAGCAGATGGACCTGTCCGGGTCGCTGTGGCCGCTGATCATCCCGATGGCGTTCGGCGACGCGTTCTCCATCTTCCTGCTGCGGCAGTTCCTGCTGACCATCCCCGACGAGTACATCGAGGCGGCCCGGATCGACGGCTGCGGCGAGTTCCGCACGCTGCTCAAGGTCGTGCTGCCGATGGCCAGACCGGGCATCGCCGCCATCGCGCTCTTCCAGTTCTTCTGCTGCTGGAACGACTACTTCGGGCCGCAGATCTACGCCTCCGAGAACCCGGGCGCCTGGACGCTGAGTTACGGCCTGGAGTCCTTCAAGGGCGCGCACCACACCGACTGGAACCTGACCATGGCCGCGACCGTACTGGTCATGGCCCCTGTGATCCTCGTGTTCTTCTTCGCCCAGAAGGCGTTCGTCGAGGGAGTCACACTCACCGGAGTGAAGGGCTGACAGAAGACAATGAAGCTGGCTGTCGTGGGGGGCGGCTCCACCTACACCCCCGAACTGATCGACGGATTCGCGCGGCTGCGCGACACCCTGCCCATCACCGAACTCGTCCTCGTGGACCCGGCCGCCGAGCGGCTCGACCTGGTCGGCGGGCTCGCCCGGCGGATCTTCGCCCGGCAGGGCCACGACGGGCGGATCGTCACCACCTCCGACCTCGACGCCGGCGTGGACGGCGCGGACGCCGTCCTGCTCCAGCTGCGCGTCGGCGGACAGGCGGCCCGCGAGCAGGACGAGACCTGGCCGCTGGAGTGCGGCTGCGTCGGGCAGGAGACCACCGGCGCGGGCGGCCTCGCCAAGGCGCTGCGGACCGTGCCGGTCGTCCTGGACATCGCCGAACGGGTCCGGCGGGCCAACCCGAACGCCTGGATCATCGACTTCACCAACCCGGTCGGGATCGTGACGCGGGCGCTGCTGCGGGCCGGGCACAAGGCCGTCGGGCTGTGCAACGTCGCCATCGGATTCCAGCGGAAGTTCGCGGCGCTGCTCGACGTCGCGCCGTCCGAGGTGCACCTCGACCACGTCGGGCTCAACCACCTGACCTGGGAGACCGCGGTGCGGCTCGGCGGTCCGGAGGGCGAGGACGTACTGCCCCGGCTGCTCGCCGAGCACGGCGAGGCGGTCGCCGCGGACCTGCGGATGCCGCGCGAGCTGGTCGACCGGCTCGGCGTCGTCCCCTCGTACTACCTGCGGTACTTCTACCTGCACGACGAGGTGGTGCGGGAGCTGGGCCGCAAGCCGTCGCGGGCCGCCGAGGTCGCGGCGATGGAGCGGGAGCTGCTGGCCATGTACGGGGACCCGGCGCTCGACGAGAAGCCGGCGCTGCTCGCCAAGCGCGGCGGGGCGTTCTATTCGGAGGCGGCCGTGGACCTGGCGGCGTCGCTGCTGGGCGGCGGGGGGTCGCCGTACCAGGTGGTGAACACGTACAACAACGGCACGCTGCCGTTCCTGCCGGA
This sequence comes from Streptomyces sp. HUAS YS2, assembly GCF_033343995.1. NCBI lineage: Bacteria > Bacillati > Actinomycetota > Actinomycetes > Kitasatosporales > Streptomycetaceae > Streptomyces > Streptomyces solicathayae. The sequence continues at coordinate 5,253,083 of NZ_CP137573.1, read as the reverse complement.
CGACGCGGTGATCGAGGTGCAGGCCGCGGTCGGCGCGAAGGGCGCGACGCCGCTGCCGGTGCCGCGGCTGGACCCGCTGTACGCGGGGCTGGTCGCGCACGTGACCGCGTACGAGGACCTGGCCCTGGATGCGGCGCTGCGCGGCGGCCGGGAGCGGGTTTTCAAGGCGCTGCTCGCGCACCCGCTGGTAGGGCAGTACGAGTACGCCGAGGGGCTCACCGACCGGCTGATCGCGCACAACCGGGAGCACCTGGCGTGGGCGTGAGCGGGGGGCAGGTCGCCGTGCTGGCGATCGACGCGGGGAACAGCAAGACGGACGTGGCGCTGGTCGGCGCGGACGGGTCGGTCCTCGGGACGGCGCGCGGCGGGGGGTTCCAGCCGCCGCTGGTGGGGGTCGAGGCGGCCGTGGACGTACTGGGCGCGGCGGTCGCCGAGGCGGCCGGGGCGGCGGGGCTCGACGCACCGCCGTACGCCGAGCATGTCTCGGCCTGCCTGGCCAACGCGGATCTGCCGGTCGAGGAGGCCGAGTTGACGACCGCGCTGGAGCGGCGCGGCTGGGCCGGTACGACGGAGGTGCGCAACGACACCTTCGCGATCCTGCGGGCCGGGGTGGACGAGCCGCGCGGCGTCGCGGTGGTGTGCGGGGCGGGGATCAACTGCGTGGGGATGCTGCCGGACGGCCGGACCGCCCGGTTCCCCGCGATCGGGCGGATCTCCGGGGACTGGGGCGGCGGGGGCGGCCTCGCTGAGGAGGCGATGTGGTTCGCCGCGCGGGCGGAGGACGGCCGGGGCGAGCCCACCGAGCTGGCCCGCGCGCTGCCCGCGCACTTCGGGCTGCCGACGATGTACGCGCTGATCGAGGCGCTGCACCTGGGCCTGATACCGAGCGGGCGGCGGCACGAGATGACGCCGGTGCTGTTCGCGGTCTCGGCGGCCGGGGACGCGGTGGCGCGGTCACTGGTCCACCGGCTCGCCGAGGAGGTCGTCGCCATGTCGACGGTCGCGCTGGCACGGCTCGGCCTGCTCGCCGAGGAGGCCCCGGTGGTCCTCGGCGGCAGCGTCCTGGCCGCGCGGCACCCGGTCCTGGACACCCGCATCACCGAACTCCTCGCGACGAGGGCCCCGAAGGCGGAACTCCGCGTGGTCTCGGCCCCTCCGGTCCTCGGCGCGGCCCTCCTGGGCCTGGACCGAGTGAACGCGGACGCTACGGCGGCAACCCGCCTGCGAAAGCGGTACGCAGCGGCCTAGGAGCGCGGCCCCCCGGCGGCGCCGGGGGCCGCCGGGGGCGCCGGGGGCCGCCGGGGGCGCCGGGGGCCGCCGGGGGCGCCGGGGGAGCGTTCTCGATTCCGTGCGCCCCCCGAGGGAACCGAATCCGGCCGCCGGTCGTGTTCCCTCGGGGGGCGTTTCACGTGCGGACGGGTCGCTGTTCGGCCCAGGTTGTGGCGGGGGTGGGCAACGGGACGGGTGGGGGCGTGGGGCACGATGGCGACAAGATCGAGTCATTCCCGGTGTGCGTGTCGGCCGCTCCGGCCATACTGCTGGCCGGGTAGTCGTCCCCCGAACCGACGGGAGGACGGTCCGACGTCGGCGACCGAGGGGGAGGTCACGTGACATACCCGCCGAACGCGCATCCCGCGCCGGCACCGCCGCAGGCGCCCTCGCCCGGGACGGTCGTCCTCGGCGCCGTGCCCGCGCAGCGCCCCGCGCCCGAGGGCCCGCACCGCGCGAGCGGGGTCTGGGCCGAGGGCCGCGAGCGCCTGCGCCGCGCCGCCACCACCGAGCCCGGCCGGCTGCAGATCATCGGCGCCGTACTGGCCGCTCTCGTGGTCGCGTTCGGCGCCGTGACCGCCCTCGAGATCTCCGACCGCGCCTCCTCCGCGGACGACGTGGTGAGCCGCAGCCAGCCGCTGAGCGCGGACGCCGCGAGCATCTACCGTTCCCTCGCCGACGCCGACACCGCCGCCGCCAGCGGCTTCCTGGCCGGCGCGCAGGAGCCCGCCGGCGTCCACCAGCGGTACACGGACGACATCACCACCGCGTCCCGGCTGCTGGTCAAGGCCGCCGCGAACACCGAGGGTTCGGTGGAGTCGGCCCGCGAGATCGCCACGCTGAGCGAGCACCTCCCCCGCTACACCGGCCTGGTCGAGCGCGCCCGGGCCGCGAACCGCCAGGGCCTGCCGCTCGGCGGCGCCTATCTCCGGTACGCCAACCAGCAGATGACGACGGAGCTGCTGCCGGCCGCCGAGCGGCTGTACGCGGCGGAGACGGCCCGGCTGCACGCGGACGACGAGGACGCGCGGGCGCTGCCGTACCTCTCCCTCGCACTCGGCCTGATCGCGCTGGCGGCCCTGGCCGCCGCCCAGCGCCGCAACTACCTGCGGACGAACCGGGTGCTGAACCACGGTCTGCTCGCGGCGACCGCGGCCGCCCTGGTCGTCCTGCTGTGGCTGGTCGTGGGGCACACGGTCGCCCGCGCCGAGCTGAACAACGCCCGCGAGCACGGCCAGGACTCGCTGCAGGTGCTGACCACGGCCAGGATCAACTCCCTCAAGGCGCGCGCCAACGAGAACCTGACCCTGGTCGCCCGTGGCGCGGTGCTCACCGACGACGGCAAGAACGACAAGTACGAGACCGAGCACACGGCCGGCATGGAGGCGCTGACCACGGCGATCGCCCAGGCCCGGGAGCTCGCCGACGACGACGCCGGGCGCGACCCGGTCTCGGATGCGGCGGAGCGGATCGCCGAGTGGAAGCAGCGCCACGCGGGCGCCCGGGCGACGGACAACGCCGGTGACTACGAGGGCGCGCTGGTCCGGGTGATCGGCGCGAAGGAGTCCACCGGCGAGTCCTTCGACCAGGTCGACGCGGCGCTGAAGAAGGCGCTCGACCACGAGCAGGCGGAGTTCACCCGGTCCGCGTCGGACGGCCGGGGAGCGCTGACCGGCCTCCCCCTCGGGGCGGGCGTGCTGGCGGTGCTCGGCGCTGTGGGGGCGATCATGGGCATCAACCGCAGACTGTCGGAGTACCGGTGAGAGGGGGAGAGATGACGGACGTCACAGGGCGCGGGCGGCGGGCGGCGGCCCGGATCGCCGGCCGGTTCAAGGGCTGGGGCGGGGTCGGCGCGATGGCCGTCGCGTGCGGCGTGACCGCGGCCCTCACCCTCGTACCGCTGACGCACGCCGGTGCGGACGCGGACACGTCCGGGGGACGTACGGGTGCCGGCGCCGGCTTCGGTACGGGCGTGCAGGTGAAGGCCGAGGCCCCGTGCCGGGACCCGGAGGCCTCGCTCACCCCGTCCACCGCCGACGGTCCCGCCGTCGCCGCCATCAAGGCGCGCGGCCGGCTCGTCGTGGGCGTCGACCAGAGCAGCTACCGCTGGGGCTACCGCAATCCGACGACCCGCACCCTGGAGGGCTTCGACATCGATCTGGCCCGGGCCATCGCCAAGGACCTCCTGGGCGGCGAGGACAAGATCATCTTCCGGGCCATCCCGACCAACCAGCGGATCGCCGCCCTGGAGGGCGGCAAGGTCGACCTCGTGGTCCGCACGATGACGATCAACTGCAAGCGGATCGGCCAGGTCGCCTTCTCCACCGCCTACTTCCAGGCCGGGCAGCAGGTGCTCGCGCCCAAGGACTCCGCGATCACGGGGTACGACGCCTCCCTCACCGGCAAGCGGATCTGCACGGCCGAGGGCTCCACCGCCTACGAGGCCCTGGAGCAGAAGTCGTTCGGGGCGGTGTTCAAGGACGAGGGCGACGGCACCAAGGACGACAAGGACCTGCTCACCGTGCCCAACCAGCTGGACTGCCTGGTCCGGCTCCAGATGGGCGAGGTCGACGCGGTCGTCACCGACAACGCGCTGGCGGCCGGCCAGGCCGCGCAGGACCCGGCGGTCGAGCTCAAGGGCAGGCCGTTCACGACCGAGTACTACGGGGTGGCCGCGAAGCTCGGCAACGACGACCTGGTGCGCCGGGTCAACCAGGTGCTCGTGCAGTACCGGCAGGGCCCGTGGACGGCAGCGTACGAGAAGTGGCTGAAGGCGGATCTGCCCGGCATCGCCGGGCCGCCGGCGCCGAAGTACAAGAGCGGCTGACCCGCCGGCCGCTGCGGGCGGCGGGCGGCAGGGGACTCGACAGGTGACGGCAGCAACAGCGGCAAGAGCGGAGAGGTGATCGATGGGCGTCGCGGGACCTCCTGGTCCGGTGATGGATCGGGACGAGGTGGACCGTGCGATGGCGCGGCTCGGCGCGGAGCACAAGGCGATCGAGGACTCGCTCCTCGCGCTCCAGGACCATGCCGGCCGCCGCCTCCTGGAGGGCGCCCGGCTCACCGGGACGACCCAGGACCGCTGGACCGCCACGGAGCGGACGATCACGCTGCTCTGGACGTACTTCGACGCCTACACCGCCGCCCTGCACACCGTCCGTGAGCTGCGCGCCCGACGGCGCTGGCCGGGACGCGAGGAGCTGGTGGAGCTGACCGAGCGGCTGCGCGGCGAGAGCGTGACGGTCGGCGGCGGCGCGGCCCTCGCCGAACGGTTCTCGCTGGAGAGCCTGGTGGACCGCATGAACGAGCTGTACGCCGGTTCGCTGGACACGGTCGTGACCGCCGACGCGGTCTGGTCCGCGCTGCCCGCGCGGATAGACCTGCTCGCCGCCGAGCTGGGCCGCACCCGCTCCCTCGCGCACTCCGTCGGCGTGCGCCCCGGTGAGCACCCGGCCGGCGACGAATTGGAGGCGATCACCGCCGAACTGACCGTGCTGCGCGAGCAGGTGGTCTCGGACCCGCTGGCCTTCTGGCGTCCCGCGCAGGGCAGTTCGGCGCCCGGCGGCGGCCGGCCCGACACCGAGCGGTACGACGGGGCGGCCCGCGCCCTGGAGGACGTACGCCGGGAGATCGAGGCGGTCCTCGCGGTCCGGCAGGACTCCGAGGAGCGGCTGCTGCGGCTGCGCGACGTGCTCTCGCGCGCGGACCGCACGCTGGCCGAGGCGCGGGCGGCCCGCGGCGAGGTGCTGGCGAAGATCGCCGCGTCCGAGGTTCCGGCGGTCAGCGGACCGCCGACCGTCCTGCAGGAACGGCTCGCGACGGCCGCGGAGTACCGCAGGCACGCGCAGTGGCACCGGCTCTCGCCGCTCCTGGAGTCGCTCGAACAGGAGGCGGAGGACGAACTGCTGCGCGCCCGCGAGTCGTTGACGGCGGTGACCGCGCCGCTCGCGGTCCGCGCGGAACTGCGCGGCCGGCTGGACGCGTACAAGGCGAAGGTGGCCCGGCACGGCTGGGCGGAGGATCCGCTGCTGATCGAGCGGTACGACACGGCCCGCCGCATGCTGTGGAGCGCCCCGTGCGACCTGCGGGTCGCCGAACAGGCGGTGCTCCGCTACCAGCAGGCGGCGACCGAGGCCCTGACGGGCCCCGGTGACGCGAGGGGGACACGGTGAGCGGGGCGGAGAACGGCCAGGGAGGCCAGGTGCCGGGCACGAACGGCGGTGCGGGCGCGACGGGTGGCGGGGCCACGCCTGCGGCCGCCGGTGCGACCGGCGCGGCCGGCTGTCAGCGGCCCGGGTGCGAGGGCGCGTACGAGGACGTGGGCGGCGGCGCGCTCTACTGCGACACCTGCGGGCTCGCCCCGATGCTGCCGCCCGGCGGCACGACGGGCACGACCGGCACGACCGCCTCCACGGGGTCCGTCAGCGGGCCGCACAGCCAGGTGACCAACCAGGCCGCCCCGCGCGCCGCGGCGGCCTCCGCACGGCCCGCCGGGGCCTCCTGCCAGCGGCCGTCCTGCGTCGGCACGTACGAGGACATGGGCGGCGGCGAACTGTACTGCGACACCTGCGGGCTGGCCCCGGTCGTCGCGCCCGGGGGCATGCTGCAGTCCTCCCCGACCGGTGTGGCCGTGGCCGGCAAGGGGTCGAGCAGCTCGTCGAGCAGCTCCCGCTCCTCGTCGCGGAGTTCGGCGGCCTCCGCACGCTCCTCGCGCTCGTCGCGCTCGTCGACGTCCCGACGCTCCGTCTCCGGCCGGCTCTCCCGCTCGCTCTCCGGGGCGAGCACCGCCCGGTCCGTCTCGGTGCGCAGCTCCGGCTCGTCCACCGGCCAGTCCGGCCGCAACCGGCTCGGCGCGGGCCTGGTCGCCATACCGGAGGTGCCGCGCCCGGACCCGCGTTCGGCGGTGATGGCGAACCCCGAGGTGCCCGAGCGGAAGCGATTCTGCTCGCGCTCCGACTGCGGCGCGCCGGTGGGCCGCGCGCGCGGCGACCGGCCGGGCCGTACCGAGGGCTTCTGCACCAAGTGCGGGCACCCGTACTCCTTCGTGCCGAAGCTGCGCGAGGGCGAGATCGTGCACGGCCAGTACGAGGTGGCGGGCTGTCTGGCCCACGGCGGCCTCGGCTGGGTCTACCTGGCCGTGGACCGCGCGGTCTCCGACCGCTGGGTGGTGCTCAAGGGCCTGCTCGACACCGGTGACCAGGACGCGATGGCCGCGGCGATCTCCGAGCGGCGCTTCCTCGCCGAGATCGAGCACTCCAACATCGTCCGGATCTACAACTTCGTCGAGCACCTGGACCAGCGGACCGGCTCGCTCGACGGCTACATCGTCATGGAGTACGTCGGCGGCAAGTCGCTCAAGGAGATCGCCAACGCCCGGCGCGGCCCGGACGGCCGGCGCGACCCGCTGCCGGTCGAGCAGGCGTGCGCGTACGGGATCGAGGCGCTGGAGGCGCTCGGCCACCTGCACAGCCGCAACCTGCTGTACTGCGACTTCAAGGTCGACAACGCGATCCAGACCGAGGACCAGCTCAAGCTGATCGACATGGGCGCGGTCCGCCGCATGGACGACGACGAGTCGGCGATCTACGGCACGGTCGGCTACCAGGCCCCGGAGGTCGCCGAGCTCGGCCCGACGGTGGCCAGCGACCTGTACACGGTGGCACGCACGCTCGCGGTGCTGGCCTTCGACTTCCAGGGGTACACGAACGTCTTCGTGGACTCCCTGCCGGACCCCGACAACATCGAGGTGTTCCGGACCTACGAGTCGTTCTACCGGTTCCTGGTGCGGGCGACCGACCCCGACCCGGCGCGCCGGTTCGCCTCCGCGCAGGAGATGGCGGAGCAGCTGACCGGTGTGCTGCGGGAGGTCGTGGCGCTGCAGTCGGGCCGGCCGCGGCCGGCGCTGTCGACGCTGTTCGGCACGGAACCGAAGGTCACGGACACCGAGTTGTTCGCGGAGCTGACCGGGGACGTGTCGGCGCTCGGGGCGCGGACCGTGCCCACGGGCGTCGCCGGGCTGTTCGGCGGCCGGAACCGGAAGGCGACGGCCGCGCTGCCGCCCTCGGCCACGGGGCCGTTCCTCGCGCTGCTCGACGTACGGGCCACGTCGCTGGCGCTGCCGGTGCCTCGGGTCGACCCCGGCGACGCCAACGCCGGCTTCCTCGCCGGTCTCACGGCCGCCGCGCCCGCCGAGCTGATCACCGCGCTCGCCGCGGCCCCCGCGCCCTCCCTGGAGCTACGGCTGCGCGAGCTGCGGGCCCGCCTGGAGATGGGCGAACTCGGCCCGGCCGGGCAGGCGCTGGCCGTCCTGGAGGAGAAGCACCCGGACGACTGGCGGGTGGTCTGGTACCGCGGCGTCGTCGCGCTCGCGACCCGCGACTACGAGAACGCGGCGCTGTCCTTCGACGCGGTGTACGACGCCTTCCCCGGCGAGCCGGCGCCGAAGCTGGCGCTGGCGGTCTGCGCGGAGGTGCTGGGCCAGCTGGACAACGCCGCGGAGTACTACCGCCTGGTGTGGACGACGGACCCGTCGTACGTCAGCACCGCGTTCGGGCTCGCCCGGGTGCAGCTGGCGGCCGGGGACCGGGCCGGCGCGGTGCGGACGCTGGAGTCCGTGCCGGAGGCGTCCATCCACTACACGGCAGCCCGGGTCGCGGCGGTACGGGCACGGCTGCGGCGGCGCGCCGCGCACGACCCGCTCGCCACGGACCTGACGGCGGCTGCGGCGCAGGTCGCGGCGCTGCAGAACTTCGGTCTCGACGCGGTGCGCCGGGAGCGGTTGTCGACGGAGGTCCTGGGTACGGCACTGGACTGGGTACTCTCCGGAAGTCCCGGTGCCCGGCCCGGCCGGACGCTGCTGCTCGGCAGTGAACTGGACGAGCGCGGGCTGCGCTTCGGGCTGGAACGCTCGTACCGGGTGCTCGCCCGGCTGGCCCAGCGCGGCGAGGAGCGGATCGAACTGGTGGAGCGGGCGAACCGCCTCCGCCCCCGGACGTGGGTGTGATGATGGACCGGAAACCGCAGACCCGACTGGCAGCCTGCCCCGGCTGCGCGGAGCCGCTGGAGTCGGGTGATCGTTTCTGCGGCGCGTGCGGCTACGCGCTGACGGCTGCCCAGGCCCCCCCCTCCGAGGACCGCCCCACGGTGGTCCTCGGCGCCACCGCTCCGGCCCCGGCCGGGGCCCAGGGCGAGGACCCGGACGTCGCCTGGCCGGCCCCGGCCCCCCGCGCCCCCGGCGACCAGTCCACCCCCACCCAGCACCCGGGCGACCTCCCGGCCACGGACTCGGGCGGCGGCTCACCGACGACAGGCGACCCGGGCGGGCTGGCCACGGCAGCCACACCGAGCGTGGCGGGCACGGCGGGTGAGGCAGGCGTGCAGGTGGCAGGCGGCCCGGGCACGGCGGGCGCGCTCGGCACGCCGGGCGCGGGCGGCGCGGCTGAAGACCCGGCGAGCGCGGCAGGCGTGCAGGGCCCGGCAGGCGCCCCGGGCGCGCTGGGCGCGGCAGGCACGCTCGGCGTGCCGGGCGCGGCCGGAGACCCGGCGAGCGCCTTCGGCGCGGCCGAGGCAGGGCCGCAAGCCGCCGCCGGACCGCAGGCCGGCCCCGCGCAGGACGGGTCCGCCTTGGGCCCGGCCGCCGGTGCCGGCCCGACGCGGCCGGCCGCCGCCGAGCCGTGGGCCGCGTCGGCGGTCGGCGCGGCGGGGGCGGACCTCGCCGGTGCGGCGGTCCGCCACGACGAGCCGCAGGCGGCCCCCGCCGCGACGGCGCCGGACGCCCCGGCCGCCCCCACGGCGCCGGAGGCGCCCGCCCCCGTCCCCGCGCAAAGCGCCTCGCACGACGGGGACTTCGAGCTGGCCGCGCCCGACCCACGGGTCGGGCAGGTCGCGGCCGGTGGCGCGAAGGTGTGCGTGGCCTGCCGGGCCGGGCGGGTGGACACCGACGGGTACTGCGAGAACTGCGGGCACGCGCAGCCCCGCGAGCGGGACCACATGGAGCGCGAGCTGGACTCCGTCGCCGCCGTGAGCGACCGCGGCCTGCGGCACCACCGCAACGAGGACGCCTTCGCCGTGTCCACCACCGCGCTGCCCGACGGCTCCCCCGCCGTCCTCGCGATCGTGTGCGACGGCGTCTCCTCCGCCACCCGCCCCGACGACGCCTCCGCCGCCGCCGCGAGCGCGGCCGGCGAGGCGCTGCTGGCCTCGCTGCCCCGCGGCACGCACCCGCAGCAGGCCATGCACGAGGCGATCGTCGCCGCCGCCGACGCGGTCAACTCCCTCGCGGAGGAGCCCGGCTCGGCGCGCGACCACGCCCCGCACCGGCAGCAGAACGCGCCCGCGTGCACGATCGTCGGATCGGTCGTCGCCGGCGGCCTGCTCGTCGTCGGCTGGGTCGGCGACAGCCGCGCGTACTGGGTCCCGGACGACCGCTCGACCCCGCCGGCCCGGCTCACCGAGGACGACTCGTGGGCCGCCCAGATGGTCGCCGCGGGCCTGATGAACGAGGCCGAGGCGTACGCGGACGAGCGCGCCCACGCGATCACCGGCTGGCTCGGCGCCGACGCGTACGAACTGGAGCCGCACACGGCCGCGTTCAAGCCGGACCGCCCCGGCGTGGTCGTGGTCTGCACGGACGGGCTGTGGAACTACGCCGAGGGCGCCGAGGAGATGGCCCGGGTCGTACCGCCGGACGCGGCCGCGCGCCCGCTGCACGCCGCGCAGGTCCTGGTCGGCCACGCGCTGGACGGCGGCGGGCACGACAACGTAACAGTGGCGCTGCTGCCGTTCGCCCTGCCGCCCCAGGGGGCAGGATCGGCCTACGGCACCCCCAGCCCCACCGCGTGAGCCTTCGTACAGGAGCCGAATCGATGGCCAACTTCTCCAAGTCGACCGTGCCGCACTTCTCGGTGGAGGTGTACCAGAACGAGTTCCTGCCGGAGGGCGGGCGCGAGGTCAACGCGATCGTGACGGTCACCGCCACCGGCGGCGGCACCCTCGGCGCCGGTGTGCCGCTGCAGCGGAGCGCGCCGGGCGCGAGCGCGTCCGCCGAACCGTCCACCGGTCCGTCCACCGGTCCGTCCGCCTCCGCCGCCGTCGTGATCATGGTCGACTGCTCGGGTTCGATGGACTACCCGCCGACCAAGATGCGCAACGCCCGCGACGCCACCGCGGCCGCCGTCGACACGCTGCGCGACGGCGTCGCCTTCGCCGTCGTCGCCGGCACGCACGTGGCGAAGGAGGTGTACCCCGGCGACGGCGGGCTGGCCGTCGCGGACGACCGGACCCGCGCCGAGGCGAAGGAGGCGCTGCGCCGGCTCTCCGCGGGCGGCGGCACCGCGATCGGCACCTGGCTCCGGCTCGCCGACCGGCTGCTCTCGGGCGCCGACGCACCGATCCGGCACGGCATCCTGCTCACCGACGGGCGCAACGAGCACGAGTCCCCCGCCGACCTGAAGGCCGCCCTGGACGCCTGCGCGGGCCGCTTCACCTGCGACGCCCGCGGCGTCGGCACGGACTGGGAGGTCAAGGAGGTCACCGGGATCGCCTCGGCGCTGCTCGGCACCGCCGACATCGTCGCCGACCCGTCCGGGCTCGCCGCGGACTTCACGCGGATGATGGAGGACGCGATGGGCAAGGAGGTCGCGGACGTCCAGCTGCGCCTGTGGACCCCGGTGGGCGTGGAGATCCAGTACGTGAAGCAGGTCGCGCCGACGGTCGAGGAGCTGACCGGCCGGCGCACCGAGGCGGGCCCGCGGGCGGGCGACTACCCGACCGGCTCGTGGGGCGACGAGTCCCGCGACTACCACGTGTGCGTCCGGGTGCCGGAGGCCGCCGTGGGGCAGGAGATGCTCGCGGCGCGGGTGTCCCTGGTCCGCCCCGACCCGGCGGGCGGCGCCCCGCAGACGCTGTCCCAGGGGCTGGTACGGGCGGTGTGGACGGACGACATGGCGGCCTCGACCTCGATCAACCCGCAGGTGGCGCACTACACCGGGCAGGCAGAGCTGGCGCAGGCCATCCAGCAGGGCCTCGATGCGCGCAAATCGGGAGATTTCGACGGGGCGACGGCCAAGCTCGGTCGAGCGGTGCAGCTCGCGGTGGCTTCCGGGAACACGGACACCGCGAAACTCCTTTCGAAGGTGGTGGACGTCGTCGACGCGGCGACCGGTACTGTGCGTTTGAAGGCGAAGGTCGCGGAAGCGGACGAGATGACACTCGAAACCCGCTCCACCAAGACGGTTCGCGTGAAGAAGTAGCCCGGCCACAGGGGCCGGACGACGAGAGGGGGAAGCACCGACATGCCGACCTGCCCGAACGGACACCAGTCGGTCTCCGACGACTGGTGCGAGGTCTGCGGCCATCGCATGGCCGGGGCGGGCGCGCCTGCGGGTGCCGTGCCGCCTCCACCGCCCCCGGCACCCGGCTACGGGTACCCCGGCGGCGACCCGAACGCCACCGCCCAGGCGGAGCTCTGCCCGCAGTGCCGCACGCCGCGCGAGGCGCTGGCGCCGTTCTGCGAGGAGTGCCGCTGGAACTTCCTCACCAACACGGCGACCTCGTACCAGCCGCCGGCCCCGCAGGGGATGCCCGGCCCGCCGCCCGGCCTGAACCTGCCGCCCGGCTTCCAGACCGGCCCCGGCCCGCAGGGCCCGCCGCCGATGCCGCAGGCCCCGCAGCCGCCGGACCCGTTCGACTACCAGGGCTCGCGGCCGTCGCAGATGAACCGCCCGGCCGAGCCGCTGTCCTCCGACCCGGGTCACCACCAGGGTCCGCCGCCCCCGCCGCCCGCGTTCACGCAGCCGGGCCCGCCGCAGCCTCCCGGCCCGCAGGCCGGTCCGCCCGCGCCCGGTCCGCAGCCCGGCCCCCCGGCGCCGCCGGCGTTCCTCCAGCAGGGACCGCCGCCGGTGCCGCAGGCGCCGCAGCAGCCGGGCGCCGACGACTGGATGCTGCCGCCGCCGTCGCACGCCCAGTCGGCCTCGCCGATGGCGCCGCCGGCCCCGCACGCGCCGCAGCAGCCGCAGCCGCACGCCCCCGCGCCGCAACAGCATCAGCCGCCGCAGGCCCCGCAGCAGTTCCCGGGCCAGCCGCCGCTGCCGCCGCACCTGGGCGGACCGCAGCAGGCGCCGCCGCAGGCACCGCAGCAGCAGCAGTTCCCGGGCCAGCCGCCGCAGTTCCAGGCGCAGCCCCCGGCCCCGGCGGGCTGGACCGCGGTGATCGGCCCGGACCGCGAGTACTTCCTGGCGATGATGCAGCGCAGCGGACCGGAGGCGTCGGGCCTGAACCTGCCCGCGTACTCCCCCGAGCAGCACCTGCCGCTGGACGGCAACCAGGTGACGATCGGCCGCCGCCGCCACTCGACGGGCGAGTCCCCGGACATCGACCTGTCGGTGCCGCCGGAGGACCCGGGCGTCTCCCACCAGCACGCGGTGCTGGTGCAGCAGGCGGACGGCTCGTGGGCGGTGGTGGACCAGAACTCCACCAACGGCACCACGGTCAACGGCGCCGAGGAACCCATCCAGCCCTACGTCCCGATCCCGCTCCAGGACGGCGACCGGGTGCACGTGGGCGCCTGGACGACGATCACCGTCCGCCGCGGCCGGATGTAGCCTCTGCCGCGCACGACCGCCGGCCGGGGCCGGGGCCCGATCCGAGAGACAGGCCTAGTTCCCGTCCGGCATCCCGAGGGGCCACGCGTAGGGCCCCTCGGGATCGTCGAGCCACGCCCACTGGCGGCCGTCGGCGACCGTGACCCCGAAGCGGTCGCGTCCCGGCCGCCGTTCGCGCTGCCAGAGCGAGTACGCCTCGCGCGCGTCCAGCACGGCGGCCGTCAGCGTGAGCGCGAAGCGGAACGTCTCGCTGTCCAGGGCCTTGCGGGGCAGCCCGGTGAGGCGGCCCTGCGGCGCGGGCGGAGTGCCGCGCAGCGGGACGAAGTACGCCGGGGTCGCCAGGAAGCGGCCCTCCGCGTGGCGCGCGTCGCGCACCGTCAGCAGGATCAGCCCGGTGGACAGCGGGGCGAGGATCCGCGCGCCGGGCCGGCACTGGCCGAGCCAGGCGTACGGGACCGACGGCAGCGTGCAGGTCGCGACGATCCGGTCGAACGGCGCCCGCGTCGGGCAGCCGCCCGCCCCGTCCCCGGTGATCACCGCGGGCCGGTGGCCGGCCGCGGCCAGGTGCGCCCGCGCGGACGCGGTGATCTCCTCGTCCAGGTCGATCGTGGTGACCCGGTCGTCGCCGAGCCGGTGGCACAGCAGGGCCGCGTTGTAGCCGCTGCCCGCGCCGATCTCCAGGACGTCGTCCCCGTCCCGTACCTCCAGGGTCTCCAGCATCAGCGCCATCAGCGAGGGCTGACTGCTGGAGGAGACCAGCTCGCCGTCGCGCATCCGGACGGCCAGCGGCTCGTCCCGGTACGCGCCGCGCAGCCAGCGGTCCCGCCGCGCGGGGTCCGGGTCGTCGAACCGCAGCAGGTCGGCCCCGCCGGCGTAGTACGACGGCACGAACAGGTGCCGCGGGACCTCGGCGAACGCGGCCCGCCAGGCGGGATCGCGCAGCGCGCCGTACGCCTCGATCTCGCGCAGCAGCATTCGCCGGGCCCACGCGCCCTCGGCGGCGAACGCGTCCTGCTCCGGAGCGGCCATGCCTCCACTGTGCACCGCCGGCCGGCGGGGGCGGGGCGAGGGCGGGGTCCGCGGAGGTCCTAGGGCTCGGGTCCTCGGCCGGGCGGTCTGAGACCATGGAGCGGTGAACGAGATTCCGCGCGGCACACTTCAGGAGCAGACCTTCTACGAGCAGGTCGGCGGCGAGGAGACCTTCCGACGCCTCGTCCGCCGCTTCTACCAGGGGGTGGCCGACGACCCGCTGCTGCGCCCCATGTACCCGGAGGAGGACCTGGGACCGGCGGAGGAGCGGCTGGTGCTCTTCCTGATCCAGTACTGGGGTGGCCCCCGCACGTACAGCGACCACCGCGGCCACCCGAGGCTGCGGATGCGGCACGCCCCGTTCACCGTCGACAAGGCCGCCCACGACGCCTGGCTGCGGCACATGCGCGACGCCGTCGACGAGCTGGGGCTCTCCGAGGAGCACGAGCGGCAGCTGTGGAACTACCTCGCCTACGCCGCTGCCTCGATGGTCAACACGGCGGACTGACCCCCGGGACGACGGTGACGTTCCGCGATCGGTTGGCCACCTTCCGGTCAACCGGCGTCGCGTTCCGGCCAATGCGCCGTCACTCCCACCCCGGCTCACACATTCGCCGCTAACTTCACAGCCGCAACACATCGAACGGACATCCGCACCCGGCGGATGTCCTTCTTCTTGTGGAGGTTCAACGTGCAACGGAGAACCACGCGACTGGGCGCTCTGGCAGCGGGCGCCGTCACCGCACTGCTGGCCGGCGGTACGGCCCAGGGCAGCGCGTACTACGTCTACCACGGCAGCGATTTCGGCTACATCAGCACCGATCACAGCTACGTACGTGTATGCGACCGCGAAGTCGACGGCTTCAACGTCTACTCCGACTACACCCGCCTGTCCGGTGCCACCGGCCGCGTGGAGGAGACCGGCGGCTACTGCAGGTCGGGCGGTTCGGCCGGCTCCGCCGTGTACAGGCTGCGCACCTGCGAGAACTATCCGTTCGCGCCCGACTCGTGCTCCGGCTGGAAAGAGCACTACTGACCATGACCGCCTCCCTCACCCTGGACGTCTCCGGCCTCACCTGCGAGGCCGGCGGTCGCACCCTCCTGCGCGACGTCGCCCTGACGGCCCGCGCGGGCGAGTCGCTCGCCGTGACCGGCCCCAGCGGCAGCGGCAAGTCCACGCTGCTCGCGGTGCTCGCCGGGCTCCGGCCGCCGCGGTCCGGGACGGTCCGGGTGTGCGGGACGGACACCGCCACGCTGCGGCCCGCGAAGGCCGCGGCGTGGCGGCTGCGCACGATCGGCTTCGTCTACCAGTTCGGCGAGCTGCTCCCCGAGCTGAGCGCGATCGAGAACGCGGCCCTGCCGCTGCTGATCGGCGGCACCGGCCGGGCACAGGCGTACGGGACGGCAGGACGGCTGCTCGACGAGCTCGGGGTGGGGAAGGTCGCCGACTCCCCCGCGGACGTCCTCTCCGGCGGCGAGCGGCAGCGGGTCGCGGTGGCCCGCGCCCTGTCGACCCGACCGCCGCTGATCGTCGCGGACGAGCCGACCGGCGCCCTCGACGAGCAGGCCACCGACGACGTCTGCGAGCTGCTGTTCTCGCTCCCGGAGCGGTACGGCACGACCGTGCTCACCGTCACCCACAACCCGCTGGTGGCGGTGCACGCCGACCGGCGGCTGCACCTGCGGGACGGCCGGCTGGAGGAGCTGACGGAGGCGCGGGCGGAGGCGGAGGCGCCGGACGCCGCGAGGTCCGAGGTGTCCGAACCGGCGTCTGCGGAGGCCGAGGCGTGAGGCGTCGCGGGGCCACCGCGCAGCTGCTCGCCGTCGGGCGCCGGGCCGCCGATCGCGGCCGGGACCCCCGGCACACCGTCCAGGCGCTCTGCCTGCTCCTCGCCGGGGTCGCCGCCGGCCTGCTGATCTGGGGCATCCAGGTCAACGCCGCCGTGTACGGGGCTCGGGACGCCCGTACCGAGGCCCGGCTCCCGGTCCGCGCGGCGGAGGGCACCGCTCCGGCCCTGTGGTGGGCGGACGGTGCGGACACCGTGGGCGACCGGGCGTTCTCGGTCGTCACGGTCGAACCGGTCGCCGACGGCGCCCCCCTGCCGCCCGGCCTGACGCGGTGGCCCGGCCCCGGTGAGGCGTTCGTGTCCCCCGCGCTGCGCGCCGCGCTGCCGGCCGCCGACACCCGGTACGGCCGGCTCGCCGGCACCATCGCCCCGAGCGGGCTCAAGGATCCGGGCGAGTTGTTCGTCTACCGCCGGCCGCCCCCGGACGCCGGGTTCGCGGGCGCCGGTTCGGCGTTCCCGGTCACCGGCTTCGGCGCCCCGTTCGTCGATCGCGCCTTCTTCATGGGCGACGGCTTCGACCGCGCCGAGGCCGACCTGTACTGGCTCATGGCACCGCTCCTCGGGCTGCCCGTGGTTGTCCTGCTCGTCGTGGCCGCCCGGCTCGGCGCGCGCGGCAGGGACCGCCGGCTCGCCGTGCTGCACGCGATGGGCGCGGGCCGCTCCGTCCGCGCCCGGATCGCCGCCGGGGAGTGCCTGCGGCCGCTGGCCGCGGGCGTCCTCGCCGCCGGTGCGCTGCTGACCGTCCCCGTCCTCACCGGAGTCACGCTGCCGGTGACGGGGTACGAGATCGCCGCCCGCGATCTCGCCGCCCTGCGCTGGGCGTTCCCGCTCTCGCTGATCGCCGTCTGGGCCGTGCTGTGCCTGGCCTTCGCGGCGCTGCATCTGCGGGTCGGCCCCCTGCCGGGCGCGCGCCCCCGGGCCGTCCGGGAGCGGCTCGCGACCTGGCCGGGACGGTTCTGCGGGCTCGGCACGCTGTTCGCGCTCTGGGGCGCGATGCTCGGCGGCGAGGCCGGGATGCGGCTCTTCATCCTCGGGACCTTCCTGGCACTGGGCGGCCTGCCGCCGCTCCTCGGCCGGGCGGCCGCGCACGTCTCCGGCAAGCTGATCCGGCGCAACGAGGGCGACCCCGCCCGGCTGGTCGGCGCCCGCTGGGCGGGGGCGCATCCCGGGGTGCTCGCCCGGACCACCGCCGCGATCGCGGTGCTCCTCGGGCTGCTGGCCCAGGTACAGATCGCGGTCACGGAGCTGACCACGGAGGCGCAGCACGCCCGCGCGCTCGCCACCCGCCTCGACGGCCGGCTGACGCAGGTGGAGGGCGCGCGCGACCCGCGGCAGGCCGCCCGGTTCCTGGACGCCCTCGCGCCGGGCGACCGGGTACTGCGGGTCCTCGCCCCGGACGACGGCCGTCCGCCGGTCTTCGTCGGCGACTGCCGGGCCCTGGCGGCGTTCTCGCCGATGACCCGCTGCCCGCGCGACCGGGCGCTCCCGGCGGAGCAGGTGTTCACCGCCCGCACCCCGCGCACGGAGGCCCTGCGCTGGAGCAGCTTCGGCGCGGTGAACGTCCGGGCCGCGACCGGGCCGGACGAACTGCTGCAGGGCAGGAGCGCGTTCATCGTCCTCACGGGCGAGTCCGCCGGCGGCATCGACCGGGTCAAGAGGGCCGCGTACCGGGCCTTCCCGCAGCCCCAGGTCGGCGTGCCCGGTGCGGACCGTGTCATCGGCGCCGCCGCCCGGGCCCGGATCGCCGACTGGGTGCTGCTCGTCGCGGGCGCCGGGCTCGCGCTGCTCGTCGTGACCGGCTCGGCGAGCCTGCTGCACGCCTTCCTCGACCGGGCGGACGAGCTGCGCACGATGGCCGGTTACACCTCCGGCGCCGCCTTCCATCTGCGGGTCGCCTGGTGGGGCATGGGTGTGCCGACGGTCTGCGCGCTGGCCCTGGCGACGCTCTTCGCCGGGCTGCTCGCCGGGTTCAACCTCGCCTTCCTCGCGCCCTCCGGGGGCTCCCCGGCCGGCCTGCTCGGCGGCGGACTCACGCTCGCCGTGCTCGCCTGCGCGGCGGCGACGGTCGCGGGCGGCCTGCTCGGGGCCCGGTACACGCACCGCTGGGTGCCGCGCGGGGACTGACCGGGCGAACCCGGCGCGACGGGACGCCCGTTGACCGATTTCGTTGACTGAATGTACGGCTCCGCACACGGACGGGCGGAATCCGGTGACGGTGCGCCGGATAACGGTCACGATCGAGTCAAGGTCGACCGTCACGGCGGTGCAAGCGGTTTCCACAACCGATGCCCTCTGAAAGCATCCGGTGGACGTTTCGGGGTCACCGGGGGACGACTTCAGGGGGATGGGTGACGGGGTTCGTACTGCTGCGCGTCAGGGCGCACCGGCTGCTGCTGACCGCCGCGCTCCTCGCGGTCCTGCTGACCACCTCCGTCCTCGCCGCCCTCGCCGGCTTCTCCGGCTCCGTCGGCGACGCCGCCCTGCGCTCCACGCTCCAGGGCCGCGACGCGGCGGGCGCGGCGCTCGTCGTCACCGCGCAGGTCCCCGTCGACAAGCGGGCCGAGGCGGACGCTGTGGCCCGCGAAGGGGCCCGGAAGACCTTCGCCGGACTCCCGGTGGACGTACGGAAGCTGGAGCGCTCAGGGCCGTACGCGCTGCCGCGCACCCTCCAGGACCCCGCCGCCCGCCGCGGCCAGCCCGATCTGACGCATCTGGCCGCGCTCGACCGTTCACGGATCACCCTCGTGCGCGGGGCGCTCCCCAAGAGCTCCGGCGCCGGCGCCGGGACCGTCGAGGTCGCCGTGCCCGAGTCCGTGGCCAAGCGGCTGCGCGTCGAACTCGGCGCCGTGCTCGACCTCACCGACCGGCTCGACGACAAGCGCTCGCTGAAGGCCCGGGTCACCGGCGTCTACCGGCCGGCCGATCTCGCCGACATGTACTGGCAGTTGGACGAGGCCGCCGGCCGCGGCGTGCGCACCCTGGACTTCACCACGTACGGGCCCCTGCTCGCCGACCCTGCGCTGCTCGGCTCCGGCCGGCTCCCCCGGGGCGAGACGGCCTGGCTCGCGACCGCGGACTTCACGGGCGTGACGACCGACCGGATCGCCTCCCTGCGCGACGCCGCCACCTCCGGTTCCGCGGCGCTCGCCGCCGACGCCGCCCCGTTCGGCGGCGGGACGGTGACCGCGCAGACCTCGCTGCCGACCGTGCTCCAGCAGACCGAGCGGGCCCTGCTGGTGTCCCGGTCCACCCTGCTGATCGTCGCCGTGCAGCTGGTGCTGCTCGCCGCGTACACGCTGCTGCTGGTCGCCCGGCTGCTCAGCACCGAACGGTCCGGGGAGACGGAACTGCTGCGGGCGCGCGGCGGTTCGCGCGGCCGGATCGTGTGGCTCGCCTCCGTCGAAGCGCTGTTCCTCGCCCTGCCGGCGGCCCTGGCCGCACCTCTGCTCTCCGGCCCGCTCACCGAGCTGCTCGCCGAGCGTTCGACGCTCGCCGACGCCGGGCTGCGTCTCGACGCGGCGCCCGCCGGGGAGGTGTGGCTGGTGGCCGCCCTGGCCGCGGTCTGCTGCGCGGCCGCGGTCGTCGCGCCCGCACTCGCCGGCGGCGACGGAACGATCCAACTGCGGAAGAACCGTTCGGCGGCACTGCCCGCGTCGGTGCGGGCCGGGGCCGACATCGGTCTGCTGGTGATCGCGGCCGTCGCGTACTGGCAGCTCGACCGGCAGACCACCACGTCCGGCGCGGGCGGCGCGCTCAGCGGCGACCGCGAGGGCCGGCTCGGCATCGATCCCCTGCTGGTCGCCGCGCCCGCGCTGGCGCTGCTCGCCGGAACGGTGCTCACGCTGCGGCTGCTGCCGCCCGCCGCCCGGCTCGCGGAGAGGCGCGCGGCCGGCGGCCGGGGGCTGCCCACGGCGCTCGCGGGCTGGCAGGTCAGCCGCCGCCCGCTGCGCGGCGCGGGCCCGGTGCTGCTGCTCGTGCTCGCGGTGGCGATGGGCATGCTGGCGATCGGCCAGAGCGCCTCGTGGGGCCGCTCTCAGGACGACCAGGCCGACTTCCGCGCCGGGTCGGCCGTACGGGTCTTCACCTCGAAGGGCGGGGAGCCCGGGCAGGCAGGTCTGTACGCGGGGCTGCCGGGCGTGCGGGTCGCCGCGCCGGCGCTCCGCGGCAACATGGGCCTCGACCACGGCCGCACCGCGACCGTGCTCGCCCTGGACGTGGCGAGCGCCGCCACCGGGGACGGGATGCTGATGCGCGGGGACCAGGCGGACCGGCCCGTCCGCGACGTGCTGAAGAAGCTCACGCCCGGCGTGCGCGGGACGGCGACGCCCGGCCTGCGGCTCCCGGACGGAACCGAGGGCCTCGCCTTCGACATGCGGCTCGTGTCGGCGTCCACCCACCTGTCCCCGCCGCACGTGAGCGTCGTCGTGGAGGACCGGTTCGGCATCCCGTACCGGCAGAGCCTCGGCAATCTCCCGGGCGACGGGAAGGTCCACCGGCTCACCACCGACCTCCGCTCGGAGAAGGCCCCGCAGGGCGGCGAACCCATGGCGCCCGCCGGGCCGTTGACGCTGACGGCGCTGGAGGTCGACGGGCAGACCGAGTTCGGCGAGGGCGGCGCCGAGGAGCTGTCCGTCCGCTCGGTGACCGCCGTCCGCAAGGGCGGCGCCGGGCAGCCGGTGGACACGGCAGGCGCGTTCGGGCGCTGGAAGACCGATCTGCGTCAGGACACCATCGACCGCTCCGAGCCGGAGCCCTCGTCGCCGAAGCCGACTGGTACAGGCGCGGCACCGCTGACGCTCGCGTACGGACTCGACGCGGGCGACGAAACCTCCCCACTCGGCCTGGGCCAGGGATTCAGCCTGCGGCTCACCCCTGTAGGGACGACCGCGGTGACCCGGCTGGACGGGGTGGCGTCGGACGCCTTCCTGGCCGCAGCCGCGGCGAAGCCCGGCGACACCGTCGACGTCACCGTCGGCGGGCGGACCGTGCCGGTCCGGATCGTCGAGTCCGTCCGGCAGCTGCCGACGACGGGGGCGGGCGCGGCCCCGGTCTCCGCGGGGGCGGCGCCGGAGGGGGACGGCGGCGGGCTGCTGGTCGACCTGCGGGCCACGAACCGGCTGCTCGGCCGGCTCCCGGGCGGCCCGGTCCTGCAGCCCAACGAATGGTGGCTGGCGACCGAGCCGGGCCGCACGGGCGCGGTCGCGGCGGCCCTGCGGGCGCTGCCGGACACCGACCCGGCGCAGGTCCTGGTACGGGACGAGACGGCGGAGGAGCTCGTCGGCGACCCGCTCGGTGCGGGCCCGCGGTCCGCGCTGATGGCCGTCGCGGCGGTCGCGGCGGCGCTGGCCGCAGTGGGCTTCGCGGTGAGCACGGCCGGGTCGATGCGGGAACGGGCCGGCGAGTTCGGCCTGCTGCGCGCGCTGGGCGCGCCGCGCCGGCAGCTGGCCCGCCTGATCGCCGCCGAGCAGGGGCTGCTGATCGCCATCGGCCTGCTGGTGGGCCTGGCGCTCGGCGCGGTCCTGACCCGGGCGGTGGTCCCGCTGGTCGTCCTGACCGGGCAGGCCGCCCGTCCGATCCCCTCGGTCCTGGTCGAACTGCCCGTCCCCCAGGTCGCCCTGCTGATCGCCGCGGTCGCGGCGGTGCCGCTGCTCATCGTCGCCGTGATCGCGCTGCGCCGCGAGGACCCGGCGACGACCCTGCGGACCCAGGGGGCGGAATGACGACCGCCCCGCCCGTACCCGTAGCCAGCCCCCTGGGAGGCAACTGACATGGCCCACAAGCCCGTTGCCACCGTCGCTCCGTGGGTGCGGACGCGCTTGCGGACCGCGCCCGGGGCCGCGTGCGCGGTCGCGCTGCTCGTGCTCGTCACCGCGTTCCTGGCCGCCGCGCTGCCCCGCGCCGTCGACGTGTACGAGACCGCGGGGCTGCGGCACGCGATCGACTCGGCGGAGCCGGCCGACCGCGTCGTCGAGGTCGTCACCGGCGACCGGTACAGGCCGCACGAGGTCCTGCCGGACCGGCTCGCCCAGGACCACGCCGACATCCTGGAACAACTGCCGCCCTCCCTGAGGACGCTGCCCGCCGACTCCGCGTACGGCGTGCGGTCCACGAAGCGCGTCGAGGGCATGGACACGTGGCTGCCGAAGCCGTACAAGACACGCCCGCAGCTGACGCTGTCCTCGCAGTCCGGCATCGA
This sequence comes from Streptomyces sp. HUAS YS2, assembly GCF_033343995.1. Taxonomy (NCBI): domain Bacteria; kingdom Bacillati; phylum Actinomycetota; class Actinomycetes; order Kitasatosporales; family Streptomycetaceae; genus Streptomyces; species Streptomyces solicathayae. The sequence goes on along the minus strand of NZ_CP137573.1, from coordinate 5,231,142 downwards.
GCGGCACAGCACCCTGCGCGCGGGCCGGTTCGCGACGAAGGGCGCCGAGCCGGAGGCCGTCGTCACCGTCGAGACGGCCGAGGCCCTCCGCATCGAGCCGGGCGCCGTCGTCCACGTCCCGGGCAAGAACGCCCAGCCGGTCGGCATCCGGATCACCGGGATCGTCGAGCCCAGCGCCCCGCGCAGCGCCTACTGGTCGTACGAGCCAACCCTGCGCACTCCCGTGTACGCGGCCGTCCCGGACGCCCAGGGGCCCGAGTTCTACTGGGAGGCCGCGCTGCTCCTCGCCCCGGACGCGGCCGACACGATCCTGCGGACCACCGGCGGCTCCGACGTGTACTGGCGGCTCGCGCCCGCGAGCGGCCACCTCACCGGGCGGGACGTGCCCGAGCTCGCCGCCGCTCTCAACTCCCTCACCCGCGGCCCCGACCTCGTCCGGATGCGGCACATGGTCGGAGCCACCACGGCCGTGAACTCCGGCCTCGGTGACGTCGTCGAGACCTTCTCCGGCATGCGCGCGGCGATCTCGCCCGTCGTCGCCGTCGCCGCGTTCGGGATGGGCGCGGTCGCGGCGGTCGTGCTCGCCATGACCGGCGGCCTGTTCGCCTCCCGCCGGTACGCCGAACTCGCCCTGCTCCGTTCGCGCGGCGGCTCGCTCTCCGGCATCGGCGTGCGGCTGCTCGGCGAGACGACGGTGACGGCGGTACCGGCCGCGGCGCTCGGGCTGCTGCTCGCCGTGCTCGCCGTCGACGGCTCCGACAGCGGCGCGGCGGGCTCCGCCCGGTTCCTGCCCGCGCTGGCCGCGGCCGGCGGCGTCGCGCTCGTCGCCGTCGTGGCGCTGCCACTGCGCGCCCTGTACCTGCACCGCAGGCCGCAGTTGCACGGCGCGCGCGACGACCTCGTGGACGCGCGGCCGTCGCGCCGCCGGACGGTCGCCGAGCTGACGCTGCTCGTGCTCGCCGTCGGGGCGGTCGTCGCCCTGCGCAGGCGCGGCACCGGGGACGCCGGGGACCATCTGGTCAGCGCGGCGCCGGTGCTCGTCGCGCTGATCGCCGCGCTGGTCCTCGTACGGCTCTATCCGCTGCCGCTGCGATGGGCGGCCCGGCCGGCGGCGCGGCTGCGCGGCGCGGTCGGCTACCTGTCGCTGGCGCGCGCCGGACGCTCATCCGCGAACGGCGCGCTGCCGCTGCTCGCGCTGCTGGTGGCGCTGACGACGACGGCGTTCGGCGGTTCGGTCCTCGCCGGTGTCGCGGACGCCCGGGACCGGGCCGCGGTCCTCGCGACCGGCGCGGACGCGCGGATCGCCTCGCCGGTCGAGTGGAACCCGCTGCCCGCGGGCCTCGAACGGGCCGTGCGCGGCTCGGCCGGGGTGCGGGACGCGGTGCCGGTGCAGATCGAGTACGGGGTGTCGCTGCCGTCGCGGGTGACCGGCTCGGTGGAGGCGAAGAACGTCACGCTGGTGGGCGTCGACCCCGGCCGGTACGCGCGGCTCGCCCGCGAGACGGACATCGGCGCGTTCCCTGAGTCCCTGCTGCGGTCCACCGGGTCCCGCGAAGGCGGGCGCGACCGGGTGGTGCCGGTCATCGCCTCGCCCGCGGTCGCGGAGCGGCTCGGCGCGGACCCGTTCGGGATCGTGTCGGTCGCCGGCGAGTTCAAGGTGAAGGTGGTCGCGGTGCGCACGCACACCCCCGCCGTGCCCGACGCGGACTTCCTGCTGGTCAACAGCGCCGACCTGAACCGCGCCGCGCCGACGGCACTGCTGGTCTCCGCGCGGGCGGGCGGCCTCGACGGCGCGGCCCTGCGGGGTGCCGTACGGGCCGCAGGGGCGAAGGACTTCACGGTGCGGCTCCGTCAGGAGCAGCGCACCGCGTACGTGGACTCGCCGATGCAGACGGGCGCGGAGCGGGTGTACGTGACGGCGATCGGCGCGGGCGCCGGGTACGCCGGCCTGGCCGTGCTGCTGTCACTGGTGCAGTCCTCGCCGGAGCGGGCCACGCTGCTCGCCCGGCTGCGGACGATGGGCCTGAACCGCCGGCAGGGCCGCCGGCTGCTCGGCCTGGAGGCGCTGCCGCAGGCGGTGCTCGCGGCGGCCGGCGGCACGCTGGTCGGCTGGGCGACGATCCTGCTGCTCGCGCCCGGCGTGGACCTGGTGCGGCTCGCGCTGGCCGCCGCGCCCGGGCTGACGACCCTCGACCACGCGACGCTGCGGGCCGACGCGTGGTCGCTGGCGCTGCCCGCGGCCGGGGTGGTGCTGCTGACGGGAGCGGCGGCGGGACTCCAGGCGTGGTGGGCCGCGCGCAGCGGATCGATCAAGGAACTCAGGGCAGGAGACACGCGATGACCGACACGACTCTGGCGGAGCTGGAGCAGCGGGCGACGGCGCGGCGCGACCGGCCCTCGTACGGGCACGACGCCCTGATCGCCTGCGACCGGCTGGTCCGCATCTTCACCACGGACGGCGTGGAGGTGCAGGCCCTCCAGGGCCTGGACCTGCTGGTGAAGGAGGGCGAGCTGATGGCCCTGGTGGGCGCCTCGGGCTCGGGCAAGTCCACGCTGATGAACATCCTGGCGGGCCTGGACGTGCCGACGGCGGGCGCGGCGAAGGTCGCGGGCTGCGACCTGCTGTCCATGGACGCGAAGGCCCGCCTGCGGTACCGGCGGGACGTGGTCGGCTTCGTCTGGCAGCAGACGGCGCGCAACCTGCTCCCGTACCTGACGGCGGCCCAGAACGTGGCGCTGCCGATGCAGTTGCGCGGCGGCACGAAGCGCAAGGCGAAGGCCGAACGAGCCGAGGCCCTCCTCTCCATGCTCGACATCGCGGACTGCCGCGACCGCCGCCCGCACCAGATGTCCGGCGGCCAGCAGCAGCGCGTCGCGATCGCGGTGGCCCTGGCGAACAACCCGTCGGTCCTGCTCGCCGACGAACCCACCGGCGAGCTGGACTCGGCCACCGGCGAACAGGTCTTCGCGGCCTTCCGCCGCGCCAACGAGGAACTCGGCACGACGATCGTGATCGTCACCCACGACCAGGCGGTCGCCTCCGAGGTCCGCCGCACGGTAGCCATCCGCGACGGCCGCACCTCCTCGGAGGTCCTCCGCCGCACCGAGGTCGACGCGGAAGGCCAGGAGTCCCTGGTAGCCCGCGAATACGCCATGCTCGACCGAGCCGGCCGCCTCCAGCTCCCGGCCGACTACACCGAAACCCTGGGCATGGAACACCGCGTCATGCTCGAACTCGAACCCGACCACATCGGCGTCTGGCCGGACGACGCGGCCCGGGGAGACGACCCGAAGGACGAGGGGTAGGGCGGGGGCTGCCGGGCCGGCGAGGGGCGGCGCGGCTGCCGCCCACCGGGCGGCGCGGGCAGCGGACGGGCGGTGCGGCCCGTCGGCGCGAAGCTGCCGTGCAGCAGGGTGGCGCGGGCGACGCGGGCGGCGGCAGGCGGGCGGCACGGGCCTGCGACGCGAAGGTGCCCCGCAAGCGGGTCGCAGACGGCGCAGCCTGCTGGAGGGTCGCTCCTGGACAGGACACGTGCGGCGCGAAGCTGCCGCCCACCAGGCGGCGCGGACGGCGGGGGCGGCGGCGCGAAGCTGCCGCACACCAGGCTGGCGCGGACGGCGGGGCCTGCGGCGCGAAGCTGCCGCACACCAGGCTGGCGCGGACGGCGGGGCCTGCGGCGCGAAGCTGCCGCACACCAGGCCGGCGCAGCCGCGGAGCGGCTGGCGCGGCGCCTCAAGCCACCACCACCCGCGGCGCGAAGCTGCCGCACCGCAAGGGGTGCGGGGCGTCGGCCGCGCAACACCGCCAGAACCGCCTCAGGACGGGGTGAGGGTCAGGGTGGGGGTCGTGCGGAGGGCGACGGAGCCGTACGGGGTGCGGAGGCGGAGCCAGGGGCCGGCGGCCAGCAGGGACACCGGGACCTCGTGCGGGGGCAGGAAGCCCAGCGACTGCGCGGCGTGCACGGCCCGCAGCGGGAGCCCCGTGTCCGCGACGGTCCGCGACCAGATGTCGCGGCCGATGCGGTCCCGCTCCGCCCGGTTCCGCCGCTCCTGCGGCAACGCCTGGTCCCGCGCACGGAACTCCGCGACCGCCGCCGCCACGACGGCCCGCAGCGCGGGGGCGCCCGGCACGCCCTCGACCGGCGCCCAGCCGCCCCGCGGCGGCAGCACGCCCGCCCACGGCGGCCCGGTGACCGCGCCCGGCACGACCGCCTTGCCGGCCGACTCCTCGATGCCTTCGAGGAGTTCACCGGCGGACACGGTCACGTCCAGCTCCACCACGTCCGCCAGCCGCGCCGTACGGATCGCGAGGACCTCGAACGACGGCGGCCGCCCGAACACGGCGAGCGCCCCGCCGCCCGCCTGGAGGCGGACGGCCGCGGCCCGGTCGTAGCGGAGCAGCCGGCCCAGGAAGGCGGCGAGGTCCGCCGCCTCCCTGGCGTCGGCGAAGTGCAGCGGCGCGATCACGCTCATGCGGCGGAGGACATCCCGTCGTCCACGTACTCCTCCAGGAAGGAGCGCTCCTCCGCGGAGATCCGGCGCGGCCGCTGGGCCTCCATGTCGAAGGGGACGACGACGGTCGAGGCGCGGACGTACGTGACGTCCGGGTCCTTGATCTCGTACGCGATCGTCAGCGACGCCGCGCCTATCTTCGTCACCCACGACTCGATGGTGACCGGCGCGTGCCGGTGCACCAGCGGCCGCTTGTAGTCGATCTCGTGCCGGGCCACGACGGACCCGCCGGAGAACGACGGCGAGCCGTCGCCCGGCGCCAGCCGGAACATGAAGTCGATCCGCGCCTCTTCCAGGTACCGCAGGAAGACGACGTTGTTGACGTGCCCGAAGGCGTCCATGTCCGACCAGCGCAGGGGGCAGCTGTAGATGTGGCGAGCCATGAACCGATCAGCCCCGGGTCAGCTTCTTGTACGTGGCACGGTGCGGACGGGCCGCGTCCGCGCCGAGGCGCTCGATCTTGTTCTTCTCGTACGACTCGAAGTTGCCCTCGAACCAGAACCACTTGGACTCGCCCTCGTAGGCGAGGATGTGCGTGGCGACCCGGTCGAGGAACCAGCGGTCGTGGGAGACGACCACGGCGCAGCCGGGGAACTCCAGGAGCGCGTTCTCGAGCGAGGACAGGGTCTCGACGTCGAGGTCGTTGGTCGGCTCGTCGAGAAGCAGCAGGTTGCCGCCCTGCTTGAGGGTGAGCGCGAGGTTGAGGCGGTTGCGCTCACCGCCGGAGAGCACGCCGGCCGGCTTCTGCTGGTCCGGGCCCTTGAAGCCGAACGCGGAGACGTACGCCCGCGACGGCATCTCGACCTGGCCGACGTTGATGTAGTCCAGCTCGTCGGAGACGACGGCCCACAGCGTCTTCTTGGGGTCGATGTTGGCGCGGCCCTGGTCGACGTACGAGACCTTGACGGTCTCGCCGACCTTGATGTCGCCGGAGTCCGGCTGCTCCAGGCCCTGGATCATCTTGAACAGCGTGGTCTTGCCGGCGCCGTTCGGGCCGATGACGCCGACGATGCCGTTACGGGGCAGCGTGAAGGACAGGTCGTCGATCAGGACCTTCTCGCCGAAGGCCTTGGAGAGGTTGTTGACCTCGACGACGATCGAGCCCAGACGCGGGCCCGGCGGGATCTGGATCTCCTCGAAGTCCAGCTTCCGCATCTTGTCGGCCTCGGCCGCCATCTCCTCGTACCGGGCGAGACGGGCCTTGGACTTGGCCTGACGGCCCTTGGCGTTGGAGCGGACCCACTCCAGCTCCTCCTTCAGACGCTTCGCACGCTTGGCGTCCTTCTGGCCCTCGACCTTGAGGCGGCTGGCCTTGGCGTCGAGGTAGGTGGAGTAGTTGCCCTCGTACGGGTGGGCGCGGCCGCGGTCGAGCTCGAGGATCCACTCGGCGACGTTGTCGAGGAAGTACCGGTCGTGGGTGACGGCGACGACGGTGCCGGGGTACTTGGCGAGGTGCTGCTCCAGCCACTGCACGGACTCGGCGTCCAGGTGGTTGGTGGGCTCGTCGAGGAGCAGCAGGTCGGGCGCCTCGAGGAGGAGCTTGCAGAGCGCGACGCGGCGGCGCTCACCACCGGACAGGTTGGTGACCGGCCAGTCGCCGGGCGGGCAGCCCAGGGCGTCCATGGCCTGCTCCAGCTGGGTGTCGAGGTCCCACGCGTTGGCGTGGTCCAGGTCCTCCTGGAGCTTGCCCATCTCGTCCATGAGCGCGTCCGAGTAGTCGGTCGCCATGAGCTCGGCGACCTCGTTGAAGCGCTTCAGCTTCCCCATAACCTCGGCGGCGCCGTCCTGCACGTTCTCCAGGACCGTCTTGGACTCGTCGAGCGGCGGCTCCTGGAGGAGCATGCCGACGGTGTAGCCCGGGGACAGGAACGCGTCACCGTTGGACGGCTGCTCAAGACCCGCCATGATCTTCAGCACGGTGGACTTACCGGCGCCGTTCGGGCCGACCACACCGATCTTCGCGCCGGGCAGGAAGCTCAGCGTCACGTCATCGAGGATGACCTTGTCGCCGTGCGCCTTGCGCGCCTTGCGCATCGTGTAGATGTACTCAGCCAAGAGAAACCGTCCGGCAAAGAGTGAGTGGGCAGATACACCCCATCTTGCCTGACCGCCACCCCCGGGGGCGAACCAGTAGGCGGGGCACCCCCTGACCTGCGCGTTCCCGGGTCACCCTCGTAGCCGACCTGTCACCGTTGGTCGCCCCCGGTCGCCCCTGAGCCCCCTCGCACGGCCCACAGACGGCCCGGCACGCCCACCCGAAGCGGCGCCCTGGCTTGCACGAGCAAGCCCCTCGACCACGCGTCGACACATAGAGTTAGTGACCCACACAGCATGGAGCGGCGAGGGTGCGTCCCCCTCGAAGGTTCCACGGAAAGTCGCGAATAACCCGAAAAGGGGGGGTCTTGTTCGAGACGGTGCAGATTTCGACAGAGCAGGTAGAAACGCTCCTTGAGCGCCAAGAGGGGCACTTTATCGACTTCAAAGACAAGCGGATCGCACCCGCGAAGGTAGCTCGGGCAGTGTCCGCCTTCTGCAATGCAGACGGAGGGGACCTCTATATCGGTATAACCGAGACCGCATCTGGATTCCACTGGGACGGATTCGGAGACCCAGAAGACGCGAATCAGCTTGTCCATGCACTGGAAGAAGTCTCTCCTTTCGGGACAGACCTTGACGGGGAGTTCCTGTTTGCCGAGCAACTTCCCGGCTACGTCCTGCACATCAACGCAAGAAAATCTCGAACCATCCGAAAGACTGCCGATGGGAAGATCTACAAACGCCTCAGCGCTCAGAACGTCCCGGTAGTCTCGGAAGAGGCTCTTACCGCGCTCCGCCGGCAAAAGGGTCTCGAATCGTTCGAGTCCGAGACACTGCCAATCGGCGTAGACGTCGTGACAAACTCGGAAGCGATTATCGAGTACCTCCTCAGCGCGGTGCCCGTTTCAGAGCCAGAAACCTATCTGAGGAAGCAACACCTCCTCGTTTCAGGAAATCCGGTTGTGGCTGCCGCGCTCCTCTTTGCTGACGAGCCTCAAGCGTGCCTTCCAAAGCGGTGCGGGATCAAGATCTACCGGTACAGCAGCGAGGAGCAGTCACGGGATCGGCTTGTCGAGGACCCTGTGACCATCGAGGGAGCCCTCTACAAACAGATCTATGACGCTGTCGATAGGACTGTCCAGGTCGTATCTGCGGCGGCATACCTCGATGAAGATGGCCTTCGCAACGTCAAGTATCCCCATGAAGCGTTGCACGAGATCATCACTAACGCCGTGCTTCACCGGGACTACTCAGTAACAGATGACATCCACATTCGAATCTTCGAGAATCGAATTGAGATCCAGAGCCCAGGACGACTGCCGGGCCATATTACGACCAGCAACATTCTCGACGAACGCCTCAGCAGGAACCCGTACCTTGTTCGCCATTTGAATCGATTCCCGAATCCACCGAATAAGGACGTGGGCGAGGGCCTCAACACGGCCTTCGAGTCGATGAAGAAACTGAACCTTCGCTCTCCTATCATCACCGAGGGTGTTAATTCAGTCCTGGTAACCGTTCGACATGAAAGTCTCGCTTCCCCTGCCCAACAGGTGGTGGAGTACCTGAACGACAATGATTCCATCAAGAACGAGCAGGCTCGCAAATTGACCGGGATCGGCAGCGAGAGCAAAATGAAGAAAATCTTCGAGACTCTTATCGAAGCAGGCGAAATCGAGCATAAACCAGGAACGGCTGGTCGCGGGTACGCATACCAGCTAAAGCGAAAGGGAGACGATCCCGCGTAACACGGCACAGCGGGTCACCGGGCTCCCTCGCCCAAAGCTCGCCCAGCTCCCATCCCGTCTGCCGTCGACCCACACACCGTGGAGCGGACGCGGGTCCTGGCGTCCAGGTGGAGCGCGCCACTGTACGAACGACCTGGACGCCAGGGCCCGTGTCTGCTCGGCTCTGCCTGGGTCGATGGCAGACGGGATGGGAGCCCCTCACCTCCACCACGACGCTGCCGGCAGACGCCCACAGGCCCCGTCCATCCCGGAGCCTGAGCGCCCCCGCCGGAGGCATCGCCCTGGCCGGCACGTCGCGCACTCGCTCCAGCCACGTCGTGGTTCTTCCCGCCCATCAACCCGAGCCGTCAGGCGTGCGGACGGCGGCCGGGCTGGAGCGGGGCGTAGACAGGAGCGCAGGCCCGGACGACGGGCCGCGCGCACCGCGCCGTGCGCGGTGGGTGCCTTGATGAAGTAGAGAAACTCTCACCGCACCTCGGTCCCTCTATGCCGCGAGGCGGTCCGGACGCTCTCCGTGCTCCAGGTACACCGGAGCCGCTGCCGCGCGGGCTTCCACGGCCGCTGAGATTCGTCGAGCCAAACGAGGGATCGTGCGCTGGTGGACATCGTCCAGGGAGAGGAAAGCGATGCTCTTGATCTCGTCGGCCTGCAAGGTGACTCGATCCAGGGTCTCCGCCGAGAGCTGACCACCGTCGAAGAGGTAGAGCACCTTGTCGCCCTCGTTTGCGCTGGGCGCCCAGTCAACGGCCAGCAGGCGTCCAAGTTGCGGAGCGATGCCCAACTCCTCTCGGACCTCGCGAACGGCAGCTTGCAGCGGTGATTCGCCTGCCTCGACGTACCCGCCGGGGATGTCCCAGTAGTCCTTGTACGTGGGCTCCACCATGAGGACCCGACCCCCGGCATCAAAGAACAGCGCACCCGCGGCCATGCGCGGATGCGCCATCCTCAGTTCGTGCTCGTTCGCTGCCATGCAGCCGAGCGTACCGACTCAGATCACGTGCAGGCGGTTGGCCAGATCAGCCATGGCACGACTCGGTCGGCCGCGCTGGTTGCGGACCCAACTCAGCACAAGCTCTCGCGCGAGATAGTGGCTCCGTACCTGCTCGGGCGCCCACCGCTCCGCTTCGAGGACCATCGCCAAGGCATCGTCCACACGGTTGTGCGCACTCAAGGCTCGGGCCACCTCAAGGTTGTGCCGTGTCCGGCGCTCGGTCGGCAAGGCACTCGTATCGATCTGCGGTCCCAGGTCGACGGCAACCTGCATGTCTCCCAGCTCGGCAGACGTGGCCACGCGGTGGATCGCCACGTTGGTCGGCCCGAAAGCGGTCCACACGTGGTTGGCGTCGCGCCCAAGTTGCCGCGCCGCCCGGTCGGCTTCAGCCAGGAAAGCCCCGGTAGTGGAACGATCGTCCGCACGCGCTGCGGCCATGGAGCCGGCGAGGAAGAGAGTCCCGTAGATCGACAGGAAGTCTGGGGCCGCAGTGCTGAGCCCCGGGCGGAGGTAGTCCGAAGCATCGCCGACCAACTGCACGGCAGCGTCGAAGCGACCGTTGGACAAGAGACAGTGAGCCACCGACCGGAAGAGTGAACCTGTCACCACCGCGTTGCCCGACTGCTGAGCAGCGGCCAAGCCTCGATCCGCAGCGATCCATGCAAGGTCGGTCTCACCGAGCTTCGTGAGCACCATGGCGGCACCTTGGTAGGTCATGGCCATCAGCTCGTGGGCCTTGTCGCGCTCCTGACCCTCGTACGCCTGGGCCGCGATGAGCACATCAGCAAGGAGAAGCGGAAGCCGGCGCGTCGCGAATCCGTACCGTGATTCCTGGTAGGCGTCCCAGACTTCGGCGACGTTGTCGCGCAACTCGTCGAGAGGCGTCGGCTCCCCCTCGGTCGTCACCCCCAGAAGCGGCGTGAGCTGGCGGTAGTTCATCAGCGCCGATCGCAGTGCCGGCACCGTACGAGTGCCGCTGTCGGGCGTCCAGTCCATGAGGGTGGGTTCGGCGAGCAGATCGCCAAGGGTCACGTCCAGGGCATCGGCCAGTGACTTGATAACCGAGAGCCTGTCCAGCTCCAGTCGGTTGTTCTCGGCCTTGCTCAACCAGTCGACCGTGCGCCCGACGAGTCCGGCCAAGACCTCCTGGGACATGCCCCGCCGGCGGCGATACCAAGCAACGCGCTCGCCGGTCGTCAGGTTCGTCGTCATTCCTCGCATGGGAAGAGCGTCCCCCCGCCTCGTCACGCGACCCCGGAGAGTTTTTCCGGGGTAGTACTACGGACCGGTCCTAGCGTTGCTGACTACCCGAGGGGTTGTCAGACGGAACGTGCGACGAGGGGGCCACGATGGCACTTACCCCAGCAGAACAGTTAAAACTGCTCGACGAGATCAAGGGGATTGGCAGGGATCTTGCGGATCTGGCCCGCAGAGCCGACGCGGTGATCACTGCGCTCGCGTCTGCTGCCTCACCAAGTCCTCAAGTTGATCCATGCGCTCGGCGAGACGTCGTACATCCCGCCGGACCTCCGCGAGGTACTCAGTGATCTGCTCGAACTCCGGGCTGCGCTTGGGCTCTTGCCCTTCGCCAGGCAGGGTGGCAAAACTGCCCTTCCCCTGGTGGGAGATCACATAGCCGTCCTCGCGTAGCCGAGCGATCGCCTGGCGCGCGACGGTGCGCGAAACGCCGTGATCAGCCATCAGCTGTGCCTCAGACGGCAACTTCTCGCCCGGCGGAAGCTCCCCGTCCCGGATCATGCGCTTGAACTCGTCGGCGATCTGCAAGTACGCAGCGCGACCGGTGAAGTCGGCCATAGCCCCTCTCAATGTGTCGTACCTAGTGCAGCACATCGCGTAGATCCAAGTCGAGGAGCACTTGACACACCAAGTAGTACAGGCCCATTCTCTAACCCAAGATGACGTACTAAGTACGTCAGGTTCTCGACCTAGGAGCGCGCTCATGCGTCAGATCCCCGTCGACACGTCCACCGCCGTTGCGATGGTGGCCCAGCCCCCGACCCCGAAGATCGCGAACCGTCAGACCGGTGAGGTCGCGACCGACCGCGAGACCGGCGCCACGATGATGGTGGTCGACGTCATGTTCGTGATGGACGGCAACGCCGAGATCCTGAGCCTGGCCGTCCCGGAGACCGGCGTCCCCCGCGACCTGACGATGGGCACCCCGGTCGCCCTGACCGGTGTCATCGCCCGGCCGTGGGAGCGGGACGGCCGGCACGGCATCGCCTTCCGCGCCGTCGCCGTCACCCCGATCACCGCCGCGAAGGCGGCCTGACCGTGACTGCCTTAACGGTCACGCTGGCGCTGGTCGCCACGGTCGCACTGCTGCTGCGGTGGCAGCGACCGGCCTGGTACTGGATGACCTTCGGCATCGTCTTGGCGGTGGTGCGGGTCCTGGTCCGGTACTCGTCGGTCATGGACGCGTGCGGGCTGACCGTCCCGCCGTCCCGATGGCGTCTGGCGCTGGCCCGGATGGCGAGCCGGCCGGTCCCGGAGTCTCGGGCTCCGCGGATTCTGCGGCTTCGACCGACCCGAACCGGTCTGGTCCTGCGGGTGAAACTGCGGGCCGGCCAGGACGCCTTCGACTTCTCGGCCTCCGCGGACCGGCTGCGGCACTCGTTCGTCATGCAGAACGTCACCGCCCGCGAGATCCGCTCGGGTGTGGTCGAGCTGCGGATGACCGGCTACGACGTCCTCAAGCGCGTCCACATGCCCACCCTCGCCTCCGGCCCCGGCCCAATGCGGGTTCCAGTGGCGATGCGGGAGGACGGAGAGGTGTTCTACCGCGACTACAGGCAGACCCCGCACGCGCTGAACGTCGGCGCGACCCAGTCCGGCAAGTCCGTCTACCAACGCAACTTGGTCGCTGGCCTCGCCGCCCTGGACGTCGCCCTCGTCGGCATCGACTGCAAACAGGGCGTCGAACTCGCCCCGCTCGCACGTCGGTTCACCGCACTCGCCGACAACCCGGACACCGCCGCCGAACTGCTGGATGCGCTCGTCGAGCACATGGCGGACGTCTATCAGCTCATCCGCCGTGAACAGCGGCTGAGTGCGGACGTCCCGGACGCGGAGATCACCGCCGACATCTGGGACCTGCCCGACGACCTGCGCCCGACCCCGATCGTCCTGGTGGTCGACGAGGTCGCCGAACTCGCCCTCTACGCAACGAGGGACGAGGAGAAGCGCCGCGACCGGATCATCACCGCACTCGTACGCCTCGCCCAGCTCGGCCGCGCAGCCGGCATCTACCTGGAGATCTGCGGACAGCGCTTCGGCTCCGAACTCGGCAAGGGCATCACGATGCTCCGCGCCCAGCTCACCGGCCGTACCGCGCACCGGGTGAATGACGAGACGTCGGCGAACATGGCCTTCGGTGACATCGCCTCGGACGCTGTCCTGGCCACGATCCAGATCCGCACCGACCGGCCCGGCACCGCCGTTGCCTGCGACTCCTCCGGCGGCTGGGTCCGCATCCGCACCCCGCACCTCACGCTTCGGCGGGCCGTGAACACCTGCAACTCCCATGCCGATCGCACCCCGGCAATTGCTGCCTTGACCGCCTTCCGCCCGGTCCTGCCGAGCCTGGTCAAGGCCCCGGCCCCGGCGACCGAGACGGCCCCCGTGCTCGCCTGACACACCCCCGCACACCGGTTGGCGTGACCGCCTCGCGCCAGGTCCCTACCCCGCCCATGCCCGAACCGGAAGGACATCGTCATGGCCGCTCGGAAGACCGCCCGCAAGGCCGCGCCGAAGAAGTGCCCGGACTGCTCCGGCGCCGGTGAGACCGCCGAGACCGTACGCGTCGGCTCCCGCACCCGCCGCGACACCGACCACCGCCAGGCCGCCGTCTGCCTGACCTGCCTCGGCACCGGCGAAGCCACCGACTGACCCGCCGGGACCGGGCGGCCGGCCACTCCGCGCCCCGCCCCGTCCCGGCCCCACAACCCCAGGAAGGAGGAACCGCGATGCGCTCGACACTCCGCCCGGACGCCGTCCTCGTACAAGCAGTGATCGCCGGTGCCCTGTCCTTCTCCCACCTGCACGACCTCGCCGCAGCCGCCGGCCAGGACGGATGGAAGGCGTGGGCCTACCCCATCTCCGTCGACCTGCTCTTGGTCGCTGCCTGGCGTCGACTACGGACACTCCGAGAGACCGGCGCCCCGACCCGTTCGGCCTGGACCTGGTTCACCGTTGCCCTGGCCGCATCGCTCGGCGCGAACGTCGCCACCGCCGGCCTCCTCGACCTCACCAACGTCCCCGACTGGCTGCGCATCCTCGTCGCCGGATGGCCCGCCCTCGCCTTCCTCGGCGGCACACTCCTCGCCCACACCCCGGCGCCTGCGGCTGAACCCTCGGCCACAGTCGTAGACCTGGTGGAGTCGCCGGCGGTCGAGACGGCCATCGAGCGGGGCGGCACCGCAGAGCTGCAACCCGACCCGGAGCCCGCGCCGGCGCTGCCCGCCGTCGAGCCGGAGCCGGTGACTGATCCGGTCCCTGCTCCGCCCGCTGTTGCAGTACCGCCGGCGCTGGTCGCTCACGCCCGGAAGGTCGCCGACGACCACCACGCGCGGACCGGCTCACCGATCGACACCGACACCCTGCGCGCCCGCCTCGGTGTCCCGCCCGTGATGGCCGACGCCATCTCCGCCCAACTCGCCTGAAAGGAGAACGCCTCATGCCCGCCCGCGACTTCTTCCACTCCGTGATGCGGATCGGCCCGGTGCAGATCGGCACCCGCCGCGACCGTCACGGCCACACCAGGCACGCCGCGGTGTGCACCACGGACGGCTGCGGCTGGTCCTCGGACTACTCCAGCTCCTCGGCCGCCCAGCTCGCCGCCCGCACCCACCGCTGCACGCCTCGCTGACCACGAAGGAGAACCACGTCATGGACGTCCCGCTCTGGCTCGCCCTGATCATCGTCGGCGCGCTCGGCATCAAGCTCATCCGCCCGCCCTGGTGGCTCGTCGCCGTGATCCTCCTCGGCGGCTACCTCCTCGCCGACAGCGTCCTCGCCCCCGCCATCGACACCGCCATCAACAAGTAGGGAGAAAGCCGATGTTCCGCCCCCGCGTCCCGGTCAACCCGCTCCCGACCGGCCTCGTCACCCCGCTCGTCCAGCCGGTCACCACGACCGACATCGAGCCCCGTCCCACCGACGAGCCGACCACCTGCGGCCTCGACCACACGCCCGCGCCGGTCCCGGCCGCGCCCCGCGTCCAGGTCCCGGCCGTCCGCCTCACCCCGACCGGACTGGTCGCCGTCGTCGCCAGCGGCGCCGGACTCGTCCTGGTCGTCGGCGCGGTCCTGGTCTCGATGCTCCTCGCCGTCGCCGTCAGCGCCGCCTCGGTCGCCGTCTGCGCCGCCGTCCTGCGCTCGCTCCTGAACGACCAGCACCGCCGCTAGTCGGGCCTCCGGGCGGCCTAAACCGCCAAGTCTCCGCCGCCTGGAAGCCCTGCCCCTGCCCAGCCACAGAACCGGAAGGAACCCACCCATGATGGCCCACCACGACCACACCCCGGCCCGGATCTGCTCGAACTGCGACGGACACGCCTCCGTTGCCGTCACCCTCGGCGTCCGCGACCACGCCGGTCACCTGCGCACGGTGACGGCTCACTGCCCGGTCTGCCACGGCAGCGGCACCCGCCCCACCCGTCGTCCGCTCACCGTTCCGGCGGTGTCCGCGTGACCGACACCGCGACCCTCGCGGGCCTGGACCCGGCCACCCTGAGCGACATGCTTCGGGTGGCCGGGTCCCCCGGCTTCGACCGCTGGCGCGAGCAGATCCACCGCACCGGCGGCTGCTCCAACCCCATCCACCTTCAGGGCTGGACGCTCTCCCAGGACAAGACAAGCGGCGAGACCCTGCACCGCTACTCCACCGACACCGAGCCCGGTGGTCGGCTCCGGATCGCCTGCGGCAACCGCCGCGCCTCCCGCTGCCCGGCCTGCGCCTGGACCTACGCGGGCGACACGTACCACCTCATCCGCGCCGGCCTCGCAGGAGACGACCGACGAGACATCCCCGCCGCCGTCCGCGACCACCCCCGCGTCTTCCTCACCCTCACCGCCCCGTCCTTCGGCCCGGTCCACAACCGGCCCGACAACCGGCCCTGCCGCTGCGGCACCCACCACCCCGAGGACGATCCCGCCCTCGGCAACCCGCTCGACCCCGACAAGTACGACTACGCCGGGGCCGTGCTGTTCAACAACCACGCGGGACAGCTCTGGGACCGGTTCGCGAAACGCCTCCGCCGCGAGATCGCCGCCTCCGCCGGCTTGTCGCAGCGGGAGTTGAAGGAGGTCGCCCGGCTCTCCTACGGGAAGGTGGCTGAGTTCCAGAAGCGCGGAGCCGTGCACTTCCATGCTGTGGTCCGCCTCGACGGGCCGGACGGTCCCGGCACCCCGCCGCCGTCCTGGGCCACGACCGAGCTCCTCACCACCGCCATCCAAGCTGCTGCGGCGCACTCGTACACGACCGTCACCGTCCCCGCCGCCGGCGACCAGCCCTCCCGCCGCCTGCGCTGGGGCACCCAGCTCGACATCCGACCCGTCAAAGCCTTCGACGACGGCTCCGACATCACCGAACAGGCCGTCGCCTCCTACATCGCCAAGTACGCCACCAAGGCCGCCGAGACCACCGGCAGCCTCGACCGCCGCATCGGCAACCGCGAAGCCCTCTTACTCCTCGGCGTCCCCGACCACACCCGACGCCTCGTCGAAGCCTGCTTCGACCTCGACCCGCTCTACCCGGACCGGCGCCTGACCGCCTGGGCCCACATGCTCGGCTTCCGCGGCCACTTCAGCTCCAAGTCCCGCCAGTACTCCACCACCCTGAGTGAGCTGCGGCAGACCCGCGCCGACTACCGAGCCGCCCAGGAACGCACCGCGCGTGGCCTCGACGACATCGAGCCGGACACCGTCCTCGTCCTGACCTCCTGGACGTACGCCGGCCAAGGCCACACCCCCGGCGAAGCCGCCCTGGCCGCGTCCATCGCCCGGGACATCCAGCTCAACCGCGAAACCGCCCGCGAAGCACTTCGTGCACTGCCTGACGAGAAGGAGTGGTGACCATGCCCCAGAGCCTCCCGGACCGGTTCCTGACCCCGCTCGACGTCGCCGAACTCCTCGGCGTTCCCCTCGAAACGGTCTACCAGTGGCGCCGCAAGCGGACCGGGCCCCGCGGCTTCCGCGTTGGTCGCCACGTTCGCTTCGACCCCGCCGACGTGCGGGCCTGGGTGGAAGCCCAGATGGAAGGGGCTGCCGCCTGATGGCTGGCCACATTCAGGACCGCTGGTACAGGGTCGAGACGACCCCGGACGGCAGGGCGGTCAAGGTCAAGACCGATCGCTACGGCACCGGCATGCGCTATCGCGCGCGCTACATCGGTCCCGACGGTACCGAGAAGAGCAAGAGCTTCCCGGACAAGCAGAAGCGCTTGGCTGACGTCTGGCTGACCAACATCGAGGCCGACATGGCGCGCGGCCAGTACATCGACCCCAAGGCGAGTCGGACCACCTTCCGGGAGTACGCCGAGCGTTGGATGGCCGCGCTCACCACCGACTTGAGCAGTCGTGCTGCTGTTGAAGGCCGGCTGCGCCTTCACGCGCTGCCTCACCTCGGCGGGCGTCCCATCGGCTCGTTCCAGGCGGAGCACATCCGTGACTGGAGTCGGCGGCTCGAAGAGACCGTGGCGTCGGCCTCTTACCGGCGGCTGATCTTCGACGCGGTGTCCTCGGTACTCAATGCTGCCGTGGACGATCGGCTGCTCGCCTCGAACCCGTGCCGGGCCCGTTCGGTCAAGGCTCCGCGGCCGGCCCCGACGCGCGTGCATCCCTGGTCCGCCTCGCAGGTGTTCGGGGTGCGGGCCAACCTGCCCGAGCGGTTTCAGGCGATGGCGGACGTCGGGGCCGGGTGCGGGCTTCGTCAGGGCGAGATCCTCGGGCTCGCGGTCGACAACATCGGCGACCTCGGCTGGCTCTACGTCCGCCAGCAGGTGAAGAAGGTCCGCGGTGGCCTCGTCTTCGCCCCACCCAAGCGCGGGAAGCTCCGGGATATACCGCTCGACCCCGAGGTGTCGACCGCCCTCCGCGAGCACATGAAGCGCTTCCCGCCGGTCGACGTCACCCTGCCGTGGCTCACGCCCAACGGGCCCAAGGTGACGCACCGGCTCGTCTTCACGGCCGCCGCCGGCACCGCGCTGTGGAGCAACGCGTTCAATGACCAGACCTGGAAGCCCGCACTCGCCGGCGCCGGGATCATCCCCGTTCCCGAGAAGGGACACCGCTACGCAGCCGCCCGCGAGCACGGGATGCACGCCCTCCGGCACTTCTACGCCTCGGTCCTCCTGGACGCCGGCGAGAACATCAAGGCCCTGAGTCTCTATCTCGGGCACAGCGACCCCGGGTTCACGCTCCGGGTCTACACGCACCTGATGCCGAGCAGCGAGACGCGGACCCGGAAGGCCATCAGCGCCATGTACCGAGCCGCCGGCCACGCTCACGACGGCCCAGAGACGGCCCAGGCTGCCTGAGACGGCCCCTCATCGGCGGGAAACCTGCTGGTGAGGGGCTGTTTTGTGCCCTCGCTCGGAGAGAAACACCCCATCTTGCCTGACCGCCACCCCCGGATGGAAACCAGTGGGCCGCCGGAACGCGGGACGGCCCCGGTGCCGACACGGGACGGCCCCGGTACGCGGGGCGTACCGGGGCCGTTCGTCACGCGGTGTCGCGGGGCGTCACCTGGTGTCGCCTACTCGCCCGCCGCCTTCTTCTTGCGGAGGAAGAAGACCGCGCCGCCGCCGACCACCACGAGGGCGACGGCGATGCCGGCGATCATCGGGGTGGCGTTGGAGCTGCCGGTCTCGGCGAGGTCGCCGCCGCCGGAGGTGCCGCCCGTGGTGGCCGCGGAGGGCTGCGGGGAGGGCTGCTCGGACGGGGTGCCCGGGGTGGCCGTCTTGCAGTCGAGGACGCCCTTGAAGGTCTTCTCGAAGCCGTTCGGGCCGGTGATGTCGAACTCGTACGCCTGGTCCTCGGCGACCGGGATGGTGACGGTCTTGGACTCGCCCGGCGCGATGGTGACCTTCTGGCCCTTGAGCTCGAAGGTGAAGGGCTCGTCGCCCTTGTTGGACGCGGTGATGTCCACGCCGCCCTTGGCGCAGTTCTTCTCCGCCGAGAGCGCCGGGATCGCACCCTTCTTCGCCCAGGTCGCGGTCGCCTTCGCGGTGACGGTGGAGGTGCTGGTGCCGGCCAGGATCAGGGTCTGGCTGCGGGTCTCGCTGACGAAGGCGCGGCCGATCGGGACCGTGGTGTCCGCCTGGACGTTCAGCGTGGCGGAGGCGTCCGCGGCGCCGGCCGGGACGTCGAAGAAGATCTTCGCGCCGTCGGCGGCGGACTCGACGGCCTTGCCGTCCTTGTCGACGATCTTCACGCCGGCCGGCGCGCCGGGCGCCAGGCTCAGCGCGGCCTTCGACGCGTTGGTGCTGACGGTGATCGGGCCGAGACGCTCACCGGGGTGACCGGCGACGGACGGCGGGTCGAGGGTCAGGGACGCGCCCGGCTCCTCGAGGTTCTTCGCCTCCTTCTCCAGGTACTCGGTCAGCTTCTGCGCGTCGGCGTCCGCCGGCGTGGCCTCGACCTTGTCGGAGAAGTGCCAGATCGCGGCCTGGGTGCCGGCCGCGGCGGTGTCCTCGGTGAGCTTGCCGGCGCCGACCTTCTTCGCCAGCGCGGCGAGGTCGTTCACCTGCGGGAAGGAGTTCTGCAGGATCCAGCGGATCTTGCCCGCGTTCGGGTTGTTGTGCAGCGACGACTGGTCCCAGCCGACCTCCTTGTACTCCGTGCCCTTGCGGGCCGGGGTGCGCAGGTCGATGCAGTACGTCTGGATGGCGCCGCCGGGGCGGACGGCCATCTCGAAGAGACCGGCCTCGGCGTTCCACTTCTCGCCGTCCGACTCCTCGATCGTGACGGTGTCGTGGATGGCGAGCCTGCCGAGCGTGGCATTGGCCCCGCCGGAGTTCTGCACGCCCTCGTCGGCCATTGCCGGTCCCGCGACGGCTATCGCACCCGCCGCGACGAGGCCAGAGACCACGGTCGCGGCTGCAAGGCGGGCAACGCCGCGCCTCCGAACAGAAAACATTTGGATTCCCCTTCAGGCGAGGCGGCTCCGCGTCGTTGGTCGGTACGCGTGGGGGGAGCGCTTCGCCGGCAGACTCAAGTGCCGCATGAGTACGCGGGAATCCTAGGGAGACGGGCGCCCCTGATCCCCCGTCATGCCATCAGATAACCATTCCGAATCGTAATCGTTATCACCGCGACCGACACTGTCGACAAATCAGTACAACTGCAGGTCAGAACTGGGCCGTCGAGCGTTCTACGGAGGGTGGCACGGGCGTCACGGACCCTTCGATTCCGCTTTGCGTCCGCACATTCATGGATGCGTCGACTGGTGCGACACCCCGCGCGTACTCCCCCTGGTGGTCCGCCTGATGGCCCGCCTGGTACTCCCGTTGGTGCTCCGCCGACGTCCCGCTCCGCGTCGTTCTCCTGAACGCCGCCGTCCCGCGCGTCAGATCGTGCCCGGCTGCCACCGCGTCGACGTCCACGAACGTCCGGTGCTTCCCCTCCCGTTCCTCCTCACGGACCCTCAGCCTCCCGTGCACCACCAGCGGATCGCCCACCGCGACCGAGGCGGCGAGGTTCGCGCCCAGCGTCCGCCACGCGAACACCGTGTAGAAGCTGGTGCTTCCGTCCGCCCACGCCCCCTGCTCCCGCACCCAGCGCCGGCCGGTCACCGCGAACCGGAACCGCGCCACCCCGCCCGACGCCGTCTCGCGGTACTCCACCCCCGTCGCCACGTTCCCGACCAGCGTCACCGTCGTCCCGTTCATGTCCCGACCCCCTGTCCGTCCCGTCCTGTCCCGACCCGGCCCGAGCCGACCGGCCGACTGCCGTCCGTGCCTCCGCCTCCATGCTGGACGGCGCACGCGGATCCCGCCGGGGCCTGTGGACGGACGCCGGAGTGGGGACAACTCCGTCACCCGCGCGAGGGACCCGAGGCCGTCACGTACTGCTCCCGCACCTCCCGGTACCGCATCAGCTCCGCCGCCACCGGATCCAGCACCCGCGCCCGTCCGCACGCCGCCGCGGCCTCCCGCAGCCGCCGCTCGGCCTCCTGGCCGTACCGCCGCGCCGGGCCCTTCGCCGCCGCCGCGCACGCCCACTCCACCAGCGGCCCGCCGACGATCCCGCCGAGCATCACCAGGACCGGCGGCAGCAGCCCCGGATCCAGTACGCCGATGATCTGGCCCACCAGCCACAGCGCGCCGAAGATCTGCAGCAGCGTCATCGACGCCTGGACGAGGACGGCCGCCGGCCACCACGCGGGCCGCGGCGGTCGGCCGGCCGGTTCGCCCGCCTGCACGGCGAGTTCGTCCAGCGCCTCCGGCAGCCCCTCCGCCCCGCGCTCGGCCGCCTCGCGCACGGCCAGCGCCCACGGCGCCGGCAGGCCCAGGGACGCCTCGTCCGAGACGATCCGCACCGCCTGCTCGACGCGCTGCCGCGCGGTCGGCTCGTCCTCCACCGGCGACTCCATGCGCGGGTCCGTGGTCCCGTGGTCGCGTGTCCGCTCGTACCAGCGCCAGAGCCGCAGCCAGGGCGTCCCGCAGGCGCGGTTGGCGTTGCGCACCCATGCGCGCTCGGCGGCCTCGCCCGCGGCGCCGGCGCCCACGGCGACGGCGAGCCGGGCGGCGAAGTCCTCCCGGGACCGCTCGCCGAGGCCGGGTCTGCCGTCGGCGACGTACACCGGGCGCAGCCGGCGCGCAGCCGCGTCGACGTCCGCGGAGAGGCGGCGGGCGGGCGCGGTCCGCTCCTGCACGAACCGGCCGAGCAGCTCCCGCAGTTCGCCGACGCCCTCGCCGGTCAGCGCGGACAGGGACAGCACGGTCGCGCCGGGTTCGCCGTGCTCGCCGAGGGCCATGCCGTCGTCGTCGAGCAGTCGGCGCAGGTCGTCCAGGACGAGGTCGGCGGCCTCGCCGGGCAGCCGGTCGATCTGGTTGAGAACGACGAAGGTGACCTCGGCGTGGCCCGCGAGGGGGCGCAGATAGCGCTCGTGCAGGGCGGCGTCGGCGTACTTCTCCGGGTCCACGACCCAGATCACGGCGTCGACCAGCGCGAGCACCCGGTCGACCTGGTCGCGGTGGGCGGTGACCGCCGAGTCGTGGTCGGGCAGGTCGATCAGCACCAGGCCCTGGAGGTCGGCGTCGGCGGCCCCGCCCGCGAGCGGCCGGCGGCGCAGCCGTCCGGGCACGGCGAGCCGGTCGAGCAGCCCGGCCGCGCCCTCGGACCAACTGAGCGCGATCGGGGCGGAGGTGGTGGGCCGGCGCAGCCCGGTCTCGGAGACGGGCACCCCGGCGAGTGCGTTGAACAGCGTCGACTTGCCGCTGCCGGTCGCCCCGGCGATGGCGACGACGGTGTGCCGGGAGGACAGCCGCTGGCGGGCGGTGGCCTCGTCGAGCACCCGGCCCGCCTCGGCGAGCGTCTCCGTCTCCAGACGGGCCCGGGACAACCCGACCAGCTCGTGCAGGGCGTCGAGCCGGACCCGCAGGCTGCCGCCGTACGCACTGCCGACGGGCAGCAGCGGATCGCGCCGCTCCCCGTCCTCCGGGGCGTCGAGATCGGCACGCTCGGCACGGTCGGCCAGGCGCCCGGCCGCGTCGAGGTCCCCCACCTCACGATCACGACCGCCGCCACCGCCGTCGCCGCCACCGTCGCCACCGATGCCGCCGTCGCCCGCGTCCGGTCCCCCCGGCGGCGTGGCCCGGCCGGCCACCCGGCGCGCGATCAGTCCGTCGTCCCAGCGGTCGTCCACCGTACTCACCGGCTCACTTCTCCTTCTTCAGTACGGACAGCGCGGCGATCAGCGCGGCCTGCGGCTCCGGCGTCACGTCGAGGGCGTCGAGGGGGGCGAGGCAGCGGTCGCGTTCGGTGTTCAGGACCCGGTCGAGGTACTCGGCGACCAGCTCGCCGCCCTTGTCGCGGAGCCGCAGCGCGCCCTGCGCGCCGAGGAGTTCGGCGAGCCGGTCGCCCGCGCTGCGGGTGCGCCGGCCGCCGAGCAGCACGGCGGCGAGCAGCGCGGCGACGGTCTCGGCGTCGGGCGCGGAGGTGCGTTCGAGGCCGCGCAGCTCCTCCTCGGCGAGTTCCTCCAGCTCGCGCCGCCAGCGTCGTACGGCGATCCCGATCCGCTCGCCGGACTCCCGGTCGTGGACCCCGTGGGCACTGCGCCGCCCGTGGGCGGCGATCGCGCCGGCCGCGGGCTCGCGCCGCCAGGCGTCGCGGACCCGCTGGTCGGCGGCGGCCACCGCGCACTGGAGCAGGGCGCCGAGGGATTCGGCGAGGGAGTCCAGGAGTTCGGCGGCGGAGCTGTCGCGGGGGTAGCCGCGCCAGCGGGTACGGGCGTCGCCGGCGAGCACCGCCCCGCGGGCCAGCCGGTCGCGCACCCGCTCCGCCTGGTCCTCGTACGCGGCCTCGACGGCGCCGCCGAGCCGGACCGCGGCCGCGTACTGGGCGGCGACGGCTCCGGCGAGTTCGGGCATGCGGGTGTCGAGCGAGTCGATGACGCCCGCGGCGGTGCGGCCGAAGGCCTGCTGGCGGGCGGCCGGGTCCTGGGCGCGGTGCGCGAGCCAGCCGCGCAGCGGGGCGACGGCGGTGTCGGGGAGCAGTCCGCTGCCGCCGCCTGCGGATTCGGGGAGTTCGGGGATGGTGAACCGGGGCACCTCGCCGAGTCCGGCCTTGGCGAGCAGCGCCTCGTACTGCCGCGACACCTCGCCGATGACCTGGTGCGGGACGCGGTCGAGGACGGTGATGAGGGTGGCGTCGTACTCCTTGGCCGTACGGAGCAGGTGCCAGGGGACGGCGTCGGCGTACCGGGAGGCGGTGGTGACCATGACCCAGATGTCGGCGGCGCAGATCAACTCGGCGGCGAGGACCCGGTTCTCGACGACGAGCGAGTCGATGTCCGGGGCGTCGAGAAGGGCGAGGCCGGGCGGCAGGGAGGAGGCGGTCTCGACGCGCAGCACGTTGTCCTCGGCGGGCTCCTCCGCGGGCTGGTCCTCGTGGTTCTGCGGCAGCCAGACGCGGGTGAGTTGGGGCAGCACGCGCATGCCCGCGAACCAGTGGTGGTCGTCGGGGTGGCAGACGAGGACGGGCGTACGGGTGGTCGGCCGGAGCACCCCTGCCTCGCTGACACGGCGCCCCACAAGGGAGTTGACGAGGGTGGACTTGCCCGCGCCGGTGGATCCGCCGACGACCGCGAGAAGGGGAGCGTCGGGATCTTTGAGCCGGGGCACCAGATAGTCGTCGAGCTGTGCGAGGAGCTCGGCGCGGGTCTGCCTGGCCCGTGGCGCACCGGGAAGGGGGAGGGGAAGACGCACCGCGGCGACTCGGTCGCGCAGGGCGGAGAGTGCGTCGATCAGCTGAGGCCGTTCTTCCAAGGTCACCACATGCGAAGAATGCCCAATTTTGGAGCCTTTTTGAAGCGTATAGACGTCCCTGCGCGCCGATATTGCGGACCGGTCACGGGGTGACGGACGGAACGGACAGAAGGGGCGAGCGGACCTCAGGCATAACGAGTGCACAACACCCGAGCCGAGAGGCGCGAAAAGCGCTGCGTGAATCGCACCTGCCTGCGATTATCGTTCCGCTTCACCGAACCTCCACATCGTGCCACGCAGGTGAAGCAACCGGGCCAGGGTGATCGGAGCCCTATCCTTGACCCGGCACGGCCACGGGCGTCCCGAAGGGACACCCGAGCCACCGGGCCACCACCGGCCCCCGTAGCTCAGTGGATAGAGCAGGTGCCTTCTAAGCACTTGGCCGCAGGTTCGAGTCCTGCCGGGGGCGCTCCACCGGGACCCTTCTTCGGAAGGGTCCTTTTTGCTGCTCCGGGTGACCGCGATGACGGCGCCGAGGACCAGGACCAGCGCGCCGGCGCTCTGGAGAGGGCCCAGGGTCTCGCCCAGGAGAAGCCGCCGGCGACCTGGCGCGGGAGGAGCGCCTCACCGCCACCGTCCTGGCGCTCGCGGAGCGGGGCGCGACCCGGGTGCCGAGCGGGCGGACGCTGGTCGGGGACGCACGGCGCCGGGCCGCCAGGCGGGCCCACGCCCTGCTGAACGAGGCCTTCCTCGAACCGATGTCCGCGGACGACCTGGCCGCGGCGGCCGGCTGCGGCCGCTTCGTGCTGTACCGGGCCTTCCGCGAGGAGTCCGGGCTGGCACCGAGCGACTACCAGTGCCTGCTGAGGCTCCGCCGGGCCCGGCGGCTGCTGACCCGCGGGACGTCGCCGGCGGACGCCGCGGCATCCGCCGGTTTCGCCGACCAGGCCCACCTCAACCGCTGGTTCAAGCGTGCGTACGGCGTCACTCCGGCGACCTACCAGCGTGCGGCGCACTGACGTCACCGGGCCCTAGGCTCGGCAGAATGAGCGACGACGACGCCGAGGCGCCGGCCGAGGCGCGGCCGGCCGAGGCACAGCTTGCCGAGGCACAGCGGCAGCACTGGCAGAGCACCTACACCGCCCACCCCGGCATGTACGGCCAGGAGCCGTCCGCCCCCGCCGTGCACGCCGCCCGGGTCTTCCGCGCGGCGGGCGCCGAGGAGGTCCTGGAGCTGGGTGCCGGGCACGGCCGCGACAGCCTGTACTTCGCCCGCGAGGGCTTCACCGTCCGGGCCACCGACTTCAGCCCCGTCGGCCTGGAACAGCTCCGGGAGGCCGCCCGGGTCCAGGACGTCGCCGCGCGCGTGACGACCGAGGTCCACGATGTCCGCGACCCGCTGCCCCTGCCGGACGCCTCCGTCGACGCGGTCTTCGCGCACATGCTGATGTGCATGGCCCTGTCGACCGAGGAGATCCGCGCCCTGGTCGGCGAGGTCCGCCGCGTACTGCGTCCCGGCGGGACCTTCGTCTACACCGTCCGCCACACCGGCGACGCCCACTACGGCGCCGGGACCGCCCGTGGGGACGACATCTACGAACACGGCGGCTTCGCGGTGCACTTCTTCCCCCGGCAGCTCGTCGACTCCCTCGCCGACGGCTGGACCCTCGACGAGGTCCACGCCTTCGAGGAGGGCGACCTGCCCCGCCGCCTGTGGCGCGTCACCCAGACCCTGCCCCGCTGAGCAGGGGCCCCGACAGCGCCGCGGCGGTGGGCACGCCATTGCCAGCGGCCGGAATGGCACTTATCTTCGAGCCGACACCTACGGACCGGGATGCTCGTCAGTCCCGGGGCGGCTCCGCTTCTGCCGGGGCCGGACGGCGGGGAGCGGGCCTCCTTCGTGAGGGCGCTGGACGCCGGGCGTACGGGATCTTCGTATCCGCGTACCCGCAGGAGCAGGCACATGAGCAAGCACGTCCTCGCCCAGAACCAGTACGGCAAGGCCGAGAACCGCATCGTCGCGATCACCCGCAAGGGCTCGGACGGTTCCTGGCACGAGATCCGCGACCTGAACGTGTCCGTGGCGCTGCGCGGCGAGTTCCGCGACGTCCACCTGACCGGCGACAACGGCAACTGTCTGCCGACCGACACGACCAAGAACACCGTGTACGCGTTCGCCAAGGAGCACGGCATCGCGTCGCCGGAGGCCTTCGGCATCCTCCTCGCCAAGCATTTCGTGTCCTCGCAGCCGGTCATCCACGAGGCGCAGATCCGCATCGAGGAGTTCGCCTGGGACCGCATCCCGGTGCCGACCCGCAAGGAGCAGCACTCCTTCGCGCGCAAGGGCCAGGAGGTCCGCACCGCGCAGATCACGTACGGCGGGAGCAGCGGCCTCCAGGTCATCTCGGGCCTGAAGGACCTGACGGTGATGAACTCGACGAACTCCGAGTTCCACGGGTACATCAAGGACAGGTACACGACGCTGCAGGAGGCGTACGACCGCATCCTGGCGACCAAGGTGACGGCGCGCTGGGCCAGTTCGGCCACGGCCGCCGAGGACACCGAGCACGACTGGGACCGCTCGTACAAGAAGGTCCGCACGCACATGCTGGAGGCGTTCGCTGAGACGTACAGCTACTCGCTCCAGCAGACGCTGCACGCGATGGCGGACCGGGTCCTGGACAACGTCCCGAGCGTCAACGAGGTCCGGCTCAACCTGCCGAACAAGCACCACTTCCTGGTCGACCTGGAGCCCTTCGGGCTGAAGAACGACAACGAGGTGTACTTCGCCGCCGACCGGATGTACGGCCTGATCGAGGGCACCATCCACCGCGACGGCGTCCGCCCGGTGATCGCCACCAGCGACTGGATCACTGCCTGACGCGTCTCTGGACGCCTGACCCGTCTCAGGACGCCTGACGCGCTCAGGACGCCCGACGCGTCTCAGGACAGCAGCCCGGCCGCCTCGGTTCCCAGCCATACGGCTGCGAGCCCGGCGGCCAGGCTCGCGGCGACGTTGGCCGCCGCGTACCCCTTCGCCCCGCTCTCGTACAGCTTCAGCGTCTCGTAGGAGAACGTGGACCACGTGGTGAGCGCGCCGCACAGTCCGGTGGCGAGCAGCAGCTGTGCCTGGGCGGAGGTGACGCCGGTGAGCGCGCCGAGCACGAACGAGCCGACGACGTTGACCGTGAACGTCCCCCAGGGGAACACCGAGTCGTGCCGGGCCTGCACGGCCCGGTCGGTGAGGTAGCGCAGCGCCGCGCCGACGGCGCCGCCCGCGAGCACCAGCAGCCAGTTCACTCCCGCTCCACCGCGCCCGATCCGTCCCGGCCCGTGTACCGGACGACCTCGCAGTCGTCGAGGATCACGAGGCCCTCGGTGACCAGTTCGTCGAGCTGCGGCAGGAACGCGCGGATCCGGTCCTCGGTGTCCACGATCAGGACGGCGACCGGAAGGTCCTCGCTCAGCGAGAGCAGCCGCGCGGTGTGCACCAGGGACGACCCGCCGAAGCCCTCGATGCCGCGGAAGACGGACGCCCCGGCGAGGCCGGCCGCGTGGGCACGGTGCACGATCTCGGAGTACAGCGGCCGGTGGTGCCAGGTGTCGCTCTCCCCGACGAGGACCGTCAGCCGCAGGGCCCTGCCCGCCAGTCGCGTCATCGTGCTCTCCTCACCCGTGCGCCACGGGCCGCCCGTACGCCACGGGTCGCCGTGGTCGCGGCCCACACCGCGGCGAGGGCCACCGCTGCCGTCGCCCCCATGTATGCCATGGCGCGGACGGCGTCCCCCGTTTCCAGGAGTCGCCGCGTGTCGAGGGTGTACGTCGAGAAGGTGGTGAACCCGCCGAGGACGCCGGTGCCGAGGAACGGGCGGACGAGCGGGTGCGGCGGGGCGGCGGTCTCCGTCACCGCGACCATCAGGACGCCGATGAGGGCGCAGCCGAGGACGTTCACCCCGAACGTGGTCCAGGGGAACGCCCCGGCCCGGGTCGGCCAGGCCAGCGCCGCGCCGTACCGCGCGGCCGCGCCGAGCGCGCCGCCGACGGCGACGACGCCGACGACCGGCAGCTGTGCACGCGAGAGCATGCGCCCAGGCTAGTCGGCGCCACCGGCGGTTCTCCTACCCGAGCGCGCTCGCGCTCAGTTCGGGCGTCGGGCGGCTGAACCCGCGCGTGAGCCAGAGCAGATAGGCGAATCCGGCGGCCAGCCAGCAGCCACCGATCGTCAGGGCGACCGAGCTGAGCTGCGTCATCAGGTACAGGGTGACGCACACGCCGAGCGCCGGCGCGACGACGTAGCCGAGCGCCTTCACGCCGTCCACGCCGCGGTTGCGGACGAAGAACACGACGACGCACACGTTGACGACGGTGAAGCCGAGGAACGCGCCGAAGTTGATGAACGAGGTCGCGGTCTCCAGCGAGATGTCGAGGCCGATCAGGCTGACCGCGCCGGTCAGGACGAGGCACGGCACCGGGGTCCCGGTACGGGCGTTCAGCGCGCCGAAGAACCGCTTCGGCAGCACCCCGTCGCGGCCCATGATGTACAGCAGCCGGCTGGAGCTGAGCTGGACCGCGAGCCCGGAGGCGAAGCCGCCGACGATCGCGGCCATGTTGGTCCAGTCGGCGAAGGTCTGGCCGCCGATCTCGACGGACATGGTGTACGCGACGATCTGCGGGTCGTCGAAGACCCCGCCGGGGTGGACCAGTTGCATCACGTACGCCACGGCCGCGAAGAGCAGGCCGCCGATCGCGATCACGAGCACGACGGCGCGCGGGATGGTCCGTCGGGCGTCCCTGGCCTCCTCGGAGAGGGTGGTCACCGCGTCGAAGCCGAGGTACGAGTACGCGGCGACGGCCGCCGCGGCAGAGATGCCGGCGAGACCGCTCTCCGCGTTCCAGAACGGCGCGGTGTACGACTGGGGCGGCCGGTCGGCGAGGTGGACGAGGCAGTACGCGACGAACAGCAGGACGAGGAAGACGGCGAGGCCGGTCAGCACCTTGTTGACGCGGTCGGTCAGGGTGAGGCCGATGATGTTGACCAGAGTCGTCAGCCCGGCGTTGATCAGCATCCAGGCCCAGACCGGGACGCCCGGGAACTGCGCGTTGAGGTAGAGCGACTGGACGAGCCAGGCGACCATCGGCAGGAACAGGTAGTCCAGGAGCACCGCCCAGCCGACGAGGAAGCCCACCCGGGAGCCGATCAGCTTCCGCGCGTACGAGTACGCCGAGCCGGACACCGGGAAGTGGCGGGCCATCTTCGCGTAGCTCAGCGCGGTCAGGAACATCGCGCCGGTGGCGACGAGGAAGGCGGTGGGCGCGGTGCCGGCGCTCACCTCGGCGATCACGCCGAAGATCACCATGACCAGGCTGGGCGCCATGTAGGCGAGACCGAAGGTCACCACCGAGGCGAGCGAGAGGCGCCCGGTGAGGCGGCCGGGCTCGGCGGCGGCAGCGGAGGTCCGTACGTGCTGCGTCTCCCTCATCTCGCTCATCGGGCCACGACCTCTCCGGCGGAGGCACCCATGGCCTGGGCCTGGGCTGGGGCCTGGGCTGGGGCCTGGGCCGCCGGTCGCAGGTCCTCCGGGGTCCACGGGGAGACCTGCGGGCGCCAGGACGCGGGGTCGATGCGGCCGTTGTAGAGCGGCAGTTCCAGCGGGGTGTCGTCGGCCGTGAAGTGGTCCCAGGGCCAGGAGTCGCCGCCCGTGCCGTACTTCCGCGCGGCCGCGACCCGGTCGAGGTCCACGACGGCGAGCAGGGTGGTCTCCTCCGTGCCGACGGCGGCGACCTGGACGTGCCCCTCGGGGTCGACGAGCAGGCTCCGGCCCTGCGCGGTCGGGGCCGCGCCGTTCACGCTGGCCACCCAGACCTGGTTGACGATCGCGTTGGCCGTGTTGACCGGGATCTCCTGGGCGCGGCCGGACGTCGAGGTCTGCACGAGGTTGACGATCAGCTCCGCGCCCATCCAGGCGAGATGCCGGGTGACCTCGGGGTACCAGGAGTCGTAGCAGATGGACAGGCCGATCCGGCCGGTCCCGGGCATGTCGAAGACGACGAACTCGCGGCCGACGCACATGGGCTCGTACGGGCGCCAGGTGAAGATCTTCCGGTACCGGGCGACGAGTTCCCCGTCCGGCCCGTAGACGACGGCGGTGTTGTAGACCTTGCCGTCCACGCCGCGCTCCAGGACCGTCCCGGGGATCAGCCAGATCCCCAGCTCGCGGGCGAGCGCGCCGAGGGCCTTGCCGCGCGGGCCGTCGAGGGGCTCCGCGTACGTCTCGTAGTACGCGTCGAGGGTCATCGTCTCCATGCCCTCGGAGCACAGGTGCAGCTCGGGGTAGACGACGAGCTCGGCCCGGTTGGGCGACTTCATGCGCAGCCGGAGGCCTTCGGCGAACTGCTCGAAGGACTCGGCGGGGGCCTGCACGAGGGCGAGGCGTATATGCCGGCTCATGGGATTCCTGACGACGGGGTGGCGACGGGGGCCACGGGTGACGACGGGGATGCGGGGGGGACCACGGCGGGGACGCGGCGGGAAGACGCGGGTGAACGGCGTGGTCCGACAGAGGGAACCCGATCCGAAACACTGTTGTCAACGGTGTTGGCAATTTCCTGGGAAACCCGTTGGTAGGGTCACGGGAGCCGCCCGAGCGAGGAGAGCCGAGAGCCATGGCGAAGAAGACCGCGACGACCGCGGCCGCGCAGCCGAGCCGCCGGGAGCGCAGGGAGCTGCGACAGGAGGCGGCGGTCAGCTCGGCGTTCCTGCTCGCCGAGCGGGAGGGCATGGCCGGGCTCTCGATGCGCCGGCTCGGCCAGGAGCTCGACGTCGACGTGACCGCCCTCTACCGGCTCTTCCGCGACAAGGACGAGCTGCTGCTCGCGGTGGCCGAGCGGACCATCCGGATGATCCTCGACGAGATCGGGGAGGGCCCGGAGGGCGAGTCCTGGCAGGACGCCCTGCGGCGGATCGCCGAGGGCACCTGGCTGATCCAGACCCGCTACCCGGCGATCACCGCGCTCACCTTCGCGCGCACCACCGGCGGCCCGGCCGAGCAGAAGATGGTGGAGCTGATCCTCTCCGCGTTCGCGCGCTCGGGGCTGCCGGCGGCCCTGGCCGTGCTCCACTACCGGACGTACGTGGACACCACGCTCGGCCTCTGCGCGCACTCCGCCGCGCTCGGCTCACTGGACCCCGAGGTGCGCGAGAAGGACGAGACGACCTGGACGCGCGTGTACGCCCGGCTGCCCGAGGCGGCCCATCCGGTCACCCGGACCTACATCGACGAGCTGAGCAGCGTCACGCCGAAGGCGATCTACGACAACGCGGTGGAGGCGGTGCTCGCCGCGGTCGAGCGGGCCGCGGCGAGCCAGGACGGCTAACGGTTACGTCAGCGACGCGGCGATCAGCAGGCCGAATCCGGCGGTGATCAGCAGCGTGCGGACGCGGTGGAGGGCGTTCCAGCGCGACTCGAAGGCGGCGCGGACGGCGGCCGGGTCGTCGCCCGGGCCGCCCTCCGAGGCCGCCAGCGCGTTGTTCAGCGGGATGTTGCCCGCGATCGTGACCAGGTGGTTGAGCACCACACAGGCCAGCCCGGCCACGATCAGCCACTTCTGGGTGTCCGAGCGCCCGTCGATCGGCACCAGGAGTGCCGCGACGGGGAAGGCCACGATGCCGAGGAAGACGACGAGGAACACGGGCTTCGGCACGTACTCGTTGATCCGCCGCATGGCGTGCACGAATTCCGTGTCCGTGAGCCGGCCCAGGGCGGGCATGATCCCGGTCCAGAAAATGAGCATGAAACCGGCGTAGAGCCCGGTGCATCCGACGGCGAGAGCGAGCAACAGGGTGGGCATGGCCCCATCATGACGCCCTGTCACCCGCTCCGCAGCGCATTACGCGAGGCCGGTGGCCCTCAGCCCTCCCTCTGGAGCCGGTCCGCCTGCACGATCGCGTCGGTCAGCTCCCGTACCGACTTCGATTCGGCCCGCTCCGCGAGCGCCCCGGCCTTCGTCGCCAGCTCCTTGTACCCGGGCGCGCCCGGCAGCGCTCCGCCGCGCAGCCGGTCGGCGAAGTACGCGGCGATCGCGGTCAGCTGGAGGCTGTCGTGCCCGCCGCCCCACACCGAGCCGGCCAGGACCCCGGTCTCGACCGAGCCGGTCTGCTCGTGCGGGGCCCGGTTCGCCGGGTCGAGCCAGCGGACGGTGGCGGTGGCGAGGTGGCCGGAGCGGCCGGCGCGGACCTTGACCGCGTACAGGGCGGTGACGGTGTGGCCGGCGCCGACCTCGCCGCCGTCCACCCGGTCGTTGCGGAAGTCGTCGTCGGCGACCTCGCGGTTCTCGTAGCCGATCAGCCGGAACTGCTCCACGGTCTGCGGGTCGAACGCGACCTGCGCCTTGGCGTCGCGGGCGCGCAGCTCGATGTGGGCGGGCAGCTGGTCGACGAAGACCTTGCGGGCCTGCTCGGAGGTGGAGACGTACGTGGTGTGCCCGTCGCCCTTGTCGGCGAGCTGCTCCATGAACGCGTCGCCGTACTCGCTGCCGACGCCGACGCCGAACAGGGTGATGCCGTACGCCCGGCGCTCCTCTTCGATCCGGCGCAGGATCGACTGCGCCTCGGTGTCACCGGTGTTGGCGAGGGCGTCGGAGAGCAGCACGACGCGGTTGGTCGCCCCCGCCCGCCGCCCCTTCACGGCGACGTCGTAGCCGGTGCGGACGCCCGCCTCGACGTTCGTGGACGAGGTGGTCTCCAGGCTGGAGACCTCGCGCCGGATGCGGTCCCGGTTGCCGCCCACGCGGGTCATCGGCAGCCGGGTCTCGGCCTCGTCGCTGAAGGTGACCAGGGCGATCGAGTCGTCGTCGCGGAGCTCGCCGGTCAGGACGCCGAGGGACTCCTTGACCAGGTCGAGACGGCCCGGCTCGGCCATCGAACCGGAGATGTCGACGACGAAGGTCAGCGCGGCCGGCGGGCGCGGGCCCTGCCGGTCGGTGGCGCGGGTCGCGAGCCCCACCCGGACCAGCGACCAGCCCTCCTGGGTGGTGCGGGCGCCGTCGACGGTCACGCTGAAGCCGTCGCCCTCGGGGCGCTTGTAGTCGGGACGGAAGCTGTTGACGAACTCCTCGGGCCGTACGGTCTCCGGCGCGGGCAGCCGCCCCTCGGAGAGCGAGCGGCGGGCGTAGCCGTACGAGGCGGTGTCCACGTCCAGCGCGAAGGTGGACAGGTAGTCGGGGGCGGGCGCGACGGAGCGCTGCTCGCCCTCGGGCGCCACGCCGCGGGAGGCGTCAGCGCCGGCCGTCGAGCCGTTGCCGCCGGTCGAACCGCCGCCGCCGACCGTTCCGTTCGGGCCGCTGAGCCCGGGCCGGTCGGCGTGCTTGGCCGCCGAGCCGCCGCGGCCCTCTCCGGCACAGCCGGTCAGCAGCATGCTTGCGGCGAGCAACCCGCCCGCGAACGCCCGCGCCCGCCTCTGTCGTCGATCCATGTCATCTCCCCCTCCGGGTCCGGCACTTGTGAATGTGACGTCCCGGACGGCCCGAAGGAGCAGACGAAGGAGTTGCGGATGGATCTCAATGCGGCAACGGCCCTCTCCCGTGGCAGGGACTCGCCATCACCCGACCTGGGTCTTGTCACCGTACGGAGTCACATGCGTACATGGAGTGGCGCACACCGATTTCTGCGGGGGGTGGTCACGGTGGCGGACATGGCGGTTTCCGTGCTCGGCCGAGAGACGTCCGCACGACGGACGACCGGCGCCTCGGCGCGGGATGGGACCGCGGCGCGGGACGGGACCGTGGTGGCGTCGCGGCCGTCCGGGCGGCCGGTGCGCGGGGTGCGGCAGGTCAGTGCCGCGCTGGCCGGTCTCGCCGCCTCCGCGCGGCACGAGTTGCTGACCTTCGACGATCCGGCCGCCTCCGCGGGCCGTGCGATCCCCGAGCCGTTCCTGGAGCTGGCAGGAGCGTGCATGCGGACCGCGGCGGAGCGGGCCGGATCGGTCCGGCGGATCGTGCCCCGGCACGCCCTGCCGCAGCTCGCCGGGACGCTCCGGGCGGCGGGCCGCGCCCGGCTCACGCAGTCGATCCCCTTCAAGATGATCGTCGTGGACCGCCGGGTCGCGGCGGTCCCGCTCGATCTCGAACTGCTCTACAACGGACTGCTGTTGATCCGCGACCCGGTCGTCGTCCAGGCCCTCGTCCGCGCCCACCACGCCTGCTGGGACGCCGGAGAGGAGCTGACCGGAGCCGTCGTCCCGCCACGCGAGCTGCCCCGGCAGCTGCGGCCGGTGCTGGAGGCGCTGCTCGCGGGGCAGACCGACGAGGCGGCCGCCGCCCGGCTCGGGATGTCGGGCCGGACGTACAGCCGGCGGGTCGGCGAGCTGATGAGCGCCCTCGGCACGACGAGCCGCTTCCGGGCGGGTGCGGAAGCGGCTCGTCGGGGGTGGTTGTGAACGGGGGGATCCCGGGCGCCGGAGCGCGTGGCGTCAGGACACGATGTCCTTGCGGGAGAAGCCCCGGAAGGCGAGCGCGAACAGGATCAGCGCGTACGTCACCGAGATCGCCGCCCCCTTCGCCATGCCGCTCCACTCCAGCTGCGGCTGGAGCGCGTCGGCCCAGGCGAACTGCCAGTGCGCCGGCAGGAAGTCGCGCCAGTCCCCCAGTGCGGTGACCGCGTCCAGGACGTTCCCGATGATGGTCAGCCCCACCGCGCCGCCGACCGCGCCCAGCGGTGCGTCGGTGCGGGTGGACAGCCAGAACGCGAGCCCGGCGGTGACCAGTTGGGAGACGAACACGAACGCGACGGCCAGCGCGAGCCGCGGCACGGTGTCCGCGGTCGCCAGCGCCCCGCCGGTGGGCAGCTTGAGCGGCCCCCAGCCGTAGGCGATCGAGCCGACCGCCAGGGCGACCAGCGGCAGCAGCACCATCGCCGCCGCACTGAACGCGAGCCCGACGGCCAGCTTCGACCGGAGCAGCCGGGCGCGCGGGACGGGCGCGGCCAGCAGATAGCGCAGCGAGGACCAGCTCGCCTCCGAGGCGACGGTGTCGCCGCAGAACAGCGCCACGGGGACCACCAGCAGGAACCCGGCCGAGACGAAGAGGCAGGTCGCGGCGAAGTTGGCGCCGGACGCGGTCGCCGTGTCCATCAAGGTGATCCGGTTGTTGCCCCGGCCGTCCGGGGTGCCGCCGATCCAGAAGGCGATCAGCAGCACGAACGGCAGGGCGGCCAGGATGCCGCCCATGACCAGCGTGCGGCGGCGCTTCAGCTGGCGCAGCGCCTCGACGCGCAGGGGCAGCGTGTGCCGGGCCCGGTAGCCGGGCGCGGTCGCGACGAGCGCGTCCTCCGCGCGCCCGTCCACGCGTTCGTTCTCCGCGAGTGCGGTCATGCGGATCCTCCTCCGATCAGGGTGAGGAACGCGTCCTCCAGCCGGCGGTGGGGGCCCACCCCGGTCAACGGCACGTCCAACCGGACGAGTTCGCCGATCAGGGCGGTGGCGTCGGCGCCGTCGAGCCGGACGAGGACGCCGCCCTCGGTCGGGGCCGCGGAACCGACGCCGGGCAGCGCGCCGATCTTCTCGACGAGCGGCTCGGAGAGCTCCCCGGCGACGGTCACGAGCAGGGTGTCGCCGGCGCCGGTGATCTCCTCGACCGGTCCTGCCTGCACCAGCCGGCCCCGGTCCATGACCACGAGGTGCGTGCAGGACTGCTCCACCTCCGACAGGAGGTGGCTGGAGACGATGACGGTCCGGCCCCCGGCCGCGTACCGGATCATCACGTCCCGCATCTCGCGGATCTGCGGCGGGTCGAGCCCGTTGGTCGGCTCGTCGAGGATGAGCAGGTCCGGCAGGCCGAGCATGGCCTGGGCGATGGCGAGGCGCTGCCGCATGCCCTGCGAGTAGGTGCGCACCGCGCGGGCGAGGGCGTCGCCGAGGCCGGCGATCGCCAGGGCCTCCTCGATGTGCGCGTCCTCGACGGGCCGCCCGGTGGCCTTCCAGTACAGGTCGAGGTTGTCCCGGCCGGAGAGGTGCGGCAGGAAGCCCGCGCCCTCGACGAACGCGCCGACCCGGGAGAGGACGGGCGCGCCGGGCCGGATCGCCTGTCCGAAGACCCGGATCTCGCCGTCGTCCGGGGTGATCAGGCCCATCAGCATCCGCAGGGTGGTGGTCTTCCCGGCCCCGTTGGGGCCGAGCAGGCCGAGCACCTGGCCCTGCTCGACACGGAAGGAGAGGTCCCGTACCGCATACCGGTCGGTGGCCCCGGCGTACTTCTTCGTCAGGCCGGTGATCTGCAGCGGCACGGCGGCCAGTGCGGGGTCCGGAGCGGGTGCGGTGGTGCGGCGGCGTGCGGTGAGCAGCAGGACGGCCGCGATCAGCGCGCCGGCCGCGGGCAGCCCCCACACCCACCAGGGCAGCCCGGCCGCCTGGGTCCGTACGGCCGGTGCGGTGGGCACGGTGAGCGCGCCCTGCGGGGTCACCGTGTACGTGGCGGGGGCGGCGGGCGAGGCGTAGCCGAGGTCGGTGGCGGCGAGCACGAGCCGCAGCCGGTGCCCGGCCTCGACCTCGTGGTCGACGGCGGGCAGCGTGAGGTCGACGGTCCGGCCCTCCTCGGCGCCCTCGATCCTGACGGGGGACACGAGTTGGGCGGGCAGGACCTGCTGCCGGCCGTCCGGCCCGACGTCGTACACCTTGCCGAACAGGACGGCCTCGCCGCTGTCGGAGGCGACCTTCACGCGGACGGTGGGCGAGCCGGTGATGCGCAGGGGCGCGGTCAGCGGTGCGGAGTCGAAGGCGGCGAACTGGCCGGGGAAGTCCATGGAGAGTCCGACGCCGAGCGAGGAGAACGAGGCGAGCGAGCCGCCGACGCCGGGGACGGCGGAGATGGCGGGCGGGTTGGCGCCGGCCGGGTTGGCGAACGTCCGGGGCCGGTCGGCGAGTGCGACGGCGCGGGCGCCGGCGGACAGGCCAGGGTACCGGTCGGCGGTCGCGCCGCGGAGC
This sequence comes from Streptomyces sp. HUAS YS2, assembly GCF_033343995.1. Classification (NCBI taxonomy): domain Bacteria; kingdom Bacillati; phylum Actinomycetota; class Actinomycetes; order Kitasatosporales; family Streptomycetaceae; genus Streptomyces; species Streptomyces solicathayae. Next base: position 5,194,435 of record NZ_CP137573.1, on the reverse strand, counting down.
AGGGCCTGCCCGTCGGTGGAGTCGACACCGCCGGCCCGGCTGACGCGGAAGGCGGGACCGGTGTCGGCGTTCTTGTCACCCTTGAGGTGGCGGTCGAACCAGGCGCCGATGCGGGCCTCGACGCGGTCCGCCTCGCGGTCGCCGCCGTCGTGTCCGCCGGCGATCCAGTCGACCGCGACGGGGGCGCCGTTGGCGGCGATCGCCTCGGCCATGGCGTCGGCGTGGGAGAGCGGGAACAGCGAGTCGGTCTGGCCCTGCACGATGAGCGCGGGCACCTTGATGCGGTCGCCGACGGCCGAGGGGCTGCGGGCCTCCAGGAGCGCGCGGGCGGCGGCGTCGGGCTTCCCGGCGACGGCGACGCGCTGGTACAGGGCGCAGAGTTCGTCGGTGAACCGCCCGCAGGCGGAGGCGGGCGGACCGGCGGACGGTCCGGCGGCGGAGGAGGGGCCCGCGCCGACCGACCCCACGGACCCGGTCGAGAAGAAGATCCCCGCCCAGAGCTTCTTGAAGACGCCTTCCGGGAACAGCGCGTCGGCGAGGTTCCAGTAGGTGATCGCCGGGGCGATGGCGTCGACACGGGTGTCGTACCCGGCGGCCAGCAGCGAGATCGCGCCGCCGTACGACGCGCCGGTGACGCCGACGCGCGGGTCGCCGTCCTTGTCGAGCCGGACCTCGGGCCGCTCGGCCAGCCAGTCGATCAGCCGCCGGACGTCCTCGACCTCGTGCGCGGGGTCGTTGAGCCCGATCCGCCCGGTGGAGCTGCCGAAGCCGCGGGCGGACCAGGTGAGCACGGCGTACCCGTCCCGGGCCAGCTTCTCGGCCTGGGCGCGCACGTCGTCCTTGCTGCCGCCGAAGCCGTGCCCGAGGAGCACGGCGGGCCGTCGGCCGTCTCCCCCGGCGGTGAAGTACGAGGTGTCGATCCGCGCCCCGGGCAGGTCGAGGACCTGGTCGGCGCGGCGCACGGGCGGCGGTTGGTCCGAGGCGACGGCGACCCACGTCCCGCCGCCCGCGAGCACGGCGAGGACGGCGACGACCGCGGCCCACCGGGGAAGTCGGAGCTTCATGCCGAAAACCCTACGGGCAGCCCCGGCCCGTAGGAGCGCCCGTCAGGCGGAGCCGGGCGGCCTCCTTGAGGCGTACGGGGAGGTTCCGCGTACGCCAGGCGCGGTATGTGTACGTCACGTGTGACCCTCTTGTGCCGCACATGACAACAAGAGACTCTGTGGCACCCCCCGATCGGACAACGAAAGGTCAGGTGCCCTGCATGCGTGCTGCCACCTCCCGGTTCCGTCGTCTCGGAACGCTCATACCCGTCGTCGCGCTCACCGCCGGACTGCAGTTCGCCGCCTCCCCCACGGCGCAGAGCGCGACCGTCGGAGACCTGCGGCTCGCGCCCGAGTCCCTGGCCGTCGAGAACAGCTGGATCGTCGTCCTGAAGGACGGCTCCACGCACGCGGCCGACCTCGGTGTGACGCCGAAGCACGAGTACCGCTCGGTGCTGAAGGGCTTCTCGGCGACCATGTCGCGGGCGCGGGCCGCGGCGCTGTCCGCCGACCCGCGGGTGGCGTACGTCGAGCAGAACGCGACGGTGCGGATGTCCGGGACGCAGCCGAACCCGACGTGGGGGCTGGACCGGATCGACCAGCGGAACCTGCCGCTGTCGTCCTCGTACACGTACGACACGACGGCGTCGAACGTGACCGCGTACATCATCGACACCGGGATCCGCACCTCGCACGGCGAGTTCGGCGGCCGGGCGTCGGTCGGCACGGACACCGTGGGCGACGGGCAGAACGGGCAGGACTGCCAGGGCCACGGCACGCACGTCGCGGGCACGGTCGGCGGCGCGACGTACGGCGTCGCCAAGGGTGTGCAGCTGGTGGCCGTCCGGGTCCTGGGCTGCGACGGGTCCGGCACGAACGCGGGCGTCATCGCGGGCGTCGACTGGGTGACCGCGCACGCCCGGAAGCCGGCGGTGGCCAACATGAGCCTGGGCGGCGGGGCGAACGCCTCGCTCGACGCCGCGGTGAAGCGGTCGATCGCCTCGGGCGTGACGTACGCGATCGCGGCGGGCAACGGCCTCCCGCTGCTCGGCCTGCCCGCGAACGCGTGCAACTACTCCCCGGCGCGCGTGCCGGAGGCGATCACGGTCGGGGCGACGGACAACACGGACCGCCGCGCGTCGTTCTCCAACTACGGCACCTGTGTGGACCTGTTCGCGCCGGGCGTGAACATCACCTCGGCCTGGAAGGACAACGACGCGGCGACGAACACCATCTCCGGCACGTCCATGGCCACCCCCCACACGACAGGCGCGGCGGCCCTCTACCTCGCCGCCCACCCCACGGCCACCCCGGCGCAGGTCAGCACCGCGATGACTGGCAGCGCCACCCCCGACAAGGTCCAGAACCCCCTCACCGGCTCGCCGAACAAGCTCCTGTACTCCCGCTTCTAGCCGGCGAGACGCCCGAGGAGCCCGGCACCCCCCGGATACTCCCGCTCCTCGGGCAACAGCCGCCGCGCACCGTCCAGGTCCCCGCCCCGGACCAGCGCGTGCACCTCGTGCGCGAGCGGCGTGACGTCGCGGATGCCGACGATCCACTCGTCCGCGTAGAGCCGCGCGGCCTCCCCGGACAGCCCGAGCTGGAGGGCGCGGTGCGGCAGCCCGGCCAGGTGCAGGTCCCGCTCGGGGTCCCACTGCACCCGGGCCGGCGCCCGGCGCAGCTCCCGCTGCCAGGAGGCCCGGTCCGGGTGGAGGCCCCGGACGTAGTGCGACAGGCAGGCGTTGCGGAGCGCCCAGGCGAAGCCCTCCCGGGTGATCTCGACGGCGAGGACGGTCTCCTGACCTTCCTTCAGGCCCCAGCCGCAGCGGTACATCATCCACAGGAAGCTGGGCTTGATCCACGTCATGCGGTCCCGCTTCCACGCGGCCGGGAAGCGGCCGTCGCGGGCGGCCGGGGGGCCGATGGCCGGGCCGTACGCCTGGTAGACGGTGATCGTCGTGTCGGTGTACGTGGCGCGGATCTGGTGCTGGGGCGGAACGGACATGGCCCCCAGGGTGCGTCGACGCGCACCCCGGGGGCCACTGGTTTTGCGGGGCTGCCGCTACGGGACGTTCGGGGTCGTCTCGCAGGTCTGGGTGGCGCTGTCGGAGCCGGCCTCGCCGTCGCAGACGTCCGGTCCGTCGGCGCCGCCGTCGAGGTCGTCGTCGCCGGGGCCGGCGCGGAGGGTGTCGGCGCCCGCGTCGCCGCGGAGGTCGTCGCGGCCGCCGGCCGAGCCGACGGTGGCCGAGATGTCGTAGTTCGTGTTGTCGCCGAAGACGACGTCGTTTCCGCCTCCGCCCTCGATCCGGTCGTCGCTCGCCGAGCTGAGGTTGGCGTCGACTACGGAGCTCTCGCCGACCAGGATCTCGGCGCCGGTGCCGCCGATGATGTGGTCGCGGCCGGAGCCGGTGGCGTAACCGCCCTGCGCGCTGCGGATGTTGTGGTCGCCGATCTGCAGTCCGCCGTCGGCGCCGCCGTTCAGGGTGTCGTCGCCGCCGTTGCCGCTCGCGTTCCCGGTGGCGTCGCTGTCGCCGATCAGGAAGTCGGTGAGGCCGTCGCCGCCGAGCAGCAGGTCGTCGCCCGCGCCGTCGGCGTCGCCGGCGAGGCCGCGGGAGTCGCCGACCATGTCGTCGTTCGCGCCTCCCCCGTCGAGCTGGTCGCGCCCGCCGCCGGAGGCGCGCGCGCCCATGCTGTCGCCGATCACGACGTCGGCGTCGTCGCCGCCGTACAGGCGGTCGTTGCCGCCGCCGGTGGCAACGGCCGTCGCGCCGGCCGAGAAGCTGTCGCCGACCAGGATGTCGGGCCCGGCGCCGCCGTACAGCTGGTCGTTCCCGGCGCCCGACACGTTGCCGCTGGGGCTGTACGCGTCGCCGACCAGCCGGTCGCTCTCGGTGCCGCCCTCGATCTGGTCGTTGCCGGCGCCGCCGGAGACGGTGTCCCCGCCGCCCAGAGCGCAGATCCGGTCGTTGCCGCCGAGTCCGTTGATGAAGTCGACGCCGGACGTCCCGACGATCACGTCCGCGCCGCTCGTCCCGTCGGTGGTCTCGCCCGGCGTCGTGATGACGATCGTGGCCGGGCGGCCGAGGCAGGTCGGCGCCGCCGCGCCCGCCTCGGCCGCGCCGAGGCCGAGGACGCCTCCGAGTACCAGCGCTCCGGCGCATCCGCTCGCGGCGATGCGACGCAGCCGCGTCCTGGCTCCGGTTCCCTGACGACTGCTCGTCATCCTTGGTCCTTTCGGTCGGCTCGGTCGTCGTCCGTGCTGACCGATGCCCCGCCGAAATGCGCCCGGTAACGACGCGGACGCGCAGTGCAACCGGATGGCGGCGCGAAACGGCCCGTACGGATCCTCCGATCCGTACGGGCCGTTCGTGCCGTGCCTGCCGTGCGTCAGTGGTTGCGCGGGAAGCCCAGGTCCACGCCGGCCGGGGCCTCGGACGGGTCGGGCCAGCGGGTGGTGACGACCTTGCCGCGGGTGTAGAAGTGCACGCCGTCGTTGCCGTAGATGTGGTGGTCGCCGAAGAGCGAGTCCTTCCAGCCACCGAAGGAGTGGTAGCCCACCGGCACCGGGATCGGCACGTTCACGCCGACCATGCCCGCCTCGACCTCCATCTGGAAGCGGCGCGCGGCGCCGCCGTCGCGGGTGAAGATCGCGGTGCCGTTGCCGAACGGCGAGCCGTTGATGAGGGCGAGGCCCTCCTCGTACGTGTCGGCGCGCAGCACGCACAGCACCGGGCCGAAGATCTCGTCGCGGTACGCGTCGGAGTCCGTGGAGACCTTGTCGAGCAGGGACAGGCCGATCCAGTGGCCGTCCTCGTAGCCCTCGACGGTGTAGCCGGTGCCGTCGAGCACGACCTCGGCGCCCTGGGCCGCCGCGCCGGTCACGTACGAGGCGACCTTGTCGCGGTGGACCTTGGTGATGAGCGGACCCATCTCGGAGGTCGGGTCGTCGCCGGGGCCGATCTTGATCTTCTCGGCGCGCTCGCGGATCTTCTCGACCAGCTCGTCGCCGATGGAGCCGACCGCGACGACCGCGGAGATCGCCATGCAGCGCTCGCCAGCGGAGCCGTACGCCGCGGAGACCGCCGCGTCGGCGGCCGCGTCGAGGTCCGCGTCCGGCAGCACCAGCATGTGGTTCTTCGCGCCGCCGAGCGCCTGGACGCGCTTGCCGTTGGCGGAGGCGGTGGTGTGGATGTAGCGGGCGATCGGGGTGGAGCCGACGAAGGAGATCGCGGAGACGTCCGGGTGCTCCAGGAGCCGGTCGACGGCAACCTTGTCGCCGTGCAGGACGTTGAACACGCCGTCCGGCAGGCCCGCCTCGGCGAGCAGCTCGGCGATCTTGAGGGACGCCGACGGGTCCTTCTCGCTCGGCTTGAGGACGAAGGTGTTGCCGCAGGCGATGGCCAGCGGGAACATCCACATCGGCACCATGGCCGGGAAGTTGAACGGCGTGATGCCGGCGACGACGCCGACCGGCTGGCGGATCGCGGCGACGTCGACCCGGTTGGAGACCTGGGTGGACAGCTCGCCCTTGAGCTGGACGGTGATGCCGCAGGCCAGGTCGACGATCTCCAGGCCGCGGGCGACCTCGCCGAGCGCGTCGGAGTGCACCTTGCCGTGCTCGGCGACGATCAGCTCCGCGATGGCGTCACGGTTCGCGTCGAGCAGCGCCCGGAACTTGAACAGGACGGTGGTGCGCTGGGCCAGCGAGGACTGCCCCCAGGTCTGGAACGCGTCCTTCGCGGCGGCGACCGCGGCGTCGACCTCGTCGACCGAGGCGAGGGCCACCTGGGTGGTGACGGCGCCGGCGGCCGGGTCGGTGACCGGGCCCCAGTTGCCCGACGTGCCTTCGACGGTCTTGCCACCGATCCAGTGGTGGACGGACTTCGTCATGACATTGCTCCTTCACAGATGGCGGCGTCGGGCTGTGACGTGCCGGTCGTACTGCTCTCGCGCCTTGACCGCCGACGGGCGGGTCGCGGTCTCGGCCACGGGCACATCCCACCACGCCTCGGCCGGGGGCGGGCCCGACACAGTGTCGGGCGTTTCGGTCTCGACGTAGACACATGTGGGAACGGTCGCGGCACGGGCGTCGGCGAGCGCTTCTCGCAGGTCACCAATGGTGCGGGCGCGCAGCACCCGCATGCCGAGGGAGGCCGCGTTGGCGGCCAGGTCGACCGGGAGCGGCGGTCCGGTGTACGTCCGGTCGGCGACCCGGTAGCGGTAGGCGGTGCCGTACCGCTCGGCGCCGACGGACTCGGAGAGCGAGCCGATCGAGGCGTAGCCGTGGTTCTGCAGGACGACCACCTTGATCGGGACGTCCTCCTGCACGGCGGTGACGATTTCGGTCGGGTTCATCAGGTACGTCCCGTCGCCGACGAGCGCCCAGACGGGCCGGCCGGGGGCCGCGAGGGCGACACCGATGGCCGCGGGGATCTCGTAGCCCATGCAGGAGTACCCGTACTCGACGTGGTACTGGTCGGCGGACCGGGCCCGCCAGAGCTTGTGCAGGTCGCCGGGGAGCGAGCCGGCCGCGTTGATCAGGATGTCGTCCTCGGTGACCAGAGTGTCGAGGACGCCGAGGACCTGGGCCTGGGTGGGCCGGGCGTCCTCCCGGCCGGTGTACGCGGCGCTGACCCGGGCCTCCCAGCGTTCCCGTCCGGCGCGGTACTCGTGCTCGTAGGCCGGCGCGACACCGAAGCCGTCGAGCGCCGCGCGCAGCTCCTCCAGGCCGGCGCGGGCGTCGGCGACGAGCGGCAGTGCGGCGAGCTTGTGGGCGTCGAAGCCGGTGATGTTGAGGTTGACGAAGCGGACGCCGGGGTTCTCGAAGAGGGTGCCGGAGGCGGTGGTGAAGTCGGTGAGGCGGGTGCCGACGCCGACGACCAGGTCGGCGGTGCGGGCGAGGTGGTCGGCGACGGCGGTGCCGGTGTGGCCGATGCCGCCGACGTCGGACGGGTGGCCGTGCGGCAGTGCGCCCTTGCCGGCCTGGGTGGCGGCGACGGGGATGCCGGTGGCGGCGGCAAGGACGCGCAGCGCGGTCTCGGCGCCGCTGTGCTTCACCCCGCCGCCGGCGACGATCAGCGGCCGCGCGGCGTCGCGGATCGCGTGCACCGCGGCGGAGAGTCCGGCCGCGTCGGGCCTCGGGCGGCGGACCGGCCAGACCCGGTCGGCGAAGAACGCGACGGGCCAGTCGTACGCCTCGGCCTGCACGTCCTGCGGCAGGGCGAGGGTCACCGCTCCGGTCTCCGCGGGGTCGGTGAGGGTCCGTACCGCGGCGAGCGCGGCGGGGATCAGTGCCTCGGGGCGGGTGATCCGGTCGAAGTACTTCGAGACGGGCCGCAGGCAGTCGTTGACGGACAGGTCGCCCGCCCAGGGGACTTCGAGCTGTTGCAGCACGGGGTCGGCGGGGCGGGTGGCGAAGGTGTCGCCGGGCAGCAGCAGCACGGGGAGCCGGTTGACGGTGGCGAGGGCGGCGCCGGTGACCAGGTTGGTCGCGCCGGGCCCGATGGAGGTGGTGACCGCCTGGGCGGAGAGCCGGTTCGACTGGCGCGCCCAGCCGACGGCCGCGTGCACCATGGCCTGCTCGTTGCGGCCCTGGAGGTACGGCATGTCGTCGGCGTACTCGACGAGCGCCTGCCCGATCCCGGCGACGTTCCCGTGGCCGAAGATGCCCCAGGTGGCGCCGATCAGCCGCTGCCGGACGCCGTCGCGCTCGGTGTACTGGCAGGCCAGGAAGCGCACCAGGGCCTGCGCGACGGTCAGCCGCTCCGTGCTCATCGGTAGCCCTCCGTGTGGTCGGGGTGGAAGCGGATCCGCCACTCCCGTTCGGCGCCCGGGCCCGCCATCACGTTCAGGTAGTACATGGCGTGGCCGGGCTGGGCGACGGACGGGCCGTGCCAGCCTTCGGGGACGAGGACGACGTCACCCGTGCGGACCTCGGCGAGGAGGTCGGCGCCGCCGGGGCGGGACGGGGAGATCCGCTGGTAGCCGAGGCCCTCGCCGGCGATCTCGTAGTAGTAGATCTCCTCCAGCTCGGACTCCTCGCCGGGGACGTGCTCGTCGTGCTTGTGCGGCGGGTACGAGGACCAGTTGCCGCCGGGTGTGACCACCTCGACGGCGATCAGCCGGTCGCAGGCGAACGCGCCGGCGGCGGCGAAGCCCCGGACCTCGCGGGCCTGGACACCGCTGCCGCGGGCCTCGACGGGAACCTCCGGCGCGGGGCCGTAGCGGGCGGGGAGTCGTCGCTCGCACTTCGCTCCTGCCAGGGCGAAGCGGCCTCCCGCGCCGGAGGTGATCAGCGCGCGGGCGTCCCTCGGCACGTACGCGAAGTCGGTGACTCCGTCGAACACGCTTGTGCGGCCCCGCAGTTGGAAGATCTCACCGTTCACGCGAACGGTACAGCCGCCGGCGAGCGGAAGCACGGTCCATTCGAAGTCCCCGGCGGCGAGGGTCAGCTCCTCGCCGGGCGCGAGGTCGGCGACCCGGAGCGCGGAGTACGTCCAGCCGGCCCGTTCGGGGTCGACGCGCAGGGAGTACGGGGGCTCGGCGGTGCTCCCGGCGGGCAGATGGAGATCGGAGCCGGTCTTGTCCATGTTCCTTCCGTACCCTTCGGGAGTCCGTCTCAGCGCCGGCGCCTCGGCGACCGGCCTCTCAGCGCCCGGCCAGGAGTCCGGCGGCGGTGTCCACGGCGGCGGCCACGTCGTCGTCGGGCGGGTAGAGCAGCGAGCGGCCGACGACCAGGCCGCGGACGGTGGGCAGGCGCAGCGCGCCGCGCCACTTCTCGTACGCCGCGTCCTGGTCGGGGCCGACGTCGCCGCCGAGGAGCACCGCGGGCAGCGTGGACGTCTCCATGACGCGGGCCATGTCGTCGGGGTTCTCGGTGACGGGAACCTTGAGCCAGGTGTACGCGGAGGTGCCGGCGAGCCCGGAGGCGACGGCCAGGGACGTGGTGACGGCCTCGGCGGACAGGTCGTTCCGGAGCCGGCCGTCGGGGCCGCGTCGGCAGACGAAGGGCTCGACGAAGACGGGCAGCCGGAGCGCGGCCATGGCGTCGACGGTGCGGGCCGCGGTGTGCAGGGTGTCGAGGGAGCCGGGGTCGTCGTAGTCGATGCGGAGCAGCAGCTTGCCGGCGTCGAAGCCGAGGCGGGCGAGGTCCTCGGGGCGGTGGCCGGTGAACCGGTCGTCGAGTTCGAATGCGGCGCCGGCGAGGCCGCCGCGGTTCATGGAGCCGACGGCCAGCCGGTCCTCCAGGGCGCCGAGCAGGAGCAGGTCGTCGAGGATGTCGGCGGAGGCGAGGACGCCGTCGACGCCGGCCCGGGACAGCGCGAGCCGGAGCCGTTCGAGCAGGTCGAGGCGGCCCGCCATGGCGAGCGGGCGGTCGCCGACGGCGAGTGCGCCGCGGGCCGGGTGATCGGCGGCGATGATCAGCAGCCGGCCGCTCGGGCCGAGCAGCGGGCGGCGCCGGCGGCGCGCGGCGGCCTCGGCCACGGCCTCGGGATGCCGGGCCCGGACCTGGACGAGCTCGTCCAGGTCGATGGGGGTGGGGGCGGGAGTGGTCACGGGCGCCCTCCCGGGGGTCGCCGGGCTTCCTCGGCGCGGACCGTGCCGTCGGCGAGGGCCTGCTCGATCTCCTCGTCGTACGGCATGGCCGAGGAGCAGGCGAGGCGGGCGGCGACGAGGGCGCCGGCGGCGTTGGCGTACCGCAGGGTGTGCTCCAGCGGCCGTCCGGCAAGGAGTCCGTGGCAGAGCGCCCCGCCGAAGGCGTCGCCCGCGCCGAGCCCGTTGACCACGTCGACGGCGACGGGGGGCACGTCGGCGCTCTCGCCGTCGGCGGTGACCGCGAGGACGCCCTTGGGTCCCTGTTTGACGACGGCGAGCCGGACCCCGGTGGCGAGCAGCGCGTGGGCGGCGGCGTGCGGCTCGCGCTCACCGGTCGCGATCTCGCACTCGTCGAGGTTGCCGACGGCGACGGTGGCGTGGCCGAGGGCCTCGCGGTAGCGCCGGCGGACCTCGGCCGGGTCGGGGTCGTCCCAGAGCATTGGCCGCCAGTCGAGGTCGAAGACGGTGTGCCGCCCGTCCGTCGCGGTGCGGGCGCGGGAACGCAGGGCCTCCAGGGTGGCGGTTCGGCTGGGTTCGGCGCTGAGGCCGGTGCCGGTCATCCAGAAGACCCGGGCCGCGCCGATGGCGGCGAGGTCGAGTTCCTCCGGGCGGATCTCCAGGTCGGGGGCCTTGGGGCGGCGGTAGAAGTAGAGCGGGAAGTCGTCGGGCGGGAAGATCTCGCAGAAGGTGACCGGGGTGGGGAGCCCGTCGACCGGGGTGACCCAGCGGTCGTCGACGCCGAACGCGCGCAGCTCGCGGTGCAGGTACGCGCCGAACGGGTCGGCGCCGGTACGGGTGACGACGGCGGTGCGGCGGCCGAGGCGGGCGGCGGCGACGGCCACGTTGGTGGCGGATCCGCCGAGGAACTTGCCGAAGGTCTCCACGTCGGCGAGCGGCACCCCGGCCTGGAGCGGGTACAGGTCCACCCCGATGCGCCCCATGGTGATCACGTCGTACGGGTCCTGCCGCTGCATGCACGCCGCCTCTCGTGTGGCCTGGCACCAGATCTAGTCCCCGCTCCGGAAGCGTGTCAACATTTTGTCCTTACATTCGGACGAACTCTTGACCCCTTCCCCGCCCGCGACCAAGCTGAGCCGCATGACACCGACGTCCCCGCAGTCGTCCCTGTCCCGGATCCGGATCGGCTCCGCCCCCGACTCGTGGGGCGTGTGGTTCCCCGACGATCCCCGCCAAGTGCCCTGGCAGCGTTTCCTCGACGAGGTCGCACGGGCCGGGTACGGGTGGATCGAACTCGGCCCGTACGGCTATCTGCCCACCGACCCGGCGCGGCTCACCGAGGAGACCGAACGGCGCGGGCTGCGGGTCTCGGCCGGCACGGTCTTCACCGGGCTGCATCACGGGCCCGCCGTCTGGGAGCGGACCTGGGCGCACGTCGCCGACAACGCGGTACTGGCCCGGGCCGTGGGCGCCGAGCATCTCGTCGTCATCCCGTCGTTCTGGCGGGACGACAAGACCGGCGAGGTCCTGGAGGACCGCACCCTCACGGCGGAGCAGTGGCACCATCTGACCTCGCTGACCGAGCGTCTGGGCCAGGAGGTCCAGGACCGGTTCGGGCTGCGGATCGTGGTCCATCCGCACGCGGACACCCACATCGACACCGAGGAGAACGTGGCCCGGTTCCTCGACGCCACCGATCCGGAGCTGGTGGCGCTCTGCCTGGACACCGGGCACTACGCGTACTGCGGCGGCGACAGCGTCAAGCTGATCGAGACCTACGGCGAGCGGATCGGCTACCTCCATCTCAAGCAGGTGGACCCGGAGATCCTGGCCCGGGTGGTCGCCGAGGAGCTGCCGTTCGGGCCGGCCGTGGCCCGGGGCGTGATGTGCGAGCCGCCGGCCGGGGTGCCGGCGCTGGAGCCGGTGCTCGCGGCGGCGCAGGCGCTCGGGGTGGAGCTGTTCGCCATCGTCGAGCAGGACATGTATCCCTGCCCGCCGGACAAGCCCTATCCGATCGCCGAGCGCACCCGCCGTTTCCTGCGCTCCTGCGGCGCCTGACCGGGCGCCGCTTTTGTCTCGCCTGTCCCTCCTTCGTCACGCGTGTCTCCGTTACGCGGGCTTTCCGTCACAGCTGTTCGACAAGCCCTCTCCCTCCGTAGGGGGGACTCGTTCACCGGGCACAGGCTCAGTGATCACCAGCGCTCGCGCCCCAGCTCCCCCGACGGCACCCCCCGGCCGCAGCTGCGGCGCACGCAGGGAGGTGCCACGCATGGACAGAAGACTCTGGTCGTACAAGGACATCGCCGCGCACATCAAGGTGCAGCCGGACACCGTCCGCTCCTACCGGAAGCACGGTCTGCTCCCGCCGCCCGACCAGGTGGAGAACGGAAAGCCCTACTGGTACGCGGACACCATCCACACCTGGGTGTCCAACCGCCCCGGCAACCGCTCCCGCAGGCCCTGACGCCCGCCCCCGCCCCGAGGGGGCCGGTCAGCTCCCCACCGGCTCCTTCTCCCGGTCACGCTCGGGCTCCGCCGCGCCGGATATCGGCTCGCCGCCCTCGCTGATGCCGAACCGGTCGTGGAACCGGCGCAGCGGGCCGGGGGCCCACCAGGTCAGCCGGCCGGTCAGCTTCATCACGGACGGGACCAGCAGGCTGCGGACGACCATCGCGTCCATGAGGACGGCCAGCGCGACCCCGAGGCCGAGCATCTTGGTGTTGGTCACCCGGGAGGTGCCGATGGCCACCATCACCACGGCGAGGATCACCGCGGCGGCCGTGATCAGCCCGCCGGTACGGCTCAGCCCGAACCGCACGGAGTGCTCGTGGTCCCCTGTCGCGTCGTACTCCTCCTTTATCCGGGAGAGCAGGAAGACGTCGTAGTCCATGGAGAGCCCGAAGGCGACGCAGAACATGAGCACCGGCAGGGTCGTCTCGATGTCCCCGGTCGGGGTGAAGCCGAGCAGCCCGGACAGGTGCCCCTCCTGGAACACCCACACCATCGCGCCGAACATCGCGGTCAGACTGAGCGCGTTGAGCAGCACGGCCTGGAGCGGGATGAGCACGCTGCCGGTGAGCAGGAAGACCAGCAGCAAGGTGACGACGGCGATGATCCCCAGCGCCCAGGGCAGCCGCTCGCCGATGGCGTGCTTGGAGTCGGTGAGCACGGCGCCGATGCCGCTGACCGAGGTGTCGAACGGGGCGGGTTCGGCGCGCAGTTCGCCGACCAGGGACTGGGCACGCGGTCCGACGCCCTCGCCCTCCGGCAGCACGGTGAAGTACGCGTGCTGCCCCTGGACCACCGGTCCGTCCACCCGCACCGTGCCGGGCAGCGCGTCGATCCGCGTGCGGTAGTCGGCGTACTGCGCGGGCGTGGCCCGGCCCTCGGCGAGCACGGTGAGCACGCCGCCGGGGCTGCCGGGGAAGTCGTCCCGCAGGGTGTCCTGGACGACCCGGGACTCGGAGGTGGTGGGCAGCTGCCGGTCGTCGGCGGTGCCGAACGACACGTTCAGGAAGGGCAGTCCGAGCAGGACCAGGCCGACGACGGTGGCCACGGCGAACACCGGGGCCCGGCGCATCACCAGCGCCGCCGCCCGCGCCCACCCCGCGCCGGACTCCCGCCCGGCATCGGCCTCGCCGGCGCCGCGCCGGCGCCGGAACAGCCGCCGCAGGTCCAGCGCGTTCACCCGGTCGCCGAGCAGCACCAGGGCGGCGGGCAGCAGGATCAGCGCGGCGGCTGCCGCCAGCAGCACCACGGCGATGCCCGCGTAGGCGAAGGAACGCAGGAAGTACTGGGGGAAGACCATCATCGCGGCGAGCGAGACCGCGACCGTCAGGGCGGAGAACAGGACCGTCCGCCCCGCCGTGCGCAGGGTGGTCGCCACCGCCGTCCGCGTGTCGGCCCCGCCGGCCAGCTCCTCCCGGAACCGGCGGACGACGAACAGGGCGTAGTCGATCGCGAGTCCGAGCCCGAGCGCGGTGGTGAGGTTCATGGCGAACACGGACACGTCGGTGAACTCGGTGATCCCGCGCAGGACCGCGTTGGTCCCGATGATGGCGACGATGCCGATGCCCAACGGCAGCAGGGCCGCGACGGCGCTGCCGAAGACCATGACCAGCAGCACCAGCGTGACCGGCAGCGCGATCAGCTCGGCGCGCAGCAGGTCCTCCTGGATGGTCGTCTGCATCTCGTGCCGCACGGCGACCGGCCCGCCGACGGACACCTCCACCGGCCCGTGCGTGCCCCGGAACTCGGGGGCGATCCGCTCCAGGGTCTCGCCGGCGGCCTTCTCGTCGCCCTCGATCCGGGCGGCGACGACGCCCTGGCGCCCGTCCGCCGAGCGCAGCGCCGGCGCCTTGGTGCCCCAGTACGAGCCGACGCCGGAGACGCCCGGTTCGGCGTCGAGCCGCTCGGCGAGCCGCGTCGCCTCGGCGGCGACCGCCGGAGCGTCGACGCCGGCCTTGCCGCCGTCTATCAGCAGGATCAGGTTGGACTGGGAGGCCGGGAACTCGCGCTCCAGGACCTCGGTGGCGTACGTGGACTCCGCGTCCGGGTCCTCCCAGCCGCCGCTGCCCATCCGGTCGGCCACCCCGCTCCCCGCGAGGACCGCCAGGGCGGTGATCACCAGGGCCAGCAGCAGCGTGAGGCGCGGCCTCGCGGTGGTGAACCGCGTCCACCCGCCGCCCCGTACGGGTGGTGAATTCTTGACTTCGGCCATGACGCGGTGTCCCCTTCACCGAGACCCGACCACCCGCTTCCGGGCAGGTGGCAAGGGTCGTCCATTGCCATAGACTGGCAAACACGAGACATCGCTCGCGTTTTTCAAGAATGCGAGCGACCACTCGTGTTTGTCAAACGCGTCACGAAAGCTGGGGACGGACATGTCCGAGGAACCCGCGCCGCGCCGCCGCCAGGCCCGTGGCGAGCGCCGCATCACGCAGCTGCTCCAGGCCGCCGCGAGCGTCTTCTGCCGCACCGGGTATTCGGCCGCCAGCACCAACGCCATCGCTCGCGAGGCCCAGGTCTCCCCGGGCACGCTCTACCAGTACTTCCCGAACAAGGAGGCGATCGCCGTCGAGCTCGGCGGGCGCCTGCTCCAGCAGATGCGCGAGACGCACGGGCTGGCCTTCGACGCGGCGAACCTGGACCTCCCGCTGCCCGAGCTGGTGGACGCGGTGCTCGAACCCGTCATCGATTTCAACTGCCGGAACCCGGCCTTTCTGGCGCTGATGCACGGCAGCGGCGACATCCCCGGCCGGATCGCCGAGGAGCACGACGCCGTGCACGCGTCGATGCTCGGCCGGATCGCCGACGTCATCGGGAAGTTCGTCCCCTCGCTCCCCGCCGACGACCGCGGCCGGGTCGCCGACATGACCCTCGGGATCGTCAAGGCCGGGCTCGACCTGGTGCTCGCCGCCCCCGAGGGCCCCGCGCGGGAGGCGACCGTCGCCGAGCTGAAGAAGGCCGTGGTCCGCTACCTCGCTCCGCTCCTGGAGCCGGACCCGGACGCCCCGGCGCGCCTCACCACGACTCCGAGCTCGTGACCCGCTCGCCGGACCGCGCCTTCTCCCCGGCGCGCGTCCGGCACTTGAGCGCGAGGACCGGAAAGAGCAGCACGGACACCATCCCCGCGCCGACCAGAGCCGCCGCCTCGCCCGCCTCCAGCGTCCCGGCGTCCACGCCCATCGTGGTGATCGCGACGACCAACGGCAGCGCCGTGGAGCCGTACAGGACCAGCGAGGCGCGGCTGCGCGGCGCGAGGTCGCGCGGGGCGAGGAGCCAGATCGGCCCGCCGCGCACGACCAGGAACAGCACGAGGAAGACAGGCAGGAGCAGCAGCGTACGGCCGCCGGCCAGCAGCGAGTCGAGGTCGAACTCGATGCCGGTGACGACGAAGAACAGCGGCACCAGGAAGCCGAACCCGACCGCCTCCACCTTCTCCAGGATCGCCGGCCCCTCCTCAGGCGCGGCGCCGGTCAGCAGCAGCCGGGTGACCAGACCGGCCGCGAACGCGCCGAGCAGGACGTCGAGTCCGAGCACCTCCGCGGCCCCCAGCATCAGCGCGAGCAGCAGGAACACGAACCGGACCGCGAACTGCCCGCTGGTGTGCAGGGTCGTCACGACGACCGTGGAGAACCAGGGGCGGCGGGGCCGCAGCGCCCAGTAGACCGCGCCCGCCGTCAGCGCCGCGAACACCGCGAGCAGCGCGGTCGACTCGCCGGGCCGGCGCCCGCTCAGGAGCAGCGCCATCGCGATGATCGGCCCGAACTCGCCCACCGAGCCGAACGCCATCACCACCGACCCGAAGCGGCCCTGCAGCTCGCCGGCGTCCCGCAGCACCGGCATCACGGTGCCGAGCGCCGTGCTGGTCAGGGCCACGCCGATGTACACGCCCTTCGTGTAGCCGCCGGCCAGCAGCACGCCGAGCCCGAGGCCGGCCGCCAGCGCGATCAGCCAGGCCCAGACCGAGCGCCGGAGGGTGTCGCCGCGCACCTTGCCGAACTCGATCTCGTACCCGGCCAGGAAGATCAGCATCGCGAGCCCGAGCTCGGAGAGCGCGTCGATCAGCTCGTCCGTCTCCGCCCAGCCGAGGACGTCGGGGCCGACGAGGATGCCGAGCAGGATCTCGAAGATGACCAGCGGGACCGGGAGTCTGCGTCCCGCCGCGTAGGCCAGCAGGGGCGCCAGAACGGCGATGGACATGATGAGAATCAAGGTCCCCGAGTACGACATATCGGGTATCTACCATGGCCGTGACGGGAATCGGTCCGCGGCGCGACTTGGATTCATACCCCCCAGGGGTATACAGTGTGGTTCCGTACCCGGGCACCACACCGCACCGCCCCGAAGAGGAGAACGCCATGACCGCCGAGACGAAGACCGAGCTCCCCCAGGCCACCGGCTCCTGCTGCTCGTCCACCGGTTCCTGCCACGACGGCGCGGCCGACGCGCAGGCCGGCGGCGTCACCACGGTCTACGAGGTCAAGGGCATGACCTGCGGGCACTGCGAGGGCGCGGTGAGCAGCGAGATCGCCGAGATCGCCGGCGTCACCTCGGTCAAGGCCGTGGCGTCCACCGGCCAGGTCACCGTGGTCTCCGAGGCCCCGCTCGACGAGGCCGCCGTCGCCGCCGCCGTGGACGAGGCCGGCTACGAGCTGGTCGGCCGGGCCTGAGCCCCGGCAGGCCGAGGCCGGGCCTGCGCCTCGGCGTACCGGGTCGCGCGTGAACCTCGGCCCGCAGCACCTCCGCAGGGTCGTACCGTGGCACGGTACGACCCTGCTCCCCTTTGGACGCGCACATGACCTCCAGCACCACCACCGAGCTCCTCGTCGGCGGCATGACCTGCGCGTCCTGCGCGGCCCGGGTCGAGAAGAAGCTCAACCGGATGGACGGAGTCACCGCCACCGTCAACTACGCGACGGAGAAGGCGCGGATCGAACACCCTGCGGAGGTCCCGGTCGCCGATCTCATCGCGACCGTCGTCAGGACCGGCTACACCGCGGAACTCCCCCCGCAGCCCGAACCGGAACCGGCCCCCGAGTCCGACACGCGGGAACACGCGGCGCCCGACGAGACCGCCGCGCTGCGGCAGCGGCTCGTCGTCTCCGCGCTGCTGTCCGCGCCCGTGATCCTGCTCGCCATGGTCCCGGCCCTGCAGTTCGACAACTGGCAGTGGCTGAGCCTCACCCTGGCCTCGCCCGTCGTGGTCTGGGGCGGACTGCCGTTCCACCGCGCCGCCTGGACCAACCTCCGGCACGGCGCGGCCACCATGGACACCCTGGTCTCGGTGGGCACGATCGCCGCCTACGGCTGGTCCCTGTGGGCGCTGTTCCTGGGCGACGCCGGGATGCCCGGCATGCGGCACGGCTTCGACCTCACCGTCTCGCGCGCCGACGCCGCCTCCACGATCTACCTGGAGGTCGCGGCCGGGGTCACCGTGTTCATCCTGCTCGGCCGCTGGCTGGAGGCGCGCGCCAAGCGGAAGGCGGGCGCCGCGCTCAGGGCACTGATGGAGCTGGGCGCGAAGGACGTCGCCGTACTGCGGGCGGGGCGCGAGGCACGGGTCCCGGTGGGCGAGCTGCGCGTCGGCGACCGGTTCGTCGTCCGCCCCGGCGAGAAGATCGCCACCGACGGCACCGTCACCGAGGGCGTCTCGGCCGTCGACGCCTCGATGCTGACCGGCGAGTCCGTGCCGGTGGACGTGACCGCGGGCGACGCCGTGACCGGCGGCTGCGTGAACACCTCGGGCCGGCTCGTCGTCGAGGCCGCCCACGTCGGCGCCGACACCCGGCTCGCCCGGATGGCCGGGCTCGTGGAGGACGCCCAGAACGGCAAGGCGGAGGTGCAGCGCCTCGCCGACCGCGTCGCCGCGGTCTTCGTCCCGGTCGTGATGGCCATCGCGCTGGCCACCCTCGGCTTCTGGCTGGCCACCGGCGCCGGCCCGACCGCCGCGTTCACCGCCGCCGTCGCCGTCCTGATCATCGCCTGCCCGTGCGCCCTGGGCCTGGCCACCCCGACCGCCCTCATGGTCGGCACCGGCCGCGGCGCGCAGCTCGGCATCCTCATCAAGGGCCCGGAGGTTCTCGAGTCCACCCGCCGCGTCGACACGGTCGTCCTCGACAAGACCGGAACGGTCACCACCGGCCGGATGGAGCTGCGCAAGGTGTACGTCGACGGGGACACCGACGAGGCCGGGCTGCTGCGCCTCGTGGGCGCCCTGGAGCACGCCTCCGAGCACCCGGTCGCCCGGGCGATCGCGGCCGGCGCGGCGTACCGGGTGGGCCCGCTTCCCGAGGTGTCGGGCTTCGAGAACGTGCCCGGACTCGGGGTCCGCGGCACGGTCGACGGCCACCACGTCCTGGCCGGCCGCCCGGCACTGCTCGAAGCGGCCGGGATCGTCCCGCCGCCACTGCCGGACGACCACGCGAGCACCGCGGTCGCGATCGCCTGGGACGGGACGGCGCGCGGTGTCGTCACGGTCGCGGACGCGGTGAAGGACACCAGCGCCGAGGCGGTGGCCCGGCTGCGCGCCCTGGACCTGACGCCGGTCCTGCTGACCGGCGACAACCGGGCGGTCGCCGAGGCCGTCGCCGCCGAGGTCGGCATCGACGAGGTGATCGCCGAGGTGCTGCCTCAGGAGAAGGTCGAGGTCGTCCAGCGGCTGCGGGCCGAGGGGCGGACGGTCGCCATGGTGGGCGACGGCGTGAACGACGCGGCGGCGCTCGCGGTCGCGGATCTGGGGCTGGCGATGGGCACGGGCACGGACGCCGCGATCGAGGCCGGCGACCTGACTCTCGTACGCGGTGACCTGCGGGTCGCGGCGGACGCGATCCGGCTCTCCCGGCGGACCCTCGCGACGATCAAGGGCAACCTTTTCTGGGCCTTCGGCTACAACGTCGCCGCGCTGCCGCTGGCCGCGGCAGGACTTCTGAATCCCATGATCGCGGGCCTCGCGATGGCCTTTTCGTCCGTTTTCGTCGTATCCAACAGCCTGCGACTTCGGGCGTTCACGTGAATTCACGTTCACGTGACGCACAGGACCTTCACAAAGAGACCTAGATCACAGATATTTAGGGGTAACCATCTGGGCTGTTCGCGAGTCTAAGTGGGCGATGCCAGGAACGTCTTGGGGGACGTTCATGGGATGTCTTGGGGGACGTCCCAGGCAAGCGTTGGCCGGGGCACGTGCACCGGGGAGCTTTGAGCGGCCCTCCCGTACGTACGTACCCCGGCAGACCGCGCAGACCCGCGCTTCTGCTGAACCCGGCAGACGCCCGGCCCGGATCCCGTGGGGGGAATCCGCACCGGGGATATGGGAAGCGCCCCGCTCGCCGACCCGTGGGGGGATCGGAAGCGGGGCGCTTCTCGGTTTTACGGCGCGAGCCGGGCGCTCGACGAGCACACCCGATGCTCAGCGGACCTCAGGTCAGCGGGCCTCGACCGGGACGAAGTCGCGCAGGACCTCACCCGTGACACCTCTCACCCGGGGGACAACCCCCGGACCCCCGGCCGGGGGTCAACGGGGGCCGCACACCCGATGCTCAGCGGACCTCGGGTCAGCGGGCCTCGACCGGGACGAAGTCGCGCAGGACCTCACCCGTGTAGATCTGACGCGGGCGGCCGATGCGGGAACCCGGCTCCTTGATCATCTCGTGCCACTGGGCGATCCAGCCGGGCAGCCGGCCGAGCGCGAAGAGCACGGTGAACATCTCGGTCGGGAAGCCCATCGCGCGGTAGATGAGACCCGTGTAGAAGTCCACGTTCGGGTAGAGGTTGCGCGAGACGAAGTAGTCGTCGGAGAGCGCGTGCTCCTCCAGCTTGAGCGCGATGTCCAGCAGCTCGTCGGACTTGCCGAGCGCGGAGAGGACGTCGTGCGCTGCCGCCTTGATGATCTTGGCGCGCGGGTCGAAGGACTTGTACACCCGGTGGCCGAAGCCCATCAGGCGGACGCCGTCCTCCTTGTTCTTCACCTTGCGGATGAAGGAGTCGACATCGCCGCCGTTGGCCTGGATGCCCTCCAGCATCTCCAGGACCGACTGGTTGGCGCCGCCGTGCAGGGGGCCCCACAGGGCCGAGATGCCGGCGGAGATCGAGGCGAACATGTTCGCCTGCGAGGAGCCGACCAGACGCACGGTGGACGTCGAACAGTTCTGCTCGTGGTCCGCGTGCAGGATCAGCAGCTTGTCGAGCGCGGAGACCACGACCGGGTCCAGCTCGTACTCCTGCGCCGGGACCGAGAAGGTCATGCGCAGGAAGTTCTCGACGTACCCGAGGTCGTTACGCGGGTAGACGAACGGGTGGCCGATCGACTTCTTGTACGCGTACGCCGCGATCGTCGGCAGCTTGGCCAGCAGCCGGATCGTGGACAGGTGACGCTGCTTCTCGTCGAACGGGTTGTGGCTGTCCTGGTAGAAGGTGGACAGCGCGGAGACCACCGAGGAGAGCATCGCCATCGGGTGGGCGTCCCGCGGGAAGCCGCGGAAGAAGTTCTTGACGTCCTCGTGCACCAGCGTGTGCTGGGTGATCTCGTTCTGGAACGTCGTGAGCTCATCGGCCTTCGGCAGTTCGCCGTTGATCAGCAGGTACGCCACCTCGAGGAAGGTGGACTGCTCGGCCAGCTGCTCGATGGGGTAGCCGCGGTACCGCAGGATGCCCTGCTCGCCGTCCAGGTAGGTGATGGCGGATTTATAGGCGGCGGTGTTGCCGTATCCGCTGTCCAGCGTGACCAGACCGGTCTGGGCTCGGAGCTTCCCGATGTCGAAGCCCTTGTCGCCGACGGTGCTCTCGACCACCGGGTAGGTGTATTCACCGTCCGCGTACCGCAGTACTACAGAGTTGTCGCTCACGTCATCCCTCACCGACGTAGTGCCTCTTCTTCGAGGTGCCCTGACTGTCTCTACCATCCCCCATTTGGCTCAGCAGAGTGCACTCGGGGTCGACCAATGGGCCGTTTGGCGGCACTCAGTGCCGTCAACCTGCTCATCCTGCCCCCTTCGCCCCGGTTGGGGAAAGTCCGCCGAGCCGATGGGCCAGCGCGGTACACCTGCGACCCGCGGTAACCGTGCGCACGGCCTGACCGATCGCCTTCCTCGATCCGACCAGGACGACCAGTCGCTTCGCCCGGGTGACGGCGGTGTAGAGGAGGTTCCGCTGGAGCATCATCCAGGCCCCCGTGGTGATCGGGATCACGACCGCGGGGTACTCACTTCCCTGCGAACGATGGATGGTCACAGCGTAGGCATGGGCCAGCTCGTCCAGCTCGTCGAATTCGTACGGCACCTCCTCGTCCTCTTCGGTCCGTACGGTCAGCCGCTGCTCCACGACGTCGAGCGAGGTCACCACCCCGACGGTGCCGTTGAAGACCCCGTTCGCCCCCTTGTCATAGTTGTTGCGGATCTGGGTGACCTTGTCTCCTACCCGGAAGACCCGGCCGCCGAACCGCTTCTCCGGCACGTCGGGCCGGGCGGGGGTGATGGCCTGCTGGAGCAGTCCGTTGAGCGTGCCCGCGCCCGCCGGGCCGCGGTGCATGGGAGCCAGCACCTGCACGTCCCGGCGCGGATCGAGGCCGAACTTCGCCGGGATCCGGCGGGCCGCGACCTCCACCGCGAGCCGGCCCGCGTCCTCCGTCTCCTCCTCGGCGAAGAGGAAGAAGTCGGGCAGGCCGGTGGTGAGCGGGTGCTGCCCCGCGTTGATCCGGTGCGCGTTGGTGACCACGCCGGACTGCTGGGCCTGCCGGAAGATCCGGGTCAGCCGGACTGCCGGCACCGGGCTGTCCGGGGCCAGCAGGTCGCCCAGGACCTCACCCGCGCCGACCGACGGCAGCTGGTCCACGTCCCCCACCAGGAGCAGATGGGCGCCCGGCGCCACGGCCTTGACCAGCTTGTTGGCGAGCAGCAGGTCCAGCATCGACGCCTCGTCGACCACCACCAGGTCCGCGTCCAGCGGACGGTCCCGGTCGTACGCGGCGTCCCCGCCCGGCTTGAGCTCCAGGAGCCGGTGGACGGTGGAGGCCTCGGCGCCGGTCAGCTCGGCGAGGCGCTTGGCGGCCCGGCCGGTGGGCGCGGCCAGCACGACCTTGGCCTTCTTCGCCCGGGCCAGCTCCACGATGGAGCGGACCGTGAACGACTTGCCGCAGCCCGGGCCGCCGGTGAGCACGGCGACCTTCCGCGTCAGGGCGAGCCGGACGGCCTCCTCCTGCTCGGGCGCGAGCGAGGCCCCGGTCCGCTCCGAGAGCCAGGCCAGGGCCTTGTCCCAGGCGACGTCCCGGAAGGCCGGCAGGCGGTCCTCGTCGGTCCGCAGCAGCCGCAGGACCTGGGCGGCGAGGGACAGCTCGGCGCGGTGGAACGGGATCAGGTAGACGGCGGTGACCGGCTCGCCCTCCGGGCCCGGCACCGTCTCGCGCACCACGCCCTCCGGGTCCTCGGCCAGTTCGGCGAGGCACTCGATGACCAGCCCCGTGTCCACCTGGAGCAGCTTCACCGCGTCGGCGATGAGCTGCTCCTCGGGCAGGAAACAGTGCCCCTGGTCGGTGGACTGGGACAGCGCGTACTGGAGCCCCGCCTTGACCCGCTCCGGGCTGTCGTGGGGTATGCCGACCGACTGGGCGATCTTGTCCGCGGTGAGGAAGCCGATGCCCCAGACGTCGGCGGCCAGCCGGTACGGCTCGTTCTTCACGACGGAGATCGAGGCGTCCCCGTACTTCTTGTAGATGCGCACGGCGATGGAGGTGGAGACGCCGACGGTCTGGAGGAAGACCATGACCTCCTTGATGGCCTTCTGCTCCTCCCAGGCGGCGGCGATCTTCTTCGTCCGCTTCGGCCCGAGCCCGGGCACCTCGATGAGCCGGGCGGGTTCCTTCTCGATGATGTCCAGGGTCTCCAGGCCGAAGTGGCTCGTGATGCGGTCGGCGAAGACCGGACCGATGCCCTTGACGAGGCCGGAGCCGAGATAGCGGCGGATGCCCTGGACGGTGGCGGGCAGCAGCGTCGTGTAGTTCTCCACGGTGAACTGCTTGCCGTACTGCGGGTGGGAGCCCCAGCGGCCCTCCATCCGCAGCGCCTCCCCCGGCTGCGCGCCGAGCAGCGACCCGACCACCGTGAGGAGATCCCCGGCACCGCGCCCGGTGTCGACGCGGGCGACCGTGTAGCCGTTCTCCTCGTTGGCGTAGGTGATCCGCTCGAGCACGCCTTCGACGACCGCGAGACGGGGACCGGGCACGGAACTGGACATGCCCCGACGTTAGCGAAGCCCTCGGACACCGCGTGCGGCCTGTGGACAACGAGCGCCCGTACGTCCTGTGCACAACGGGCCTGTGCACAACGGACCTATGGCCTGCGGGCGTACAAGGGGCCCGGTCCCCCCGGGCCGGGCCCCACGCGTTCCCCCTCCGTCAAGGCCTCCCGAAATCCCCCCGGATCCCCTCCCCGGAAGCCTTGATGCCCAGTACGACATCCGTCACCGCGGAAGGGTTGCACGGATGCGGCCGGTTATTTTTCCGGAATCACGATTCCACGATCGCCTCGAAGCGCTTCAGCGTCTCCTCCAGGACCTCCACCCCGTCCCGGGCCCAGAGTTCGTCGTTGAAGAGCTCCACCTCCACCGGGCCCGTGTAGCCGGCCGCGGCGGCCAGTTCGCACCAGGCGGCCAGGTCGATCGCGCCGTCGCCGAGCTGTCCGCGGCCGTTCAGGACGCCCGCGGGCAGCGGGGTGGTCCAGTCGGCGAGCTGGAAGGAGTGCAGCCGGCCCTCGGCGCCCGCGCGGGCCACCGCCGCCGGGGCGCGGTCGTCCCACCAGACGTGGTACGTGTCGACGACCACCCCCACCTGTTCCGCGGGGAAGCGCTCCGCGATCTCCAACGCCTGGTCCAGGGTGGAGACGGCGCAGCGGTCCGCCGCGTACATCGGGTGCAGGGGTTCGATCGCGAGGCGGACGCCGCGCTCCCCGGCGTACGGGGCGAGTGCGGCGATCGCCTCGGCGATCAGGGCGCGTGCGGCCGGCAGGTCGCGGCTGCCGGGGGCGAGCCCGCCGGAGACGAGGACGAGGGTGTCCGTGCCCAGGGCCGCCGCCTCGTCGATCGCGGCGCGGTTGTCGTCGAGCGTGGCGGCCGTGGTCGGTCCGGCCGTGAAGAAGCCGCCGCGGCACAGGGTGGTGACGGTCAGTCCGGCGTCCCGTACGAGGGCCGCCGCGGCCTCGACCCCGTACGCCAGGACCGGCTCGCGCCACAGGCCGATGCCGCGGACGCCGAGCCGTACGCAGTGCGCGACCAGCTCGGGCAGCGGCAGCTGCTTGACCGTCATCTGGTTGATCGAGAAGCGGTCGCGGTTCATCGGTCGACTCCGTACACCGTGAGCAGGGACCTCATCCGGGACTCCGCCAGCCCCGGGTCCGGGAACAGGCCCAGTCCGTCGGCCAGTTCGTAGGCGCGGGCGAGGTGCGGGAGCGAGCGTGCGGACTGCAGGCCGCCGACCATCGTGAAGTGGTCCTGGTGGCCGGCCAGCCAGGCGAGGAAGACCACGCCCGTCTTGTAGAAGCGGGTCGGCGCCCGGAAGAGGTGCCGGGACAGCGCGACCGTCGGGTCCAGGCGGGCCCGGAAGCCGTCGACGTCCCCGGTGTCGAGGACCCGTACCGCGTCGGCGGCCAGCGGGCCCAGCGGGTCGAAGATGCCGAGCAGCGCGTGACTGAAGCGCCCTCCCACCGCGGGTTCCTCCCCCGCGATCAGCTCCGGGTAGTTGAAGTCGTCGCCCGTGTAGCAGCGGACGCTCTCCGGGAGGCGGCGGCGCAGGTCGATCTCGCGCTCCGCGTCGAGCAGGGAGATCTTGACGCCGTCGACCTTGTCCGGGTGCTCGGCGACGACCTGGAGGAACGTCTCGGTGGCGGCGTCCAGGTCGGACGAGCCCCAGTAGCCCTCCAGGGCCGGGTCGAACATCGGGCCCAGCCAGTGCAGGATCACCGGCTCGGCGGACTGGCGCAGCAGGTGCGCGTACGTGTCGAGGTAGTCGTCGGGGTCCTGTGCGGCGGCCGCGAGGGCCCGGGAGGCCATCAGGATCGCCCGGGAGCCGGTCTCCTCGACGAGCGCGAGCTGCTCCTCGTACGCCTCCCGGACGGCCACGAGGTCGGCGGGTCCGGTGAGTTGGTCGGTGCCGACGCCGCAGGCGATCCGGCCGCCGACGGCCTTCGCCTCGGCCGCCGACCGCCGGATCAGCTCGGCCGCGCCGGTCCAGTCGAGGCCCATGCCGCGCTGCGCGGTGTCCATCGCCTCGGCGACGCCGAGTCCGTGCGCCCACAGGTGCCGCCGGAACGCGAGGGTGGCGTCCCAGTCGACGGCGGCGGGCCCGTCGGGCGAGGTGTCGGCGTACGGATCGGCGACGACGTGCGCGGCGGAGAACACGACCCGGGACCGCAGAGGCGGTGCCGGCGCGACGCGGTGGGAGGCGGCGTCCGCCGATCCGGCGGGCGCGACGCCGTGGGCGCCGCCCGCGACCGGCGCGGTCCCTGCGGCGGGGGCCGGGCCGGCCCCGGCCGGCGCACCGCCGGCCGGTCCTCCGGCCGCGACACCCCTCGGCGTGTACTCGCGTACGCCGCCGCCCTCCTCCGGCAGCCGGATCACAGCGTGACCTCCGGGACCTCGATGCGGCGGCCCTCGGCCGACGAGCGCAGCCCGAGCTCCGCGAGCTGGACGCCGCGGGCGCCGGCCAGGAGGTCCCAGTGGTACGGGTCGCCCTGGGTCACGTGGCGCAGGAACAGCTCCCACTGGGCCTTGAAGCCGTTGTCGAACTCGGTGTTGTCCGGGACCTCCTGCCACTGCTCCCGGAACGGCTCGGTGGCGGGGATGTCCGGGTTCCAGACCGGCTTCGGGGTGGCCGAGCGGTGCTGGACGCGGCAGTTGCGCAGCCCCGCCACCGCCGAGCCGTGCGTGCCGTCGACCTGGAACTCCACCAGCTCGTCGCGGTCGACCCGGACCGCCCAGGAGGAGTTGATCTGCGCGACCGTCCCGCCCTCCAGCTGGAAGATGCCGTACGCGGCGTCGTCGGCGGTCGCCTCGTACGGCTTGCCGCGCTCGTCCCAGCGGCGCGGGATGTGCGTGGCGACCTGGGCGGTCACGCTCGTCACCCGGCCGAACAGCTCGTGCAGCACATACTCCCAGTGCGGGAACATGTCGACGACGATCCCGCCGCCGTCCTCCGCCCGGTAGTTCCACGACGGGCGCTGCGCCTCCTGCCAGTCTCCCTCGAAGACCCAGTAGCCGAACTCGCCGCGCACGGACAGGATCTCGCCGAAGAAGCCGCCGTCGATGAGCCGCTTCAGCTTCCGCAGGCCCGGCAGGAACAGCTTGTCCTGGACGCAGCCGTGGCTGATGCCGGCGGCCTCGGCCAGGCGGGCCAGTTCCAGCGCGCCGGCGAGGTCGCCGGCCGTCGGCTTCTCGGTGTAGACGTGCTTGCCGGCCGCGATCGCCTTCTTGATCGCGTCGACGCGGGCGGAGGTGACCTGCGCGTCGAAGTAGATCTCGACGGTCTCGTCGGCGAGGACGGCGTCCAGGTCGGTCGACCACTCGGTGAGGCCGTGCCGCTCGGCCATCTCGCGCAGCGCGTGCTCACGACGGCCGATCAGCACGGGTTCGGGCCACAGCACCTCGCCGTCGCCGAGCGGCAGCCCGCCCTGCTCGCGGATCGCGAGGATCGAGCGTACGAGGTGCTGGCGGTATCCCATCCGTCCCGTGACGCCGTTCATGGCGATCCGGACTGTCCTGCGTGTCACGGTGTTACCTCCGATAGAAAGCGCTTTCTACACGAGGGGACGCTAGCCTGCCGACTGCACCCCGGACAAGGGGCGCGTCCGACTCTCCCCGGAGGTACGCGATGACCGTCACGCTGGCGGATGTGGCCGCGCGCGCACGGGTGTCCCCGGCCACCGTCTCCCGCGTCCTCAACGGCAACTACCCGGTCGCCGAGGCCACGCGGGAGCGGGTGCTCCAGGCCGTGGACGAGCTGGACTACGTGCTGAACGGTCCGGCGAGCTCACTCGCCGCCGCCACCTCCGACCTGGTCGGGATCCTGGTCAACGACATCGCAGACCCGTTCTTCGGGATCATGGCGGGCGCGGCGCAGAGCGCGATCGGAAGCACCGCGTCCGGGCGGGCCGGCGGCGAGAAACTGGCGGTCGTCTGCAACACGGGCGGCTCGCCCGAGCGCGAGCTGATGTATCTGACGCTGCTGCAGCGCCAGCGGGCCGCGGCGGTGGTGCTGACGGGCGGGTCGTACGAGAGCCCGGAGCACTCGGCGGCGACCGCGGCGAAGCTGGCGCGGCTCGCGGAGGCGGGGACCCGGGTGGTGCTGTGCGGGCGGCCGCCGGTACCGGGGGACGGTACCGCGGCGACGCTCGCCTTCGACAACCGGAGCGGGGCCCGGCAGCTCACCGAGCACCTGCTGTCGCTGGGCCACCGGCGGATCGGCTACATCACCGGCCCCGACGGGTACACGACGACCCGGCACCGCCTGGAGGGCCACCGGGCGGCCCTCGCGGCGGCGGGGCTGGACGACGCGCCCACGGTCCACGGCCCGTACGAGCGGGCCGCCGGCTACGAGGCGGCGCGCGAACTCCTGCGCCGCGACCCGGACCTGACGGCGATCGTGGGCGCCAGCGACACGGTCGCGCTCGGCGCGTGCGCGGCGCTGCGGGACCTGGGCCTGAGCATCCCCGGCGACGTCTCGGTCACCGGCTTCGACGACCTGCCGTTCGCCATCGACACGGCCCCCTCCCTGACGACGGTCCGTCTCCCCCTCCAGGAGGCGGGCCACCGGGCCGGCCTCCTGGCCATGGGTACCGAGGACGTCCCGCCGGGCACGGTGACGACGATCGGCGCGGAGCTGATGGTGCGGGGTTCCACGGCGGCGCCGCGGGGGTGAGGGCCCGAGGTTCGACCGCGCCCCAGCGGGGGTGGGATCAGGCGGCGCCGAGCTCGGTGGCGAGCCCCGTGGCCGCCAGGACCGCGTCGACCGTCTCGTCCACCGTCAGGTCGGCGTTGTCGATCCAGACCCCGTCGGCCGACAGCTCCGCGCGCATCGCCTCGTCCAGGAAGGCCCAGTTGGTCGTCAGGCGCTTGTGGCGGGCGTTGTTGCGCTCCCACGCCTTGTCCGGGCCCGGGGCCAGGAACACCGGCAGGAAGCGCTCGGTACGCACCTGGGAGCGGTAGAAGTCGAGGTGGCTGCGGCGGACGACGACGTCGTCGAGGACCGGCAGGAAGCCGGCCGCGGTGAAGCTGTCCGCCAGCAGGCTCGCGTTGCGGGCGCGCAGGAAGATCTGCCGGTCGGCCTCCGGGTCGCCGTCCGGGTCCGGCCAGTGGCAGCCGGAGACGATCAGCGACTGGAGCCCGTCGACCTCGACGTGCGCGGACCGCGCGAACCGCGCCGCGAGCGCGGCGGCCACGGTCGTCTTGCCGCTGCCGGGGATGCCGCTGAGCAGGACGACTCCGGGGGCGGGGGAGACGTCGACGGGTACAAGATCCATGCCGACACGTTAACCCCCGCCCCGCGGACGACCCTCGGGGAGCGGACTACGACCGGCCCCCGACCGGGACCGGCGCGACCGCCGACGGATCCGGTTCCACGGCCTTCCCGGCCTTCCCGGCCTCCCCGGCGTTCCCGCCGCCGAACCTGATCGACGTCAGCGCCACGCCCCCCACCAGCAGCGCCGCCGCGCACCAGCGCAGCGGGCTCACGCCCTCACCCAGGATCAGCGCCGCCGAGGACATCCCGAAGACCGGCACCAGCAGCGAGAACGGGGCCACCGACGAGGCCGGGTAGCGGCGCAGCAGCCACGCCCACGCGCCGAAGCCGAAGATCGTGGTGATCCAGGCGACGTAGACGATCACGCCGACGCCCGTCCAGTCGAGGCCGCGCAGCGCCGCCAGGTCCCGCTCCGGGCCCTCCAGGAGGAGGGAGAGCGCCACCAGCGGCACCACCGGGACGGTGCACGTCCAGACCATGAAGTTGAGCGCGTCCGGCGGGGCCGCCTTGCGGGTCAGGACGTTGGAGACGCCCCAGCAGGCCGCCGCCGCGACGCACAGGCCGAAGCCCACGAGCGGTCCGGAGGCGCCCTCGTCGTACGCGGCGACGCCGATTCCGGCGAGCGCCACCGCCATGCCCGCGACCTGGAGCGGACGGGGCCGCTCGCCGAGCGCGACGAAGGCGATCAGGGCCGTGAACACGGCCTGGACCTGGAGGATCAGCGAGGAGAGGCCGGCCGGCGCGCCCAGGTCCATGCCCGTGAACAGCAGGCCGAACTTGGCCACGCCCAGGGCCAGTCCGACGCCCACGATCCACTTCCAGGCGACCTTGGGCCGGCCGACGAAGAAGACGGCGGGCAGGGCGGCGGCGAGGAAGCGCAGGGCGGAGAACAGCAGCGGCGGGAAGTGGTCGAGACCGATCTCGATGACGACGAAGTTGACCCCCCAGACCGCGGCGACGAGCGCGGCGAGGGCGATGTGTACGGGGCGCATGACCCCGAGCATCACCCTCCCCGACCATGTAGCACCAGCGCGGATCTCTTCATGGTTGGATGAAGCAACGCTTACGGAAGCGACCCGTACGGAGGGACCCATGCTCGATCTCGGCCGGCTCCGGGCGCTGCACGCCGTCGCCGTGCACGGCAGCGTCAACGCCGCGGCCGCCGCGCTCGGCTACACGCCGTCCGCCGTGTCGCAGCAGATCGCAAAGCTGGAGCGGGAGACCCGGACGACACTCCTGGAGCGCCAGGGCCGGGGCGTCCGGCTCACCGACGAGGCCCATCAACTCGCCTCCACCGCACAGCAGTTGCTCTCCATCGTGGAGGAGGCGGAGGTACGGCTCGAAGAGCGCCGCGGGGTGCCGTCGGGGCGGCTCGCGATCGGCTGCTTCGCCAGCGCGGCGCGCGGCCTGATGCCGCGGGTGCTCGCGGAGCTGGCGCGCCGTCACCCGGCCCTGGACGCCCGACTGACGGAGGTGGACCCGCACCTGTCCATCGACCTGGTGGCGCGCGGCGCGATCGACCTCGCGGTGGCGCACGACTGGGACATCGCGCCGCTCCCCGCGCCGCCCGGGGTCGAGCAGGCGGTCGTCGGCGACGACCTGTGCGACGTGCTCGTCCCGCAGGGGCATCCGCTCGCGGAACGGCCGACGGTACGGCGCGAGGACCTGGCCGACGAGCGGTGGATCACGCAGCCGCCGGGCACGGTGTGCCACGACTGGCTGATGCGGACGATGCGGGCGGCGGGCTGCGAGCCGCGGATCGTCCACCAGGCGGAGGAGAACCACACGCAGGTCGCGCTGGTCGCGGCCGGGCTCGGGGTGGCGCTGGTGCCGCGGCTCGGGCGCGGCGCGCTGCCGTCGGAGGTGACGACGGTACGGCTCGACCCGGTGCCGAAGCGGCAGCTGAGCGCGCTGTGGCGGGCGGGGGCGGCGCGGCGGCCGGCGATCACGGAGACGGTTCGGACGCTGCAGGAGCTGTGGCCGTCGGTCAGTTCGGCGGGCTCCTGACGCCGTCACCGGCGTAGCTCTCACGCCGCGGAACGTATGCCCACAACAGGGCCCAGCCGCGACGCGTTCTTGCGCGGGTTCTTGACCTGGCAGTTACTTTCGGGCTATCCGTGCACCTTGGAAGTTTCCTTCAGAACTCGAACCCCAGCTCGGCCGGAAGGAGCACCAGTGCACCACCGCGCCACCTCCCGACGTACCCTCCTCACCGTCACCGCCGCCACGGCGGTCGCCGCCGTCACCGGCGTCGCGCTGCCCGCGGGCAGCGCGTTCGCCGAGGGCCACGACCAGGCGCTCAGACAGTTCGTCGCCCGCATGTCGCTGGAGGAGAAGGTCGGCCAGCTCTTCGTCATGCGGGTGTACGGCCACTCGGCCACCGCACCCGATCAGGCGGACATCGACGCCAACCTCAAGGAGATCGGCGTCCGTACCGCCGCCGAGCTCGTCGCCAAGTACCACGTCGGCGGCATCATCTACTTCGCCTGGGCGCACAACACCCGCGACCCGCGCCAGATCGCCGAACTGTCCAACGGCATCCAGCGGGCCGGTCTCGCCCAGCCGACCCCGCTCCCCCTGCTCATCTCCACCGACCAGGAGCACGGCATCGTCTGCCGGGTCGGCAAGCCGGCCACACTGATGCCCGGGGCGATGGCGCTCGGCGCGGGCGGCTCGCGGGCCGATGCCCGCAAGGCGGCGCAGATCGCCGGGGCCGAGCTGGCCGCCGTCGGCATCCGGCAGAACTACGCGCCGGTCGCCGACGTCAACGTCAACCCGGCCAACCCGGTCATCGGCGTCCGCTCCTTCGGCTCGGACCCGCAGGCAGTCGCCGGTCTGGTCGCCGCGCAGGTGCGCGGGTACCAGAGCGGCGGGGTCGCCGCGACGTCGAAGCACTTCCCCGGACACGGGGACACCGCGACCGACAGCCACTACGGCCTGCCGACCATCACGCACACCCGCGCGCAGTGGGGCGAGCTGGACGCGCCGCCGTTCCGGGCCGCGATCGCGGCGGGCATCGACTCGATCATGACGGCGCACATCGTCGTGCCCGCGCTCGACCCGAGCGAGGACCCGGCCACCCTGTCCCGCCCGATCCTCACCGGCATCCTGCGCGAGGAACTGGGCTACGACGGCGTCGTGGTGACCGACTCGCTCGGCATGGAGGGCGTCCGCACCAAGTACGGCGACGATCGCGTCCCGGTGCTCGCGCTCAAGGCGGGCGTCGACCAGCTGCTCAACCCGCCGAAGCTGGACGTGGCCTGGAACGCCGTGCTGAACGCGGTGAAGAGCGGCGAGCTGACGGAGGCCCGGCTCGACGAATCGATCCTCCGGATCCTGCGGCTCAAGGCGAAGCTGGGCCTGTTCCGGGACCCGTTCACGGACCCCGACGACGTGTTCGACACCGTCGGCACGGACGCGCACCTCGCCGCCGCCGACCGGATCGCCGAGGAGACCACGACCCTGCTGGTCAACGAGGGCGGGATGCTGCCTCTGGACCGGCGCACCCACTCCAAGGTGCTGGTGGTGGGCGCCGATCCGGCCTCGCCGTCCGGCTCCACCGGGCCGCCGACCGCGACCCTCGCCGGCGCGTTCGCCGAACTCGGCTTCACCGCACGGGCGCTGTCCACCGGGATCACCCCGACCGCCGCGAAGATCGAGGAGGCGGTGGCCGCCGCGGCCGGGCAGGACGTCGTCGTCGTCGGCACGTACAACGTCACCGCGGCCAGCCCGCAGCGGACCCTGGTGTCCCGGCTGGTGGCGACCGGCGTCCCGGTCGTCACGGTGGCGATCCGCAACCCGTACGACGTGGCCCAGATCAGCGGGCAGCGGGCGACCGTCGCCGCGTACTCCTGGACCGACGTCGAACTACGGGCCGCGGTTCGGGTGATCGCGGGTGCGGCGCGGCCGCAGGGCCGGCTGCCCGTGCCGATACTGCGCGCCGACGATCCGGCGCGGGTGCTGTACCCCGTCGGCCACGGGCTGTCCTACTCGTGACGTGACGACGCCGCGCCCGGCGGGATCGGATCCCGCCGGGCGCGGCGCGCTCGCTGCCTACGGACGACGCGCGTGCTGGCGCGTCACCTCCGGGTCGGCGGTGTCGAGCGTCGCGTCGAACCGGGCCAGCGGCTGCGCGGCGGCGGCCGCCGGGGCCTCGACGCCCGCCCAGGCGAGGATGCGGGCGGTGGCCTTCTCCCGCTCGGCGTCGGTCAGACCGGCCACGTTCGCGCCGTGGTTGGCGCCCGGGGCGGTGAACACGTAGCTGTCACGGGCGCCGCGGCCGAGGTGGAACGGCTCCGCGCCCCACGGGTCGTTGCCGCCGTACACGAACAGCATGCGGTTCGCGTTCTTGCGGACCCAGTCGTCCACGTCGCGCATGACCCACGGCTTGAACGTCGTCGGTATCTCGCGCGGCACGAAGTTCCGGGCGGGCTGGTAGCCGTACCGGGTCAGGCCGTCGAGGTGCGGCAGCGCGATGGTGGGCGAGCCCATCTCGGTGGCCGCCTGGTAGTAGTACGGGGTGTACGGCTCCAGGCCCTGGTCGGTGTAGAACGACCAGCCCGAGTACGCGTCGATGGTCTCGTACACGGCGTCGTCGGTGGCGGTCGCCGCCTCGGGGATGTTGGCGCAGTCGGCCTCGCCGTAGTACTGCCAGAAGCCCCAGACGAAGTCGAGGACGACGGCCTCGTACGCCTTGTCGAGCGAGCCGACGGTGTTGAAGGTCGCGCCCTCGGCGTCGGCCCACTCCTTGTACTTCTTCTCCAGCGGCGCGCGGCGCACGAGCGCCTCGCGCTGCAGCGCGTTGAGGCGGTCGCGGCACTCCTTCGTGCCGACCTTCTCGAAGAACCGGTCGTAGGCCGAGTCCTCCTTGTTCACCACGTCGTTGGGGGCGACGTACGCGACGACGCCGTCCATGTCGCGCGGGTAGAAGCGCTCGTAGTACGTGGCGGTCATTCCGCCCTTCGAACCACCCGTGGAGAGCCAGTTCTTGGAGTAGACCGCCTTCAGGGCGGTGAAGATGCGGTGCTGGTCGCTGGCGGCCTGCCAGATGTTCAGCTTGCTCCAGTCGGCGGGCTGCGGCCGGGACGGCGTGAAGAAGCGGTACTCCATGGAGACCTGGTTGCCGTCGATGATGCGAGTGGGCTCGCGCCGGCTGGGGGTGGTGCTCAGGCCGTAGCCGCTCGTGTGGAACACGGTCGGCCGGTCGGTGTCCTTGTGCAGCACGGTGATCCGCTGCTGGAACGTGCCCGCGGAGGGGCGGCGGTGGTCCACCGGCTGCGTGTAGTTCAGGACGAAGAAGCGGTACCCGGCGTACGGCTTCTCCTCGATCAGGCTCATCCCGGGGATCGCCAGCAGGCGGTCCTTGATGTCCGTGCCGACCGCGCTGTCCGCGGTGGCGGACCCGAGCCCGGTGGCCGGCTCCGCGGCGGTGGCCGCACCGGTCGCACCGACGGTTCCCATGAGCACCGCGAGCGACAGGATCCCTGTCAGCGCCTTGCGCATTCACCCTCCCCTTGATTCACAACGGTGTCGCGAACCTAGCGGGGGCAACGTGCGTACCGCCAGACCCTGTTGGCCCTTACCTGTGCTTCAGCACAGGATCCAGCCGGTCGAGCCCGACCGGCCGGCGACGGTGCCGGTGGCACGGACGCAGCGGTTGAGGGCGTGCACGGTGACGGGCCCGGCCTGCCGGGTGAACTGCCCCGAGTCGACGGCGGCGTGCCCGCCGCGCGGCTGGAGCTGGACGCTCATGGCGCGGCGCGGTCCGGGGTTCTTGGCCACGGCCATCGCGCAGGCGTAGTGGCGGGTCCGGTAGACGCGCAGCTCGCCGGTGGCGAAGGTGACGGTCTTGGCCGGGCGTCCGCTGCACACCGAGGCGGCGTCGGCCTGCTGCGCCCCCGGAACGCCCACGCCCAGGGTGAGCGCGCCCGCCGCGAGGCTCACCGCCAGCACCCGGGCCACCAGCCGTTCGCTCCGTACCTTCGCACCGTCGAACACGTGGGTCCCCTCCCGCATCAGAGCCGTACGTGCGTACGACGCGGGAGCGTACCCTTCGGTTGCCTTCTGCTCGATCGCCTTCCGGAACGCGGGCGTCCGTACCGGCCGTCAGACGCGCTCCGGCTCCTCCTCGCCGATGAAGGTGCGCCACAGCATCGCGTACCGGCCGTCGCGGGCCAGCAGCTCGTCGTGGGTGCCGTCCTCGGCGACCCGGCCGCCGTCCATCACGACCACCCGGTCCGCGCGGGCCGCGGTGGTGAGCCGGTGCGCGACGACGAGGGTGGTACGGCGGCCGGCGAGGCGGTCGGTGGCCGCGTTGACCTGGGCCTCGGTGGCCAGGTCGAGGGCGGCCGTGGCCTCGTCGAGCAGCAGCACGTCCGGGTCGACGAGTTCGGCGCGGGCGAGCGCGATCAGCTGGCGCTGACCGGCCGAGAGGTTCCGGCCGCGCTCGGCGACCTCGTGCAGGTAGCCGCCGTCGAGCGTGGCGATCATGTCGTGCGCGCCGACCGCGCGGGCCGCCGCCTCGACCTCGGCGTCGGTCGCGCCGGGGCGGCCGTACGCGATGGCGTCGCGGATCGTGCCGGCGAACAGGTACGCCTCCTGCGGGACCACGCCGAGCCGGTGCCGGTACGCGGTGAGGTCGAGCTCGCGCAGGTCCGTGCCGTCGGCGGTGACCCGGCCGGCGGTCGGGTCGTAGAACCGCGCCACCAGCTTGACCAGGGTCGACTTGCCCGCGCCGGTCTCGCCGACGAAGGCGACGGTCTGGCCGGCCGGGATGCGCAGGTCGATGCCGCTGAGCGCCGCTTCGTCGGAGCCGTAGGCGAACGACACGTCCTCGAAGGCGATGTCGCCGCGCAGCGACAGCACGTCCAGCGGCGCGGCGGCCTCGGCGGTCGACGTCGGCTCCTGGAGCAGCTCCTGCATCCGCTTCAGCGAGACCGCGGCCTGCTGGTAGCCGTCGAAGACCTGGGAGAGCTGCTGCACGGGGGCGAAGAACAGGTCGATGTAGAGCAGGTACGCGACGAGCGCGCCGGTCGTCAGGGTCCCGGCCTCGATCCGGTTCGCGCCGACGATCATGACCGCGGCGGCGGCCACGGACGACAGCAGGGTGACGAACGGGAAGTAGACCGAGATCAGCCACTGGCCGCGCACCCTGGCCTCGCGGTAGCCGGAGCTGCGCTCGGCGAACCGGGCGGCGCCGTCCTTCTCGCGGCCGAAGGCCTGCACGATCCGCAGCCCGGAGACCGACTCCTGGAGGTCGGCGTTGACGACGCTGATCCGCTCCCGGGCCAGCTCGTACGCCTTCACGCTGGAGCGGCGGAAGTAGTACGTGGCGACGGCGAGCACCGGCAGCGTGGCGAAGACGACCAGGGCCAGCTGGAGGTCCAGGACGAGCAGCGCGACCATGATCCCGAAGAAGGTCACGACGGAGACGAACGCGGTGACGAGCCCGGTCTGCAGGAACGTCGACAGGGCGTCCACGTCCGTGGTCATCCGGGTCATGATCCGGCCGGTGAGCTCGCGCTCGTAGTAGTCCAGGCCGAGCCGCTGGAGCTGGGCGAAGATCTTCAGCCGCAGCGAGTAGAGGATCCTTTCGCCGGTGCGCCCGGTCATCCGGGTCTCGGCGGTCTGCGCGACCCACTGCACGAGCACCGTCAGCAGCGCGAGGGCGGAGGCCGCCCAGACCGCGCCGACGGCGAGCCGGTTCACGCCCTCGTCGATGCCGTGCCGGATCAGGATCGGCAGCAGCAGGCCCATGCCGGCGTCGACGGCGACCAGGCCGAGGCTGGCGAGAAGGACGAGACCGAAGCCGCGCAGCAGCCGGCGCAGCCCGTACGAGTCCTCCGGGGCGACCGCCCGAGCCTCGTCCACCTGCGGGGTGTCCACGGCCGGCGGCAGCGCCTCCACGGCGGCGAGCAGCTCCGGGGTGGCCCCGGGGGCGGCGCTCTCCTCGGCGGCGGTCTCCTCCCGCACCCACAGGGCGGGGGTCAGGCCGCGCTCGGCGTCGTACTCGGCGTCCAGCTCGGCGCGCAGGGCGCGGTCCTCGACGAGCTCGTCGTCCACGTCGGCCGGCAGGACGTGCCCCGGCGAGACACCGCCCAGCTCGTCGGGGTCGGTGAGCAGCCGGCGGTAGAGCGGGGAGCGCCGCTCCAGCTCCTCGTGGGTGCCGATGTCGGAGAGCCGGCCGTCGTCGAGGACGGCGATCCGGTCGGCGAGGCCGAGGGTGGAGCGGCGGTGCGCGATGAGGAGGGTGGTGCGGCCGGCCATGACCGAGCGGAGCGCCTCGTGGATCTCGTGCTCGACGCGGGCGTCGACGGCGGAGGTGGCGTCGTCGAGGAGCAGCAGCCGCGGGTCGGTGAGGATCGCCCGGGCGAGCGCGATGCGCTGGCGCTGGCCGCCGGAGAGGGTGAGGCCGTGCTCGCCGACCTTGGTGTCGTAGCCGTCCGGCAGCTCGGCGATGAAACGGTCCGCCTGAGCGGCGCGTGCGGCCGTCTCGATCTGCTCCTGGGTGGCACTTGGCTGCCCGTACGCGATGTTCGCACGGACGGTGTCGGAGAACAGGAAGCTGTCCTCGGGGACCAGGCCGATGGCGGCCCGCAGCGATTCGAGGGTGAGTTCGCGGACGTCGTGGCCGCCGACGAGGACGGCGCCGTGGGTGACGTCGTAGAAGCGCGGCAGGAGGAGGGAGACGGTGGACTTGCCGGAGCCGGAGGCACCGACGACGGCGACGGTCTCGCCGGGGCGGATCTCCAGCGAGAAGCCGTCGAGGACGGGGCTGGTCTTCCCGGAGCCGTCCTCGTACCCGAACGAGACGTCGTCGAACTCGACCGTCGCGGGTGCGTCGGCGGGCAGTTCCTTCGTGCCGTCCTCGATCGCCGGCTCGGTGTCGATCAGCTCCAGGACGCGCTCGACGCCGGCCCGGGCCTGCTGGGCGACGGTGAGCACCATGGCGAGCATGCGGACCGGGCCGACGAGGGAGGCCAGGTAGGAGGAGAAGGCGACGAAGGTGCCGAGGGTGATCTGGCCGCGGGTGGCGAGCCAGCCGCCGAGCGCGAGGACGGCGACCTGGCCGAGCGCGGGGACGGCCTGGAGGGCCGGGGTGTACTTGGCGTTGAGCCGGATGGTGCGCAGCCGGCCAGCGAACAGCTTGCGGCTCGCGTCGCGGATCTTGCCGGTCTCCTGCTCCTCCTGCCCGAAGCCCTTGACGACCCGGACGCCGGTCACGGCCCCGTCGACGACCCCGGCGACGGCGGCGGCCTGCGCCTGCGCGTACCAGGTGGCGGGGTGCAGCCGGGTGCGGCTGCGCTTGGCGATGAACCAGAGGGCGGGGGCGACGGCGAGGGCGACGAGGGTGAGCGGGAGGGACAGCCAGGCCATGACGACCAGGGAGATCAGGAAGAGCAGGAAGTTGCCGATCGTCATGGGCAGCATGAACAGCAGGCCCTGGATCAGCTGGAGGTCGCTGGTGGCCCGCCCGACGACCTGGCCGGTGGACAGCTCGTCCTGACGCCGCCCGTCGAGCCGGGTGATCGTGCCGAACATGTCGGTGCGCAGGTCGTGCTGCACGTCGAGCGCGAGCCGGCCGCCGTAGTAGCGGCGGATGTAGGTCAGGGCGTAGACGAGGACCGCGGAACCGATGAGCAGCCCGGTCCAGACGGCGAGGGAGCGCGTGTGCGTGCCGATGACGTCGTCGATGATCACCTTGGTGATCAGCGGCACGATCGCGAGCAGCGCCATGCCGGCCAGCGAGGACCCGAGCGCGAGGATCACGTTCAGCCGGTACCGCCATGCGTACCCGGCCAGCCTGCGCGCCCAGCCGTCCTGTTTCCGGCCGTCTCCGTCTTGTTTCCGCCCCGCCGCCACGTGGTGCCTCCCGTTTCCGCTGCTCTACCGGAAGGCACCAACGCGGGTGGGGTGGGATTTCATCCCGCCCGGGCGAAGTGGGGTCTCAGGTCCTAGGTCGTGTCCGGAAAGTCATGGGAGCCAGAGTCGGAGGCAGGCGAGGGTGACCATGGCTTGGTAGTGGACGGCGCGTTTGTCGTAGCGGGTGGCCAGGGCCCGGTTCTGCTTGAGCCGGCTGAAACAGCGTTCGACAACGTTGCGGCGCCGGTAGGCGGTCCGGTCGAGGCGGCAGCGTGTCTCGCCGCGGCGGATGCGCCCGTTGATCTGGTCGATCCGCTCCGGGATCGTGCAGGCGATCCCGCGTCGCCTCAGGTAGGCCCGGATCTTGCGGGCCGAGTAGCCCTTGTCTGCGACCACGCGCTGGGGCCGGGTCCGGGGCCTGCCGGGCCCCGGCCGGGCGACGCGGATCCGGTCCATGACCGCCTCGAACTGGGTGCAGTCGTTGACGTTCCCGCCGGTCAGGGTGAAGGCCAGTGGCCGGCCCTGGCCGTCGCAGGCCAGGTGGATCTTGCTGGTCAGCCCGCCGCGTGATCGGCCGAGTGCCTCGCCTTCCCAGGGCCCCCTTTTCGGGCCCCGGCCGCATGCTGATGCGCGCGGACCGTGGTCGAGTCCACGCAGACGATCGACCAGTCGACGGTCCCGACGGCGTCGGAGTGCTGCTGGACGTGGGCCAGCAGCCGGTCCCAGGTGCCGTCGGCGGACCAGTGCCGGAAGCGTTCGTAGACCGTCTTCCACGGCCCGTACCGCTCGGGCAGGTCACGCCAGGCGGCCCCGGTGGACAGCTTCCAAAGGATCCCGTTGACCACCTGGCGCCGGTCCCGCACGGGCCGGCCCATACGGCCCGGCGCCAGCAACGGAGCGATCAACGCCCACGACTCATCCGTCAGTTCATGTCGACGCACCACAAACGGAGTAACGAGCCAACAACTTTACGGACACGGCCTAGGACCGTCCTGTGCCGCCCCTCAGTACGCCGGTCCGCGCTCCGGCACCGGCACCGTGGCCTCCTGCGGGACGGCCGGCGGAGTGATCACCGAGTTCATCGTCGCGGTCGGGTTGAGGTTCTTGTGAACGGCGCGCGCGACACGCTGGATGGTTTCGACGCCGTAGTTCATCGTCGTGCTGTCGTGCGTCAGGACGGTGATCGTGTAGTTCTTCGTGCTACTGGTGAAGGCCCCGATGCTGTGCACCCGCCAGCCGTGGGTGGCTCGCGAGAGCCAGCCGTTCTTGACATGGACCTTCAGCGTGCTGGGGGCACCGGCCGGGGTGCCCCAGCGCTGCGACGAGACGACCGCGTTCATCAGCTGCAGGATGTAGCTGCGCGAGGCGTCCGTCAGCAGGCCGTTCCTCACCGTGATGCGTGACAGGAGCTTCTGCTGGTCATAGGCGGTGATCTGGGTGAGCCCCCAGTAGCCGCCGGAGCCCGGGACGGTATTGGTCAGCCCGGCGGCCCGGAGGAAGTTCTGGATCTTGGTCACACCGAGCTGGCGCCACAGGGCGCTGGTCGCGGTGTTGTCCGACTGGGTGATCATGGCGTTGGCGCGGGACTTCTCGGTGGCCGTCAGCGCCCGGCCGGTCTTCTGCGCGTCCCACAGCAGGGTGGAGAGCACGATCACCTTGACCACGCTGGCGGAGTCGAACCTCTGGTCCTTCCGCAGCGAGCAGCTCGTACCGGTGACGCGGTCGTTGACGAAGACGGCGGCCGTCGTGGCGCGGCCCGCCAGGGCGGCGTTGACGTCCCCGGTCAGTTTGGCGGCGAGGCCCGGGGTGAGCGAGGTGCAGGTCACGGTGGGGGTCGCGGCGGTGGCAGGCGCCGCCGACAGGGCGGTCGGCACGAGCACTCCCACGGCGAGCGCCGCACCGAGAGCGCCGCGTCCGCGGCGGCGGGATATGGAGTGGTGAGTCACACACCGGAAGACTCACCGGCGACCGAACGGT
This sequence comes from Streptomyces sp. HUAS YS2, assembly GCF_033343995.1. Lineage (NCBI taxonomy): Bacteria > Bacillati > Actinomycetota > Actinomycetes > Kitasatosporales > Streptomycetaceae > Streptomyces > Streptomyces solicathayae. Next base: position 5,153,998 of record NZ_CP137573.1, on the reverse strand, counting down.
TGCACGGAAAACGAGCACGATTTCGTCACGTCCGGACATGCGAGAACCCCCGCCACGTGGTGCCTCCGGTTTCCGCTGCTCTACCGGAAGGCACCGACGCGGGTGGGGTGGGATTCCATCCAGTGGGCTCTCAGGCCCTAGGACCTGCGGGGACGGGGGCTAGAAGGGACCTGCCAGGGTCACGGAGATGCCGTTGGTGGTGTCGGTGACCACCACGTTGCTCCAGACCAGGCTCATCGGAGGGCTGCACTTCGGCTGGAAGTTCGCCGTGACCGTCACGCTGAAGTTGGCCTTGCCGTTCTGGACGGGGAACTGTCCGCCGCCACCGAAGGCCTGCTTGTTCTCGGCCGACGGCTTGTTGCCGCCCTTGTTGACGCACTGGGCGTCGGCGGTGACCTGGATGTTGACCTGCTCCAGGTTGCCGAGGCCGGCTTCCTTGCCCTTGACCGTCAACGTGCTGCCGGAGGCAGTCGCGGTCGGTGTACCGACGAAGTGGGCGCTTCCCGCCTCGGCGGAGGGGGCGAGGAAGCCCACGATGGCGATGGCCACGCCTGCGGGCACCAGGAATGCGGAATGACGACGCATGAGATTTCGCCTCATCGGGTACTTGCGCTGCGCATGCGTAGGTCATCCGAGAGATCACATGTGCCACCAGAATATGTCAGGATGGCCGATATGCCCATGCTTACTGGTGAGTTGGTGCGAACATGCGCAGAACTGCGGGTAGCACCACCACCGAAGGGCCGGGCGCAGCAAGCGCTTTCCGCAGGTCCGCGGTCAGCGTTGCGGGCGTCGTCCGCACCGCCGGAACGCCGAAGGACTCCGCGAGGGCCACAAAGTCCGGCCTGGTCAGCTCCGTTCCGGCGGTCTCGCCGAACGCGTCCGTCATGTACTCGCGCAGGATGCCGTAGCCGCCGTCGTCGACGATCAGCCAGGTGACGTCGAGTCCGTACTGCCGCGCCGCGGCCAGCTCGGCGACGCCGTACATCGCACCCCCGTCGCCGGAGACCGCGAGGACCGGGGTGCCGGGCTCGGCGACAGCCGCGCCCAGGGCCGCCGGGAAGGCGTAACCGAGCCCCCCGGCGCCCTGCGCCGAGTGCATGGTGTTCGGGCGGCGGGCGTCGAACCCGGCCCACGCCCAGTACGCCAGGATCGTCATGTCCCAGAAGCTCGGCGAGCGATCCGGCAGGGCGGCGCGGATCGAGGCGAGGAGCTCCTGCTCCGCACCCAGGTCCTGGGCGTCGATCCGGGTGCGTACCTTCGTCAGGACCTCGCGGACCCGGTTCGGGGCGTCGGTGTCCTCGCGGGGTCCGACCGTCTCCAGGAGCGCCTGGAGGGCCAGGCGGGCGTCCGCGTGGATTCCGAGGGCCGGGTGGTTGGACTCCAACTTGCCGAGGTCGGCCTCGATCTGCACGATCCGGCCGCGCGGCGCGAAGGTGTGGTAGTTCGAGGACAGCTCGCCCAGGCCGCTGCCGACGACCAGGAGGACGTCCGCGTCCTCCAGGAAGTCCGTGACGTGCCGGTCCTCCACCCACGACTGGAGGGACAGCGGGTGCGTCCACGGGAACGCGCCCTTGCCGCCGTACGTGGTGACCACCGGCGCGTCCAGGCGCTCCGCGAGCTGCTTCAGCTTGCCCGCCGCGTCGGCGCGCACGACCCCGCCGCCCGCGACGATCACCGGCCGCTCCGCCCCGGTCAGCAGGTGCGCGGCGAGCGCGGTCAGCTCGGGACGCGGGGGCAGCTCGGGCGGGGTCGCGTCCACGCCGGTGACCTGCGGCAGCAGGGTCTCGGCGCGCAGCACGTCCTCGGGGATCTCCACCCAGACCGGCCCGTGCGGGGCGGTCAGCGCGGACTCCCAGGCGGCGGCGACGGCCGACGGGATCTGGGAGGCGGCCCGCACGGTGTGCACCGACTTCACGATGTCGCGGACCGACGCCTGCTGGTCCTTCAGTTCGTGCAGGTAGCCGTGCCGGCCGCCGCCGAGGCCGGCGACCGGGATCTGGCTGCTGATCGCCAGGACCGGCGCGGACGCCGCGGCCGCCTCCTGGAGCGCGGCCAGCGAGGTCAGCGCCCCCGGGCCGGTGGAGAGCAGCAGCGGCGCGGCCTCGCCGGTGATCCGGCCGTACGCGTCTGCGGCGAAGCCCGTGTTGTTCTCCACCCGCAGTCCGACGAACCGCAGGTCGGAGCGGCGGACCGCGTCGAACATCGCGAGCGCGTGCTGCCCCGGCAGACCGAAGACGGTCGTCGCACCGAGGCCGCGCAGCGTCTCCACGACCAGGTCCCCGCCCGTGCGGCCGGGCGGCGGCGCGAGGGCCGCCGCCGTCTGTGCCGCGGTCGGACGGAGGACGAGGTCGTGGTCGTGCGTCACGCGCGTACGTGCCCTTCGGTCGTCGGGGCCGCCCCGGGGCGGTCAGGCCTGCCGGGCCGCCGCGATCTGGCGGCTCATGATCGTGGTCAGCTCGTACGCGGTGTGCGAGGCCGCGACGGAGGTGATCTCGGCGTGATCGTACGCCGGGGCCACCTCGACGACATCCGCGGAGACCAGGTTGCAGGAGGACAGGCCGCGCAGGATCTCCAGCAGCTCGCGGGAGGTCATGCCGCCCGCCTCGGGGGTGCCCGTGCCGGGCGCGTGGGCCGGGTCGAGGCAGTCGATGTCGATGGAGATGTACAGCGGGCGGTCGCCGATCCGCTGGCGCAGCTGGTCGGCGACCTCGTCCGCGCCACGGCGGTAGACGTCCGCGGACGTCACGATGCCGAAGCCGAGCTTCTCGTCGTCGGTGAGGTCCTGCTTGCCGTACAGCGGGCCGCGGGTGCCGACGTGCGACAGCGCCTCGGTGTCGAGGATGCCCTCCTCGACGGCGCGGCGGAACGGGGTGCCGTGGGTGTACTCGGCGCCGAAGTACGTGTCCCAGGTGTCGAGGTGCGCGTCGAAGTGGAGCAGGGCGACCGGGCCGTGCTTCTTCGCGACGGAACGGAGGAGCGGGAGGGCGATGGTGTGGTCGCCGCCCAGGGTCATCATCCGGGCGCCGGTGCCGAGCAGCTCGTCGGCGGCGGCCTCGATCGTCTCGACGGCCTCGTTGATGTTGAACGGGTTGACGGCGATGTCACCGCCGTCCGCGACCTGCGCGAGGGCGAACGGGGACGCGTCCTGCGCCGGGTTGTACGGGCGCAGGAGGCGGGACGCCTCGCGGATCGCGTTGCCGCCGAAGCGGGCGCCGGGGCGGTAGGAGACACCGGAGTCGAAGGGCACACCGACGACGGCGACGTCGGCGGTGCCGACCTCGTCGAGGCGGGGCAGCCGGGCGAAGGTCGCGGGACCCGCGTAGCGCGGGATGCGGGAGGAGTCGACGGGGCCGCGGAACTGCTGCTGCTCGCTCATGGTGGGGTGCCTTTCTGGGGTCGTGCGGGGGAAGTCGGCGGGGGTCAGAAGTCGTAGAGCTCGGGGCGCCGGTCCTGGAAGACGTCGTTGTGCTCGCCGATCCGCTTGTCCCGGGCCTGACCCAGGGCACAGGCGGCGACGAGCAGCGACTCGCCGGTCTCGTCGGCCGGCCCCGCGAGCGGGAAGCCGTCGGGGTCGGTGATCACGGAGCCACCCGTCCACTCGACGCCGTTCTCCGTCCCCGCGCGGTCGCACGCGGCGACGAACATCCGGTTGACGGCGGCGTCGGCCTGGACGCGGACCACCTCGGCGGCGCGCTCGCCCTCGGGGCGCGGGAAGAGCGGCCAGTTCACGGGGGCGCACAGCAGGTCGGCGCCCCGGAGGGCGACGTCGCGGACCCACTCGGGGAATTCGACGTCGTAGCAGACCATCACCCCGATCCGGCCGACGGCCGTGTCCACGACCGGCGGACGCTCGTCACCGGGGACGAAGACGGCCTTCTCGACGGCGCCGAACAGGTGGGCCTTGCGGTACAGCGCGCGAACACCGGCCGGGTCGATCAGCACGGCGGAGTTCCGTACGACTCCGTTCTCGTCCCGCTCGCAGAACCCGGCGACGAGGATCAGGTCGTGGCGGGCGGCGGCCTCGACCCAGGCCGTGACGGTCGGGCCGTCGACGGGCTCCGCCAGCTCGGCCGCGTGCGCGGCGTCGCGGAAGACGTAGCCGGTGTTGGCCAGTTCGGGGAGGACGAGGACCTTCACGCCGGCGGCCGCGGCCGCCTCGATCGCCCGGTCGGCGGCGGCGCGGTTGCCTGCGACGTCGCCGACGGCGAGGGAGAGCTGCGCGCAGGCGACGAGGACGGTGTCCGCCGTCGGGGTTCCGTGCATGGGCCGGGGCGCTCCTTCATGCCGAGTTCTGGGTGAATCGTCCGCAAGCTACGCCGCCGGGGTGCGACCGGACGATCGCCCGGGGGGCGAATCTTCTCGTGTCGGGTGGACACTGTGTCCATGACGCTCACGCTCGCCGATCTCGTCGCCCGCCCCGATCTGCGGCTCGCCGTCGCCGCCGGGGCCGGCGGGCTCGACCGGCCGGTCCTCGCGGCGCACGCGTCGGAGCTGGTCCGGCCGGGGCACTGGCTCCAGGGCGGCGAGCTGCTGATGACGATCGGACTGCTGCTGCCGATGGAGGCGGAGGCGTGCCGGGCGTACGTGGACGACCTGCGGGCGAGCGGGGCGAGCGCGCTGGCGCTGGGGCTCGGCGCCGCCCTCCCCCATCAGTCTGCGCCACCGTTGCTGGTCGCGGCGGCGGAGGCCGCGGGGCTGCCGCTGCTGACCGTTCCCGACGAGGTGCCGTTCATCGCGGTCACGAAGGCGGTCTTCGCGGCGCAGGCGGCGGAGCAGCGGGCGGCTCTGGAGAACGCCGTCGACACGCAGCGGCGCCTGACGGCGGCGGCGGCCTCGGGGCGGGGTCTCGCGCCCACGCTGGAGGCGTGGACCCGGGCGACCGGCGTGTCCGCGGTGGTGACGGATCCGGTGGGGCGGGTGCTGGCGACGGGGGGCGGCGGGCTGCCGCCCGGTGCGGACGAGCTGATCCGGCGGGTGGCCACGCGGGGGATGCAGGCCAGCGCGGTGAGCTCGGCGGGCGGGGAGCAGGTCGAGGTGCAGCCGCTCGGGGCGCGGCGGCTGCGGGGAGTGCTGGTGCTCGCCGGGGAGCTCGGGGCGGAGACGCGGCTGCTGGTGTCGGGGCTCGTGGCGCTGCTGTCGCTCGAGCTGGAGCGACGGCACCTCGCCGACGAGCCGGAGCGGCGGCGGCGCGCGGCGCTTCTGGGTCGGCTGCTCGCCGAAGGGAGGTCGGCCGAGCAGGCCGGGGACGCGTTGGCGGCTGCCGGGCTGGCGGCCCCGACGGTTCGTGCGGTGACCGTGGCCGCCCGTAGCCCCGAGGACGCGGCCGAGGTCGCCGCGGACCTGGCGCTCGCGCTGCCGGGCGGTCTGACCCGTACCGACGGGGCCGTCGTGGAGGCGGTCGCCGGCGAGGACACCGACGTCCTGGAGCTGCTGGCCCGGTTCGCCCCGGGCTGCCCGGCCGGCATCGGGGCGCCGGTGGCCCCGGAGGCGGCGCTCACCTCGCTGCGGCAGGCGACCGGGCTGCTGGAGGTGAGCCGCAGGTCCGGGCGCCCGGCGGAGGCGCGGCGGAGCCACTCCAGCCGGCTGCTCCTCGGCCTCGGCGACCGGGACGCGCTCGCCGGGTACGCGGACACGGTGCTCGGGCCGCTCGACGTGGCCGACCCGTCCGGCGACCTGGTGGAGACCCTGGCGACCTGGCTGGACACCGGCTGCTCCTGGGACGAGACCGGCCGCCGCCTCGGCCTGCACCGGCACACCGTGCGCAACCGTCTCGACAAGGCGATGCGCCTGACCGACCGCCGCCTCGACGACGGCGACGACCGGTTCGACCTCTGGCTCGCCACCCGTGCGCGGCGCGCGGCGTTGTGAGCTCACGCCCGGAGGTCGGGGCGCCGTTGAGGACGCCACGACACGGGGCCGGCACCTCACTCCAGCGGCGGCAGCAGTTCGAAGAGGCTGGAGAAGCCCTGGTCGCCGTGGCCGGCGGCGATGCGGCGGTCCATGAGGTCCTTGACCTCGCGCATCCGGACCGCCTCCACGCCGACGGACGCCCGGTGGGCGATCATGTCGTTCATGAGCGCCGCCTGGACGTTCAGGGAGCCGAGGTCGGGCCCGTACGCGCCGTCGGCGACCGCCTCGGCCATCGAGTCGAGCAGCCCGGGGAAGGCGGCCAGCGAGCCGGCGGCGCGCTCGGTGAAGGCCCTGACGTCGAGGCCCTCGGCCCTCACCAGCTTGAGTACGTGCAGGAAGCCGATGAGCAGCTCGTAGGCGAACGCGACCTGGGCCATGAACTCCACGGCCGCCGCGCCGGCGTCCTCGCCGTGGTACGCGATGCCGCCCAGGGCCTTCAGCGTCGGCTCGTGGGCCTCGTACGCCTTGGCCGAACCGCTGAACGGGAACATGACGCGCTCGGTGCCCACGTACGGCGGGTCGCCCATGATCTTGCCGTCGATGTACGCGGCGCCGTGCTCCTTCGCCCAGAGCTCGTTGGCCCGCGCCTGGGCGGGCGAGCCGCTGGTGACGTTCACGAGCACCTTGCCCGTGACCGCGGACTCGACGGAGGCCAGCACCTCGTCGACCGCGGTGCCGTCGAGGAGGCAGACCACGACGAGCGGGCTCGCCGCCACCGCCTCCGCGGCCGTCGCGGCGGAGCCGGCGCCGGCCTCGACGAGCGGCGCGGCCTTGCTCGCGGTCCGGTTCCAGACCGTCGTGGCGAATCCGCGGTCGAGGAAGGTCCTGGCGATCGCCGAGCCCATGTCTCCGAGGCCGAGCACCGTGACCCGGGTCGTTGTCGATGACGTCATCGTCTTCCCTTCGGTACGTACGGAACGACTGCCGAAGTTAGGGCACCGACCTGCGCCGATCAGCCCGCTGAGGACGATGTCGGTCAGAAGGACCACGCGGCTACGACCTTCGACCGAGCCCCCGCGTTGTGACGGGCGTGACGCTCCAGGTCTCTGGACAGGCCGGATGACTGGCCGGTAACTTTGTCTTGCCTGAGCAAGCGCTTAGACAACCTGGCCCGCACACCGGAGGAGACGCACCGTGCGCCGTACCGTATTCAACGAGGACCACGAGGCGTTCCGGGAGACCATTCGCGCCTTCATCGAGGCCGAGGTCGTCCCCGTCTACGACGAGTGGTTCGCGGCCGGCCAGGCGCCGCGCGACTTCTACTACAAGCTCGGCGAGCTGGGCGTCTTCGGCATCAACGTGCCCGAGGAGTTCGGTGGCGCGGGTCTGGACACGCACAAGTTCGAGGCCGTCCTCTACGAGGAGACCTCGCGTGCGGGTGTCGCGTTCGGCGGGTCCGGCGTGCACGTGCTGCTCGCCCTGCCGTACATCAAGATGCTCGCGAGCGACGAGCAGAAGAAGCGCTACCTGCCGAAGTTCGTCTCCGGCGAGGAGATGTGGGCGCTCGCCATGACCGAGCCGGGCACCGGTTCCGACGTCGCGGGCATGAAGACCACCGCCAAGCTCTCCGAGGACGGCACCCACTACGTCCTCAACGGCGCCAAGACCTTCATCACCGGTGGCGTGCACGCCGACCGCGTGATCGTGTGTGCGCGTACGTCGGCGCCGTCCGCCGAGGACCGCCGGTTCGGCATCTCGCTGTTCGCCGTGGACACCAAGTCCGAGGGCTACTCCATCGGCCGCAAGCTGGACAAGCTCGGTCTGCGCACCTCCGACACCGCCGAGCTGGCGTTCGTCGACGTCAAGGTTCCCGTCGAGGACCTGCTCGGCGAGGAGGGCAAGGGCTTCTACTACCTCGGCCACAACCTGGCCTCCGAGCGCTGGGGCATCGCCTTCGGTGCGTACGCGCAGGCCAAGGCCGCGGTGCGGTTCGCCCAGCAGTACGTCACGGACCGCACGGTCTTCGGCAAGCCGGTGGCGCACTTCCAGAACACCAAGTTCGAGCTGGCCGCCTGCCAGGCCGAGGTGGACGCGGCCGAGGCCGTCGCCGACCGCGCCCTGGAGGCCCTGGACGCGGGTGAGCTGACCCCTGCCGAGGCCGCGAGCGCCAAGCTGTTCTGCACCGAGGTCGCGCACCGCGTCATCGACCGCTGCCTCCAGCTGCACGGCGGCTACGGCTACATGAACGAGTACCCGATCGCCCGCCTGTACGCGGACAACCGCGTCAACCGCATCTACGGCGGCACCAGCGAGATCATGAAGTCGATCATCGCCAAGTCGATGGGCCTGTAAGTGCCCGAAGCTCTGGATTCCCTGCTCGATCTGCTCGATCTCGAGCGGATCGAGCAGGACATCTTCCGGGGCGAGTCCCGGTCCTCGATCGTCCCCCGCGTCTTCGGCGGCCAGGTGGCCGCCCAGGCGCTGGTGGCGGCCGGGCGGACCGCCCCGGCGGACCGGCTCGCCCACTCGCTCCACTCGTACTTCCTGCGCCCCGGCGACCCGGGCGCGCCGATCGTCTACAACGTCGACCGGATCCGCGACGGACGCTCCTTCACGACGCGTCGCGTGGTCGCCGTCCAGCACGGTCAGCCGATCTTCCATCTCTCGGCGTCGTTCCAGACGTCCGAGGAGGGGCTGGACCACCAGTACGACATGCCGGCCGCACCGGAACCGGAGTCCCTGCCGACGGCCGCGGAGATGCTCCCCCGCCACCTCCCCCGCGAGGTCGCGGACCGGCTGATCGAGGCCCGCGCCGCCGTGGACCTGCGGTACGTCGAGACCCCGCCGTGGGGCTCGGTCGGCACGCCGCGCGAGCCGCGGTCGCAGGTGTGGTTCCGCACGAACGGCAAGCCCGCGGACGATCCGCTGCTCCACATGTGCCTGGCGACCTACGTCTCCGACATGACGCTCCTCGACTCGGTGCTGCTCGCCCACGGGCGGGGCGGCTGGGCCGTGGGCGACGTGGTGGGCGCCTCGCTCGATCACGCGATGTGGTTCCACCGGCCCTTCCGGGCCGACGAGTGGCTGCTCTACGACCAGGAGTCGCCCACGGCTTCGGGCGGGCGCGGGCTCGGGCAGGCCCGGATCTGGACGCAGGACGGGAAGCTGGCCATCACCGTCATTCAGGAGGGTGTCGTTCGCGTCCCGCGCTGACGGCCGGACATACCGTCCGATCCATGGCGGAGAACGAAGAAAGCACCTTCACGGTCATCGTGGCGGCGGCGGCGAATCTCGGGATCGCCGCCGCCAAAGCCGTTGCGGGGGTGATCTCCGGATCGAGCGCGATGCTCTCCGAGGCCGCCCACTCGGTCGCCGACACGGTCACCGAGGTCATGCTGCTGACGGCCCTGAAGCGCAGCGCGAAGCCCGTCGACGAGGACCACCCGATGGGATACGCGCGCGAGCGCTACGTCTGGGCGCTGCTCGCCTCCGTCGCCACCTTCGTCGGCGGCGCCGTCTTCTCGGTCTACGACGGCATCCACACCCTCGTCCACGGCGAGGAGCTGGGCGACCCGCTCATCTCGTACATCGTGCTCGCCGTCGCCTTCGTCCTGGAGGGCCTCTCGCTGCGCACCGCGGTCCGGCAGGTCCAGGGGGAGGCGGAGCGGGCCGACGCCTCGTTCGGCCGCTATCTGCGCCGGACGCCCGACACCACCGTCAAGGCCGTGGTGATGGAGGACTCGGCGGCCCTGGCGGGGCTGATGCTGGCGGCGGGCGGACTGCTCGGCGTCGAGATCACGGGCGACAGTGTCTGGGACGGTGTGGCCTCGATCCTGATCGGTCTGCTGCTCGTCTATGTGGCCTGGGTGCTCGGGCGGTCCAACACCGAGCTGCTGGTCGGGCGCCCGTTGCCGAAACCGATGCGGGAGGCGATCCGCGCGGAGATCCTGTCGGTGCCGCACGTCGTCGGGGTGGTGGAGCTGACGACGCTGATCCAGGGCCCGGACGAGTTCCTGATCGCGGCGAAGGTCGACTTCCGCGACGTCTCCTCGGCCGGGCAGGTCGAGTGGGCCTGCGAGGAGGCCGAGCAGCAGATCAGGGAGCGCTTCCCGGCCGTGCGGCGGGTGTACCTGGATCCGACGCCCGGGGTCGGGCGCCGGTGACCGGTCAGAGCAGGCCGGCGGCGTTCAGCAGGTACTCCGTCATCGGTTCGTAGTACCGGGGGTCGATGACGTGGTCGTCGAGGGGGACGGCGACCTGGAGGGTGCCTTCCGCCTCGGCGAGGAAGAGCGCGGGGTCGTTGCAGTCGGCGTACCCGATGGCGTCGATGCCGCGCTGGGCCGCGCGGCCCGCCCAGCCGTGGTCGGCGACGACGAGGTCGGGCAGCGGGCTGCCCTCGGCCTCCAGCGCGTCGAGGATCGCGTTCATCGGCTCCGGCGAATGGGTGTGCCAGAGGCTCGCGCCGCGCTCGAAGAGGGAGACGTCGGCGAACTGGACGACGTACCCCTCGTCGGCGACGAGCCCGCCGGGGATGCGGACGATGTCGCAGCCGGCGGCGCGCAGCGCGGCGGCGGTGCGGCTGTGCAGGTCGATCAGCGAGCCGGGGTGGCCGGTCGCGAAGAGCACCCGCTCGTTGCCGGCGGCGGCCTTGCGCAGCCGGGCGGCGGCGCGGTCCAGGGCGTCGACGGTCAGCTCGGGGTCGATGGTGTCCTGGCCGAAGCGGTGCGCCGGGTCGTCGTTGACGCCGCAGCGCTCGGCCATGACGGCGAGGACGTCCTGCTCGTCGGCCCACCGGTCGCCGAGCTCCAGGCCCAGCCAGTAGTGCCGGTCGCCGTTGGCGAGCTTGCGGTAGTGGGAGAGGTTGTTGTCGCGCGGCGTGGCGACGTCTCCCGCGATACGGGTGCGGACCAGTTGTTCGACGAGGGCGTCACGGCTGAGTATCGGCATGCGACTCATTGTGACCGAGTCCGACCGTTCACGAGCAATCGTTCCGGTTTCCGGACCGGTGTACGTGGGTAATCGCGGTGACTACTCCGTCGCCAGGGCGTCGAAGGCGCCGTTCGCGAGGCGGCGCAGCAGCTCCTCCATGGCGTTGCGGCCGAGCGCGCCCAGGTGCGGCGTGGAGTTGAGCAGGCCGAAGACGGCGTGCACGGCAGCCCGGACCTCGGCCTCGCCGGCCACCGGGTACAGCTCGCGGACCACGGCGACCCAGAGTTCGACGTACCGCCGCTGGAGCTGCCGGACCCGCTTGCGGTCCTCGTCGCGCAGGCGGTCCAGCTCCCGGTCGTGCAGGGTGATGAGGGGGCGGTCGTCGAGCGCGAAGTCGATGTGTCCGTCGATGAGGGAGGACAGGACCTCGCGCGGGCTGCCGTCCGCTCCGTCGACGCGGAGCATGCCGCCGTCGAGCAGCCGCTCACTGATGCCGACCAGCAGCTCGGCGAGCATCGCGTCCTTGCCGGCGAAGTGCCGGTAGAGGCCGGGACCGCTGATGCCGACCGCTGCTCCTATCTCGTCCACGCCGACGCCGTGGAAGCCGCGCTCGGCGAAGAGGCGCGCGGCCTCCTTGAGGATCTGCTCGCGTCGCGTCGGGGCGTCGGTCCTGGTGCTCATGGAAGCGATTCTAGACAACCGGGTTAGCGGTCGTTAACCTGACTGACATACGTTAACGCTCATTAACCGAGCAAGGGAGCTCGAGAAATGCAGCAGGCACCTGTGCTGACGAGCGCGGCCGACCCCGCGTCGGAGGCCTGGAAGGCCAACGAGGCGGCCCACACCGAGCTGGCCGAGACGCTGCGCGCCAAGCTCGCCGCGGCCGCGCTCGGCGGCGGCGAGAAGGCCCGCGCGCGCCACACCGCGCGCGGCAAGCTCCTGCCCCGGGACCGCGTCGACAGCCTCCTCGATCCCGGCTCGCCGTTCCTGGAACTGGCCCCCCTCGCGGCGAACGGGATGTACGGCGACCAGGCCCCGGCGGCCGGCGTGATCGCGGGCATCGGCCGGGTCTCCGGCCGCGAGTGCGTGATCGTCGCCAACGACGCGACCGTCAAGGGCGGCACGTACTACCCGATGACGGTGAAGAAGCACCTGCGGGCCCAGGAGGTGGCGCTGGAGAACCGGCTGCCCTGCCTCTACCTGGTCGACTCGGGCGGTGCGTTCCTGCCGATGCAGGACGAGGTGTTCCCGGACCGCGAGCACTTCGGGCGGATCTTCTACAACCAGGCCCGCATGTCGGGTGCCGGGATTCCGCAGATCGCGGCCGTGCTCGGGTCGTGCACGGCCGGCGGGGCGTACGTCCCCGCGATGAGCGACGAGGCCGTGATCGTCCGGAACCAGGGCACCATCTTTCTGGGTGGCCCGCCGCTGGTGAAGGCCGCGACCGGCGAGGTCGTCACGGCGGAGGAGCTCGGCGGCGGCGAGGTGCACTCCCGTACGTCGGGTGTGACCGACCACCTGGCGGAGGACGACGCGCACGCGCTGCGGATCGTCCGGAACATCGTCGCCACGCTGCCCGAGCGCGGCCCGCTGCCCTGGTCGGTGCAGTCGGCCGAGGAGCCGAAGGTCGACCCGGCCGGGCTGTACGGCGCGGTGCCGGTCGACTCGCGCACGCCGTACGACGCCCGCGAGATCATCGCCCGGCTCGTGGACGGCTCCCGCTTCCAGGAGTTCAAGGCCGAGTTCGGGCAGACGCTGGTCACCGGCTTCGCCCGGATCCACGGCCACCCGGTCGGCATCGTCGCCAACAACGGCATCCTGTTCGCCGAGTCCGCCCAGAAGGGCGCGCACTTCATCGAGCTGTGCGACCAGCGCGGCATCCCGCTGCTGTTCCTGCAGAACATCTCCGGCTTCATGGTCGGCCGCGACTACGAGGCCGGCGGCATCGCCAAGCACGGCGCCAAGATGGTGACGGCGGTCGCGTGCACCCGGGTGCCGAAGCTGACCGTGGTCGTCGGCGGCTCGTACGGGGCCGGCAACTACTCGATGTGCGGCCGGGCGTACTCGCCCCGCTTCCTGTGGATGTGGCCCAACGCCAAGATCTCGGTCATGGGCGGCGAGCAGGCCGCCTCCGTGCTGGCCACGGTCAAGCGCGACCAGCTCGGCGACGCGTGGAGCGCCGAGGAGGAAGAGGACTTCAAGGCCCCGATCCGTGCGCAGTACGAGACCCAGGGCAACGCCTACTACGCGACGGCCCGGCTCTGGGACGACGGGGTCATCGACCCGATGGAGACCCGCCAGGTCGTCGGCCTCGCGCTGACCGCCTGCGCCAACGCCCCGCTCAGCGACCCCGCCTTCGGCGTCTTCCGGATGTGAGTGACAGATGACCATGTTCGACACAGTGCTCGTCGCCAACCGCGGCGAGATCGCGGTGCGCGTCATCCGCACGCTGCGTGCGATGGGCGTCCGCTCGGTGGCCGTCTACAGCGACGCGGACGCCGACGCGCGACACGTCCGGGAGGCCGACACGGCGGTCCGGCTCGGCCCGCCGCCGGCGGCGGAGTCCTACCTGTCCGTGCCCGCGCTGATCGAGGCGGCGCGGCGGACCGGCGCGCAGGCCGTGCACCCCGGGTACGGCTTCCTCGCGGAGAACGCGGGGTTCGCCGCGGCGTGCGCGGAGGCGGGGCTGGTCTTCATCGGCCCGCCGGCGTCCGCGATCTCGCTGATGGGCGACAAGATCCGCGCGAAGGAGACGGTGAAGGCGGCCGGCGTCCCGGTGGTTCCGGGCGCGGCCGACCCCGAACTGGAGGCGGCGGCGCGGGAGCTGGGCGCGCCGGTGCTGCTGAAGCCCTCGGCGGGCGGCGGCGGCAAGGGCATGCGGCTGGTCCGTGACCTGTCGGTGCTCGAGGAGGAGATCGCGGCGGCGCGGCGCGAGGCGCGGTCGTCGTTCGGCGACGACACGCTGCTCGTGGAGCGGTGGATCGACCGGCCGCGGCACATCGAGATCCAGGTCCTCGCGGACGCGCACGGCAACGTCGTGCACCTCGGCGAGCGCGAGTGCTCGCTGCAGCGCCGCCACCAGAAGGTGGTGGAGGAGGCCCCGAGCGTCCTGCTGACCCCGGAGATCCGGGAGTCGATGGGCGCGGCGGCGGTCGAGGCGGCACGGTCCTGCGGGTATGTCGGCGCGGGCACGGTGGAGTTCATCGTTCCGGGCGGCGATCCGTCCTCGTACTACTTCATGGAGATGAACACCCGCCTCCAGGTGGAGCACCCGGTGACCGAACTGGTCACCGGAGTGGACCTGGTGGAGTGGCAGCTGCGGGTGGCGGCCGGCGAGGAGCTGTCCTTCGGACAGTCCGACGTGACGCTCGACGGCTGGGCGATCGAGGCGCGGATCTGCGCGGAGGACCCGGCGCGTGGGTTCCTGCCGTCCGGCGGCACGGTCCTCGCCCTGAACGAGCCTGCGGGCGACGGAGTCCGCACGGACTCGGGCCTGTCGCAGGGCACGGAGGTCGGCAGCCTGTACGACCCGATGCTCTCGAAGGTCATCGTCCACGCCCCGACCCGCGAGGCGGCCCTCCGGAAGCTGCGCGCGGCCCTGGCGGACACGGTGACGCTGGGCGTCCCGACGAACGCGGGGTTCCTGCGGCGGCTCCTCGCGCACCCGGACGTCGTCTCGGGTGAGCTGGACACGGGCCTGGTGGAGCGGGAGGCGGAGAACCTGGTGCCCCGGGGCGTCCCGGACGAGGTCTACGCGGCGGCAGCGGCGGTACGGCTCGCGGAGCTGGCCCCGGAGCCTCGCGACGGCTGGACGGACCCGTTCTCGGTGCCGAACGGCTGGCGTCTGGGCGGCCGTCCCATGCCGCTCGCGTTCCCGGTACGGGTTTCGGGACTCGAACCCACGACGGCACAGGCGCCCGAGGGCGCGCGCGTCACGGCCACGGACGTCACGGTCACCGTGGACGGGATCTCCCACCGGTTCCACCGCGCCGGGACCTGGCTCGGGCGGGACGGGGACTCCTGGCACGTACTCGACCACGACCCCGTCGCCGCCGCGCTCAGCGGTGCCCGGCACGGCGGGGCGGACACGCTCGCCGCGCCGATGCCCGGGACCGTGACCGTCGTCAAGGTGGCCGTGGGGGACGAGGTCGAGGCCGGGCAGAGCCTGCTCGTCGTCGAGGCGATGAAGATGGAGCACGTCATCTCCGCCCCGCACGCCGGCACCGTCACCGAGCTGGACGTGACGCCCGGGACCACCGTCGCCATGGACCAGGTGCTCGCCGTCGTGGCTCCGAGGGAGGAAGCATGAGCGTGTCCGGGCTGCCCATGACCGTGGCCGACCCCGCCCTGCCCGCCCGCGTGCGGATCCACGAGGTCGGGGCGCGGGACGGGCTGCAGAACGAGAAGACCGTCGTCCCGACCGACGTGAAGGCCGAGTTCGTGCGGCGGCTCGCCGACGCCGGGCTCGACACCGTCGAGGCGACCAGCTTCGTGCACCCGAAGTGGGTGCCGCAGCTGGCCGACGCGGAGGACCTGTTCCCGCGCGTACGGGAGCTACCGGTACGGCTCCCCGTGCTCGTGCCGAACGAGCGCGGGCTCGACCGCGCGCTCTCCCTCGGCGCCCGCCACATCGCCGTCTTCGCGTCCGCCACCGAGTCGTTCGCCAAGGCCAACCTCAACCGGACCGTCGACGAGGCGCTCGCCATGTTCGAGCCGGTCGTCACCCGGGCCATAGAGCAGGGCGTCTCCGTCCGCGGCTATCTGTCGATGTGCTTCGGCGACCCCTGGGAAGGGGCCGTGCCCGTCGAGCAGGTCGTCCGGGTCACCAAGGCCCTCGCCGAGATGGGCTGCGACGAGCTGAGCCTCGGCGACACGATCGGCGTCGCCACCCCCGGCCACGTCACCGCCCTCCTGAAGGGCCTCAACGAGGCGGGGGTGCCCACCTCCCGTCTCGCCGTGCACTTCCACGACACGTACGGCCAGGCCCTGTCCAACACGCTCGCCGCGCTCCGGCACGGCGTGACCACGGTCGACGCCTCCGCCGGCGGCCTCGGCGGCTGCCCGTACGCGAAGAGCGCCACGGGCAACCTCGCCACCGAGGACCTCGTGTGGATGCTCGACGGTCTCGGCATCGAGACCGGCGTCGACCTCGGCCGCCTGACCGCCACCAGCGCGTGGATGGCCGAACAGCTGGGCCGACCCAGCCCCTCCCGTACCGTCCGCGCCCTCTCCCACAAGGAGTGACGAACACCATGTCCCTCGACCACCGGCTCACCCCCGAGCACGAGGAACTCCGCCGCACCGTCGAGGAGTTCGCCCACGACGTGGTCGCCCCGAAGATCGGCGACTACTACGAGCGGCACGAGTTCCCGTACGAGATCGTCCGCCAGATGGGGCAGATGGGCCTGTTCGGCCTGCCGTTCCCGGAGGAGTACGGCGGCATGGGCGGCGACTACCTCGCCCTCGGCATCGCCCTGGAGGAGCTGGCCCGGGTCGACTCGTCCGTGGCCATCACCCTGGAGGCGGGCGTCTCGCTCGGCGCGATGCCGGTCTACCGCTTCGGCACCGAGGAGCAGAAGCGCACCTGGCTGCCGAAGCTCTGCTCCGGCGAGATGCTGGGCGCGTTCGGTCTGACCGAGCCGGGCGCCGGCTCGGACGCGGGCGGCACCCGGACCACGGCCGTCCGGGACGGCGACCACTGGGTGATCAACGGCTCCAAGTGCTTCATCACCAACTCCGGGACCGACATCACCGGTCTGGTGACCGTCACCGCCGTCACGGGCCGGAAGGACGACGGCCGGCCGCTGATCTCCTCGATCATCGTGCCGTCCGGGACGCCCGGGTTCACCGTGGCCGCGCCGTACTCCAAGGTCGGCTGGAACGCCTCCGACACCCGTGAGCTGTCGTTCGACGGCGTCCGGGTGCCGGTGGAGAACCTGCTGGGCGAGGAAGGGCGCGGGTACGCGCAGTTCCTGCGCATCCTCGACGAGGGGCGGATCGCGATCGCGGCGCTCGCCACCGGGCTCGCGCAGGGCTGCGTCGACGAGTCCGTGAAGTACGCGAAGGAACGTCACGCCTTCGGTTCGCCGATCAGCACGTACCAGGCCATCCAGTTCAAGATCGCGGACATGGAGACCCGGGCGCACATGGCCCGCATCGGCTGGCGCGACGCCGCGTCGCGGCTGGTGCTCGGCGAGCCGTTCAAGAAGGAGGCGGCGGTCGCGAAGCTGTACTCGTCGACCGTCGCCGTCGACAACGCGCGCGATGCCACGCAGATCCACGGCGGGTACGGGTTCATGAACGAGTACCCGGTCGCCCGGATGTGGCGCGACTCGAAGATCCTGGAGATCGGCGAGGGCACGAGCGAGGTGCAGCGGATGCTGATCGCGCGGGAGCTGGGGCTGCCCGCGTAGCCCCTTGGCGGGGAGCTGCGTGATTCGGCCGTGGGCCGGTGCGGGCCCGTTGTGGCTTGTCGCGCAGTTCCCCGCGCCCCTGTCGGGGCACAACCGCTGTCGCGCCCACGCGGCGGAGCCGCATGTCGGCACAGTCCCGCGCCCTCAGGGGCGCCACGCCCCCGCTCGCCCCGACGCCCACCACGACGGGGCCGGGGTGGCCAGGGGGGCCGCTGTCCTCGGCCAGACGGCCGTCGGTGGGCCGCCCGGGCCCGTACGGTCGGCCGCGCGGCCCGCCGCCAGCGCCTGCAGCACCAGCACGCAGGCCGCCAGTTCCTCCCGGGTCGGGGTGCCTCGGAGCACCCGTATCCCCGTCATTGCGGCTGGTTCCCGTGTTTGCGGCTCGGCAGCGGCGCGTGTTTGGCGCGGAGCATCGACAGGGCGTCGATCAGGCGCGCCCTGGTTTCGGACGGGTCGATGACGCTGTCCACCAGGCCGCGCTCCGCCGCGTAGTACGGGTGCATCAGCTCCGCGCGGTACTCCTTCACCAGCCGGGCCCGGGTCGCGTCCGGGTCGGCCGCGGCCGCGATCTCGCGCCGGAACACCACGTTCGCGGCGCCCTCCGCGCCCATCACGGCGATCTCGTTGCTCGGCCAGGCCAGCGAGACGTCCGTCCCGATGGAGCGCGAGTCCATGACGATGTACGCGCCGCCGTACGCCTTGCGCAGGATCAGCTGCACCCGCGGGACGGTGGCGTTGCAGTACGCGTACAGCAGCTTCGCGCCGTGCCGGATGATGCCGCCGTGCTCCTGGTCCACGCCGGGCAGGAAGCCGGGGACGTCGACGAGGGTGACCAGCGGGATGTTGAACGAGTCGCAGGTCTGGACGAACCGGGCGGCCTTTTCCGAGGCGTGGATGTCCAGGACGCCGGCGAACGCCGACGGCTGGTTGGCGACCACGCCCACCACCTGCCCGTCGAGCCGGGCCAGTGCGCAGACGATGTTGGTCGCCCAGCTCTCCTGGATCTCCAGATAGTCGCCGTCGTCGACGATCTCCTCGATCACCGCCCGCATGTCGTACGCGCGCCCCGGGTCGGCCGGGACCAGGTCGAGCAGGGCCTCGGTACGACGGTCCGCCGGGTCGTCGGAGGGTGCGGCGGGCGGCAGTTCGCGGTTGTTCGCGGGCAGCAGCGACAGCAGGTGGCGCACGTCCTCCAGGCAGGACTCCTCGTCGTCGCAGGCGAAGTGCGCGACGCCGGAGACCGAGGCGTGGGCGTCCGCGCCGCCGAGCGCGTCGTGGGTGATGACCTCGCCGGTGACGGCCTGCACCACGTCCGGCCCGGTGATGAACATCTGGGCCGTGCCGCGCACCATGAAGACGAAGTCGGTGAGCGCCGGGGAGTACGCGGCGCCGCCGGCGCACGGGCCCAGGATGACGCTGATCTGCGGGATCACCCCGGAGTTGCGGACGTTGCGGGTGAAGATGCCGCCGTAGCCCGCCAGGGCGGTGACGCCTTCCTGGATCCGCGCGCCGGCGCCGTCGCAGAGGCCGACGATCGGCGCCCCGGCGGCCTCGGCCAGATCCATCAGCTTGTGGATCTTCTCCGCGTGCGCCTCGCCGAGGGCGCCGCCGAAGATCCGGAAGTCGTGGGCGTAGGCGAACACGGTGCGGCCGTGCACCTTGCCCCAGCCGGTGACGACGCCGTCCGTGTGCGGGCGGCGGTCCTCCAGGCCGAAGCCGGTGGCGCGGTGCCGGCGCAGCTCCTCGATCTCCGAGAACGTGCCCTCGTCGAAGAGCAGCGCGATCCGCTCGCGCGCGGTCAGTTTCCCCTTGGCGTGCTGCGCCTCGGTGGCCCGGTCGCTGGGCCCCCCGCGCACCCGCTCGCGCAGGGCGGCGAGTTCCGCCGCCCGGTCGCGCAGGCAGCCGTCCTGGGGTGGTGGAGTGGCGGTTCTGGTCCCGGGTCTCGGGTGCGTTTCCTCGACAACGCTCATGCGGTGCAGGATGCGCCGCGGTGCTCAAGGCGGGCTCGAACGGTTCTGCGTGAGTCGCTGGAGAACGGCTCGATCGATGCGGACCACGCTGGTGGCATGACTCTTCCTCGCCGCCGCTCCGTCGTCCTGATGCTCCCGGGGACCGGGGCGCAGCATCCGCTCATGGCGGCCGGGCTCTACGGGCACGAGCCGGTGTTCACCGAGGCCGTGGACGAGGTCCTGGGCCTGCTCGGGCCGGAGGGCCGGGCCGCGCGTGCGGACTGGCTGGCCACCGAGCCGGCCGTCCCGATGGAGGCCGACGCCCGCTCCGCGCCGCTGCTGTTCGCGGTGAACTACGCGATGGGGCGACTCGTGGAGAGCTGGGGCGTGCGCCCGGACGCGTATCTCGGGCACAGCATGGGCGAGTTCACGGCCGCCGTCCTCGCGGGGGTGTTCACCCTGGACGCCGCGGTGCGGCTGCTGTGGGAGCGGGTGGGGATGCAACGGTCCACCCCGGCGGGCGGGATGCTGGCGGTGGCCGCCGCGCCCGAGGACCTCGCCGCGTACCTGGGCGGGGGCGTCGTGGTGGCGGCGGTGAACGGGCCCCGGCACACGGTGCTGTCCGGGCCGGACGGGCCGCTGGGGGCGGTGGCGCGGCGGCTGGCCGCGGACGGCCGCACGTACCGGCGGCTCGCCTCACGGACGCCGTACCACAGCCCGGCGCTCGCCCCGCTGGTCGCGCCGGCTCGGGCGCTGCTGCGGACGCTGCGGCTCGCACCGCCCCGGGTCCCGCTGTACTCGGCTTACACCGGCGGACTGTTGACGGCGGACGAGGCGGTGGACCCGGGGTTCTGGGCGGCGCAGCCGGTCACGCCGGTGATGTTCTGGCCGACGCTGGACCGGGTCCTCGCGGCGGAGGACCGGGTCCTGGTGGAGGCCGGCCCGTCGCAGAGCCTGACGGTCCTGGCGCGCGGGCACGAGGCGGTGCGGTCGGGCCGCAGCGAGGTGGTGGCGACGCTGCCTCCCCGGGCCCTCGGTCCCGGGGAGGACAGGCGGTGCGTGCACGAGGCGCGCGAGCGGCTGTTCGCTCACTCCGGCAGGTTGCCGCTGGACCTGCCCGCCTCGTAGGGGCTGCGCACGCCGTCGTACGCGAGGTGCAGCACCATGCCGTCGCGGGCGTGGTCGAGATTGTGGCAGTGGTCCATCCACAGGCCGGGGTTGTCGGCCAGGAAGGCCACCTCGTAGCGCTCGCCGGGCGCGACGTTCAGGGTGTCGGTCCACCAGGGGCTGCCGGTGGCCCGCTCGCCGTTCCGGGAGAGCACCAGCATGCGGTGGCCGTGCAGGTGCATGGGATGGTCGTCGAGGCTGCGGTTGACGAACGTGGTGCGCACCCGCTCCCCCTCCCGTACGAGCAGGGCGGGGATGTCCGGGTACACCGCGTTGTTGACGGTCCAGCGCATCATGGGGCGGCCGTCGAAGAACCCGAGGCTGTTGCCGAGGACGAGGTGGAAGTCCCGGTCGTACGTGCCCGGGCCGAACGGCGTCGCGGCGGGTGAGCCGTAGTGCAGGGGGTCGAAGAGCGGCCCGGTCACGGGCGGCGGGGTCTTCGTCGCGACGCCGCTCGGGTCGAGGAGCAGGGACGCCGTCTCGGTCCGTCCGGTGCCGTACGCGCCGTCCTCACCGCAGCCCTCGAAGCCGTGCGAGGCGCTGGAGGCGTTGGCGTCGCCGACGACCGTCAGGTGCGCGGGCCCGGCGGGCTGGCGGAAGGTGACGTCGACGCGGCCGCCGCCGGCGATCCGCAGCAGCCGGTCCTTCAGTTCGGTGGGCCGGTTCACCTCGTTTCCGTCGATCGCGGCGACCCGGAAGGCCGTCCCGGCGAGGGAGTACGTACGGGGGCAGTTGTCGGCGTTGACCAGGCGCAGCCGGACGGGGGTACCGGCGGTCACCTTCTCGCGGCGCAGCCGGGTGTCGTCGCCGAGCGCGGTGCGCAGCAGGCCGCCGGCTCCGTTCTGTCCGCTCAGCGCGCCGCCCCCGCCGCGGTGCGGTCCCCCGGCGGGGGCGGCGCTCTTGGCGCCGGCGACCTGCCAGGCGTGGGCGACGACGGTCCGGTCCACGCCGGCCGGGCGGGCGCCGGGCTCCTCCACGACCATCGCGCCGAAGAGTCCGCGGGTCACGACGGTGCTGGACTGCTGGTGCGAGTGGTACCAGAAGGTGCCCGCGCGGGGCGCCCGGAAGCGGTACACGTGGCGCCCGCCGGGGCGGACGGCGTTCTGCGTGACCCCGGCCACGCCGTCCTCGGCGGCCGGGACGTCGACGCCGTGCCAGTGCAGCGTCACGCCTTCCGTGACGTTCGCGTTGACCAGCACCACCTCCACCAGCTCGCCGCGGCGCACGCGGAGTTCGGGGCCGGGGAGGGTGTCGTTGAAGGCGAGCGCGGAGATCTTCTCGCCCGAGGCGAGCCGCATCGTGCGCTCGGTCGCGGTGAGCGTGAAGCGGCGGTCGGGGGTGCCGGTGCGGGGGCCGCCGAGGGTGGAGAGGTCCCGGACCGCCGCCTGCCCGGCCTCGGGGCCGCCGCCGGTGTCGTACGCGTGCTGGTGGTGGTTTCCGTCGACGCGGTCCGGCAACCGGCTCTGCCGGGCGGCCAGCGCGTAGCCGCCCGCGGAGAGCAGCGCGACCGCCGTCACGACGGCGGTGGTGCGCAGCGCCCCCGCGGCCCGGGACGGCGGTCGCCAGGCGGGCTCGGTCACGGCCGCCCGGCGGCGCTGCTGGTAGAGCAGCAGCGCCCCGGCGACCACGGCCAACAGGGCGAGTTCGAGCAGGAACATGCCCGTGTAGGGCTCGGGCGTGGGGTGGAGGGTGAGGGCCGCGGCGGCGAGCGTGGCGGCGAAGCAGCCCCGCACGGGCACGACCAGCCGCGCCGCGGCGGCCTCGCCCCGCAGCGCGGGGAGCGCGGGGGCGTGCGCGGGCGAGCCGGGCGCGGGGGGCGGTGCCGCCGGTCCGGCCGGCGCGAGCAGGCCGCCGGACGGCCACGACGAACCTGCCCGCCCGGGCAGGCCCGGCGGCACGTCCGGACCGGCGGACGGCACCAGCGCCGGAGGCCGATCGGACCCGGAGGCGGGCGAGGCCGAGCCGGCCGGTGCCGGGGAGCTCGGCGCGAGCAGGCTGCCGGACGGCGACGACGCCGACGGCTCGGGCGAGCCGGGCAGGGCCGGCGCGGGCGCGTCGGCCCGGCCGGGCAGGCCAGGCGGCACGTTCGTACCGCTGGACGGCATCGACGCAGAAGGCCGGTCGGCACCGCCGGCCGGCGGTGCCGCGCGGGGCGGGGCCGCCGGTCCGGCCGGCGCGAGCATGCCTCCGTAGGGCGACGACGAGCCCGCCCGCTCGGGCGAGCCCGGCAGCGACTCCGGGTCGGGCGCCGCGGGCGCGGCCCTTCGTTCGGGCGAGCCGGTCGGTGCCGGGCGGCGGGCGAGGCGGGCGTACGCGGGGAGCGCGCACGCCGCCACGACGGCGCCCGCCACCGTCAGCGGGACCGCGGCGAAGAGGACGAAGTCGGCGGCGGCCTCCCAGCCCGCCGCCGCGGCCAGGGCGAAGGCGAGGGCGATCCGGGTCACGAGCACGAGCAGCGCGACGGAGACGAGGACGAGCCCCAGCCGGGCCCGGCGCCGGATCGCCTCCGGCGTGCCGCGGGCCGCCAGGCGGCGGGCCCCGCGCGCCGCGAATCCCCAGAAGACCGCGGCCAGTACGGCCCACAACAGGTTCTGCTCGAAGAGGTTCTCCACCATGCGGGCAGCGTGCCGGGTGCCCTTCGAGCCTGCCTCGAGGCGGCTGGCAGATGCTCGCCGCGGCCGCGGCAGCCGCCTCGGCCGCGGCACCTGGAAGGGGCTTGTGATGCAGGAGAGGCGATGCGCGCTGGTGACCGGTGGCTCGCGGGGCATCGGCCGGGCGATCGCGGTCCGGCTGGCGCGTTCGGGGTACGACATCGGGTTCTGCTCCCGGTCCGCCGACGAGGCGGCCCTGGAGACGGCCCGCCTGGTCGCGGAGGCAGGGGCCGCCGTGCACCACGCGGTCTGTGACGTCACCGACGCGGAGGCGGTCCGGGCGTTCGTCGCCGGGGCCGAGGAGAAGCTGGGCGCGCCGTACGCGGTGGTCAACTCCGCGGGCGTGCTGCGGGACCGCCCGATGGCGCTGATGTCGGCGCAGGACTGGCACTCCGTGGTCGGCACGAGCCTGGACGGCGCCTTCAACGTCTGCCGCTCCGTGGTGCGCGGCATGATCACCCGCCGGGCGGGCGCGGTGGTGAACGTCTCGTCCGTCATCGGGGTGTACGGGAACCCCGGGCAGACCAACTACGCGACCGCCAAGGCCGGTCTGAACGGGCTCACCCGCGCGCTCGCGAAGGAGGTCGCCCCGTACGGGGTGCGGGTCAACGCGGTGGCGCCGGGGTTCATCGAGACGGACATGCTGGACGGGATGACCGCCAAGGCGCGGGAGGCGGCGCTCGGGAAGGTCGCGATGGGGCGGTTCGGCAGCGCCGAGTCCGTCGCCGAGCTCGTCGCGTTCCTGGTGTCCGACGCCGCCGACTACGTCACCGGCCAGGTGGTGCAGATCGACGGCGGGATAGCGCTGTGAGTTCGGCCGCCGAAGCCGCCGAAGCACCCGGGGCCGCGGAAGCCGCCGAGGCGGCCCCCTCCCCCGCCGACGCCCCGCCCCACCTCGATCCCGACCGCCCGCTCCGCGCCCTGTTCCGCGAGCGCTGGTTCAGCACGCTCTTCATGACCGACATGTGGGAGCGGTTCAGCTTCTACGGCATGCAGGCCCTGCTGTTCCTGTACGCGACCGCGCCCGCGGCGGACGGCGGTCTCGGCCTCTCCGCCGGCACCGCGGGCGCGCTGTTCGGGCTGTACGTCTCGGCGTCGTTCCTGGCCGCCATGCCCGGCGGCTGGCTCGGCGACCGGGTGCTCGGCACGCACCGGGCGATGCTGAGCGGCGCTCTGGTGATCGCCGCCGGGCACGCCTGCATGGCCGTGCCCGCGCGGACCACGTTCTACGTGGGGCTGCTGCTCGTCGCCTGCGGCACGGGACTGCTGAAGCCCAACCTGCCGGTCCTGTTCGACCAGATGAACCCGGGCGCCGACAGCTCGCGGCGGCAGGCCGCGTTCTCCGTCTTCTACATGAGCGTCCAGGTCAGCGCCCTGCTCGGCCCTCTGATCACCGGCGTCCTGGGCGAGCGCGTCGACTGGCACGCCGGTTTCGGGGCGGCCGCGGTCGGCATGGTCCTCGGCGTGCTGCAGTACCTGCACGGCGCGCCGTCGCTACGCGGGGCCCGGACCGGGCCGGGCCGTCCGCTGCCGCCCGCGGCGCTGCGCCGGCTGGTGCGTGGCGCGTGGGCCGGGCTCGCGGCGGTCGTGCTGCTGGTCGCGGCCGTCGCGGCGGCCGGCGGGCTGCCGTTGCAGCCGGTGCTCGCGCTGTGCGGTCTCGGGGCGCTGGTGGCGCCCGTCTGGTACTTCCGGCGGCTGCTGCGCGGCCCGGAGCTCGGGGCGGCGGAGCGGGCGCGGATCCGCGACTACCGGCGGATCTTCGTCCCGTCGGTGCTGTTCTGGGCGATGTACGGGCAACTCGGCTCGGTCTTCAGCCTGTTCGCGCGCGAGCACACCGACCGGGAGATCGCGGGCTTCACCGTGCCGGCGAGCTGGTTCCAGTCCGCCCATCCGCTGTTCCTCCTGCTGCTCGCGCCGCTGTTCGCCTGGCTGTGGCTGCGGATCGGGAGCGGGCTCGGGGTGGTGCGGAAGTTCGCCGCGGGTCTGCTGTGCGCGGCGGCCGGCTTCGCCGTGCTCGCGGGCGGGGCGTGGTCCGCGCAGGGCGCGGAGCTTCCGGTGTCCCCGCTGTGGCTGCTGGCCGCGTTCCTCTGCATGACCTGCGGCGAGCTGGTCTTCGGGCCGGTGGGGCTCAGCGCGACCGCGGAGACGGCCCCCGAGGGGCATCGCAGCCGGATGATGGGGCTCTTCTACCTGGGCGCCGCGCTGGGCGCCGGTCTCGGCGGCCAGCTCTCCCGGCTCGTGGGCGTCCTGCCGCTGTGGACGTACCTCGCCGGCTTCGCCGGGGCGGCCGTGGTCACCGCCTTGCTGCTGGCCCGTTCGGCCACGCTCAGGACCGGTCGAACAACGGCCTGAATCAGACGTCGAGTTGCCCTGGATCCGGGCTCAAGTCGGCACATCCATCATCACAACCGGCAGGCCCGATCGCTCACGGACCGCCGGAAGCCCGACCGCTCCGGGCGACATCCCTTAGGAGTACCCATGGCTCATCGCACCCTCATCGTCGCGCGGATGGACCACGACGACGCCGAGAAGGTGGCCGCGCTGTTCGGCGAGTCCGACGCCACCGATCTCCCCCACATGATCGGTGTCCAGCGGCGCACCCTGTTCCGCTTCCACGGCCTCTACTTCCACCTCGTGGAGGCGGAGGAGCCGATCGGAGGCCGGCTCTACCAGGCCCGCAGCCACCCGCTCTACGAGGACATCAACACCCGGCTCCAGGAGTTCATGACGCCGTACGACCCGAACTGGCGTGAGCCGAAGGACTCCATGGCCGAGGTCTTCTACAGCTGGACCCCCTGACCTGTCCGCCGCACCGTCCCGCGATCCGTCCCCACCTGTGGAGCATCCATGCACACCACCGACCTCATCAAGGTCGCCATCGACGACGTGCCGCCCAACCGCAAGCGCGGCGGCGATCTGCGTGTCCTGCTCAGCCCCAAGACCTGCGGAGCGACCTCGGGGTTCATGGGCGTCGGCACCCTGGAGCCCGGCGAGTTCGTGTCCGAGCACTACCACCCGCACTCCGAGGAGTTCTTCCACACGATCCGCGGCACGATCCTGCTGCGGATCGAGGGCGAGGAGCTGCTGCTGGAGCCCGGCGAGTCCTTCATGGTCCCGATCGGGGTGCGGCACCGCATCGAGAACCCGGGCACGGAGCAGGCGTTCGTCGCCTTCTTCCTGAGCCCGCTCGCCCCGCGCCCGGAACTCGGCCATGTCGACTGCGAGCCCCTGCCGGGTGAGGGGACCCTGCCCGAAGTGGGTGGCGTGGGATGACCGCGCGTCGCGCAGTGATCACCGGCATCGGTGTCGTCGCCCCGGGGCAGCCCGGCCGGGAGGCGTTCTGGGAGATGATCGTCAAGGGCCGCACGGCGACCCGGCGCATCACCCTGTTCGATCCGGCCCCGTTCCGGAGCCGGATCGGGGCGGAGTGCGACTTCGACCCCGAGCGGGCCGGGCTCTCCTTCCAGGAGATCCGCCGCACCGACCGGGCCGGCCAGTTCGCGCTGGTGGCGACCCGGGAGGCGGTGGCCGACAGCGGGCTCGACGTGGACGCGGAAGACCCGCACCGGATCGGCGTGAGCGTCGGCAACGGC
The DNA here is from genome assembly GCF_033343995.1 of Streptomyces sp. HUAS YS2. Lineage (NCBI taxonomy): Bacteria > Bacillati > Actinomycetota > Actinomycetes > Kitasatosporales > Streptomycetaceae > Streptomyces > Streptomyces solicathayae. Next base: position 5,127,443 of record NZ_CP137573.1, on the reverse strand, counting down.
GTCGGCAACGCGATCTCCATGGAGCAGGAGTACCGCACCGTCAGCGACAACGGCCGCGAGTGGCTGGTCGACCAGGGCTACATGAAGCCCCACCTGTACTCGTACGTCATGTCCAGCTCGCTGGCGACGGAGGTGGCCTGGGCGGCCGGCGCTGAGGGCCCGGCGACCGTGGTCAGCTCCGGCTGCTGCGCGGGCATCGACGCCGTCGGGTACGCGGTCGACCTGATCCGCGAGGGCTCGGCGGACGTGATGGTGGCCGGCGCCACCGACGCCCCGATCTATCCGATCACGGTGTCCTGCTTCGACACCCTGCGGGCCTCCTCGACCAGCAACGACGACCCGGAGCACGCCTGCCGTCCGTTCGACCGGCGGCGCAACGGGCTGGTGCTCGGCGAGGGCTCGGCCGTGTTCGTGATCGAGGAGCTGGAGCACGCCCGCCGCCGTGGCGCCCGGATCTACTGCGAGGTGGCCGGTTACGCGGCGCGCGCCAACGGCTACCACATGACCGGACTGCGGCCCGACGGGCGGGAGATGGCCGAGGCGATCACCGCCGCGCTCGACGAGGCCCGGATCAACCCGGACGAGATCGACTACGCCAACGCCCACGGCAGCGGCACCAAGCAGAACGACCGGCACGAGACGGCCGCGTACAAGCGCAGCCTGGGCTCGCACGCGTACGACATCCCGGTCAGCTCGATCAAGTCGATGGTGGGGCACTCGCTCGGCTCGATCGGCTCGATCGAGATCGCAGCCAGCGCGCTGGCCATCGACCGGGGCGCGGTCCCGCCGACCGCCAACTACGAGGAGCCCGACCCCGAGTGCGACCTGGACTACGTGCCGGGCACCGCGCGGGAGGCGGACCTCGACGTCGTCCTGAGCGTCGGCAGCGGCTTCGGCGGCTTCCAGAGCGCGGTCGTGCTCACGTCGCCGAGGAGGATGTCATGAACGCTCCCGTGATCACCGGTCTGGGGGTGGTCGCACCCAACGGCCTGGACCGCGAGGCCTGGTGGCAGGCGACGCTGGACGGCAAGTCCGGGCTCGGCCGGATCAGCCGGTTCGACCCGGACCGGTACCCGGTGCGGGTGGCCGGCGAGGCCACCGGCTTCGACCCGGCGGACCACGCGCCGCAGCGGCTGGTCAGCGAGACCGACCCGATGACGCAGTACGCGTTCGCCGCGACGAACGAGGCGCTGACCGACGCGGCCGTGGACCCGGAGTCCTTCGCCGACCTGGACATGGCGGTCATCACCGCCAACTCCTCGGGCGGTGTCGAGTTCGGCCAGCGCGAGCTGCAGAAGCTGTACGCCGAGGGGCCGCAGGCCGTGGGCGCGTACATGGCCATTGCCTGGTTCTACGCGGCGACGACCGGCCAGCTGTCGATCCGGCACGGCATGCGCGGCCCGTGCTCGGTGCTCTGCTCCGAGCAGGCCGGCGGCCTGGACGCGCTGGCGCAGGCCCGGCGGGTGCTCGGCAAGGGCACCCGGCTGGTGCTGTCCGGCGGCACCGACGCCTCGCTCTCCCCGTACGGCCTGGTCTGCCAGCTGTCCAACGGCAGGCTCAGCGAGGAGCCGCACCCGGACCGCGCGTTCGTGCCCTTCGACCGCACGGCGAGCGGGTACGTCCCCGGCGAGGGCGGCGCGATCCTCGTCGTGGAGAGCCGCGAGGACGCCCGGGACCGTGAGGCGCCCCGGGTGTACGGCGAGATCGCGGGCTACGCGGCGACGTTCGACCCGCGTCCCGGCTCGGGCCGGCCACCGGGTCTGCGGCGGGCCGCCGAACTGGCACTCGCCGAGGCCGGCGCCGCGCCCGCGGACATCGACGTGGTCTTCGCCGACGGCTACGGCGTACCGGAGCTCGACCGGCAGGAGGCCGAGGCGATCACCGCGGTCTTCGGGCCCGGCGCGGTCCCGGTGTCGCTGCCCAAGACGATGACCGGCCGGCTCTACGCGGGTGGCGCGGCGCTGGACGTCGCGGCCGCGGCACTCGCCCTGCGCGACCAGGTGATCCCGCCGTCGGTCAACGTGCGCCCCGACCCGGAGCACCGGCTCGACGTGGTGACGGACCGGCCCCGCGAGGCGCGGCTGCGCAGCGCCCTGGTCCTGAGCCGCGGCTACGGCGGGTTCAACGCCGCGATGGTCGTCCGGTCCGTATGAGTCCACCGGTCCGCACGACGGCCGGCGTTTCCTCTCTTCACCCTCTCCCCAGCAACTCCCGTCCCCAGGAGGAACAGATGAGCAGCACCACCATGACCTTCGGCGACCTCAAGGAGATCATGAGCCGGTGCACCGGCGAGACCGAGGAGCTGACCGAGGAGCACCTCGCGGTCGACTTCACCGACATCGGCTACGACTCCCTCGCGGTCCTGGAGATAGCCAGCCAGGTCCAGCGCGAGTACGGCCTGCAGATCCCCGACGAGGCCATCGAGGACATGAACTCGCCGCAGGACGTGATCGATTACGTCAACACCAGCCTCGCGGCGGCCTGACATGGCGGCCACCGACAACAGCATCGTCGTCGCCGCGCCGATGGATCTGGTGTGGGACATGACGAACGACGTCGCGTCCTGGCCGCAGCTGTTCTCCGAGTACGCGGCGGCCGAGATCCTGGAGCGCGACGGGGCCACCCTGCGCTTCCGGCTGACCCTGTACCCGGACGAGAACGGCCAGGTGTGGAGCTGGGTCTCCGAGCGCACCCCGGACCCCGAGACGCGGACGGTGCGCGCCCGGCGGATCGAGACCGGTCCGTTCGAGTTCATGGACCTGTACTGGACGTACGAGCAGACCGACGCCGGCGTGGAGATGCGCTGGCGGCAGGAGTTCGAGGTCCGCGAGGGCCTGCCGTTCGGCAACGCCGAGATGACGGACCGGCTGAACACCAACACCCGCCGTGAGATGGCCCGGATCAAGGACCTGGTGGAGCAGGCGGCGGCGCAGCGGACGGAAGCGGTGGGGTCGTGACCCGGCCCGCGCCGGAGCTGCGGGTCCTGCTCCGGATCCGGATCGAGCCCGGGCACGAGGCGGAGTTCGAGGAGCTGTGGCTCGCCCACTCCCGTACCGTGCGCACCTTCCCCGACAACCACGGCCAGCAGCTGCTGACCGGGGGGACGGGCGACTACACCGTACTGACGGACTGGACGGACGAGCCGGCCTTCCGTGCCTTCGAGCAGAGCCCCGAGCAGCAGGCGTATCTCCAGCGGCTGTGGCCGATGCGGGCGGGCGGCGAGATGCAGCTGCTCGCCCCGCTCCATGAATGTTCTTCGGACGTCGAGTTCCAGGAGGAACCGGTGAGTGTGCAGCAGGAACAGGTGACCGAGCTGATCGAGCTCGTCGAGTCGGTGCCGTCCAAGCAGCTGGAGGCGGCCGTCGCCGAGCGCGAGGGCGGTCTGGACGCGGCGCTGACGCTGGTCTTCGAGCTCCTCGTCTCGGAGTTCAACCCGAAGAAGGCGGACGGCCAGAAGGGCGTCTTCCAGTTCGACATCGCCTCCACCGAGGGCCAGAAGCTCCACTACGTGCACGTCGAGGCCGGCGAGTGCCGCACCGACAAGGGGCAGCACGACAGCCCGGACATCACCATCGGGATCAAGTTCCCCGACATGATGGCGATGGGCGTGGGCAAGCTGCCCGGCGCGAAGGCGTTCCTGACCGGCAAGCTGAAGCTGCGCGGCAGCCCGCTGATGGGCACCAAGCTCGGCGAGTGGTTCGACCACCCCGAGGTGTGACACGGCGCGAAACCGCCGCCGGGCCCGGGCCCGGCGGCGGTTTCGTCGTACAGGGGGCGGTGCGGGTGTCAGTCGACGCCCAGGACGGACATGTGCGAGATCGACACCATGGCCTGTTCGTGCACGAGGGCCAGGTAGGCGTCGGGGTGGGTGGGCCGTTCGCTCTGCTCCAGGTAGGGCTCCAGCCAGGCGTCGGCGTCCTGCCCGAAACAGCGGTCGGTCAGGAACCCGACGACGTCGTAGGGGTGTCCGTCGTACTGGACCACGCGGACCAGGGTGTCCGCGTGCAGGAACAGCGCCGTGCGGACGATCGTCGGGTGGTCGTCCGAGAGCGGCAGTGACGCCCGGCGGTTGGCGGTGGCCCGCGCCTGGGCCAGTTCCGCGCCGGCGCCCCGGCGCAGCGGATGGCGCAGGGCGACGGTGCCGGCCGCGGGTCGTTCGTCGGGGCTGTGCTGTTCGAGGACGGTCATGAGACTGCGGTGGAAGTGCGCCCGGAACCCCTCGGGGGTCTCGGTGTCGCGGGCTTCGGCGAGATAGGGCAGGATCGCCCGCTCCGCCTGGTGGACCCCCGACTGCACCGACATGTGCCGGGCGACCCGGGCGACGCTGACACCGTCGTGGTGGATCACCCGGATCACGGTGTCGCCCTGCGCGAACAGGCCCGTGCCGAGCAGCATTCCGACGGTGGTGCCCGCGTCGTCCTTGATGACCGGCGAGTCGACCCGGGTGAAGTTGTGCGGCGAGAACACCTCGGTCAGTTCGTCCTCGTGGCCGGGGCGGACGCGGTAGGTGATGGCGTCCAGTGGCATGGCGATCCCTCCTCAGGGAGCTTCGGGCATCAGGGGGCGGCGAGCACCGCGACGGTGACGGCCGTGAGGGCGAGCGCGGCGAGCGCGGTGCGCAGCCGGTGCCAGGCCCGCCACAGCGGCCGCGGGTCCTGCCAGGGGCCGTCCGCGGCGAGCCCGCTCAGCGAGCGGTTGATCGGCACGTTGCCGAGGTGCGAGACCGCCTGCACCCCGAGGAGCAGGACGGACGCCACCGGGAACAGCACCCGGCCCGGCGACTCGGAGAGCCAGCCGAGCGCGAACCCGCTGAGGGTCACGACGTTGACCAGGACGGGCATCAGCGGGTGGTAGCCCCGGCCCAGCAGGGCGTGGGCGCGGAGGTACTCGGCGCGTCCCATGGCCGACATGGCGGGACCCACGCTGACCAGGACAGCCACGAAGATCCCCGTGACGGTCCCCGTCCCGATCAGCACGACCCCGCTCAGCACTTCCTCAAGCATCACGACTCCCGGTCCATGGATGGTGTACGGGTCACGCTGCCGTCACCTGCTCGACTCGCTGTGGAGGGGTGCTCGACGGCGGTCCCCCGGACGCCCGGCGACCCCGGTCGAGCCGTCTTCGAGTCCGCTTCGACCTGCTGAACCGACAGTCGTGGCACTGGTCCCGCCGCCTCCCGCGGCGGGAGGTCCGGGAGGGAGACGCAAGGTGGATCCGGTGCGGATTCTGATGCCCGCGGCGCTGCTCGCCGGCGGTCTGGCGGCCGGCGGTCTGTCGGTGTCGGTGCTCGCGGCGCCGCTGTTCACCACGCTGCCCACGGGCATGTACGTCCCCGTGCACAAGGGGCTCGTCACCCGCTTCGACCCGTTCATGCCGATCTCGCTGGTCAGCTGCCTGCTGGCCGACGTGGCGCTGGTGTTCGCCGCCCCGCAGACCGCCGTACGGCTGCTGGCGGCGCTGGGCGCGCTGCTGCTGGCCTCGGCCATGACGGTGTCGCTGACGAAGAACGTGCCGATCAACCGCTGGCTGTCGACGCTCGATCCGCAGGCGCTGCCCGCGGACTTCGACCGCCTGGACCCGCGCGAGCGCTGGATCCGCTGGAACCGCGTGCGCGGCGCGCTCGCCGTGGCGGCCCTGCTGGTGAACGTCGCCGCGGCCGCCGTACTGATCTGATCCGCTCACCCGACCGAGGAGTAGGTGTGGACACCATGACCGGCGTGGTCGGCCCGGCGATGACCGCCGCGCTGCCGCCCCACGTACGACTGCTGCTGCTGACGGACGGCAAACGGATATCCCGGGTGCTGCACGTGGTCGCCGAGCTGGCGATCGCCGACGAGCTGGCCGACGGGCCGCTCACGGTGGCCGAGCTGGCCGAGCGGACCGACAGCCACGCGGACTCCCTCGGCCGGGTGCTGCGGGTCGCCGCCGCGTTCGGGGTGCTCGCCGAGCAGCCGGACGGGCGGTACGCGCTGACCGACGTCGGCGCCGCGCTGCGCTCCGGGGTGCCCGGCAGCCAGCGGGACATGGTGCTCTACAACGGCGACGAGATGCTGTGGCGCTCGTACGGCCGGCTGTTGCACACCGTGCGCACCGGCGAGCCGGCCTTCGAGGCCGCGTACGGGCACGGCTTCTTCGAGCACCTGGAGCAGAACCCGGACGCGGGCGCGCTGTTCGACCGGGCGATGACCGGCATGAGCCGGGCCACCTCGCACATGCTGCTCGACGGTTTCGACTTCGGCCGGTTCGGCTCGATCGCCGACATCGGGGGCGGTCGCGGCCTGTTCCTCGCCGAGCTCCTCGGGCGGCACCCGCAGGTCCGCGGCACGCTCGTGGACCGCCCGACGGTGGTCGCGGAGGCCGACAAGATCCTCGCCGAGGCGGGCGTCGCGGACCGGGTGGACGTGGTCCCGGGCGACTTCTTCGGCGAGCTGCCGAAGGGCGCCGACGCGTACGTCCTGAAGGCCGTGCTGCACGACTGGGCCGACGACAAGGCGGCCGCGATCCTGGGCCGGATCCGCGAGGCGCTCGCCGACAACCCCGAGGGCCGCCTGCTGATCTGCGAGTTCCTGGTGGGCCCGGCCAACGAGTGGGACCGGGGCAAGCTCCTCGACCTGGACATGCTGGTCCGCTTCGGCGGACGCGAGCGCTCCGAGCAGCAGTGGCGCGCGCTGCTCGCGACCGCGGGCTTCGAGCTCGTGAACGAACCGGCCGCCGGACGTTGGGCGGTCCTGGAGTGCCGCCCCGTGCCGGCGGCCCGCTGAGTACCCGCTGATCACCGATCCCGTACGGAGGAAGACGAGATGGAACTTCGACTGGTGGGCAAGAACGCGCTGGTCACCGGCGGCAGCCGGGGCATCGGGCGGGCGACCGTGCTGGCGCTCGCGAAGGCCGGCGCCACGGTGGTGACCTGCTACCGGCAGGAGGGCGAGGCGGTGGACAGCCTGGCCCGCGAGCTCAAGGAGATCGGCGGCGACCACGCCCTGGTCCGCGCGGACGTGGGCACGGCGGAGGGCGTGGAGCTGGTGCTCCAGGCCTGCCGGGACCGCTTCGAGACGCTGGACGTGCTGGTCAACAACGCGGGTGTGATCAGCCAGATCCCGTTCGCCCAGCTGCCGTTCGAGGAGTGGGAGCGGGTCGTCACGACCAACCTCACCGGCCCGTTCATGGTGATCAGCAAGGCGCTGCCGCTGCTGCGCGAGGGCTCCTCGGTCATCAACATCGGCTCCCGCGGCGCGATGGCTGGTATCCCGCTGCGCGGCCACTACACCGCCTCCAAGGCCGGTCTGGTGGGCCTGACCCGTTCGCTCTGCAAGGAGCTGGGCGGCAAGGGCATCCGGTTCAACGTGGTCGCCCCGGGCGTCATCGACACCTCGGAGCCCGACGAGCTGACCGACGAGCAGCGCGCCGCGTACAACGAGCGCTACCTGCGGATGATGGCCCTGGGCCGGTTCGGCCGCCCGGAGGAGATCGCGGGCGCGGTGCTGTTCCTCGCCAGTGACCTGTCCACGTACGTCAACGGCGAGACCCTGCACGTCGACGGGGGTGTCTGAGGTGGCCGCGACGACCGGGGCGTTCCGGGTGCTGCTGACCGTCCAGGTCGTGCCGGGCCGGGAGGCCGACTTCGAGCAGGTGTGGACGGAGGGCAGCAAGGAGGTCACCGCGCAGCCGGCGAACCTCGGGCACACCCTGGCCCGCAGCGCGAAGCCGGGCGAGGAGTCGGTGTACTACGTGGTGAGCGACTGGACGGACATGGACGCGTTCCTGGCCTTCGAGCGCAGCCCGGAGCACGTCGCGCACCGCGAGAAGCTGCACCCGTACCGCACCGGCGGCTCGCTGGCGATGATGCGCCTGGTGGAGGTCGCGGGATGAGCGCGCCGGGCCGGGTACGGATCCTGCTGCACCTGCGGGCCGCGGAGGGCGAGGTGGCCGCGGTGGAGGAGGCGTACCACCGGATCAGCAAGGACCTGGCGGGCACGCCGGGGCTGCTGGGCAACGAGCTGCTCCGCCAGATCACCGACGCCGGGGCGTACGCGGTGCTCAGCGAGTGGGAGAGCATGGCCGCCTTCCGTGACTGGGAGGCGGGTGCGGCGCACCGCGGCACGACGTCGCCGCTGCGGCCGTTCCAGGACGGCGAGCGCCCCAGCCCGTTCGCCCTGTTCGAGGTGACGGCGGCGTACTGAGCGGTCCCCCGCACGAACGAAAGCGCCGCGGCGAGTTCGCCGCGGCGCTTTCGTGTGCTTCGGAGTCCGTTCAGGGCAGCCGGACGACCTGGCCCGCGTAGACGAGGCCGGCCCCGAAGCCGACCAGGAGGGCGAGGTCGCCGCTGTGGGCGCGGCCGGAGGCGAGCAGTTCGTCCATGGCGAGCGGGATGGAGGCCGCCGAGCTGTTGCCGCTGGTGACGATGTCCCGGGCGACGGCGGTCCGTTCGGTCAGGCCGAGCTGCTCGACGAGGACGTCGGTGATGAGCATGTTGGCCTGGTGCGGGACGAACGCGTCGAGCTGGTCCGCGGTGACGCCCGCGGCGTCCAGCATCCGCTGCGCGGCGGGGACGAGTTGGCTCGTCGCCCAGCGGTAGACCTTCCAGCCGGCCATGGTGATGGCGGGCTTGTCGTCGGGGCGGACGCCGGTGCCGTCGTGCCAGGGCGAGGTCATCTTCAGAGCGGCGTTGCGGGAGCCGTCGGCCTGCCAGACGACGGGGCCGATGCCCGGCTCGTCGGACGGGCCGACGACGACGGCGCCGGCGCCGTCGGCGAACAGGAACGCGGTGTCTCGGTCGGAGTGGTCGAGGATGTCGGTCATCCGCTCCGCGCCGATCACCAGCACGTACTCGGAACGGCCCATGCGGACGAGGTCGCTCGCCAGCGCGACGGCGTGGCAGAAGCCGGCGCAGGCCGCCGAGATGTCGAAGGCGGCGGCCTGCTCGGCGCGCAGCCGGTGCGCGACCTCGACGGCCACGGCGGGCATCTGCTCCATGGAGGTGATCGTCGCGACGATCACCGTGCCGAGCTGGTCGGCGCCGATGCCGGCGGCGGCGAGCGCCTTCTCGGCGGCGGCCGTCGCCATGGTCGGCAGGGTCTCCTCGGGGGAGGCGTAGCGGCGGGAGCGGATTCCGGAGCGGCTCTCGATCCAGTCCGGGTCGAGGCCCGTGCGCTCGGCGATCTCGCTGTTGGGCACCGACCGTTCGGGCCGGTACACGCCGACGCCGAGCAGGCGGCTGTGCCGCAGGACCTGGGTGTCCTGGATGGTGTGCGGGGTGGGTGTGGTGGTCATGGTTGCCGGGAGCCTTTCAGGACGTCGGGACCGTGGGGCGGGCACCGCGGCGGGTGAGCCCCCAGGGCTTGTACGTGGACACGGCCGTCATGAAGACGAGGGAGAGCAGGGCGACGGCTGCCGCGGCGGCCATGGACCAGCCCACGGTGTCCAGTTCGCCGCCGCGCACCGGGGCGCCCCGGTCGACGAGCTCGTTCGCCTCGAGGATGAGCTGGTGGATGACGGAGAAGCCGAGCACCATCACGGCCATCGTGGTGTAGAACTTCACCGCGACCCAACGGCGCTTCAGCAGACCCCACTTGGTGCCGGCGCCGACGACGATCCCGGTGATGAGCGCGAACATGCTGGTCATGCCCAGGAAGATCTCGTCGAGCAGCGACATGGTGCGGTACATCGCGGCCTGCTGGACGGCGTCGCTCGTGGTGGCGCCCGCCACCGACATGGCGAACATCCCGGTGACCAGGCCCAGCCAGCCGACCGAGATGGCGACGTGGGCGGTGAGCACCGCCTTGCGCATCCGCTGCGAGACCGTCCGGCTGCCCTCCCGTACCTCCGCCATCCACCGGTTGAGGGAGGGGACGAAGAGCAGGACCAGACCGACGACGGAGGTGACGAAACTGATGACGGCGAGGCTCGCCTGGAGCGCGCCGACGATGGGCCGCCCGCCGACCCCGGCGAGGCCGAGCCCGGTGAACAGCAGGCCGAGGGCGGTGAACACGGTGAGCAGCACCCGGCCCCACTGGCGTCCGGCGCGCAGCATCTCGGCGAAGAAGCCGAACAGCGCGCAGAACGCGATGGTCAGGGCCAGGTCACCGGTGGTCGCAGCGCCCGCGACGCCGGTCTCCACCTGGTGGGCGATCTCGAAGACGTTGCTCGCGATCGCGGCGAGCGTCGCCACGATGACCATGGCGTAGGCCCAGCCGAGTGCGGCCGGGGGGCGGGGCCGGTCGGACGCCGCGGCGGCCGCGGCCCCCTTCGGCGCCGGGCGGACCGCCCGCGAGGCGGGGCGGCCGCCGTCGGCCGCCCCGGCTTCCCGCCGCTGATCTGTCCGGTCTGTCGTACTCACCGTCGCGCCTCCTTCGGGACAGGCGCGTGCGCCCCACGGCTGCGGGGCTCTGATGCGCCGTCGGTAGCGGGGTATGTGGCGCGATCAGCGTTGCCGGGCGGGCTCGAAGGCGGCTCGAAGGCCGGTGGACGGGCGGGGGCGGTGGACGGGCGGGGACAGTCGACGGGCGGCGTCAGCCGTACGCGGGGCCGGCGGCCGCGCCGGGTCAGCCGCGGGCGGCGTCGTCCGGGCGGCCGGCCTCGTCCAGGCTGTCCACGAACTTGGTGAGCAGGCGGGCGAACTCGCCCTGCTCCTCGGGGTCCCAGCCGTCGAGGACGGCGGAGTAGAAGCCCTGGCGGGTGCGGTGGGCCGCCGCCACGGCCTCCCGGCCGGTGCCGGTGAGCTCCAGGCAGCTGCGCCGGCCGTCCTCCTGCGAGGCGACCCGCCGGACGAACCCGGAGCGGACCGCGTCGGCCACGATCCGGCTGGCCCGCGACGGGTCGATGGCGAGCCGGTCGGCGACGAACCCGACGGTGACGTCGCGCCCCTCCTGCGCCGCGCCCTCGTCGACCGCGTCTACGACGGCGAGCGTGTTGAGGTCCACGGGTTCGGCCATGCCCTTGAGGACCGGCCGGGCCAGGCTGCGCCGTGACTGCCTCCGGCGGATCCGGATCATCGCCGACTCCACGGCATTGAGGACGGCGCTGTCGATGGTGTCCGATGCCTTCACGACATCCAGGTTACCGGCATGTGACTGGACCAGACATTCCCAGGCGTGAGAGCATTATATGCGGCAAGCATGCTTATGAATCGCACACTCATTCCGTGCAGTCCTCGTAGCCCGAAGGAGGCCCGAGATGTCCGCGACCCCCGCCCGCGCCACCGCCCCCGGCCCGGTCCGCACCCGCGCTCTCGCCGTCGTCGCCGCCGTGGTGGCCGACGTGCTGATCTGGCTGATCGCCCACTCCGTCCTCGACATCGACCTGCGGATCCCGGACGGCCCGGGCTCCACCACCACCAGCGAGCTCTACCTCCCGGCCGTGCTCATCGGCTCGGCGGTGATCGCCCTGCTCGGCTGGGGCCTGCTCGCCCTGCTGGAGCGGGTGGCGAGCGGCCGCGCCCGCGCCCTGTGGACCGGCATCGCGTCCGCGGTCCTCGTGCTCTCGCTGTTCGCGCCGGTGTTCGGCGCGGGCCTGACCGCGGGCAACAAGATCACCCTCGTGCTGCTGCACCTCACGGTCGGCGCGATCCTCATCCCGGCCTTCCGACGCGGCCCGGCCGCCGCCTGAGCCGTCCGCAGGATCCCGTGGGACCGGGCCCGGCTCCCCCGCCGGGCCCGGTCGGCGGTCCAGCGCCCCTCCACGCGGCTTCGAGCGCGCCGGAGGAGCTTTGCGCCAGGGCAACCGACAGGTCACGGAAGGAGATCCCGCATGTGCGGCATCGCAGGCTGGGCCGGCCGCGAGGGCGGTCCGGTCCGGCAGGACCCAGGGCTCGCGGAGGGCATGGCGCAGACCATGGCCTGCCGCGGCCCGGACGACCGGGGCGTCTGGTCGGACCGGCACACCACGCTGATCCACACCCGGCTGGCGGTCATCGACGTGGCCGGCGGCCTGCAGCCCATGACCGCCGCGCCCGGCGGGGCGGCGGCACCGGCCGAGGAGCCGCTCGCGGTCCTCAGCTACAACGGCGAGGTCTACAACTTCCGCGAGCTGCGCGCCGAACTGGCCGCCCTCGGCCACCGCTTCCGCACCCGCAGCGACACCGAGGTGGTCCTGCACGCCTACCTGGAGTGGGGCGAGCGGTGCGTCGAGCGGCTCGAGGGCATGTTCGCCTTCGCCGTCCGGGACCCGCGCCGGCGCACCCTGTTCCTGGCCCGCGACCGCTTCGGCATCAAGCCGCTCTGCTACGCGCTGACCGGCGACGCCCTGGTCTTCGCCTCCGAGCCGAAGACCCTGCTGGCCCACCCGGACGTGCGCCCCGCCGTCGACCTCGACGGACTGCGCGTGCTGTTCTCCATGGCCCGCGCCCCCGGCGAGCACGTCTACCGCGACATCCGCGACCTGCCGCCGGGCCACACCCTGACGTACGGCCCGGACGGCCGGACCACGCTGCGCCGCTATTTCCAGCTGGAGGCCCGCCCGCACGAGGACGGCCTCGACGACACCGTGCGCACCGTCCGCGAGCTGCTGGAGACCAGCGTCGCCCGAGAGCTGGTCTCCGACGTGCCGCTGAGCGTGCTGCTCTCCGGCGGTCTCGACTCCAGCGCCGTCGCCGCGCTCGCCGCCCGCGCCCTGTCCGGCCGGGACGGCCGGCACGGCCACCGGGTCCGTACCGCCACGGTCACGTACAGCGGGTACAGCGACAACTTCCAGCCCGACCTGGTGCGCAGCTCCCCCGACGCCCCGTACGCCCGGGCCGTCGCCGACCACATCGGCGCCGACCACCTGGAGATCGAGCTCACCACCGCCGACCTGATCGATCCGGCCGCGCGCCGCGCCGTGCTACGTGCGCAGGACGTCCCGGCGCCGTTCGGCGACATGGACACCTCCACGTACCAGGCGTTCGCGGGGGTGCGCCGGCACTGCAAGGTCGCCCTGACCGGCGAGAGCGCCGACGAGATCTTCGGCGGGTACAGCTGGGTGCACATCCCGGACCTGGCCGACGAGGAGCAGTTCCCCTGGGTCGCCTTCGAACAGTGGCACCCGGGCACCCGCGACGGCCTCGGCCAGGGGCTGCTGTCCCCCGCCTTCGCCTCCCGGCTCGACATGCGCACGTACTACGCGGAGCGCTACGACCAGGCCATGCGCGAGATCCCCCGGCTGGCCGGCGAGAGCGCCGAGGAGCGGCGCGCCCGGGAGATCTGCCATCTCCACCTGACCCACTGGCTGCCGCGGCTGCTGGAACGCAACGACCGGCTCAGCATGATCTCCGGCCTCGAGGTGCGGGTGCCGTTCTGCGACCCCCGGCTGGTCCAGTACGCGTACAACATCCCGTGGGAGCTGAAGACCTTCGACGGCCGCGAGAAGAGCCTGCTGCGGGCGGCCGTGGCGGACCTGTTGCCGGAGCAGGTGCTCGAACGGCCGAAGGCGCCGTTCCCGGTGAGCCAGGACGCGACGTACACCAAGGCCCTGCACCAGGAGTTCGCGGACGTGCTGGCCGACCCGTCCTCGCCTGTGCTGCCGCTGCTCGACCTGGAGAAGGCCCGACGGGTCACCGGCCCGGAGGGGCAGGCCGCCGCGCAGGACTGGCTGCACCGCATGAACGTGGAGATGGTGCTCCAGGTCGACACCTGGCTCCGGGAGCACGGGGCCGGTCTGGAGCTGTGAGGTTCCGGACGTACGCGGCAGGGGGCGCCCGGTCGGGCGCCCCCTGCCCTGTGCGGGGACGGTACGGCGGCGGATCAGGCCAGGGCGCCCACGGGCGCGGTACGCAGGGCCGCCCTGAGCAGGGGCGGCATCCGGTACTGGAAGAAGCGTTCGGAGGAGCGGTCACGGACGAGGTCGACCTCGAGCAGGAAGAACTCGACCAGTTCCTCGAGCAGTTCCTCCGCCTCGTCGGCGGTGCGGCCGAGGATCCGGGCGGCCTGCTCGACGGTCAGCACCTCGCCGGCCTCCCGGGCGAGCTTGACGAGCGCGTCGCAGAGGCCGGGGGCGAGCCCGGCGCAGCGCCGGCGGACGTGGTGGAAGGGGTGCGGGCGCTGTTCCGAGACGGTGGTCGGGCGTTCTCGGTTCATCCAGTCGATCAGCTGCCGGATCGACCAGTGCGGCCGCAGCGCCAGCAGGTCCACGGCCTCGGCCATCGGCCCGGGCAGGCCGCCGCACAGGTCGACCATCCGGCGCAGCCAGCTGCCGTCGTCCAGCAGCCGGTTCCGGCCGAGCGTGCCGAGGAGGAACTCGACGGCGTGGTCGGGGCCGATCGGCGGCAGGTCCACGGGCGTGCCGAACTGCCCGCCGTAGAGCCTGCGGTAGCCCGCCACCAGGACGGCGGAGCCGGAGTCGGCCGGGATCAGGTCGGTGACCTGGTGCGCCGCCGCCACGTCGTCGACGACCAGCAGCGCCCGCCGGCCCGCGGTCCAGGACTGGAACAGCCGGGCCCGGTCGGCCCGCGCGGGCGGCAGCTCGGAGCGGCGGTGACCGACCGCTTCGAGCAGGTCGGCGAGCACGTCCTCGACGGCGCGCGGGGCGGCCGGGTCGCCGAACGACACGTACAGCTGGCCGTCGGGGAAGGCGTCACCGAGCCGGTGGGCGAGGGCGACGCCGAAGGCCGTGGTGCCCGCGCCGGGGGCGCCTGCGACGGAGACGCACCGGGGCCGGTCCTGGCCGGCCGACTCGCGCAACGCCGTGCCGAGCCGGGCGAGTTCGGCCTCCCGGCCGATCAGCGGGACGTCGGCGGGCAGGGTCATGGGCGGGTTCGCGGCCGGTGCGCCGTGCACGGTCACGCGCCCGGCGGGCAGGTCGAGCCCGCGGTCGCCCTCCAGCAACTGCTGGTGCAGCCGCTGGAGTTCGGAGCAGGGCTCCAGGCCCAGTTCCCGGATGAGCACCCGGCGGATGCGCTGGAAGACCTCCAGGGCGTCCGGTCGGCGGCCCGCGCGGTACAGCGACAGCATGAGTTTGCCGTGCAGTCCCTCGCGGGTGGGGTTGTCGGCGGCCAGTGCGGTCAGTTCGCTGATCAGCCGGTGGTGGCGGCCGAGGATGAGGTCCGCGTCGATGCGCTCCTCCAGGACGGCGTAGCGCTGCTCCTCCAGGCGCAGGGCGTCGATGCCGACGATCGGCCCGGGCGCCAGGTCACTGAGAGCGGGCCCCCGCCAGACGGCGAGGGCCCGATGGAGCAGGTCGGCGGCTTCGGTGACGGCGCCGTCCTCCATGGCCGCCCTGCCGCGTGCGGCCAGGTCGGCGAACCGGCGGCTGTCCAGGCAGTCCTGGGGAACGGACAGCCGGTAGCCGCCTGGCGTGGTCAGCAGGGCCTGGGGCGTGGCGCAGGGCTCGGTGTGACGCGGTTCGCTGAGCCCCGGCAGTTTGCGCAGTTGGTAGATGTACGTCTGGAGCGTGGTCGCCGCGCTGGACGGCGGTCTCTCCTCCCAGAGCTCCTCCACGAGCTGGTGGAGGGGCACCGTGCTGTTGGCCCGCAGGGCCAGCAGGGCGAGGACTTGCCGGACCTTCGGAGCGGATGGCGTGACGGGCACGCCCTGGTGCACGACTTGCAGGGTTCCGAGTAACCCGATCTGCAGCACTGGCCCTCCCGTGGCTTGCATCTGATAACGGCCTGATGCACTTCGTGAGCGTGAGGTCGGTCCCTTGACTTCCGCTTGAGCGGCACTCGACGGCAGATGGCGATCAGAGGACGTCTCGAGAACCTCACGTGGACCCGGTTTCGGCCGTCACACTACAAGACACTCACATGCTGAAGGCATATAATTGCCGAAGAACTCTATATGCATGTGACGAGGAGATCTGATGACCGGACCCGCGCCGGGCCGCCCGCACGGGCAGGAGCCCGCCACACCGCCCGCACTGCCACCCCGCTTCCCCCTCCTGCTCGCGGCTCTCCTGCTGACCAGCGCGATGTCGATGCTGGATCAGTCGATCGTGGCGACCGCCGGCCCCCGCATCACCGCCGACCTCGGCGCCCTGGAGCTCTACAGCTGGACGTTCACCGCATACATGCTCACGTTCAGCGTCGCCATGCCCGTCTACGGCAAGCTCGGCGACCTGTTCGGCCGCCGCGCGGTCTACCTCTCCGCCGTCGTGATCTTCCTCGTGGGCTCCGCGGCCTGCGGCGCGGCCGATTCGATGGGCTGGCTGATCGCCTTCCGTGCCCTGCAGGGGCTCGGCGGCGGCGGTCTCCAGGTGAGCGCGTTCTCCGTGCTCGGCGACCTGATGCCGCCCCGGCAACGCGCCAAGTACCAGGGCTGGTTCGCGGGCGTCATGGTCCTCGCCAACCTGGCGGGACCGGTCGTCGGCGGTGTCCTGACGGACCGGTTCGGCTGGCCCTGGATCTTCTACGTGAACATCCCGCTCGGCCTGATCGCCCTGGCCGGACTGGCGACGCTGCTGCCGCGGCCGGCCCCGCGCGCCGACGCGGCGCGACCGCGCATCGACTACGCCGGTACGGCCCTGCTCACCGGCCTGATCGCCTGCCTGGTCCTGGCCACCGACCTGGCCGGCCGGAACGGCTGGGACAGCACGGCGGTCGTCGCGCTCGGCGCGGGCGCGCTGCTGCTCGGCGCGGTGTGGATCCGGCACGAGAAGTCCGCGGCGGAGCCGGTGGTCCCGCTCGGCCTGTTCGCGGACCGTACGTTCACCACCTGCGTCCTGGTGGCGTTCACGGTCAGTCTCGCGTTCTTCGGCTGCGTGAACTTCGTGCCGCTGTACTTCCAGATGGTGACGGGCGCGAGCGCCGCGCGCACCGGGCTGCTGTTCCTGCCCGCGATGATCGGCATGGCGGCGGCGACCGTGGTCGCGGGCCAGATCATCGCCAGGACCGGGCGGTACAAGTGGTTCCCGGTGGTCAGCACCGCGCTGGCCGCCGTGGCCGCCGGGTTCATGTCGCTGAGCGCCAAGGACACCGACGCCACCGCCGTCACCCTGCTGCTCGCCGTCATGGGCATCGGGGTCGGGCTCTCCTCGCAGGTGACCACGCTCGTCGCGCAGAGCACGGCGCCGCGCGAGCACATCGGGGTCAGCACGTCCACGGTGGGCCTGGCCCGCAACCTCGGTACGGCCTTCGGCGCGACGGTCTTCGGCTCGATCCTCAACGCCCGACTGGCGGCCGAGGCGGAGAGCGGGGCCGCCCCGGAGGTCTACGGCAACGCGCTGACCACGGTGTTCCTCGCCGCCGTGCCCGTACTGCTCCTCGGGCTCGTACCGGCGCTGCTGATGAAGGACACCCGCCTGGAGGCCCGCGGCCCGGGCGGACCCGGCGGGCCGGGAGGACCGGGTGGTCCCGGCGGGCCCGGCGGGCCGGGGGCGAAGTCCGCGGCAGGCGCGTGACCGGCCTCGGGGCCGTTTCGAGCGGGCGTCGAGCCGGTCCTGCCAGCCTTCGCCGCATGCGAAGCGACGACGACACCGCCCGGGGCCCCGGAGCGCGCGGCCTCCTGGCGAGGCTCGGCCGGCTGCGGCGCCCCGTACGGACGGCCCCGGCGCCGGGCGCCCCCGGAACCGGCGTCGTGGGCGTCGGGATCGACGTGGCCGCCGTGACCCGGTTCGGCGAGGCCCTGGAGCGCAACCCGGGCCTCGCCGACCGGCTGTTCACCCCGGCCGAACTGCGCCTGCCGTCCGGCGCCCGGCGCGGCGCGGCCTCCCTGGCCGCGCGGTTCGCCGCCAAGGAGGCCGTGGCCAAGGTCCTGGGGGCGCCCGGCGGGCTCCGCTGGCACGACACCGAGGTCCGCACCGGCCCCGGCGGGCGCCCCGCGCTGCACGTCCGGGGCAGCGTCGCGACGGAGGCCGCCCGGCACGGCATCAAGTCATGGCACCTGTCGCTCACTCACGACGCGGGCGTGGCCTCCGCGGTCGTCATCGCCTCCGCCTGAAGTCCTGAAGTCCTGAAGTCCTGGAGCCACGACCGGGCGCCCCCGTCACGGGTCGACGCTCTCCCACACCCCGTCCAACTGCGCCCAGATCGCCCGCTCCTCGGCGGGTCTCGCCGAGAGCGGCCCGCCGACCAGGCGTTCGGGATGCCCGGGCCCCGGGGACCCCTCCGAGGCGCCGGCCATCGCGGCGTCGGCCGCCACCGGGCCCGTCGTCGGAAATCCGCAGGCCGCCGCGTAGGCGCTCGCGAGGTTGTAGCACTCGGGGGTGGTGAAGGCGCCGAAGCTCTGGCCCACGGCGGCCAGTCCGGCCGCCGCCCCGTGCCACAGTCGCCGCAGCCATGTACCGGACTCACCGGAGCGCCGCACGGCGGCCTCCCTTCGCCTTCCTCGGGGGTCCCGAAGCTAGCGGCGCCGCCTCGAAGAAGCCTGGAGCGGAAGTCCAACGGCGCGAGAGCGCCGCCCTATCGGACTCCACGGCCGGCCCATCGGACTCCAACGGCCGACCCAGTGGGAGTCCAACGCCGGCCCAACACCGGTCCACTGCCGGTACAACCCCGGCCCAACGCCGGTCCAGCGAACCTCGAGTCCCCTCCGCCACTGTGGCACCAGGGGCCCGCCACGGCCTGCGAGCCCCGCCCGGCGGGCGGAGTTGGGCGCTTTATCCCCCGTGACGCCCGAACTCCGCCCGCCACACACCCGCTGCCGCCGTCGTACGGAAAGCCGATCGGCCATCCCCTCTGGGCAAGTCGTTGTGAGGTTAGGCTAACCTACCCTCGACTTGCCCAGGCCGACCCCGGCACGCACGAAAGCGACTTCGCCATGTCCAGCAACGCCCGAGCCACCCATCTCACCCGTCGCGGCCTGCTCGCCGCGGGCAGCGCCCTCGGGCTCGGCGCGGCGCTCGCCGCCTGCGGCTCCGAGACCAAGTCCGGTTCCGCCGCGAAGTCCGGGAAGGGTGGCCCCTGGGAGTTCAAGGACGACCGCGGCCAGGTCGTGAAGGCCGCGTCCACCCCGAAGAACATCGTCGCCTTCACCGGCACCGCCGCCGCGCTGAAGGACTTCGGCGTCGAGGTCGTCGGCGTCTTCGGCCCGACCACGGTGAAGGACCCGAAGACCGGCGCGGTGACGCCCGACGTCCAGGCCGGCGACCTCGACATCAAGAAGGTCAAGGTCATCGGCAACGTCTGGGGCGAGTTCAAGATCGAGGAGTACCTCAAGCTCAACCCCGATGTCCTCATCACCGACATGTGGGAGAAGAACGACCTCTGGTACGTCCCGGCCGAGCAGAAGGACAAGATCCTCAAGGTCGCCCCGTCCGTCGCCCTGTGGGCCGCCGACAAGTCCATGCCGGCCGTGCTCCAGCGCCACGCCGACCTCGCCGCCTCGCTGGGCGCCGACGTCAAGACCAAGCAGATCCAGGACGACAAGAAGCGCTTCGAGGCAGCCGCCGAGCGCGTCCGCCAGGCCGCCAAGGGCAAGAAGGACATCAAGGTCCTGATCGGCTCCGGCTCCCCCGACCTCTTCTACGTCTCCACGCCGGTCCGCCCGACCGACACGCTCTACTTCAAGGAGCTGGGCGTCAACCTGGTCGTCCCGACCAAGCTGGACCAGGCCGGCTGGTTCGAGGGTCTGAGCTGGGAGAACGTCGGCAAGTACGCGGCCGACATCATCATGCTCGACAACCGCACCTCGGCCCTGCAGCCGGAGGCCCTGAAGTCCAAGCCGACCTGGGCCGCGCTGCCCGCCGTCAAGGCCGGCCAGGTCATCCCGCGGGTGACCGAGCCCGTCTACTCGTACGCCAAGTGCGCCCCGCTCCTGGAGGACCTGGCCAAGGCCCTCGAGAACGCGAAGAAGGTGGCCTGACCCCATGACGAACGCCGAGACCGCCCCGTTCAGGTTCTTCCCCCTCCAGGTAGACAGGACGAGGCGGCTCGGCCCGTCCCTGGTCCGCGTCACCTTCACCGGGCCGGACCTGAAGGACTTCGCCTCCGGGGGCCGCGACCAGTCGCTCTCCCTCTTCCTGCCGCACCCCGGCCAGGAAGCCCCCGTCCTGCCGCCGCTCGACGACCCGGACCTGTACGCGATCCTGGGCGCCTGGCGCGCGATGCCGGACGACGAGCGGGCCGTGATGCGCTCGTACACCGTCCGCGAGCAGCGCACCGAGCCGAACGAGGTCGACATCGACTTCGCCCTCCATGGTGTGACATCAGCTGCTGACGCAGCGGGCGTCGGCCCCGCCTGCCGCTGGGCCCAGCAGGCCAGGACCGGCGACCGGGTCGTCGTCCTGGGCCCGGCCGTCCCCGCGAACACCGGGGTGCGCTTCCAGCTCCCCGAGGACGCCGACTCCGTACTGATCTGGGCGGACGAGACCGCGCTGCCGGCCGCGTCCGCGATCCTGGAGTGGCTGCCCGCCGAGACCCGCGCCCAGGTGTTCCTCGAAGTGCCGCACTCCGGCGACCGCATGGAGCTCGCGACCGAGGCGGACGCCACGGTCACCTGGCTGGTACGCGAGGAGGGCGCGCCGTCCGCGGTGGAGGCGGTGCGCGCGGCCGAACTGCCTGGCGCGGACCCGTACGTGTGGATCGCCGGCGAGTCCGGCTCCGTGAAGGCGCTGCGGCGTCATTTCGTGGCGGAGCGCGGACTCGACCGCCGCCGGGTCACGTTCGTCGGCTACTGGCGCAAGGGCCTGTCCGAGGACGCCCTGCGCGAGGTCCCGGACGACACCCAGGACGACACCCAGGACGAGGCGGCATAGCCCCGCCACAGACACACATCCGGCCAACTGCCGCGTCCCGAGGGGGCGAGGGTCGTTGCGACGTGAAGTTAGGTTAGGCTAACCTAACTTCACAGCAACCCCCCTCGCCCCCTCTTCCGTCCGGAGGACACATCGCCATGCGCTCGCACCTGCTCAACGATGCGACGGCGGACCGCTACCGTCGCTCCGTCTCCGAAGGAGTCGAGCGGGTGGCGGAACACCTCGCCGCCACGCGACGGCCGTTCACCGGCATCACCCCGCAGGAGCTGGCCCCCGTCGTCGACGCCGTCGACCTCGACCGGCCGCTCGGCGACACCTCCGCCGCCCTGGACGAACTGCAGGATGTCTACCTCCGCGACGCCGTGTACTTCCACCACCCGCGCTACCTCGGCCACCTCAACTGCCCGGTCGTCATCCCCGCCGTGCTCGGCGAGGCGGTGCTCTCCGCGGTCAACTCGAGCCTCGACACCTGGGACCAGAGCGCAGGCGCAACCCTCATCGAGCGGAAACTGATCGGCTGGACGGCCGGCCGGATCGGCCTCGGCCCCTCCGCCGACGGCGTGTTCACCAGCGGCGGCACCCAGTCCAACCTCCAGGCGCTGCTCCTCGCCCGCGAGGAGTCCGGAGCGCAGGACGCGTCGAAGCTGCGCATCTTCTCCTCCGAGTGCAGCCACTTCAGCGTGCAGAAGTCGGCCCAGCTGCTCGGCCTCGGCCGCGAGGCCGTCGTCCCGATCCCGGTCGACCGGCACAAGCGGATGCAGTCCGTGGTCCTCGCCGCCGAGCTCGCCGCCTGTCGCGCCGAGGGCCTGATCCCGATGGCCATCGTCGCCACCGCCGGCACCACCGACTTCGGCTCCATCGACCCGCTCCAGGAGATCGCCGCGCTGGCCGCCGAGTACGGCGCCTGGATGCACGTCGACGCCGCGTACGGCTGCGGACTGCTCGCCTCGCGCACCCGCCGCCACCTCCTCGACGGCATCGAGCGGGCCGACTCTGTCACCGTGGACTACCACAAGTCCTTCTTCCAGCCGGTGAGTTCCTCGGCGCTGGTGGTCCGCGACGTCGCCACCCTGCGGCACGCCACGTACCACGCCGACTACCTCAATCCTCGCCGCACGGTGGCCGAGCAGATCCCCAACCAGGTGGACAAGTCGCTCCAGACCACGCGCCGCTTCGACGCGCTCAAGCTGTGGATGACCCTGCGTGTGATGGGCGCCGACGGCGTCGGCGAGCTCTTCGACGAGGTCTGCGACCTCGCCGAGGCCGGCCACGCCCTGCTCGCCGCCGACCCGCGCTACGACGTGGTCGTCGCCCCCCAGCTCTCCACGCTCGTCTACCGCTACATCCCCGCCGCCGTCACCTCCCCCGCCGAGATCGACCGCGCCAACCTCTACGCCCGCAAGGCGCTCTTCGCCTCCGGCGAGGCCGTGGTCGCGGGCACCAGGGTCGACGGCCGGCAGTACCTGAAGTTCACCCTGCTCAACCCCGAGACGACGGTCGCCGACATCGCCGCCGTCCTTGACCTGATCGCCGGCCACGCCGAGCAGTACCTGGGAGAGACCCTTGTCCACGCAGCCTCTTGATTTCATCGGCATCGGGCTCGGCCCCTTCAACCTCGGCCTGGCCTGCCTCACCGAGCCGATCGACGAGCTGAACGGCCTCTTCCTTGAGTCCAAGCCGGACTTCGAGTGGCACTCGGGGATGTTCCTCGAAGGCGCCCACCTCCAGACGCCGTTCATGTCCGACCTGGTCACCCTGGCCGACCCCACGTCGCCGTATTCCTTCCTCAACTACCTGAAGGAGAAGGGCCGGCTGTACTCGTTCTACATCCGCGAGAACTTCTATCCGCTGCGCACCGAGTACAACGACTACTGCCGCTGGGCCGCCGGCAAGCTGAGCGGCGTCCGCTTCTCGACGACCGTGACGCAGGTGACGTACGACGAGACGGCGGGGCAGTACGTCGTCGCCACGGACACCGGAGAAACGTTCCGCGCGGCCCGGCTGGTCCTCGGCACCGGCACCCCCGCGTACGTCCCCGAGTCCTGCCGGGACCTCGGCGGCGACGCGATCCACAACTCGCGCTACCTCCCCGACAAGGAGGCGCTCCAGCGCAAGAAGTCGATCACCCTGGTCGGCAGCGGCCAGAGCGCCGCCGAGATCTACTACGACCTGCTCTCCGAGATCGACGTCCACGGCTACCAGCTGAACTGGGTGACCCGCTCCCCCCGCTTCTTCCCGCTGGAGTACACCAAGCTCACCCTGGAGATGACCTCGCCGGAGTACGTGGACTACTTCCACGCCCTCCCCGAGCAGACCCGCTACCGGCTGGAGACCCAGCAGAAGGGCCTGTTCAAGGGCATCGACGGCGAGCTGATCGACGCCATCTTCGACCTGCTCTACCAGAAGAACCTGGCCGGCCCGGTCGCCACCCGCCTCCTCACCAACTCGGCGCTGCGGACGGCCGCGTACGACGGGGCGAGCGGCACGTACACGCTGGGCTTCCACCAGGAGGAGCAGGAGAAGGACTTCACGGTGGACACCGAGGGCCTGATCCTCGCCACCGGCTACAAGTACTCCGTCCCCGCCTTCCTGGAGCCGGTCCGCGACCGCCTCCGCTGGGACGGACAGGGCCGCTTCGACGTGGCCCGCAACTACTCGATCGACACGACGGGCCGCGCCGTCTTCCTGCAGAACGCCGGCGTCCACACCCACTCCATCACCTCGCCCGACCTGGGCATGGGCGCGTACCGCAACGCGTACATCGTCCGGGAGATGCTCGGCCGCGAGTACTACCCCGTCGAGAAGACCATCGCCTTCCAGGAGTTCGCCGCATGACCGTGACCTTCCGCCCCCTCGACCCCCTGAAGGACGCCGAGCTGATCCATCCGTGGGTCACGCACCCCAAGGCGGCCTTCTGGATGATGCAGGAGGCGCAACTCCAGGACGTGGAGCGCGAGTACATGGCGATCGCCGCCCACCCGCACCACGACGCGTTCATCGGCCTCGTCGACGGCGAGCCGGCCTTCCTGATGGAGCGCTACGACCCGGCGAAGGTGGACCTGGTCGGCCTGTACGAGGCGCAGCCCGGCGATGTCGGCATGCACTTCCTCGTCGCGCCGTCCGACACCCCGGTGCACGGCTTCACCCGCAGGGTCATCACCGCCGTGATGCGCGAGCTGTTCGCCGACCCGGCGGCCGCCCGCGTGGTGGTCGAGCCGGACGTCCGCAACACGGCGGTGCACGCACTGAACGAGGCCGTCGGTTTCGTCCCCGATCGGGAGATCCAGAAGCCGGAGAAGAAGGCCCTGCTGAGCTTCTGCACCCGCGCGCAGTTCGAGGCCGCCGTGGGCGTCTCGGGGGCCGCCATATGAACCCCGTCGCGCACCTCACCCCTGCCCGCTGGGCCGACGCCAACCGCGCGCTGATCCGCAAGGGCCTGGCCGAGTTCGCCCACGAGCGCCTGCTGGCGCCGGAGGACCTCGGGAACGGCACGTACCGGGTGCTGTCGGACGACGGCAGGACGGAGTACCGCTTCACCGCGACCCGTTATGCCCTGGACCACTGGCAGATCGAGCCGGAGTCGATCACCCGCAGCCGAAGAGGCACGGAACTCCCCCTGGACGCCCTGGAGTTCATCACCGAACTGCGAAATGCGCTGGCCCTGACGGACGAGATCCTGCCGGTCTACCTGGAGGAGATCACCTCCACCCTGGCCGGCACGGCGTACAAGGCGACCAAGCCCCGGATCACCGCCGCGGAGCTGGCCGGCGCGGACTTCCAGGCGATCGAGACCGGGATGACCGAGGGCCACCCGTGCTTCGTCGCCAACAACGGCCGGCTCGGCTTCGGCGTGGACGAGTACCGCGCGTACGCCCCGGAGGCCGCGTCCCCGATCCGGCTGATCTGGCTGGCCGCGCGCCGCGACCGCACCACCTTCACGGCCGGCGCGGACATCGCGTACGACTCCTTCATCCGCGCGGAACTGGGCGACACGGCGGTCGACGGCTTCGCCGAGACGCTGGCGTCGCGCGGCCTGGACCTGGCCGACTACCTGCTGATGCCGGCGCACCCCTGGCAGTGGTGGAACAAACTGTCCGTCACGTTCGCGGCGGAGGTGGCACAGGAGCGCCTCGTCTACCTGGGCGAGGGCGACGACGAGTACCTGGCCCAGCAGTCGATCCGCACGTTCTTCAACACCTCCGACCCGTCGAAGCACTACGTCAAGACGGCGCTCTCGGTGCTCAACATGGGCTTCATGCGGGGCCTTTCGGCCGCGTACATGGAGGCCACGCCGGCGATCAACGACTGGCTGGCGGGCCTGATCGAGGCGGACCCGGTGCTGAAGGACGCCCGCTTCTCGATCATCCGCGAGCGCGCGGCGATCGGCTACCGGCACCTGGAGTACGAGGCGGCGACCGACCGCTACTCCCCGTACCGCAAGATGCTGGCGGCGCTGTGGCGGGAGAGCCCGGTGGCCGGTCTTGAGCAGGGCGAGCGGCTCGCGACGATGGCCTCCCTCCTCCACGTGGACCACGAGGGCAAGTCGCTCGCGGCGGCGCTGATCCGTCGCTCGGGCCTGCCGCCGAAGGAATGGCTGACCCGGTACCTGGACGCCTACCTGCTTCCGGTGCTGCACAGCTTCTACGCGTACGACCTGGCGTACATGCCGCACGGCGAGAACGTGATCCTGGTCCTCGACGAGCGGGGCGCGGTGGTGCGCGCGGTGTTCAAGGACATCGCCGAGGAGATCTGCGTGATGGACCCGGCCGCGGTCCTGCCGCCGGCGGTGGAGCGGATCCGTGCCGACGTCCCCGAGGACATGAAGCTGCTGTCGGTCTTCACCGACGTCTTCGACTGCTTCTTCCGCTTCCTGGCGGCGACGCTGGCGGCGGAGGGCGTACTCGACGAGGACGGCTTCTGGGAGACGGTCGCGGCCTGCGTCCACAGCTACCAGGAGTCGGTCCCGGAGCTGGCGGACAAGTTCGCCCGGTACGACATGTTCGCCGGCACCTTCGCCCTCTCCGCCCTCAACCGCCTCCAGCTGCGCAACAACAAGCAGATGGTGGACCTGGCGGACCCGTCCGGCGCGCTGCAGCTCGTCGGCGACCTGGTGAACCCGATCGCGCGGTTCGCCCGATAGAGACCGGCCGGCGGCCCGGGGGTACGGTCCCCCCGGGCCGCCGGCTCCGTTTCCGCGCCCCTGGGCACGCCTCCCCCTCCATTCAGGCGATCACCCTGTGTCACCGAACGGATCTCGTCGACCACTCAGCGTCGCTGTGGAAGGTTGACCCCCGGGCCGGGACGCGCCGGCCGGGAGCGGAGGTGCTGACGCCGTGATGACTCGAATCGCCCGCGGCCTCGCGGGAACGGCCCTGATCGTGGCCCTCGCCGCGTCGGCGGCCTGCGGGGGCGGATCCGGCGGCGACGCCGTGGTCACACCGACGCCGACGAGCCAGGAGACGGCATCGGGCGACACGGTGGGGAAGCTCTTCCCGGGCAAGGGGGGAGGCGGTCGGGTCAGGCCCGCCCGCGTCCCTACCGCCAAGGTGGGCGAGACGAAGCGCGTGGAGATGAGCGTCGAGAGCCACTCGGACGAGCCCATGACCATCGAGAGCGCGGAGGCGAGGCCCTCCGGCTCCTCGAACAATTTCGCGGCAGCGACGAGTCTCGCAGGCTGCCCCACGCCTCTGCCCCCGTTCGGGAAGTGCGCGATCCCCGTCGACGTCACGCCGTACGAGGCCGGGCGCTACAGCGGATCGCTGACCATCCGGACCTCGCAGGGCGAGACGCTCGCAGCGCCCTTCTTCGGGGAGGCGGTCTCCGGCGAGTCCACCGACCCGACCGACCCCACGGACCCGACCGATCCGACCGATCCGACGGACCCCACGGACCCCACCGACCCGACCGACCCCACCGACCCGACCGACCCGACCGACCCCACCGACCCGACCGACCCGACCGATCCTGACCCCACCAACCCTGACCCCACCAACCCCGAGCCGACCTAGCCCGGGCCCGAGCTCATCAGCCGGGCGAGGTCAACGCCACACGCACGGTGTCGTCGTCGGGCAGCACGACGGTCAGATGGTCCTTGTACCGCGAGACGTAGGAGACCAGGTAGTAGCGGGACGGGGACTTCACGAGCAGGTGGAATCCGACGTATCGGTGCCGGAACGGCCCCTTGTCGGCGCCCATGTCCTTGTGGGTGATGCCCTTCGCGTCGTGCGTGACCGGAATGCGCGAGTAGACCACCACCGGCAGGCTCTCCGCATGCCCCGCCTCGATGGCCTCCCATGCCTTGGTCGTCCCCGTCTCGGCCACGTACCGGGTCATGCCGAAGAAGAGGCTCATGGCCAGCAGTGCGATCAGCAGGGCGCCGCCCGCGGACCACATCTGTTCGGCGGTCCCCTCGCGGCCCGTGCCGTTCGCCATGTGCTGCAGACGCTGCTGCACCGCGAAGAACGCCAGAGTGGCGCCCAGCGCCACCACGAGGGTCGGGACGTACGGGGTCCACCACCGGTTCGCGGGGAGCAGCGGGATCTCGTCCACGAAGAAGAAGCGAAAACCCAGCATCGCCATGAGAAGGCCGACGACGAGGAACCACCGGCACACGATGCGGCGCCGGCGCTCCCTCCCGGGGCGGTCCAGCGCGTGGCCGATCCGGCCGAGCACCAGCAGCGCGACCAGTCCGCAGACAAGCAGGAACCACACCGGGCCGAAGACCGCTTGCGGGCTCTTCGCCAGGTACGCCTGGACGGAGAGCTGGAGGTCGGCCGACGGCACGCCGAAGGTCGCGTAGTAGTTGTCCGTATACACGCTGCCGAAGTAGTAGAGCAGGCCGATGACCACGGTCCCCGGCGCCACCACGTACGCCGCCTTGGCGAGGTACGACGCCCTCGGAGGCGCAGGCTCGGGGGCCTCCCTCGGTGGCGCGGGCTCGGGCGCAGGGCGGGACGGCTCCCCTGGCGGCACGGTCATGCCGCCAGTCTTCGTGCCACCGCCCCGCCGCGCACGCAGAGCCCCGCCACCCGGCTGACCCCCGGCCGGGCCTACGGCCAGGGGATCTGCGGCGAACGGTAATAGTCGATGCCGAGGGCCTCGAAGCGCGGCCCCTGAGCCGCGAGGCGCGGCTTGTAGGCGTTCCAGTCGTGCGTCGCGGCCGGGGACCAGCCGAGTTCCGCGACGCCCGGGAGGCGCGGGAACGCCATCTTGTCGAGGTGCGCGGACGTGGAGAGGGTCTCGGTCCACAGCGGCGCCTCGACGCCCCGTACCGCCGACGCGGGCGCGCCGGGCAGGTACGCGCCCGGGTCCCAGTCGTAGGAGCGCTGCACCTCGACGTAGCCGGCCCAGGCGAGGCCGAGTTCGGTGTTCCGGTCGTACTTCATGTCGAGGTAGATCCGGTCGGCGGGCGACAGGATCAGCCCGGTGCCGCCCCGTGCCGCGGCGGCGACCTGCTCCTTCTCGGCGGCGGAGGTGCCGTCGAGGCCCCAGTACTGGGCGAGCGCGCCGGCGGCCGGGGTGGCGCCGGTGAGCTGGTGCCAGCCGACGACGGTCTTGCCGTACTTCGCGACCAGCGGCTGGACCCGGTTCATGAAGGCGACGTAGTCGGCGTGGCTGGTGGAGTGCGCCTCGTCGCCGCCGATGTGGAGGTACTGGCCGGGGGTGAGCGCGGCGAGCTCGCGGATCACGTCGTCCACGAAGTCGTACGTGACGTCCTTGGCCACGCACAGCGAGCTGAACCCGACGTCGGTGCCGGTGTAGAGCGGCGGCGCGATCCCGGTGCAGTTCAGCTCGGCGTACGAGGCGAGGGCCGCGTTGGTGTGGCCGGGCATGTCGATCTCGGGGACGACCTCGAGATGGCGGGAGGCCGCGTAGGCGACGATCGCCTTGTAGTCGTCCTTGGTGTAGTACCCGCCCGCTCC
Source organism: Streptomyces sp. HUAS YS2 (assembly GCF_033343995.1). NCBI lineage: Bacteria > Bacillati > Actinomycetota > Actinomycetes > Kitasatosporales > Streptomycetaceae > Streptomyces > Streptomyces solicathayae. The sequence goes on along the minus strand of NZ_CP137573.1, from coordinate 5,098,923 downwards.
GCCGCCGACCTGGGTGGAGCCGCCGTAGGTGGCGAGGCGGGGCCAGGAGTCGACGGCGATCCGCCAGCCCTGGTCGTCGCTGAGGTGCAGATGCAGCTTGTTGATCTTGTAGAGGGCGAGCTGGTCGACGTAGCGCTTGACCTGGTCGACCGTGAAGAAGTGCCGGGAGACGTCGAGCATCGCGCCCCGCCAGGCGTACCGGGGCGTGTCGGTGACGGTGCCACCGGCGACGTTCCAGGGCCCCGGCTGTACGGTCCGCCGCTCCACCGCCGAGGGCAGCTGCTGGCGCAGCGTCTGGACCGCGTGGAAGAGACCGGCGGGCGTGCGGGCGGTGAGGGTGACACCGCCCCGGCCGGACTGCAGGCGGTACCCCTCGTCGCCGAGGGCGGTGTCCCGGTCGCTGAGCCGCAGCAGGATCCCGCCGCGCCCCGTGTCGTCGGTGACGGGCAGCGGGTAGCCGGTGGAGGGGCGCAGGAGCCCGGCGAGGTACTCGCCGACGGCCACGGCAGGCGCGGAGTCCTGGTCGACCCGGATGCGGGTGGTGGCGGTCAAGGTGAACGGGGCGCCCCCGGGGCTGACCGACGCGGGCGCGGGAACCACCTGCCCGAGCGGCCGGGTCACGGGCTCGACGACGGCACCGGCCGCCGCGGGCGAGGCCGCGACACAGGAGATCCCGGCCGCCGCGACGAGCAGCAGGGCGCCGAGCACACGGGGAAACGCGGGAAACGTTCTGCGCTGTCTCACAGGCAGTCCCTTTCAACGGGCGTGTCGATGGGCTTGTGCGACTGTGGAGCATCCGTAACCGAACAGTCACCATCCGTACCGTGCACCCCATCAGGCGTCAAGGTGTAGACCAATTTCGGCTCTCAGGGGCGTGATCATGAACACCCTTGCCCGAAATCGGGCAGGATTCTTGCAAAGCGCGCGTCGCTCGCCCAGTATTCACGGGTGCTCGATCGCCGCCCGTCGCACGACGACCTCATCGACCACCTGGTGCGCAGCACCGCGCTCCCGCGCGGTGAGGCGGCCCGGGTGGTGCTCGACGTGCTGGCGTACTTCGACGAGACGACCGAGGAGTTCGTCCGCCGCCGTCACCGCGAACTGCAGTCCGGCGGATCGGTGAACTCCGAGATCTTCGAGCGCATCGCGGCCGAACTGCCGCACCGCGCCGTGGCGCCGCCGGAGCTCTCGCTCCGCCAGCTGCGCCGCATCGTCTACGGCTGAGAAGCCGGCGGCCACAGGACGGCCGGGGCACACCACAACCAGGAGGGGTTCACCTATATGTGCGGAATCGTCGGTTACATCGGTAAGCGCGACGTGGCTCCGCTGCTGCTGGAAGGTCTGGCGCGGCTGGAGTACCGGGGTTACGACTCGGCGGGCATGGTCATCACCAGCCCGAAGGCGGCCGGCCTGAAGATGGTCAAGGCCAAGGGCCGGGTCCGCGACCTGGAGGCCCGTGTCCCCAAGCGTTTCACCGGCACCACCGGCATCGCCCACACCCGCTGGGCCACGCACGGCGCGCCGAGCGACATCAACTCGCACCCGCACCTGGACCCCGAGAACAAGGTCGCCGTCGTCCACAACGGCATCGTCGACAACGCCGCCGAGCTGCGCGCGAAGCTCGAGGCGGACGGTGTCGTCTTCGCCTCCGAGACCGACACCGAGGTCATCACCCACCTGATCGCCCGCTCCCAGGCCACCACCCTGGAGGAGAAGGTCCGCGAGGCGCTCAAGGTCATCGAGGGCACCTACGGCATCGCCGTGATGCACGCCGACTTCAACGACCGCATCGTCGTCGCCCGCAACGGCTCCCCGGTCATCCTCGGCATCGGCGAGAAGGAGATGCTGGTCGCCTCCGACGTCGCCGCCCTGATCGCGCACACCCGCCAGGTCGTCACCCTCGACGACGGCGAGATGGCCACCCTCAAGGCCGACGACTTCCGCACGTACACCACCTCCGGCACGTCCACCACGGCCACCCCGGAGACCGTGGAGTGGGAGGCCGCCTCGTTCGACATGGGCGGTCACGACACGTACATGCACAAGGAGATCTCCGAGCAGCCCGACGCGGTCGACCGCGTGCTGCGCGGCCGGATCGACGACCGCTTCTCCACCGTGCACCTCGGCGGCCTGAACCTCGACCCGCGCGAGGCCCGCACCATCCGCCGGATCAAGATCCTCGGCTGTGGCACCTCGTACCACGCCGGTCTCATCGGCGCCGGCCTGATCGAGTCCATGGCCCGCATCCCCGCGGACGCCGAGCCGGCCTCCGAGTTCCGCTACCGCAACCCGGTCGTGGACCCCGACACCCTGTACATCGCGGTCTCCCAGTCGGGTGAGACGTACGACGTGCTGGCCGCCGTCCAGGAGCTGAAGCGCAAGGGCGCCCGCGTCCTCGGCGTCGTCAACGTCGTCGGCTCGGCGATCGCCCGCGAGGCCGACGGCGGCGTGTACGTGCACGCCGGCCCGGAGGTCTGCGTCGTCTCCACGAAGTGCTTCACCAACACGGTCGTCGCCTTCGCGCTGCTCGCCCTGCACCTCGGCCGGATCCGCGACCTGTCCGTCACCGACGGCAAGCGCATCATCGAGGGCCTGCGCAAGCTGCCCGAGCAGATCGGCGAGATCCTCCAGAACGAGGACGAGATCAAGAAGCTCGCCGAGGAGTACGCGGGCGCCCAGTCGATGATGTTCATCGGGCGCGTGCGCGGCTACCCGGTCGCCCTGGAGGCCTCCCTCAAGCTCAAGGAGATCTCCTACATCCACGCCGAGGCCTACCCGGCCTCCGAGCTGAAGCACGGCCCGCTCGCCCTGATCGAGCCGGCCCTGCCGACCGTCGCGATCGTCCCCGACGACGACCTGCTGGAGAAGAACCGCGCCGCCCTGGAGGAGATCAAGGCCCGCAGCGGCCGCATCCTCGCGGTCGCGCACCAGCCGCAGGAGAAGGCCGACCACACCATCGTCGTGCCGAAGAACGAGGACGAGCTGGACGCCATCCTGATGGGCATCCCGCTGCAGCTCTTCGCCTACCACACGGCGCTCGCCATGGGCCGCGACATCGACAAGCCGCGCAACCTGGCCAAGTCCGTCACGGTCGAGTAGCAGCCCCGGGGGTCCGTCCCCCTGGGCCGCCTCCGGGCCTGTCCCCCGGAGTTCGGCCACGGTCGGGAAAGCCCGTCCGGCACCTTCCGGCCTGTCCCCGGACGCCGGACGCCCGACCGGACACCAGAGCGGTCCCCGCGCACGCCACCCGTGCGCGGGGACCGCTCTCTTTCCTGGGTCCACCGCCTCCGCCCAGAGGCGACGGACCCGTCGTGGCCGCGTCAGCCGGTGGCCGTCACTCCCCGGCCCGCGGCGCGCCCGAGGGACGTCGGCCAGTTGGCGACCGCCGCCGTCGCGCCGTACCAGGCCGCGAGACCGGCGACCGCGGCGACCCAGCCGCCCGCCTTGCCGAGCCCGTCGTTGCCCGCCAGCGACGCGATGCCGGACAGCGCCAGCGAGACGAACAGCAGCCCGTAGACGCCCTGTCCGAACAGGCCGCTGCCCTTGGCCGCCATGGTCAGCGTGAGCGCGAGGAGCGCCCACAGCAGGAGGAACACCCCGGTCGCCTCGGCGGACGACTCGCCGCCCGCCGCGGTGCCCCAGGTGAACCAGAAGGCGCCGAGCGCCGAATACGCCGTGCCCTCACCGCCGTTGCCCGCGCGCAGCGCGAGCAGTCCGACGAGGAAGAGGGCGACCCCGCCGACCCAGGTCGCGAGGGACGCGGCGTCGGACGCCGCGACGTTGTCGATCACACCGGTGCTGCCGATGCCGAAGGCGAGGAGTGTCAGTCCGAGTGCGAGCTGGCCGAGAGTGGAGGTGCTGTTCCCCCCGGCGACGTCGTTGTCCACGGCGGGCTCCCTTCAGGTGCAGTTGTGCTGCGTGGGGTGCTGGTTCCCCGGTGCTGGTTCCGGTGGCCTTTATGTACCCTTCACAAGCACACAATTCACCTGACGGTGGCGGAATTTGTCGTCGCACGGCGGGAGTTGACGGACAGTTCGCGCCACGACGGGACTGCCGTGACCGGTGGGACGGGAGCGCCGGGACTGCGCCAAGGGACGGCTCTACGGGGTTGTACGGGGCGGCGCTACGGGATGACGACGACGGGCCGCTGCGCGCGGCGCGCGAGGCGGCCGGCCACCGAGCCGAAGATCCGCCCGACGATGCCCTGCGTGGAACCGACCACGATGGCGTCGGCGGAGTACTCCCGGCCGACCTCCTCCAGCTCGTGGCAGATGTCGCCGCCGCGCTCGACGAGGATCCAGGGGACCTCGCTGAGATAGTCGGCGCAGGCCAGCTCCAGGCCGAGGACCTCGGTGCGGTGATCCGGTACGTCGACGAAGACCGGCGGCTCGCAGCCCGCCCAGACGGTGGTGGGCAGCCTGTTCGCGACATGCACGATGATCAGGCCGGAGCCGGAGCGGCGGGCCATGCCGATGGCGTACGCGAGGGCGCGCTCACTGGACGTCGAGCCGTCGAAGCCCACCACGACCCCGTGCCGGAAGGCCGGGTCGCAGGCGTGACGTGGCTGTTCGACCGCGAGGGGGTCGACCGTGGAGTCGGCGACGCGCTTGCGGTCCGCGGGTTCGGGGAATTCGTGACCGGCCATCGGTGTCTCGGCGAATCAGGTCCTTGGGAGGAAACGAGGAAGCAGTCGAACGGAACGACGGTTGGCGTCGGAGCTGTGTCCGGGAATCATCTTCCCAACCCCATACCCCCAAGGGTACGGCGCCACTCCTCTCCTGCCCAGGGCCGACCGTCCCACACGCGGCATCCACACGGCGTTCCAGGGAGCATGCACGAGCCCGTCCCGATATGGCAATGCCGGTTGTGCCCTACAGGTGTCCGTACGGGGCCGACACGGGGCCGAACGGACGCGTCGGCAGTGACCGGAACGTTCCGCTCCTCGTTGCCACGGGGTCACCGGATCCGACGAACCCCGAGGGAGCCGTTCCGTGCCCGCATCACCGGCCGCCGCACAGCCGGCGGGGGACGTGGTCCGCTGGGCGGTGTTCGGCTGCGCCCTGGGCCCGGTACTGCTCGTCGTCTGCGGTGGCTCGCTCGGCGGGGCCGCCGGCACGGCGCTCGGCCTGGCCGCGGTGACGGCGGTCTGCCGGATGCTGCTGTGCCGGTCGGAGCGGGGCCCGGGGCCCGCGCGCTCCGGGGTCCGGGCGGCGTCCGATTTCCGGACTCCGCGTCCGTGTCAGGATCGCGGCAGGATTTCCCGCCGGAACGCCCGCGGGAAAGCCCGTGAAGATGACGGGTTCGCACGCACGCACCCGTAGGTTTTCAGCCAACTTCGCCCGACCGGCGAGTCCTTGGCGGAACCACCCCGCAACCCCGGTGCGACCAGGGAGGAAAGCCCCGCGGCGGGCGTACGCACCGTACGGGGACGGGCCATGCACGCGACGCGCACTTCCCTGCGCGGCCCGTGAGTGGAACGCTTCCTGATCGAATGCTTCGCGCCAAGTTGCCTTGTCGACAATGTGCCGGATCGAGAACTTGTCACGCCGGCGCCACGGGACGCAGTAGATTCGATCATGGGTATCGAAGGCTGGGGACTCGTGCAAAACCGAGGGGAAACGTGCAGGAGCGACAGGACCAGGGAGACGCGAACACCGAGGGGGGCTTAGCGTCATGAGCCAGGACTCCGCCGCGCCGGAGGCCGCACGGAAACTCTCCGGGCGCCGTCGTCGCGAAGTCGTCGCGGTGCTGCTGTTCAGCGGCGGCCCCATCTTCGAGAGCTCCATCCCGCTCTCCGTGTTCGGAATCGACCGGCAGGACGCCGGCGTGCCGCGCTACCGGCTGCTGGTGTGCGCCGGAGAGGAAGGTCCGCTACGGACCACGGGGGGACTCGAGCTCACCGCGCCGTACGGCCTGGACGCGATCAGCAGGGCGGGCACGGTCGTCGTGCCGGCCTGGCGCTCGATCACGTCCCCGCCGCCGCCGGAGGCGCTCGACGCGATCCGCCGGGCGCACGAGGAGGGGGCCAGGATCGTCGGGCTGTGCACCGGCGCGTTCGTGCTCGCCGCTGCCGGGCTCCTCGACGGCAGGCCGGCCACCACACACTGGATGTACGCGCCGACGCTCGCCAAGCGCTACCCGTCGGTCCACGTGGACCCGCGGGAGCTGTTCGTCGACGACGGGGACGTGCTGACCTCCGCGGGCACCGCGGCCGGCATCGACCTCTGCCTGCACATCGTGCGGACCGACCACGGCACGGAGGCCGCGGGCGCGCTGGCGCGCCGGCTGGTCGTCCCGCCGCGGCGCAGCGGCGGTCAGGAGCGCTATCTCGATCGATCTTTACCGGAGGAGATCGGCGCCGACCCGCTGGCCGAGGTCGTCGCCTGGGCGCTGGAGCACCTCCACGAGCAGTTCGACGTGGAGACGCTCGCGGCGCGCGCGTACATGTCACGCCGCACGTTCGACCGCCGGTTCCGCTCACTGACCGGCTCCGCGCCGCTCCAGTGGCTGATCACCCAGCGGGTGCTCCAGGCCCAGCGGCTCCTGGAGACGTCGGACTACTCGGTCGACGAGGTCGCGGGCCGCTGCGGCTTCCGCTCGCCGGTGGCGCTGCGCGGTCACTTCCGCCGCCAGCTGGGCTCCTCGCCCGCCGCGTACCGGGCCGCCTACCGGGCCCGCCGTCCGCAGGGCGACGCGGCGACGACCGTCCTGGACCCGGTGGTCCCGGCGCAGGCGTCGCCCGGCGCCCGTCGCCCGGGCGGCCCGCTCGGCCCGGAACCGGGCAAGCCGCAGTCGGACGCGTACGCCTCCGGCAGGCCCGCCCTGCCGGGCCCGCGCAGCGCGACCTGAGCACGCGGTCCTGAGCCGTACGACGGGCGCCCGGGGAGACCCCCCGGGCGCCCGTCCGGTCATCAGGGGGCCCGCGAGCCCGGCTCGGCAGGCGGGGCACCCCCTAAGGTAGGACGCATGAACGATCGCATGGTGTGGATCGACTGCGAGATGACCGGGCTCTCGCTGACGGACGACGCACTCATCGAGGTGGCCGCGCTGGTCACCGACTCGGAACTGAACGTGCTCGGGGACGGCGTGGACATCGTGATCCGACCGCCCGAGGCGGCCCTGGAGACGATGCCGGACGTGGTGCGCGAGATGCACACCGCCTCCGGGCTCCTCGAAGAGCTGGCCGGCGGGACGACCCTCGCCGACGCCGAGGCCCAGGTCCTCGCCTACGTGCGCGAGCACGTGAAGGAGCCCCGCAAGGCTCCGCTGTGCGGGAACTCGGTCGGCACCGACCGCGGCTTCCTCGCCCGCGACATGTCCGCCCTGGAGAGCTACCTCCACTACCGGATCGTCGATGTCTCCTCGGTCAAGGAACTGGCGCGCCGCTGGTACCCGAGGGCGTACTTCAACAGTCCGGAGAAGAACGGCAACCACCGGGCGCTCGCCGACATCCGCGAATCCATCGCCGAGCTGCGCTACTACCGTGAGGCGATCTTCGTCCCGCAGCCCGGACCGGACTCCGAGACGGCCCGCCAGATCGCCGCCAAGCACGTCCTGCCCACCGAATGACCGGGCACTGACCTGCGGCTCGCGCCCGAAAACAATGCGGGCGCGAGCACCCTCCCGGACCCTGTAGACTTCTTCTCGGCCGGTCGGGGAAACCTTCGGGTGAACCGCCGGTCGTGGTGGGTATAGCTCAGCTGGTAGAGCACCTGGTTGTGGTCCAGGATGTCGCGGGTTCGAGTCCCGTTACTCACCCTGACGAGTGAAGGGCCGGTCTGGAAACAGACCGGCCCTTCGCCGTTCCCCGGGGTCCCGGCGTCCAGCCCCTAACGTGGCCGATGCCTTGGCACGTCGCATGCACCGGGAGGACGCCATGCGCAGAAGCCTCATCCCCGTCGTCGCCGCACTCGGCGCGGCCCTGCTGGGCGGCTGCGCGGAGGATCCCGGCGGGGGCGGCGCGGGTGGCGGGGGTACGGGCGGCGGGCCGGTCACGCTCACCGTGGGGGTCTTCGGGGCCTTCGGGTTCGAAGAGGCCGGTCTCTACGACGCGTACACGCGGCTGCACCCGGAGGTCACGATCAGACAGACCTCGATCGAGCGCAACGAGAACTACCACTCGCAGCTGCTGGCCCACCTCGGCTCCGGCTCCGGCCTCGCCGACGTCCAGGTCGTCGAGGCCGGCAACATCGCCGAGGTCACCGCCACCCGGTCCCGCGAGCTGGAGGACCTCGGCCGGGCCCCCGGCGTCGACCGGGGCGCCTTCCTGCCCTGGAAGTGGGCGCAGGGCACGGCCCGGGACGGCAGGACCGTCGCACTCGGCACCGACATCGGGCCGCAGGGCATCTGCTACCGCAAGGACCTGTTCGAGAAGGCCGGGCTGCCCACCGACCGGGAGGTGGTCGGCGCGCTGTGGGCGGGCGACTGGCGGAAGTACCTGGACGTCGGCACCCGCTACCAGGCCGGCGAGCCCGAGGGGACGGCGTTCGTCGACTCCGCGTCCGGTGTCCTGGCGGCCGTCACCGGCAGCGGCGACGAGCGCTTCTACGACAAGGACGGCGAGGTCGTCTACAAGACGAACCCGGCCGTGAAGGACGCCTGGAACCTCGCCGCCGCCTTCGCGACCGGCGGCCTGACGGCCCGGCTCCAGCAGTTCACCCCCGCCTGGGACCGGGCCTTCGCCGACGGCACGTTCGCCACCGTCTCCTGCCCGGCCTGGATGCTCGGCCACATCCAGGACAAGTCCGGTCCGGCCGGCAAGGACAAGTGGGACGTGGCCGCCGCGCCGAAGCCCGGCAACTGGGGCGGCTCGTTCCTCGTCGTCCCGTCCGCCGGGAAGCACCGGGCGGAGGCCGCCCGGCTCGCCGCGTGGCTGACCGCGCCCGCCCAGCAGGCGACGCTCTTCGAGAAGCGCGGCAGCTTCCCGAGCGCCTCGGCCGCGTACGCGCTCCCCGTGGTGGCCGGCGCCACCCACCCGTACTTCGGCGGCGCGCCGATCGGCACGATCTTCGCCCGGGCCGCGCAGGGCGTACCGGTGGCGGCCGTCGGCCCGAAGGACCTGGTCATCTCGCAGAACCTGGCCGACATCGGGATGCTCCAGGTCGACCAGAAGGGCGCGTCGGCCCAGGAGGGCTGGGACGCGGCCGTGACGGCGATCGACGACGCCCTGGACCTGTGACCTCCTCGCGGTCTTCGGCCGGCAGGCGGGCAGGGGCGCGCCCCGGTCGGATGGGGGGGGGGGGACCGACCGGGGCGCGCGGGTGGGGGGCGAAATGGCCTGCTCGGGTCCGGAGGGCCTACTTGTACGCGGCGAACGCCCTGGTGAAGGCCAGCGGCTGCTGGAGGATCGACGAGCAGGTCGCGTCGGCGTGGTTCACCGCGCCGGCCGCGCACTGCTTGTCCCGGGTCGAGGACCACATGGACAGCCAGCCGAGGCCCTTCGACTTCGCGAAGTCGACCAGCTGGGTGGCGTCGTCGACCTTGAAGATCTCACTGGCGACGTCGTTGACGCCGATCATCGGGGTGACCGCGACGGCCTTCCAGGCGGCCGCCTCGGACAGCCCGAGGACGCCCTTGATCTGCGCCTGGGTCGCTGTCGCGGCCTGGACCGCGTAGGTGCCCATGTCGCCGCTGTAGGCCGGCCCGTAGTCCATCGCCATGATGTTGACCGCGTCGACGCGGACGCCGTTCCTCTTCGCGTCGGCGAGCAGGTCGACGCCGGGCTGGGTCAGGCCCTCGGGCATCACCGGCAGCGTGAAGGACACGTTCAGGTCCGGGTGGGACTTCTGGAGCGCCGCGATGGCCTGGGAGCGGCGGGTGTTGGCGGCCGTGTCCGGCAGCGCCGCACCCTCGATGTCGAAGTCGACCTTGGTCAGCCTGTACTGGTCGACGACCTTGCCGTACGCGGCGGCGAGGGCGGAGGAGGTCGAGCAGTTCAGCGCGAGCTCGTGACCGGCCGCGCCGCCGAAGGAGACCCGGACGTCGCCGCCCTTGGCCCGCAGGGCGCCGATCTGGGCGGCGACCTTGTCGCTCGCGAGATCGGTGACGCCGCCCCACAGCGGGGCGCAGGCGCCGCCGGAGGTGATGAAGGCGAGGTTGAACTCCTTCACGCCGGTGGCCTCGGCGGTGGCGAGCAGGTCGTACGCCGGGTAGAGCGAGGTGTCGACGTACGGGGCGTACTTCGCGGCGCCGCCGCCGGCCGGGGGCGCGGTGGGGGTGGCGGTCGCCGTGGCGGTGGGGGTCGGCGTCGGCTTGACCGTGGGGGTCGCGGTGGCCGTCGGCGCCGTGGTGGGGGCGATGGTGGGCTGCTCGGTGGGGCGGCCGCTGGGCTGCGGGGTCGCGCCGGTGTCGACCGAGCAGGACACCTTGTTGATGAGGCAGCCGCTCGGGTCGCCCGCGGCGCCGCTCGCGGAGGTCACGAAGCCGACGGTGACCGACCGGCCGGGCGCGAGCTCCTTGTTCCAGCTCGCGGGCTTCACGGTGACGTGCCGCCCGGAGACGGTGTGCTCGCCGTTCCACAGCGAGCCGATCGTGGTGCCCTCGGGCAGGTCGAACTCCAGCGTCCAGCCCCCCGACTGGACGCTGGAGGTCTCATTGGTGATGACGTACTGGCCGGTGTAGCCGCCGGTCCAGGAGCTGGTCCTGGTGTACGCGGCGCCGACGGCCGACGCCTGCGCCGTACCGGTGAGCGCGAACACCGCGCCACCGATCACCGCGGCCGCGACGACCGCGCCCACGGCCTTCGTCCGGCCGCTCGCCCTGCGCCGATGCGAACTGGTACCCATCGCGTGCCTGCCTCTGCGTTACGGGGGTGGGGTGCGGCAGCACGCTAGCGACCTGGATTCGGACAAATGCCCACCAGTGGCCCGGGGTTGGGATTCTTAGGCTCCGCTTAAGGGACGCATCAAGGCGAGCAAAGGTTGAGGGCCGTGATCCCCCGCTCAGCCCCGCCTGCGGCGGGCCGCCCTGCCGCCTCGGCGGCCCCCGGTCGCCCCCGTCCACCGGCCGCCCAGGCCGATCCAGATGCGGACCTCGGTGCCGCCGAGGACCGAGCGGCCGATGCGGACGTCGCCGCCGGTCGCCTCGGCCATGCGGCGGACGATGTCGAGGCCGAGGCCGGTGGAGCCGGCGCGGTCGCCCTTGTTGCCGCGGGCCAGGGCCGCGGTCGGGTCGGCGATGCCGGGGCCGGCGTCCGAGACGAGGACGATCACGGCGTCCTCGCCGTTGTGGACGTCGACGGAGAACGCGGTGCCCTCCGCCGTGTGCCGGAAGACGTTGCCGAGCAGCGCGTCGAGCGCGGCGACGAGTTCGGGGCGGGCGACCGGGATGCGGACCGGGCGCTCGATGCCGGCGACCCGCACCTTGCGGCCCTCGTCCTCGGCGAGCGCGGACCAGAACTCCATCCGCTCCCGGACGACCTCGGAGGCGTCGCAGCCCGCGCCGGGACCGGCCGCCGCGGTCTGCGGCTTGGCCTCGCGGGCGGTGCGGATGATGATGTCGACCTCGCGCTCCAGCTGCTCCACGGCGGCCCTGGTCTGCTCGGCCGCCGGGCCCGAGCCCAGCGAGGCGGCGTTGAGCCGCAGCACGGTCAGCGGGGTGCGCAGCCGGTGCGACAGGTCGGCGGCCAGCTCGCGCTCGTTGGCGAGCAGCCGGACGACCTGGTCGGCCATCGAGTTGAAGGCGACCGCGGCGGACTTCAGCTCGGGCGGCCCCTCCTCGGGCACCCGCGCGCCGAGCCGCCCCTCGCCCAGGTCGTGCGCGGCCCCGGCAAGCCGCTGGGCCGGCTGGACCATCCGTACGCCGAGCCGGTCGGCGACCGCCACGGACCCGACGATCAGCGCGACGCCGACCCCGGCCAGGACCAGCCACGCGGTGGCGACGCCGTTGGACCGCTCGCCCTCGGGCACGAACAGCTCCACGATCGCGACCCGCCCGGAGCCGACCGCGGTCGGCTGGAGCAGCACCGAGCCGCCCGGCACCTCGACGACGGTGGCCCGGCCGAGCCGGCGGGTGGTCCGCAGGTCCTCCTCGGCGGCCCGCCGGGTGCCGATCGCGGCGGCACCCTGTCCGGGCTCGTCGCCGGCCGGGACGTGCACGGCGAGCCGGCCGGCCGCGCCGTCCTCGGTGCTGGCGACGGCCCGGTCCAGTTCCGCGCGGTCGGTGGTGATGGCGAGCACGGGCGCGAGGCCGGAGGCCCGCCGTTCGGCGTTGGAGAAGGCCCGGTCGCTGGCCATCTCCTTGACGACCAGCGCCAGCGGCACGGCGAAGGCGATGACGACCATGGCGGTGACGGCGAGCGACACCTTGACCAGTGCCCATCTCACGGCAGCTGCTCCCGCGGCGGTTCGAGCTTCACGCCCACCCCGCGCAGGGTGTGCAGATAGCGGGGCCGGGCGGCCGTTTCGCCCAACTTCCGCCGCAGCCATGACAAATGCACGTCGATGGTCTGGTCGTCCCCGTACGACTGCTGCCACACCTCGGCCAGCAGCTCCTTGCGCGGTACGACGACCCCGGGCCGGCCGGCCAGGAAGGTCAGCAGGTCGAACTCCCGTCGCGTCAGGTCGAGCGCGGCGCCGTCCAGTTCGGCCTGGCGGCGCAGCGGATCGATGGACAGCCCGCCCACCGTGATGACCCGGCTCGGCGGCGCCTCACCCGCGGACCGCGCGCGGCGCAGCACGGCGGCCATCCGCGCGGACAGGTGCTCCACCGAGAACGGCTTGGTGAGGTAGTCGTCCGCGCCGTCGTTGAGCAGCCGGACGATCTCCGCCTCGTCGTCCCGCGCGGTCGCGATGATCACCGGCACGTCGGTGATGCCGCGCAGCATCTTCAGGGCCTCGGATCCGTCCAGGTCGGGCAGTCCGAGGTCGAGGATGACCACGTCGAACCGGAAATGGGCGACCTCGCGCAGCGCCTCCAGGGCGGTGCCGACGCTCCGTACGGTGTGGGAGGCGTCGGTCAGATGCCGGATGAGGGCCGAGCGCACGAACTGGTCGTCCTCGACCACGAGCACACTTGCCATGGGCGGCACCGTACGCCATCCGGGGGACACGGGTCCGGGGGCGTGGGGCATGATGGCCGCGATGCGAAGAGGACTGGTACACGCCCTGGCGTGGTCGCTCGCCACCGGCGCGGCGGTCACGCTCTCGTGGTGGGGCGTGCACACGGTGATGGCCGGGACGGTGTACGACCCGCCCCTCGCGCTGCCCATCCCGGCGGGCGCGGTGACGCCGGCCGGGGAGCCGAGCACGCCGGTGGCCTCGTCGACGCGGCGGCCCGTCGAGCCCACCCCCCCGGCCACGCGGACCCCGGACACCCCCGCGAAGTCCCCGACGTCCGCGCCGCCGCGCAGACCCACCGCCACGAAGAAGCCGGACAGCGGCCGCGTGAAGAGCTACACCGTGGACGGCGGCCGGGTCGTCTTCGACCTGGGCGACACCTCGGCGGAGCTGGTCACGGCCACCCCGGCCGCCGGCTGGCAGATGCAGGTCTGGAAGCAGCCGACCTGGATCCGGGTCACGTTCACCCGGGACGGCCGCGAGCTGTCGGTCTTCTGCGTCTGGCACGACAGCGCGCCCCGGGTCGAGATCGACGACCGCTGACGTCCGTCCGGGCACCCTTCCGCGGAACCTGCGCGTGCCACGCCGGGACCGCCCCGGGAGCTCTGGTACGACGGCAGCCTCGACGACTCCGAGGAGGGCCCGTGAACGACTACGAGAAGCGGATCGACCGGACCGAGGAGCAGTTCCGGGTGCTCGCGGAGGCAGCGACGCTGCTCATCGAGGCCCGGCGGAAGGCCGCCACGATGATCCGCGACTCGGGGGCGGAGCTGACACCCGACCTGCGTGACTTCGTCGGCCGGCCCTGCATGGCGGAGCTGGAGCACCCGCCGACCCCGCACACCTGCGGGTGCCGGGGCTTCAAGGGTTCCGACAGCTCTTTCTGCATCGGCAAGTGGTTCGACTCCTCGATCCCCGACCTCGGCTCCCCACCCGGGATGCAGGTCTGCGGGCACCCGGACTCGGACCACATCGAGCTCTGAACGACCGGTCGGCCTACCGGAACACCGACGCCGGCGGTACCGGCGAGGGCTTGGCGCTCGCGTCGGTGACCGGGGTCGCGCCGCCGGTGAAGTCGGCGAGCGCGCGGCCGTGTTCGACCCGGCCGGCGTGCGGGTCGCCGGCGACCCGGCGGGTCAGTTCGGCGACGGGCAGCGGGACGTCGGAGGCGAGCAGGACGGCGTTGCCGAAGCGCCGGCCGCGCAGGACGGTCGGGTCGGCGGTGAGCGCCAGCTCGGGGAAGACGGCGGCGGCGGTGGCGATCTGGCCGCGCAGATGCGCGAGCGGCGGGCCGTCGGCCAGGTTGGCCGCGTAGAAGCCGCCGGGCCGCAGCACGCGGCGCACCTCGCCGAGGAACTCGGTGCTGGTCAGGTGGGCGGGCGTACGGGCGCCGCTGAAGACGTCGGCGACGACCAGGTCGGCCCAGCCGTCCTGGACCTTGCCGAGCCCGGCGCGGGCGTCGGTGGAGCGGACCCGGATCCGGGCCCCGGAGTCGAGCGGCAGTTCGCGGCGGACGAGCTGGACCAGGGACCCGTCGAGCTCCACGATCTGCTGGGTGGAGCGGGGCCGGGTCGCGGCGACGTACCGGGCGAGGGTGAAGGCTCCGCCGCCGAGGTGGACGACCTGGAGCGGCCGGTTCGGCGGGGCGACGAGGTCCACGATGTGGCCGAGGCGCCGCTGGTACTCGAAGGAGAGGTGGGCCGGGTCGTCCAGGTCCACGTGCGACTGCGGGGCGCCGTCGATCAGCAGCGTCCAGCCGCGGGGGCGCTCCCGGTCGGGTATGAGTTCGGCGAGGCCGCCGTCGACGGTCTGGACGACGGGTCCGGCGGTCGCCGTCCGGTCGCGCTGCTTGTTCCTTGCCACTTGTCCATTATCGGCATCGAGGACGGACCGCCGCTTATCGGCGTCGAGGAGGGGCAGCCCTCGCCGTCAGTGGCAGCCGTCGGCCGCCTCGATCAGCCGGGCCGCCTCGCCGAGCGCCTCGCGCAGGACGGCCGGGTCGGTGACCGGGTCGGTGTCGCCCGGCGGCAGCAGCCAGTCGGCGGGGCGGGCGGCGCCGTCCCCGGCGTCCCCGGCGGGCACCTCGGGGAGGTCGGGGATGCGCAGGCCGCGCCCCGAGGTCCGGGTACAGGCGCTGCCCGGCATGTCCCAGCCGTCCGCGGTACCGGGCGGCACGAGGAAGCCGAGCGTGTCGCAGCTCCCGTCGTGCAGCACCGGGCCGACCGCGGGGGTGCCGCCGCGGCGCAGGATGTCGACGGCCTCCAGGCCCTGCCGGACCGGGACCGTCACGAGGTCGCAGGGTTCCGCGTGCGGGGCGCTCGCGTCGGGTGTGGGGTCGTGCCGGTCCGCCGTCGTCCGCGGGCCGGTCTCCGTGCCGGTCTCCAACAAGGGGATCCCCTCCTCGTGCCAGAGGAGACACGTTCCGTCTCTCCGCATGGTTCAACGTCCGCGGGCGTCAACGGCTACGGCGGCACGCCGCCGCAAAGGATGGCAGTTCATGGCAGATCGCGGGAGAGGTATCCGATTTGTAGCCAAATTCCGCGTGTGCGGCCGGTCACAGCAGGTACGTTCTTGCCCCGCCGGAACACCGGCAGCACCAGGAGAGGGCTCGGCCATGGCGACGTCACGGGCAGTTCCCAATCTCGCCTTCCGCAGGCTCCGCGGACAGCAGTCGCCCGCGGAGTTCGCCGCGGCGGTCCGCCGGGCGGCGCGGGAGATCGGCGAGCAGGTCGCCTGCGACGCCCGCTACATCGGACGCGTGGAGGCCGGAGAGATCCGCTGCCCCAACTACGCGTACGAGCGGGTGTTCCGGCACATGTTCCCCGGTCTGTCCCTGGCGGACCTGGGCTTCGCGGCGCGGGAGGCGGTGCGCGGGCGGCGGACGAACGCCGCGGCCGGCGCGGCCCCGCCCGCCCGCACCACCCGGAACGATGAGGAGAGCGACGTGCTGCGTCGCGCATTCATGACGAGCGGCACCGCCACCGTGGCGGCCGCTTCGCTGGGACTCGGCGGCAGCGCCGCCGCGATCCCCGCCCCCCGGTCCCCGCACCGGATCGGCGAGGCCGAGGTCAAGGCCGTCGAGGACGCCGTGCGGCGGATCCGGCTGCTCGACGACCGGCACGGCGCCGAGGGCCTCTACAAGGTCGCCGCCCAGCCGTTGCGGGCCGCGTACGCGCTGCTCGACGCGGGCGTCGCGGCCCGCCGCTCGACCGAGGAGCGGCTGCAGTCCGGCGCCGGCGAGCTGGCCATCTCTGTCGGCTGGCTCGCCCACGACTCGGGCCGGCACGAGGACGCCCGCTCGCACTACGCGGAGGCACTGGCCACCGCGCGGGTGGCCGACGATCCGGCCCTGGAGGCGCACGCCTTCTGCAACACCTCGTTCCTGGCCCGCGACGGCGGCCGGTTCCGCGAGGCCGTACGGGCCGCGCAGGCCGGTCTGCGGGCGGCCCGGGTGGTGCCGTCGGCGCGGCTGCACGCGCTGCTGTCGCTGCGCGAGGCCGGCGCCTGGGCGGGGCTCGGCGAGCGGACGTCCTGCGAGCAGGCGTTGGGCCGGGCGCACACGTTCTTCGCCAAGGGCACCTGCGAGGCGGACCCGGAGTGGATGTCGTTCTTCGGCGAACCGGAGCTGGAGGCCCTGGAGGCCCAGTGCTGGTCGGCGCTGGGCGAGCACGGCCGGGCCGCGCGGCACGCCCACCGCGCGACGGTCCTGCAGAACCCGCACTTCGCCCGCAATCTGGCGCTCTACCGGGCGCAGCTCGCCGGTGACCTGGCCCGCGCGGGCCGGCCGGACGAGGCGGCGGTGGAGGCGCGGCGGGTGCTCGCCTCCCTGGAGGGCGTGCAGTCGCACCGGATCCGCCGGATGCTGGAGACCACCCGGCAGGTCCTCGCCTCGTCGTGACCGCCCCGGGCGGCGGCTATGCCTCCAGGTGCCCGGTGTCGTTCCAGCGCTCGATCGCGGGCGCGCCGTACTGCCAGCCGAGCACCGACAGGCTCGTCGGGTCGAGCTTGATCCGGGAGCCGAAGAACACGTCCTCGCCCAGCCAGCGCGCGGCGATCGTGCGCAGGATGTGCCCGTGCGCGAAGACCAGGACGTCCCGGTCCGCCGAGCGCGCCCAGGCCACCACCTCGTCCGCGCGGGCGGCCACGTCCGCGCGGGTCTCGCCCTCCGGCACGCCGTCGGTCCAGAGCAGCCAGCCCGGCTGCCGCTCCTGGATCTGCGCCGGGGTCAGGCCCTCGTACGCGCCGTAGTCCCACTCCATGAGCGCGTCCCAGCGCTCGGCGCGCTCGCCGAAGCCCGCCAGCTCGCAGGTCTCGGCCGCGCGGACCAGGGGGCTGGTGCGGATCTCGACGCCCGGGAGTCCGTCCCAGGCCCCGCGGTGCAGCCGTTCGCCGAGCAGCTTCGCGCCGCGGCGGCCTTCTTCGAGCAGCGGGATGTCCGTCCTGCCGGTGTGCCGGCCCGAGAGCGACCACTCGGTCTGGCCGTGGCGGGCGAGCAGGATGCGCGGTGCCATGAAGACTTCTCCCTGAAATGTCCTCGCATGGGTGCACGAACGTGCACCCTCATCATCCCGCACCCGAACTCCCGTCCGCCTCCGGGCAACCCGTTCCCCCTCCCCCGCGTCTCTTGAAGATCAGGACCGGATGGGGGGACGTACGGATGCCGCTGCCGCGAGGAGCGTCGCTGGGGGTCAGGGAGGGCCGGCCGCGCTGGTGGACGGAGCTGCTGCTGATCGTGGTGGTGTACGCCGCGTACTCGGGCGGCCGGCTGCTCGCGCGCGGCGACGTGACGGCCGCGGTCGACCACGGCCTGGCGATCCTGCGGATCGAGAAGCTGCTGTACCTGAACGCAGAGCACCCGCTCAACCGGCTCTTCACGGCCACCCCGGAGATCGGCATACCCGCCGACTTCGCGTACGCCACGCTGCACTACCTGGTCACCCCGGCCGTGCTCATATGGCTGTTCCGCCGCCGCCCGGCCCACTATCGGGCGGCCCGCACCTGGCTGATGACCTCCACGCTGCTCGGCCTGGTCGGCTTCACGCTGCTGCCGACCTGCCCGCCGCGGCTGCTCGACGCGAGCCACGGCTTCGTCGACACGATGGCGCAGTTCAGCGCGTACGGCTGGTGGGGCGGCGAGGCGAGCGCGCCGCGCGGCCTGGGCGGGCTGACCAACCAGTACGCGGCGATGCCGTCGCTGCACGTCGGCTGGGCGCTGTGGTGCGGCGTGATGCTGTGGCGGTACGGGCGGACGCCGCTGCTCAAGGTCCTCGGCGTGGCCTACCCGCTGCTGACCGTGATCGTGGTCATGGGCACGGCCAACCACTACTTCCTCGACGCGGTCGCCGGCGCGGCCGTGATGGGCCTCGGGCTGCTGCTCGCGGCGCCCGTCATGCGGGGCGCGGACCGGCTCGCACGCCGGTTCACCGCCGGCACCCCGCCCGTACCGTCCCCGATTGTCAGTGCCGGATGCGACACTTCCGCGGGTGAGCGAATCCCTGGGCAGCGCGGTGCGCGGAGCCCCGCAGACGACACTCCGACACCAGCTCGCTGAGCTGCGCGGACCGGCCGTCGTCCCGCGTCCGATGGACGCGCGGGCGCTGGCGGCGCTGGCCGCCAACCCCGGCTGCAAGCGGCGTGCGCTGCTGGACGGCGCGGGGGTCGACAAGGCCGTGCTGGCGGAGCGGCTGGGCTCCCCCGCGGCGTACGGACAGTCCCAGTTCGCGATCATGCGCGGGAACGCCTTCGAGGCGAAGGTGAAGGCCGACGGCGGGCGGGAGCTGCTGCGGCTGCTCGGCGTCGACGACGCGGCCGGGGTCGAGGTGCCCGATCTGGCG
Organism: Streptomyces sp. HUAS YS2; assembly: GCF_033343995.1. Taxonomy (NCBI): domain Bacteria; kingdom Bacillati; phylum Actinomycetota; class Actinomycetes; order Kitasatosporales; family Streptomycetaceae; genus Streptomyces; species Streptomyces solicathayae. Next base: position 5,080,034 of record NZ_CP137573.1, on the reverse strand, counting down.
GCGGCCGGCCCCGAGGGGCGGGCCGCGCGGACCGCGCTGGCGCTGCGGGAGGCGACCGAGGCCGGGGCGTGGACGCTCCTCGACCATCCACTGCTCGCCCTGGACGTCGCGGGCTCGCCGGTGTTCCTGGAGCCGGACGCGGTGGTGATCGGGCCCGACGGGCGGTGGACGGTCGTCGAGATCAAGTCCTTCCCGATGATCGACGGTGCGGCGGACGCGTCGAAGGTCGGCGCGGCGGCCCGCCAGGCGGCGGTGTACGTGCTGGCCCTGGAGCGGGTCGCGGCGGTGACCGAGGGCGCGCGGGTGGCGCGGTCGGTGCTGCTCGTGTGCCCGAAGGACTTCTCCAACCTTCCGGCGGCGTCCGTGGTCGACGTGCGCAAGCAGGTCTCGGTGACCCGCCGTCAGCTGGACCGGCTCACCCGGATCGAGGACATCGCGGCGGCGCTCCCCGAGGGGCTCACCTTCGACGTGGAGACGTGCACGCCGGAGCAGTTGACCGAGGCGGTGGAGGCGGTGCCGCACGCGTACGCGCCGGAGTGCCTGGCCGCCTGCGAGCTGGCGTTCCACTGCCGGGAGCGGGCCCGCTGCGCCGGGGCCGTGGAGGTACTGGGCCGGTCGGTACGGGGCGAGCTGGGCGGCCTGACGACGATCGGCGCGGTGCTCGACGCGGCGCGCGGACAGGACGGCGACGGGGGCACCCCCTGCTCGGGCGAGGCCGAGAGCTCGGGGGAGGACGACCCGACGGTCGCGGCGGTCCGCCGGGCGCGGGCGCTGCGCGCGGAGGCACTGGAGGCGGGCGCATGTCTCTGATCAGCACGCTGGCCCGGATGGAGGCCGTCGAGGCCGGCCGGGCCCAGCCGCTGGCGACGGTACGCCACCGGCATCTGGCCGAACGGCCCCTCGTCTTCGTCCCGTTGACGACCGCCGGCGAGGCGGGCGCGCCGCTCGGCGCGCTGGTCGGCACGGACCCCGACGAGCCGCGGCTGCTCGTCGTACCGCAGCCGCGCGACCGGGACCTGCGGTTCGCGTTCCTCGCCGAACTGGCCGACGAGATCCTGCCGTACGTGGACTCGTTCGCCGACGGCGTCGAGGCGGTGGAGAAGAACGAGACCGACCCGGAGACCGGCAAGAAGGTCAAGGTCGAGGTCGAACTCTGCTCGGACGCCCCGCAGTTGATCCTGCCGAGCCGGTCCGGCGTGGAGTACGTACGGCTGCTCGGCCGGTCGATGCGGTTCCGGCGGACGGCCGAGCAGGACCCGGAGACGCCGTTCCCGGCGCCGCCGCGGGTGCCGCTGCTCGGCCGCTGGCTGACACACTTCGGGGACCGGGCCAGGGTCCCCGGCTCGTCGCTGCTGCTCGCGGCCACGGACCTGCTGAACCGGCACTGGGCGACCGGCCAGTCCTCCCTGGAGGACCAGCACCTGGGGGCGCTGCTCGCCTGGATCGACGTACCGGACGGGGAATCGGGCGCGGAGGCGGCGCTCCGGGCCGAGCTGGGTCGCGACGCGGCCGGTCAGCTGCTGTGCCCGCCGGCCGGACCGGCGACGGACCCGGCGTTCGACAACCGGCTCCTCGCGCCCGCGATCGAGCGGTACGACCGGGCCCGGCAGGCGCTCGGCACCGCCCAGGACGGCGCGAGCGCGGACGAGCGGCTCGGCGAGCTGCACCGGGCCGAGCGGGAGATCCGCCGGCTGATCGCCACGCAGCTGAAGCCGACGTGGGACGCGGTGTGGCGCGCCGTCGAGCTGCTGCGGGAACTGCCGGAGGGGGCGAGGGTGCCGGACCGCTGGACGCGGGACCGCTGGTCCTTCACCGCCCACCGGGACCGGGTGACGGCAGGCGAGCCGCCCCAGCCGCGCCGGGACGACGCGGTGACCGCGGCCCGGAAACTGGCCGCGCGCGAACAGGCGCAGGGCCAGCTGGAGGCGCAGGAGGCGCTGGACGACCCGCTGGTCCTCGCCGGACGGCGGCTGACCGGAGAGGCTTTCGTGGCGGAGGTCGTGGAGGTCACGATGGCCTGGACGGAGTCGAAGCGCCCCGCGCCCCGGCCGCTGCTCACGGTCCGCACGGAGGACCGGCCGCATCTGGGCGAGGGCGTGAAGGTGTACCGCTCGCTGGACGGCAAACCGCAGACGGCGCAGTTCGCCGGGCATGACGACGACGGCTCGATGGTCCTGCGCATCCTGGACCGCATGGGCCGCGGCAAGGAACCCGCCGAGGGCTCGGTGCCGGAGAAGGGCGAGCGGCTGGCCTGGACGCTGTTCGAGCACGAGGCGCGGGTGGGCGCGAAGCTGCCGGACCCGGAGGAGACACCCTGGACGCACGGCGGCCCGCCGCGTGCGGACGTCGCCGAACTGCCCGACGCCGTGACCCCGGAGGACGTGCTGTGACCTTCGATCCTTCTGCGGAGGCCGCCCGGGCGACGTCCGACATCCTGGCCGGCACGATGCACGGGGACGCGCGGGGTGTCGTGGTCGACTCCCCGCCCGGCGCCGGCAAATCGACGCTGGTGGTCCGCGCCGCACTGGAACTGGCCTCGGCGGGGCGGCCGTTGATGGTCGTCGCGCAGACGAACGCGCAGGTCGACGACCTGGTGCTGCGGCTCGCGGAGAAGGAGCCGGACCTCGAGGTGGGCCGGCTGCACTCCAACGACAGCGACCCGTACGACAAGGCCCTGAACGACCTGGAGCAGGTACGGAAGTCCGCGAAGGCGGGCGACCTGGCCGGGCTGCCGGTGGTGATCTCGACGGCCGCGAAGTGGGCTCACGTGAAGAACGTGGAGCCGTGGGCGCACGCGATCGTCGACGAGGCGTACCAGATGCGCTCGGACGCGCTGCTCGCGGTGGCGGGCCTGTTCGAACGGGCGCTGTTCGTCGGCGACCCGGGGCAGCTGGACCCGTTCTCGGTGGTCGGCGCGGAGCAGTGGGCGGGGCTGTCGTACGACCCGTCCGCTTCGGCGGTGTCGACCCTCCTCGCGCACAACCCCGACCTGCCGCAGCACCGCCTCCCGGTCTCCTGGCGCCTGCCGGCGTCGGCGGCGCCGCTGGTGTCCGACGCGTTCTACCCGTACACGCCGTTCCGCAGCGGGACGGGCCACGGGGACCGGCGGCTGACGTTCGGGGTGCCGTCGGACGGCTCCGGCCCGGACCGGGTCCTGGACGAGGCGGCCGAGTCGGGCTGGGGCCTGCTGGAGCTGCCCGCCCGGCACACGCCCCGGACGGACCCGGAGGCGGTCCGGGCGGTGGCGCTCGTGGTGCGGCGGCTCCTGGACCGGGGCGGCGCGGCGGTGAGCGAGCGGGGCCCCGACCCGGTCCCGCTGACCGCGGACCGGATCGCGGTCGGCACCGCGCACCGCGACCAGGCGGCGGCCGTCCGCGCGGCCCTCGCGGAGGTCGGCGTGACGGGGGTGACGGTGGACACGGCCAACCGGCTGCAGGGCCGCGAGTACGACGTGACGGTCGTCCTCCACCCCCTGTCGGGCCGCCCGGACGCCACGGCCTTCCACCTGGAGACGGGCCGCCTGTGCGTCCTGGCCTCCCGCCACCGCCACGCCTGCATCGTCGTCTGCCGCGCCGGCGTCTCCGACCTCCTCGACGACCACCCGTCGACGGAACCGGTCCAGCTGGGGGTGACGGTGAAGTTCCCGGACGGCTGGGAGGCGAACCACGCGGTCCTCTCCCACCTGGCAGAACACCGCGTGACCTGGTCCCCCTAGCGCGGGGGACGCGGTCTTGCGGGGCGCGGGAGAATGGGAGGTGGCCCGGGTGTCCGGGCCGTGCGTTTGCGAGGAGGAACCACACATGGCGGAACCCGAGCGGAGCGAGCAGCGGCGGCTCCGGCCCGCACCGCTGATCTTCGAGCCTGCCGAGGCCACCGCCGACCCCGAGCACTTCTTCGACCTGGAGTCGATCGAGGACCCGAGGGAGCTGCTGGCCCGTGCGACGGAGCTGGCGAAGGCGTTCCGTGCCGCGACGGACCGCGCGATCGAGTTCCAGGCGATCGCGGCCGCGCAGCTCGCGGACCCGCGCCGGTTCGACCGGCTCACGGACGCGGACATCGCCGACAGGGCGGAGTGGGCGCCGGACTACGCCCGCAAGATGGTCGAGTTCGGCCGCGACCTGATCCGGTCCGGCGGGAAGCCCGCCGAGGACTGACCCGACCTGCGCCGGGGGCCGGGGCCACCGGCCTCTGGCGCGTAGCCCTGGCATATGCCGGGGCGCAAGATACTCCCCCGCACCCCACCCTGTCCGGGTTTCCGGCAACCCGCCGAAACGGTTCGGTCACTCCCGGTAGACCTGAAGTCATGAGCGCATGGCTGCGAGACGAATCCCCCCTGAGCCCGGCCCAGAGCGACATCGACGAGCGCCGGACCGACATCTTCGCGCTGCTCCGTGACGAGGGGCCGCACCACACCGCGCAGGTCACCGCGCCCGGGGCCGGCTGGCTCGCCTCGGCCACGGCCTACCCGCGCTCCACGCTCGCCCTCTGGGAGGCCCGCCCCACCGCGCCGGCGGTCCTGCCCTGCGGCACGGTCTTCGACATCGTCAACGTCCCCGCCGTCTTCGGCCGCCGGATGCTGGACCGGCTCTGGGAGGACGGCCCGGGCTCCGGCCCGGTCGCCGTGCACCGCGGCCGGATGCTGCTCTTCACCGCCCCCGGCACCGCCCACCGCCTGCCGTCCCTGCTGGCGTGGGAGGAGTGGGGCAACGCGGTCCCGCCGCTGCTCTGTCACGGCACCGGTGACGCCGTGACGATCCCCCCGCTGTCCCCGCCGTCCGCCTCCGGCCCGCGCTGGGTCGTGGCCCCGGACACCCGGCAGCCCTGGCTCCCCGGCCCGGAGGTCCTGCTGTGGGCGTGCGTCCGGGCGGTCCGTACCGCCTCGGCCGCCGACGTGCGGGTATCGATTTTTCCTCCCGCCGATCAGGATGCTAAGGTCTACGACGTCAGCAGGCGCCGCTAGCTCAGTTGGTTAGAGCAGCTGACTCTTAATCAGCGGGTCCGGGGTTCGAGTCCCTGGCGGCGCACAGACGGAAGAAGCCCCTCGCGGAAGCGGGGGGCTTCTTCGTGTGCGAGGAGCGCTCGGAGCGCCTCAGTCGCCCTTCTCCGGGAGCGTGATCTTCACCGTCCACGCCCCGCCCGGCGTCCGGTCCACGACCTCCACCCGTACGCCCTCCCCGGGCACGGTGAACGTCTCGCCCTCGGCGACCGGCGCGTCCGCCAGTGGCGGGTACACCGAGCGGTCCCAGCAGTCCTCGGTCCGCGGATGGGCGTCCACGACCTCGATCGGCCCGTCGCCGGACGCCGCCCGGGCCCGGACCCGGTAGACGAGCACGCCCTGGGTACAGGTCTCGGCGTCGTTGCCGGTCGCGCCGCGCGCCTCGATCGCCAGGACCGAGTCCTCCCCGGTCCGTACGACGGCCAGCCGCGTGCCGAGCGAGCCGCCCGCGACCGGCGCAGCGGCCATCGCGTCCAGGCCTACCAGAGTGGTCCCGGTGGTCTGGACGCAGCGCACCTGGCGCCGGTCCAGCCAGCCCAGCTTCCACTTGTGCCAGCCGAAGAGGTCCGGCGCGAGCCCGAACTGGCTGCCCATGACGTCCCAGTCCCCCACGTGCGTGTCCCAGTCGCCCTTGCCGTCCACCGGCCGGTGGTAGAGGTCGGGCAGGTCGAAGACGTGCCCGGTCTCGTGGGCGAGGACGTTCCGGTCGGGCGGGTGGCGCTCGAAGACGGTGACGACGCGCTTGATCTCCTTGCCGTCGACGGTGAGCGGGTCGTCCAGGTTGACGACCTTGGTCGCGTCGGAGTCGACGCCCGGCGCGTCCGGGTCGGCGACCAGGTAGACGATGTCGTACCGGGAGAAGTCGACCTTCCCGTCGGCGGCGGCCAGCGCGTCCCGCAGGTACGCGGTGCGCTTGTCCGTCGCCCAGTCGCGCCGTATGTCGTACGCGGTGGAGTCCCGCGGCATCTCGATCCATTCGCGGCGCGGGTCCGCGCGGAGGGTGAACCGGCCGTACGAGGCCTTCTCGAAGAACTCGCCGGTCGCCGGGAAGTGGTCGGCGGCCAGCTCGTCGGGGCTGAGCAGCGGGGTGGCGTCCGGGAAGGACAGGAAGAGCATGACCGCGTCGAGGGAGTGGACGGGCTTGGGGTAGGCGGTGTTCCAGGTGTCGAGGCCGAGGGAGTGGTGGGCGGCGGTCCGGGGCAGGGCGCACGGGCCGGCCGAGGGCGCGCCCACGGCGGGGCCCGCCACGAGCCCGGTGGCGGCGAGTGCCATGAGGGAGGTGAAGGCCGCCCCACCGGCGCGCAGCCGCGGACGTTCCACTCCCTCGGGTGTCTGCTGACCCTCCACGTAGACCTCCGGCTGCGGCATGCGGGACACCACAACCACCTTGTGCCGATTTCTTGGGATTCGCCCCTTTTCGGTGCCCCAGTCGGGTGAGCCTGCGACGCGCCGGGTGACGCGCGCGGCGCACCGGACGTCACATTCGGTCACGACACCGCAGTCCCCGTGTCACACCCGCGCAGAAACGATCGGGCGGCCTGAGCCGTGGGCATACTCACAACGGCGGGCGGCGTCCACCGCCCGTTCGGAGCTGGAAGGGCCGCGTCGGCAGCCTCTATGATCGGCACACTTTCCATGGCCGACCCCCCGAACAGACCTGTACGGAACGACTGCACTGCGGGAGCGAGCGGTGAGCGGAACCTCCGAAGGACCGGCACACGTACCGCTCTCCACCGCGCCGGGAACCACGCATCCGATCACGGAGCGTCATCACGACACCCTGATCGAGGAGTCGGCCGACGCCCGGCGGCGGGCGGCCGAACTGCGCGACTACCGGGCCGCGTTCCGCGCCGCCCAGCTGGCGATGGCGGTGGTGGACCGCGAGGGCGTGGTGGTGGCGGCGAACGAGGCGCTCGGCTCGCTGCTCGGCACCGACCCGGGCTCGCTGCACGACCAGGCCGCGGCCGACCTCGTCGACCTGGCGTCGGACGGCCGGACCTGGCACGCGTACCGCGAGGTGCTGCGCGGCCGGCGCTCGCGGTTCCGCTGTACGCGGCGGCTGAAGCACCCCGACGGACGCTCGCTGTGGGCGGAGGTCACGGTGGCCCCGGCGGCGGACAGCGGACGGGTGCTGCTGTCGATCGCGGACATCAGCGACCGGCGCGAACTCCAGGCGCGGCTGCGGCATCTGCAGATGCACGACCCGGTGACGCGGCTGCCGAACCGGACGTTGTTCTTCGAACGGCTGGCGGTGGCGCTGGAGACGGCGGCCCAGCAGGCGGCCGAGGACGGGACCGAGAGCGCGATCGACGCGGCGTACCACGCGCACCGGCCGCGCCGATCACATCAACCGCACCAGCCCCATCAGCCCCACCAGCCGTACGGGCTTGGCGAAACGGGGCGGATCGGCCTGATCTACCTGGACCTCGACGGCTTCAAGGCGGTCAACGACACGATGGGCCACCGGGTCGGCGACCGGCTGCTCGCCGCGGTCGCCGCGCGGCTGACCGAGTGCGCGGACAACGACGGGTACACCAGGAGCGGCGGGCATCTCGTGGCGCGGCTCGGCGGCGACGAGTTCGCGATCCTGGTCGAGGACTCCACCGGCACCGAGCAACTGGCCGATCTGGCCCAGTCGGTGCTCTGCGCGCTGCAGCAGCCGTTCGACCTGGCCGGGCAGCGGCTGTCGGTCTCGGCCTCGATCGGCGTGGTCGAACGGGCGGCGCACGGCACGACGGCGACGGGCCTGATGCAGGCCGCGGACACCACGCTGTACTGGGCGAAGGCGGACGGCAAGGCCCGCTGGACGCTGTTCGACCCGGAGCGCAACGCGCACCGGATGACCCGGCAGGCGCTCTCCTCGACACTGCGCCCGGCGGTGGAGCGCGGGGAGTTCGCGCTGGAGTACCAGCCGCTGGTGGGCATGGCCGACGGAGCCGTGAACGGGGTGGAGGCGCTGGTGCGCTGGAATCACCCGCAGTTCGGGACACTTGCGCCGAATCGGTTCGTCGGGATCGCCGAGGAGGACGGCTCGATCGTCGAGCTGGGCCGGTGGGTGCTGCGCACCGCGTGCCGCCAGGCCCGGCAGTGGCAGCAGGAACACCCCGGCGAGCAGCCGCTGTTCGTGAGCGTGAACGTGGCGGTCCGCCAGGTCTGGGACTCGGACCTGGTCGCGGACGTGGCGGGCATCCTCACGGAGACGGGCCTGGCCCCGCACCTGCTCCAGCTGGAGCTGACCGAGTCCGCGGTGATGGGCTCGGCGGGCCGCCCGCTCCAGGCGCTCCAGGCGCTGAGCGACATGGGCGTACGGATCGCGATCGACGACTTCGGTACGGGCTACTCGAACCTCGCGTACCTCAGCCGCCTCCCGGTCTCCGTCCTGAAGCTGGACGGTTCGTTCGTCCGCGGCTTCCAGGACGAGGCGCACGCGAACCCGGCGGACGAGCTGATCGTCGAGGCCCTGGTCCACCTCGCCCACCGCCTGGGCCTCACGGTCACCGCGGAGTGCGTCGAGACCTCCGGTCAGGCGACCCGGCTGCGCCGCATCGGCTGCGACACCGGCCAGGGCTGGCTCTACTCCCGTGCCGTCCCGCCGGACCGCATCGCCGAGCTCATCGGCGTCGCACCGCTGCCGGTCTGAGCCACCCGTCCGCCCCGCCGGTCCCGGGCATGGAACTGCCCCCGGCCGGCGGGACGTCCGGGCGGGGGCAGTGGATCGAGGGGGGCGGCCTCAGTGGCCAGAGGCTCAGGGCCTCGGGGCTCTCAGGCCGTCAGCAGGCGCCGAGGTCCTGCCAGACGCCCCACTCGCCGGTGGTGCCGGGCTCCTCGTTCTGGGTCCACCACTTGGCCTTCCACTTGTGGCCCTTGTGGGAGACCTCGTTGCCGCCGTTGTAGACCGTGCCGGCCACGTACGCCGGGGCCGTGCAGGACGCCGGGTCGGTCGGGGTCGGGGTCGGCGTCGGGTCCGTGGGGGTCGGCGTGGGGGTGGGGTCCGTCGGGGTCGGCGTCGGCGTGGGGGTGGAAGGGGAGCCGCCGACCGCGGTCACGATGTCGTTGAACAGCGTCGCGTTCGCGTCGAGTCCGAGCAGGGAGTACATCATCGCGCCGGCCAGCCCGCGCTGGTGCGCGTAGTCCGCCCGCGCCTGGATGGTCCGCTTGTCCAGGCCGGTGAAGAACTCGCCGTCCTTGTAGAAGTACGCCGACTTCGCCTCGTCGTCCCAGAAGGTCGTCGCCGCGTTGTCGACGATGCCGCCGAGCTCCTTGTAGTGGGCGATGCCCGCCTGCTGGCTGACCGGGCGGGCCGCCGACGCGCCGGTGGCCGGCTGCGCGAGGCCGTTCTTCGTGCCGGCCGGGACGCCCTTCCAGCCGCGGTAGTAGAACTCGTAGCCGAGCGTCAGCTTGTTCGCCGGGAAGCCGCCCGCGATGCCGTACGCCGGCTTGCCGTCGATCCAGGAGTCGATCGCGTTGTCGATCGAGTACTTCTCCGTGCCCGGCTTGATGACGTCGGTCGGGTCGGAGGCGCCCGAGTACAGCGGCGACTGGTGGTACGTCGGCCCGTCGCCGTCCCAGGCGCCGTGCATGTCGTACGTCATGATGTTCGCGTAGTCGAGGTACGCGCCGATCTTGTCCGTCTCGATGTTCTTGATCTTGTCCTGGCCGGCCGGCAGCGCCGCCGTCAGCAGGTACTTCTTGCCGCCGTGCGCCGCGCCGTACTCGTCGAGCTGCTTGCGGAACTCGGCGAGCAACAGGGTGAAGTTCTGCTTGTCCTCGGAGGCGTAGTGGTTGCCGAGGTGGCCGTCGGGCGAGCCCGGGTACTCCCAGTCGATGTCGATGCCGTCGAAGATCCCGGCCGCGCTGCCCGCGCCGC